>NZ_CH672395.1:4141896-4244565 GCF_000152985.1 Leeuwenhoekiella blandensis MED217 | reverse complement strand
AAAAATTGAATAAGTTTGATAAGCCTATGAATATCAAGACAAAAATGGTATCGGCTATTAATTCTCAAACTTCTCTATCATTATTTAATGATGAGAGTTTTATTGAGGATCCTATTTTATATTTTGGCTACCAGAAAAATAGACTAGGAAACATTGTAGATCCAAAACTGGTTTATATTGATGAAGACCAAGTTAAATGGACGATCAGTCAGAATGACTTACCAGGTGCTGATAATGTTAATATTACTACATCATCACCAGTCGCACCGACTGCTACTCCAACTTTAAGAGAAACTGCTAAAAAGAAAAGCAGTTAATTTATAACAGAGCGGCTCCAACTCTCTTTAACTTTAAAACTAGACTATAAAAATGAATCACACGCAGCTAATTTTTGCAAGAGAATACAGAGGTTATTCCCAGACTGAATTAGCAAAGAATATTGATGGGTTATCACAATCAAATCTTTCTAAATTTGAAAAAGGAATAAATGTACTCTCTGATGATATCCTAATGAAAATCATCAAGTTCCTAGACTTCCCTTTGGGTTTTTTCGAACAAAAAATTTCTATAGTTTGTGAAAACGCAGAATACAGAAAACGTGCTACTATAACTAAAAAGCAAAGATCTTACTTAGACTATACGAATAAATTAATCGGCTTTATTGTTGATCAAATGTCAATTTCAGTTGAATGGCCTGAATTTAAACTTATACCTATTGACTTAGAAGAAGGTTACACTCCTGAATATGCAGCTAGTTACACACGCAAAACACTTAACATCAAGGAAGGTGATCCGGTAAATAATATTTTTCAAATGCTTGAATCAAAAGGTGTGATAGTAGCTGAAATTGATGCATTCGAAAAATTTGATGGTGTTTCTTTCTTAACAGATGAAGGATACCCTGTAATTGCAATAAACAAGAACTTTGACAATGATCGTAAGCGATTTAGTTTAGCACACGAGCTCGGCCATATAATTATGCATTTAGCAGGCGGATTCCCTATCCCCTTAAATAGAGATAAGGAAATGGAAGCCAATACCTTTGCGAGCGAATTTTTAATGCCGGCGCAATTTGTCAAAAATGCTTTAAGAAATTTAAAACTTTCATATTTGGCTGACCTAAAACGCTACTGGTTAACCTCAATGTCTTCAATTATCAGAAGGGCTAAAGACTTAGGTTGCATTAACTACGACAGATATCGCTATTTAAATATTGAATTAAGCAGAAGCGGACAAAAGAAAAAAGAATCTATCAAAGTACCTATAGACAAGCCTACTCTACTTCAAAATGGTTTTAATCTTCATTTTAATGAATTAGGTTATAGTCTTGATGAGTTATGCGAAGCATTTAAGCTCCCATTGGATATTTTGAAAAGAATATATACAGAAAATAAATCTGATAACAGACTGAGAGTTGCATAAATCAGCTTCCCATATAAATGGACTCTTTTATAAAAACCAAAAAACCTGAAACAGAAATTGCTTCAGGTTTTCTTTTGTGGAGAAGATGGGATTCGAACCCACGACCTCTTGACTGCCAGTCAAGCACTCTAGCCAACTGAGCTACATCCCCATTTTTTTGCGCCAACGCCTTCCGGCAGCGCTCTTTAAGTATTTCTCACGCATGCGTGCCTCTATTTGGGTTGGTTGCTCTTCAGAGTAAATTCTCTTCCAAGGCCGAAAAGGCTTAGTGGAAGTTACATTTCCTCTATTGTGTTCTAAAAGTCTAGCATCTAAATTTTGGGTGAAACCTACATACTTTCTTCCAGAGCTTAAACTCTCTAAAATATATACAAAATACATTCTACATACAGTCTTGCACTCCCCGCCCGTACCGAAAAGGTACGTTCGGGCGGGTAGCCAACTGAGCTACATCCCCATTTGGAGGGCGTAAATATAACCAAATTCCTTAATAAACATCCCAATTATCATTTTTGCTGCTGATGCTTTTTACATTCAGCGTAAATGCCTCATTTTTGCAAAAAACCTCCCTAAATGATACGACCCGCTACTTCTGCAGATGTTGATGAAATCTTGCAAGTGACCGCCGATTGCGCAAAAGCGATGATCGCAAAAGGTATTTATCAATGGAATGAACACTACCCATCGCACGCAGCTTTTGAAGAAGATATTAAACGCAACGAACTTTACATCTACACGCACCAAGAGCGTATTCTGGGTACTGTTGTGGTTTCCACTTTAAAAGATGAGATTTATGAGGAAATCACCTGGCTGACGCCTTCTGACGCCCGCTGTATTTACATTCATCGGCTGGCCGTTCATCCTGAAGCGCAAGGTCAAGGAATCGCACAGCAAATGATGCAATTTGCAGAAGAGTATGCCCGAGAGCACGATTTTGCTTCCGTTAGGCTGGACACCTTCAGTAAAAATGAGAGGAATAATATTTTTTATACTAAACGGGGTTATCAAAAGCTTGAACCGGTCTATTTTCCCAAGCAAAGTGAATTTCCGTTTTACTGCTACGAACTCGTGTTGTAAATACCGGCTTTAGAAATCTTATTTTCGCCATACACTAAAACTCATGACCACAACCAACCCGCTTTCTTTTAAAAATATAAACCGTCTTGCTGTTCCGGCATTATTGGCGGGTATTGCAGAACCTATACTTTCTGCAACAGATGCGGCTGTGGTGGGCAATGTGCCTGATAATGCTACAGAAGTTCTTGCCGCTGTGGGTATTGTGGGTTCGTTTTTGTCTGCGCTTATTTGGATTTTGGGCCAAACGCGTAGCGCATTGCAAGCCATCATCGCGCAGTATTATGGTGCTGATAAAATTGACGAGATCAGCACGCTTCCGGCGCAGGCGATCTATTTCAATATCCTGTTGAGTATTGTGATCTTGGTCACCACGCTTCCCTTTATTGAAGCTATTTTTTCGCTCTATAATGCCTCGGGGCTCATCCTCGACTACTGCGTGCAGTATTATTCCATTCGGGTTTGGGGTTTCCCACTTACCTTATTCACCTTTGCTGTTTTCGGCATTTTTAGAGGGTTACAAAATACCTTTTGGCCAATGGTTGTTGCAATAATTGGTGCCGGTGTGAATATTCTGCTTGATTTTATTTTGGTCTATGGAATCGAGGGCTACATTCCCGCAATGCAGATTGAAGGTGCTGCGTATGCCAGTCTAGGTGCGCAAGCGTTAATGGCAGTTTTATCACTGATTCTTGTGCTTATCAAAACCGATGTAAGCCTAAAACTCCTCTTCCCAATTCATCCCGAACTATGGAGGCTCGTGGGTATGGCGCTCAACCTTTTTGTACGTACCATCGCTTTAAATCTTGCCTTATATCTTGCCAATTCGTTTGCTACAGATTATGGCGCTTCCTACATTGCGGCACAAACTATTTTGATCAACATCTGGTTATTTTCGGCATTTTTTATTGATGGATATGCCGCTGCCGGAAACATTCTCGCAGGCCGTTTTCTCGGTGCTAAAGATTACACAAGTCTTTGGGAGTTGAGTAAAAAGCTGAGCAAGTACAGCCTGATCATTGCCGGCGGATTGATGCTTATCTCTGCCATTTTATATGAACCTATCGGATTAATTTTCAGTAAAGAACCCGAAGTGATCGCACGATTTACAGCGCTGTTTTTCGTGGTAATTCTCATGCAACCGTTAAACGCCCTCGCCTTTATTTTTGACGGAATTTTTAAAGGAATGGGCGAAATGAAATACCTGCGCAACGTACTGATGGCCGCCACATTTCTAGGTTTTGTTCCCGCGATTTTTATTGGGGATTATTTTGGACTGAAACTCTACGCGGTCTGGATCGCTTTTTCCGTTTGGATGATGGTACGAAGTGGCGCACTTATTCTCAAGTTCAGAAAACGCTTTAAACCAAAAGTAGACTAAAAAAGCTACCTCGTCTTTAACCAGCCCGTAATGCTCAAACGCTCTGAAGCCAATACCGGTTTTACCTCGTGCTCCAGAATTTGACTTTCAAAAATCACCACGCGACCGGGTTTAGGAATGATATCAAGCGCACGCTCTCCTTCTCCTTCGGGCAGATAAATCGTGAGTTCGCCACCATTGCTTGCCACCCAACTGTCGTCGTTTAAATAGCAAACCATCGAGAGTTTACGGCGATCGTCATTTTGAAAGGTATCCAGATGCCTTTTATAAAACGTGCCTTTTGGGTAAATCGCATAGTGAAATTCCTTCTGAAGAATTCCCAGAAAACATGTACGGTTTAGATAGGCAACAAGGTCATTTATTTTAGCAAAAAATAAGTGCTCTTGCGGTCTTCCTTCAGCTTCATTGATCCATTTAATAAAGTCTCCTCGAATGGTCTTATCGATCTCTTCATTAAACTTGTTGCCAATAGCTGCCTTTTTAAAACGATCTGCCTCGTAAACTTCCTTCAGCGATTGTCTTAATTCTTCAATTTCTTCCGAAGAAAAAAAGTCATCTACAATGGCATAATTGCAAGCAAGTAAATCTGTAATAACCTGCTCATAGGTAGGGTTTTCAACAAAATCTACCTGCTCAAAAAGCTGTGTATTCATAGGCGATAAAATCCTCAAAAATAGGATCAAAAATTGCGCACAAATAACGCACAAAAAACATTGCGAAATTCGCAATTTTTAAGCCCTTGATTATTTTCTAGGTGCGCCGCTTAGACTTTGTTACTTTTGCCTAATTAATCATATCATTTATGGATATTTTACAGTTTTTAAGCGGGACCGGTATTTACCTCATTTTTGCGATTGCACTTATCGTGGTGGTTTTGGTTAGAAAATTTAAAAAATAGTTATGAGCAACATTCGCATCACCAAACAGTTCTCTTTTGAAACCGGTCACGCACTTTATGGCTACGATGGCAAGTGTCGCAATGTGCACGGCCACAGTTATAAACTTTCGGTAACGGTGATCGGGACGCCTATTTCAGATAGCAACAATGTGAAGTTTGGGATGGTTATCGATTTTGGTGATCTTAAAAGAATAGTGAAAAGCGAGATCGTAGATGTATTTGACCACGCGACAGTTTTTAATAAAAATACGCCGCACGTTGAGCTGGCCAAAGAACTTTCAGACCGTGGGCATAATGTGTTGTTGGTAGATTATCAACCTACCAGCGAGATGATGGTGATTGATTTTGCTGAAAAAATAAAGAAACACCTTCCGGAAAATATCAATCTTTTTTCGCTGAAATTGCAGGAAACCGATACCAGTTTTGCTGAATGGTATGCCGCTGATAATGCGTAATCTTCAAGTATGAATCAAGCCATAACAGCAATACATATCCCTGAAGGAAAAAAGGTGTATTTCTCTAGTGATAATCACTTGGGCGCACCTACTGCTGAAGCGAGCAAACCCCGCGAGAAAAAGTTTATCGCTTGGTTGAGCGCGATCGAAGCAGATGCTGCAGCGATTTTTTTATTGGGTGATCTGTTTGACTTTTGGTTTGAATATAAAACCGTTGTTCCTAAAGGCTTTGTACGCGTTTTAGGTAAACTGGCGCAACTGCGCGATAAGGGCATCCCGATCTACTTTTTTGTAGGAAATCACGATTTGTGGATGAAGGATTACTTTAAAACCGAACTCGACATTCCTGTTTATCACGAGCCGCGCATTTTTGACTTGAACAACAAACGCTTTTTTATAGGCCACGGCGACGGTCTGGGCCCTGGAGACAAAGGCTACAAACGCATGAAAAAAGTGTTTACTTCGCCGTTTTTTCAGTGGTTGTTCCGTTGGGTGCATCCTGATATTGGAGTGCGAGTAGCACAGCATCTTTCCGTAAAAAATAAGTTGATAAGTGGTGAAGACGATCAAAATTTCCTTGGAGAAGAAAATGAATGGTTGGCTACATACGCCAAGCGGAAATTAGAAACCGCACACTACGATTACTTCATTTTTGGTCACCGGCATTTACCGATGACGATCGAAGTTGGCAAATCTTCCACGTATTACAATCTAGGCGATTGGATCACACATTACACTTATGGTGTTTTTGACGGAACATCTTTTGAATTGAAAGAATACAGCTTTTAGTTTAATGCGGTTTGCATAAACTGTTGCGTTTCCATTCTTAAAATCGTCTGATCTAAAAGATCCTGAATAGCATAAACCTCATCCCGACTTACCGCCAGATCAACATCTGGAGAAGGCGTTTTAAGCAATAACGACCGGCATTCCCGTGGTGCAGGGCAATCTTTGCAAGTGCTTTGTGCTAGCGTATCCTGAGTTAAATGCGCAAACGCTTTGAGTTGATCGAGCGTAAAATAAAATCCCATATCCCTAAAAACAACCTGCGCTTTAATACTGCTGTGTTTTGAAGTTTTCCAGTAAAACGAAATGCCACTATCGTTGCGGTAAATAATATCAATATGCTTCATAACCTAAGGTTTGAAACAAATATACAGAAGTTATTTAGAACAAATCTAAATAGAATATTAATTATTCCTGAATGTCCCGCAGTTTCAACTGAATGCTTTTAGTACCATTCCATTCATTAATATCTAAGGAATATGCGGCTTTAAAAGGTTTTTTATGCTGAATTAAATCACATTTGGAACCCAGCCCAAAACCAATGGCTCCAATAGTCTGACTTCCATTTTGGGTGACGCTGCATTTTAAATGGGTTTCATCTGCACCTACACATTTACCGTAACCGGTATCAGTGAGATTTTTACTCATAAACACGGGAGTCATATTTCCAGGGCCATACGGCGCAAATTGCCGAAGAATACGGTAAAATTTTGGAGTGATATCATCAAGTTCAAGTTCGGCATCTATGGTGATCTCAGGAATAAGCAAGCGCTCGTCAATAGAACTGCTTACCACTTCTTCAAATTTTTGTTTAAAACCTTCATATTGATGTTCTCCAAGGGTGAGACCCGCAGCATATTTGTGCCCACCAAACTGTTCTATATGTTCGCTACACTGCTCTAAAGCATCATACACATCAAAACCTTTTACAGAACGTGCGCTCGCGGCTAACTTTTCGCCACTTTTAGTAAATACTAAAGTTGGTCGATAATAGGTTTCGGTTAATCTTGAAGCCACAATACCAATCACACCTTTGTGCCAATTTTCCTGAAAAACCACGGTGGTTTTTCGGTTTTCTTCTTTATTCGTTTCTATTTGCAATAAGGCTTCCTGCGTGATTACCTTATCAAGATCTTTCCGCTCTGCGTTAAAACCTTCGATCCCTGAAGCCATTTCCTGCGCACGCTCATAATCTTGTTCGGTAAGTAATTCTACGGCGTGTAGACCGTGTTTGATTCTTCCCGCCGCGTTAATGCGTGGTGCGATGATAAAGACCACATCGGTGATCGTGAGTTCGTCTTTGTTCACATTTTCGATCAAAGCTTGAATTCCGGTTCGAGGCAGGGTATTGATCACATCAAGACCGTAAAATGCCAGCACTCGGTTTTCACCGGTAATGGGCACAATATCAGCACCAATCGCAGTTGCCACAAGATCCAGATAGGGCACCAGGGTTTTTACCGGTAAGCCCTTCTCCTGCTCCATTGCTTGAATCAATTTAAAACCAACGCCACAACCGCATAGCTCTTTATACGGATAATCGCAATCCTCCCGTTTTGGGTCTAAAACCGCAACTGCCTCCGGAATTTCTGCACCGGGACGGTGGTGATCACAAATTATAAAATCGATCCCGAGCTTCTTAGCATAGGCAACTTTTTCAATTGCTTTTACCCCGCAATCCAGCGCAACGATGAGCGTGATGTCATTGTCGTGCGCATAATCTATACCTGTATAAGAAACACCATAACCTTCGGCATAACGATCGGGAATGTAGGTCGCCACTTGTGGATGTAAGGTTTTGAGATAGCTACTCATCAATGCAACACTGGTGGTCCCGTCAACGTCATAATCTCCGTAAACCAAAATATTTTCGTTTTGAGCTATTGCCGAATTTATGCGGGCAACCGCCTTATCCATATCTTTCATCAGGAACGGATCGTGCAAATCTTCTAACGAGGGTCTAAAAAAAGCTTTGGCTTTATCATAAGTATCTACTCCGCGCTGAATTAAAAGCTGCGCGATTTTCTCAGGTATGGCCAGCTGCTTAGCAAAAGCGTTGATTTTCTCAGTTTCAGGAATAGGTTTGAGTGTCCATCGCATTGCTGCAATAAGTTTTAAGTGGGATTCGTATTGACGTTGGTCTCAACCAACAGCTATTTGATTACAAATTTACTTTTATAATCCAAGCATCTTCAAAATCATTCAATTTTCTAAATTCAACCAACCGCTCGTATAGCGCATCAGGATTGGTGCTGTAATCAATATAAATGTAATGATAGTTGTTTTCTGGATTAACAAACCGAACCGGTGAAAGACCTCTTAATTTCATTTTCTCTTGCCAGCGTAAGGCATTTTTACGCTGCGCAAAAACATGATTCACGATGTAATAACCACGATCCATTCCCGGCACCGCCATGGGTTTTGTTGCCAGCATATCTTGTAAAGCCTGAGGCCGATCTACCGGAATTTCCTGAGAGCCTTGAGCAGTCTTTAGGGTCTCTCCATCCTTTCCTAATACTGCCACATCTTCTTTTTCTGCTTCAGTAGTAGCGCGATTTTTCACCCCTTCTTGAGTTGTAAGTGTTGCTTTATTCGGAATACGGTCTGGCTTACCTTCAACGATCACACGCTGATAGAAATCCGTGCTTATTTCAGTTTGAAAAGCATTAAAGAATACAAACAATCGGTCTGATTCTGTTTTAAACTGAAGCTTCATACGCGTCGCATCGTTAGCGATCAATGCATTGTTTTCGTTAGGAATATCAACTTTAGCCAAGTCAAATCCTAGCGTGTTTGAGTTTTCCGGAATGCGATCAATATACTTTTTATCACCTATGGTTATACTGCTGTTGAAAAAATTATTGGCATAACGTACGCGACTCTTAAGCGGAACAAACTCATCTTCTTTCTCGCTGTACACCCCAACTTGGTCACCAACCAAAATCAAATCGCCTTCTAGCGCTGCCAAGGTAATCGAGGTATTTACCGAACCATTTTCTACCACTCTAAAATTATTGAAATCTAACTCTTGTGAGTTGTTAGGATTTATAAAACTGAAGCCGTGATAGCCGGCAAAATATTGTAAAGGTGCTTCAGGATCTTCAAAAACCAGATAAAGCATCCACCCGGCAGAACTCCCACCGTACATATAACCTTCTAGTGCCGTAACATTCGCCAGCGTATAGGTACCCGATCTTGCGTTTTCTGTTTGTAACAAGGTGGTGATATCACTATAGCAAACGTAGGGAGCAGCATTTTTTAGCTCGGTGATTTGATCCTGCATACCGTCATAGAGCACTTCGCCCATAACCGAATGATACGCGTCACTTCCCGGCAGCTGTAGCTGTACCTGATCAAAAGGAATACTCCGCTTTTTCTTGATCACATAGTCAATTCTGTTTTTGCGTGTTTTCTGTTTACCGCGCTCCCCGGGATAGGTAGCTGCCCAATATAAACCCGCATATTTAATACGTGCGTGTTCCGGTAATTCTAATGTAGCACTGCTCGAACTATATGTTTCCTTGTTGTTATCTACATCTATATAAACCATCTCTGTACGATCATTAAGACCTTTAGAACGTCTATAAACGCGCGTGGGATGATCGCTTAAAATGGTGTTGCCTATGACACGCGTGTCACCATTAAGATAAAACTCATTTACCTTTTTAAAGGGCAAACCTTGTCCCAGACAAGAACTTGAAAAAACCAGAAAAACAATAAGTAATTTATAGTACATAGCAGTATTGTTAGATTTGGGAGCGTACAAGTTACAAATTAGCCTCATTTTATTTCTAATTGATTTTGTGTAATTTACATTCCTTATTCACAATCATGAAGCGCATTAAATTTTATAAAACCTTTTCTACAAGCAATCTGCTTATTTTAGGAGTAATTCTTCTGACGATGGGCTTTTCTAGTTATAAAATTCTTTTTTCAGAAACTGAAAATGTAAGCACCTACGTCATTATTAATAGTCTATTTAGTGTACTGCTTATTATCTATAGTTACCGCAAACAAAAAGCACATTGGGTTCAATATGACCAAAAACGCATTAATCTAAAACTCGCCGGGGTTCAACAAATCATTAAAAGAAAAGCGATCTCAAAAATTAAAGTAAACGGAAAGTCCATTGAAATTCTATTCAAAGCAAGTCCTGGATTAGTGCTGGACCTCGAGTCTTACGCCACTGAAGATGTGCTTCTTTTTGAGAATATTTTAAAAAACAACAATTAATGAGCGCTAAAAACATCACTTTTATCAATCAAAATGAACCTTGGCGACTAGCCGTTGCTGCTGTAGGCTTTGTTCTGTTTTTAGTAGGAATGCTTTCTTTAAAAGAAACTGTATTTGGGACCTTGATTCAACCTCTGGGTATGCTGCTTTTGTTTGTCCCGCATTTTATTCCTTTTAAGCTGAAGAACTATGTGCGATATACCAAGCATATGATTTCTTTTAAACTAGAAAAAGGTGGAAGTTATACTTATAGGTTTTCTCAAATAAAATATGTGGAAGCTTATGAGGATCGCCTCATCATTTTCAAATCAAAAAAAGAAGTCTGAACAAGTGATCATTGAAGGCTATGCTAAAGCCGACATCAACCGACTTCTAGACTTGTTGCAGCCTGAAACTAAACAAGTCGCAGAAACTGCCTAGCTTTTAGGCTTTCCTCCTACGATAATCACAATTTCTCCCTTAGGCGCTTTGGCCTCAAAATGTTTTAAAACCTCGGCTGCGGTACCACGTACCGTCTCTTCATGTAGTTTTGAGATCTCTCTGGAAACCGAAATGCTTCGGTCTTCACCAAAGAATTCTACCATGTTTTTTAAGGTCTTCACCAGCTTATGCGGACTTTCATAAAAGATCATCGTGCGCTCTTCTTCCGCCAGAAGTAAAAAGCGGGTTTGTCTTCCTTTTTTCACCGGAAGAAATCCTTCAAAAACAAATTTATCATTAGGTAGCCCGCTGTTAACCAAAGCCGGGACAAAAGCTGTGGCGCCCGGCAGACAGTCAACCTCCAAGCCTGCTTCTACACAAGCACGCGTTAATAAAAATCCGGGATCTGAAATAGCCGGAGTTCCTGCGTCACTTATCAATGCAAGCGTTTGACCGTTTTTAATGCGGTCTACAAGACCTTCAACCGTTTTATGCTCGTTGTGCATATGATGCGAATGCATCTGTGTTGTGATCTCAAAATGTTTGAGAAGCTTCCCACTGGTGCGGGTATCTTCGGCAAGAATAAGATCTGCTTCTTGCAGTACTTTTACCGCTCTAAAGGTCATATCCTCCAGATTGCCAATAGGCGTGGGAACAAGGTAAAGTTTACCCATTTTTAATCAAATTTACGAGCGATAAGCTCTTTGAAGCGCGTCTCATACATCTCTTTACCTTCCCAATTGTTATAGTCTGGTTTTACCATTTGGTCGATAAGGTTAAATGCTTCTTCTTCAGAATTTGCGGTGTTGAGTTGAGAAAGCACCCGGTTATAATCGGTATCGCTGCCGTTAAAAAGATGCTTTATAAACGCAATACGATCATTAAGTCCAAAGGAAAGTCCGCGAGAGATACGGTCATTCAAGCGTTTTGGCTTGCTCTCCTGTGGTTTTTCATCCTCTTCAAACTCGGCTATACGACCATATTCGCCTATCTCGTCTTTATCATTTTTCACCGCATCAGGTTGCTGTGTGATTTGCTGAAACATCGCTTCAATAGCGTCAGCTTCCGGCGGCATTTGTGCAACGATATCCTTGATCTTTTCCATCACCGGTTCATGCAAAGAAGCCTGATTGATCTTGGGTTCTTTTTGCTCTTTCGGTTTGGGATTTTCTGCTTTAGGCTTTGGTTCTTCGGGAGTTCTTAAACGCTCAAAAAGTTCTTCGTTGGCCGCCGCTATACGAGCGATGCGTTCCAATTCGGTTTCCTCTTTTTGGGGTGCTTCAGTGGGAGTTTCTTCAACCTGTTCTTGTTGAATTTCTTGAATACTTTCTGCAATCACTTCAGTATTTTCATCTTCTAAAGCTTTTATAATTTCGGCTTTATCTGTTGCAGGTTGCCCCGCGTCAAAACTAGCCTCTATATAAGCAAGAACAGATAGTGCTTCATAAATCTTCTGAGCTTCATTTTTTAGGGTCTCGTAGTCACTCTCTGAGTCAAGTTTTAAAATCTTGTGCGCCAGGCTCACCAAGTCAGATTTTAATTTCTTCTTCATAAGTTTTTTGTTTGCTCTGTTTATTTGCTGGGGTTTTTAATAAATTTGCTAAGCCCTCAAAGAATAGCACCTTTGCCCTTTAAGAGGTTGAAAAGTACGAAATGTTTCTCGAAAATACCGTTAATCATAAAGAGCAATTTGGATGGATAGAAGTCATATGTGGCTCTATGTTCTCGGGTAAAACCGAAGAATTAATTCGCCGATTAAAGCGTGCCAAGTTTGCCAAACAAAAGGTTGAAATCTTTAAACCTGCTATAGATACCCGCTATGATGATGAGCTGGTCATCTCTCATGATGCTAACGAAATAAGATCTACTCCGGTACCTGCTGCGGCTAATATTCCTATTCTTGCAGACGGTTGTGATGTGATAGGTATTGACGAAGCCCAGTTTTTTGATGAAGAAATCGTGAAGGTGTGTAATGATCTTGCCAACCGTGGAATCAGAGTCATTGTTGCCGGTCTGGATATGGACTTTAAAGGAAACCCTTTTGGCCCTATGCCTGCGCTTATGGCTACCGCAGAGTATGTTACCAAAGTACACGCCGTGTGTACCCGTACGGGAAATCTGGCGCAATTCAGCTATAGAAAAGCAACCAGCGATGATCTTGTATTGCTGGGAGAAACTGAAGAATATGAACCCTTAAGCCGTAGTGCTTATTATAAAGCAATGTTACGGGAACGTCTTAAAACCATTGAGGTTAAAGACCCCGAAGAACTTAAAAACCCTAAAACAAAAGAATAAATGTCGCACACTGTTCTAGAACTAGACCTAAATGCCTTAAGCCATAACTATGACTATCTTCGGTCTAAATTAGAACCAGACGTAAAAATGCTGGGCGTTGTAAAAGCGTACGCCTACGGAAGCGCGTCTGTTGCTGTGGCAAAAAAACTTGAAGAAAAAGGTATCGATTACTTAGCGGTTGCTTATACCGCAGAAGGCGTTGCACTACGCGAAGCAGGAATAAAAACACCTATTTTGGTGCTGCACCCACAAATCGAAAACTTTGACCAAATTATAAAACATCAGCTTGAGCCTAGTATTTATAGTTTTAGAGTACTAAAAGCTTTTACCGAAATCACTGAAGCACAAGGCTTAAAAGCATATCCCATTCATATAAAATTCAACACCGGCCTAAACCGTCTAGGGTTTAAAGACGTGAATGAAAAAGATATTCTTGAACAACTTCACGCCACCGAAGCTTTAAAGGTAAAGTCGCTTTTCTCTCATCTCGCAGCCAGTGAAGACCCAAACGAACGAACCTTTACCCTGCAGCAGATTGAAAATTTTGAGAACAATGCTAAGCATATGATCGCAGGTTTAGGATATACTCCTATGCTGCATCAAAGCAATACTTCGGCGATAATTAATTACCCGCAAGCTCAGTTTGATATGGTGCGCTCCGGAATCGGACTTTACGGTTACGGGAATACGCAAGAGGAAGATCTTAAATTAAAACCGGTTGCTACACTGAAAACCGTGATCTCTCAAATTCATGATATTTCAATTGGTGAAACCGTAGGATACAATCGTGCACATACAGCTGCAAAATTAGGCCGAAGCGCTACGTTGCCCATTGGCCACGCTGATGGAATTTCGCGTGCTTATGGTAAAGGGCGCGGCTATGTGATGATCAATGGTAAAAAGGCTCCGATCATAGGTAATGTGTGTATGGATATGATTATGGTTGATGTGACCAAAATTGATTGTGAAGAAGGAGATGAGGTGGTCATTTTTGGAAAAGGGGCATCAGCAGTGGCGCTCTCTGCTCGCATTAAAAGTATTCCTTATGAGTTAATTACAGCGGTTTCTCAACGTATAGAACGAAAAATTATAGAATAACTAACGTTTTCTACTTTTCGACTTTTTAATATTTATCTATCTTAGAACCTTAATTAACTAAAAACCGACTCAAAAATGGCATTTTTTAAAGATTTTAAAGCCTTCTTAATGAAGGGAGACATTGTTGCTCTGGCAACAGCTGTAATCATTGGTGGAGCGTTTAACAAGATCGTTGGCTCTCTTGTAAAAGACGTGATTATGCCGGTTATTGGCGTTTTAATGGGTGGTAAAAACGTAAATAACCTCTTCTTTTCTCTAGACGGCGGTGAGTATGATACGGTTGAAGCTGCTGTAGAAGCCGGTGGAGCGATTATGACCTACGGTAACTTTCTACAAGCGGTTATTGATTTTATCATCATTGGCTTTGTGATTTACTGGTTGTTGAAAGGTTATGAGAAAACCAAGAAGAAAGAAGAAGCTAAACCAGCTGCTCCTAAAGGACCTACTCAAGAAGAATTACTTATCGAAATTCGTGACGAATTGAGAAAGAAATAATTGATTATATGCCTCAGGGCACAAACCGCTGCACTGCAGACTAATTTTAACTAAACCCTCGAAGAAATTCGGGGGTTCTTTTTGTTATATAAATAACATAATGTTTTTAAAACATACAAAATGTCACTTTTTAAACAAATGTGTATATTTTTAATAAGATAGTCTGCTTTTTTGCAAAGTGTTGCTACTTTTGGCGTCCGCAAAGAGATAAGCTGCGGGACTGGCTGTATTTCAGCACTAATAAACCATTTAAATTATCTCTCATATTGAGATTGACATACGCTAAAGATTAAAATTATGAAAGTAGCTGTTGTAGGTGCTACCGGGATGGTAGGCCACGTAATGTTGCAAGTACTCGCAGAACGCAACTTCCCCATAACCGAATTAATACCTGTTGCGAGCGCACGCTCGGTAGGTAAAACGGTTACCTATAAAGATAAAGAATATACCATTAGTTCTATGGAAGATGCGATTGCAGCACGTCCTGATATCGCGATTTTTTCTGCAGGTGGTGGGACTTCGTTAGAGTTTGCTCCTAAGTTTGCAGAAGTTGGTACTACTGTGGTAGACAACTCTTCTGCGTGGAGAATGGATCCTGAAAAAAAACTTATTGTTCCTGAGATCAACGCTTCAGAATTAGAAGATTCTGATAAAATCATCGCTAACCCTAACTGTTCTACCATTCAGATGGTTTTGGCTTTAGCACCTTTACATAAGAAATACAAGATCAAGCGTCTTGTGATCTCTACCTATCAGTCGATTACAGGAACCGGAGTTAAAGCGGTTCAACAGTTAGAAAATGAATACAAAGGAGAGCAAGGTGATATGGCTTACGCATATCCTATTCACCGCAATGCAATCCCTGCTTGTGATGTATTTACCGAAAATGGGTATACCAAAGAAGAAATGAAACTCGTTAACGAGACTCAGAAAATCTTAGGTGATAACACGATTGCAGTTACCGCTACAGCGGTACGCATCCCGGTTGTGGGTGGCCATTCTGAAGCGATCAACGTACAGTTTGAAAATGATTTTGACCTGGCGGAAGTTCGCCAACTGCTTCAAGCACAAGATGGTGTTACCATTCAAGATAATCCGGATACCAATACTTACCCAATGCCTATTTACGCTGAAGGTAAAAACGATGTGTTTGTAGGTCGTATTCGTCGTGATTATTCTCAAGAAAACACGCTAAATATGTGGGTCGTTGCAGATAACCTGAGAAAAGGTGCAGCAACCAACGCGGTTCAAATCGCTGAATATCTAGCAGCTAAAGAATTGGTTTAGTTTAAAAGAACCTAATAATTTCACAAACCTCTGAGACCTGCCGTTTCGGAGGTTTTTTTTATTGGCACCGCCAAAGGGTTTAATACTCCGATGCTTGCCTCGAAATTGAAAATTCGTTCCCAAGCAATGCCTCTTAGGCTTGCCCTGAGGAAGTTTACTGACTATATTTGAAAGAATTCAATTTTGCTTCAAATGAAAAAATTAGCGTATGTGGGCGCACTTACGATTCTCTTCAGCGCCTGTGAAACCAATGAAAAAAAATCCCCTGAAATGGCAGTGACTTATCCTGAAACGAAAAAGGTAGATACCGTTGACACCTATTTTGGCACCGAAGTTCCCGACCCGTATCGCTGGCTTGAAGACGATCGCAGTGCCGAGACTGAGGCTTGGGTAAAAGCAGAAAATAAAGCCACTTTTGGCTATTTAGATAAGATTCCGTTTAAAGATGAAATCAAGCAAAAGCTTGAGAAAATCTGGAACTACGAGAAAATTGGCGCTCCTTTTAAAGAAGGTGATTACACCTATTTTTACAAAAATGACGGACTGCAAAATCAATATGTGATCTACCGTTATAAAACCGGTGAAGATCCTTCTACTGCAGAAGTATTTTTAGACCCTAACACCTTTGCCGAAGACGGTACGGTTTCACTAGGCGGACTTAGTTTTTCAGATAATGGAAAACTTGCTGCGTATAGTATTTCTGAAGGTGGAAGCGACTGGAGGAAGGTTTTGGTTATGGATGCTGAAACCAAAGAGATCACCGAAGATACTTTGGTCGATATCAAATTTAGCGGAATCTCTTGGCGCGAGAACGACGGGTTTTACTACTCGAGTTATGACAAGCCAGACGGCAGCGAACTTTCAGCAAAAACAGATCAGCATAAAGTGTATTACCACAAGCTGAATACGGCTCAAAAAGAAGACGAACTGATCTTTGGCGGTACGCCTGAGCAAAAGCATCGCTACATTGGTGCCGGGACTACAGAAGACAATAAATACTTGATCTTGAGCGCTAGTAATGCAACGTCGGGAAACAAGCTTTATATCAAAGATCTGAGCAAGCCAAATGCCGATTTTGTTGCGATTGTTGATACGGAAGAAACCAATACTTCTGTGATCGAAAATGTAGGTTCTAAACTTTACATTGTGACCGACAAAGATGCGCCCAACCGTAAGATTGTTACCGTGGATGCTGCTAATCCAACTCCAGAAAACTGGGAAGATTTTATCCCGGAGACCGAAAATGTGCTTTCGCCCTCTACCGGTGGTGGTTACTTTTTTGCAGAGTATATGGTTGATGCGGTTTCGCAAGTAAAACAATACGATTACGAGGGTAAGCTCGTACGTGAAGTTGAACTTCCCGGTATCGGAAGCGCCGGCGGTTTTGGTGCTAAAAAAGAAGATAAAGAACTTTATTACAGTTTTACCAACTATACCTCTCCAGGAAGTATTTACAAATACGACATCGAGTCTGGAACTTCTGAATTGTTCCGCAAACCGGCAATCAATTTTGATCCTGAAAATTACGAGAGCAAGCAAGTATTTTATACCTCAAAAGACGGTACAAAAGTTCCTATGATCATCACCTTTAAAAAAGGCTTAGAACGTAACGGTAAGAACCCAACCATTCTTTATGGTTATGGAGGTTTTAATATTTCGCTTACGCCTTCGTTCAGCATTACTAATGCGATCTGGATGGAAATGGGCGGTGTGTATGCCGTGCCTAACCTGCGTGGTGGCGGCGAATATGGTAAAGAATGGCACGATGCCGGGACCAAAATGCAAAAGCAAAATGTCTTTGATGACTTTATCGCTGCCGCAGAATACCTGATTTCAGAAAACTATACCTCAAGCGATTATTTGGCCGTTCGCGGGGGTTCTAACGGTGGTTTGCTCGTGGGTGCAACGATGACGCAAAGACCCGATTTGATGAAGGTAGCGCTTCCTGCTGTAGGTGTGATGGATATGCTGCGTTATCACACATTCACCGCCGGAGCCGGCTGGGCATACGACTATGGAACTTCAGAAGACAGCAAAGAAATGTTTGAGTACATTAAAGGTTATTCTCCTGTGCATAATGTAAAAACCGGAACAGAATATCCTGCGACCTTAGTAACCACAGGAGATCACGATGATCGCGTAGTTCCTGCACACAGTTTTAAATTTGCGGCAGAATTGCAAGAGAAACAAGCCGGTGACGCGCCTGTTTTGATACGTATTGAGACAGATGCCGGCCACGGTGCAGGAACTCCGGTAAGCAAGCAAATTGAGCAAACAGCAGATATTTTTGCCTTTACGCTTTACAATATGGGCTTTGACGTGCTTCCCGAAAAAACTAAATCAGAAATTAAAGGCTAACTGCGGAGCTTTTTAAAACCAATAAAATTAAGACCTCAAAGGCTTTGATAACTTTTGAGGTCTTTTTATATTCTATTATGCTAAAAGTAGACATAACCGACTTCGGCTATACCGAAAAAACCGTTTTAAAAAACCTTGACTTCACGGTAGAAAAAGGAAAGCACATTTCTATTTTAGGGGAAAGCGGCTGCGGAAAAAGCACCTTGCTTAAAATCATCTACGGCTTGCTTCACGTTGAAAACGGGACGGTTTTTTGGAACGACAACGAACTTTTAGGCCCCAACTTTAACTTGGTCCCGGGAGAGCCTTTTATCAAATATCTCGCTCAGGATTTTGACTTGATGCCCTATATTTCGGTGGCAGATAATATTGGGAAACATTTGTCGCGTCGTTTTATGCAGCAGCGAGAAGAACGCATCAACGAACTTCTTGAAGTGGTTGATATGACCGCTTTTGCCGATGTACACGTAAAATTGTTGAGTGGCGGACAAAAACAGCGCGTTGCACTTGCACGTGCGATTGCCAAAGAGCCCGAATTATTGTTGCTGGACGAACCGTTTAGCCATATTGACAACTTTAGACGGAATGCCTTACGCCGAAATCTCTATGCGTATCTGAAAAAAGAAAATATAACCTGCATTACTGCTACGCACGACAGCGAAGAAGCACTTTCTTTTTCAGACGAAATTAAAATGATGCGTGAGGGTCAATTTATACAAACCGCAACTCCGGAAGCCTTGTTTAAAAACCCTAAGAATGCTTATGTCGCTTCGTTTTTTGGAGACGTAAATACACTGGAGCTTGATGATGAAAAACATTTGATTATGCCGCATAAATTGCAGGTATCTCAAGAAGAAACCCAAATCAAAGCCAGCGTTTTAAAAAGCTATTTTAAAGGAAGTCACTACCTCGTTGAAGCTGAAGCTCAAGGGCAAAAGATCTACTTTAATACTGCTGAAACTTTAGAAAAAGATACTGCTGTTTATTTAAAACTGAAGCTCTAATCTAGCGCTCTACTTCATCGCTTTTGGCGGCGCCAATAAATCCGCCAGCTCCTTCCCTATCTGGCTACCAATGGCGACACCCATTCCACCAAGTCGAACACCGCAAAAAACATGTTCAGAAAGCGGTTTTAGAATTGGCTTCTTTTGAGCTCCAACACCCAGAATTCCGCTCCAGCGATAATCGATTTCAACTGGAGTTTGCGGTAGAATTATTTGACTGAGTGTCTTTTCTAAATACGCTTGAATAGTTTCTGAAATCCCGAGTGCATTGGTTTGTTCCCCGGTTAAATCCAGATTGCGGCCGCCTCCTAAAAGGATTCGGTTATCGATATTTCTGAAATAGGTATAGCCTTCATCCAGATGAAACGTACCTTTAATTTTTAGGTCAGCAATAGGTTTGGTCACCAATACTTGATTGCGCGCAGGCTGCACTTGAGTAATTCCCAAATGTGCTGCAAAACCATTGGTTGCTATAAACAGTTTATTTGTTTTGAATGAGATGGAATTTGCTCGTATTTCTACACTATTCGATAGCGTTTCAAAACCGGTAACCGTCCAATTATTTAAGATCAATATATTTTGCTGAAGCGCTTTTTGAAGCAGACCTTGCATCATTTTCCCCGTGTCTATTGCTCCTTCTTCAGTATTAAACAGGAGATTGTCTTGAACATTCTTAAACTGAAATCTGTTCGGAACACTACTGAAAACAGGCTTTTCAAAAACCGGTTCGAGCAATTCATTTAGATATTCGATCTGGCTGAAGCAGCTTTCATAAAGCTCAAGATTTGTAGTTAGAAAAAGTTCGTAACCGCCACATTTTTCGAAATTGATAGCGCGATCGCCTAAAGTTTCTCTCAAAACTTTCAGCCCCTCTACGCGCATTTTAACCAGTTTTAAAACTTCGTCTTCGCTATGCCGTTCTAAATCGGATAAAAGCTCTGAAACGCTCCCGAAACAAGCGAAACCAGCATTTTTTGTGCTCGCTCCCTGCGGAAGACTTCCGCGCTCAAGAATTAAAATTTTAGCCTTTGGAAAGCGTTTACGCAGCTGCAACGAACAACTGAGCCCGGTGATGCCACTTCCCACAATGGTAAAGTCGACATCTGCTAGCCAGGATTTATATTCCCAATACGAGAGATTAGAATGAGCTTCTTGCATAACTGCTTAAAGATAGCAGAATTTTGCATTAGGTATTGAAGGATTTGTTTGAGCTCTTCTGCCCCCTTTGGTAGAAAGCGAGTCCTGAGAGCCTGCCTTTGCCGGCAGGCAGGACCGACCTAATCGCTAGCGCAGGTAATGCCCAAAAGAAACTTCTTTAAGGTATAAAACCCTTTGTTGCTAACCATAAAAAAACCCCGAACAAACGTTCAGGGTTGATATCTATTGAAAGGTAGACGTTATTCTTCTACCGGTGGATTCATTTTAAAATCATCCATAAAGGCAGTAGTGTAGTTACCTGAAATGTATGCAGGATCGTCCATCAACTGTCTGTGGAATGGGATCGTTGTTTTGATTCCTTCAATAACAAACTCATCTAATGCACGCTTCATTTTATTGATCGCCTCTTCACGAGTTTGTGCGGTAGTGATCAATTTAGCGATCATAGAATCGTAGTTAGGAACGATTGAATACCCGCTGTAAACGTGCGTATCTATACGAACTCCGTGACCGCCCGGCGCGTGTAAGTTGGTAATCTTACCTGGTGAAGGTCTAAAGTTGTTATAAGGATCTTCCGCGTTGATACGGCACTCGATAGAATGCAATTGCGGATAGTAGTTTTTACCAGAAATTGCAACTCCGGCAGCAACCAGAATTTGCTCGCGAATCAAGTCATAATCTACTACTTGCTCCGTAATAGGATGTTCTACCTGAATACGTGTATTCATTTCCATAAAGTAGAAATTGCGGTGTTTATCTACCAAAAATTCTACGGTACCGGCTCCTTCATATTTAATGAATTCTGCGGCACGAACGGCTGCAGCTCCCATTTTCTCACGAAGTTCATCGGTCATAAATGGTGAAGGTGTTTCTTCGGTAAGTTTTTGATGACGACGCTGTACGGAACAATCACGTTCAGAAAGGTGACAGGCTTTACCGTTGCTGTCTCCTACAACCTGAATCTCAATATGGCGTGGCTCTTCGATAAGCTTTTCCATATACATCCCGTCGTTTCCGAAAGATGCAGCAGCTTCTTGGCGAGCAGAATCCCAAGCTTTACGCAAGTCATCTTTTGACCAAACAGCGCGCATACCTTTACCACCACCACCGGCAGTAGCTTTAAGCATTACAGGATATCCTGTTTCTTCTGCGATGCGCTCACAAGATTCAAAATCTTCGATGATCCCGTCACTACCGGGAACACAAGGAACTCCGGCAGCTTTCATCGTCGCTTTTGCAGTTGCTTTATCTCCCATTTTTGAAATCATATCAGGAGATGCTCCGATGAATTTTACATCGTGTTCTTGACAAATTTTTGAAAAACGAGCATTTTCAGAAAGGAACCCGTAACCTGGGTGAATGGCGTCTGCATTTGTAATTTCGGCAGCAGCCATAATATTTGCTATTTTCAAATACGATTCGCTACTTGGAGCCGGCCCAATACAAACGGCTTCATCTGCAAAACGTACGTGCAAACTTTCGGCATCTGCAGTAGAATAAACCGCTACAGTTTTGATGCCCATTTCTTTACAGGTTCTTATTACACGCAGTGCAATCTCCCCTCTGTTTGCTATAAGTATCTTTTTAAACATATCTGTTGTGCTTTATAGTTTAAGCCACAAGGCTTTAATCTATAGTATTTGATCTTTTAAACGCAGTTTTTCAGCGTATGCTTTCCAAAGGTGGAAACTTTAGATCAAATAAATAATTATGCAGGGTCTACCAAGAATAATGGTTGGTCAAATTCAACCGGAGAAGAATCATCAACAAGTACTTTAACGATCTTACCGCTAACTTCACTTTCGATCTCGTTGAATAATTTCATGGCTTCAATAACGCAAAGTACGTCACCTTCTTTGATACTTGCTCCAACTTCAACAAAAGTTGGTTTATCTGGTGCCGGTTTGCGGTAGAATGTACCAATGATTGGTGACTTTACTGTAATGTATTTGTCACTATCATCTGCCTTTGGCCTTTCAGCTTCTGGAGCTGCAGGGGCTGGTGCCGGAGCTGCAGGTTGTGCTGCAGGAGCTGCTTGCTGTGGCATTGCAGAACCCATCATAGGTACTTGCTGAAGGATTGTGGTCTCACCTTTACTGTCTTCACCAGTTCTAATGGTGATTTTCACATCGTCCATCTCAAGTTTAACCTCGCTTGCGCCAGATTTAGCAACAAACTTGATAAGATTCTGAATTTCTTTTAAATCCATAATTAATAACGTTAGTTAGATTAAAAATTAAGCATTGTAGGCCCACTTCAAATAAATGGAACCCCAAGTAAAACCGCCTCCAAAAGCGGCAAATATTAAATTATCCCCTTTTTTAAACTGCTTTTCAAAATCATTTAAAAGCAAGGGAAGTGTCGCAGATGTTGTGTTTCCGTAGCGTGCTATATTCATAAGCACTTTGCTATCATCAAGCCCCATGCGTCGCGCAGTTGCATCAATGATGCGTTTATTTGCTTGGTGTGCTACAAGCCAACTAACGTCATCATGACTTAGGTTATTGCGCTGCATAATACGCTCGCTTACATCTGCCATATTTGAGACTGCAAATTTAAAAACTGTTTTGCCGTCCTGATAAACATAGTGTTTTTTATTTGCTACGGTTTCCTCTGATGCCGGCATTAAAGAACCTCCCGCTTCAATACGCAAGAAATCTCTTCCTATACCATCAGAGCGTAAGAATTCGTCTTGAAGTCCAAGACCTTCTTCATTAGGTTCAAAAAGTACAGCGCCACCACCATCACCAAAGATGATGCAGGTAGTACGATCTGTATAATCTATAATAGAAGACATTTTATCTGCTCCTATTAAAAGTACTTTTTTATATTTTCCTGAAGCTACATATGCCGAAGCTGTAGACATTCCATATAAAAAGCTGGAACACGCAGCTTGTAAATCGTAAGAAAATGCATTTGTTGCACCTATTTGCGTTGCTACATAAGCAGCGGTAGATGCCACGGGTAAGTCGGGAGTTGCGGTAGCCATAATGACCATATCAATTTCTGATGGGTCGACACCGCTTTTATTGATCAGGTCTTCGGCAGCTTTAATACCTAAAAAAGAAGTTCCTTTATCGGGATCTTTTAGGATTCTGCGCTCTTTAATTCCTGTTCTGGTTGTGATCCATTCATCATTGGTCTCAACCATGGTTTCCAAAATTTCATTGGTAAGCACATATTCTGGCACATAAGCGCCAACAGCAGTTATGGCTGCAGTGATTTTACTCATATAAATCTGGTTTCTACGAAAAAACAAGGTTTTTCGCTTAAAAAATGGGAGGAAAAGTACTAAAAATAGAACAATTAAAGCCTACAATTAACGTTTTTTGCTCCTTCTAAAAAATAAAAAAAACTCCCACTTTGATGGGAGTTTAATCTTTTTATAAGTCTTTGTTAAGCAACTTCTTCGCCAGCTGTTGCATCAATTACAACCTGCCCTCTGTAATAAAGTTTGCCTTCGTGCCAGTGCGCACGGTGATAAAGGTGAGCTTCACCAGTAGTGGCGTCTACACCAATTTTAGGCATTGCAGCTTTGTAATGTGTTCTTCTCTTATCTCTTCTTGTTTTCGAGATTTTTCTCTTAGGATGTGCCATTACCGTTTAAATTAATTATCTGTTAAAAAATCTTTTAGTTTGTCCCAACGGGGATCTATTTCCTTTGGTTGAGGCTCTTGCTCCTCTTCCTCTTGATTATCTTTTATACTTAATTCTTCAAGTTTGTCTAATATGTCTGACTTTAAGGTTCCGTCTTCAACTCCCGGATGCACTCTTTTTGCAGGCATCGCCAGAACTAAAGTTTCATAAATGTACTGAGCGATATTTACTTCATATTCACCGTGTGGCAAAATTAAGATATCATCAATCTCATCATTGTACTCCTGACCAAACTTAACCACCAACTTATATGAAGTTTCTAATGGGTTGTCGTAAGGTTCATTGGTTAAATCACAATTTACATTTACAGTACCTTCGGCATCAAAATAGAACTCCATCAAGGTAGACTTTTTAATCAAAGTTACCTTTAGATCTACTGCGATGCTATTAAAGTCATCATAATCAAAATGCTCAAAGAACGTATTGTCAATTTCATATTGAAAATCGTGTTCCCCTTGTTTTAAACCAACAAATTGTATGGTATACGTTTTCAAATGCTTCATTACCTTTCTCTTTCCTAAAATCTCCACTTCCGCAAAAGGCGGGTGCAAAGATATAAATTTTTATTTAGCTGTTAATTAAGTGTGGATAAATTTTTTAAATATCTTTATTTTCCACGAGAGCGACCGGAATATTGTTTTTTTCGCGGTTGTTTTTGCAAAATATTTTCAGTCAAGACAGCATATTCTTCTCTTTTCTTATAAATATCTAAAGCCTTATACACAGCTTCTTTAAAAGAATTAATATCTGCAGTGCCTTTCCCGGCAATTTCAAAGGCAGTTCCATGGTCTGGAGAAGTGCGTACTTTATTAAGTCCGGCAGTGTAGTTTACTCCTTTTCCAAAAGCCAAAGTTTTAAAAGGAATTAAACCTTGATCGTGATAAGCCGCGATGATGGCATCAAAATTCTTATAGTTTCCGCTTCCGAAGAAACTATCAGCAGCATATGGCCCATATGTTAAATGTCCTTGATCACGAAGTTCTTCTAAGGTAGGGATTAGAATTTCATCGTCTTCCTTCCCGATGACGCCATTATCTCCAACATGCGGGTTGATTCCTAAGAATGCGATTTTTGGCTTACTCACTCCAAAATCCTGAACTAATGAATGATGAATCGTTTTAAATTTCTGCTTAATTAAATCTGAAGTGATTTTTGTAGTAACCTCATTCACCGGAACGTGATCGGTTAATAATCCTACTTTAAGCTTATCTGAAACCATAAACATAAGACTGTTGCCTTCAAGTTCCTGATTTAAATAATCGGTATGGCCTGGGAAATTAAATTCATCTCCTTGAATATTTGCTTTATTGATTGGCGCAGTGACCAAAGCATCAATTTCATCAGCTTTTAAAGCACTTACTGCAGCCTTTAAAGATTTTATAGCATAACTGCCCGCCTCTGGCGTCTCAGAACCAAAATGAATTCTGGGATTATCCTTCCAAACATTAACTACGTTTATTTTACCATCGATCACTTTATCTGCCGACTTTACTCCTTGAAAATTAATATCAAGGTTAAAATGCTTGAGAAGAAAGCTTATTGTTTTTGCTGAAGCAAAAATAACCGGTGTGCAAAAGTCAAGCATACGTGCATCCTCAAAGGTTCGTAAAACCACCTCTCCGCCAATTCCGTTTAAATCTCCTATGCTTATTCCTAATTTTATACTTTGTCCTTTCATGTGAAACCGCTTTGGCTTTCTTTTGTAAATTATAATGTAAAAGTACTTAATTAAAACGCAAACATGTTTACAGGTATTATTGAAGATTTAGGAAGTATTGAAAAATTAGAGCGCGAGGGTCAAAATTTACATATTACCGTAAAAAGCAAACTTTCAAGTGAACTGAAAATTGATCAAAGTGTTGCGCATAATGGTGTTTGTTTGACTGTTGTAGAATTGGAGGATAATTCTTACAAAGTTACAGCAATCGATGAAACGCTTAAGAAGACCAATTTAGACCAACTCAAAAAAGGAGATCTCGTGAACCTGGAGCGTGCTATGATTTTAGGCACCCGTCTGGACGGTCATATTGTTCAAGGACACGTAGATCAGACAGCAACCTGTGTAAATAAAGAAACGCAAGATGGAAGCTGGATTTTTACATTTAGTTATGATGCGTCTCATAATAATGTGACTATAGAAAAAGGTTCAATAACCATTAATGGTGTGAGTCTTACGGTAGTCAATTCAAAAGTCAATGAATTTAGTGTTGCCATTATCCCATATACCTACGAACACACCACATTTAAATCTATCGAAAAGGATTCTATTGTTAATCTCGAATTTGACGTGATCGGTAAGTATGTGAAACGTCTTATGAATCTGTAGGCTTCTGACGTTCTATCTTATAAAAATAAGAAGCTCCAGCTAAGGCACCTAAAATCAAAAGGTACGGAATATAGTCGTCTATTGGTGTCGGAAGTCCAACAGGAGGAGGAAGAGGAGGAGTTGATTTAACTTCAGGTTGAGGAGGTTCTTTCCCTCCTTGCGCATACCCAATATGCGCAGTACCTACAAAGAGGATTAACGTAACTACATATGTATATAGTTTTGAACGCATAGAAGGTGGGGGCTTCAATTTATAAACACGGCAATATTAAGAAAAATTACACAACTTCAGCTGTTTAACGTTGCTGTTTATCGATTTTTTACAAGGAATATTGCTACTATGTTCTTAATTAACTTCTGTTATATTCCTAATTACCTTATTTACGTTAATTCTGGCTATTTGGTTTTATTTACGCTTCAAAATTTTTGAAAATAAAAAAAGCCTTACGTCTCTGTAAGGCTTGTCTTTAGTAGTGGTCCCACCTGGGCTCGAACCAGGGACCACCTGATTATGAGAATTTAAGGAGTGCCTAAAAATTACTTTAAACAAACCTTAGTTTATTGATTTTTAGAATATTAATAATTTTCGATTTCATTTGATATCAGATGATTACAGAAAATAGTTGCAAATAGCTTGCGATTTTTTTTATGTAATTTGAAGCTATGAACACGCGATTTAACCTTATTTTAGACACTAGACGCAAGCGAAAAGATAATACTTTTCCCATAATTTTCCGATTGATTCATCTTGGAAAATCGACTTCTATAGCTACAGGATATGCCGTCGAAAAACGGTATTGGGACCCTCTAAAACAAGAAGTGAAAAATTCCTATCGTGACACCTTTTCTGTTTCTCGTTTAAACACAGTACTCCTAAAAGAAAAAGCCAGAGGAAATGATATTATCAATAAGCTTAACGATCAGCGAAAACTGCGGTTTCTCTCCCTTAGAGAATTAAGGGATAAAATCACCACGAAGGCTGTCTACGATTCCTTTTTTGATTTTGGAGATCAAGTCGTAGCTGAACTAAAAGCCGCAGATCGTATTGGCAGTGCCAAGTCTTACACAGTTACTCTTGGGGTTCTAAGGACATTTAATAAAGGTGCAGATCTTAAGTTCAATGAGGTGAACTTGGATTTGTTAGAACGCTTTCATAAATACCATATGGCAAAAGGGAATAGCCTCAACGGACTTGCAAATTATATGCGAAACATTCGTGCCCTGTTCAACCGAGGTATTAAGGCCGGGATCATTGAACAGGAAGCCTATCCCTTTATTCATTATCAGATTAGAACCGAACCTACCGCCAAACGGGCTTTAGACCTCCCTTCCATTCGGAAAATCGTGAATCTCAAATTAAAGGAAGATGATCCACTGTTTCATCACCGCAATTACTTCCTCATATCTTATATGCTCTACGGCATGCCTTTTATTGATTTGGCTTTTTTAAAACTTAAGAACATTCAGGACGGCAGGGTTAAGTATAGACGCAAGAAAACAGCCAAACAGTATAACATCAAGCTTACTGATCAGGTTATTGAACTCCTGGCCCATTACACAAAAGATAAGAAGCCGGATGATTTTATCTTTCCGTTTATTCATCGCGAAACCTTAGACCATCAATACAAAGACCTGCACCGCGCCCGCCGCCTTTATAACTTAGGCTTGCGTAAAATTGGTGAAAAATGCCAGATTCAACAGACACTCACAGCATACGTAGCCCGGCATAGTTTTGCTACTCAGGCTATGCTGCAAGAAGTGCCGTTGCAAGCTATATCAGAGATGCTGGGGCATACCAGCTTAAATACGACTCAAGTCTATCTAAAATCGTTGCCCAGTACCGTTTTAGACGGGTACAATGAACGCATCGTGATGATTTAAAAGCTGATTGGAGCTACTTAACTACCCTGAAATAGCAAGATGACTCTACACTAAGTCCACAGTGAGCCCACACTGCAGCCACACTTTTTGTGGGTGAGTATAGTTCCACAATGGAGTAGTGGATGAGGCATCATATAACAGCATCCGGGCTTTTGGATGGACTTTCCAACGGCGGAGTGTTGGAGAACACGTAGTTTGAACCGACTTGCTAAAGGCTTAATCAGATAAAAATTAGCTTTGTATAGCTATAACAGGATTTATTTATTAATTTGTATAGCTAATTTAGGACGGGTCAAAATGATTTCTATTATTTATTAAGACATAGATATTGGCAAATATTTAAGAACCTTCCATTTGCCTTCAATTTTTTTAAATAAAATTAGTGTCTCAATACTTTCCAATTTTGAACGAGACCATCTTTTAAGGACAACGGCCTTATTTTTTTTATCATTAATTAAAGCTTTGCTAAACTGTAGAATACCTCCAAAATTAGGATCATCGAATTTTTCATTTTTAAAAAATGATTGGTAATCTATTTTTTTCAAAAACGAAACTTCGAATTTTTCATTTTTAAAACTCCTTTTCTTTTGAGATATGTAACTTACCATATCCTTTCTTCCAGTAAAAACAAAATGATAATCTTCTGGCAAATTGATATTTAGACTATCAATTTCTAATTGTATCGGTATTTTTTCAATAAATATCTCCAATGGTGCTAAGCTATCGATATAGGCAATATCTCTTGTAGGTTTTTCTCCTTTTTTAAATTCCTCAAACGTAGGTGGTTTATTATATCTTGAATCAATTACTGAATTTGATAGGATATTATTAAAAGTTTGCTCAAATAGACCAGAGTCCTCAGTCGATTCACATCCATATATCGAAATCACTAAGAATAAAAGACTCCTAATCGCAAAGGTTGGTATTGTCATCATTATATACTTCATTTTGTAAAACTAATAATTGATCCAATTCATTATTAGTAATGTATTTATTTTGTTTTCCGTAATATTGCAAACCTTGCCAAGCTAAATATTTATAATGAGAAATTGTATGGTGATCCCCATCAAACTCCTTCAATGCCAAAGCAATAGGGTCTATGTAATATAAAGCCATATAATTATGTTCAGCAGCGGTAGCTACATAATTCGGATCAACGTTTATTTCTTCATAATAATTCCACATTGTTAAATACCAATCAAATTGGGCGCTTGGCATTGAGTTTGGACCTGAATTATTTGAAAACTTAAGTCTGTGTAACTCTGCGTGAATAGTCTCATGAAGTATTGTTGCTGCTATTTCGAGAGCTGGGCTATTTGCGATATTAGAAAGGTTTACTTTGATCTCAATTATTCCATTTGAATTGGGGAGAGAAGTTCTTGCTAGACCGATATCATCTTCATTATTATATGTCGAAAACTTAAGCCTATACTCACTATTCCCATTCGTAAAAGCTTCCGAAGTTTTTCGAAAAATATTATTTCCAGTAGAAATTAATGCTTCTAAAACACAATTAGCCTTAGTACTTATAAACATTGAATCTTTAATGATTTTATCATTCCAATTCATTTCCCCTCCTTCTGCTACTACCTTAAGGCCTTCAATAAAAAAAGGATCATTTATCCAAGCCCATCCATAAGGGCCATAATCCCAGTCTTTTATATGTGCTCTAGCAAAACTTGAATATTCTAAAGAATAATAGTCACTATTTCCTGTTATATCAAAAAGCTTACCTAGCATTTCATTAGTAAGTGAAGTAGGTAAAGGCTTTCCTCCCTTTGCCATAAACTCGCGAATTAAGTTTCCTTTGCTACTTAAATCTGTTGCTTCATAGGAAAACTGTTCAAGTACCTTCGGAAAGTTGTAATACCCTGAAGCTGGTGTGGAAGAATATCTGCGCATTTGAGCCAGATATTCTGGGCGGTCAGAATCTTGTCCACTAAAACTTAGGTAAGAGTTGAAAAAGTTACCTAAACTAGTAGATCCATTCAAATAACTCTGATAAAGATTTTTAACTGCATTGATCGAAGCTGAATTAAAATCACTTGTTTCAAAATGACTTCCAACTACTTGTTTAACAGCAGGACTATTTGTAATAGTATTGAATACATTTTCGTTATTCATTTGATGAATAGCATAATTAACCTTTACTTCGAGCGGATCTAGTATATCATTATAAAACGTTGAAGGCATACTACTATCATTAGTCCAATTATCTAGTTCTGCTTGATAATCATGCTCATATACGTCTTGATTATAGGAATATGGGTATAATGGTAGACTTGGCCCTTGAATAGCTCCTATTCGTTGTCCATTATAATCTTGTATTAAAGAATAAGTCATAAAAGCTATACGAGATTCATAACTACCAATACTATTATAAATGTCTATCCATTGATCTGCAATAAAATTTGCCAATCTATCTTGGTCCCAAATGATATTACTTCTATAATTTTTCACATATAATTCCTCCAATGGAATAAAGGTGGGATAATAATCCTCGCCTGTATCACCTAAGGCATTATTAACTTCATAATAGTTTAGATTATTGATTTTATCGCCATCATATTTTAATTCCTCAAAATCATAAATAGGTGGATCACCTACACGTTGTAAATCCGAAAATCTCAATTTTAAAATTCTGAATGCAGCTCCTGTATAATTTAAATCTTGTTTTAAAACATTCATTTGTGATGACAAACTGAGTTGAAAATCTCTAATCTCATCTTGAGATCTTATTAAGCCATCATTCTTTTTAAAAAAAGCGTGTTGAGCATCTCTAAAACTGCTGAAACTTTGATTTAATCTATTTTCGATTTCTTCCTGCAAATTGTCTTCTTGATGCCTTAACCAAGAATTTCTTTGTGCTTGCTCAATTTGAGCATAATAATTAAATAGATCAAAATAATTTGGGTAGAAATAACATTCACACGTAAAATCCCATTCCGACTCAGTATTATTTAGAGAGTAGGTTTCGTTAGGCTGAGTTAATTTTGAATTCTCTGAATTACCAATTTTATTATATTGGGAAAAAAGTAGAATAGGACTAAATAGAATTGTAAGAAATACAATTAAGCTTTGGTTGTTGTTTTTCATCACTTATATATTATTTCTTAATCAAAACTTTATTGTAAGATTCTTTGCCGGTAGAAAGTTTCAAAACATAATTTCCGGTTACTATATCACTTCCATCAAATCTTAAAGTTTGTATTCCTTGACGTTGGTAAACATTATTACTCAAGCTTTTTACTGGATACCCCATCATATTATATAACGTAAGCTGGGAATTACTATCATAAGGTAATTCATATTGAACCAGAAAATCTGTCTCAACGGGATTTGGATAAACCTTAATGAAATCATTTTGAGCTGCTATACCATCGATTTCAGATTCAGATAAACCTAATTGGTTTTTAGTCAGAACTAAGATAGTGGGCTCAAGTGGCTCTTGTAATTTTGAGCTCCATGCATCAATATGAGCAAATAGATATTCATCTCCTTTGATCTTCTTACTTTCAAATGATATACTATTTATAGCCCAAGAGATATTTTTATATTCAGGCCGATCGACATAAGCAAAAGGGAGAACAACTTCCAGCCCTTCAGGATAAATTACATTATTGTAAAAATATCCAGAGCCATTAAATATAGATTCACGGGTTTGCATCAGAATTTCTATGGAAGAGCCATCCTTACTTTGGGTAAGGTTAAGTTGTAAATTATCACTACTGATTACTTTATTTCCAGACCAATCCATATCAAAAATATGTCCCTCATAGTCCCCAAGTAAGGTATCTTTATCAACATTTGAACTATTACTCGTGCTTGTTAAAAGTTGATTTTCAAAACTGAATACAGTTCGATTAGCATTAAGTTCATTAATATGGTTTATGAAATTTTTACTATTTTCTAGAGATAGAGTATCAAGTTTGGACTTAGCACTCTCTTTTCCCTCATCTAATCCAAGTCCGTAAAATTGACATATTGCAAGCCAATGCTTAGCCATTGGGTAAGAACTATTTTCAAACCACTCTATTGCCTCTTCATAACTTTGCTCAATAGAACCTAACCCTTTGAGGTACATATAACCTAATGAATACTTAGCTTTTTCATTATTTGAATCTGCTGCATTTTCAAACCAGTAGAAGGCTTTCTCAAAATCTACCGAACAGCCTATTCCACTTTTATGAAGTTCTCCTAATAAACAAGCTGCACTAACATCTCCTAGTATAGCTGCTTTTTCAATGTTTTCAAAAGCTTGTCGGAAATCTTCATCATTTTGCCCCGTAAGTAACTGTATTTTTCCTTTGACAAAAAAGGAAATTTTAGTGTCATCAAAGCAGTTTTCTATATTATTACTAATCTCACTAATCAATTTTTCAGATGGATTTTCTAGATGTGAAAGATAATCTGCTGCCACTTCTAATTTATAAGAACAATTTTGTGAGTTAGAGCTAAAACTTATAAGGAATGAGAACAGTGGAAATAGTAAAAAATGGTAGTTATGTTTCATATAATATTCATTATTATCAATTGTAAATATGAATATTTAAATCATTACTATATTACAGGTAACAATTTGATAAGTATTTAATAACACGACTGATTACTTCTCAATACACTCTAGAAGGTTTTACTTCTCTGCAAAATTCTAGATCTAAAGAAGTAATGTTATAAACTCTTTACTTGCTTTCATTTTAATTTCCGTTCAACAAACTTGGGTTGTTCTTCTTCCTGTTGATTAAAAAGCCGATCCAATAGTGCTTTGGTGGGTTTGGTTTGTTCATTTTCTATTCTTCTTAAAATAGCTTCTACCCCATCCATCCGTTTGTTAATTAGTGCCTCCAATCGCTGTTTAGAATCATCAAAAGGCTCAAATGGATTGATAGAATACTGCTCAAAAAAGTCTAAAATAGCCTCTAGGGTTTCAGTATAATTGGCATCATTTGCTAGGGCATACTTTTTAAAGCGCTCCACTGTTTCGGTGTGAAAATTTATTCGGGAAAATCGTTTACTCATCACTAGGTTTTTAAAGATTAGGATAATCAATCACCCTGTTTATAACGGTTTTGAAGCGTTTCACGGAAAATTACTATAAAGCAGTTGTTTTCAATACTTTACAATATTGAAATAACTCGCTTAAAGACAGTTAATTACAAATAAAAATGAGCTATATAACCTCGCGCAGCGGGTTATCCTCTTGCTTCTCATTTTTGTCCGCTTCGCTACTCAAAATGATAACTTTTACACCCTAAGTTATCAATTAAAATCCGCATTAATTTTGATGTCAAATGCTTTCAAATTTTATGGAGGATAAAAACCAATTACTTGGTATATCTGGAGCGTTTTTCTTGAAGTTTGATAGAAAAACAGAAGCTCCACATCAGATAGATTTCAATATCCGCTCAAACGAAAAATAGCTGCTTCTAAGCATCCATTTACTTTCCATAGCGCCATCGCGTTTCCTTTTCGATTACCTCCATTTAAAATTTAGTATTGAGGAAAGCTTTTATAAAAAGAGCGACAACGGAGCCTGGTTATGCAAAGCGGCTCAAACTAAATTTTAGTTCTTTCAAGCAAAGGAAATGAGCGTTTGAAAAAAGTGTGTTGGTAGTATTTTGAGTTTGACTCAGCCTCTTTTTGAGCAATCATTTTATAGTGCACTTGAATCAAGCGAACGTAATCCCTTTTTTCGGGATTGGGTTCAAGATTTTTGAATGAACCGCTTTTACCGAAATGAAGCTATTTTGCGGAATGTAGGGAAATGGGGTGAAGAATTATGGATCTAAAATTCTATTCTATAGATCCAATAAAGTCAAGTTTCTCAATTCTGTTTTTTGCCCATTGGATTACTTGTTTTTTATCACTATCAACTAAGCGATTATTTTCAAGCATCAATATAAATTCCTTCAGATTTTCAACACGTTTCCATTGATCCGCTAATTGTAAAAGCTTTTCAAATTTTTGATCTTCCTCAATCCTTTTCCGTTTTAAAGCTTCAGCCTTTTCTGATTCGACTTTATTTCTTCGGTGTTTTACATCACGATAAATAGATTCTGCACGTTCTTTCTTGGCTAAATATTCAAGCCTGGCAATGATTTCAGAAATTTTATGCTCTAGAGTTAGGGTCTTTTGGTCTTGCCATTCTTTACCGCGCCAGCTATCAATTTTTAAAGCAAGCTTTCCTGTAGGTATATAATCAGATCCCCAACCATCACTTCTAGGAACCCGTTTATTAACCTCACGAAGACTAAACGGATAGGACACCCCGCAAATATAAATTTCATAGTGGTAGTTCCGGATTTCGAAATGGTGGCCTCGCAATCTTAAATTTTTAATCAAGCAGTCTATAAATCGTAGTGCACGAACCTCTTGTTCTTTAGAGGTGTTAATAGAAATTGTAGGATTGTCATAACTGCTCAGGTATTGACCTCGCTTACGTACCTTTTCTCGCTCTTCTGTTATCCTCAAATAGTCTTCGACCAACCTATCAGGTTTACTGAGTCTTTGAAACACATTTAGATCTAAGCTTTGATCCTCTTCTATTTCTTTTTTTATGTGTTTTTCTAAAGCCTTTCCTTTTAAATAGATCCAAGAATAAGGATCTTGTTCTTCATTAATAGCTCCCCAAATAATACGTTCATCATCAGGGTTAGGCAATGCTGGCTGAGCTGCTTGTTTGCCAAACTTTAATTTTAACCAATAATTGGATGGAGGTCGAGGTATCTCGTATTTTTTACAAAGCGCTACTATTGTATGGTAGTCAATTTCGAGCTCCTCTGTTATTTTGGTTAAGGGCTTAGACCAAACTAATTCATAAAACTTCTTACGAGTAAATTGAGTTGTCATTTTTAGAATTTTCTAATAAATATAAATCATATTACTAACCTTTATCTCATTCTAATATCTAATATCCGGATACAGGATATTTTATTATAATTTGCTTATATCTAATATAATATATTACTATATTGCATATCCGGATACAGGATATTATTATGCAAACTACTAAAGAACTTACAGCAATAGATGTAGCTATGCTACTTAAATTACTAGCTAATCAAGATAATCCTTTGAAGCAAACTGAATTATCTGAACAACTATACATAGCACAATCTGAAGTAAGTAGATCTATATCCCGATTAGATTATGCCCAGTTATATAGCAAGTACAACAAATCAGTAAATAGGCTCAATACTTTTGAGTTTCTGGTTTATGGAGTTAAATATGCATTTCCCGTACAACCCGGCTCGATAGTAAGAGGTATACCTACAGCACATAGCGCTCCACCACTGTCCGACCTTATAATCAGTCAAGAAAATTATGTTTGGGCATATGCTAAGGGAACTATAAGAGGACAGCATATTGAACCTTTCTATAAAAATTTACCAAAAGCTAGTTTAGTAGATTCTAAATTTTATGGACTTCTGGCTTTAATTGATACGCTTCGCGTGGGAAAACAAAGAGAAATAGCTATTGCAAAGGAAAAGCTAGAACAAAATATAATTCATGGAAAATAAAATCATCAATATAGATACAGTTGCTCAAGTAGCTGAAGGGTTAAAAGATCTCAAATCGAAAATGATCTTTGTAGGTGGTGCAATAGTTAGTTTATATACAGATGATCCTAGTGCAGAAGAGATACGCCCAACACAGGATATTGATCTTACTACGGAACTTGTAACCTATACCGACCTTCTAAACCTTCAAGATAAATTGAGTGAATTAAGCATTTATCCTGATCCAGAAGCAGGAGATATCATTAGCTATCAATTCAATAATATTGCTATAGATATTGTTCCCGGAAAAGATGGCCTTACTGGACCGGCAAACAAATGGTACAGTTATGGCTTCGATGATATCCGCAAAACATTTGCAAAGGATCAAGAAATTCAAATCTTCAGTCCTGCTGTTTTTATTGCAACAAAATTTGAGGCTTTTCACAGTCGAGGGAGTGATTTTCGAACGAGTCATGATTTTGAGGATATTATAAATGTTCTCAACAACTGTACATACATTGTAGAAGACATAAATAAAGCCCATAAAGACGTCATATCCTATATTCAAAAGGAACTAAACGTTATTATGAAAAGCCCTCTTAAAAACGAATTACTTGCTGCACATATTCACCCTTATATACGTGAAGAGAGAATAGTAATACTTGAAGAAAAAATCAATAAAATCTTAGCTATATAAATTTAGCAAGGCTACTTATTGAGCTTAATAAAGCTGTAGGTGCATTCAAATCGCTTTCTCACTCCCATTTTTACAAAAAGTGATTCAATTTGTAATCAATTGACTTTAAATAAGTTAAAGTTTTACTAAAAATGGACTTATTTGCAAATTACTTGCAAATTAAAAAAGCCTCAGAAGACAAAATCTTCTGAGGCTTAGTGTTTACTGGTGGTCCCACCTGGGCTCGAACCAGGGACCACCTGATTATGAGTCAGGTGCTCTAACCAACTGAGCTATAGGACCGGCTGTTAACCATTATTTCATAGTTAAAGCGGGCGCAAAAATAAGATTAATTTTTATTTACTACAAACTTTAAATTATAGCAGCAGCTGTTTAATCAATATCCTGACACAACTCTATTAAAACACCTCCTGTGCTTTTAGGATGTAAAAAGGCTACCCATTTGTTATCTGCTCCCTTTTTAGGTTCTTCATTGAGTAAATGAAATCCTTCATCCTTCAGTCTTTTCATTTCTGATCTGATATCGTCAACCGCATAAGCGATATGATGCACTCCTTCTCCCCGCTTTTCAAGAAACTTAGCTATGGGACTATCATCTTGTGTTGCTTCAAGCAATTCTATTTTAGAAGCACCCATTTTAAAAAAAGAGGTGTTTACACCTTCAGAAGCTACGGCTTCAGTTTTATAAGGAGCAGTTCCTAAAAGCTTTGTATACATTTCGTTGGAATCTTTCAGACTTTTAACAGCAATTCCTATATGTTCAATTTTTTCCATGGTATTCCGTTTCTAAATTTTCAGCTTTTAAATCTCGGTTAAGCTAAAGGTAGCGCAATTATAAAAAATGTATTTTTGCAGTATGGAAACAAATAGACAAAAGAAGGTTGCCGGTGTTCTTCAACGCGATTTAGTTGATGTAATTCAAAAGGCATTGATGGAGGCTGGTGTAAAAAATATAATTGTCTCGGTGAGCAAAGTGAATGTAACTACAGATCTCTCACAGGCAAAAGTCTACATAAGTGTTTTTCCTCACGACAAGGCTTCTGAAATTTTAAAGGAAGTAAGCGCTGTAAAGCCTTTTATTAAGCACGAGATCGCAAATCGCACGCGTCATCAATTGCGTCGTATGCCTGAATTGCAATTTTATATTGATGACTCTCTAGAGTACATCGACGGAATTGATAAATCTCTTAAAGGTTCTGAAGATCCTATTCAAAATCCCGATTTACTTCCTCGTAGAAAAAAATCATAAGGCACTCCACTGTTGAAATTTCCCGTATTTATCGCAAAACGTTATCTGTTTACAAAAAGCAGTAATAATGCTATAAATATCATTACGCTTATTTCGGCAGTGAGTATCATTGCAGGTGCTGCCGCTCTTTTTATCGTATTATCAGGGTTTTCGGGTTTAAAAGATTTCAGCCTTTCCTTTTCTTCGATTTTTGATCCAGACTTAAAAGTACTTCCCGCAAGCGGAAAAACTATTTTGTTTACTCCAGATTTAGCTGCTGAGCTTGAAGCTAATCCTGATATAATTAGTTACACTCAAGTTATTGAAGAGCGTGCATTTCTCGAGTTTAGAGGAAAAAACCACATAGCTTATATTAAAGGTGTTGATGAAAACTACCGAAAAGTTAACAGTATCGATAGCACCTTGCTCTATGGTAATTGGATCACTCCGGAAGAACCTGTAGCAGCCATTGGTTTTGGAATCTCTCGCATTCTTTCGCTAGGCGTAAATAATTATAGTGATTTACTTAGAGTAATGGTTCCCAAGCCGGGAACCGGACAAATTACCGATCCTACACAAGCTTTTAATAGTTCGCAATTGGTCGTTTCAGATATTTTTCAAGTTAATGAGGAACTTGATCAAAAATATTTGTTCACCAATATTGACTACGTTCGAAAATTGCTGAATTACAACGAAGCTACACTCAGTAGTGTAGAATTAAAGTTAAATCCTAAGGCAGACCCCGTACAGGTACAGCAAAGAATACAACGCCTTTTTGGAGATCAGACTGAAGTTAAAACCCGCTTTCAGCTTAATGACAAGCTTTACAAAATGCTAAATGCCGAAAATCTAGCGGTTTACTTAATTTTCACCTTGGTTTTAATCATTGCGCTTTTCAATCTTGTGGGAAGTATTATTATGATCATCATCGATAAAAAAGCCAATATCCGAACGCTGCATAGCCTGGGCGCTTCATTGAAAGACATCAAAAAAATCTACTTTTTACAAGGAACGATGATGAGTGTCTTTGGTGGAATCATCGGTTTGATTTTGGGAAGTTTGATCGTAGGAGCACAATTGCAGTTTCAGCTTAAAATGATCACACCAACACTTCCCTACCCTATGGAATTTACACTCGTTAATTTCTTAGCGGTATTTTTTACCATTTCCATCTTAGGGATTTTGGCTTCCTATCTCGCGTCGTCGACTATTAGGCCTAAGTTATTACAGGATTAACCTGCTGCTAGCTTTAATAGGTTTGTTGCGCAAAATCATAATCGGCAAACAATTCTTCAACCTCATCAAAAGCAGCAAAAACATCTTCTGGAGCATCACTGGTTACCATTTTCATACGATAAGGCTTAAAACCGGGAATTCCTTTAAAGTAATTAGTATAGTGACGGCGTGTCTCAAATACACCGAGTTTTTCACCCTTCCAATCTATGGACATCTGTAAATGTCTGCGAGCAGCATCAACGCGCTCTTGCATAGTTGGTGGAGCCATATGCTCACCTGTGTTGAAAAAATGCTTTACCTCTCTAAAAAACCAAGGATACCCAATACTCGCCCGACCGATCATCGCACCGTCAAGGCCATACTGATCTCGCATTTCTACAGCGCGCTCGGGAGTATCTACATCGCCGTTTCCAAAAACGGGAATATGCATGCGCTGATTATTTTTAACTTCAGCAATAGGTTTCCAATCGGCATTACCTTTATACATCTGTGCGCGCGTTCTACCGTGAATGGCAATCGCCTTACAACCTACATCTTGCAAGCGTTCGGCAACTTCAACGATTTTGATCGAGTCGTGATCCCAACCCAAACGGGTTTTAACGGTAATCGGTAAGTTAGTATGCTTGACCATAGCTTCGGTAAGTGAAACCATCAGATCAATATCTTTTAAAATCCCGGCGCCGGCACCTTTAGAAACTACTTTCTTAACCGGACAACCAAAGTTGATATCAATAATATCTGGCTTTGAAGCTTCTACAATTTCAACACTCTGAAGCATCGACTCGAGATTGGCTCCAAAAATCTGAATACCTACGGGACGTTCTTTCTCATAAATATCGAGTTTCATCACGCTTTTTGCAGCGTCACGAATGAGGCCCTCACTCGAGATAAACTCGGTATACACCACATCGGCTCCCTGCTCTTTGCACAATGCGCGAAAAGGCGGGTCACTCACATCTTCCATAGGTGCTAAAAGCAACGGGAAGTCTCCTACATCAATATCTCCTATTTTAGCCAAAGCAATACTTTTTAAAATAATTTTTTGGAATACCTAGAAAGCTTCAGTTTGTTTTAACCGAGCAATTCTCGCGCAAAATTAAGGAATGTTTTATTAAGAAGTATATTCTTAATTGGTACCGAGCTCTTTCAGTCTGGTTTCTTCTTCAACTGAAGTGTTTCTACTATTATCACTTAATTTGAAGTTTCCGAAGTTATAACGTACACCTACACGAATCTTTTGAGATTCTGGCATAGCAAAGAAGGTATTGTTCTGATTCAAATAGTGCGACGTAAGCGGAATGTTATTGGTGTTGAATATGTCTTCAGAACTTAAATTAACTATCAAACGCCCATCTAGAAAACGCTTTTGAATGTCTACATTGAGCCTATATTGCGGGCGATCGTATTCATAGGAACCCACTAAAAAATTTGAAGTGAAATTATTTGAAATAGCCACATTAAGCGTTGGATTGATTATGAGATAATTCAGTGTTTCAATGTATAACCCATTGATCTCTTTTTGAACTAGGCTATTGTTATCTTCTAGGGCTACAAATTCATTTTCTAGATTGAAAAAAGACGCATAAACGCTCATCCACATCCAATTATTTACAAATTCTGAATAGATAACATCCAGACTGTATTGTTGCTCATAATTAAGATTAGTATTTACACTTCTCAAGGTTAAATTTTCATTATCCTGAAAAGGCAATCTACTCATCGCATTATCGATACGATCCCAATACAGCTCAAAACTCAACTTGTTTTTAAAAGAATACGAAAGCTTGACTTTGTTTGCAATTGCCGGTTGAATATTTGGGTTTCCTTCTTGAAAGTTGTTTTCATTTAAGAAATACCTGTACGGATTCAAACTTTGAAAACGCGGGCGATCTATTCTTCTGCTGTAATCAAGAGCAAAGCTATGGTTGTCAGCAGCGGCGTACATCAAATAAGCTGTAGGAAACAATTCTAAATACTCCTGCGTATTCACAACGCCTAAAGTTCGTGAGTTCCCGTTAGCATCGGTATATTCTCCGCGCAGGCCAGTTTTAAAACTCCATTTTTCCCAATCTTTAGCAAAGCTGAAATACGACGCATAAATACCTTCAGTATAATCGAAATTATCATTAAGGATCGCATCGGCATCGCTTACATTTCCTGCAGTATTAAAGAACTCCTGTCTACTTTCAGAATTGATTCCAGAATATTTTGCTCCGGCTTCAAAGGACCACTTTCCTAAATTACCTGAATAATCTAATTGCCCGGTATAAATCTGAGATTTTTGAGTTGGGATAGTGTTGAACGCATTTGCATTTAAAAGGTTGCCTTGAGCCGAAACATAGCGCGTAGCCACAGATTGCATTTGATTATCTGTATAATCTATATAATTGGCGTTGGCCGAAAGCGTTGCTCCATTTTCACCCAATTGCTTCTCATAATTTAAATTGAAAAGCAAATTATCACGCTGATTTTCTAATCGGCTTTGCGTGGTATATAAAGAATCTAACTGACCTTGTGGATTGTAGGTTTCCGTTCTACCGCTGATGTCTGAATTTGCTTTTGGCGTATGCAGAATATTAGCAGTAAAACTCAACATTTCTGTCTCACTTAATGTGAAATCTAAAATGGTATTTAAACTGTGCGAAATGGTTCGGGTTTCTCGCTGAAACAAATCTTCCCAAGTCGCTTTTTCACTTCCGTTAGGATTGTAAAACTGAACAAAACCTTCATCGGTTTTGACATCAAATCGGGAATTGAAATTATAACTCGCAAACGCATTTAACCAATCGGTTTTATAGTATTGGCTGGTTCCTACGTTGTATTTAGGTTTGATTGCAACTGTATTGGAAGCATTGAGACTTCCTTTATAGCCAATCGAAAGATTTTTTGAAGTAATGATATTCAAAATCGCACCGCCTTCGGCATCATATCTCGCCGGAGGTGTCGTGATCACTTCAACAGATTTTACATTAACTCCCGCAAAGCCTTCAAGCAATTGTTGCAATTCTTCATTGGTCAAATACACTTTACGGTCATTGATATATACTTGTGCCGGTCTGTTTTTTACTAAAAGTTGCCCCTGATTAACAATTACTCCGGGAGTGCGCTGTAAAATATCAAAAGTAGTCCCCGAAGAAATTGCAGTATTTTCAACATTAAAAACTATGCGATCTACTCTTCGGTCTACCGTGGGTTTTCTGTAATTCACCGTAACGGCATCGAGCGCTTCAGAATTCTCTTGAAGTATTAAATCTGGAATACGTATTTGATCCTTCAACTCAAACGGACTGCTGTAACTCTCTTTAAAACCAACAAAACTGGCTTTAATTAAATAGGTTCCGGAAGAAATTTCAGCAAAAAGAATTTCACCATTTTCTTCACTTACCGCTCCCTTGACAAAGGTAGAGTCTGCAGCTTTAAGTAGTAATACATTAGCATAAGGCACCGCACGTTGCTGATCATCTATAACCTTACCGGTTATGTTTCCGCTTTGGGTAAAAGAAACAAAAGGGGCTAAGAAAAAGGAGATTAGTAACTGGTGCTTCATATACGCTCAAAACTAATGTAAATTATATGTTAATAAAATTAAACCTTAAATTTTTTGAATGTTTTTTAGGGTAAACTACCTCAGGTTAAGCCAATGAGGCGGTGGTTGGAAACAAATTTTCAAATTCAAGATAAGCCGCGGAGTATTAAACCCTTTGGCAGTGCCTATAAAATCAATCGAAATTTATTTATTAGAAAATGCATAACCTAAACTGTATATTTGCAGGCTAAAGTTCGCTTACTGCGAACATTGATGAAGAACGTCTATGAAGAACATTCGCAATTTTTGCATTATCGCTCATATTGATCACGGTAAAAGTACCCTGGCAGATCGCTTGTTAGATTTTACAGGATCTGTTACAGACCGTGAAAAACAAGAGCAACTATTAGATAATATGGATCTGGAGCGTGAGCGTGGTATTACCATTAAATCGCACGCCATCCAGATGAATTATATACACAACGGTGAGCCGTTTATCTTAAATCTTATTGACACTCCGGGTCACGTAGATTTCTCTTATGAGGTTTCTAGAAGTATAGCGGCCTGTGAAGGAGCCTTACTTGTGGTTGATGCTGCTCAAAGTATACAAGCACAGACCATTTCTAACTTGTATCTGGCCTTAGAGAATGATCTTGAAATCATTCCGGTATTGAATAAAGTAGATTTACCCAGTGCAAATCCTGAAGAGGTTACAGACGATATTGTTGACCTTTTAGGTTGTGATGCTTCAGAGGTGATCCCTGCCAGTGCAAAAACAGGAATTGGAATTCAGGAAATTTTAGACGCGATTATTACGCGTATTCCGGCGCCAAAAGGAAATCCGGACGAACCATTACAAGCACTTATTTTTGATTCGGTTTATAATCCGTTTAGAGGTGTTGAAACCTATTTTAGAGTTATCAATGGGGAGATCACAAAGGGTCAGCATATTAAGTTTATGGCTACCGGCAAAACGTACTATGCAGATGAAGTAGGAACGCTTAACCTGAAACAATCTCCTAAAAAAGTAATCAAAACCGGTGATGTAGGCTATTTAATTACCGGAATTAAGGAGGCTAAAGAAGTAAAAGTTGGGGATACCATTACCGATGCCAAGAACCCAACAACTAATATGATCTCTGGTTTTGAGGATGTAAAACCTATGGTTTTTGCCGGAATCTATCCTGTAGATACCGAAGATTATGAAGACCTTCGTTCTTCTATGGAAAAACTTCAGCTTAATGATGCTTCTCTTGTTTTTCAGCCGGAAAGTTCTGCCGCTTTAGGTTTTGGTTTTCGATGTGGGTTCTTAGGAATGTTGCACTTAGAGATCATTCAGGAACGTTTAGAGCGTGAGTTTGATATGACCGTTATTACTACAGTTCCTAACGTTTCTTACTTAGCATATACGATCAAAGATAAGGAAACACCTATACTGGTCAACAATCCTTCAGACCTTCCTGATCCTGCGGGAATGGATCGTGTTGAAGAACCATTTATTAAAGCTTCGATCATTACCAAAGCTGATTTTGTAGGACCGGTAATGTCATTGTGTATCGAAAAACGCGGTCAAATTACCAATCAAACCTATTTAACGCCTGAGCGTGTAGAGTTGAGTTTTGATATGCCGCTTGCAGAGATCGTTTTTGACTTCTACGACCGTCTTAAAACAGTATCTAAAGGCTATGCTTCCTTTGATTATGCACCTATAGGAATGCGTGCTTCACATCTGGTTAAAGTAGATGTTTTATTAAACGGAAATACCGTAGATGCACTTTCTGCTTTGCTGCATAAAGACAATGCTTACGATATAGGTAAAAAGATGTGTGAGAAGCTCAAAGAGCTTATTCCGCGTCAGCAGTTTGATATTCCTATTCAGGCTGCGATTGGTGCAAAGATCATCGCCAGAGAGACTGTAAAAGCGCTTCGTAAAGACGTTACTGCAAAATGTTATGGTGGAGATATCTCACGTAAGCGAAAACTTCTTGAAAAGCAGAAAAAAGGTAAAAAGCGTATGCGTCAGGTAGGTAATGTGGAAATTCCTCAGGAAGCATTTATGGCGGTACTGAAACTTAACGACTAGATGAAACGCATACAGTTTATAGGTTTAGCTTTGATCATCATCTGCGGAATGATCAGTCAATATACAAACGCCACACAAAATCAATTTATGGTGTGGTTGCTAGCCCTAGGCGCTGTCGCCGGAATCCTGATGGTAATCTCCGATTATTTTACTTCCAAAGAGAAAAAATAACGTATCAAAAAACCTCGCATAAATTGCGAGGTTTTTTGTTTAATACTGTTTTAAAACTATTCTTTCACCCTCATTTCGGCCTGAGGCCAAAGCAGCTTCAACAATTTGTATATCGCGTAAACCTTCGATACCCGGAGCGATTATTGGCTTGTCGTTCAATATCGCAAGCGCATCATCATCCATCTGGATTGCTTGTTGATTACAATCACAAGGATTTAAATATTTTCCATCGCTGGTGCTTCCGCTTACGCCATTATAGCTTTGAAAAGGAGCCAACTCATAGTTTCCGTCTGCACAATCTACTTTGAGAAAGTTAACATTATCTGCATAAGTCACGCGCCCTTTAGCCTTTATTCCGTTAGGAAATTCAAGATCAAAATAAGTGATTTCCGGAGCTCCGTTTAAAAATAAATCGGGTCTTTGTGTCTCGTGTGAGGCAGTGAGTGAGATAGGCTCTAATCCCGTAGCGTATCGCATAGCGTTGATAGGATAAACACCCATGTCATAAATAGCGCCGCCACCTTTGGCTCCATTTAAACGCCAACCGCCCGAAGCTCCAATTCTAAAACCTGCTTCGGTATGAACGCGCTGTAATGCCCCATACGGATTGGTTTTTGCCCAATTGATTATGGTTTGGGTGTTTTTTTCATGTTGCATACGATAACCTATCGCAAGGCGCACATTATTCTTCTCACAAGCGTCTATGATTTCTTGACACTCACTTACGGTCATCGCCATTGGTTTTTCACAAAACACGTGCTTACCCGCATTTGCAGCCATCACTGCAAATTTTTTATGCAAAAAAGTAGGAGTAACGATGTACACCACATCTATGTCGTTATTATTGGCAATTTCAGGGAGCGTTTCATAACTATAAACATTTTGATCTTTGATCCCGTATTTCTCTTGCCAGACCGGTATTTTCTCAGGGCTTCCGGTTACAATCCCGCGTAATTCAATATGCTTGGTTTGCATAAGTGCGGGCGCCAGATTATTTGTAGCATAGCCACCTAATCCTAAGAGCGCAACTCCAAGTTTCTTTTGAGGTTTAGCGTGAGCAAAATAGGGAAGTGGTAAGGTGCTCGCGGCAAGAGCTAGTCCGGTATTTTTTAGAAAGCTGCGTCTATTATTCATAAGCTTGTTTTGTAGAAAGTTACTCAACAATCACATATCAAATTCTTAAAACTGAATTATTAATAAAATTTTAATAAGCTTAAAATCTGTTATTTGTAAAAAAAAGGGATTCATTAAAGAATCCCTTTTTAAAGCTTAAAGCGTGGTTTTATAAATCATCAGATTCAGGTTCTTCAACCTCTTTTTTTGCTATAGCAACTTCTTCGGGATCAAATGGTTTTCCTAAGTACACAAGTTTAGTATTGGTAAAATTCTCAACCTCTACCTCATCGAGATTAGACTTTAAAATCTCGAGTTCGCCAGATTCTTTCTTCAAGAAAATAGGCACAACGTTCTCATCTTCACGTGTGCTTTTTACCAGTTTTTCAAAAGCTTCTTTTGAATCAATATCAATCTCTTGAATGGTAGGATGTGCACGCGCAACTTCTGTAAGGCGAATGAAATCATCGGTAGGAGAGAAGAGTCCTTCATGAGGAGAAGACTGCGAACTTCTCATCTCATCGGGAGTGATGAGTCTAAAGGCTCCATTTTCTCCAAAAATATCTCTAAAACGGTTTATAGCATAATCATTAATGTCACCGTTACCGGTTAAAGCCATAAGATATCCTACGTCATTCAGTTCTATATTGTTCATCAAACTGTCTGAATAAATACTTTCTTCAATAGCTTCAAGACCGCGTTCTTTGGCTTTTTCAATATTATAACTGTTGCTGTCAACAAGTACGACGTGACGCCCATTTTGCATCAAGTATTCCCCAATGATACGAGAAGCTTTAGAAGCTCCTATGATCACAATACCTTTTGATTCCGTTAGGAAAACACCCACGATTTTTGCAAAAAGACGCGCGGTAGTTGCATTTAGTAACACGGTACCAAGCACGATCATAAATACCAAAGGAGTAATATATTCTGCTCCTTCAACACCTTCACTTACCAGCTGAAGTCCAAAAAGCGAAGCGATACCCGCAGCAACAATACCCCGTGGTCCTACCCAGCTTACAAAAAGCTTTTCGTTGAATTTTAAGCCTGAACCTTTAGCACTAAGAAAAACTCCTATAGGTCTTAATACAAAAACCACAACGGCAAAAAGCCACACGGCTTTCCAGGTATAAATTAAGTATAGGTCCTGCATTTCAATGTTTGCAGAAAGCAGAATAAACAGCAACGAAATCAAGAGCACACTAAGCGATTCTTTGAAATAAAGAAGCTCTTTGATGTTTGGTAATTTCATATTTCCCATTACCATACCCATGACTACCACAGAAAGTAATCCGCTCTCGTGCGCAAAAAGATCTGAAAGTACAAACACACCCAAAACGCAAGCGAGTGTGAACACATTTAATAAATAATGCGGAATGATATTACGCTTGATACTCAAAGCCAAAGCATGTGCAAATGTAAACCCGAACGTAAACCCAAAGAGCACAATTTTACCAAACTCCTCAAGGGCAGTCAGTGTAAATTCGCTTCCGGCACCCACGCTGATAAATTCAAAAACCAATACGGCTACCAAAGCCCCAATCGGATCGATAAGTATCCCTTCCCACTTAAGAATTGCTGAAATGTCCTTTTTTAAGGGAATATTACGCAAGATCGGTGTGATCACGGTGGGTCCCGTTACAATGATCAAGGCAGCAAATAAAAAGGAAATGCGCAGGCTTAGATCAAAAATATAGTAGGCTGCTGCACCTGCACCAAAAAAGGTTACCAGCGAACCAATAATGATCAGTTTTGTAATTACCGGACCTACATTTTTTATCTCGCTAAAGCGTAAGGTAAGTCCGCCTTCAAACAGAATGATCCCGATGGCAAGCGACACAAAATTAAAGAGCCGCTCTCCGGGAAAAATACCCACTTCCCCGTCCCAAATAGGTTCAATCCATTTAGAGCCGTCGTAAGTAAATAAAGTTGAAATAGGCCCCACAAAAAGCCCGATCAATATTAAGGGTAAGATTGCCGGTATCTTAAATTTCCAAGCTACCCATTGCGCCAAGATACCTAGAATGATGATTCCTCCCAGTTCTAACATGTATTCAATTTTTTGCTATGATACGGCTTTATTGTATGATACTAAAGCCGTCAAAAGCGATTCTTTGTTAAATATAGCTTAATTACTCGGGGCAAAAAATTTGATTTAACGTGGTTTTAGTATTTTGCAAGACTTTACTTGATAATCAAGAGTTAGATTATTTTGGCGGAAATACGTATACAAGTTCAGGAATTTATCTTCTGTTTTAATCCTATTGCTAACTATAGCCGCTTAAATGACTCAGCATTCTACGATAGAATGCTAATAAATTAAAACGTTCAAGATTTAAAATTTATGACGATACACGCAATAGATGCCGGCAGTTTTAAACTCGATGGCGGCGCTATGTTTGGTGTGGTTCCTAAAACCTTATGGACGCGCACAAATCCTGCAGACAGCAACAATATGATTGATATTGGTGCACGCTGTATGCTTATTGAAGAAGGCAATCGCCTGATTTTAATAGATACAGGAATGGGCGATAAACAAAGTGAAAAATTCTTCAGCTATTATCATCCTTGGGGAGGAGCAACACTTGAAAATTCACTTATACAAAAGGGTTTTCATCCTGATGATGTGACCGATGTTTTCCTGACGCATTTGCATTTTGACCATAGCGGTGGCTGTATCAAATGGGCAGAAGATGGTAAAACACCAATTCCTGTTTTTAAAAATGCTACTTACTGGAGCAACAAAGCGCATTGGGAATGGGCAACACAGCCCAACGCCAGAGAGAAAGCTTCCTTTTTAAAAGAAAACATTTTACCCATTGAAGAAAGTGGTCAATTAAAATTTGTTGAGAGACCTGATTCAGCTTTTGCTAAAACCTCAGCGCTTGATTTTGGTATCTTATTTGTTGATGGTCATACCGATAAGCAAATGATTCCACATATTACGTACAAAGGAAAAACCATAGTTTTTGCAGCAGATCTATTGCCTACAGCCGGTCATTTACCTTTACCGTATGTTATGGGATTTGATACCCGACCGCTGTTAACACTGAGCGAAAAAGAGAAATTTCTCAATGAAGCCGCAGATCAAAACTATTATTTATGGCTGCAACACGATGCTCATAATCCTGTAATTACGGTAAAGCATACCGAAAAAGGGGTTCGCTTAAACGAAAAATTTAATATTGCAGATATTCTTTAAAATTGAGGGTTTAAAGAATATATAATCACAATACCTCACACAAAGGCACAAAGCCAAAACATAAAATAACTCCTAAATATGAAAAAAACAGTTCTTGCAGCCTTGGGTGCTGCAATGCTTCTTTCTAGTTGTGACACCACAGCACCTTTAATCAGCATTCCTGCTGAAAACGTGGACCAACTTCCTTTAAAAATTTCAGAACTAAACGAATCTCAAGAAAAAAGTTGGCCTGCAAAAGACATTACTGCAGATACTATTCCCGGGATGAGTGTCGAAAAAACGTATAACGAGTTGATCAAAGGCACGGGATCTTCAGTCATTGTGGCTGTGATCGATAGTGGTGTAGACATTGAGCACGAAGATCTTGATGGTGTGATCTGGACCAATGAAGATGAAATTCCCGGTAACGGAATTGATGATGACAAGAATGGTTATATAGACGATGTACACGGTTGGAATTTCCTTGGAGATATCGTGAACGAGCAGCTTGAAAAAAGTAGAATTGTTCAAAAGTATGATGCTCAATTTAAGGGGAAAACTTTAGACCAAATTCCAGCTTCGCAAAAAGAACTTTTTAAAACCTATACCGAAGCTAAAAAGCAAGTAGAAACTGAAAAAGAAGAACTTCTGCAACAAAAAATGCAGTATGATCAGATCGTTGCTGCCGTAAAAAGTGCGCATACCGCAGTTTCTCAACGCTTAGGAAAAGAAGATTACACCGCTGAAGAACTTCAGGCACTTGAAGCGACTACCGAAATGGAACAGCGTAATAAAGCCATCTTAACGCAGATGTTGAATTATGAGGATACCATTCCAGAATTTTTGGTAATGATCAATGAGCAGTTAGAAAGTATGGCACAACGCCTAAACCATAACTATAATCTTGAAGGAAATTACAGAGCTGTTCTAGGTGATGATCCTGATGATATTAAAGATACAGACTACGGAAACAACAATGTGATGGGTCCTGATCCTGATGCCGCTACCCACGGAACACACGTAGCGGGTATTATTGCTGCAGAACGCAATAATGGGATAGGAATGGATGGCGTTGCTAATAATGTTGAAATTATGGTCGTTAGAGCCGTTCCTGACGGGGATGAGCGTGACAAAGATATCGCACTCGCTATTCGCTACGCGGTAGACAACGGTGCAAAAGTGATCAACACCAGCTTTGGTAAATATTTCGCATCAAATCCTGAGTGGGTTTATGATGCTATAAAATATGCTGCCAAAAAAGATGTTTTGATCGTAAATGCAGCCGGTAATGAAGGTATTGATCTGGACACGGGTGACACGGTTTACCCAAATGATCAGTTAGATAATGAAACTGAATTTGCCGATAACCTAATTTCTGTAGGTGCTTTAAATGAAACCTATGGCGGTAAACTTGTTGCCAGCTTTTCAAACTACGGTAAATCTAATGTAGACGTTTTTGCACCGGGAGTTCAGATTTATTCAACCATCCCGGGTAATGAATATGAATTCTTACAAGGAACTTCAATGGCTTCTCCAGAAGTTGCCGGAGTTGCAGCAATGTTGCGTTCATACTACCCACAATTTAGCGCTGCTCAGATCAAAAAGATCATTATGCAAACCGGTGTAAGTACAAACATTCAGGTATCTGCAGGTGGCGATCCAGAAAACGTAAAATCATTTTCTCAGCTTTCAAAATCAGGTAAAATGGTTAATATGTACAACGCCTTTAAAATGGCTGAATTATCAAGTAAAAACTAATTATTTATGAAGCTAAAAGCATTTTTAAGTCTTTCCTTTTTTAGTGTTTTCGCATTGGCGCAAGCACAAAACAATACTTCTTACTGGCAACAACACGTTGACTACACGATGGAAGTTGATATGAATGTTGAAGATTATAATTACACCGGTAAACAAGAACTGGTGTATACAAACAATTCTCCAGATACTTTAACACAGGTATTTTATCATCTTTATTTTAATGCGTTTCAACCGGGAAGCGAGATGGATGTACGCTCGTTAAACATCAAAGATCCAGATCGTCGTGTTGTAGATCGCATTTCAAAATTAGAGCCTGAAGAAGAAGGCTTTTTAAAAGTAAATGCACTTTCTCAAGATGGAACCGCTTTGAGCTATAATGTTGCAGGGACCGTTCTTGAAGTGAATCTGGCGCAACCTATTGCTCCGGGAGCAAGCACCACGTTTAATATGGATTTTAACGGGCAAGTGCCTATTCAAATTAGAAGAAGCGGTCGTAACAGTGCCGAAGGTGTAGCGCTTTCTATGACGCAGTGGTATCCTAAATTAGCAGAATATGACTTTGAAGGATGGCACGCAGATCCTTACATCGCACGTGAATTTCACGGGGTTTGGGGAGATTTTGATGTAAAAATCACTATCGATGCAGACTATACCATTGGAGGTACAGGATATCTTCAAAATCCTGAAATTGGTCACGGGTATGGCGAACCTAATCAAAAGGCAATTAAGCCTACAAAAGGAAAATATACCTGGCATTTTGTAGCACCTAACGTGCACGATTTTACCTGGGCTGCAGATCCTGAATACATTCACGACAAGCTTACTGCAGAAGATGGTACCGTGCTTCATTTCTTCTATAAAAATGACGAAGAGATCATTGAGAACTGGAAGAAATTACAGCCTAAAACAGCCGAGCTTTTAGCCTATTACAATGAGCATATTGGCCAGTATCCATACGATCAATATTCAGTGATACAAGGTGGTGACGGCGGTATGGAGTATGCGATGTGTACATTGATCACCGGCGGAAGAAATTTTGGTAGCCTGGTAGGCGTTACAGCACACGAATTTGCACATACATGGTTTCAGTTTTTAATGGCAACCAATGAGCAAAAACACGAGTGGATGGACGAAGGTTTTACTTCTTACATTTCTAGCGAAGCCGAAAATGTAATTTTGAATGAAGAAAAACCTAATCCACAAGCAGGTAGTTATTCTTCCTATTTCAGATTGGCTAAAAGCGGTTTTGAACAACCACAAACCACTTATGCAGATCGTTATGCATTAAATGCTGCATATGGCGCTTCAGCATATTCTAAAGGAGCTGTTTTTCTTGCACAATTAGGATACATCATAGGGAAAGAAAACCTTGATGAAACTTTGAAAAAGTACTACGATGAATGGCACTTTAAACATCCTACGCCTAATGATTTTAAACGCATAGCAGAAAAAGTAAGCGGCATGCAACTAGACTGGTACCTTGTAGACTGGACGCAGACCACCAATACGATCGATTATGCGATTAAAGAGGTTAAAGAGGTAGATGGTAAAACCGAAGTTACTCTTGAGCGTAAAGGCTTGATGCCAATGCCTGTTGATTTTTATATCAATACAGCAGATGGTACTAACGAAGCATATTACATCCCATTACGTATGATGCGTGCTGAGAAAGCAAATCCGTTTCCTGATATGAAACGTACACAGCTAGAAGACTGGCCTTGGGCATTCCCAACCTATACGTTGACGATAGACAAGCCTCTTTCTGAAATTAACGCCATGACGATCGACGCACAACAGTTGATGGCAGATATAGACCGAAGCAACAACAGCTGGTCTAAAGACGCAGAATAATTTTAGAATACACTTATTTTAAAAAGCCGTTTTCACATTTGAAAACGGCTTTTTTTATTTTATGTAACCCGCGTATACCCGCTTTTACCGATATTTAAGACTTCAAAAATCCATATTCCCTAAATGAAGCTACGTATTCTCCTCGCTGTACTTGTTTTTAATTTATTTTCTTGCCAGAACACTTCAAAAAAACCCGACTTACTCAGCCCAGGTATTTCAAAAGAATTGGCCGATTTTAGAAAAGAGCAACTCAGTGAGATTGTTTACAACTTAGACTTTGCTATTCCAGAAAAATTAGAAGATTCAATTCCTGCAGTATTGCTTTTAGAAGTGACCATTGACAATCATTTAAAACCACTATATCTGGATTTTAATGTGCCAGAAGGTCACGTCAAAAACGTCATCGCTAACCGAAAGGAAATCACTATTCATCACGAGCAAGAACATTTGATCATTCCTTCAGCGCATTTAAAACGAGGCGCCAATACCTTTGAAATTGATTTTATTGCCGGCGAACAATCGCTTAATCGTAATGAAGAATTTTTATACACGCTCTTGGTTCCCGATCGTGCCAGCACTTTGTTTCCGGTTTTTGATCAGCCCAATTTAAAAGCGCTTTATAATTTAACAATTACTGCTCATAAAGATTGGAAAGTTCTTGCAGGAGCTCCAGAGATCAGTACCGAAACAACAGGTGCGTACACCACGCATAAATTTGGAACTTCAGATAAAATGAGTTCGTATTTATTTTCTTTTGTCGCGGGAAAATTCAGCGAAGTCGAGCAGAATTCAGTAGCATTTCCTATGACGTTGCTCTACCGCGAGACTGACAGTGCTAAAATAACATCAAGCCTCGATCCTATTTTTGAATTGCACGCTGGTGCAGTAGATTATTTAGAAGAGTACACTGCATATCCTTTTCCATTTCAAAAACTTGATTTTGCTGCGATTCCTATTTTTCAATATGGCGGAATGGAGCATGTGGGCGCTATTCAATATCGGGAATCTACTTTGTTTCTAGATCAAACCGCTACTGAAAGTCAGTTGTTGAGCAGAGCTAAACTTATCGCACATGAAACATCGCATATGTGGTTTGGCGATCTGGTTACTATGAACTGGTTTAATGATGTTTGGATGAAAGAGGTTTTTGCCAATTTTATGGCAGATAAGATCGTAAATCCGGCGTTTCCTGAAGTCAACCACGACTTGCTGTTTGTATTGAGTCATTATCCCAGTGCGTATGCAGAAGATCGTACCCAAGGTGCAAACCCCATCAGGCAAAATCTAGACAACCTCAAAAATGCAGGTTCGTTATACGGAAATATCATTTACCACAAGGCGCCCATTATGATGCGCCAGCTCGAGCTTGCCACCGGTAAAAAAGCCTTTCAAGAAGGAATTCAAGAGTATATAAAAACGTATGCAAACGATAATGCGGTGTGGAACGATCTTGTTTCTATTTTAGATTCTAAAACCGAAATTGATCTTAAGCAATGGAGCGAGGTTTGGGTAAACCAGAGCAGTCGTCCCGTTTTTTCTGAAGAAGTAACTTATGACTCTAATGGTGCGATTAAAAAACTTCAGCTTACTCAAAATGCTGAAGATGGAAGTGCTAAAATCTGGCCGCAAACCTTCAAAATAGGATTGGTTTATTCAGATTCAACACACGTGATCACCGCCGCTATTATTGATGAAGAGTTAGTTTTAGAAGAAGCAACAGGACTCCCAAAACCTCAACAGATCATTTACAACTATGACAGCATGGGCTACGGAATTTTTCCGCAGCAAGAAAGCGTTTTACAAAGCATTGCTCAAATACCTGACGCGGTAGCTCGGGGTTACAGTTATATCAACACGCACGAAAATCTTTTAAATGCCGGTCTTGATCCTATGTCGGTTTTTGAATTGTACAAAGAGGGATTAACCACCGAAGAAAATGCGTTGATCTTACGCCGCATAAGCGGTCAAACCCAAAATTTATTTTGGACCTATCTCAGCGATATGCAACGGGAATCGCATCAGCAAGAATTAGAAGATCTGGTTTATGCACAACTGCAAAAAGACCTTCCTGCAACGATCAAAAAAACACTTTTTGGGCTGTTTGAGTCCATCGCATATTCCGAATCTGGAAAAAAACGTTTGTATGCGATCTGGAATAAAGAGACCAAAATTGATGCTCTTAAACTCAATGAAGATGATTACACAGGAATGGCGATGCAACTTGCGTTATTTGGTCATCATAAAACTGAAGAAATCCTTCAAAAAGCAGCAAGCCAAATTTCAAATCCAGATAAAAAAAGACGCTTTCAATATTTGCAACCTGCACTAGCCGCAGATGAACGTACAAGAGATGCTTTTATGAGCGATTTAAAAGAGGCTAAGAACAGAGAGAAGGAATCTTGGGTACTTTCAGCACTTGGCTATATCAATCATCCACTACGCCAAGAAAGCGGCGTAAAACACCTTAAAATGTCTTTAGAACTGCTTGAGGAAATTCAGTTAACCGGTGATATTTTCTTTCCTAAAAATTGGTTGAATGCAACGATAGGACGTTATACATCTGAAGAAGCTTATCAAATTAGAGAAACATTCCTGGAGGCAAACCCGGATTTAAACCAAGTGTTGAAAAACAAATTATATCAAGCTACAGATGATCTTGATCGCTTGCATCGCCGGCGTTCAAAGATCAAATAACAGATCTAAACAAGGCTGCAAAAAACGCACACCAAAGAAGTATGCTATCTTTACAGCTCAAAACGGTTGGCCAAGGGCAAAATAATGAAGCAGACTTTTCCTAAAAAAGAACATCTAAAACGCAAGAAAATTCTTGACAAGCTCTTTGCTGAAAAGAATAAAATAAGTGCTTATCCGCTGTTATTATTTTATGTGGAAACCAGCTTGCCTGAAGAAGAGGTGCAAATTCAGGCCGGAGTTTCGGTAGCCAAGCGCAACCACAAACTTGCCGTTATCCGAAACCGTATAAAACGCTTAATGCGCGAAGTTTATCGAAAAAATAAGACGCAGTTTCAAACAAATGACAAGACTTATGCGTTTATGTTTATCTATACTGGTCGAGAAGTACCCGTAATTGACGAACTTGAAAAGGCGATGGTGAAACTAATTACCAAATTCAATACAAAGGTAACCTCTGAAAATCAAAATACTCCACTTTAAATTTGGTAGCATTCTTAGTATCTTTCAAAAGAATACCTAAAAAGAAATCTTATGAAAAAGCGCATACTCATCTCAGCAACGGCAGTCGTTATTCTTTTTACGACCGTAAGTTTTAAAAGTGACTTTTTTGAAATAGCTAAACAGATCGAAATCTTTACCACGCTGTTTAAAGAACTCAACATGAATTATGTTGATGAGGTGAATCCCGGCCAGTTGATGGATAGCGCGATTGAAGGAATGCTGGCAGATCTTGACCCGTACACCAAATACTGGACAGAGCAAGAAGTAGAAGATGCACGCATAAGCAATAGCGGTGAGTATACCGGTATTGGCGCTTCGGTATTAACACGCAATAAAACCATAACGATTCTTGAAGCATATAAAGATTATCCCGCAGATAAAGCAGGATTACAAGCAGGGGATGAGTTGGTAAAAATCGGAGATATCAACATCGCAGATTTTGAAGAAGATGCCGGTGATTTGTTACAAGGCGCTCCGGGAACCAGTATTCCTATTACCTATAAACGCCAGGGAAAATTACAAACTACGAGTCTTAAAAGAGAAGAGATAGACATCAAAGCAGTACCTTTTTACACCTTGATCGACGGGTCTATAGGGTATGTAGTCCTCTCTAAATTCAATAAAAAAGCATCTTCAGAAACCAAAGCGGCTGTTGAAGATCTGAAAGCACAAGGTGCAACTTCGATCATACTTGATTTAAGAGGAAATCCGGGTGGTTTATTAACCGAAGCCATTAATGTGAGTAATTTATTTCTTCCGAAGGGAAAATTGATCACAAACACCAAATCGGTAATTGAAAAATACAATCAGGAATATTACACCCGTAATGAACCTTTTGATACCGAAATCCCGGTGGCTGTTCTCATAAATGGTCGTAGCGCTTCTGCAAGTGAGATCGTTTCTGGTTCGCTACAAGATTACGACAGAGCTGTTATTATTGGCGCGCGTAGTTTTGGAAAAGGGCTCGTACAACGCCCTAAAGAACTTACGTATGGGACGCAGTTAAAAATCACTATTTCGCGCTACTATACCCCAAGTGGTCGTTGTATACAAGCACTTGATTATTGGAATCGGGATGAGCAAGGTAATGCGGTGCGTACCAATGCCGCAGATTACAACGAATTTGAAACCAGTACCGGAAGAAAAGTTTACGATGGCGGTGGAATTTTGCCGGATATTCAAGTAGAATCTGCCGAAATGAGTGCTATTACTGAAGCTTTACTGCGCGATCAGGCTATTTTTGATTTTGCTACAGATTACTTTTATAAGCACGATTATGAATCGCTTGACAACTTTAAATTTACAAATGCTGATTATACTGACTTTAAAAAGTTTTTGGATGCGCAAGGTTTTGAATATCAAACGCAAACCGAAAAAGAACTTGAAGAAGTATTTCTAGATGCCTCAAAAGACAATTTACAGGACGCGATAAGCAGCGATTATGCAAATTTGATGCGAACTATTGACAACGCTAAAGAAGCGCAATTGAATACGCGAGAACGCGAAATTTCAAAGTTGATTATTGACGAACTTATCAAACGCTATTTTTATCGAGAAGGCTTGTATGAATATCAGATCACGCATAACGAAGAGCTAGAAGAAGCCAAGAAGATTTTAAAAGATGCTCCTAAGTATCGTAAAATCTTAAACAGATAAACAAGGCTGATTTTTTAAACTAGACATAATCTGTTGATTTTTAAACTAATCCATAATTAACCAGAAGATTCTAAATTCCTGTGTTTTATTTATAAAATAGCATAGAATATAAGTATTTTAACGTTGTAAATCAGCTCTTTAACTTAATTTTAATAGTAATTTAAAGTCTATCTCTTATGTTATATATATGATAACTATAGATAAGGATACTGATAAGAACACAGAAATTTTAGGAACAGCGATAAGCTATTTAGAAGACAGAGGATTTGAGAATATCAAAGCAGATACAGAAGGATTTGAGTCTCCTAAATCGTATATCAGACGCGGAAGCGAAGTATCGATCACACCAGATATTGTAGCAGAACGCGATGGCGAAAAACATATTTTTGAACTGAGTTTAAAATCTAAAAAACCCAGATTATTAAAATCTAAATGGTTATTTCTGGATACCTTGAGTTCGATGAAAAATTTTAAGTTTAAAATTTTTACAACTCGTGGTCATTATAAATTTACTGATGATACCTTGAATAGTATCAATTTAGATAAAACACCGGTTAAGATTTAAATTTTAGTTATACAGTATTAAAAAAAGCCGCTTCTCGCGGCTTTTTTTAGTTTTTAATCATTTTTATATGCGGAATATCATCTTCAAGATAAGCTTCACCTACTTCATAAAAACCAAGATCATTATAGAATTTCTTTAAATAGGTTTGCGCAGATAATTCAATTTTATCTTGTTTAAACTCCTTTTCTATAAAGGCAATTGAGGCATTCATAATATCCTTACCAAAACCGTATTTACGGGCATTTTCCTTAACAATTACTCTACCAATACTTGCATTTTCAAAATAATCACCGGGTTTAAAAACTCGGGTATAGGCAACCAGTTGATGATCTTGATAGCCTAGAACGTGTAGTGCTTTTTTATCTTTACCATCTACATCTTGATACGGGCAGTTTTGTTCTACCACAAATACTTCAGCACGCAGTTGGAGCAATTCATATAAACTATAAAGAGTAAGTTCATCAAAAGCTAAAATTTTAATTTCCATAGGGATTAGTCTTGAACAACAATTTCTTTAGCATCATCCTTATCATATTCTGGTTGTATGTTAATATGATTGATGCCATAATGCATCGCAATATGCTCAATTTCTAAGAGAATTGCGTCAAAAGCACTTAGTTTAATATCGTTTTTCAAATCAATATGCGCCTCAAGATGTACTTCGTCATCATTAAGTTGCCAGATGTGTATGTGATGAATGTTTTTGATCGCATCTAACTGTTTAACCTCTTTTATGAGATCATCAATTTCAAGATCTTCTGGAGAAAAAAGCATCAGTACTTTAAAGGAAGATTTTAATAAACCGTATCCCATAACAATTAGATAAATACTTATCGCTAATGTTAACAAGCTGTCTATCCAGTAAATTTTAAAAAAATACATCAAAATACCACCAACCAACACTGCTACAGAAGCCATCATATCGGTTAATAAATGAAGATAAGCCGAGCGCATATTCATATTGCCTTTACTGTCCTTTTGTAAAAGCAAAACACTCAACCCATTAGCTACGATACCTAAAACGGCCAACCAAATTACAAGATCAGATGCAATAGCTTGTGGATTTAAAAATCGTTCAACGGCTTCTTTCATAAGAAGTACTGCGATCACGATAAGCGTGGCGGCATTCACAAACGCAGCGATGATCTCTGCACGTTTATACCCAAAAGTTTTATGGGTAGAAGCTTCCTTTTTTGAATAGCGCTGTGCGATATAGCTTATGATCAAGGAGATCACATCACTAAGGTTATGAACAGCGTCTGACAAAAGTGCTAAACTCCCGGAAATCAAGCCTCCTATGATTTGTGCCAGAGTTATTAACACGTTTAATCCTATACTAATTAAGAGGTTTCGGCCTTTTAAATCTGCTGCATGCGTATGATCGTGATGATGGTGCGCGTGTCCCATTTATAACAATTAAAAAACATGTTTAAAGTTACAAAATAGCGACACGTTCAATTTTATACTTATCCATAATAAAATCTCATTTTCAACGAGTTAACATATAGTTAACATGCTTGTTTATAAGTTGTCGTCAAAAATGTAAAATGAAAATTGCTTTATTCAGAAAAAATTACAAAGCAGTTCATGGGTAATATCATGCAAGAAAATTTTATGGATTTTTCTTTTCCGTTTATGAGCAAAATAAAACGTCATTTTTAATAAATGTTGATAACGACTTATTCAAAAAAACCTGATAATTAAGGTTATCAACATTTGTTAATAGCGTTTTATAAGCACTTATAAATCAAGTAAAATTTATGCTAAAAACTCTTGAATAACCCGTTAATATCTACCCATAAATTAAAAACCAAATTTTAAATACCTAAAGTTATACCGCTATTAACAAGCTATAATAACAAACAGTTTTAATTTAAATTTTAAAAAAGAAAAATGATATATATGTATACTGTTGAAAACTGTTTTTAAGCTTTGATTTTTAGAGATCCTATTTTTCAAATTTGAAAGGAAAAGATTAAAGTAAGACTCAGCGTAGTGTATTCTTTGATGATATCAATAAACTACCTCAGGGCAAACCCTTGAGAAATCGCTTGGAAACGAATTTTCAATTTTGAGCCAAGCTTCGGAGTATTAAACCCATTGGCGGTGCCAATAAAAAAAAGGAACCCGTTAAGAGTCCCTTTTAATTTTTAAAAATGATTATCTTATTAAAATATTGAATTGACGTAGGAGAGTACTGCTACAAATCCCAGAATAAAAATGCCTATAAAAAGAAAGGCTATTCGGTATCTTTTCAATTTAAACGTTTTCATGACGAAAAAGTTTTGATTAATGAATAGAATAAAATTAAGATTTATTTAACAAAAACAAAGTTTTTAAAATTAAATCTTAATTACCCTAGTGTTAAATGTCTATTTATTTGATTATGAAATACTAAGATTAACTAAAACTTCACGTCTTGAAACCTTTTGTTTTAGCGATTAACGCTAATTTTGCAGTAATTAATAAAAGCATTTAATGCCAAAGAAAAAACGTAGAAGAAATTCAAATTCCAAAATCGGGAACCTCACACAAAAAATACTTAAGATATTAAAACGAGAACCCGGTAAATCTTTTAATCACAAGCAAATCGCGGCCAAACTTCAGGTCGATGATCCCAACAGTCGCAATCAAATCGTTAAGGAACTCGCTCAACTCAAAGCAAAAAAGCACATTGAGGAACAAGATCGAGGTAAGTATAGCTTCAATGCGACTTCTCATTATCATACAGGAAAACTAGATGCGACCTCACGAGGTGACGGCTATGTTGTGGTAGATGGGATGGAACAAGATATTTATATTCCAAAAAATAATATGAATAAGGCCTTGCACGGCGATACGGTAAAAGTATATGTCTACAAGCAACGCCGAAGCAAAAAGCATGAAGGGGAAATCGTTGAGATCCTTGAGCGAAAAACCGATGAATTTGTTGGTGTAGTGCAGATGCAAAAGAATTTTGCCTTTGTAAATACTTCCGCAGAAGGAAAGATGCGTACCGATATTTTTGTTCCGAAGAATAAATTGAACGGAGCTCAAGACGGTGAAAAGGTACTTGTTAAGATTGAAGACTGGCCGGAAAAGGCCGATTCTCCTTTTGGTAAGATCATTAAAGTTCTTGGCTTGCCAGGAGAACATAATACAGAGATTCATTCTATTCTTGCACAATATGGTTTACCGCACGATTTTCCTAATGAGGTTGAAGCCTATGCCAATACTATTGATACGAGTATAAAACCAGAGGAGATCGCTAAACGTCGCGATATGCGGGATGTTCTTACATTTACGATAGATCCTAAGGATGCAAAAGATTTTGATGATGCGTTGAGTTTTCAGGTTTTAGAAAATGGAAACTATGAAGTAGGAATTCACATCGCAGATGTTTCGCATTATGTTGTACCGGGAACCATTCTGGATGAAGAAGCGTATGAACGGGCAACTTCGGTGTATTTGGTAGATCGCGTGGTGCCTATGCTCCCTGAGGTTTTATCAAATAATGCCTGTTCGTTGAGACCTAATGAAGAGAAATATACCTTTTCCGCAGTATTTGAATTAGACAAATCTTCGGGTAAAGTGAAAAAGCAATGGTTTGGGCGCACAGTAACCTATAGTGATGCGCGATTTGCGTATGAAGAAGCGCAACAAATTATAGAAACCAGAGAAGGATTAATTCCGGAAGACATTTCACTTACCGGAAAGTCATATAACGTAGATCCTGCAATTGTAAATGCAACTTTAGAGTTAGACAGAATCGCAAAAATTATGCGTAGACAACGCATGAAAGATGGAGCGATTTCTTTTGACAAAGTCGAAGTAAAATTTGAACTCGATCAAGAAAATGATCCGGTTGGAGTTTTCTTTAAATCTTCAAAAGATGCTAACAAGCTAATTGAAGAATTTATGCTCTTGGCCAATAGAAAAGTTGCAGAATTTATTGGTAAGCAATCACCAAAGAAAACATTTGTTTATCGTATTCACGACGAACCAAACGATGAGAAGCTGGCAGCTTTGCAAACTATCGCAGGACGTTTTGGTTATAAAATGAATCTTAAAGATCGAAAAAGTACCACTGCTTCTTTAAATAACCTTCTTACTGATGTTGTTGGTAAAAAAGAACAAAACCTGATAGACACACTTGCTATACGTACGATGAGTAAAGCGGTGTATAGTACAGAAAATATTGGGCACTATGGGTTGGCTTTTGATTATTATACCCATTTTACTTCGCCAATACGCCGTTATCCTGATGTAATGGTACATCGACTTTTACAACATTATTTAGATCAAGGTAAATCTGCTTCAGAAGAAGAATATGAATCGAAGTGTAAACACAGTAGCGATATGGAATATCTGGCTACCAGTGCAGAACGTGATTCTATCAAATACATGCAAGTGAAGTTTATGCAAGATCATAAAGATGAAACCTTCTTGGGTGTTATTTCCGGAGTTACCGAATGGGGAATTTATGTAGAGATCGTAGACAATAAATGTGAGGGAATGATTCGTTTACGAGATATTAAAGGCGATCATTTTGATTTTGATCAGGAGAAATACGCTATTGTAGGTCGTAAAACCGGAGCCACGATCACGCTTGGCGATGAGGTTTATGTAAAAGTAAAAGAAGCAGATCTTGTTAAAAAGCACCTTGATTTTACTTTGGTTGAAGTTAAAGAGGCGATTCAATAAAGGGCTTACTGTAACAAATCAAAAAGCGATTGGTCTTTTAAATACGAAAAATCAATTCTTATGAAAAAACTAATCATGGCAGTTCTATTGGTAACTGCAGGTGCAACTTTTGCACAAGACAATACCAAAGATGTAGGCGATTTTACCGAAGTAAAAGTTTTTGACCGCATGCGCGTCAATCTTATCAAAGACTCAGAAAATAAAGTTTACCTTAAAGGAAAGGATACAGAATACATTGAACTTGTTAATAAAGATGGCGTTTTAAAAATACGTATGGATTTTGACAAGATCTTTGATGGAAATGAGACTTTTGTAGAAGTGCATTATAATGATCTAAAAGTGATTGATGGTAATGAAGGTGCAGAGATTGTGGTAAACGAATTGCTTGAACAGCCTAAGATCGAGATTAGAGTGCAAGAAGGTGCTCAAGTTACTGCAGGTTTAAAAGTTGAAAATGCTGAAATGCGTGCCGTTACCGGCGGAATTATCACCGCAAGCGGAAGCGCTATCAATCAAAATGTTGAAGTTAATACTGGTGGAGTCTTTGAAGGAAAATCTCTTGAAACCACTGATACCAAGATACGTATTCAGGCTGGGGGAGAAGCTGATATTTTTGCACGAAGAACCGCAGAGGTTAAGATCAGAGCCGGTGGTGATGTAGATGTTTACGGCAACCCAACCGAATTGATCAAAAACAAGTTTATAGGAGGTCGCGTGCGGGTGATGGAGTAATTTGATTCAATTTCGTTACTTTTGTGAGTATAGACTTTTGGTTTTCAAAAGTGAGCATCTTAATCTAATTATTCTAAGAATAATTTTTTTCTGAACTTTCAGAAATTCAAGACTTCATACTCCTAAATGCTACAAGATATTTCAACAGCAATTCCACTGGGTTTTTTACTCGCATTTCTGGTAGGACCCGTGTTTTTTGTGTTATTAGAAACTGCTGCTTTAAAAGGTTTTAGAGCAGCTTTTCTGTTTGATATAGGTGTAGTTACAGCAGATACGGTTTTTATATTAATAGCCTATTTTAGTACCAGTCAGCTTTTAGACAAATTAAAAGATGATCCTGCACTCTACATTTTTGGCGGGATGTTACTCGCAGTCTATGGAGTGATGTCTTTTTTACGGGTCAAAAAAAATAAGCTTGACGATGATGAGCATCCTACCGTTGTAATGAGTAAGCGCAACTATTTAGGGCTTTTTGTAAAAGGGTTTTTACTCAACTTTATTAACATTGGAGTACTGGGATTTTGGTTGGTCATTTTAATTTCTGCCGGGCCTCAATTAGATATGAATGCCGAACGTTTAACGGTATTTTTTGGTTCTATCCTCACTACCTATTTGATCATTGATATTATTAAAATTCTTCTTGCTAAAAAACTACGCAGCAAACTTACACCTACCCGCATTGCTGTGATCAAGAAGATCATTAGTGTATTGATGTTTTTATTTGGTTTACTCCTTATTTCAAAAGGTTTATTTCCTTCAGAAATTCAACAGATAGAAAAGCGTATTGAAGATATTGCGCCGGAGAATGAGTTTATAGAGGGAGATTCTATTCCGTTTTAAATAAAATGCTAGGGCATAAAAAAAGACCCTTCTTAATAGAAGAGTCTTTGTTGAGGTGTCGAGCGGATTCGAACCGCTGTAGATGGTGTTGCAGACCACTGCCTAGCCACTCGGCCACGACACCCTTTTTAATTAGGACTGCAAATTTAAGTTTTTTCTTTAGATATAAAAGCTATTCAAGAGATAATCCTAAGTAGCGCAGCAGTCAGATCGATTTTACGAGCGCTTTTTACTCATAGTAACTCCCACCGAAGCCACATCTCCACCAATGGGCGGATTGATCTTGCGCACAGTAACTTTAGCTTTTGTAATTGTTGAAAGTTCTGATAAAGAACGATTTAATATACGATCACATACGTGTTCTAGAAGTTTAGAACGTTGTGCCATTTCTTCTTTAATGATTTTATTGAGATGTACATAATCTACGGTATCACTCAAATTATCTGATTGAGCAGGTAGCGAGATATCTGTATTAATTTTAAGATCTACGAGATAATCAGAACCTATTTGACCTTCTTCTACCAGACAACCGTGGTATGCATATACTTTTACGCGATTGAGTTTTATAACGCCCATAGCAGCTTATTTTTTATAGCGTAAAGATATTATTTATAAAGCAGAGCAGGAACTTGATTGTAGAGGTTTAAATAGACTGCTAATCACGTTTCAGCACGTGTATTTTTAGTATTTTTGGCAACTTATAGCGTATGTTATTTAAACAATGATGTACCACAGTTGAAGCTCGATAGACGAGTAATTCTATTTTTTCAGCATTTATTAAGCTATGGCAGAAGATTATGTAGCGCTCAATTTTTTAGAGCAGATCGTAGAAGAAGATATTACTAACGGATTTCCTAAAGAAGATTTACGCTTTAGATTTCCACCGGAACCTAATGGATATTTACACATTGGGCATTGTAAAGCTATTTGCATCAGTTTTGGACTGGGTGAGAAGTACAATGCACCGGTTAACCTGAGATTTGATGATACCAATCCTTCAAAGGAAGAACAGGAGTATGTAGATGCAATTCAGGAAGATATCAAATGGTTAGGCTTCAAGTGGGATAAAGTTTGTTATTCTTCAGACTACTTTCAGCAGTTGTATGATTGGGCCATTCAGCTTATAAAAGAAGGCAAAGCGTATATCGATTCACAGTCTAGTGAAGCGATGGCTGAGCAAAAGGGAACTCCTACAGAGCCTGGAACTAACAGTCCGTATCGGGAGCGTTCCGTAGAAGAGAATTTAGAGCTGTTTGAGAAAATGGCAAAAGGTGAATTTGCTGAAGGGGTACACGTTTTACGTGCTAAGATAGATATGCAATCGCCTAATATGCTATTGCGTGATCCCATAATGTATCGTGTTATAAACAAGGCGCATCACCGTACCGGAAATACCTGGAATATTTACCCAATGTACGACTGGGCACACGGAGAGAGCGATTATGTAGAACAAGTTTCACACAGTTTATGTTCGCTTGAATTTAAGCCGCACAGACCACTTTATGAGTGGTTTGTAGACAATGTGTATACAAACGGTATCAAACCCAAACAACGTGAATTTGCGCGCTTAAACTTGAGTTTTACGATTATGAGCAAGCGTAAGTTACTTAAGCTTGTGCAAGAAGGTATCGTAAGCGGTTGGGATGATCCAAGAATGCCTACCATTTCGGGAATTAGAAGACGTGGGTATACGCCTGCTGCTATACGTAATTTTATAGATGCCGTTGGGGTTGCAAAACGCGACAATGTGATCGATGTTTCGCTTTTAGAATTCAATGTTCGTGAAGATCTTAATAAAACAGCGCCACGGGTTATGGCTGTTTTAGATCCGGTAAAATTGGTAATCACCAATTATCCTGAAGATCAGGAAGAATGGTTAGAAGCCGAAAATAATCAGGAAGATGAAAGTGCAGGCTATAGAAAAGTGCCTTTTTCTAAAGAATTATACATCGAGAAAGAGGATTTTAAAGAAAACGCAAACAGCAAATACTTTAGACTTACCTTAGGTAAAGAAGTGCGTTTAAAGAATGCCTATATCATCAAAGGAGAGTCTGTAGTTAAGGATGCTGACGGAAACATTACTGAAATTCATTGTACATACGATGCCTATTCTCGAAGTGGAAGCGGTACCGAAGCAAGTCTGCGTAAAGTAAAGGGAACCTTGCATTGGGTTTCAATTAAGCATGCTATTAAAGCTGAAGTGCGCTTGTATGATCGCCTGTTCAATCACGAGTCTCCAGATGGTGATAAAGATGTTGACTTTATGGAGCATCTTAATCCAAATTCTTTAGAAACCATTACCGGTTATTTAGAACCAAGTCTTAGCGAGGTACAGCCGATGGATATTTTTCAGTTTCAGCGCTTAGGCTATTTCAATGTTGATAAAGACAGTACCGCTGAGCATTTAGTATTTAATAAAACGGTGGGTCTACGAGATACTTGGGCCAAAGTAGCATCAAAATCTACTAAACAAGAGCAGCCTAAAGCAGCACCAAAAAAGCAAATTCCGCAAATTCCTGCTTTAAATGAAATTAAAAAAGTAGGGAAGAAGCTGGCGCAAGTGCCAGATGAGAAGCGGGTAAAGGCGATTGCGAGAATACGTGAATTGGCTAAAGATGTAGATTATGAAGAGTTGAAAGAACTTTTCAATACTTCAGCAAAGAAAATAGGAACCCGTCTAGCAGTCTTAGAAACCTTAATTGTTTTAATTCAATTAAATAAAGTAGATCAAGCTGAAGAAGAAGTTGCTGCTTATCTTGAAGAAATGAAAACCTCAGGAAACGAACTATTAGAAAATTCGGTTAACAACCTATAATTTAGTCTTATAATAATTACAGTAAAAGGGCCCTCGCGGCCCTTTTTTAGCATACCTTTAAGGTTAATAGTCAATTTATTAACCGGTTATTAACGGAGATTAGAATTTAACATTCTTACTTTTGAGTATAACAAAAAACAATCACCATGTCAAAAACAAGTAACACCATTTTAGCATTAGTAACTGGAGCAGCAATAGGAGCAGGACTTGGTCTTTTATACGCACCAGAAAGTGGAGATAAAACCAGAAAGAAAATCTCTAAGAATGCTAAAGAAGCTAAGAAGAAATTAGAAAAGCAAATTCAAGAAACTTCAGATCACTTATCAGCTTCAGCAAAAGATGCTAAGAAGTCTTTTGATGAAAAGTTAGAAGATACCTTAAGAACTGCCAGTTCAAAAGCAGACAACATTTTGGTTTCTATGGAAAAAAAGCTTGAAGAGTTAAGAAAGAAAAATGCTAAAGCTACAGATGAGGTAGTTGAAGATGTAAAAGATGTTGATGTACCAACTGCAAAAGCATAAGCGTGGATGTCGATATTCAATATTTCAGAGCATATAAGTAAAGTATCAGACGATGCAAAAAAATATCTAAACAGTAGTCTAGAGTACTACAAATTAGATAGTTTCAAAAAAATGATGGATGGTGCCGTATCCTTGGTTAACCTAATGGTAAGCGGTAGTATTTTTCTTATTTTTATACTCTTTATATCAGTAGGTGTAGCTATCGTTATAGGAGAATCTTTAGGTAGTTTAAGTTATGGTTATTTTATAGTAGCGGGTATTTATTTGCTATTATTCATACTTTACAAATTATTTGGAAAACCTTTAATTACAGAAATTGTTTTAAAGAAGTATTCTAAAGTTTTCTTCAACGATTCAACGCAGGAAGATGTTTTAGATGAAGAATTCAAACACTTACAGGAGTAACTATGAAGGTATACAAATCATTTGACCAGATCAATCAAGATCTTAAAATTTTAAAGTTGCAACAACGGATAGATGAAGAGCAACTTAAGCTAAGTATCAAAGAGACTAAGGATTCTTTTGCACCGGTAAGTTTTGTGGCGAGTTCTGTTGGAGCTATAGTTCAGAAAACACTGGTTTTAAAAGCAGTAAATAAAATATTAGGAATCAAGAAAGTTAAGGTCAAGAATATAGACGACAAGAAATAAATTGCTATTGAAATAGAAAAATAAAAAAACCGGAGTTTATACTCCGGTTTTTTTATTTGCTACATCAAAGTATTTAATACTCTGAAGGCTTTACTTGAAAAAGTTAATTTAAAAACGATCCCAAATTATAACGAAGAAAGATCGTCATCAAAATCATCATCATAGCCAGATTCTGGTTTCGGTTTATCTTTCTTTTTTGGTGTTTTTAAACCCAATTGCTCGTTACGCTTTTTCATCTCTTCACCAATTTGGTTTGAAGCGACAAAACTCGCGATCATATTGTTAAGCATATCGCTACCCGCTTGTGGAGAATTAGGCAGTAAGATCAAATTACTGTTAGTTTCTTCACCTATTGATTGTAAGGTATCATAATGCTGTGTAACTACAATTAATGCAGAAGCTTCTTGAGAATTGATTCCTACATTGTTTAAAACCTCTACAGACTCCTCTAGACCGCGTGCAATCTCTCTACGCTGGTCTGCTATACCTTGACCTTGTAAACGCTTACTTTCGGCCTCTGCGCGCGCCTTAGCGACTATTTTAATACGTTCTGCTTCGGCTTCATATTCTGCAGCAACTTTTTCTCGTTCTGAAGCGTTAATGCGGTTCATTGCGATTTTCACTTGTTGATCAGGATCAATATCGGTAACCAGAGTTTTGATGATGTCATAACCGTAATCGGTCATCGATTGATTCAGTTCGCTTTTTACCGCGATCGCAATATCGTCTTTGCGCTCAAAAACATCATCCAATTTCATTTTTGGAACTTCAGATCGAACAACATCAAATACATAAGAAGTGATTTGATTTTGAGGATCTTCAAGTTTATAGAAGGCGTCATAAACGTTTGATTTTACAACTTGAAACTGTACCGAAATTTTTAATCGAACAAAAACATCATCTTTAGTTTTAGTTTCAACGATCACATCCAATTGCTGAATACGCAAGTTCACACGACCGGCAACTTTATCGATCAAAGGGATTTTAAGCTGAATTCCAGAATTTCTAACACTGGTAAATTTTCCGAAGCGTTCGATAATTGCAGCCGTTTGTTGTTTGACAATGAAAACTGCTGAAATCAAGACAATTATCCCTAAAAACAGAAAAATAGGCACAAAATAGCTCATATTATAAGTTTTAATTATTAAAAAAGGCAAGTATATTCTTACTAAAAATACAATACATTTGTCGCCCATTTTAAAAATTCGTAACACTTGAGGCCTTTTTTCTTTTTTCTTCTAATTCTAAGTACGTTTTCAATTCACGCACAACGTCACAAATATGATTCTAATAGAATAGGCGTTCAGGGTCAATATGCACTGCTCGACCTTAATTCTTCAAATTTTGAGACCAATCAGGAAGCCGGTTTTTTAGTAGGCTTATCTAAACGATCTGCATTTTATAACAACTTCGATTTGATTTTTGGAGTAGATTTTATGCAAACTTCTATAAGTATGAATGCCAGAGGAGAAGCTTCAACTGTTGAAAAAGTTGAATATACTTGGAGTGGGGCACAGGTTAAACTTTTGCTGAGCTATTTGATCGCAGGAGATCATTTAAGTCTAGAAGTAGGACCAATAGTTCAGGTTAATGGTAAAATGGAATTAGATGATGTAAATCAAAGTGATTTTGTACTTCAAAATTATACAAGTCTAACAGCTGAAGACATACAGGAGTGGTCTCGTGTAAATGGGTTAGTAACCGTAGGCTTGAGCGCAGGTTTTACACATGTGCGTTTGACTGCAAATTACCAATACGGTTTTACCAATGCTTTGAACAAGCTGAATGATGAGGGATTAGAATTAAAAGATCCTGCAGCAACAAACTTTGAAGGAAATCTAGGACTTATTACTGCAGGAATCGTGTTATATCTATAGCGTTTCTATCGCAAAGCGAATGCGTTCTAAAGTTTTTGCTTTACCAATGGTCGCAGCAATGTCAAACACATCGGGTCCAGACATAGAACCTACAAGACTTAAACGTAGAGGTTGCATTACTTTACCAAAACCTAGACCTTCATTTTGAATCCAGCCTTTTACATTAGCAGAAAGGTTTTGAGCAGTAAAATCTTCAGTTTCTGAAATGATTTTTGACAAGGAGGTCATAATCGTGCCGGTATCTTCTTTCCAAGCTTTTTTGGCTGCTTTTTCATCATAAGAAGTTGGTCTTTCAAAAAAGAAATTACCTTGTTCCCAAAGGTCTGCAATAAAAACAGCACGTTCTTTAACCAGATGAATTACCTGCTTTACATACGCATCGTCAACGTCAAAACGTTTTTCTTTTAAAATGGCTTGAAAACCTGAAACTAATGATTCATCAGTAGCATTGTGCAAATGCTGTTGTTGAAACCACTTTGTTTTTTCAGGATCAAATTTGGCTCCAGATTTATGTACGCGGCTCAGTTCAAAATCCTGAATGAGTTCTTCTAAAGCATAAATTTCTTTTTCGGTACCTGGATTCCATCCTAAAAAGGCAAGCATATTTACTACCGCTTCCGGCAAATAGCCATCTTCACGATATCCGGCTGATAGGTCTCCAGATTTAGGATCTTTCCATTCAAGAGGAAAAACAGGGAATCCCATTTTATCACCATCACGTTTGCTCAATTTTCCTTTACCTACGGGTTTCATAATCAAAGGTAAATGCGCAAACTGTGGAGTTTCCCAACCAAAAGCGCGATAAAGCATAACGTGTAAAGCAAGAGATGGAAGCCATTCTTCGCCACGAATTACGTGTGTGATTTCCATAAGGTGATCATCAACTATGTTGGCCAAATGATACGTTGGCATACCATCTGCTTTAAATAAAACTTTATCGTCAAGTAAGCTCGTATCCACTTCAACCGAACCACGAATCAAGTCTTCGAGTTCCAGGATTTCGCTTTGCGGTGATTTAAACCGAATCACATAATCTTCTCCGGCTTCAATTCTTTTTTGAGTTTCCTCAGGAGACAGGTTCAGAGAATTATCTAATTGCTCACGGTTGTGCCAATTGTAGATGAAGGTTTTGCCTTGTTCTTCGTGATCTTTGCGATGTGCATCAAGAGCTTCAGCAGTATCAAATGCATAGTAAGCATCTCCTGATGCGATGAGTTTTTCAGCAAAAGCAAAGTATTTATCCTTGCGCTCACTTTGGCGATAAGGACCAAAACCACCTTCTTTTCCTGGTCCTTCATCATAAGGAATTCCGCACCAGTTTAGCGCTTCAACAATATAGTTTTCTGCGCCTTCAACGTATCGGTTTTGATCGGTGTCTTCAATTCTAAGAACAAAGGTTCCGTTATTTTTTTTGGCAAATAAATAGTTATATAATGCTGTTCTTACACCACCTATGTGTAAAGGTCCGGTAGGGCTTGGTGCAAAACGCACACGTACATTTTGATGCATATAGAAATTTTAGGATGCAAAGGTACTTAATATCAGCAAGTGTCGCACATCACAAGTTCACTGTTACGTATTCTTAAGGATATAATTTTAATAAGCTTAAAATCAAGGATTTTTAGGTTTACAGGCTTGTGTATTTCATGCGTAGCGGCTATAATATATTATCGTAGTTTTAGTTATTGAAATATAAATAGATTAAATCAGAGCCATTTTGCACCAATTAGAGGCCAAATTAGAGCGTTTTATTCGAAAATATTACAAGGATGAACTCCTTAGAGGATTGCTATTTTTTATCGCGATTGGCCTGGCCTATGTACTGTTGGTTTTGGGTATCGAATATTTCTTTTGGCTCAACACTTGGGGTAGGGGAATTCTTTTTTGGTCCTTTGGAGGGATAGAAGCGCTTTTGTTGATTCGGTTTATTGGGATCCCGATTTTGCGTTTGTTTAAATTATCTAAGGGAATCGACTACAGTGAAGCTTCAAAATTGATTGGAAATCATTTTCCCGAAGTAAAAGATAAATTATTAAATACGTTACAATTACAAGCGACCGCTCAAACTTCAGATTTGGCTAGGGCGAGTGTTTTACAAAAAAGTAAAGAGCTCGAGCCAATTCCGTTTACGTTGGCCATTGATTACAAAAAGAATTTAAAATACTTGAAATACGCGCTTATTCCGGTACTCATTTTTGTGGGAATCAGTTTAAGCAGCGGAGTTTCTCTTTTTAGTGAGAGTGCAAACAGAGTGCTGGATTATAAAACCCATTATTCACCACCGGCACCGTTTTCTTTTCATTTGAAAGATCCCGGACAAAAAGTTATTGAAGGTCAGCCTGTAGATATTCAGGTAGAGGTGGAAGGCGATAAGTTACCAGAAGAGGTAATGATCGAGCTTAATGGAGTGTCTTATTTTATGCAGAAAAAAGGCACTGGGATCTTTGAGTATATCGTAGCGCAAGCTTCTGAAGATCTTGATTTTTATTTTGAAGGGAATGGATTCAGTTCAAGGAATTACCGCTATACATTAGTGAATACCCCAGCGATTTCAACCTTGAGCGTGAAATTGGATTTTCCTAAATATTTGAATAGAGCCGATGAGTTGGTTGAAAATACAGGGAATATCACCATTCCTGAAGGGACCCAAGTGCAATGGATGTTAGATACCCGAAACACCGATAAGGTAGAATGGATTGCAGATTCGGCGTATGTTTTTAAACAGGACATAAATGAATTTACTTTTGACAGTCAGTTATTCCGTTCTGTGGATTATAGCATTGCTGCGAGTAACGATGGTTTAGAGCGTTATGAGCAATTAAATTATCAAATAGAGGTCATACGTGACGGGTATCCTGAACTAGATCTTGAAGTAAGAAAGGATACACTTGGTGATGATGAAACTTATTTTAGAGGAAATGTAGCAGACGATTATGGATTACGCGATGTTAAATTGGTTTATTATAATGAAAATCAGATAGATAATAGTTTTACAATTAATATTCCGGTCAAAAAGACCACGGTTGATCAATTTTATTTTGCCTTTCCGGGTGATTTGCAATTGACTCGTGGGGTTTCTTACACTTATTATTTTGAAGTACGGGATAATGACGCATTGCATGGTTTTAAAAGCACGCGTTCTGAGACGTTTTCCTTTCAATCTTTGACAAAGGAAGCCGCCGTTGATAAACAACTCGAATTGCAAAAAACATCTTTAGATGGTCTTGATAAATCTGTTGAACGTATGCAGGATCAAGAACGTGATTTAAAAGAATTACAGAACCTTCAGAAGGAGAAGGAAAATTTAGATTTTAATGATAAGCGCAAAATAAAATCATTTTTAAGTAGACAAAAGGCACAAGAGGAAATGATGCAATCTTATGCTGAAAAGTTGAAAAAAAGCTTGAATGCTTTAGACGAACTTTCAGAGTCACCCTCAGAAAAAAGTAAGGCTTTAAAAGAGCGTTTAGAAAAGAACGAGGAGCAACTTAAAGAGCAAGAAAAACTTGTAGATGAGTTATCTAAACTTCAGAATTTGATGGAGGAAGATGAACTCAAAGATAAGCTTGATGAGATGGCTAAGAATTCTAAGAATTCGAGTCGATCTATGAATCAATTACTCGAACTTACCAAGCGCTTTTTTGTACAGACTAAAGGTGAACGAATAGGGCGTTCGTTAAATAAATTAGGGAGTGAGCAAGAGAAAGAAGGAAGTAGTGATAATCCACAATTAGATAAACAGAAAGAACTTTATGAATCTTTTGAAAGCTTGAAGAGGGAACTTGCTGATTTGAAACAAGAGAATCAAGAATTAAGTAAACCCATAGATATTCCCGAAGATCAAAAATTAGAAGAAGAGATTCAGCAAGCGCAAGAAAAGGCCGTGAAAAATTTAGAGAATCCTGAAGATTCAAAGTCTCAAGAGGATGCAAAATCCAGTCAAAAGAACGCAGGGAAGAAGATGCAGAAAATGGGTCAAAAGTTGATGCAGCAAATGGCTTCTGGCGGTGGAGGTGATGTTGAGCAATTACAAGAGGATGTCGAAATGTTGAGACAGATTTTAGATAATTTGGTTATTTTTTCTTTTGATCAGGAGGATTTAAAAGATAAGTTCTCAAATATTGATAATGGCAATCCTTCATTCTCTAAATATTTGGTCAAACAGAATCAATTGAGAGAGAATTTTGAACACATTGATGATAGTTTGTTTGTATTGTCATTACGCAATCCTAGCATTCAAGAGGACATAAATGAGCAATTAACAGAGATTACCTACAATCTTGATCAAAGTTTGGAGCGTCTAGCAGACAATGATATTGTAAAAGGGGTAGCTAGTGAACAATATGTTTTTGCTGGAGCAAATACTTTAGCAGATATGCTTTCAGATATTCTAGATAATATGCAAGCAGAATTATCTTTTGCAATGGGTTCTGGTAGCTCTGGTGCACCTATGCCGTTCCCTAGTGGAGGAAAAGGTAGCGGAAAACAACTATCTGATATCATTATGTCGCAGAAACAACTTCAAGAAAAATTGGGTCAAGGAGAAAAGGAGGGTCAAACCGGTGAAAGTGGGAATCAAGGGGAAGATGGAAAAGAGGGTAAAGAAGGTGAAGGAGCTGGTGGTGAATCTGGAGATGAAAATCAAGGACAAGGACAAAATGAAGGCGGTTCATCTGAGTCTGAATTAGCCAGACAATATGAGATTTATAAACAGCAAGAAGCTATAAGAAATCAGTTAGAAGATATGCTTCAGCAAACTGGGATGGACGAAGAAACCCAACGAGTATTACAATATTTAGAGTCGATTGAAGATGATTTGTTGAGTGGCGATTCCGATGTGGCTAAGCGTAAGATGAATGAAGTAATTCAGCAGTTTTTAAAGATGGAAGAAGCGGAGCAGGAGAAGGATCAAAACAATCAAAGGGAATCTGAAAGTACTAGTAAGGTATACAATAATACAACGTCAAATGCCATTCCTGAAGCGAAGCGCTATTTTAATTCCAAAGAGATTTTGAATAGAGACAAATTGCCTTTACAGGATAATTATAAACTAAAAGTTAAACGATACTTCAAGAAGGATAATGATTGAATTTAGTAGTCAAAATGATTTTGTTTTAGAACAGTCTGAACGTGTTGAAAGTTGGCTAAAAGCAGCAGCGCTTAAAGAGTCTTATGGAATAGATAGTTTGGGTTATGTTTTTTGTTCAGATGATTTTCTTTTAGAAATAAATCAGCAATTTTTAGACCACGATACGCTAACAGATATAGTCACTTTTGATTATACCGAAGGTACTATTTTAAATGGCGAGATCTACATTAGTACCGATCGTGTTGCTGATAACGCAAAGGATTTTAATGTAGATTTTGACACAGAATTGCGCCGTGTAATCATACACGGTTTGTTGCATATGTGCGGTTACGGTGATAAGACCGATGATGAGAAATCCAATATGCGCAAGAAGGAAGATGAGTATCTAGCACTATGGGCTGTATAGGCTATGGTCTTCCCTTTAATTTTCAGTATCTTTGCGCCCATTTTTTAAGGAAGTATAATTAAATGTTTCACGTGGAACAATGAGTTTTTTTGAAGATATATACGATGTGATTGTTGTGGGAGGTGGCCACGCAGGTTGTGAAGCCGCAGCTGCGGCTGCCAATTCTGGAAGCAAAACATTATTGGTTACGATGAATTTGCAAACCATCGCGCAAATGTCTTGTAATCCTGCTATGGGAGGAATTGCAAAAGGACAAATCGTACGCGAGATTGATGCACTAGGTGGTTATAGCGGAATTGTTTCTGATAAAACTGCGATCCAATTTAAGATGCTTAATAAAAGTAAAGGACCTGCAATGTGGAGTCCACGTGTGCAAAGTGACCGTATGCGTTTTGCTGAAGAATGGCGTTTGATGTTAGAGAATACTGCTAATCTTGATTTTTATCAGGAGATGGTAAATGGTCTTTTAGTCGAAGGTGATCGGGTTGCTGGCGTGCGTACTTCTTTAGGAATCGAGATCAAATCTAAGTCGGTAATTCTGACTAACGGAACTTTCTTAAACGGACTCATTCATATTGGTGAGAAACAATTTGGAGGTGGTAGAGCAGGGGAGCGTAAGGCAACTGGCATTACTGAACAATTAGTTGATTTAGGTTTTGATTCAGGTAGAATGAAAACCGGAACACCTCCACGTGTTGATGGTAGAAGTCTTGATTTTTCAAAAATGATCGAGCAGCCTGGTGATGAAGATCCACAAAAATTCAGCTTTAGTAATGCAACAAAGCCATTGACAAAACAGCGTTCTTGTCAAATGAGTTATACGAGTCCCGAGGTGCATAATTTGCTTCGTGAAGGCTTTGACCGTTCGCCTATGTTTAATGGTAGAATTCAAAGTACAGGGCCAAGATATTGTCCTTCGATAGAAGATAAGATTAATCGTTTTGCAGATAAAGATCGTCATCAATTGTTCGTTGAGCCTGAAGGTTGGAATACTATTGAATATTATGTAAATGGTTTTTCTACTTCCTTGCCAGAAGAAGTTCAGTTTAAGGCATTGCGTCAAGTTTCAGGTTTTGAAAATGTGAAGTTCTTTAGACCAGGTTATGCGATCGAATATGATTACTTCCCACCAACGCAGTTGAAGCATACGTTAGAAACTAAATTGGTTGACGGTTTATATTTCGCTGGTCAAATTAACGGAACCACGGGTTATGAAGAAGCAGCTTCTCAAGGTCTGGTTGCAGGATTAAATGCGAGTTTAAAAGTTCAGGAAAAAGATCCGTTCATCCTGAAAAGAGATGAAGCGTATATAGGCGTTTTGGTAGATGATTTGATTACCAAAGGAACCAAAGAGCCGTATCGTATGTTTACTTCGCGAGCAGAATATCGCACGTTATTACGTCAAGATAATGCCGATGCTCGTCTTACTCCTCGATCTTTTGAGGTTGGTTTGGCTAGTAAAGAGCGTATGCAAGCTCTTGAGAAGAAAGAAGCACAAGCGGTAAATCTTGTTGAATTTTTCAATACAACTAGTATTCAGCCTGAAGAAGCCAATCCGGTTTTAGCTGAAAAAGGAACAACACCGATGAAGCAATCAGATAAAATGGTTAAGATTTTTAGCCGACCTCAGATAGCTTTAGAGGATATGCTTTCATTTAAAGATGTAAAGGAATACGTTGCTGAAAACAATCTCGAGACTGAAGTTTTAGAACAAGCCGAAATCCGAATCAAATATTCGGGTTACATTGAAAAGGAAAAGGCGAACGCAGATAAATTACAGCGATTAGAAAATATCAAGATTCCAGACAATTTTGATTATACTAAACTAAAATCGCTTTCGTATGAAGCACGTGAGAAGTTGACAAAAATTCAGCCAACAACTATTTCTCAAGCTTCACGGGTAAGTGGTGTTTCTCCGAGTGATATTTCGGTAATGCTCGTTTATATGGGACGCTAATTTTTTAGTTCCACGTGAAACACTTTTCATTTATTTCTTCAAAAATCTCATTCGTTGACTAAAAAGACCAATTTAAAAATCAAAGATTATTCTGTTTCTAAAGAAGAATTTGATTTGATTTATGATGAAAAGTTAGATAAGTATGCTACACTTCCTGTTCCAGAAAATTTGGATCAGTATTATTTAAGTGAGGATTACATTTCGCACACCGATTCAAAAAAAGGTCTTTTTGAAAAAGCATATCACTTCATTAAGCGATTTATGCTGAAGAAAAAATTGCAATTAGTTTCTTCTCGAGTAGCTCAAGGAGCACTTTTAGATATTGGAGCAGGAACCGGTGATTTTTTAAAACAAGCAAAAAATGAAGGGTGGAAGGTAACCGGAATTGAACCTTCGCCAGATGCAAGAAAAAAAGCTTCGGAAAAAGGAATCGCGCTTTTTCAAAATATAGATGCGGTAAGCACGCAAAAATTTGATGCGATCACGATGTGGCATGTTTTAGAACATGTTCCAGATTTACAACATCAAATCGAATGGTTAAAAAATCATTTAAATAAAAATGGTGTTTTGTTTGTTGCTGTTCCCAATTTCAATTCTTTAGACGCGAAACATTATAAAAATTTTTGGGCTGCTTGGGACGTACCAAGACACTTACATCATTTTTCTGCAAAGAGTATAAAAAGCTTGTTTGAAGCACACGGATTTATTTTAGAAGAAAGTAAGCCGTTAGTTTTTGATTCGTTTTATGTAAGTCTGTTATCTGAAAAATATAAGGCATCTTCTTTCTTTCAACCTTGGTCAGCATTTTTAACCGGTTTACGATCAAATTGGAGTGCAAGACGCTCTGGTGAGTATTCTTCCTTGATTTATGTCTTAAAATTGAGTAAATAATCAAAATAAAGCGTTTTTAGGGCTTTCTGTGCTTTAATACGACTATTTATATGTGGAAATTCTTAAAACAGCTTAAATCATCTTATTTAAACCTAAAAATAATAAGATTTAATTATTACAAGGAGTTTTACTATTTGTTTTTACAATAACTAAGATTTTGCAGTAAAATGGTACTTATCTGAACCAACTAATTACATTTGCAACAAAATCTAAAAATCTAATATGAAAACTAAATTCAGTCTTTTATTAATTGCCCTTGTTTTGGCGAGTTGTTCAAAATCAAAATCTGGTTTTGTCGATACGCAGAAACTTTTTGAAGAATACACCGAGATGACCGAAGTTCAGGATAAGTACAATAAATTGAGCGAAGAGATCCGCGGAGAGCTTCAGCCTAAAATTCAGGCATTTCAAATAAAAGTCGATTTATATCAGAAAAATGCACAATCTATGAGTCCGTCAGAGCGCCAGGCCAAAGAGCAAGAATTGGGAGCATTACAGCAAGAAATTCAGCAAATGCAACAAGCGCGTGGTGGACAAATTCAGCAAGAGAGTCAAGCGGCTGTTGATTCTGTAATTACAAAGGTTCGCGATTTTATCGACACTTACGGAGAAGAGAACGGTTATGATTATATCTACGGAAAAAATGATAGCGGAAATATTCTCTACGGAAAAGCAGCATTAGATATCACAGATGAAGTTTTAAAAGCTTTAAATACTGCTTACAGTGGTGCTCCTGCAGAAACTCCTGCAACAGAAGTAGAAGACACAACTTCTGCAGAATAATATTTGAACCAATTGGTTTTAAAAAGGCAGCTCTTAAGAGCTGCCTTTTTTTATGCTTTTGTATGTAATAAACGAGTGAGTTTTATAGAGAGATCAGTTAAAACGATCTTGGCATTACCATTCCGTTCAATGTGATACGCTGCAGTTTGCAATTCTTCGATAAGTGAATTGATGTTGTTACCGTGTATAAATGGGGCAAATTTAGCCAGTTCAAATTGGGTTACCGGCTGTAAATACACCAATTCTTTAGCATTATAATTCAATAACATGGCTTGCCTAAAAAAATCTTCACAGTAGCCTAAAAAACTCTTTTGTGTTTCTCTACCTTTTGAAGCAATATTCTCACTCCACGCGATCAGATCAATGATGGCTTTTTTATTTCCGCGTGCTTTAAAAGCTGTGCGCACCCAACTTACAAACCAAGTTTCAAACTCTTCTTCATCGCTGCTATGGTCCAATAAATGTAGAGCAAGATTATAATCTCCGTGTGCTTTAATAGCCAACTTTTTCGCTTCAGCAGCATCGCAATTATGCTCGTTGATCAAGGCATTTTCTAAAGCTTCGGCTGCAAGAGGAGGGAAGCGCAAGACTTGACAACGCGATTTGATGGTGTCAATTATTTGATCTTCATTTTCGGCAATAAGGAGGAAAATGGTCTTTTGCGGTGGTTCTTCAATCAGTTTTAGAAGCTTGTTGGACGCAGCATTGTTCATCTTGTCAGCCATCCAAATGATCATTACTTTAAAGCCCCCTTCGTACGATTTAAGTGATAACTTTTTTACAATATCTTGAGCTTCATCAACCCCAATTTTTCCCTGTTTTTTTTCAATACCGATGTGTCGGTGCCAGTCGTACAAACTTCCGTAGGGATTTTCCTGAATAAATGCGCGCCATTCCTTAGCAAAATTATCAGAAACAGGATGTGATTTTACCGTGTCATTAGGAGCCACGGGATATGCAAAATGTAAATCGGGATGCGCTAGATGATCAAACTTTAGATTGCAAGCTGCAGATCCGCCTGTATTTTCACCTTCGGTATTATTGCAAATAAGGTATTGCGCATAGGCGAGCGCACACGGTAAAACACCGCTACCACTAGCACCTACAAAGAGTTGTGCATGTGCGACACGACCGCGGTCTACACTGGTTGTAAGATGTTTTTTAATGAAATTTTGCCCGAGAATTGATTGAAATTGCATGCGCCAAATATAACAGAAATGTAACGTATTTTTTGGCGCTATCCGTTATATTTGTTTGTTCAGTATTGGCTTAACAGCGATATCGTGTTAGGCCGTTAACCAACTAGTTAATTACCAAAATCACAAATAATACAGATTACATGAAAACCATCGACGATTTTAATTTTGAAAATAAAAAAGCATTAATCCGTGTAGATTTTAATGTGCCTTTAGATGAGAATCATCAGGTTACCGATACTACGCGTATTGAAGCCGCAAAACCTACAATTTTAAAAGTTTTAGAAGATGGTGGTTCGGCGATTTTAATGTCTCACTTAGGAAGACCTAAAAACAATGAGCCTGAGTTTTCTTTGAAGCACATTGTAGCCAAAGTTTCTGAAATCATTGGCGTTCAGGTGAAATTTGTAGAGAACTGTGTAGGTGCTGCAGCAGAAAAAGCAGCTTCAGAATTGGAGCCTGGCGAAATTTTATTGCTTGAGAACCTGCGTTATCACGATGAGGAAACGGCCGGAGATAAAGGCTTTGCAGAACAGCTATCTCAATTGGGAGATATTTATGTAAATGACGCCTTTGGTACGGCGCACAGAGCGCATGCCTCAACGACCATTGTAGCGCAGTTTTTCCCGGAGAAAAAATGTTTTGGTTACTTACTGGCTAAAGAAATCGAGAGCATTGATAAAGTGCTTAATGACAATGAGAGTCCGGTTTTAGCCATTTTAGGAGGCGCAAAAGTTTCTTCAAAAATCACCGTGATCGAGAATGTTCTTGATAAAGTTGACGATTTGATTCTTGGAGGTGGAATGGCGTATACATTTATCAAAGCACAAGGAGGTCAAATTGGGAGTTCGATCTGTGAAGATGATAAACAAGAACTCGCTTTAGATATATTGAAAAAAGCTAAAGAAAAGAATGTAAACGTTCATTTGCCGGTTGATGTTCTTGCAGCAGATAGCTTTTCAGAATTTGCAAATACTAAAGTAGAACCGATCAATGAAATTCCTGACGGATGGCAAGGACTTGATGCAGGACCAAAATCACTAGAGAATTTTGCTCAAGTGGTAAAAAATAGCAAGACCATTCTTTGGAACGGGCCTTTAGGTGTTTTTGAGATGGAACCTTTTGCTAAAGGAACAATCGCTCTTGGTGATGCAATTGCAGAAGCAACAAACAACGGAACCTTCTCACTTGTTGGAGGAGGAGATAGCGTAGCTGCCGTAAAACAATTTGGCTTTGAAAATAAAGTAAGTTACGTTTCTACCGGTGGTGGTGCAATGCTAGAAATGCTTGAAGGTAAAGAGCTTCCGGGTATTGCAGCAATTCGTGAATAAAAATTAGTATTCAGGACTTTCTTCTGGGTGTTTTAGATTTTGAACAAAAAATACGACTTTAGCGTTTGCATCGTTGTAAACACATATGAAAAAACGCTATTGTCTCGGTTATGCATTTGTAGTCATGACCTCGTTGGCATCTTATGCCCAGAAGAAAAATCCTAAGGCAGCAACGCTGCAGGTTTCTCAGACGCTACCTATCGTCGATACGGTAGAACTCAAACAACTCATGCGCGAGCTTAACAGTGCTAACGGGCATGTGGTACAAAAGGTTCCTGAACCTTTCTTATTTAAAGAGGTAAAATGGGACAGTACTTCAAAAAAACTCAACGATCGTAAATTTCCTGCTAAAGTTGATAAACTTTGGCTAGAAGAACTTACTACAAACACACTTTACGACGATATGGCGTCTTTAGTTGATGATACCAACTATGAAGACGTTGAATACCCAGAACTCACCACAGAAGTGCTTAAAAAGCGCCTTGCAGCTCTTGATGCACGCACTCCGTTTAACGTTGAGTATAATCCTTCTTTAGAGAATGTCATCAAAGGCTATTTAAAGCGCCACAAACCTACTTTAGAACGCTTGATGGGATTATCTCAATTCTATTTTCCCGGGTTTGAGCAGACTTTAGACAAGCACAATATGCCTCTGGAACTAAAATATCTGGCCATTGTAGAATCTGCATTGCGACCGCGCGCAAAGTCTAGAGTAGGAGCTACGGGGATGTGGCAATTTATGTTCAATACCGGGAAATTATACGGATTAGACATTAGTTCGTATGTAGATGAGCGTATGGATCCTATCCTTTCTACCGAAGCTGCTGCGCAATATTTATCTAAACTTCACGAGATTTTTGGGGATTGGGATTTGGCTTTGGCAAGTTATAATTCAGGACCGGGAAATGTAAGTAAAGCCATTCGTCGCAGTGGCGGAAGAACCAATTACTGGAATATCAGACATCATCTTCCACGGGAAACGGCAGGCTATATTCCGGCATTTTTAGCAACGATGTATATTTTTGAATATGCTGAAGAACACGGGTATCACCCGGCACAACCCGATGTAAATTATTTTGAAACCGATACGATCAAAGTAAAAGAAACCATCACATTACAGCAAGTTTCAGCATATACCGGGGTTTCGCTTGAAGAGCTTCAGTTTTTAAATCCGGCATATAAATTAGATATCATACCGTATGTTGAAGATGAAAATTATTATTTGCGCTTGCCGGTAACCGCTGTTGGACCTTTTGTTGCCAATGAAGATAATATCTATCAACGCGCAAAAAAAGAGCTTGAGCGGGACGAAGAAACCTTACCAAAATATCTTGAAGTACCTACAAGTATTACCTATCGCGTACGCAGTGGCGATTATTTAGGAAAAATTGCAGAGCGTTATGGTGTAGGAGTTTTTCAGATTAAACGTTGGAATAATTTACGCTCTAATAATTTGCGTATCGGTCAGCGGCTCACCTTATATCCCAGCAAACCAGTAGCTTCGGCATCCTCTTCAAGTGCGTCAAAATCAACTTCCGGAGAAGGTCAAAAGAAATATGTTGTTCAGAAAGGCGACAGTTTATGGAAGATCGCGCGCAAATTTCCCGGCGTAAGTGCAGAGAACCTTAAAGTTTGGAACGATATTAGCGGTAATAAACTCAAACCGGGAATGACTCTGGTTATAGCTAACTAACACTAAACAATTTTATGCTATGCAAAAACTAATTCTTGCCTTTGTCTTATTTGCTTTTATAGCCTGTGACGACAAGCCTTCAGGCAAAATTTTATCGGCTTCTTCTGGGGCTCTGAATAACCTTACGGTGGTAATGCCAAATGATATGTGGGAAGGACCGGTAGGAGAGAGTATTCGTGAGAAACTTGCGGGACCTGTAAATGGTTTGCCACAGGTAGAACCTATGTTTGCAATTAATCAAATGCCTAGCGAAGCTTTTTCTGGCTTTATGCGTAAGCAACGTACTTTTTTAAAAATTGAACAAGCAGATTCGGCTTCAATAGAAGTCGTGAACGATGAGTACGCGCGACCTCAAACCGGTATTTTGGTTAAAGGCCCTACCGAAAGTGCGATTATTAATATCATTCAGCAGGATAGTGCCAAAATCGTAAATACGATTAAAGAAACCGAATTTACAGAGAAAATACGACGCGTAAGTCTTTCTCTTAAAGAAGATAAGCCGTTGACAGATGCTTTTGGAATCACTATGAAATTTCCTTCTGCATACCGTTATGCTAAAGACGATGATGGGTTTTTCTGGATCAGAAAAGACATTCCCAATGGGGATATGAACATCACGGTTTACGAAGTTCCGTACAATATGATCGATCGGGATTCCAATACTATTGGTTCATTGATCAAAATGCGTGATTCAATAGGAGGCGATAATATTACGGTAAGTGAAGGAATGCGTTTTATTACAGAAGCCGCTTTTGCACCATATCTTTCTGAAACTACAATAGACGGTAAACCGGCGTATCAAATGAAAGGAATGTGGGAAGTAAAAGGGCGATATATGGCGGGACCATTTGTAAACTTCACTGTAGACGATAAAGAAAACGATCGTTATTTGGTATTAGAAGGCTTTGTTTTCAAACCTTCAGCAAATAAAAGAGATAATATTTTTGAGCTGGAATCTATTCTGCGATCTGTCAAATTCGTGGACAAAACCGAATAATCTAGCTCAGTATAATGCATTAAAAAAGCGCTTTAGATTTCTAAAGCGCTTTTTTAATTTCTTTTTAAAAGAACTACTTATGATTTTTTCTCTTCTAGAGTCTCGTCAGATTTGTGAGATGCTTCATCATCTTTAGAGGCATCTTTAAATTCTTTAATACCGCTACCAAGCCCTCTCATCATCTCTGGTATTTTCTTACCTCCAAAAAGTAAGAGAATTACAACCACGATAAGCCCTATTTGCCAGGGTCCTACCATTCCTAAAAATATTGCTAATGCATTCATATCATGATAATTTAGATGGTAAATATAACAAGAAATCATAAGAATAGACCGTTCCATGTAAAACTTTAGCAGTCGGCGTACGCCTTTTAAATTTTATATTTGCTTATTCATTGATTTTTATGGCAAAACCTAAGGAAAAAAAGAAGCTTAAAAAGCGCCTTTTACATAAATACAGGTTGCTCATTTTAAACGAGGACACTTTTGAAGAACGTATCTCTTTTAAACTCACGCGACTCAATGTATTTATCGTTGTAGGCTTTTCAATAATTATTTTAATCGCCTTAACTACGCTACTCATTGCTTATACCCCGTTACGCGAGTATATTCCCGGGTATTCTTCGGTTAAATTAAAACGACAAGCGACGGAGTTGATGTTTGAAACCGATTCTTTAAAACGTCAACTCGACATCAATCAACAGTATTACGCGAGTATTAGAAAAGTACTTACCGGTGATGTTGATGAGGTAAATTTTAATCGGGATTCTATTTTGTTGCTCGAGCCGCGCGATACAAGCGGGCTCAATATGAAAATCTCAAGAGAAGATAGTTTGTTGCGGGAACAGGTCGCTAATGAAGATCGTTATAACCTGTTTGAGCCGGCTTCTTCAACTGTAAGTTTTTCTTTGTTTCCGCCGGTTAAAGGAAACATTACCGAAGGTTTTGATACCGAAGAAAAACACTATGGCACAGACGTCGTAGTACCTAAAAATGAGGCGATCAAAGCAGCTGCAGATGGTACGGTTATTTTTTCTGAATGGACCGCAGAAACTGGGTATGTGATCATTTTAGATCACGGTAACGATTTGATCTCGGTTTATAAGCATAACGCCTCACTGACCAAAGATCAGGGAGATCTGGTAAAGGCAGGAGAAGTTATCGCCACTGCCGGTTCTACCGGTAAATTTTCTACAGGACCGCACTTGCATTTTGAGTTATGGAACAGCGGTTATCCTGTAGATCCTACTAATTATATTTCGTTTGAATAATGTCTATTAAGTCGTTTTCGGCAAAACTATTTGCTAAGTATATCGCTGGTAAAACCCAAAAATGGAGCGCTAATCCCGTTGCCACTCAGGATGCGGTTTTTCAGTATTTGATCAAAAAAGGCGCGAAGGCAAAATTTGGAAAAGACCATAATTTTGAAAATATAAAAACGGCGGCAGATTTTGCAAAAGCAGTTCCAGTAAGGGATTACGAGGCTTTAAAGAATTATGTAGAAGAAGCAGTTGCTGGTAAAGAAGATATTTTATGGCCGGGAAAACCCGAGTATTTTGCAAAAACATCCGGGACCACTTCTGGTGCAAAATATATTCCAATTACTAAAGAATCTATGCCGATGCACGTCAACGCGGCTCGCGATGCCATTTTGCATTACATCGCAGAAAGCGGAAACAGCAGCTTTGTAGATGGAAAGATGATTTTCTTGCAAGGAAGTCCCAAACTGCAAATAAAAAGCGGCATTAAAACCGGAAGATTATCGGGTATCGTTGCGCATTATGTGCCGGGATATCTTCAAAAAAACAGAATGCCAAGTTGGGAAACCAATTGTATCGAAGATTGGGAAAGCAAGGTAGATGCCATTGTTGAAGAAACCTTGCCTGAAAACATGAGCGTAATCAGCGGGATTCCGCCGTGGGTGCAGATGTATTTTGAAAAGTTGCAGGCAAAAACAGGCAAACCGGTAGGTGAAATTTTTCCAAATTTCAATCTGTTTATTTACGGCGGAGTTAATTACGAACCTTATCGCAAAAAGTTTGAAAACCTCATCGGGCGTCGTGTAGACAGCATAGAATTGTATCCCGCGAGTGAAGGCTTTTTTGCATTTCAGGATTCTCAGAAAGAGAAAGGCATGTTGCTGCTTTTAAATTCTGGTATTTTCTATGAATTCATAAAAGCAGACGAATTTTTTACCGAAAATCCACAACGTTTAACCATTGGCGAGGTAGCTGTTGGTGTTAATTATGTGATGGTCATTTCTACAACAGCCGGTCTTTGGGCGTATAATGTAGGAGATACCGTGATGTTTACTTCAACAAAACCGCATCGCGTGGTGGTTACCGGGCGTATAAAGCACTTTATTTCGGCTTTTGGCGAACATGTGATAGGCAAGGAGGTGGAAGAAGCTTTAGCGAGCACAGCAAGCCAATTTAAGGCCCAGGTGAGTGAATTTACCGTGGCGCCACAAATCAATCCTTCAGAAGGGCTTCCGTTTCATGAGTGGTTTATCGAGTTTGACACACAGCCAGAAGATTTAGACGCTTTTGCGCAAGCCATTGATGAAGCGCTGCAACAACAGAACAGTTATTATAAAGATTTGATAACAGGAAAAATTTTAAAAAGATTAGAAATCAAAGTAATTCCGCAGGGCGGTTTTACAGCATATATGAAATCTAAAGGGAAACTGGGCGGTCAAAACAAGCTGCCGAGGTTGGCCAATGATCGCAGTATTGCAGATGTGCTGTATCAACTTGATTTTTAAAAAAGTATATTTGATTTAATGAGTTTAATAAAACAACAAAATAGAACCCGATCACAAGAAAGTTCAGCGGCGATTGAGCGTATGTATATTACCATGCGCCATTTATTTAACCGCGGCTTTTATAAACCCATGGGCGTTTCTGGCGAAACCTTGAGAGAGGCACTGCTTATTTTGCGCCCTGAAATTTATGGTACCATTGCCGAAGAAAAAGTAGAACTCAATGGGTTATTATACGTGATCGATCGACTTCCGGAAGGTATCGAAGAGTGTAGATACATCAACCTTACGAGCGATGAAGGCTATAAAGATTCTCATTTTAAACCCATAGTTCCACCTAAGCGGCGTCGCAATTGCTATCGTATTGATGAAGAACAGATGAACATTGAGATCACACGCGGGCGCTCTGAGATCTATGATATTCTAACGCATTTGACGTTTTTATTTGTAGAATCACACAAGATTATGAAACGTGTGGTGATCAACGAAGAAGGCCATACAACTCGTGACTGGCAAAAATTAGAGAAAGCAGTACTTACCGAAGAACCTCTTTCTCAAACCGAACGCGAGATTGCGTTAACGCATACAGCAAATATTTTGGGACGTACGTTTCATGAGGTTTCTACGATCTACAGTAAGTTTTCTGCGCCAAAAAATGAGAAGCGCTTTTTAAAATTAGTGTATTGGTTAGGAAAACGAGCGATCGAAGAGATTGTAGAAAACGATAAGCGTCTGGTAACTTTTTCTCCCGTTTTAAGAGAGCGTTTGGGACATCATATTCACGGCGAAGTTTGGGCAGATGCGATCAAAAAGGAATTGGATGCTAAAGGTCTCTTACGACGTCCTATACACATCATAAGTGCCAATATGCATAGTGTGATGAATACCCTTTTTGCTCCGGTGGCGCTTGAAAAAGAGATGACCAAAAAGTCAAACCTTGAGATCTATGAGACGCTTAGCAGTGCAAGTAGCGGAAAACTACGCGCACGCGTTGAAAAAACGGCGCAGCAACATGGAATGCTTTTTATTCCTGATCAAAGCGGAACCAATATTGACGTTCAAATTTTTGATACCGCTAAGCTTGATCTTAAGCAGAATAACTTTTGTTCTAAAACCTCATATCCTGAAGGTAAAGAGCCAGTGATCATCGTGATGGATTATGCCTTTGGAGAGCAAGCCTACGAAACGATGGAAGAATTACTGAAGCCGTATGAGGATAAAAGAGAAACGGTGCATCTTGATGTAAAATCGGTTTCGATTATGGGTAAAGCGGGAATTCTTGAAGGCGGAAAAGGCGATATTATGATACCTTCTGCACATCTTTTTGAAGGTACGGCAGATAATTATCCGTTTGAAAACCAACTGAAGAAAGAGGATCTTGAAGGACACGGAATTTCAGTTTACGATGGTGCAATGATCACGGTTTTGGGTACCTCATTGCAAAACAGAGACATCTTGCGCTTTTTCTATGAGAGTACGTGGAATGTTATCGGGCTTGAGATGGAAGGTGCGCATTATCAAAAAGCGATTCAAGCTGCTGCAAAACTACGCGGAAGCATCAGTGATAGCGTGAAGGTACGTTATGCATATTACGCTTCAGACAACCCTTTAGAAACCGGAAGCACACTTGCCTCTGGAGGATTAGGAACTACAGGTGTAAAACCTACATATTTGATCACAGAGCAAATTTTAGAACAAATCTTTAAAGACTAATGAGTACAAACTATAATCAGGATATTGATGTTTTTGACCTTTTTAGGTGGCTCAAAGGCCAACTTAAAAAGTTCCTGATTTATGGGTTGCGGTTTTTTCAATTTGTTTTTAGAAATATTCTAATAATTCTTCTGCTTTTTGTGATTGGTATTGTAGCAGGCTATGGCTTATCAAAACTTTTAAATCCGCTAAAAACTGCAGAAATACTGGTTGCGCCTAATGTAAAAAGCACTTCGTATCTCTATGGTAAAATTGAAGAATTAGACCGTAGCGCTTCAGACCAGGAGTCAGTCTTAAACAAGCATTTTTCCATAGTAAATTTAAAGGAAATCTCTATCGAGCCGGTAGAAGATATCACGAGTGTGCTCAAAAATCTTGAGGAGTTTCCTGTAGATATTGTGCCGAGGATTTCAGAAAATTATGATGATAAGTCTAACTTTTTTGACAAACCGCTATATGCGCCGGCTTATGATGTACATAAAATTACCCTTGTAGCTTCAGATACGATCGCTATTGAATTATTTTTAAACTACCTGGAGAACCAAGAATACTTTCAAGATAAGCGCAAAGCCTTGCTTAAAAGTATTGCTACAGAATTGGAAGCAAATAAATTTACCATTACACAAATAGACAGCACGTTGGGTGCAGTTCCTAATGCGCTGAAGCAAGATCGAGGTGCAATTACGGTAATGGGAAGCAATGAAAATTCAGAGCTAAGCGCCATAGTCAATACCAAATCTATGCTTCTTAAGCGCAATGCATATTTAGAACAAACTGAAGCTGCGCTTGACCGTGTTTTTAAAGTGTATTCTCAATCCAATTGGGTCAACAAAACTTCATTACGAAGTCTTTTGATCTATATATTACCCATTTTACTGATCTCGATTTTTATTTTATATCACCTTATTTTACGCTTCAAAAACCGATATAGCAAAGAGATACAATAGCATTTAATTAGTACAGGCAACCTATTGAAGAAGACTTATGTTCAAAAAACTTAGCGAACAATTCAATAGATTACAAACCGGCAACTTGATGCGCGGGGCTTTTCAAGTTATAGCGCTTCGAATCGCCGGAGTTGCTTTTCTCTTTGGGATCACCCTTTTCTTAACCAACTTTTACAGTGCGTCTCAAGTAGGAACCTACGAATTTGTGCGCTCTGCACTCTTTTTGATTGGAGGATTTACCATGCTGGGAACAGATCAAGCCATTTTGTTTTTTTCAGGAAGATTCTCAAAACCAGATCAGGTGGGCGCTTTGTTCAAGGTATATTTCAAAATGCTGCTATTGCTTTTTGTCGTTTCTCTGCTGTTTTTGGTCATTATTTTAAGTGTTCCTTCCTCTAGCTATCAAGCTGTATTTAATGATGCACGATCCGGAAGCTTACTCGTGAAAGTGGGATGTTGCCTGTTTTTTTACGCGGTAACGCTTTTTAATACCGAATTCTTTAGGGCTTTTAATCAGCACGCCAAATCAGAATTATATCGCGGAATCATCAAACAATTACTTTTTGGAATAGGCGTGTTGTTTTTGTTTGTGTTGAAGCAACAGCAGTACCTCGTTGAGGTTTTTTTAGGCGGATTCTTCTTTTGTGCAGTCGTTTCTTCGCTTGAAGTTTTTTTGAATTATAAAAGGTTTGCGGTTCCCAAATTTAAAATGCCGGCGATTAAATTACGTACGGTGTTGAGAGCAACCCTACCCATTGCAATGAGTGCTTTAGGTTTTTATTTACTCATCAGCATTGATGTTTTTTTCCTGAAACGGTATACCAATTTTGAAACGCTGGCGTATTACGGGACTTCGATAAAAATCATTTTTTTAATCTCTACCGTGATCAATGTTATCGGTTCATTTTTAGCTGTGCGTATTGCAGATTTGTATGTAAGCAATCACCAAGAGCTGCAGCGGTTATTGAAAACCGGAGTTCGGGTAATCGTAGTTTTTTCAACCTTACTTTCAATGGTGCTTTTTGTTTTTTCTGCTGAAATATTAAGCATTTTTGGTGCTGAATACCAACAGGCAACTCTGGCACTACGCATCTTAATTTTAGGGCATTTTATGGCTACCCTTTGCGGAACCACGCAAGTATATCTCAACATGACAAAAAAGCAAGTGGTGCTTCAGTATATTTTGATTCTGGCGGTTATAATAAATTGCCTTCTCAATTGGAAGCTCATTCCGTCTTACGGGATCGAAGGTGCTGCGACCGCTTCCGCCATAAGTGTTTTGTTTTGGAATTTTGCCGCGGTGGTCTGGGTTTATAAAAAAGATCGAATAAAACTATTTTTACATTGATGAAGCTCCTCATATCTAAATCAAAATTGCTGTTCTTGCTTTTGGGGCTGGTGGTTTTGATATTGGGTGTTTTGGCGCCGTTTTATCTTCCCGAGCGTTTTTTTAACGATGCCATCGTGATCGCCGAAGATTTCTATAACGAGAAAGGTTTTTGGCGTAGTTATCCCGTGACGATGCTTTTTTATGAGGTAACCGGTTTAAACCGACTCTCATTTTCACTGGTAGCCTTAATTCAATTACCCCTGTTACTTTGGGTGTTATACAAATTGGGAGTTCCCAAGCGTTTCGCTAAAGTTTCGGTACGCAATCTTTTAGCGTATTCTTTACTACTAATGCTGGCCTTTTTTGTGTCAATGCCTTCAAAAGAGTTTATAACGTTTCTCTTTATAGCTTGGATTCCGTGGTTGCTGTTGAAAAAGAAACTACGTCTAAAATACACTTTACTTCTCATTTTCTCAGGACTGCTCTTCTTTGGAATTTGGTACCGCCCTTACTATGTTCTTATTCCAATAATTGCCGGAGTGATCTATCTAACGAGTTTGATCAACTTTAAGCGGAAAGTGCTCACAGGAATTTTTTCAGGATTGCTTGTCGTCATCTTTTTAAGCTTGTCGTACGGAGTTGTAAAAGGCGAATTCTTATCACAAAGTACGCGCGAAGCGCTCAACGAAGAGCGTTTGGGAGAAGAAGCAACCAATTCTGCAATTAGATCACCGCTAAAGACCGATACTTGGTATGGCGAGACCTTTGGGGTGCTTTATGGTTTTGTTTCAGTGAATGTGCCTGTAAACGGCTTAAAACACGTATTACAGCCTCAAATCATCGCTTTTGTCTTTTGGCAGCTTGTGTTGTCGGTTTACCTTTTGTTTCTGTTTAAAAATTGTCTCGCAAAGCGAAAGAAGTATCGCTACGAACTTTGGGGATTTTACTTGGTTTTTGCTTATTTCATTATCCAAGGGGTGTTTGAACCCGATCTAGGTTCGGCGGTTAAACATAAAATTGGCATCTTGCCTTTGATTTATTTTGTGCTGTACTATGATAGTCTCAGAAAGAACATACCGGTTTAGTTACAACGCTTGGCTTAGCATTTTGGCAGTTTCGATTCCGTTTAGGATTCCGGCTACGGTGTTACTTGTATTGTTTACAGCGTATAATGTGTTCTTTTTTAGAGAACTGAAATTTACCCGACGACGCCTCTTTTTTATGCTGCTTATCGCAGCTCCATTTCTTCTGGACCTGTTGTTTTTTTGGAATAGCTCAACGCTAAACGAAGCTGTAAAACACGGAGAAAAGCGACTGAGTTTAGTTTTACTTCCGCTATTTATTTTAAGTCAAAACCATCGGTTTAATACGGTGCTTATTTTACGCTACTATGCACTGGCAACGACTTCAATTTTAGTTTTGTGCTTAGTGCGTTTCGTTATTTTTTATCCTGAGCTTTTCAACAAATACCTCAATGGAATTGACCTTTGGGAAATGGGGTATGCTTTTTCTCGATCTATCAATATACATGCTCCGGCGCTTAATATGCACGTTGCTTTTGTGGCGGTGATCAACTTTTACTTTTTTAAAGAAGCTTTAGGTCAAATACGAAAAACGCATGTGGTTTGGCGCTTTGTGTTTTTTGTATTGTCGGTGGTGATTCTCTTATACATCAATACCAGACTTGCCATCGCCAATGCGTTTATCGGGATTATTTTGGTGAGCTTGGCAGACGTGCGTAAACTCCGTTCAAAAAAGGTGCTGAAACTATTGGCTGTGGGTGTTTTGGGGTTTGCCTTGTTGAGCTATGGTTTTGTAAAGATTTTTCCATACAGCATTGAGAAGTTTTCAGAAGTGACTTTTGCTCATTTAGATAAAGTGGGAAAACTCGACGAACTGGACAATCCGGAGGCTTCTGCATATAATGGTTTGGTTACGCGTTTAAGCATTTGGAAATCCAGTCTTGAAGTGGCTTTAGAGCATCCGATTATTGGAGTAGGAGCAGCCGACGGAAAACAGGCAGTCATAGATCGATTTGAAGAAACCAACCAACACTTTTTAGCCAAATATAAATTTCCAGTACACAATCAATTTTTAGACTTTTGGATCAAATTTGGAATTCTAGGCTTACTTGTCGTCGCTGTTTACATAGGCTTATTTGCATATATAGGCTGGAGTTCAAAGCAGGTTTTATGTGTGTTTTTCTTTGTAATATTTCTAAGCGCCAACTTAGTAGATGACTTTCTAATACGCTTTGATGGGATAGTCTTCAGCGGACTATGGCTTTCAATATTTACTAAGAACGCACTAGATATCAGGAGCGATAAATCGCTATGAGTTTTTCAAAGTTAACGCGACTATTGAATAATCGGGTAGTGCGATTGGCAGCGTTAATTCCCATTTTTTGACGTACCTCAAGCGGTTTTAGTTTCTCAAGCACCTCTTCAAACGCTTCAGTAGTTTTAAATAAATAGCCTGTTTTTCCCGGAGCGATAATGTCTTTGTTGCCAATAATATGGGTTGCAAGTACCGGTATTTTTCTGGCGGAAGCCTCTAAGACGGCAATAGGCAGGCCTTCCCATAATGAAGTTTGCACATAAACATCCAATTGTTTTAAAGCTTCAATTCCTGAAGCATATTGCGTAAACCAACCGGTGATGGTAATGTTGGGAGCTGTAAGCAGGTGCTTCAATTCACCGTCGCCAATCCAGATAAATTCTAGTTCTGGGTGGTTAAGCGCCAGCGCATTAAAAAGCTTGGGATTTCGGGCATAGGTGATCCTGCCTAAGGTTCCTATACGTTTGATGTGTTTATTTTTCTCTTCCAGATTCGGTTTTACCGTATTTAGATCGATACTGTTGCGTACCAATACCGCCGGGCCTAATTTTTTAGCATATAAACATTCCGTATCTCCGCAAGCAATAAAAGTTCCGCCAGAAAATTTTTGACTTAAAAACTCGATACTCCAGAACGCAAAACGTTTTAGAGCGCTTATATCTTTCCGAAGAAAAGAAAACCCGTGCGGAGTGTAAAACAGTTTGGTTTTAGGTAACCAAGAAAGGCGGTAAGCAAATCTGCCCAGAATACCCGCTTTAGAGGAATGTAAATGCAGTACATCTGGCTTATGCTCTTTAAAAAGTTTGCGCAGTTGCTTAAAAGCCTTGATATCATCTTTTAAACGTATTTCGCGCTGCATGGAGAGTTCGATCAATTGGGTTTTGGGATGAAAATCTGTTGCGACGCGTTGAGGATCTATTTCTGTACGATTTGCGCTATAAATCACTGTAACCTCCAGTTCAGGATGCTCGCAAAGTACGTGGGTAAGATTTTTAAAATAGGTGTAAACACCGCCTCCCAAGGCTTCAACAACGTGAACGATTTTAATAGTACTCATGAAATTTTGTCTGCGGCGCATCAAAAGACGCTGAAGTTGTGAAAGATAACATCATGAATTGAAATAGACCAACCTCAAGACGTTTTTCTAAATGTTGTATTTGATCGATCAAGGTTTTAACTCCTAAATTATTTACTAACTTTGGTAGGTTGGCAATTCCTCAACATGAAGATCAACTAACCAAAAATATATGAACGAAAACGGAACGAAACATAGTTTTGTACTACAGCCGCTAGTGGGTTTTTGTGATTTAATGATATTGCTGTCTTGTGCTTTATTATTTCAATTGTCAACTGAAGAATACACGCATTTCGTTCCTTTTCTGGTTTTCAGTTGGATTATCACGACTTTTGTTATAGGATTTTATAAAGTGTATAGATTCACACCGCTTGTAAAAATCCTGGCATTACTGTTTAAGCAGACCTTCTTACTTACCATCTGCACCTTTACTTTTTTTGGAATTTATAACGAAATCGATGTAGTAACATTAGCTGTACTTGAATATGCTTTTTTGAGTATGGGATTTATAGCGCTGTTGAAAATTGTTGTTTTTAACCTGCGGAAGAAATACAGAAAACAATTTGGTCGCGATACCATACGCGTGATCATTTTGGGTGAAAATGCCAAAACCGAACAACTCAAGAATTTCTTCAGTTACAATCCGGCGTATGGGTTTCAGTTTATAGCGCATTTTGATTTGCGTGGGGGAAAAACCACGATCGATGATATCACTGCATTTGTGATCGAGCATAAAATACATCAGGTGTATTGCTCTGTAGCCGAATTGAAAAATAAAGAGATCAAAGCACTCATCAACTTTGCAGATAACAACTTGGTCACGCTAAAATTTTTACCGGACAATAAAGATATCTTTACAAAGAAAATGGATTTTCAATACTATGGGATTACACCCATCTTGGCGCTGCGCACGATTCCTATAGACACACCAGTAAATCTGTTTTTAAAACGCGCGTTAGATATATTCTTTGCGTCGCTGGTCGTCTTGGGCATTCTTTCTTGGTTAACGCCAATTTTGGCGATTATCATTCCTACAACCTCAAAAGGGCCGTTGTTTTTCAAGCAAAAACGCAACGGTATAGACGGGAAAGAGTTTTACTGTTATAAGTTCAGGTCGATGACGATCAATACCGAGGCAAACGATCAACAAGCCGGTAAAAATGATATGCGAACGACAAAACTAGGTAAATTCTTAAGGCGTACGAGCATAGATGAATTCCCACAATTTTACAACGTGCTACTCGGCGATATGTCTGTTGTTGGGCCACGACCTCATATGATTAGCCATACCAATTCGTTCAAAAACCAGGTTGATAAGTTTATGGTGCGCCATCTGGTGAAACCGGGAATCACAGGTCTTGCTCAGGTAAGCGGGTATCGAGGCGGAATAGAAACAAAGCTTGATATAAAAAACAGAGTGCGATTTGACATATTTTACGTCGAAAACTGGTCTATCCTGATGGATCTGCGTATTATAGCAAAAACATTTTTTCAAGTGATTTATGGCGATAAAAAAGCCTATTGATGCCCGGCCGTTAGTTTCTATTGTAACACCCAGTTATAATTCTGAAAAGTTTATTGCAGAAACCATTGCGTCTGTTCAAAAACAGACCGTGACTGATTGGGAATTGCTCATTATCGATGATGCTTCTTCAGACGATACCGTTGCCTGTGTAAAAAAATTACGAGAAAAAGATTCCCGCATTCACTGTATTCCGCTTAGCGAAAATAAAGGTCCTGCACACGCCCGTAATCTTGGGATTCAAAAGGCCAAAGGGAAGTATTTAACTTTTCTGGATGCTGATGATCTCTGGTTTCCCGAATTTTTAGAGCGAAGTATCACCGAAGCAAAAAAGCATTCGTTTGTGTTTGCTTCTTACAAACGTCTGGATGAAAATCTACAGCCTTATCTCTCAGATTTTATCGTTCCTGATAAGGTGAGTTATACCGATATTTTAAAAAGCAATGCTATAAGTTGCTTGACGGCTTTTATCAATATCGAAGTTTTAGGTAAAAAGTATATGCCGCTCATTAAAAAGCGTCAGGATATGGGCTTGTGGCTGCAGTATTTGAAGAAAATCGATTATGCATACGGTATTCAAGAACCCTTAGCGATTTACCGTATTCGACGGAATTCACTTTCGCGCAATAAAACCGGATTGATCAAATATCAATGGCAATTTTATCGCGAGGTTGAGCAATTATCAGTATTGGCGTCTGCCTACTATTTGACGTGCTGGGCGTATAAAGGCTTTGTGAAATACCGTAGTTAAAACGTTCTGCTAAACTGTTTTAATTTTCCGCGCTTGCTTCGGTCAAGAATGGATTTTTTATTGAGAGAAAGTTGAATTTCCATCCCTAAATAATTCAGCATAGCGCGCTTGATCTTTTCAACATCCTGAGCAGAAAATTCAGCATCTGCAACATAATTGATGCTGAAATGATTCGGTGCATTCTGAATGATCTTGAATTCTTTTACGCTCGCGGTATCGTTCATTATTTCTTTGGTCACATAATAAAATGCCAAAGCCGGAATTTTTCTTCCGTCAGGAAGCAGCGCAAAATCACCCACACGACCTTCTAATTGTGAGAGAACAGGTAAACCATTTTGATACACTAAAACCCCAAGATCGCCAATTTCATACCTGATAAATGGATGCGCTTCATTAAATAACGAAGTAACCACAATTTTCCCCGAAGTGCCGGGAGTGACTGGTTTGTTGGCCTCATCAAGAATCTCGACATAGAGCAAACTCGAGTCAATATGAAGGACGTCTCCGGCTTTTCCAATAGCAATGATTCCGGTTTCTGAAGCACCATATTCGTTGATCACCGGCACGCCAAACTGTTGCTGAAGCACTTCAAGATCTTCTTTAAACAGCATTTCGGCAGTAACAATGCAATGCGTAAGACTCGGGCAGAGGTCTTTTAAAACGAGCTTTTTTTCTGCGAGATAGCGTGCAAAAAGGACCAAAGCACTGGTATAGCCATTTAAATGACCAAATGGCTCTTTTTTAAATCTTGAGATGAAGCTTTCAAGATTGGCTGCTGAAGTATCAAAAATTGAAAATCGATAGCGATTGCTCAAACGATCTTTCAAACGTTCTTTCAATCGGGCAGCGCCATGATTAGGAATTCCATAAAACCGTGCTTCGTACGAATTTTGTAAATCAATTCCCGAAGTTGAATAAAGCTGAGTGATAGAAGCCCAGGTTAACGCGTGACAAAACTTATCTTTTGCAAAAATAAAAGGCGTCCCTGAAGATCCCGAAGTTTTATGAACGTGTACATTTTTAGCTGAAAAGCCCTGAGATAATCTATTCTCTAAAGCTTGTTGTAAATCCGGCTTCGTCAAAACCGGCAAGTCTTCCCAAGTCTGATATTGATCATTTACTAAGTTCCTGTAAAAAGGGGTGTTGTGTAGATGATGCTTTAAAATTTCGGTCTTTTTTGTTTCCGTATAAGCGGCATAATTATGCTCAACCTGCTGTCTGAGTTCCTGAAGTTGCTTTTGCGCAGTAGCGATAGCATAACCATTAAGTTGCAGGCTGAGGTTGATTAAATTCACAAGACTAAAATTAGTAGGTCAATTTACAAACATTTATTTTTGACGCTTAAACAAATTTTAAGCTATTACGATGAATATCCTCATTCTGGGTTCTGGTGGCCGTGAGCACACTTTTGCCTATAAAATTGCACAAAGTTCAAAATGTGAGCGTCTTTTTGTAGCTCCCGGAAACGCCGGCACCGCGGCTATAGCAACCAATGTTGCCATTGGTGTGACCGATTTTGAAGCGATCAAAAAACTGGTTCTGGATGAGCAAATCACAATGGTGGTTGTAGGTCCTGAAGATCCATTAGTTCAAGGGGTTTACGATTTTTTTCAAAATGATAAGGAATTAAGCGAAATAGCAGTTATCGGTCCTTCAAAACGCGGCGCTTTACTCGAAGGAAGCAAAGAGCGCGCTAAAGAATTTATGGCGATGCACTCCATTCCAACTGCTGCTTACGAAAGTTTCAAAGCCGAAAGTCTTGAGGCGGGAAAAGCATTTTTAGAAAAACTTAATGCGCCATACGTTCTTAAAGCTGATGGTCTTGCTGCCGGAAAAGGCGTGGTTATCCTGAATGATCTCGATGAAGCAAAAGCGGAATTGACAGATATGTTGACCAACAAAAAGTTTGGTGCGGCTAGTGAAACTGTGGTGATTGAAGAGTTTCTTGACGGAATCGAACTCAGCGTTTTTGTATTGACCGATGGTAAAAACTACATCACACTGCCAACAGCAAAAGATTATAAGCGTATTGGCGAAGGAGATAAAGGCTTAAATACCGGCGGAATGGGAGCGATCTCTCCCGTGCCTTTTGCCGATGATGCCTTTATGGAAAAAATAGAAAACCGAATCATTAAGCCAACGGTAGACGGATTAAAAGCCGAAGACATCGATTATAAAGGCTTTATTTTTATTGGTTTGATCAAAGTGGGTGACGAGCCTAAAGTGATCGAATACAATGTACGTATGGGCGATCCTGAGACCGAAGTGGTGCTGCCACGCATCAAGAATGATCTTGTTGAGGTTTTTGAAAAAGTAGCAGCGCAAAAGCTTGACGAAATTACTTTAGACCTTGACACGCGTGCTGCAACTACAGTTATGCTTGTGAGTGGCGGTTATCCTGAAGCTTACGAAAAAGGAAAAGTGATCACAGGGACTGAAGATGTTGAGGATGCTTTGGTATTTCACGCAGGAACGACTTTGAAAGATGGAGAGGTGGTTACAGCCGGAGGCCGTGTAATGGCAGTGACATCACTAGATGCCGACTTTAGAGCTGCACTTAAAAATTCTTATAAAAATATTGAGAAGATTAAGTTTGATAAAATGAATTATCGTACCGACATAGGCTTTGATCTTTAAAAGATTACCCATAAAAAAAGCCTGCTATTCAGCAGGCTTTTTTTTATATCTAAAACGGTTGTTGATTAACCGTGAATGTTGTGATGCTCGTCTTTGTCAAATTTATTAAGTTGTACACACCAGTAGGTAAATGCTACCGATACGATGATAATAAAAACAAAGTTAAGAAGGTTTGCGGCAACCCAGCTGCTGTCTTGCAATTCACGAATTGCATCTAACGGTGCAAAAGCAACGTTGACAAAAAAATCTTGAATGCCGTAAAATAAATCTTTCAATTCCATAATTGTATACTTTTACAACGTGATTACCACGGTCACACTTTAAATTTTAGGGTGTGCAGTGCAAAAATAGAAAAAACTAGAATGCTAACAAGCTTTTTTGGCGGTTCAAAACCAATAAATTTTGCGATGATTGTATTGGCAGTCATCGTTTACTTCACCGGAATTTATCTGGCATCAGACTTTTATGAGCTCACGACACTCGAGGCTTTAGGACAATTTTTTGTTTTATTGGCCTATTTATTCTCTTTAGGAGTTCTCAATTTTGTGGTAAAACGCAATACGCTCTCTAAGCGTACGACCTATATTTTGTACTTTTTTGTGTGTTTTACCTTTGCCGTGCCGGTTTCTTTTTTCAATTATGATATTGTGTTTTCAGGGCTTTTTATACTCTTGGCATTGCGACGTATCATCAGCATGAAAACAGAAAAAGATTTTAAAAAGAAAATCTTTGATGCGGCTTTTTGGATTACCATTGCCTCTTTATTTTTCTTTTGGAGCATCTTGTTTCTTTTGGTGCTCTATTTTTCGATTTTATTTTATGGCCGAAGCGAATACCGAAACTGGCTGATGCCACTCGGCGGAATCTTTGTCGTGCTGCTGCTTACGTTTACCTTCAGTCTGTATTATGAAGGCGCAAAGGAGTTTGCTTTAAGTTATTTTGAGTTGCCCACGCTTGATTTCAGAGCCTATAGCTCTTTAAAGCTACTGTTGCCCACATCTTTCTTTCTGGCACTTTACATTTGGTGTGGATCGCGCTATATCAAACAGGTTTCTGATGTACCTCAAAAGTTAAAAGCTTCATTCATTTTAATCATCATTAGTTCACTTGTAGCGCTGTTCATTGCGATTTTTGTAGCTCCGTTACGCGATGGTAGCGAGCTGTATTTTTTGTTTGGACCTCTGGCGATCATCACGGCCACCTACATTGAAACCAGCAAGAGTTTTTGGTTTAAAGAGATGATGATGTGGCTGGCATTACTTATTCCAATCCTTCTAATATTTTGGCGCGTGTAGTTTTAGAACATATAGAAAACGAACTCAAAAAGCGCTGGCCCTACAGAGATGTTTGGTTTAGAAGGCAAAATAACATCTGGGATAATCAGAGCAATTTTATTTACAACATACAAGATTTTGACGAGCTCATAGAACGTATCAAAATGCAGCTACAACACAATCAGTTTGATAAAAAGGAGTTTTTCTACTACAGTTTAAATCGATGGTATAATTACTGGAGCGCACGAGCGGTAGAGCAGCTTTTTATCGATCAACCGAATGTTATTGCGGTTTTAAATGAAAGAGACCGACTTAAAGATTTTAGTATCCAAGGAATTAGTTTTGACCTAAAAACCACCAAATTCCCCAAAGGTTTTCAGAAGGATTTTGCATTTGCACAAAAGCATCCTGAAGCGCTTATAAGGTGGCTTTATAAAAATCAAAGTAAAGGCCGCCGTTTCCATTTGGAAAACAGACTGTTTCTGGTGGTGTTTGCCGCCAACGGCGAGCATTATAAATTGAAAGCTGAAATTTCTTGGCTTAAAGCTTTAATTGAAAATTATGTGAGTACTTTTGAGCCCGAAAAATTAATTAGCGTTACCACCGCAACAAATAAAACGGCCCTTTCAGACATCATCTGGGCGACACGATGAATTATATCGGTTCAAAACATAAACTTTCAGATTGGCTGCTCGAGAATATCAAAGCCGTGTGCGGCGATGATCTTTCTCAGTTGGTATTTTGTGATCTTTTTGCGGGAACCGGTGCCGTGGGACGTACGTTTAAACCTTATGTAAAAAGGGTTATTGCCAACGATTTGGAGTTTTATAGTTATGTCTTAAATCGAAATTACATCGGGAACAATTCGATATTTGATGCTTCTGCTTTGATTGAAGAACTCAATGAAATTCCGCCGAGAAAGGATTTTATCTTTCATAATTACAGCGAGACCGGTTCAGAAAACCGACTTTATTTTTCCGCAGAAAACGGTCAGAAAATTGATGCAATTCGCGCTAAAATCGAGGAGTGGTTAGAGCAGTCTAGAATTAACGAGGACACCTATTTTTTCCTTTTAGCAAGTTTGTTAGAAAGTGCCGATAAGGTTGCCAATACTGCTTCGGTTTATGGCGCTTACCTTAAAAAGCTTAAAAAATCTGCACAAAAAACCTTAGAATTAGTACCGGCTAATTTTGAGATCACTTCGGGAAGTCATTCGGTTTATAATACCAATAGCAATGTGTTAATCAATGATATTGAGGGAGATATCCTCTATCTCGACCCGCCGTACAATGCCCGCCAATACGGAGCCAACTATCATGTGCTCAATACTATTGCAAAAAAAGATACCTTTGCACCCAAAGGAAAAACCGGTTTACGGGCGTACACAAAAAGTGCTTTTTGCAGTAAGCTTGAAGTTGAAAAAAGCTTCGAAGAACTCATCGCAAAAGCACGCTTTAAAACCCTGTTTTTAAGTTATAACAACGAGGGTTTGATGCCTGCTGCAACAGTTAAAGAAATTATGCAGCGCTACGGAAAATATGATTTGGTCACCAAAGAATATCAACGTTTTAAGGCAGATAAAACCGAAAACAGAAATCATAAAGCAAACGCCACCACCGAATATTTACACATTTTAGAAAAACACCAGAAATGATTACTCATACCGCAAAACGTATATTTCAAAGTGCTGTCGACGATTACCATATCAAAGACCGCGTTGATCAACCTTTTACCAATCCATACGATACCGAGGTTGACTTTTTAGAACACTTACTTTATCGCAAAGCGTGGATTGATACCGTGCAGTGGCATTATGAAGACATCATTCGTGACCCGCAAATTGATCCTGAAGCAGCGCTGAAACTCAAGCGCCAG
>NZ_CH672395.1:3259822-4140940 GCF_000152985.1 Leeuwenhoekiella blandensis MED217 | reverse complement strand
AGGAAAAGAAGAAGAGCAGCTGCTGAATTCCTTTGCTGCCAAATATGAGAATTGTATAAATGTTGCGGGTAAATTCAGTTTTGAAGAAGAATTGGCACTGATTTCCCATCTTGATGCGATGCTCGCGATGGATAGCGGCAATGGTCATATGGCTGCACTTTTTGGAGTTCCTGTGGTGACTCTTTGGGGCGTTACGCATCCGTATTTGGGCTTTGCACCCTATGCGCAGCCGGAAGAAAACCAACTTACCGCAGATCGTAAACAGTTTCCTGCGGTACCCACTTCAGCATACGGAAATAAAGTTCCTGAAGGCTATGAGCAAGCGATGCATAGCATTCAACCGGAGACTGTGCTTAAGCGACTTTCGGCGATTTTAGATTAGTTTTCATTTCAAGCTTTTCGCATTAGCGCATAATATTTAGGTATCTTACTTATTTAAATTACGCTTATGAAAACGCCGCTTACGCAACTGCTAAACATCAAACATCCAATCATTATGGCGCCTATGTTTTTGGTGTCTAACGTTGCTATGGTAAAAGCCGCAATGCAAGCCGGAATTGCGGGTTGTATTCCAGCGTTGAATTACCGCACCTTACCCGAATTACAAGAAGCCATATCCGAATTGAAAGCCCTTAAAACCGAAGGTGGAGCGTTTGGTTTCAATTTGATCGTTAATAAATCGAATCTCAAATTCCCCGAGCAACTGAAGGTGTGCTGCGAGCTGGGTTGTGATTTTATCATTACTTCTTTGGGTAATCCTAAGCAGGTGATCGACGAAGCTCATAAAAAGGGGATTCTGGTGTTTTGCGATATAGTCAATCTTGAACAGGCAAAGAAAGTTGAAAGCTTAGGTTGTGATGCGGTAATCGCCGTAAACAATGAAGCCGGCGGCCACCGCGGTACTATTGCTCCCAAACAATTAATAGAAGAACTAAACGCAGCTTTAAAGATCCCGGTAATTTCAGCGGGTGGCGTGGGAACTAAAGCTCAACTGAATGAAAAACTGAGTTTTGGGGCAATTGGCGTAAGTATTGGGAGTGCGTTTATTGCTTCAGAAGAAGCTGGCGTTTCTCAAGAATATAAAGAGGCCTGCGTGAATTATGGAGCCGAAGATATTGTTCTGACTCAAAAAATCAGCGGAACGCCGTGTACGGTCATCAACACACCCTATGTACAAGAAATTGGCACTGAGCAAACCTGGCTTGAAAAGATTCTCAATAAAAATAAATGGTTGAAGAAATATGTAAAAATGCTGCGCTTCTTGAAAGGAACCAATATGGTTACTAAAGCCGCAACAGAAGCCACGTATAAAACCGTCTGGGTTGCGGGGCCAACGATTGAGCACAGCAAAGCCATTGAACCGGTAGAAAAAATTATTGAACGTTTTGTGTAAAAAATCGCTATTTTTATATATAAATTATATACAATGAAAAAGATGCGTAAATTAATAGATCTTGATCCAGAGGTGATTCAGATTCTTGATGAGGAGGCTAAAGCTCAAAACAGATCGCTTAAAAGTCTCATTGAAAAAACAGTTACTGAAAAGGCTCATAGAGTAAGTGAACCTTCAGAATCGTATAAACGGATGATGGATGATATGCTTACGAAATTGGATCAAGGAAATCTAAAATTTACTTCAGCAGAAGAGGTTTTGAAAAGGTATGAGGTATAAAATTGAATTATCTCAAGAAGCACAGATAGAGCTTGATGTTAACCTATGTTTTTTTCGCGCTCAAGACCTTGAGCTATCTAAAGAATTCCTAGAGGGTTTTAAAAGGTGCCTTACTTTTTTGGCAACTAATCCAGAATTATTTCAAAAGCGTTATAAAGAAATAAGAATAGTCCATTTTGAAGAATTCAAGTATTCTATTCATTACGTAATTCATGACAAGTCAGTAAAAATATTACGCATTTTACATCAAAAGCAGTGGTATTAGAACGCATTAAAACTAAAAATCCCCTCAACACTTCAAATGTTGAGGGGATTTTAGCTTAAAAAAGTAAAAACTTATATATCGTCATAATCTACAGTAAGATTTGCTGAGGTAGGCAGCGCCTGGCAGGTTAAAATAAGGCCTTCTTCAACTTCGTCGTCGGTTAGGATTTGATTTTTACGCATTACTGCGGTTCCTTCGGTGATGCGCGCAATACAGCTGCTACAAATACCGCCTTGACACGAGTGTGGCGCATCGATATCATTGTCTAACGCTGCATCAAGAATAATTTTATCTTGAGGAATCACCAACTCAAACTCTTCGTCATCGCAAATGATCTTTAAAGTGGTTTCTCCATCTAAGGCTTCAGCAATTTCTTCACCGTCATCAGATGAGGTAAATAATTCGAATTTTACTTTTTCTTTAGCAACGCCATTTTCTTCTAGAACGGCACGTACACCATTGATCATCTCTTCTGGTCCACAAAGAAAATACTGATCAAAATCGTGTGATTTGAACTTATTCTTCAACACAAAATTTACAGTAGCTTTTTCAATTCGGCCAAAATGCGCATCGGTTTCCTGCTTCCTGCTGTAGATGAATTCAATGAATAAACGCTCTGGATACTTCAACTGAAGTTCTAAAAGCTCTTTGTGAAAAATGGTTTCTTCAACAGTTTTGTTTCCATAAGCAAGCACAAAACGGCTTTTAGGTTCTTCTTCAAGAATGGTTTTTATGATAGAAAGAACGGGTGTGATTCCGCTTCCTGCTGCAAAAGCCACATAATCATTTTGATTTTCGCCGTTAGGCTCAACAATAAATTTTCCTTCCGGCGGGTGAACTTCCAGCGATTCTCCTACTGTTAACGTATTGTTTGCCAATACAGAAAATGTTCCGCCTTCTACTTCTTTTACGGCAACTTTTAAGATTCCGCTCTGCGGCGTAGAACATAGTGAGTATGATCTACGCACTTCCTTGCCGTCAATGCTCGCTTTTAAGGTAAGGTATTGACCGGCTTTAAATGAAAAAGCTTCTTTTAATGCTTCGGGAACGCCAAACGAGATGCTCACAGCTTTCTCGGTTTCGCGGGTAATATCTTGAATAGTAAGTGCGTGAAAATCGCTCATTGCCTAAAAATTTTGGCAAAAATACAAAGCAACACGGTTTTGAAGCGTAACATTTTTATAATTTTCATACCAATGGGGTGTGCCCACACAAAAAATCTGATTCTTATGATTAAATATTTTCTCACCCTGGAGTGGAAGAGTTTCTTTAGATCTGCCGCTTTTCAAACCAATCTTGTTTTAAAAATCTTTATGGCGCTGGGAGCGCTGTACTTTATCGGTCTTTTTACGTTTGTAGGAGTTGGTGCTTATTATGGTCTTGAAAAAGCCGATCTCGAACCGCTTGAAACCATAAATCGCTTTATGATTTATTATGTGGTGCTCGATCTGGTAATTAAATATATGCTGCAAAAAATGCCGGTGGTTAATATAAAACCACTGCTTTTGATGCCGTTCAAAAAATCGAAGATCGTCAACTTTGCACTGGGCAAAACGATGTTCTCGTTTTTCAACATTGTACACGCATTTTTCTTCATTCCGTTTAGTGTGGTGTTGTTGAGGCAGGGGTATGACCCACTTCAGGTTATCACTTGGCATTTGGGAATGATGGCGATGATCTACATCAACAACTTCATCAATGTTTTCCTTAATGACGCTATGCCGCTGGTAGTTGGCGTAGCTTCGGTGATCATTGGTCTAGGAGCGCTGCAGTATTATGGCATTTTTGATGTCACACCGTATACCGGAGTGTACTTTCAAGGTTTGTTTGAGCAATTGTGGATGTTCGCCATTCCGGTTGTAATCGCTATTGCTTTATACAAAGTAGCGCACAGCTATTTCTTAAACCGACTGTATCTGGACGCCGGACTTTCAGCAAAAACTAAAGAGGCATCTACCGAAAACTTAGATTGGTTAGATCGTTTTGGTAAAACGGCTGTTTTCCTTAAAAATGATATTAAGCTCATTAAGCGTAACAAGCGTTCAAAAACCACGGTGATTATGAGCGTCGTGTTTTTATTCTACGGATTACTCTTTTTCACCGGTGGAATTGAAAGCTACGACAATCCATTTATGAAAATCTTTGCCGGAATCTTTGTCACCGGAGGTTTCCTGTTCAGTTTTGGGCAGTTTGTGCCTAGTTGGGATAGTTCGTATTATCCGCTTATGATGACCCAAAACATCAGCTATGAAGAATATCTACGCTCTAAATGGATGCTGGTCGTGCTGGCTTCAGCGGTTTCAACAATTCTAGGTTTGGGCTATTTATATTTTGGTTGGGAAGCGTATGCTGCTGTTTTTGTTGGCGGAATTTACAATATGGGCGTTAATGGGCACGTCGTACTCTGGGGCGGTGCTTATATCAAAACACCTATTGATTTGACGAGTAATAAAAAGGCATTTGGTGACAGTTCGTCTTTCAATGTTAAAACCTTATTGATCACGATGCCGAAGCTGTTATTACCCATTTTACTGTATACCATCGGTCATTTTACACTCGGGCCTGTGTTTGGGTATGCGCTAGTGGCCTTAGCCGGAATTGCCGGTTTTGCATTTAGAGATTTTATGTTCAAAAAGATCATTGGCATTTATAAGGCAGAAAAATACCAGACCATCGCAGCGTACAAACAAAAAAACTAAAACTTCAATCGGCGTCCTTCTGAACCTTTTTCAGAATCGATCCGCAAGCTTATAAAACTGAAAAGATTATGATACATATTCACGACTTATCAAAAACCTACAACGGCGTTACTGTTTTAAAAATAGACGAACTACAAATTCCTAAAGGCGAATCTTTTGGTTTGGTAGGAAATAACGGCGCCGGAAAAACCACATTATTTAGTGCACTGCTCGATTTGATTCAGCCTACTACGGGATATATTCAAAATGGCGAAGTCAAAGTACACGAGAGCGAAGCCTGGAAATCACATACCGCATCGTTTATAGACGAGAGTTTTTTAATAGGCTATCTCACGGCGGAAGAATATTTCTATTTCATAGGAGAATTACGCGGCCAGAACAAAGCCGATGTAGATAAGTTGCTTGCTGGATTTGAAGATTTCTTTAATGATGAGATTTTGAATAAACGCAAGTATCTGCGTGATCTTTCTAAAGGAAATATGAAAAAAGTGGGCATCGTTGCAACCTTGATCGGAAATCCTGAAGTGGTAATTCTTGACGAACCGTTTGCAAATCTGGATCCAACCACTCAGATAAGACTAAAAGGCATCATCAAAAAATTGGCAGCAGAAACCGGTGTTACGGTTTTGGTCTCAAGTCACGACCTGATGCACGTTACCGAAGTTTGCGAGCGTATTGTAGTCTTAGAAAAAGGAAGCGTTGTAAAAGACATCAAAACTTCTGAAGCTACGCTAAAAGAGCTTGAGGCGTATTTTAGTAAGGAGGAGCCTTTGGTAGAGTAGGAGTTTAATAAGTACTCAGTTGGATGTTAAATAAATTCATTTGATATTCAGGCTGTCTTTGATTATTGATTTGGGCTTTAATTTGTTCTAATAGGTCACCAGACTTATTGTTCAAACTAAGGATAGCGTTCTCCTGAGAATAGAATATAATATTCTCTTTTTCGATTGAGACACGGTCGATTCTTATTTCTGAGAAATACTTATTTTTTAGAATCGAAGAATTTAACTCTAACCATATTTCATCTTGATTTTCATTTTTAATAGACCTATGAATTGTATTGGTGGTCGCAGATTTTAAATTGAGCTCTTTGAGCAGCCTTTGTTCATCTAAGCGGAAATGAAAAAGCTCTGAAAGTAAAACCTTGGTTCCAGAATTAATATATACTAACCAACTGATTAAACCTTGAATTAGAAAGCTATCAGAACTATAAATATAGGATAGCTTGTCTGGAGGAAAGTCGCTGTAGGTATAAATTAAACCGTCAACCACATGAGTATTGGTAACTACTTCTTCTAAAGCACCAGTTTTTACAATAGCTTTTTCTTCCTTTTTAAATTGAATTAGTAAATCTTGATTTTGTCTGTTAATTTGTCTAATTAAATCTGGGGCTTGGCTTCCCACTCCAGAAGTCATAATTTTTTGCCATTGATTATTTGTAATTCCATCTGCACCTAAACGCTCTTCAAGCATTTTAGACTTTCTCACCTTTTTTATCAGGCTCGCTTTAGCAAAATAAGGGTTGTTAATATGTTCTCGATAACGAACTATTTCCTCACAATAAGTATTAGCAAGTTCAACTAATTTTAAGAGATTAATCAGGTTATAGCTTGCTGAATGGGCCTCAAGCTGAATAAGCTTACTTTCAATTTCTTTAAGGTTGAGTAGCGTTAATTGTCTGATTTGATTAAATGAGCTATTCTCTTTCAGGACCCTTGTTTGATCAGCTGTAGAGATTGATTGAAGAATAACTTCTGTTACTTGATGAAAATCATTTAGGAGAAATTTTAATCTGCTAAGTTCAAAATTTGCTTCAAGCTCTTCATTTAATAGGTTTTCGGTGATATCAAAATAATTATGTTCGAGAGTGCTTATTAGATTAATTAAAGGGTTTTTGCTATCACTTTGACTGTGAGCGGCAAATAATAAATTGCTGCCAACTAAAGAAAAGAGCGATATAAGTAGAATTATTTTTTTCATAGCACAGCCGTTATTCTAAAAATATGAAATGAGTGCTTTAGATTCTAAGAAAAATTATATTAACGTCTTTTTAACCCTTTCATACTAATTTTGCTACTTTGCAGTTATTGCTATATACTCTAAATCGATTTGCAAACTCAGGTACAAAAATTACTCGCTATTCTGGTGCTTTTGACTGTTCTTGTGGGCTGCTCCCGCAAGAAAGACAAATTTTTATCGCGCAATTTTCATGCGATCACCGCAGAATACAATACCCTTTTTAACGGAAGGCAAGCCTTTGAGCAAGGTCGCGATGCGCTTATTGAGGGCTATCAAGATAATTTTTGGGCCATCTTACCCATCGAGCGTTTAGATTCTCCAGATTTTGTGCCGTTACCCGGAGAAGCGATCGATCCCAGTTTTAAACGTGCTGAAGAAAAAGCTGTAAAAGCCATTCAAAAACACAGTATGGCTATTGATGGTACTGAGCGCAATCCGCAGATTGATGAAGCCTTTATGCTTTTGGGTAAAGCGCGGTATTATGATTTACGCTTTGTACGAGCTTTAGAAGCCTTCAATTACATTTTGTCGTATTATCCCGCGAGTAACAATATCGCTCAAGCCAAGATCTGGAAGGCAAAAACACAAATACGTCTTGACAATACAAAACTTGCCATTGCAAGCCTGCACAAACTCTTAGAGGAAGAAGACGCTCTTGATCGTCAGGATTTTGCTGATGCTTCTGCAATGTTAGCGCAAGGCTATATCTATGAGAATCGCTTAGATAGCGCTTTGGTTTATATTGAAAAAGCAGCGTTTCTTACCCGAAAAAATGAAGAGAAAGGCCGTTACTATTTTATCAAAGGTCAGCTTTACGACAATATCGGGCAGGATCAGTTGGCTAACGCAAATTATGATAAAGTCATTGACTTAAATCGCCGTTCTCCGCGCCGGTATATGATCAACGCCTACATCAACAAGATCAGGAATTTTGATTACGAGACGGGAGATCAAGAACGCCTTTTTGAACTGCTAACCGATCTGGAAGAAAATCGAGAGAACCGCCCTTACAAGGACATTATTCAATATCAATTTGCCGAGTTTTATCGCAATGTAGGCCGCGAAGATTCAGCGGTGTCGTATTACAATAAATCCATTGCCTCGCAAGGCGAAGATAAATACTTGACCTCGCGCAATTATTTGAGTCTGGGAGATCTCAACTTCAATAATTCAGAATATTTAATTGCGGGTGCATACTATGACAGTACGCTGGCGTTTATTCCGGAGAATACAAGAGAGTACCGCAACATCAGCAAGAAACGGGAGAATCTTAGCGATGTAATTCTTTATGAAGGAATCGCTACGCGCAATGACAGCATTCTCAATTTGGTTTATATGAACGATGCTGACCGTGTTACTTATTTTGAATCCTATATCACCGCGCTCAAAGAACAAAAAGCAAAAGACTCTATCGCTGAAGCAAATGCAGAAGCAGCAATTGCCAATAACGAATTTTTTGTACCCAATAATCCAAATTCTGGTCCTAATCCTCCGGCCGGAAACAGCCTTTTTTATTTTTATAATCCGGCACAGGTTGCGCAAGGTAAACTTGATTTTAAGCAGCGCTGGGGCTCGCGTGCCAATGCAGATAACTGGCGCGTTTCAAATAAAGTAGGGGGTACACTAGCTTCAAATGAGATCGCCGGTGAAGAAAATATGCTGGAAGAAGTAGATAATGGAGTTTACAATGCAGATAATTACATCAGCAAAATTCCTTCAGAAAAACCGGTAATCGACAGCATTCATACCGAGCGTAATTATGCATATTACCAGCTCGGTTTGATCTATAAAGAAAAACTGAAAGAGCCACAATTGGCGATTCAGCGATTAGAAGCATTACTCGCAGCAAACCCAGAAGAGCGCTTGGTGCTTCCGGCAAAATATAACCTGTATCAGCTGTACGAGGCAAGTGGGGATACGTTTAACAGTGATAAATATAAATTTGATATCCTTCAGAATTATGGAGACACGCGCTATGCGAGTATCATAAAGAATCCGGACAAGGCTTTAGAGCAAGATCAAGACAGTCCTGAGGTAATTTATAAAAGGGTGTATCGTGATTTTGAAAATCAGGAATATGCCAAGGTGATTGCTCAGGCCAACCAATACATAGATCAATTTGCCGGTGACACGTTTGTACCCAAATTTGAACTGCTCAAAGCAACAGCTATAGGACGTTCAAAAGGATATGCAGCCTATGAAGAGGCGTTAAATTATGTGGCACTGAATTATCCTAATCAAGAAGAGGGTAAAAAAGCAAAAGAATTACTTGATGAGGTGTTGCCACAGCTTCAAGATGCCAACTTTATACCAGATGCCGAAGCAAAGAATTACAACTTGCTTTATGCATTCAAGACCAACGAACGAGATACGCTTGTCAATATACAAGATGCTATTGACGAGTATCTCGACCGAAATAATTTGGCAAAATTGAGTGTCTCACGTGATGTGTATGATAGCGCAACTCAATATTTAGCCATTCACGGTTTTAAATCTAAGGTTGAAGCCTTATATTTTGCCCAGCGCTTAAAAGAAACAAAACTCATTGCTATAAAAGAAGAGGAAGAACCGGTTGTTATAAGTTCTGCTAATTATAGAATTATACAACTGCATAAAAATGTTGAAGCATATAAAAACTTAGAGTCTGAATAATGAGAAAAGACAGAGCTGCAAAAGCGCCCGAAACGGGAAACAAACAAAACAGAATTAGTGAAGGAACCTCAATTACCGGAGAAATTAAGTCTGAAGGTGATTTTAGAATCGACGGTAGCCTTGAAGGAAAAATAGAAAGTACCGGTAAGGTTGTCATTGGCAAATCGGGTGTTTTAAAAGGAACATTGATTTGCAAAGAAGCAGATCTTGAGGGTACCGTTGACGGTACAATAACTATTGACGGGCTGTTAAACCTAAGGGCTTCTGCTGTTGTAAAAGGTGAGGTTGCAACCGGAAAACTTTCGGTAGAGCCCGGCGCCGACTTTAATGCGAGCTGTGTTATGGGAAGCGGCGTAAAAAATCTGTCTAAAGATGTCAGAAAAGAAACCGGAAAGTCCGCTTAAAAGTTGGGCAAAATTTTCTACCGTAGCCATCCAGATGGGTGTGACCATTTATTTGGGCAACCTCTTGGGCTCTTGGTTAGACGGTAAGTTTGAAACGACGTTTTTAGAACCTGCAGTAACACTGCTTGCTGTATTCTTGTCAATGTATGTGATCATTAAAGCGGTCAAAGATCTTAATTCATGAATCTTACAAAACCTTTACTTACTACCGCAATAGTTATCATTGCTCTTGCTGTAGTTTCTTATTTCTTGCACATCGGAGCATTGTATATGCTTGAGGTACAATTGCCGTACGACGTACTCGATTTTTACCTATTTGGAGGTGTCAGCAGCTTGATCATTTGCCTCACATTTATTACGCTACCGGCGTTGCTTCCCGAGCTTCAGGATAAGGTGGGCTATATGTTTTTGTTCACGATTTTTGGTAAACTGTTTTTATGGGCTTTGTTTTTTAAGAATTTACTGTTTTCAGAAACCGTTTTCTCGAGAATGGAGCGTCTTAGTATGTTGATTCCCATATTTATATTCTTAATTTACGAGGTCTTGGTAATTGTTAAAATCTTAAAAAAAGAATCTTAAGTCTATTTCTTGATAAAAAAGGTGCAATTGTGAATAAATTGATTAGTTTTGCACCAAATTTTAGCAAGCCTGATTTTTTAAAAAATAATAATGAAGATAACTTCTTTACCCATTCATTTTCTAGCTGTTATCAGTTTTCTGTTGTTAGGATCACTGGTTAATGCACAAGAGCATAGTGTCGCGGAAGCTAATGACGAAGGCCCTGTTAATACACAACAGGAAATCACAGATTACACCAATCATCACTTAAAAGATTCTCATGACTTTCACTTGTTCTCTTATCAAGGGAGTGATGGGGAGCGTCACAGTGTAGGTTTTTCATTACCTGTAATTTTGTGGGCGAGTAACGGTCCTGTAGCATTTATGTCTTCAGAATTTCATCACGATATTGACGGTGAAGTTGTTGTTGAAAAAGGCGGAAGCCGTTTTGTAAATCTTCATGATAAAATTTACGAATTAGAAGAAGGTGCAGAGGAGATCGTGATGGGAGAAGATCATCATCCGGTAAATGCACACAAACCTTTTGACTTATCAATCACCAAGAGTGTATTTGGAATCTTACTCGTAGGATTATTATTATTATTCTGGTTTGGTTCTTTAGGAAAGCAATACAAAAAGAAAAGTATCCCTACCGGTTTTGGTCGTGCGTTAGAGCCGCTAGTGATTTATGTACGTGACGAGATCGCGCGTCCTAACATTGGAGAGCACAAGTATCGTAAGTATATGAGTTTCTTGCTTACCGTATTTTTCTTCATCTGGGTTTCAAACCTTTTGGGGATGACGCCATTCGGCTTCAACATCACAGGGCAAATCGCAGTTACCGTTTGTCTTGCATTATTCACGTTCTTTATCGTTCAGTTTAGCGGTAATAAAGATTACTGGAAACACATTTTCTGGATGCCAGATGTGCCGGTGATTATGAAAATCATATTAATACCTATCGAAGTTTTAGGTATGTTGACCAAGCCTTTTTCCCTTCTTATTCGTTTGTTTGCAAACATCACCGCAGGTCACGTTGTGGTAATGGGGTTAATCGCATTAATGATTACTTTAAAAGCCCAGTTTGGCGCCGTAGGTTCTACAGGATTATCTCTGGTTCTTACCTTGTTCATCTCGGTTATTGAAATATTAGTTGCATTCTTACAGGCATTTATTTTTACGATGCTCTCTGCGTTGTTTATCGGTATGGCGGTTGCAGAACACGACCACGACCATGAGCACGATGAAGAGGGACACGAAGTGGATGACGTTGAGGATGTAAGAGAAAGTTTTGTTTAATTTTTAAATCAATTGTTATGTACAATTTAATTGGAGCTGGATTAATCGTTATCGGTGGTGGTATCGGACTAGGTCAAATCGGTGGAAAAGCGATGGAAGGTATCGCACGTCAACCTGAAGCGGCTGGTAAGATTCAAACTGCGATGATTATCATTGGTGCACTTTTAGAAGGTCTTGCTTTCGGTGCGTTGATCTTAGGTAAATAATCAAGCTTAAACAACTAAGCAATTCCTGTAACGGTTGGTTACAGGAGTTGTTTTATTTAAAACATTAAATTCAAAGATGGATCAGTTATTAAATGATTTTTCGCCGGGCTTGTTTGTAATGCAAGCTGTTATATTAATTATCCTCATCTTATTGATGAAGAAATTTGCTTGGAAACCTATCTTAAGCTCTTTAGATGAGCGTGAGCAAGGAATTCAAGGTGCATTAGAAGCAGCAGAAAAAGCACGTTTGGAGATGAAAAATCTTCAGGCAGACAATGAGAAAGCATTGCAGGAAGCACGTGCAGAGCGTGATGCTATGTTGAAAGAAGCTCGTGAGATCAGAACAAAAATGATCGCAGAAGCTGAAGGTGATGCAAAAGCGCAAGCTGATAAAATCATCACTCAAGCACAAGAGGCTATCGCAGCAGAAAAGCGTGCGGCAGTGGCTGAGTTAAAAGGTCAAGTTGCAGAACTTTCTCTTGAAATTGCAGAGAAAGTGGTTAAGCAAGAGCTTTCAGATAAAGAAAAACAGCAGCAGTATGTAGATAAAATGCTGCAAGACGCTACCCTTAACTAATAAAACAAGCAGTTCATGTCATCAAGAGCAGCAATACGTTATGCAAAGGCAATTTTAGATCAGGCCAAAGAAAAAGGTACTGAGGAAGTTGTTTTTGGTAATATGAAATCTATTGATGCTACACTAAACGCAAGCAAAGAATTGCGCAGTGTGCTTAAAAGTCCTGTTATTAAGCCAGAAGATAAAAGAGCTTCGTTAAAGGCTGTTTTTGCAGATTATGACCCAAGCACACTAAGCCTTATCGATCTTTTGGTTGATAAAAAGCGTAGCGCTCTTTTAGGTCAGGTAGCTCAAAGCTATGTGAGCTTATATAATGAGTCTAAAGGTATTGTTGTTGCTCAGGTAACAACAGCTGTGGAGTTAGACGCTAGTTTAGAAGCAAAAATTTTAGCTAAAGTAAAAGAGCTTACCAATAGCAGTGAGGTTACTTTAGAACAGCATATTGACCCGAGTTTAATAGGAGGGTTTATTCTTCGTGTAGGAGATGTACAGTACGACGCAAGTGTTGCAAATCAACTTGTGAGCGTGCAAAAAGAATTTAGTAAACGTTTATAATTACAACTTAGCTTTGAGTTGTATCAAAGCTTACTTAGATATCAAACAAAATGGCAGAAGTAAAACCAGCTGAAGTTTCAACGATTTTAAAGAAACAACTTTCAGGCTTTGAAGCATCAGCTTCATTAGATGAGGTAGGAACAGTACTCACCGTGGGTGATGGTATTGCCCGTGTTTATGGTCTTTCTAACGCACAATACGGAGAGCTCGTTGAATTTGACGGAGGTCTCGAAGGTATTGTATTGAACTTGGAAGAAGATAACGTTGGGGTTGTACTTTTAGGTCCTTCTAAAGAAGTTAAAGAAGGTGCTACAGTAAAACGTACACAACGTATCGCTTCGATCAACGTAGGTGAAGGTATTGTAGGACGTGTTGTTAACACCTTAGGACAACCTATCGATGGTAAAGGAGCAATCGAAGGTGAAACTTATGAGATGCCACTTGAGCGTAAAGCGCCTGGTGTTATTTATCGTCAGCCGGTAAATGAGCCTTTACAAACAGGTATCAAATCTATCGATGCAATGATTCCTGTAGGTCGTGGCCAGCGTGAGCTTGTTATTGGTGACCGTCAGACAGGTAAGACTACCGTTTGTATTGATACCATTTTGAATCAAAAAGAATTTTATGATGCTGGAGAGCCTGTTTACTGTATCTACGTTGCTGTAGGTCAAAAGGCTTCTACTGTAGCTGGTATCGCTAGTGTACTTGAAGAAAAAGGTGCAATGGCTTATACTACAATTGTAGCTGCAAACGCATCAGATCCTGCTCCTATGCAGGTATATGCTCCTTTCGCAGGTGCCGCAATTGGAGAATACTTTAGAGATACAGGTCGTCCTGCTTTGATCATCTATGATGATTTATCTAAGCAAGCGGTTGCCTATCGTGAGGTTTCACTTTTATTACGTCGTCCACCGGGTCGTGAGGCGTATCCTGGAGACGTTTTCTTCTTACACTCTCGTTTATTAGAGCGTGCTGCAAAAGTGATTGCAGATGATGATATTGCAAAGAACATGAACGACCTTCCTGATAGCTTGAAACCTATCGTTAAAGGTGGTGGTTCATTAACAGCACTTCCGATTATCGAAACTCAAGCAGGGGACGTTTCAGCATATATCCCTACAAACGTAATCTCGATTACAGATGGTCAGATCTTCCTTGATGGTGACTTATTCAACTCGGGTGTACGTCCAGCGATTAACGTAGGTATTTCAGTATCACGTGTTGGTGGTTCTGCACAGATCAAGTCGATGAAGAAAGTATCTGGTACACTTAAGTTAGACCAGGCGGCTTTCCGTGAACTAGAGGCATTTGCTAAGTTTGGTTCAGACCTTGATGCAGCTACCTTGAGTGTAATTGAAAAAGGTAAACGTAACGTTGAGATCTTAAAGCAAGCGGAAAACACGCCATATACTGTAGAAGATCAAATCGCGATAATCTACGCAGGTTCTAAAAACCTATTGCGTAATGTGCCTATCGATAAAGTAAAAGAGTTTGAAACAGACTATCTTGAACTTTTGAATGCAAAGCACAGAGATACTTTAGATACATTGAAAGCAGGTAAGCTTACAGATGAGGTGATCGACACCTTGACCACTGTAGCAAATGACCTTGCTGCTCGATATAAAAAATAATTTTCGCCTAGTAAGAAACCATTAAATAAATGGCAAATTTAAAGGAAATACGTAACCGGATATCATCAGTATCTTCTACGATGCAGATTACCAGCGCTATGAAAATGGTGTCTGCTGCAAAGTTGAAGAAGGCTCAGGATGCTATTACAGCAATGCGCCCTTATTCTGATAAGTTAACCGAGTTGCTTCAAAATCTTAGCGCTTCTATGGAAGGGGATAGCGGGAGTCGTTTTGCAGAAGAACGCCCTGTTGAAAAAGTACTTGTTGTAGCGATCTCTTCAAACAGAGGTCTAGCAGGTGCTTTCAACTCAAACATCATAAAAGAAGCTAAAAACATTGCTGAGAACGTTTACGCAGGTAAAGAAGTACACTTTTTAACCATTGGTAAAAAAGCAAATGACATTCTGAAAAAATCGCACACTGTGATTTTTAATGACAGTGAGATCTTTGATGATTTGACTTTTGAGAATGTTGAAGCGATCGCTGAGCGTGCAATGAATTTGTTTACAGAAGGGACTTACGATAAAGTAGAATTGCTTTATAATTCCTTCAAAAATGCCGCTACGCAAATCGTAACCCGTGAGCAGTTTTTACCTATTGTTCCTTTAAAAGAGCAATTTGAAGATGTAACTCCGGCAAATACTGCAGATTATATTTTTGAACCATCAAAAGAAGAGATTGTAAAGCAGCTTATACCTAAAGCTTTAAAAACACAATTCTTCAAAGGAATCAGAGATTCTGTAGCAAGTGAGCACGGTGCACGTATGACGGCGATGCATAAAGCAACAGATAATGCGACCGAGTTGAGAGATCAACTTAAACTAACGTATAACAAAGCGCGTCAGGCTGCTATTACAAACGAGATTCTTGAGATCGTAGGTGGTGCAGAAGCATTAAATAACTAGAAATTATTTTATTTCATATCTTAAAGCCTTGCAAGTGCAAGGCTTTTTTTATGGCTACCGCCAAAGTATTTTCTAGCATGTCACGATAGCTATCGGGATGCCGCAAATAGTTTATTGATAACATAAGACCCAAACAATCCTTACGTTAGTTTTGTAAACCCAATCTACTCGATTATGAAAAACTTAGTATCGGCACTTTTTTTAATGACATTGCTGTCTTGTGGAGGCAGTAGCGAGCTCGTTAAAAATCCGCCATTTGAGATTGAAAAAACGACTCAAAAAACTTCAGTAAATAAAACTCAAAGAGTACAATTTGTGGTCAAAAGTATCCCAGAGGAGGTTAGTTTTGAATATGTGTATTTTCAGAATAAAAAGTCAGAAGTGCGCTGGGAAGATACCAACTTGTATTATGCAACCTTCTCGACAGTTCCGGCAAATTCAGAAGATCGTATTCTTTCTGTAGATCGGAAGGAAGAAGCGCAAAATCCATTGCCTCAGATTCCGGCTGAAACTCCTTTTAAAATTCAGAAAAATGAAGCCTTACTAGAATACAAAGTGGGGGATATGACCTTTTATACCATTCTGGAGGTTAAATAAGGAGAAAGCGAAGCAGTCTCGGTTCTGGATTGCTTCAGAATAGTTATTTTTAAATGGAAAAAATCGAACTTCTTTGAGCGTACTTAAAGGTTTTGTAAAAGATACTGCGGTTTACGGGTTGGCAACGATACTGCCAAGATTGATGAACCTGTTTCTCATTAGTTTGCATACAGACAGCCTTGAGACTTCGGGTTATGCAGATAATACTGCGTTTTACGTGGGTGCAGCTTTTTTGAATGTGTTATTGGCTTACGGTATGGAAACGGCTTTTTTTCGTTTTTTTTCTAAAGCTGAAAATCAAAACAAAGTCTACAGCACAGTTCTAATTGCCCTTACTACAACATCTATTGTCGCCTTTGGTGTGCTTTATGCGTTGCGTAGACCCATTACCGACGCCTTAGAGCTGCCCGTTGAATATTTTGGCTATCTATTAGGTGTTGCTATTTTAGACGCGCTTGTAGTAGCTCCTTTTGCGTATTTGCGCGCAAAAGGTAAAGCGTTACGCTTTGCAGGAATTAAACTTACCAATCTGGCAATCTATGTCCTGCTCAATATTTTTTTCTTGTGGGCGATACCAGAATTTAATCTTCAGTTGAGTTGGTATACTTCAGATGATTTGCTCACGTATATTTTTGCGGCCAACTTAGCCGCCAGTGCAGTGACCTTTCTCTTGATAGCTCCTGATTTTTTTAGAATAAAGCTTGTTTTTGATAAAGCCTTATTCGCTCAGCTTTGGCGCTATGGCTGGCCGGTGATGGTCGCCGGTTTGGCATTTGTGGTAAATGAAAACCTTGATAAACTCCTTATAGGCAATATGCTCGATAAGGATATTATGGGAGCCTATTCAGGATGTTATAAGTTAGCGGTATTTATGACCATCTTTATACAGGCCTTTCGCTTGGGAGCAGAACCATTTTTCTTTAGTCACGCAAAAAATAAAAATGCTCCAACGACCTATGCTACCATTTTAAAATATTTTGTGGTTGTAGGAGCTTCAGGCTTACTTTTTATCGTGTGCTTTATCGACTTTTTTAAAGAGCTTTTGATCAGTGATTCTAGCTATTATAAAGCTATAGAGATCGTGCCGTATATTCTTTTGGCCAATTTGTTCTTGGGAATTTACCACAACCTATCGGTGTGGTACAAGCTTACCGATAAAACCCAATACGGAATGTACTTTTCAATTCTTGGAGCTGTATTAACCATTGGTCTCAATTGGTATTTTATACCCATTCTTGGTTTTATGGCTTCAGCATATACGACTCTTGTGGCTTATGGTACGATGATGTTGATTTCGTACTTTTACGGTCAAAATAATTACCAAATCCCCTACAATGTGAGCAGAATCAGTATGTATCTCCTCGTGGCCACAGCCGGAGCTTTGATCTCTTTTTATTTTTTCAGATCAAATTATGGAGTAAATACTGCAATCCTTCTGGCTTTTGCAGGATTAATATTCGTGCTGGAATACAAAGAATTGCTAGCCATTTTAGGACGGAATAAAAACTAAAAGATTTCCACCTTGTGGAAGAAACAATATATACTATGCAAATAAATATCATCAATACATCCAATCACGAGCTACCGCATTATGAGACCGAAGCTTCGGCAGGAATGGATCTTAGGGCCGCACTTGATGCACCGGTAACCTTAAAGCCTTTAGAGCGCACTATCGTAAAAACCGGTTTGTTTATTGAGCTATCCGTGGGTATCGAAGCGCAAGTTAGACCACGCAGTGGCCTTGCAGCAAAAAAGGGAATTACCGTACTCAACGCTCCGGGAACTATTGATGCCGATTATAGAGGGGAGATAGGCGTGATTTTGGTCAACCTTTCTAACGAAGATTTTACCATAGAAAATGGCGAGCGTATCGCCCAGCTTGTGATCGCAAAACATGAGCGCGCCGACTGGAATGAAGTTGAAGTGTTGAGCGAGACCGCACGCGGCGCCGGTGGCTTTGGCAGTACCGGAACCAAGTAAAAATGTAAACTAGACTCGAAATGCACCACCAGATTTTCAATTTACATTTCGAGTTTTTAATTCACGTTTCTTTTGCAGGGAACAACCAGAACATAAGCTTATGAAAATAATTGTCCCAATGGCAGGTCGCGGCTCGCGACTTAGACCACATACCTTAACCATCCCAAAACCGCTTATTCCTATTGCGGGCAAACCTATCGTGCAGCGTCTTGTAGAAGATATTGCTCATGTTCTTGACGAGAATATTGAAGAAGTAGCCTATGTGATTGCAGAAGACTTTGGCGAGGAAACCGAAGAAAACCTGAAGCAAATCGCAAAAAATCTCGGTGCAAAAGGAAGCATTTACTATCAGGATAAGCCTTTAGGAACGGGACACGCCATTATGTGTGCGCAAGAATCTTTAAGTGGTCCATGTGTGATCGCTTATGCAGATACACTCTTTAGAGCGGACTTTACCTTAGATAAAGAAGCAGACAGTGTGATCTGGGTAAAACAAGTGAAAAACCCTGAAGCCTATGGCGTGGTTTCGCTTAATTCAAGTAATGAGATCGAAGGTCTTGTAGAAAAACCAAAAGAGTTTGTATCTGACTTGGCCGTAATTGGGATCTACTATTTTAAAGAAGCTGCAGTGCTTAAAGAGGAATTACAGGCCGTTCTGGATGCCAAATTGATGCACGGTGGAGAATACCAGATCAATGACGGGATCAAGCAAATGCAGTCAAAAGGCTATACCTTTAAACCAGGCAAGATCGACGAGTGGATGGACTGTGGTAATAAAAACGTAACAGTTGAAACTAATGGTAGAATGCTTCAGTTTTTGCAAAAAGAAGGAGCGCATCTCGTTGCGTCTTCGGCAAAACTTGAAAATGCTTCTATCATTCCGCCTTGTTTTATTGGGGAAAACGCTGTGATAAAAGATGCGACGGTAGGACCTAATGTTTCGATTGGCGAAGGCACAATTATTGAAAACAGTACCATAGAACAAAGTTTGATTCAGAAGTATAGCCAAGTCACTAATGCACAGTTAAAAAATGCCATGATTGGTAATTATGCTAAATTCGATGGTAACTTTACAGCGATCAGCATTGGCGATTATTCTGAGCTGATTTAAACTAGTTAGATGAAAAAGCTCGCGTTTTTAGGGATGTTATTGTTGTTTTCGCCGTTGGCGGAAGCCCAAGAACCTACTCCTTTACAAGACGTGAATGTAGACGAACTCGAAGACGTTACCGATGCTTTTCAAGAATCTTTCTTTGAAGCCTTAAAGCAGAAAGGCATCGAGAATTACGATCGTGCGGTGCAGGCATTAGACAAGTGTATCGCGCTGCGCCCCGAAGAGCCGATTCTTTATTTTGAAAAAGCAAAAAATCTAGCTGCTTTGGGTCAGGTTCAGGAGGCTGAAAACAATTACCTCAAGGCCCTACAACTCAAACCGAATCAACGCGATATCATGGAAGCCTTGTACGAAGTGTATTATGCGCGTCAGGATTTTGAAAAGGCGATTGATCTGGTACAGGATTTGGCAAAATTCGACATTCGGTATAAAGAAGATCTTGCGCGCATTTATGTGCGCCAAGGCGCTTTTGAAAAGGCAATCGCGGTGCTCGATGAATTGGATGAAGCATTGGGTAAAGATGCATATCGCAACCAGATACGAGAGCAGGCGTTGGCGTTAAGTGGCGGCGATTATCAAGAAAAAAGACTTCTAAGTGCTATTGCTGAAAATCCACAAAACGAGAAAAACTACCTGAATTTAATTTACGTTTATAGCGAGCAAGGTAAGACGCAACAAGCCTATCAAACAGCACAAAAGCTGCTTAAAATAAATCCTAATGCAGACGAAGTACATCTGGCGCTTTATAAATTTAATCTGGAGCAAAAAGAAGTAGAGCAGGCTTTCAAGTCTTTAGAGCGCGTGATGAAAAGTTCAAAAATTGAAGCTAAAGCAAAGCACAGCGTGCTCAATGATTTTTTAATTTTTGTAGACCGAAATCCAGAATATGAACCAGAACTTGAGCAAGCGATCGCATTATTTTCTGAAACTGAAGCTACAGACGTCAATGAGGAGCTTGGTGCTTATTATTTGAAAAATAATGACAAAACCAAAGCGTTATCCTACTACGAGGCAGCGTATCAAAAAAATCCTAATGATGTAAACGTGTTGCGTAATTTGATGTTGCTTCAGCTTCAGGCGCAGCAATTTGAAAAGGCAGCAACCTTAAGTGAAGAAGCTTTGGCGTTTTATCCGGCACAAGCCGTGTTCTATTTGGTTTACGGCGTAGCACAAAATGGGTTGGGAAATGCACAGCAAGCAGTAGATTATCTGGAGATGGGTGTTGATTATGTTATCGAAAATCCTCAGATGCAAGCTGATTTTTATAGCGAACTGGCGCGCGGTTACGAAGTTTTGGGCAATGCTGAAAAGGCAGCGGAGTACCGCACACGATTAAAAAATTTGACACAATAGTATGCAATTGATTTATAGAGGAATTTTAGTTTTAGTGATTCTGAGTTTAGCGGCGTGTAAATCCACAAAAAATACCGCTTCAACCGAAGATTTAGCTTCAGCAAAAATCATTAAAACGCATTACGATACGCATCCCGATTTTGAAACGCTGGCTGCGCGATTAAAAATTAGATATTCAGACCCTGATACCAATCAAAGTGTCACCGTAAGTTTGCGTATGCAAAAAAGCGAAACCATCTGGATGAGTGCTTCGGTTCTAGGAATTTCATTGGCCAAAGCCATGATCACAAAAGATCGTGTTCAATTTTATGAGAAAATAGAAGGAACTTACTTTGATGGGGATTTTGAACTACTCAGTGATTTGTTGGGAACAGAACTCGATTATAATCAAGTTGAAGCCTTACTTCTTGGCCAGCCTATTTACGATCTGAGAAGTGGTGGTTTTAGCGCCGGGGCGACTTCTGCGCGCTATGTCGTAGCGCCACGCAAACAGTCTTCCTTATTTGATCTGTTCTTTTATCTTAATAGTGGAGCGTTTACACTTCAGGAACAACGATTGGCACAACGGGCAGAACAGCGTAACCTGACGATTGCTTACGGCGATTATGTACAGGAGCAAAACGGATACTTTCCGTCAGAAATTCACGTAAAAGCACAAGAAGCAGATAAAACCACTACCATTGACATTACGTATCGCGGTGTTGATTTTAATACCGATGTAAGCTTTCCGTTTAACATTCCTGGCGGATTAAAAGAAATCGAACTTTAATGCAGTTGAAGCCGTTTTTTAAATACACGTTGTTTTTTGGGCTATTTCTTAGTGCGACGCTCGCTTTTGCACAAACAGACAAGCAAGCAGAACTGGAGCGCCAGCGTCGGGCTTTGATGAGTCAGATCGAAGAATTGAGTAAGCTGCGACAAAACAATAAGCAGAAAGAAGTTAATGTGCTCAGCCAGGTTGAAGATCTTGATTCTAAAATAAAAACGCGTCAAAACTTGATTCGCGTAACCAACAGTCAAGCCAATTTGCTCACGCAAAAGATCAATCAAAACATCAATAAAATAAGTGAATTGCGCGACGAGCTAAAGCGGCTCAAGGAGGACTATGCGGCGATGGTTCAAAAATCGTATAAGAGTAAAAGCAGTCAGAGTCGTATTATGTTTTTGTTGTCTTCAGAGAGTTTTTTGCAGGCGTACAAGCGGGTGCAATACATGAAACAATACAGCAACTACCGTAAAAAACAGGGCGACCAGATTAAAGAACGCACAGCGCTTTTGCAAGAGACCAATGCGAGGCTGATTGATCAAAAGGAACAAAAACAGCAACTCATCGCTCAGAACAAAAAAGAGCAAGCCAAGCTTGAAGAAGAGAAAAAGCAACAAGATGCTTTAATTGCAACCATTAGGGAAAAGGAATCTACCTATGTTGCGCAGATCAATAAAAAACAGGCAGAAGCCAATCGCATTGACCGTGAGATCGATCGTTTAATTCGAGAAGCCATTGCAGCTTCCAAAAAAGAAAGTGGAGCAACAGCACCAGAAAGAGAGATCAAAAAGGGAGCCATGCCCACATTTGCACTTACTCCTGCAGCCAAAGCATTGGCTAGTGATTTTGCGTCAAATAAGGGTAGAATGGATTGGCCTGTAGAACGTGGTAGAGTTTATAAAAAATTCGGTACCTCAAGACATCCTACTTTGCCCAATATCACAACATACAACAGTGGTATAGAAATAGAAACTGCTCCCGGAAGTGTTGCGCGTGCAGCCTTTAAAGGAACAGTTCAACAAATACAACTCATACGTGGAGGTGGTTATACCATTCTCATTCGCCACGGAAACTACTTGACCGTTTATCAAAACCTGAAAAACCTTAAAGTTAAGGTTAATGATCAGGTGAATACCAAGCAAGCTTTAGGTGAAATCGCTGAAAATTCCTTCAACGGAAAAACCATTTTAAAATTTTTGGTCTATAAAGATTCAGAGCGTTTAAACCCCGCAGATTGGGTGTATAATATGTAAATTGAGCATCAATTCATAAAAACAGATTGTTTTATTTTTAGGAGAACATAAATACTTCAATCTCATTTTTATGAAAAAAATTACGTTTCTCTTTTGTTTTTTACTGCTTTCAGGTGTTCTTTTGGCCCAAAAAAAGCAATCCAAGCTTATTTCAGAATTAGATGATAACACCGAAGCCTACGGTGAAATAGCGCATAAAATTTGGTCATTTGCCGAAATGGGTTATCAAGAAGAACAAAGCGTTGCGCTGCTTCAGGAAACTTTAAAAGAAGAAGATTTTACCGTTGAAGCCGGTGTGGCAGGAATGCCTACTGCTTTTATTGCGAGTTACGGTTCAGGTAAACCGGTGATCGCGGTTTTAGGAGAATACGATGCCTTGCCGGGTTTATCGCAAAAAGCCGTTGCACATAAAGAATCTAATGGAGGTGTGGCCGGTCACGCTTGTGGGCATCATTTATTTGGAACCGCATCTACCGCCGCTGCCATCACCATCAAAAAATATCTTGAAGAAACCGGAAAGTCAGGCACCATACGCTTTTATGGTTGCCCTGCAGAAGAAGGCGGATCAGGTAAAGTATACCTTACCAGAGCCGGACTTTTTAATGATGTAGATGCGGTGATCAACTGGCATCCCGGCAATGCTAACGGAGCCGATCCCGGTGCGGCATTGGCAAACAAATCGGCAAAATTTAGATTTCACGGAATCGCAGCACACGCAGCGGGCGCGCCTGAGAAAGGACGTTCTGCACTAGATGGGGTAGAGGCGATGAATTATATGGTGAATATGATGCGCGAGCACGTGCCTGAAGATACGCGTATTCATTATGTAATCACCGATGGTGGAAAGGCGCCCAACGTAGTGCCTGATTTTGCTGAGGTGTATTATTACGCCCGCCACACGACACGAGATGTGGTGATTGATGTTTTTGACCGTATGGTTAAAGCTGCTGAAGGTGCAGCTTTAGGAACCGGTACTACAATGGATTATGAAATGATTGGCGGTACACACGAATTACTGCCCAATCTTACGCTTCAAAAACTTATGTATGATAACCTGACAGAGGTTGGAGGTTACACCTATACGCCAGAAGAACGCGAGTTTGCCGAGGAGATCGCAGCAAGTTTGAACACAGATCTTAATGTTAAAAATGTAGAAGGTGTAAGTGAATACAACCCAAATCCCGAAGCGGGTGGTTCAACCGATGTGGGCGATGTTAGTTTTACAGTACCAACTGTTGGCTTGTATACAGCAACTTGGGTACCGGAAACACCAGCGCACAGTTGGCAAGCCGTAGCTGCAGGAGGAACCAGCATTGGCGTAAAGGGAATGATGGTTGCTGCAAAAACAATGGCTAAAACCGGGATGGATCTTTTTGATGATCCGGCAATTCTTAAAGCTGCAAAAAAGGAATTTGAAGAAAAACGAGGCGCAGACTTTGAATATATTCCATTGTTGGGAGACCGAGAACCTGCGTTGGATTATAGAAATTAGAAAAACGATCAAAATAAAAAAAGGGAAGCAATTGCTTCCCTTTTTTTATGATTGAACTTTTTATTCAAAAAGTGCTTTAAGCTCTGTGGCTTCTTTGGCTTGCATTTTTCCGGCGAGAACAAGACTGAGTTGTTTTCTGCGCAGTGCTGCCTCATAGCGCTCAACTTCTTTCTCTGTTTCTGGTTTAATCTGCGGGATGGGTACAGGCATACCGGTTTCATCTACGGCTACAAAGGTGTAGATAGCATCGTTGGCTTTAGATTTTAAGCCGTTTTCACGATCTTCTACCCATACATCGATAACAACTTCCATAGAGGTTTTAAAGGCTCGGGAAATCGAAGCTTCTACAGTCACCACACTTCCTAACGGAATAGCTTTATTAAAGGCCACGTGATTTACTGAAGCGGTTACTACAATTCTGCGAGAGTGTCTTCTGGCAGTAATACTCGCAACACGATCCATACGGGCAAGGAGTTCGCCCCCAAACATATTATTTAAAGGATTGGTCTCGTTAGGTAAAACCAAGTCGGTTTGCGTAGTACGTGATTCAGAAGGCGTTTTTGCTTTCATAGTTTTATTTTCGGCAAAAATAGTAAGAAATGCGCCTTTAAGAAATTAAAAAGCCTCCTAGTTTGGAGGCTTTCAATATTTATAGTGTAATACCGCGTATTAATCAAGTTGTTGAACCAGCATCCAGGCGTTTGCATTATCGGTATTACGTATCTGTCTTAATTCTTTTAAAGCTTCGATACGATCGGTGTAGCTTCCGTAAACCACTTGGTGTAAACCGTATTTGTTTTTACCAATAGTTCTTGCTTTATATCCTGCTTCACGTAATTGATTTACGCGTGTTTCAGCATTTTCAGGAATTCTGAAAGCTCCTGCCACAATGTGATAATTTCCTTTGGGTTTAAACGCATTCAAGGTTACTGCCGGCAAAGGATTGTCAATGGTAAACGTCGCGTGTTGAATGGTATTCTCCACTTGACTCTCTGCTTTTTGCTTTTCAGCAAAATTATGATCTGCAATATCCTTGAAGTATAAGAAGCCTAAAGATCCAGACAAGCCGATGGTAAGTAAGCCTACCGCCGCATATTTCATCCATCCGTTAGAACGTCGCTCTGGAGTGATGTGAATAGGTGCTTTTTCTTCAATTTCTTCAGCCTGTTGTGTAAGAACCTCACGGCTCACAGGACGCGCGTTATATGATGCAAGACCAAAAGCTTCAGTAAGGTAATTTGTTTTGGCTTCTGGCTCAAAGCTTATTTTACCGGCTTCATTGCGAGTTAATGTACCAATTTTGTCAACATACACGCGCTCTTCAGCATCTAATTTTTGCTGAATTTGAAGTCCAAACTCTTGGACTTGTAAAAGCGCGTCTTCATAACTTAAACGTTCTGCAGAAGCGATATAATTGGCTAATAAGCCATCGTTTTCCTGCAATTGGGCGTTAAAAGAAATGCGTTTTTTAGGTGGGAAAAAGGCCTGCGTCGTTTCGTCATAATGCGCAGAAACACGATGTGCTAAAAATGCACCAAAGCCTGGCACAATCACGCACTCGTATCTATAAAGTAAGTCGCTGATGTAAGTTGAAAAATGCATAAAGTAAAATTATAAAAAAAGCCTACCCATTTTAGAAAGTTATCTGTGAATTGTTAACAATTTTACAATACCTTTATTAACAGTTAATTACAGAAATGGAAGAAGAAGAGCTCCTTGCATACCTTACATTACAACGTATTCCAAAATTGGGTGATACGTCGATCAAGCGGTTGATCGCGCGGTTTGAATCTGCGCAAAACTTGTTGAGTCAAAAAATGGAAAGTCTCTTAAAACTAGACGGTATAGGAACGCTGAAGCTCAAAGAGTTTTTTGAAAAGGAACACCGCCTTGCTGCCGAGGAAGAGCTGAAGTTTATTCAGGATAATAAAATTCACTGTTGCGGTTATTTGGAGTCGGAATATCCTGAGCGCTTAAAACATTGCATAGACGGCCCGATCTTACTGTTTAAGCGCGGTAGTAAAGACTACACGCATCAACGTATGATTTCAATTGTAGGAACGCGAAAAGTGACGAGTCATGGTATCGATTTTATCAAGCAATTTGTTGAAGATCTGGCGCCGCTCAATCCGCTTATTGTTTCTGGCTTTGCGTATGGAGTTGATATCACTGCGCATCGCGCAGCGCTGGATAATGGTTTAGATACGATTGCGGTCTTAGCGCACGGGTTGAACCAGATTTATCCTAAAGTACACGCAAAATATGTGAAAGCAGTAGAAGCGCAAGGTGCGTTTATTACTGATTTTTGGAGTAGTGATGTTTTTGACCGCACCAATTTTTTACGTAGAAATCGCATTATCGCTGGGATGAGTGAAGCAACAGTTGTCATCGAGAGTGCCGAAAAAGGAGGTTCGCTAGTCACTGCAGATATTGCGCACTCTTATAACAGAGATGTTTTTGCAGTACCCGGAAGACCCGGAGATGCACAAAGTTTGGGCTGTAATAATTTGATCAAAACCCAAAAAGCACAATTGATCACCAGTGCTGCAGATTTGATTTATCTACTCAATTGGCAAATTGAAGAAGATTTAAAACCGGTACAAAAGCAATTATTTGTAGAGTTGTCTTCTGAAGAAAAACTAATCTGGAATTACCTATCAGACGCGGGCAAAGAGCAACTAGATCTGATTGCGCTACATTGCAAAATGCCCACGTTTAAAGTAGCCAGCATCCTTCTCAATATGGAATTGAAAGGAGTTGTAAGACCCTTGCCGGGAAAACAATTTGAACTGACTTAGTATCCTACTTTTTTACGCACGCGTTCTAATACGTCGTTTGCAATTCCCCTGGCTTTTTCTGCACCTACGCTCAAGGCAGCATCAAGTTCATCAAGATTTTCCATATAATGGTTATAAAGTGCGCGCTCTTTTTCAAACGTGTTTAGGACAAGTTCGTACAAAGCTTTTTTAGCGTGACCATAACCATAACCACCAGCCTCATAATTCTTACGCATCTGGGCAACTTCATCTTTTGAAGCAAGCAATTTATAGATGCCAAAAACATTACACGTGTCAGGATCTTTAGGGTCTTCTAAAGGCGTGCTATCGGTTTCAATGCTCATAATTTGTTTTTTCAATGCTTTATCAGACTGAAAAATAATTATCGTATTGCCTTTACTTTTACTCATTTTAGCCCCGTCTGTTCCCGGGATATACATGGTTTCTTCGTGAAGTTTCAATTCAGGAATAACAAAAGTTTCACCCATTTGTGCGTGAAAACGTGAAGCAACATCACGAGTCATCTCAAGATGCTGTGATTGATCTTTACCTACAGGTACAATTTCGGCATCATACAAAAGGATGTCTGCTGCCATAAGCATTGGGTACGTAAAAAGACCTGCATTTACATCTTCTAGACGGTCTGCTTTATCCTTAAAACTATGCGCAAGCGTCAAACGCTGATACGGAAAAAAACAGCTCAAATACCAGGTAAGTTCTGTGGTTTGCGGGATATCACTTTGACGATAAAAAACCGTTTTGTTAATGTCAAGACCACAAGCAAGCCATGTCGCGGCAGTAGAATAGGTGTTGTGTCTTAAGGTTTCGCCATTTTTTATTTGCGTAAGCGAGTGCATATCTGCGATGAATAAAAAGGATTCATTTTCTGGCTCATTGGCCATCTTGATCGCAGGAATAATAGCTCCTAATAAGTTACCTAAATGAGGTGTTCCTGTACTTTGAACACCGGTTAAAATTCGTGACATGGTTGATTTAAATTTTGAGCAAAGTTACCCCTTTTCACGTATTAACTCCTTTTAAAATGTCTATTTTTGAGATGCCGGTTTGTTCTTCAAACAGGACCTAAGCGTATACTATTGATGATAAGACTGCTTCAGAAAATTTTGATTTTGCTTTGGCGCATTTGGTTCTATATTCTAATTATAGTCCCTATCCTTGTGCTGTTACCCTTTTTACTTATTTCGGTAGCAAAGGATTCTTGGTATCCCTATTTCTTCAAAATGGCGCGACTGTGGGCACGGTTTATTCTATATGGAATGGGCTTTTGGCCAGAAGTGAAGCGCCTAGAAAAAACACAGCGCGGTAAAAGTTATATGTATGTTGCTAACCATACGTCCATGACAGACATTATGTTGATGTTGAGTAGCGTGCGCAATCCTTTCGTTTTTGTAGGAAAACAGGAGTTGGCAAAATTTCCGCTCTTTGGATATTTTTATAAGCAAACCTGTATTCTTGTAGATCGCGGCGATCCTAAAAGTCGACGTGCCGTTTTTGAAAGCGCACAAAATAGATTAAAACAAGGTTTAAGTATTTGTATTTTTCCCGAAGGCGGCGTTCCGGATGATACGAGTATCATACTCGATACGTTTAAAGATGGCGCTTTTAGATTGGCAATTGATCATCAAGTGCCTATTGTACCTATGGTGTTTTACGACAATAAAAAACGGTTTTCCTATGACTTTTTTACGGGTTCGCCGGGTTTGATGCGTGTCAAAGTTTTACCTTTTATTCAAACGGAAGGACTCAAACCTAATGATCGTAAAACTCTGAAAGAGCAGACCTTTAAAGCCATTCATGCCGAGCTCTTAAAAGATCAGGCTTACGATATTGAAGCATAAAAAAGTCGCCCTAACCACAAGGCGACTTTTCTTCATCATTGCGCTAGCAATAATTAACCTAACCAACTAAAAAACTAACCTAACTTCCTGCATACTGTTAGCTGGCAGCATACAGTTTCTTTTAAAGATTTTGAAGATAAAACCGAAGCTCAGCCGGTTGATTTTGAACTAAGCTTCAGTTATCTAATCTTCCTTTTTCATGTATTTTAAAACTTAATGCTTAAACCGGTGTAAAGGCCTAAATAATAGGGCCTAAAATCACTTACGGTTTTGGTATAAGCATTCAGTTGATATTTAAACATAGGCTCTAGGTTAAACTGAATACGATCAGTGAATTTATAATCTAATCCCAGACCTACATTGGTGCTAAAACTCGTATTGTTTAAACTGTTGGATGCACCCAATCGAGAAACCGAATTGCTCTCTTCGAGTGAAATCGAATTGTTATTTAGGAACAGGGTACTAAAACCACCAATAACCTGAATACCCACTTTGCGATCGAGTAGCGCATATTCTGCTTCAAAAGGGACCTCGATATAGCCGAGCTCCTGATGTAACGCATTATTGATACTCGTTCCTGCAACGGTAGAATTGTTAGCAAATTCAGCTGCTGAAGAAGCTAAACTCTTATTACCGTCTGCAATCTGAATGAGTTGAGAACTTTGATTGTAGTCAATACTGCTTATCGAACGGGCTTGTATGGTAGGAGCAAAATTTATTTGCTCGGTGCGGTAGCCAAGATCTACCTTGTTGATCCCGGAACGAACGGTAAGCTTATTTGTCACCGCGTAACTCACTTGCACACCGTAGCTAAAATTAACATCACCGCTCTTTTTATTATCGGCAAATTCTGAGGCAATACCAGAACCACCAAAACTGTTATAGTAAACTGGAGCAACCATGGGCGTAATTCCCCAGCGCGTGTCTGTTTTAGATTTTGGATCTTCAACTTCAGCATCTGCAATAGCATCTTCCTTTTGCGCATCGGCGATTTCTTGCAAACTTTTGGTTTCCTCTGCTGGAAGCCGGTCGTCTTTCGACACATTTTCTGTAGCAGCTATTGCATTGGCCTGATTTTCCGCAGCAGTGTTTTGTTGCTGCAAAGGGTTTGCGTTGTTGTTTTGGTTAGACTGGGCAATGCCGTAAGATGAGGTAGTGTCTGTCACTACCGGCTGTGTAGGCTTGCTAGTCGCTGTGTTGTTGCCAGCATCTGCTTTTTCATTTTGAGAAGTTTGTGCAACTGTTTTAGAAGTTTCGGTATTTATAACTGAAGACCTATTCGAATGTGGGTTATTTTGCTCTCGCGTTTCAGCCGACTCTTCTTCTGAAGTGGCTACCGCTGTATTTTTTTCAGAGGTATTTGTGATTTCGATATTGTTGTTATCTTCTAAAGTTTTAGTTTCTTCTAGAACAATTTCCGCATCGGGCGTATCTGCCGGAGTAAAAATAAAATTACCCGCCAAAATTAAAAGGGCAAGAACCGCCGCTGCGCCACCCAACTGAAGCCAAAGCGGGATCACGGTGCGTCTTTTCTTTTGCTTATCAACTATGCCGGCCCAAACCTTATCGCTTGGCGTAGCCTCATAGTCTTTAAACTTTTCCTGAAACAGGCGGTCTATGTTTTTTTGCTCTTTCACCGTGTTGAGGATTGTAGGGTTTCACTTTGCTGAAAATTTTCAACTTTTTCTTTTAAAATTAATCGGGCGCGCGCAAGATTAGACTTACTCGTCCCTTCGCTTATGCTTAACATTTTGGCAATCTCCTTATGTGGATAACCGTCCAATACATAAAGGTTAAACACCAGCCTGTAGCGATCTGGTAATTCTTGAACGATCTTAAGTAAAAATTGAAGCGAAATATCTTCAGTATCAACAGTTACTTCTTCTTGTTCAATTTGTTGCTCATTTACTATTTCAAAAACTTGTTGCTTGCGATAGCGTTGCAATGCGGTATTGATCACGATACGCTTTAACCAGCCTTCAAAAGAGCCTTTACCTTTGTATTGCTGTATTTTTTTAAAAATGGTTAGAAATGCGTCTTGAAGGTTGTCTTCTGCCTCCTCGTAGTTGCGAGAATACTTCAAAGAAACACCAAAGAGCGTGCGGGAGTACAAGGTGTATAACTCCGCCTGCGCCTTTGGTTTTTCTTTGATTAAACCTTTTAAGAGCTTTTCTAAACTCACATTGTTTGGTGCTTGGTAATTAAGGTTGCTCTACAGGAACTTCTTGCGTCTCATAGATAGGCTCCCCATTTTCATCATCGCCTTTGTACATTTTAAATACATAAGTGTAATTATAAATTACATCAAAATTTAGAAATGTCGAGATGGTGTCGTTGGGCGTATCGGTACACAAGTCACTTTCTAGAACCTGACTTATAGCATATACAAAGCGCGTACTGTCTTGCCTTGCAGCTTCAAAGTTGTAAAACTCGTGGCAGGTGGTTGGCAATACAAAAGATACCGGTAATTGATAACGCTCGCCGTAAACAAAACTTTCGGGTAACTCGTAATCTGCAATCGGAAGTGCTTCATAACTCACAACTTGTCCTTCATCATCAAGAGAACAACTGGCCATTAAACCTAATAAACCAATTAATAAAAAAACCTTTTTCATCATTAAAATTATCTGCTTTTTGATAAGTAGATACTTTAAGATGAAAAAGGTTGCGTAAGAGGGCTTAAAAAATATTTTAAGCTTCTTTGGCTATTTTGATAGCGTCCTTGATTTTTACCTCAAGTTCTTCCAATAAGTCTGGATTGTCTTTTAAAATGGCTTTTACGGCATCACGTCCTTGACCCAGCTTGGTGTCTTGGTAGCTGAACCAAGAACCACTCTTTTTGATGATCTCATAATCAACACCAATGTCAAGAATTTCTCCAACTTTAGAAATTCCTTCACCATACATAATATCAAATTCTGCCTGACGGAAAGGAGGAGCCACTTTATTCTTAACCACCTTTACTCGGGTCTTGTTACCTTGTACTTCACCATTAGAATCTTTGATCTGTGTAGATCTACGAATGTCAAGTCGTACCGAAGCATAAAACTTAAGTGCGTTACCACCCGTTGTTGTCTCGGGGTTACCAAACATCACACCGATCTTTTCACGCAACTGGTTGATAAAAATCACAGTACAGTTGGTTTTGCTGATAGACCCTGTAAGTTTACGTAAGGCCTGAGACATCAATCTTGCGTGAAGACCCATTTTAGAATCTCCCATTTCTCCTTCAATCTCACTTTTTGGAGTTAATGCAGCGACAGAGTCGACTACAATGATGTCGATTGCTCCAGAACGAATGAGGTTGTCTGTGATTTCAAGCGCTTGCTCCCCGTTGTCTGGCTGTGAAATGATTAGGTTTTCAATATCTACTCCTAATTTATCAGCATAAAAACGATCAAAAGCGTGCTCCGCATCAATAAAAGCCGCAATACCGCCTTTCTTTTGTGCTTCGGCAATAGCGTGTAAGGTCAAGGTTGTTTTACCTGAAGATTCAGGACCATAAATTTCTATAATTCGCCCTTTAGGTAAACCGCCTACACCTAATGCCATATCAAGACCAAGTGAACCTGTAGAAATAGATTCAACTTCTATAATCGCATTATCTCCCATTTTCATTACGGTACCCTTTCCGTAGGTTTTATCCATTTTATCAAGGGTAAGCTTCAGGGCTTTTAACTTGGCTTCTTGTTCTTTACTCATACTTTTTAGTGTCTTTAAACTCTGGTTTTGAGTTTGTTTAGAAGGAAGCGCCAAACAATAGGATGCTCACACGCTTCTTTAAGCTGCTAAAGTAATATTTCTTTTATTGGCAACCAATGATTTATTCCTAAATATTGGAAAAATTCCAACAAACGAAGCGTTTCACTCTTTTTTGAGCCTTTGAGAAGGAAAAATTCCAAACTGAAAATTTAACATCTTTAGAAGCAACGCATTACGTAAATGTGTATCTAAATAGAAAATCTTATGTGCTATGGTACAGAAAGTGAAACAAATACATTGCAGTAGTGAGCGTTGCACGAGCGTGCCTTATTACTGCAATGTTAGATTGGACGGCGGTTAGCTCGTATTTATTTGAAAACATCAAATAATATGATAACCTGAATTAGCCGTTCAAGAAAAATGCCCCCGAGAAACTCGCGGGCATTTTTTTGTGCCTGAGCTTTGGTGTCTTTGTGAAACACAAGAGACATTTCTTGCAGCTAATGACTTAAAAACGCTACTTTTGCGCCACTTTTAACCTTAAAATTAAGTATAGCATGCAACTGTACAACAAATTAAGCGCAAAAGAACGAGCAGCATTAATTGATGAGGCAGGCGAAGATCGCTTGACGCTCTCGTTCTATCAGTACGCCAAAATTGGCAATCCGCAACTTTTTAGAGATCACCTGTTTTTAGCCTGGAATCAAATGGATGTTCTGGGGCGAATTTATGTCGCGCACGAGGGGATCAATGCACAACTATCGGTACCGGCAAAACGCTTTGACGAGTTCAAAACCTTTTTAGACGGGATTGATTTTCTAGAGAACGTTCGCCTTAATATCGCCATCGAGCAAGACGCCAAATCCTTTTTAAAACTTAAAGTTAAAGTGCGTCCTAAGATCGTGGCAGACGGTCTTGATGACGACACTTTTGATGTTACCAATAAAGGCGTTCACGTAGATGCCGCTACCTTTAACGAACTCATAGAAGCAGATGATGTGGTGCTCGTAGATATGCGCAACCACTACGAGAGCGAGATCGGGCATTTTAAAAATGCGGTAACTCCAGATGTTGATACCTTTCGCGACAGCTTAGATCTTATTGAAGAAGACTTACGCGATCACAAAGAAGATAAAAAACTGGTGATGTATTGCACCGGTGGAATACGCTGCGAAAAAGCCAGCGCTTACTATAAACACAAAGGTTTTAAACAAGTCTATCAACTAGAAGGCGGGATTATTGAATACGCACGTCAGGTTGAGCAGTTGAAGCTTGAAAATAAATTTAAAGGGAAAAACTTCGTATTTGACCACCGTCGTGGCGAGCGCATTTCAGAAGATATTATTTCAAATTGCCACCAGTGCGGAAAGCCTTGTGACACGCATGTAAACTGTGCTAACGAAGCTTGTCATTTACTCTTTATACAATGTGACGAGTGTGCAGAAGCGATGAATCACACCTGTTCAGACGAATGTAAAGAGGTGATCGCTTTGCCATATGAAGTGCAAAAAGAACTGCGAAAAGGTATTCCAAATAGTAACAAAATCTTCAAAAAAGGAAGATCTGAAAAGTTAAAATTTAAAAGAAGCTTGTAAAATAAAATAGCGCTTTATCAATTGATAGGACATAGCTGTCTCCGAGGCTTCATCATTAAAATTTATTTGATAAGAACTAATATTCAATAGGTTATTACCTATTAAAGAAAAATCCACTTTAAGTTTCTGACTTTTATAATCTATTTGAAAGTCAAGAAAATTAAAATCATTAGACCCATTATTAATATAATTGTAATTTAGTCGGCTTTTCAACTTCTCAGAGAAGAGGTATTTAATTTCTAAGTTATTTGTAAAGTTGGATACTGTATTTCTTACACCAGAAGCTGTTTTTAATTTTGAAGCTCTGTAAGTCAAGGAGTTATCTATAAATAGTGTCTTTTTAAAGAAACCATTACTTATTTCAAAATCAATTTTGAATTGGTCCACATTGCTATACTGAAATTCTCCAGGAGTAAATGAACTTCGTATTTGAGAATTTTTGTATTGAGTATTGATTGAAAATTTACTTCTTAAAGGAAAAATATATTTACTTAGATTTAAATATACTTGATTATTTTTATCAGAATTCTCTGCGACAAAATAATCTAATCGTGATTGATTTTGTGAAATATTTTGGGTTGCTATAAAGTTATCACGAATTTCATCAATGGTAATCCCAGTGTTAATTGAAAAGTTGTTGTAAGTGTCAGTATACCAATAATTGGCCCCGTATTTAAATGTTTTACTTAACGTCAGATCAGGTTTGTTTGATATTAAAGTTCTAAATGAAATAAGAACTGGATAGGTAAATAAATTGGAAAACGGTTGGCTATTATTTTTGAATCCGGAGGCAACGTTGAGTGAGGATGAATTATTCAGGTCATATTTGAGATTTAGGGATGGATTAAATAGGAAGTTCTGTTTTTCTAATTGAACTTGGGGCAATGATTGATTGAGATAACTTAAAGTTCCTTTTAAATTAATTGAAAAATCGTTGAGTTTTTTAAAGTAACTACCTTTAACATAAAGGCCACTTCTATCTAGGCTTGTATTGTTTATACTTTTATTAGATAAGGACTCGTCTTTCAGTTCGCTTTGCATCTCATTATTTTCATAAAATGCGCCAAGACTATAAGTTAGTTTATCCTTGCCAGAATTTTGGTAAAATTTAGCTTCAAATTCTTTCAAATCGTAGGATGTAGAAATATCTTGTAATTGATAATTACTTGAATTATCTATTTCACTTTTCAAAAATTCATCAATGGCATTATTTTGAACTTTTAAATTTAGGGTAAATGCTTTTTTTTCAGATAGTTTTTGAGTGTAATTGATATTTGTACTGGAGTTAAATTTTTTATTCTCAATAGCAAGCTGTTGTGCTACACCATTATTCAATACGTTTGAAACCACTTCATGTTGGTCATTGCCAAACTGCGATAACACTTCAATTTTAGAGTTTAGATTAAGATTTACACGTAGATTAAAATCTCCTTCAAAAGACTTGGGTTTTTGAAATGCTTGTTGACTACTTTCTAACTTAATTTCTTTTCCTGCTGCAAAGAAATTACTTTTACTATTGGTGTTTTGCTTGAGTAAATCTTTGAAATAGGAGAAATTAAATTTTGTGTTTATAGTTTCAGAGATGTTTAAAATGGTGTTTACAGAGGAGTAAAGTGCCTTATTTCTATTTGTTCTATTACCCTTTAAAAGCGAACCATAATTAGGCAGCGATATAATATAGTTTGGTTTGGTAGTAAGAGCATTTGTTTCTTCAAATGATAGAGCTTTTTGATTGTTTTTTATACCTGTATTGTTTACGTTTACAAGGCCAAAGGCTTTGGTGTTTTGTGCGATTTCTAAAACGTCTAAATTATTGTGATGGCGATTGTTTGTTCCTAGACCTAATTCTAAATTTGAATAAATAGCACTTGCATCATTAGTTAGCTTTAAATTGATCGCAACCTTATCTGAGTTCTCTATGTCCTTTAGCAAAGGGTTTTCTGAAAATTTTTCCAATGCCTGTATTTCTTCAATTATGCTAATGTTTATATTTCGGCTTGCTTTAATATAGTCGTTTTTAAAAAGATCATCCCCTTCAATTAAAAAGGCACTGATACGCTTCTTTTTATATTTAATAGTGCCATCATCGTCAATGTCGATACCGGGTAGTTTTCGCAATAAATCTTCTACTGTTTTTTCTGTACCATCAGTAAACTTTGAAACTTTAAAAAAGGTGGTATCATTTTTAATGCGAATGGCTTTATTCTTATCTATTATTTTAATTTCTGGTAACACATTTTCGGCTTCCTGTAAGAAGACAATATCTGGTATTTTTAGAGAATTGATAGTACCTTGGTTTTCGTATTTTTCATAACCCATTGCATTAACAGTTAATTTTAAAGGAACATCAGGGTCAGGGCCTGATAGTATTTCGATCTTAAAAAACCCTGAAGCATTACTATAAGAATATGCTAGTATTATCTCTGGATTATCAGTGCTTGTTATAATAACAGAAGCACCCTCAACGGGTTTATTGGTCCAACTATTTTTTAAGGTGCCAGATAAAGTTTGGCTGTACGAAAAAGAAAAGGAGCAGCTTATAACTGCTCCTATAATAATTAATTTTAAATACGCTAACATTTATACTAATAATGAAAAGATAAATTAATCTACAAGGCGTTCCCTCTGCATTTTTTTCATACTCATAACTTGCTGACCATCTTTAAAAGTGTTTTCAGTTTCAATATATTTTCGATTGTATAAATCTTTATATTTTTCCCAACTTATAAACTTTTCACTTATGTAAGGGTTTACCACGGGGTTATCTAGTTTGATAGTATTTATACCATAAGATAGAATTTTAAATTCTCCATCAGTAGATTCAATTTCCAGAATAACTCCTGGCAAACCATTAAACTTCCATGGTCCGCCAGTCGCACCATCAATTATAGCAAAATAGGCTTCATAATTACGACCTCTAAATGTAGTTATTGCCTTTTGACAGGCGTATCCCAAAATATCTTTAGTTTCGGGTAAAATTTTCCATTCAAAATTAGGCTGATCTTTGATGTAAAATTTTTTACCTGTGATATACCACTTGTAAAAAATATCATTATTATCTTTATAATAATAATTGTAGGTGCTGTTAGACGGGATAAACCCCATATTTTCACCAAAATCTGTAGCATCAATTCGCTTTTGATTTGCAGATTTTATATCAATTCTATAGAGTGAATATTTAGAATTAAGTATTGTTAAATCAGTTTTCCAGTTTGTAAATCCTCCAGAATCATTTGAACCAAATTCCTCTATATAACTTATCTGTAGCGTATTTTGCTGACCAATGACAATAGTAGGTAGGAATAAAAATGTATAAATTATAAATAGATATTTCATACTATTAATTAAAAAAGCTAACCTAGATTAGTGTAAATTTATGGTTATTGTTGATTTTGTCTTTTTCTGATAAACTCCTCAGCAGCCGCCTGTGCCAAGGCACACGACTGACTTTCGGCTCCTGCACAGGTCAAACCTGTTGCTGTTCTTGTGAAATCATAGGATTCCCCAGTTTCAAAATTTGTAGCAGTTGCAGTGCAAGTGACAGTACAATATTCGTTGGGGTTTGTATTAGAAACGTTAAATGAACTTAAAGCAAATAATAGACTTAATAAATAAAGATTTTTCATAATTATAAAAGTTTTGATGGTTAGCTTTAGTTAAAAATATATTATTTCTTGGAATAATCGTTTGAATATGAGTTAGATTATAAAAATTTAACATTATTTAATTCGTATTTAAAATCTAGTTTTAGTTCTAAGCGGAAAATGCCACACATTTGCTTTAATCCCCAATTAGAATTACTATATTTTTGCATAGCTAAAATGTTATCTTTAGCAGCAATTAAGACGGAAGCTTTCCGTTGTCAACATATATAAATCATCAAATCCCGGAGTTTTTTATTCTGGAGATTTACAAACATATAGGATCTCATGGCGTGTGGAAATTGTGGTACGACCAAAAACGGTCAACCGCGTGGTTGTCAAAATAATGGTACCTGTGGTACCGATGGATGCAATAAACTTACAGTCTTTGACTGGCTTTCAAATATGAGTCTGCCCGATGGGCAGGAACCCTTTGACTTTGTTGAAGTTCGCTTCAAAAATGGTCGCAAAGAATACGTGAAGAACGTAGATAAATTACAGATCAATGTGGGCGAAGTACTGGCGGTTCAGGCGGCTTCGGGTCACGATGTAGGTATCGTTTCATTAACGGGTGAGTTGGTGCGTGTTCAGATGAAAAAGAAACGCATTCCGTATAAAACCGACGATTTTTTAAAGATTTACCGCAAAGCAAACCAAAAAGATATTGAAGTTTGGGAAAGCGTAAAGGAGCGTGAAGAAAGCATCAAAGTACGTTCGCGGCAGATCGCTATTCGTTTAGGACTTCAGATGAAAATCTCTGATATAGAATTTCAGGGCGATGGGTCAAAAGCGACTTTTTTCTATACTGCAGAAGAGCGCGTAGATTTTAGACAATTGATCAAAGAATTTGCACAAGAGTTTAGAACACGTATCGAAATGCGTCAAATAGGCTTTAGACAAGAAGCGGCGCGTTTAGGCGGAATTGGTTCTTGCGGGCGCGAGCTGTGTTGCTCAACCTGGTTAACCGATTTTAGATCGGTGACCACAAGCGCAGCACGCTATCAGCAACTTTCATTAAATCCGCAAAAATTGGCCGGGCAATGCGGGAAGTTAAAATGCTGTTTAAATTACGAGCTGGACGCCTATTTAGATGCGCTCAAAGATTTCCCCAAAACCGAACAAAAACTCTATACCGATAAGGGAACGGCCGTTTGCCAGAAGATCGATATTTTTCAGGGACACCTTTGGTATGCTTATGAAGGCGAGTGGATGAACTGGCATAAGTTGACCACCACGCAGGCCAATGAAATTATCGAAGCCAACAAGAAGAAAAACAAGGTGGCAAGTCTTGAAGAGTACGCTGCAGAACTTATCACAGACACTAAAGTTGAATTTGGTAACGTAGTAGGGCAAGACAGTTTAACACGTTTTGATAAACCTCAAAAATCAAGAAAGCGTTCAAAAAACCGTCGTAAAAAAGGGAATTACCGCAAAAAGGGACCTAAGAAAAATGCATAGACTAGTATATGCCGTGCTGTTTTTTATGTGTTTTATTTCTTGCGATAAAACAGCAGCATTTCACGAGTATAAGTCACTGCCTAAATACTGGAAAAGTGATTCTGCAGTAATCTTAAAAGTTAATGATCTAGACACTTTAAGCCAATATAATGCGTTTATAACCTTGCGGAATGATAACGCATACGCTTTTAGTAATCTGTTTTTAATCACAGAAATGCAGTTCCCTAACGGAAAAACCATTACAGATACATTAGAATATAAAATGGCAGAACCAGACGGAAGCTGGCTTGGTGAAGGTTTTGGTGATTTGAAAGAAAATAAACTTTGGTATAAAGAGAATATACAATTCAACGAGACGGGTACCTATACGTTTAAAGTTAAACAAGCGATGCGCCGTAACGGAGACGTAGATCCTATTTCTGATTTAGAAGGAATAAAGGATGTAGGTTTGCGTATTGAAAAAACAAACGAATTATAATAAAATGGCTCAAAATAAAAAGAAGCCTGCTGCAAAGGCAAAACAAACCAATTATCGCCCATATATTAAAGGGTTTTGGATTTTATTTTTAAGCGGATTAGGGGCGATTATTCTCGTGTTCTTACTCGCATCTTGGGGTGTTTTTGGAAAACTACCCACCTTTGAAGAACTTGAGAATCCAGAAAGCAATCTGGCTACCGAAATCCTTTCTTCTGACGGAAAAACACTGGGAAAATTCTACAATGAAAACCGTACTCCGGTTAAATATGAAGATTTAGCACAGAACCTTGTTGATGCAGTTGTTGCTACGGAAGATAGACGTTTTTACGAGCATTCTGGCATCGATATGCGCGGTACCGCAAGAGCTGTAGCTTTTTTAGGTTCAAAAGGGGGAGCGAGTACTATCACGCAGCAGTTGGCAAAGCTTCTGTTTTCAGATACGCCCAGCAGCAAGTTTGAGCGTGTTTTGCAAAAAGTAAAAGAGTGGATCATCGCCACACGTTTAGAAAGCCAATATACCAAGGAAGAGATCATTACCATGTATCTCAACAAGCAGGATTTTCTGTTTCAAGCGGTGGGAATTCGCTCTGCGTCCAAAATTTATTTTGATAAAGAACCGCGTGATTTAAGACCTGAAGAATCGGCGATCATTGCCGGGATGCTAAAAAATCCGCGTCAGTACAATCCGTATCGCGAGATTTCAAAAGACAAGTCGTTAGAGCGTAGAAATACGGTTTTAGCACTTATGGCCGAAACCGGAAAAATCACCGAAGCCGAACGCGACAGTCTGATCGCAATGCCTATGGAGATAAAATTTTCTCCAGAAGGTCACGCCGATGGGATTGCAACCTATTTTAGAGAATACCTTAGAGCCTTTATGTCAGACTGGATCAAAGAGAATCCAAAAGGTGTTGATGCAGATGGAAATGAAGAATATTACAACATTTATCGCGACGGACTCGTAATTACCACAACGCTTGACTCGCGCATGCAGCGCTATGCAGAAGAAGCTGTTACCGCACATATGGAAAACCTTCAGCGAGAGTTTGATCGCCAAAACGAAAGAAACACTACGGCGCCGTTTAGAGATATTACTACAGAAGAGGAGGAAGTAATTATCAATCGTGCAATGCGCAATTCTGATCGTTGGAGAAAAATGGCCGCTCAGGATATCGCGGTAGAGGACATAAAAGCATCTTTTGACAAAGAGACCGATATGCGTGTTTTCGTCTGGAAAGATGGCGCAAAAGAAGTAGACACGGTAATGACCCCGCGAGATAGTATTTTGTATTACAAACGCTTTTTACGTGCCGGTTTATTGAGTTTAACGCCACAAACGGGCGAAGTAAAAGCTTGGGTAGGAGGAATCAACTATAAGCATTTTCAGTACGATCACGTTAAAACGGGTAGACGACAAGTAGGTTCTACTTTCAAGCCGTTTTTGTATGCTACAGCTATAGATCAATTGCACCTTTCGCCTTGTGATACGGTTCCAGATATTCCGTATTGTATCCCTGCAGGAGATATGGGCGCGCAGGAGGATTGGTGCCCGGAAAATTCTAGCGAAGGCTTCAAGGGAATGATCACATTAAAGTCGGCACTTGCCAACTCGATCAACACGGTTTCAGCGCGTTTAATGCACCGTGTAGGTCCGCAACCGGTGATCAACTTAATTGACAAATTAGGCGTAGATACCGAAAATATTCCGGCAGTACCTTCAATAGCATTAGGAACGCCAGATTTAAGCTTGTTCGAGATGGTTTCGGCCTATTCTGCTTTCGCTAACAAAGGGGTTCACGTAGAACCACAGATCGTTTCGACGATCGTAGATAAAAACGGTACGGTGTTGTATCAAAGCGTTCCAAAGGCTAAAGATATTATCAGTCAGGAATCAGCTTATGTAACTGTGAATTTAATGGAAGGAGTAACACAATACGGTTCTGGAGCGCGACTGCGTTCTGGAGCGATCAATAATTATGTGTATAACAACGTGGTTACTGGTCATCCTTATATGTTTAAAAACCCGATTGCCGGTAAAACCGGAACTACTCAAAACCAAAGTGATGGCTGGTTTATGGGAATGGTGCCTAATCTGGTAAGTGGTGTTTGGGTAGGAGGTGATGATCGTTCGGTGCATTTCCCAAGTATAACCTACGGTCAGGGAGCCACCATGGCGTTACCTATTTGGGCGGTCTTTATGAAAAAATGCTATGAAGATGAGGCCCTAAATATCTCACAAGAGGATTTTGAACGTCCCGAAGATTTGAGTATTCGTGTCGATTGCTCGCAACCGGTAGAAGGGGAGCGTCAAGAAGTAGAATTACCAGACGAACTCGATTTTTAACCGACTTCAAATCCCGTATTCTGAATACCCTAAATTACTGCTAAAAGATTGCGGTTAGAAAACGTATTTTGTAATTTTCTTATTCTAAAATGAGAAAATGATAACAAAAACGGTAAACTCAGTAACTGAAGCATTAAAAGGTGTCGAGGACGATATGACCTTGATGCTGGGTGGTTTTGGATTGAGCGGAATTCCGGAAAAAGCCATTGAGCAACTCGTTAAACTTAACGTGAAAAATCTAACTTGTATTTCTAATAATGCCGGGGTAGATGATTTTGGCTTGGGCTTATTGCTTCAGAAAAAGCAGATCAAAAAAATGATCTCGTCTTACGTGGGTGAAAATGCCGAGTTTGAACGTCAAATGTTAAGCGGTGAACTTGAGGTCGAATTGATTCCGCAGGGAACTTTAGCCGAACGTTGCCGTGCAGCACAAGCAGGCTTTCCGGCGATTTACACACCTGCAGGCTATGGTACCGAAGTAGCCGAAGGCAAAGAAACGCGTGAGTTTGATGGCAAGATGTATGTTTTAGAACACGCTTTTAAAGCCGATTTTTCATTTATAAAAGCTTGGAAAGGTGATACTGCTGGCAATCTCATTTTTAAAGGAACGGCGCGCAATTTTAATCCCATAATGTGTGGGGCAGCAAAGATTACTGTTGCCGAAGTTGAAGAGCTTGTACCTGCCGGCGAATTAGACCCTAACCAAATACACATTCCCGGGATTTTTGTTCAACGCATTTTTGAAGGAAAGAACTATGAAAAGCGTATCGAGCAACGTACCGTAAGGAAACACGACGATTAACAACTAAGAATATATAACAACCAAAAATTTAATTAAACAATGGCACATTTAAGATTAGGTGATGTTGCACCAGATTTTACAACAGATACAACAGAAGGAACCATTAATTTTCACGAGTGGCTTGGAGACAGCTGGGGGATTTTATTTTCTCACCCGGCAGATTACACGCCGGTTTGTACCACAGAATTGGGTACGGTAGCCAATTACCACAGCGAGTTTAAAAAACGCAATGTAAAGCCTATCGCGCTAAGTGTTGATGGTGTTGAATCGCATAAAGAATGGATCAAAGACATCAACGAAACCCAAAATACAACAGTAGATTATCCGATTATTGGAGATGAAGATCACAAGGTTGCAGAACTTTATGATATGATTCATCCCAATGCGAGTGAAAAGGCTACTGTACGTTCGGTTTTTGTGATTGGCCCAGATAAGAAAATTAAACTTACACTGACGTATCCACCTTCAACAGGGCGAAATTTTGACGAAATTTTACGCGTGATCGATTCGCTTCAGTTAACGGCGTATCACAAAGTGGCTACCCCTGCTAACTGGAAAGATGGTGAAGATTGTGTGATCTCTCCAAGTGTAAGCAATGAGCAAATTCCGGAGTTCTTCCCTAAAGGGCATACAGAGATCAAGCCTTATTTAAGAATGACTCCACAACCAAACAAATAATATGCTAGACAAAAACGGAATCGCACGGCGTATCGCTCGCGAAGTTCAAGACGGTTTTTATGTGAATCTCGGGATTGGCATACCTACATTGGTTGCCAATTATGTGCGAGATGATATTGAAGTTGAATTTCAGAGCGAGAATGGAGTTTTAGGAATGGGACCTTTTCCTTTTGAAGGGGAAGAGGATGCCGACATTATTAATGCCGGTAAACAAACCATTACTACGCTTCCGGGTGCTTCGTTTTTTGATTCTGCTTTAAGTTTCTCAATGATCAGAGGGCAACACGTTGACCTGACTATTCTAGGTGCGATGGAAGTTGCTGAGAACGGGGACATTGCCAACTGGAAAATTCCCGGTAAAATGGTAAAAGGTATGGGCGGTGCGATGGATCTTGTCGCGAGTGCCGAAAATATCATCGTGGCGATGATGCATACCAATCGTGCCGGGCAGTCTAAGCTTTTAAAGCGCTGCACACTACCACTTACCGGTGTAGGTTGTGTTACTAAGATCGTAACCAATTTGGCTGTTCTTGAAGTAACGCCATCTGGCTTTAAGCTTTTAGAGCGCGCTCCGGGAGTTAGTGTTGAGGAAATCAAAAAAGCGACTGAAGGAACACTCGAAATACCAGATGATGTTCCCGAAATGATTTTAGCATAAATACCTTGTATTTTATCGATATAAAAGAGCCTTTTAAAAGGCTCTTTTTTTGTCTTTAAACGAGCGTTGTTACTCGTTGAATTACCTATTTTGGATTTTTAAACGCTGAAAAACACCTAAACCCGGTTGAAATACGATATTTTTTAACATTTTATTGATAAATACAAGTGATTTTGTTTGACACATTGAAAAAAAATCCTACATTAGCACCAATCCAACTCGGTAAGATTTTACAACAACCCCGGGAATTGCAAAATTTAGGTTGTTGTCTAGCTTCAAAATAGGAGTATTTTGATGTTATGATTTGTTTAAAAAAACCGCGAGGGGAGCCTTGCGGTTTTTATTTTTAGAAACCCTAAATCGTAAGATTTTAAATATAAAACGAAACACCTTTTAATAGAATCAAGGTGTTTTTTTAGCTGTAATCCCTAATTATTAACTAAAGTTGTATTCACGCCCATGACTACTCAACATGCTGCCACTGCTCCTAAGATAGCAACCACTATCAAAGCCACCTTTGAGGTTATTTCAAACCTTTGGTATCTCACAAAAAAAGTATTTTTCTTTATGTTTTAAATCCCTTTTGGGATGGCGTTGATCAGAGATTTGGTGTAGTCGCTTTGTGGATGCGCATAAATCGCATCGGCTTCTCCGGTTTCTTCAAATTGCCCGTTGCGCATTACAAGCAGACGGTCTGAAATATATTTTACTACAGCCAGATCGTGAGAGATAAACAAATAGGTGAACTTATATTGTTCTTTTAAGGCGTTTAAAAGATTGAGTACTTGTGCCTGAACTGAAATATCCAAAGCTGAGACCGACTCATCACAAACAATGAATTTGGGTTTTACTGCGATAGTTCTCGCGATGCCTATACGTTGGCGCTGACCGCCACTAAACTCGTGCGGATAGCGATCATAATGTTCGGGAAGTAATCCTACCTGTTCCAGCAGTTTTAATGCCTCTGCTTTGCGCTCTTTTTTTGAAGCATAAAGTTTATGAACTTCCATAGCTTCGGTGATTGCTTGACCTACTGTTAGGCGTGGATTTAAAGAGGAATAAGGGTCTTGAAAAATAATTTGAATATCTCTACGCAGCTTCCGCAATTCTCGGGTTTTTAACTGGGTCAGGTCTTTCCCTTTGTAAAAAATATGACCGGAAGTCGCCTTGTCTAATTGAAGAATCAAATTTCCTAGCGTTGATTTTCCGCAGCCGCTTTCGCCCACAAGTCCTAGGGTCTCACCTTCATAAATTTTAAAACTCACATCATTTACAGCCTTAACAGTTTCGGTTTTTCCGAAGAATGAAACTTTAGCGTAATACTCTTTTTGAGCATTTTTTATTTCAAGCAAAGGCGCTTTGGCATAGATCTCCTGATGTTGCTTTGCACGCGTTGCTGTTGAAACCGCTGAAGAAAGTGGCGTTCCCTTTAAAAAATCTGCAACTGTAGGAAGTTTTTCCAGGCGTTCTGTAGTTGAAGGTCTGGCGTAGATCAATGCTTTGGTGTAATCTTCTTGAGGATTTTTAAAAATAGACGCCGCACTCCCACGCTCAACGATCTTTCCTTTATACATCACGATAACACGGTCTGCAATCTCGCTCACCAGAGAAAGATCGTGCGAAATAAACAGGATACTCATTCCTGTTTCCTTTTGAAGCTCTTTTAAGAGCAGAACAATTTCTTTTTGCACCGTTACATCAAGTGCGGTCGTAGGCTCGTCTGCGATGAGCAATTTAGGTTTACAGGCAATCGCCATTGCGATCATCACACGTTGTTTTTGACCGCCGCTTATTTCATGCGGATAAGCTTTAAAAACACTTTCCGGTCTTGGTAATTTTACCTGTTCAAAAAGCCTTAGTGTTTCAGTCTTGGCTTCTTGTGTGGATAGTTTTTTATGCCGTTGCAATATTTCGGTGACTTGTTTTCCGCAGCGCATCGAAGGATTGAGCGAACTCATAGGCTCTTGGAAAATCATCGAGATCGCGTTACCGCGTATTTCCTGAAGTTCTTGCGTAGAATAGTTGAGCAAATCTGCGCCCTCAAAAAGAATTTCTCCGGAAGAAATATCGACACTTTTTTGAGGTAACAAGCCTAAAACAGCAAGATTGGTTACTGATTTTCCCGAGCCTGATTCGCCTACGATTCCTACGATTTCATTAGCTAGAACATCAAAGCTAATGTCGTGTAAAACTGCATTAGTCGTGTTGCGGGATTTAAATCCCAGACTTAGATTTTTAACCGAAAGAAGTGCCGCTTGATTCACACTTTAAAAGTACAATTTATCTGAAGCAATCTAGACGGAAGTCACCTCGTTTTCTTGCAGCAATTGCTCGTTACGCAGACGCAGTACAATCTGTGCAACAGCAACCACGTCGCGCTCGCAATATTCTACAATGCGTTTGATATCGTTCTCCTTGTAAAAGACTTCACAGACCTGGCTGCCGTCGATATCGGTTTTAGGAGATGGAATATTTAAAATTTTGGTGAGTAATTTTAAGGAAGTATAGTGCTTATAATCACCAAATTTCCACAGTTCTAAGGTGTCCAAATGCGGAACTTCCCAGGGTTTCTTTCCAAATAGATCCAGCTTAAACGGAAGCTTTATTCCGTTAATGATCATTCTTCTCGCAATAAATGGAAAATCAAATTCTTTCCCATTATGGGCACAAAGTACGTGTTGCGGTTTATTGTAATGCTCAGACAACAACTTTTTAAATGCGAGCAGTTGTTGCTTTTCTTCCCCGTGAAATGAAGTGGTTCTAAAGCTTCGGCCTTGTTCTGTGTTGTGAAAATACCCCACAGAAATACAAACGATCTTGCCAAATTCTGCCCAGATTCCTGCCCGGTCATAAAAAGCTTCAGCGGTATATTCGTCCTTTCGTTGATATTCGGTTTTATCGGCGTAGAGTTGTTGTAATTCGGGATCCAAATCGCTGAAATGCTCGTGTTGCGGAACCGTTTCGATATCTAAAAAAAGAATGTTTTCAAGCTGAAGTCGGGAGATCATAGTCAATTCATTTTATAAGCTTCTTCAAGATAGGCGTCCATTTCATCGGGATAACCGGTCGCGTTGGTTTTACCGCGGCTGTGGCCCAGGCGCACGACAATAAGATCATCTTCAGGAATCACCATCACATACTGCCCCAAGTGCCCGCGCATCATAAAGACTTTCTTATCCTTAAAATCTTTCAGCCAAAATCCGTAGCCATAAGGTTCGCCTTCAAATCTGGGTGAGATCGATTTAGCCACAAAAGCTGAGTCTAGAATTTGTTTGCCATTCCATTCACCATAATCTTTATACAGTTTTCCTAAACGGGCGAAATCACGAGCGTTTGAGGCAATACAGCAATAGGCTTTGACAAGGCCGCCTTCTTCACTGTCTAATTGCCAAAGTGCATCTTGATTAGCGCCAAGCGGTTTCCACAAACTTTCAGAAAGATAATCGGCTAATTTTTTGCCGGTTGCGCGCTCTAAAACCATCGCGAGTAATTGGGTGTTCCCGCTGAGGTATTGATATCCGGTTCCCGGTTTTTCTTTCATTCCTAAACCCAGCATCACAGGCTCTAGATGGTCATCAAAGTACGCACGCGTCGTAACAGAAAAAGGACTGTAATACGACTCGTCCCAATTGAGTCCGCTGGCCATCGAGGCCAAATCGCCAACGGTCATTTGCGCTGCAGTTCCTTGGGAATATTCTGAAATAAAATCACCTACAGGCTGATCTAAACTTTTTATATAACCGTCTTTTATCGCTTTACCCAGCAATGCCGAAACATAGCTTTTTGCCATCGAAAAAGAGTTGCTTTTGGAATTTTGACCAAAACCATCATAATAATCTTCAAAAACAATACTGTCGTTTTTAATCACCATATACGCGATCGAACCAAACTCTTTATGAATCTGCATCAGTTCATTGCTCAATGTGTAATTGTTGTAGTTTTTAGCCTGTGGCCAGGGCTGAGTAGCTCCAGCTTCTATGGTGGTGTTGTCAAACTTTTTATAATCTTCAAGATAGGCTGTGGTGTGGCCGGTGAAATATATGGTGCGCACAGCTTTGATCAAATAATCGAAATCAAACACATAAAGCGCAATGATGAGTACAAGAATCAGGCTGAATAAGCTTAAAAAGATGCGTTTGAGTATTTTCATAACTTAAAGATACCCAAAAAATTAAATGCTCAACGTTTAAAAAAGCGATTGCTGCTTTACCGGACTTTCGTGCTCCAGCAACCATTTTTTACGCCAGATGCCGCCGGCGTAACCGGTCATAGATTGGTCGCTGCCAATGACGCGATGGCAAGGAATAATGATTGCAATAGGATTTTTACCATTTGCCGAAGCAGCTGCGCGAATCACTTTGGGATCGCCCAGGTTTTTAGCCATTTGTAAATAGGAAGTGGTTTTTCCAAAAGGAATCTGGCCGAGTGCTTCCCAAACACGTTTTTGAAAATCGGTGCCTTGAGGGTTCAGTTTAAGATTAAAATGAGTGCGATTTCCTTTAAAATATTCTTGGAGTTGCGATACAGCAGTGGTTAAAGCTTCTGGAATTTTTTCGCTTTGCGGAATTTTTTCATCGATAAATGTTACCCTTGAAATTCCATGGGTATCTCCTATAATTTCAAGGGTTCCCAGCGGAGAAGCTATAAAGGCCTGACTCATTCTGAAGTTTTGTCGGGATCCGGCATATCTTCGCGTTTGACATCCGTGTCGTGCTGCGGAGAAAGTTCGACGTTGGTTTTAGGCGTATTGACTTTTTCTAAAGGAATTCCCATACGTTTTGCGCGACGTTCCCAATTTTTACGGGCTTGCACCTGCATATCTTCAATAGTGTCGCTCTCATCCATAATTTCGAGACCTAGAAGGGTTTCGATAATATCTTCCATCGAAACGATACCTATGGTGTTTCCGAATTCGTCTGTGACCAATGCCAGATGATCTCTGCTTTTTACAAAGGTGTCAAAAAGCTGTGGGATGGGTTGGTTGTCATTTACAATAAGAATATCGCGTTTGATATCGGCCAGCGTCTTCTCGCCGTGTTCTTCTACGATTTCCTCAAGAACATCATCTTTGAGAATAAAACCGGTGATGTTGTGTGATTTTTCTTCGTAAATCGGGATTCTGGAAAATTTCAAATGCGGATGTTGCTTCTGAAATTCTTTAAGCGTCATGCTTTGATCTTCGGTCACCACCACAGGAAACGGCGTCATCACATCTTTTGCCATCACCGATTTAAAGACCAATAAATTCTTAATTACTGTGGTCTCATTATCTTCAAAAACCCCTTCTTTTTCGGCGGCATCGGTAAGCGCCATAAATTCTTCGCGGCTCATCGTACCTACGTGCGCCGATTTACCCACCAATTTGGTCACTTGCATGAGAAGCCAAAGAATCCCGGTATACTTTAAAAGTACCAGAATGATCTTAAGCGCTTTTGCGGTGAAATTCCCTAGAGATTTCCAGTATGTTGCACCAATGGTTTTTGGGATAATTTCTGAAAGTACCAAGATGGCCAAGGTCATTACCGTAGAAACCAAACCAACAAAGTTGATCCCTAAAATATGAATATCGTAGCCGGACTCTGCAGCCATTTTACCGGCTTGATCGCCCACTAAAATCGCACCTACGGTATGCGCAATTGTATTTAAGGTAAGAATGGCGATAAGCGGCTTATCGATATCCTTCTTGAAATTGGCTAAAGTTTCGGCATAGGCTTTACCTTCCTTGGTTTTAATACGAATAAAACTAGGCGTGATACTTAGCAATACTGCTTCAAGAATAGAGCAGAGAAACGAGAAAAATATCGATATAAACGCAAATGCGATGAGTAAAGCCATTGGTTAGGTTTGATTTGTGATAAATATAATATAATTCAAAAACTCTTAGCCAAGGCTTAAGAAAAGCTTAGGGTCTAAACCTATCAAAATCTAAAAAATTTATATTACCAACCTGTATATCTAGGTGGTTCTAAGCCGTTTAAATTAAGGTAAACAATAAGCTGACCGCGATGGTGTGTCAAATGATCTTGAAGTAAATTCAGTATTTGAAGTTTAGATTTTTCACCAGCAAAAAAGTCGACTTTTTCTGTTAGCCTGCTTTCAGGATACGATTGTATCGTTTCATATATGAGATCGAATGCGTTCTGAAGATTTGCAATAATGCGCTTCTTTTCGTTCACATTTGTGCTAACCTCGGCCTCTTGTTTATCAAAATAAGTGGTTGATAACCATTCCATATTTTGATTTATGTGCTCAAGCTGTTCCCCAAAACTCATTTCTCGCTCGGTAGGTTTGTAACCGTAAAGTGAGTCGGGCATTTTCTCGGCGACAGCAATCAAATATTCTTTTGAATTTTGCCATTTTTCAAGCCAAGCTTGTTTAAAAAGACTTTCTTGAGCATTGGATGAAGTGATCCCCATAATCAAAACGATAAGTAATAGAATTTTACGCATCTTTTAAGAAATCAATTTCACTACATCTTTTGCAAAATAGCTCGCGATAAGGTCTGCGCCGGCACGTTTGATCGCATAGGTTTGTTCAAGAACTACGGCGTCGTGATCAAGCCATCCTTTTTCGGCTGCAGCTTTGATCATCGCATATTCACCGCTTACCTGATATACAGAAACCGGAATATTCACTGCATTTTTAATATCGCGTACAATATCCAGATAACACAGACCCGGTTTTACCATCACAATGTCTGCGCCTTCATCAACGTCCATCATGGTTTCTTTGATGGCTTCTTCCCGGTTCGCGTAATCCATCTGATAGGTTTTTTTATCTTTTGGAACATCTTTAAGATCTACCGGAGCACTGTCGAGCGCATCTCTAAACGGACCGTAAAAAGCCGAAGCATATTTTGCCGAATAACTCATAATCCCAACATCGTGGTGTCCTTCATCTTCAAGGAGGGTGCGCATTTCAAAAATGCGACCATCCATCATATCGCTGGGTGCGATAAAATCGGCACCGGCATTGGCGTGTGACAATCCCATTTCGGCAAGAACAGCACTCGAGTCATCGTTAATGATCTTTCCGCCGCCTACGATTCCGTCGTGACCAAAAGAAGAGAAGGGGTCAAGAGCAACATCGGTCATGACTACCATTTGCGGTTCGGTGTCCTTAACGGTTTTGATGGCGCGTTGCATCAATCCGTCTGGATTTAGAGCTTCGGTACCGGCGTTGTCTTTTAATTTATCGTCAACTTTCACAAAAAGCAAAACGCTTTTAAGACCCATTTTCCACAGTTCTTTAATCTCTTTCTGAAGATTATCTAAACTCAAGCGGTAATAGCCAGGCATTGATGCGATTTCGTCTTTCACACCTTTTCCTTCAACCACAAAAAGTGGAACGATAAAATCATTGGGCGTAACTATAGTTTCTCGTACCATAGCGCGTATAGCTTCTGAAGTACGTAATCTGCGATTTCTTCTTAATGGGAACATAATATTCTTTTTTCTTAATTCTTATTGCAATTTTTTTATTAAACCCAATCCTTAGGATTTTCTAAAACGTCTACCAACTTTTCTTCGGGGCTTCCCGGCTCGGGATGATGATCGTAGCGCCACTGCACCGCGGGCGGAAGACTCATCAATATACTTTCAATTCTTCCGTTTGTTTTTAAGCCGAAAAGTGTGCCTTTGTCGTGAACGAGATTAAATTCTACATAACGACCACGACGCACTTCTTGCCAATCGCGTTCTTTTTCGCCGTAGGCTAGATCCTTTCGCTTTTCTAAAATAGGAGCGTAGGCTGTGAGAAAACTATCGCCAACCTCTGTTACGAAGTTATACCAGTCTTGCATCGAGCGTTCATCTGTAGCTTTGAGGTAGTCAAAAAATAAACCACCAAGACCACGAGCTTCTCCACGATGGGCGTTGTAGAAATACTCATCACAGCGCATTTTATACTGCGGATAAAACTCTGGATCGTGTTTGTCACAAGCTGTTTTACACGTCTGGTGAAAATGCTGCGCATCTTCTTCAAAAAGATAATAAGGAGTCAGGTCTTGCCCACCCCCAAACCAAGAATCGACCAGGTTTCCGGCTTTGTCAAGCATTTCAAAATACCGCCAATTGGCGTGTACCGTTGGAGCATACGGATTTTTAGGATGAATGACGAGACTAAGACCACAGGCAAAAAAATCTACATCGCCTACATTAAAATACTGTTGCATCGCCGGGGCTAATGGGCCGTGTACTTCAGAGATATTAACGCCGCCTTTCTCGATCACATTTCCATCTTCGATCACGCGGGTTCTGCCACCACCGCCTTCAGCACGTTTCCACAGGTCTTCTTTAAAAGTTGCCTTGCCATCTATAGCTTCAAGTTTTGAAGTGATCTGGTCTTGTAAGTTTTTGATATAGCTTACAAACTGCTCTTTCATTCCTTATTTTTTTAATATGTAAAGCTCCATATCCTGAGCTTTCCCTTGTAAGGGTTTGAATTCGTTTTCTAACGTACTGTGCCAGGTAAAACCATTGCGTTCTGCAACGAGAATACTCTTTTCATTACTGCTGTGAGTAATGATTTTATACGTTCGTATTTGATGATTGATGTATCCAAAATCTGCAACTTGCTTTACAGCTTGCGACACCCACCCGCGTCCTCTAAAACGTTTGGCTATACAGTAGGCGATCTCTCCCTCGTGATGCTCGTGGTCTACTTCTTTAAGAATGATTAAGCCTGCCAGTTCCGGGTGAATTACCGTGTGTAAACCAAAATAGAAAGCCGATTTACGTTCAGCCATATTTAGCGTTTCCTCGATCAAGGCTTTAGAGGCTTTGATCGTTTTAGTCTGTTTATACGTCTGCGGAAAATACGTTTTAAAAGAATCTTTATTTTCTTTGAATAAGGTGTACAAGGCTTTGGCATCTTCGGTTGCCAGCAGCCTCAATTCAAATTCTGGTGCTTCACTCATGATTTTTTTTGGTCTAATAGTTCAAGCGTTGTTTTGCTTGCGGCCGTAACCGAAATGGGCAAAACCAAAATAATCCCGATAACGGGAATCAATAAAAACAGCATAAAAACGATACCGTTGCCTATCGCAAAACCGCGATGGGCTTTTACAAAGTTAATGCTTTCGCGATAGCGAAAATGGCGTTCCAGCGTATAATCCATATTTCCAAATCCGGCATAATACGCCTGAATCAGGAAGAGGCTTGCGGTTGCAAGAATGCCAACAACGGGAATCAGACTCAGAAGCAAAAGCGGAATGCTCAAAAGCAGTTCCCAAGCAAGATTACGTAGGTTGATTTTGATTCCGCGTACGAGCTGACCTGCATTTGAAGTATCGCGGTGTTGATGAACGCCGGCATATAAATAGGCTTCGATCTTTTCTGAAACCGGACTCATAAACGGCGCCGAAAATGCCATAATAATATGTTTATAAGCGATGAGTCCCAAAGCGATTATGATAAGTGCCCCGGCGATATCGCTAAGCGTACGCACGGTTGCTGCACCCCATTCCCAAACCCAAAGCTTTGCGATAAAAGCGCCCAAATTATCAGAAAACCCGTAAGCGCTAAAGCCTATGATCAAAGCTGTTATGAAGCTAATAAGCATAGGAACAGCAAAGTATTTCCAAAGTTTGAGCTTACCTATCAACGGCAGCGCTTCTTTGTAAGCAAAAAGTCCAGATAGTAGTGCTTTGATCATTACTTTGAAAGATAAATCAATTTATTGGGATACGCTTCAGCATCTTTTGCATTGCGTATTTGAACTGCATTTTTAGCCGCTTCCTGTAAAAACATAACTGCTTCTTCTTGCGGTTTGGCAGCAAAAAGCCGCAGCGCTTGAATACCAAAACTATTATTGTGCAAATCCATCGTTCGGTCTGCTTTGCGATTTACAAAAAGCTGCTCGTGCAAATCTGTAAATTGTTTTGCCCAGTTTTGCGCTTCTCTTAGACTTCCTGTTTTTTGATAAACCGCCTGACCCAATAAAACAGTCCACAGTGCGTGTCTAAATGCATTGGCAGGATTGCTTTTATGATGGGTGTCTCCGTAGTGCGTTGTGGCAATTTGTAAGGCTTTTTTTGAAGCCCGCGCCGTTAAAAAAACATATTCCGGATTTTTCAGGAATAAGCGAGCCAATTTGAAAAGCTGAGGCAAGCTCAGGGCCTTTAAACGGGCTCGAATGCTCATCGTTCTGCTTTGTATTCTTTTACGGCTTCAATAAACGCACCGGCATTTTCCAGCGGAATATTCGGTAGAATACCGTGACCTAAATTCACAATGTATTTATCTTTTCCAAAAGCGTTGATCATTTCGGTAACCATACGTTTGATTTCCGCCGGAGGCGAAAACAAGCGTGTCGGGTCAAAGTTTCCTTGAAGCGTAATATTTCCACCGGTTAAGTAGCGTGCATTTCGTGGGCTGCAGGTCCAATCTACACCTAAGGCTGAAGCGCCACTTTTTGCCATTTCGCCCAGCGCAAACCAACAGCCTTTTCCAAAAGCAATCACCGGAATTTCTTCTTTTAAAGCGTCAATGATCTGTTGAATGTATTGCCAACTGAATTCTTGATAATCCACCGGTGAAAGCATTCCGCCCCAGCTGTCAAAAACCTGAACAGCATTCACTCCGGCTTTTACCTTTTCTTTTAAATATAAAATTGTGGTGTCTGTGATTTTCTGAAGCAGTGCGTGTGCAGCTTCGGGTTGAGTAAAGCAAAATTCTTTTGCGATATCAAAGTTTTTTGAACCTTGACCTTGCACACAATAACACAAGATCGTCCACGGACTCCCAGCAAAACCAATCAACGGAATCTCGTCGTTGAGTTTCTCCTTGGTCATTTTGATGGCGTCCATCACATAACCCAGCGTGTCATTAATATCTGGTACGATCACACGCTCTAGATCTTTGTGAGAGCGAATAGGGTCTGGCAACCACGGCCCAATGCCCGGCTTCATCTCCACGTGAATATTCATCGCCTGCGGAATCACCAAAATATCACTGAATAAAATCGCGGCGTCCATCCCATAACGGCGTATGGGTTGCACGGTGATCTCGCTGGCAAGCTCTGGAGTTTGGCAACGGGTAAAAAAGTCGTATTTCGCTTTGATCTCTTGAAATTCGGGTAAATAACGTCCCGCTTGACGCATCATCCACACCGGAGGGCGCTCTACCGTTTCTCCTTTTAATGCTCTTAAAAATAAATCGTTCTTGATCATAATAGTTTCTTGTCGTCTCGAGCGCACCCGAGGTTAGTTTAAAGCCTTTACCGCCCGCGCAATAACACTCTCGATGGTAGTGGCATTGGCAACGGTAACGTTTTGGGTATGTTGTTGAACTTCGGCAGCGGTGGTGTTACCAATGCAAACCGAAAGCATATTCTTAAAATTATTTACAGCCGAAAAACTTTGTACTCCAGACGGACTGAAAAAAAGAACGGCGTCAAATTCCTGTTTAAATTCTTTCGTATTGAGCTGTGTTTTATAGCAAACGATTTCCTCAAAAGGCACTTGATTTTTAGTCAAATGTTCCGGAAGTTCGTTTCTTCTTATTGTGCTGCAAAAGAAGGAAAAATGCTCATTTTGATAGTTTTTCACGATGAAATCGGCTAAATCTGCTGCATTTTGAGCAGTTTTCACCACATTCAAACCTTTTTTCATTAAGGAACTTTCGGTTTTAGAACCTACGCAAAAACAGCTAAAAGATTCGGTATTCAGATCGGGTTGCATCTTTAAAAAAGCCTGAACCCCATTTTTACTCGTGAAAATCAGATTTTCTAAATTCTTCGGAAATTCAACATCTAGAAATTCAATTTGAATCGCATCATATTCAACCACCGAAAAACCAGCACCCAAGATCAAATTCTTTTGGGCAGAGGTGAGTTTTTTAGTGGAAAGAATGCTTTTTCCCTCACCCCCGGCCCCTCTCCCGACGGAGAGGGGAGCGGAACGATTCACTTTAGAACTTTTATATTCTGCAATTGTATCTGTAATAACCTTAGGTTCTTTTAAAACTGTTGTGTTTGAAAAACGCAGTACCTTGTAGCCAAGGGCTTTCAAATGTAAATCTCTAATTTCATCCTTTTCCTTTTGTTCTGGATGATTATGATAACCACCGTCTAGCTCGATAATTAGTTTTAATTCATAACAGAAAAAATCAACGATATAACTTTTTAAAGGATGTTGCCTTCTAAATTTTAGTCCGTTTATTTTACGATCACGAAGCAATTCCCAAAGCACCTTTTCTACTTCGGTTGAGTCTTGTCTAAGCAAGCGCGCAAGTTTTATGTGATTGCTTCTTTTCATAAGGGCTTCCTTCTCCTTTGGGAGAAGGATTGAGGATGAGAGGTTTTAAAGTTCTTTCTTAATAGCTTCCATCAATTCGCGGCCGCCTTCTTCCAAAATTTTTAAAGCACACAGCGCACCAAAATCCAGACATTCTGATACCGGAATACTTTCTTTGATCTCTAATTTTTGAGTTCCATCCAGACTGAAAAGCGCTCCGTGAAAATGAATATGGTCGTCTTCAATTTTTGCGATCGCGCCAATAGGAGCAGTACAACCTCCTTCTAATTTCCGAAGAAATTCGCGCTCTACTTTTGTGGTTAGCGCTGCATCAGCATCATTGAGTTTTGCACAAGCTTCTTTGCAAAAGGCATCATTATCCATTACTGCGATCACCATTGCACCTTGCGCCGGAGCAGGAATCATCCAGTCTAAAACTTCGTGATTTTCGGGCTTCAAGTTAATGCGTTCTAAACCTGCTTTTGCAAACACAGCTCCCGCCCAATCATTATCGGCTACTTTTTGAAGGCGTGTGTTCACGTTTCCGCGTAGATCAACTACCTGGTGCTTTGGGTATTTGTTAAGCCATTGCGCTTTGCGGCGTAAACTTCCCGTAGCAATGGTAACAGATTTAGTAAAATCTGTAGCGTTTTTATCTTTTTTAAAGACAAAAATATCTTCGGTAGCAGCGCGAGGTAAAACCGCACCTTGCACAATACCGTTTGGAAGTTGTGTAGGAACATCTTTCATAGAATGCACCGCGATATCTACATCGCCATTGATCATTGCAACATCTAAAGTCTTGGTGAAAATACCGGTGATTCCTAGTTCATAAAGCGGTTTGTCAAGGATAAGATCTCCGGTTGATTTAACTGAAATCAACTCGGTTTTATAACCTAAGTTTTCCAATTGATCCTGTACGGTATGTGCCTGCCAGAGCGCTAACTCGCTGTCGCGGGTACCTATGCGTATGGTTTTTGCCAAAGCTTAGTAGTTTTGAAGTTTGAACACTTTTTGAATCAACTCAAGACTTTCGGTAGTAGAAAAGTCTTCAGTTTTTAAGTGTTTTGCAAACTGAGTAGTAATTTTTTGAATGATGCGCTCGCTTATGATTTCGGCTTGTTCTTCATTAAAGCCATCGATCTTTTTGCGCTGGTTGTCAATCTCGCCATCTTTAAAATCGGCCAACTTCAATTTAAGCGCTTTAATTGTGGGTGCAAATTGACGCGTGGTCAACCACTCGTAAAATTCATCTTGAATTTCGGTAATGATTGCTTGCGCTTGCGGCAATTGTTTTTTGCGGCGGTTGAGCGTATCGTTGGTAATTTTTGAAAGTTGATCCAGATGCACAAGACTTACGCCTTCAACCTCTTCAACATTCTCATTCACGTTTTTAGGAATACTAAGGTCGAGAATAAGCAAAGGCTTTTTAAGGTACAAAAGCTCTTTAGAAATGGTAGGTTTTTGTGCGCCGGTGGCAACGATCAAGACATCGGTTTGTGCGATTTCAGACTGAATGTCTGCGTAATCTTTTACAATAAGATTAAATTTCCCCGCGATGCGTTCTGCCTTGTCTTTGGTGCGGTTGATGAGCGTGATGTGATCGTTTTTGGTGTGTTTTACCAAGTTTTCACAGGTATTGCGCCCAATTTTACCGGTTCCGAAAAGGAGAATATTCTTTTCTGAAATAAAAGGAACACGCGATAAAATATATTGAACCGAAGCAAAACTTACTGAAGTTGCTCCGCTAGAAATATTGGTTTCATTTTTTATGCGCTTACTCGCCTGAATCACGGCATTGATCAAACGCTCCATAAACGGATTGACCAGATTGAGCTTTTTAGCGCGCTTGAAACCACTTTTCAACTGACTTATAATTTCAAAATCTCCTAGAATCTGACTGTCAAGACCGGTGCCTACTTTAAAAAGATGCTCAACGGCTTGCTCATTTTTATACTCATAAGAAACCGCTTTAAATTCTTCGATCGTCCCACGCGTATGCTCGCAAAGTAATTTGATGAGATCTAAAGGTTCGTGAGCAAAACCATACAATTCGGTACGGTTACAGGTAGAAATGATACTCAGGCCTTCAATACCTTCCTCGTGAGCGCGCTTTAAAATCGCTTCTTGAATGGTACTGTCAACACTAAAATGCCCGCGCGTCTCAGCATCTGCTTTTAAATAGCTTAAGCCAATGGCGAAAAAATCACCGGGATAAGCCGGATAAAAATGTCGTTTGCCGTTTGTATTCATAAGTTCGGGTGCAAATGTATTTCGAGAATAACTCAAAAAATAACGCTAGAGGTATGATTTTTAACGATGACCGAATAAAAGCGGGTATTTTTCAGTAAAATGCTGAAAATAGGCTAATTTAGTGAAGTATTCAAAAGCTGAATGTTGGCTTTTGTTTAGAATAAATCTAAATAAATATCATTTTTCCGGTTATGGAAACTTTAAAAAATATCGCTACAGGTTTGTATCGAGAAACCACTATTGAAGAAGGTTTTTTCATCTTAAAATTCAATAATGAAACCGCTGAAAAACAGCTCGTAACCCGAGAGGTAGACAGTAGTTTTATCCAATTTCATTTTTGTGCAAAGGGTAATTCGGTCTTTCAATTTAATGAAGGAAATTATAAACTTCCGCTAGGAGAAGAGCATTCTTTATTGCTTTATAATCCGCAACGGGACTTGCCAATCAATTTGGAGATCGCTCCCGAGACTTGGGTGATTTCGGTGTTTATTTCTATAAAGAAATTCCATTCGCTATTTTCAAGAGAAGCCGATTTTATTACCTTTTTAAGTGATGAAAATCGAGACCGAAAATATTACAAAGACGGTTTGATCTCACCTTCGATGGCAATTGTGCTCAATCAATTGATGAACTACAACCTGCATCCATCGGTAAAAGCTTTGTATTTTAAAGGGAAAGCCTATGAGTTGCTTAGCTTGTATTTTAACCGTCCTTCTGAAGCTGATGTTGAGCAGTGTCCGTTTCTGGTTGATGAAGATAATGTAGCCAAGATCAAACGCGCTAAAGACATCGTGATCGCTCGAATGGCCGAGCCGCCATCGCTGCAGGAACTCGCCGATGAGATCAACCTTAGCCTCAACAAACTCAAAGAAGGTTTTAAGCAGATCTATGGGGATTCGGTCTATAGTTTTTTGTTTGATTATAAGATGGAAGTTGCCCGCCAATTGCTGGCAAGCGGATCGCATAATGTAAATGAAGTAGGGCTGAGAATTGGCTACAGTACCGCAAGTCATTTTATCGCGGCTTTTAAAAAACAATACGGGACTACGCCTAAAAAATACATTCAATCACTTAGTTAATTATGAAAAAAATACTCGGGGCATTTGTTCTGATGCTTTTAATTACCGCGTGCAATTCGGCCAAAAAAACGATGGGAACAAAACAGGTTTTGGTTTTTACTAAAACGATGGGCTGGCGTCACGGTTCTATTGAAAAAGGAGTTGCAACACTCAAAGAGATAGGAGCTCAGGAAGGTTGGCAAATTACGCAAAGCGAGGACTCTTTGGCTATCAATACTGAAAATCTAGCTAAAACCGATCTTGTTATTTTCTTAAGCACTACCGGAGATATTTTAGGTCCTGATCAGGAAGCTGCTTTTAAAAGTTACATTCAAAATGGCGGTGCATTTATGGGAATCCACGCAGCCACAGATACCGAATTTGACTGGCCGTGGTATGGTAAATTAGTAGGTGGTTATTTTAAAGATCATCCTAATAATCCCAATGTGCGCAAGGCTTCCTTAAAAAAAGCGGCTCCACACGTAACCACGAGTATGTATGCTAAAACTTTTGAGCGCACAGACGAGTGGTATAACTACTACAATCTAAGTGATGCGGTGACTCCTACGTTATATTTGGACGAAACCAGCTATGAAGGCGGAACCCACGGCGATTATCATCCCATTGCCTGGTATCAGGATTTTGATGGAGGTAGAATGTATTACACCGGCGGTGGCCACACCGACGAAGCCTATGATGAGGTGGCATTTAAGGCGCATCTGGAAAGTGTGATGCGCTGGTTGATGGAATAAATTATATTATATTTAAAGATAATATTCATTCAATCAATAAATTATGAGAATTATTCTGCCTATTTTTTCGCTCTTTCTAATCCTTTCGTGTCAACAAAAACCCTCAGAACCCATTGCATTAAGCAGTGCTGCAATGAATGATTTTGCAAGTGATGTAAAGAACACTCCCAGTGTTACTGTCGAAGTGAAAAACATACCTGATAGTATTTCAGAGCCAATAACGATTTCCTATACTACTGTTAATCTTGGAAAGAATTTTCAAATTAAAAACGCCGAGGATCTCAAGTCAGATGGTATTTTGAAGCTAAACCTTGATGAGATCTATCCATATCAGCAAGTATTTCTAAGTATAGGGAATTTTTATTATGGAAGCATTTATGCCACCCCAGATCTTCGAGTAAAATTAGACCTGTCAAAAGCCGGAAAAGAAAAATTGTTTTTTTATGGTGATGCGATACAATTTGATGGTGAAGGCGGGGATTTGAATACTATTATGAATAAACACATCGTCTACACCCAACAAAATAATAATACGGGCGAAGATAAGTTAGCCGGAATGACATATTGGGAGCGAGGGGCTTATTCTTATTCGGAATACATTGCCCAATTTGATAGTTTAAAACGAGTTTTTGCAAAACTCGATGAAACATTTATTAGTAATGGACTTGCAACAAAAAACTGGACTTTAAGTTGAGTGACTATGCTGCTAGTTTTTGATTATACATATCTATTTCAAATTCTTTAATAGTTCTGTTTCCTAAGTAGGAATGTCTTCTTCTGGTATTGTACCAGGTTTCTATCCACTGAAAGATAGATAACTCTGCCTGTGATTTAAGCTTGTATTTATGCCAATATACCCATTCTACTTTCAGAGATTTAAAAAAGGATTCAGCTACGGCATTGTCCCAGCAATTACCTTTTCTACTCATCGATTGTTTTACCAGGTCATTATAGCTTTTAAGTAGATTAGTAAATCTTTGGCTGGCATATTGGATACCTTGGTCTGAATGGAATATCAAAGGTTGTGTTAGTGTGGTATTTTTAATAGCCATCTGCCAAGCTTTTATAACAGTATCCTCAGTATTTAGGGTATCACTTAAAGCCCATCCTATAACTTTTCTATTGAATAGATCAATGATCACTGTTAGGTAACTCCAACCCTGATTGGTCTGAACATAGGTAATATCGCTTACCCATACTTGATTAGCCCTGGCTACATTAAAGCATTGGTTCAACAAGTTTGGTGCTATGGGATATTTATGGTTACTATCGGTGGTGGCTTTAAACTTACGCTTCCTCTTAGCGTATAAATAGTTTGCCTTCATTATACGGGCTACCCGAGGCTTTGATACCTTAAAGCCCAAAGCTTTCAATTCAGCCTTTATTCTAGGAGCTCCATAGCTTTGGTGACTATCTTCAAATATATCTTTGATTAATGAAGAGAGCTTCTGATTTTCTTTCCAAAGGGTGCTAGGACCAGATTTCAACCAGTGGTAATAACCGCTTTTACTCACGGCTAACATAGTGCACATCTTCTCAACAGGAAATTTCATACGATGCTGTTTTATGAACCTGTATTTTTCTTGTCGCTCGCGGAGAAGATGCCAATCGCCTTTTTTAAGATATCACGTTCTAATTCGGCTTCTTTGAGCTGTTTCTTTAAACGGGCTATCTCTTTTTGTTGATCGGTCATTTTAGGGTTACCACGGCCGGGAAAACTATTTTTACCATAATTCTTTTGCTCTTTACGCCACCGGTAAAGAACAGCAGGTAAGATATCCAGGTCCTCACAAACCTGTGCTACACTGCCTTTGGCGTAACTTAATTCTACTGCTTTTTGCTTAAACTCTAAAGTGTAATGTTTGGCTTTACGTCTCATGATTGCTAAGTTAACAACTTGCAATAATATTCATTCAACTCTATGTCCAGTCTAATGTAGTAATTCCATAAGAATCCGAAAGCATCAGAGTATGCATGGTTTATTGACAATGAGAGAGAGTCTGAGTTCTTGCAGTTTTTATTAGTACGTAGCGATAATGAAGAAATTCCTACCGCATTATGGGAAGAAATTATAAACCATAAAGTATATACTGTTTCAAATTCAGGTACTTCATTCTATAGTAGTCTATCAAGCTATTTAGTGGGCACCAACAAAATCAAGACGAGAGAAGGAATGATGTCTAACTTAAAGAAAAGACTCCAAGAACTACCGCAACAACAAGTGGATCTGATCGTTCTACAAACCGATTTAAGAACTCCTGAAGATAAAGCGTGGTTTCAGGATAACTTAATTGATAAAGTCAAGACACCTTGGATACTATCAAAGTTTGAAAAACAAGCAGAAGAAACACATCAAAAACTTGCAATGATCAATCAATCGCTTAACAATGCCAAAGCATCAAATGGGAATTTGTCTTTTGCGACACCTGTGATGAAGACCGATTTTGGCGCAGACTTATACACGGTAAGTGATGTTGAGGCTAGCGAAGTGTTAAGCAGTATGAGGGAGACATTCAAAAACAAAGCATTGATGCTGGACTTTTGGGCGACTTGGTGCGGTCCGTGTCTTAAAGATTTTCCCTCAAGTAAGAAAATTCATGCTGAAGTGAAAGATGAACCTGTTGAGTTTATTTACTTATGTTCTTCTAATGGATCAACAGAAGAGGAATGGAAACAAAGAATCGCAGAATTTCAGCTTGATGGGACTCATTTATATGTTGATGAAAAAATAGAGGCAGAGCTTATGACTATGTTTGATAGTAGAGGTGGCTTTCCTACCTATGCTTTTATAAACAAATCAGGTGCCTATAAACCTGGAGCTGTAAGTAGAATGGCGGCTCTTGATAGAGGACAATTTGTAAATCTCATTCACGGTAAGTAAATGTGATAATTCTATTTGAGTTCTTTATAAACTTCTTAGAAAAGAAGTAATCCTTTTACAGTAGTTTTGTAATTATGAAAAAAGGAGTACTTCTAGTGAATTTAGGATCGCCTAAAAGCACCGATCCTAAGGATGTAAAAGAATATTTAGGGGAGTTTTTGATGGATGAACGCGTGATCGACGTGCCGCTTTGGGCGCGTACGCTGCTCGTAAAAGGAATCATCTTAAATACCAGACCAAAAAAATCTGCTGAAGCCTATTCAAAAATTTGGTGGGATGAAGGTTCGCCTTTGATCGTGTTGAGTGAACGCCTGCAGGCAAAAGTTTCAGAGAAGGTTGATGTTCCTGTGGCATTGGCGATGCGCTACGGCACACCGTCTTTAAAAGAAGGTCTTGAAGAATTGAATGCAAAAGGGGTAGATGAGGTGTTGATTCTTCCGTTGTATCCTCAGTTTGCAATGGCGACTACCGAAACTATTTTAGTTTTAGCTGAAGAGCTGCGCAAAGAACATTTTCCGCATATGCGCTTTTCAGATATTCCTGCGTTTTACAACAAGCCGGAGTATATTGAAGTACTTTCAAAAAGCATTCACGAGAAAATTGAAGACCTCGACTATGAGATGTTGGTTTTCAGTTATCACGGAGTTCCTGAGCGACACATTCGCAAAAGCGACGTTACAAAAAGTCATTGTAAAATAGACGGCAGCTGTTGTCAAACGCCTTCTCAGGCACATCAGTTTTGTTACCGTCACCAGTGTTATGAAACCACACGCCAGGTTGCCGAAAAACTCAATTTAAAAGAAGGAACCTATTTTACTTCTTTCCAATCTCGTTTAGGTTTTGACCCGTGGTTGCAACCGTATACCGATCGTACCATCGAGCGTTTTGGTAAAGAAGGCATCAAAAAAATGGCAATCGTTACTCCGGCTTTTGTGAGTGATTGTCTTGAGACGCTGGAAGAAATCGCGATGGAAGGTGAAGAGATCTTCCACGAGATGGGCGGTAAAGAATTTACGACAATTCCTTGCTTAAATGATCGTGACGATTGGGCGCACGTTGTTGCTACCTGGATCAACGATTGGGCACTAGTTGAAGCTTCAAAAGCTATAGCATAATTCCATTCCCGCTTAGGCGGGAATCTTTTTTTGTAAGCATCTTGAATTTTTGTTTTCGAGAATCCTTACAAGCATGAATCTTTTTAACCTGATACAAATTGCTGAAATCTGAACGTTCTGAAGCTTTAGGAAAAGACCCTATTAGCACACTACTGATCAAACAGGCATTACCTGCATCGATCGGGATTTTGGTAATGTCACTCAATATCCTCGTCGACACCATTTTTGTGGGTAATTGGATCGGGAGTATTGCGATCGCTGCAATTAATGTAGTGCTTCCCGTATCCTTTTTTATCGCTGCGCTGGGGATGGCAATCGGTATTGGTGGTTCTTCGATCATCTCTCGTGCCCTTGGCGCAAATGATCCTAATAAGGCGCTCAAAACCTTTGGCAATCAGATTACCATCACCTTACTTTTAACGGTGAGTATGGTGATTTTGGGCTTGGTGTTTGTCAATGAGTTGATCCCGGCTTTTGGCGGGATGGGCGATATTTTTGAACCTGCTAAAATTTATTACCGCATTGTGCTCTACGGTGTGCCTGTGCTCGCTTTGTGTATGATGGGTAATAACGTGATAAGAGCAGAAGGAAAACCCAAATTTGCAATGATCGCGATGATCATTCCGTCGCTGGGGAATTTGATACTCGACTACCTGCTTATCAACATTTTAGATATGGGGATGGAAGGCGCGGCGTGGGCAACCACAGCATCCTACATCTGTTGTTTCTTCTATGTTCTATGGTACTTTTTAAGTGACAATTCTGAACTAAAAATCGATATCAGTCATTTTGGTCTAGATTGGCCTATTTTGAGAGAAATGTCGGCTTTAGGTTTTGTGACGCTTGCACGACAAGCAGTGGTAAGCTTAACCTATTTATTGATGAACAACATCTTGTTTGAACTGGGCGGTGAAGCTTCGGTTACAGTGTATGCGATCATTGGTCGTATGCTTATGTTCGCTTTATTTCCTGTTCTTGGAGTTACGCAAGGTTTTCTACCCATTGCGGGTTACAATTACGGAGCTGAGAATTTTACACGCGTACGCGAAAGTATCAAACTCGCATTGCTCTATGCGTGCGGAGTGGCAATTCTTATTTTTATAGTAATTATGGCGTTTCCTGAAGCGATCGTTTCCGTTTTTACGCAAGACGAAGCGGTGCTGCGCGATACACCTTGGGCGATGCGCTGGGTGTTTGCTGCGATTCCTATCATTGGGATTCAATTAATTGGTTCAGCATATTATCAGGCGATTGGTAAAGCGACTCCGGCCTTGCTTTTAACGCTTACCAGACAAGGATTTTTCTTTATCCCACTCGTGCTTATTCTGCCGAAGTTTTTTGGAGAATTGGGCGTTTGGATCTCGTTTCCTATCGCAGACACTTTGTCTACTGTGGTGACGGCCTATTTTTTATGGCGAGAGACCAGAAATTTAACTTCGAGCTCAACTTCAGCATAAATAAGCGTTTAGCCGACTGTTCTTGTCTTAGAATGTGTACGTATTTAAAGGGATTACTTATCTTAGTTAGCTACTAACTAAGTTCTTTAAATTATGCGTAAACTTTTACTCTTAAATCGAGAGTTGAATGCCTCAAGCGGTTATTCCAAAACGAAGCAAAGCACGACCAATGCTTCTCGTGGTGTTTCCCTAACTTGTTTGCTTGGGCTATTTTGCTCTTTTTTCTTTTTATCATCAACTAACATCCAGGCACAGGATGTTGATCCTTCATTGTATGAAGCTTTAGAGTACCGACTCATCGGTCCGTTTAGAGGCGGGCGTAGTGCGGCGGTGACCGGCGTTCCCGGCAAACCAAACTTATTTTATTTTGGCGCTACCGGTGGTGGCGTATGGCGTACCAAAGATGGTGGTCGTTCTTGGGATAATATTTCTGATGGTTATTTCGGCGGAAGTATTGGCGCCGTAGAGATCGCTCCTAGTGATCACAATATCATTTACGTGGGTGGTGGTGAAAACACGCTGCGCGGAAATGTTTCTTCCGGTTACGGAATGTGGAAATCTACAGATGCCGGTAAAACCTGGGAAAAAGCTGGCTTACCTAAAAGCCGACATGTTTCAAAAATACGGGTACATCCAACCAATCCAGATATCGTTTATGCTGCGGTTTTGGGAGATATTTATAAACCAACGCAAGAGCGCGGGGTTTACAAATCTACAGACGGTGGTGCAAACTGGGAGCGCGTGCTCTTTGCTACCGAAGATGCCGGTGCAGTCGACTTGACATTCGACCCTAATAATCCACGTATTTTATATGCTTCGACCTGGCATTCCCGCAGAACGCCATACAGCTTTATTAGTGGTGGAGAAGGTTCAGCCTTATGGAAATCTACCGATAGCGGTAAAACCTGGAAAGAAATTTCAAAAAACAGCGGATTCCCTACAGATACTTTAGGAATCATCGGAGTTGCAGTTTCACCTGTAAATTCAGAACGTGTTTTTGCAATTGTTGAAAATAAAGATAAAGGTGGTTTATACCGAAGTGAAGATGGTGGTGCCAGCTGGAGACTCATCAATGACGATCGCAACTTGAGACAGCGCGCGTGGTATTATACTAAAGTGTATGCAGATACTCAAGATGAAGATGTAGTTTATGTGCTTAATGTAAGCTACCATAAAAGCACCGATGGTGGTAAAACTTTTGAAAGCAACAACGCTCCGCACGGCGATCACCACGATCTGTGGATCGCTCCAGAAAATCCTATGCGTATGGTAATGGGAGATGATGGTGGTGCTCAGATCACTTATGATGGTGGAGAAACCTGGAGTACTTATGGCAACCAGCCTACTGCTCAGTTTTATAGATTAGCAACAGACAATCAGTTTCCGTATCGTATTTATGCGGCACAGCAAGATAACTCTACGGTGCGCATTCCGCATAGAACAGATGGCTACAGCATTACCGAAGAAGATTGGGAAAGCACTGCCGGTGGTGAAAGTGCGCATATTGCGGTAGATCCAGAAAATCCAAATATCGTTTATGGCGGAAGCTACGACGGTTTCTTAACCCGAGTGAATCACGAGAACAATTCGGTGCGTTCGGTTTCTGTTTGGCCAGATAACCCAATGGGACACGGGGTTGAAGATATGAAGTACCGTTTTCAATGGAATTTCCCCATTATGTTCTCCCGTCACAATCCAGATGTGTTGTACACCTTCAGTAATCACGTGCATAAAACCACAAATGAAGGACAAAGTTGGGAAGTGATCAGCCCGGACCTTACGACTGATGACAAATCAAAACAAGGTTCTTCCGGAGGGCCGATCACGCAAGACAATACTTCCGTAGAATATTACTGTACCATTTTTGCAGCTAATGAAAGTCCGTTGAAAGAAGGCTTACTCTGGACCGGTAGCGACGATGGTTTGGTTTATGTGTCGCGCGACGGAGGTGAAAACTGGGAGAACGTGACACCAAAAGGAATGCCCGAGTGGATGATGATCAACAGCATTGAACCGAGCTATTTTGACGAGGGCACGTGCTACATTGCCGGAACCAAATATAAAACCGGTGATTTTGCACCGTATTTATACAAGACTACAGATTACGGTAAAAGCTGGGAAAAAATCACTGACGGAATCGAAGCAGAACACTTCACACGTGTGGTGCGCGAAGACCCTGAAAAAGAAGGTTTGTTATATGCAGGTACCGAAACGGGAATGTACATTTCGTTTGACGCCGGTGAAAACTGGAAACCTTTTCAGTTGAACTTGCCTATTGTTCCCATCACCGATTTGGCGCTTAAGGAGAATAATTTGATCGTAGCAACACAAGGGCGCAGCCTTTACATCATTGATGATTTAAGTATGTTGCATCAGGCGATCGAAGCAGAAGATACCGATGCGGTGCATTTGTATAAGCCAAAAGACACCTACAGAATGGACGGTGGTAGCCGCAAATCAAATTCGGCAGGGACCAATCACCCAAGCGGCGTGATGACCTATTTCCACCTTCCGGAATATGATGCTGAAAAAGACAGCATTTCATTGACGTATTTTGATGCTAAAAACGATACGATCAAATCGTATAGCACCAAAGGAGGTAAGGATAAATTGAACGTAAAAGAAGGTGCCAATCAGTTTAACTGGGATATGACCTATGACGGTGCAGAGCGACTTCCGGGAATGATCTTATGGTGGGCAAGTACTCAGGGACCACAGCAAATCCCTGGTGAGTACACCGTAAAACTGAATGTAAACGGAACCGATTATACGCAGCCTTATACAGTTTTGGCAGATCCACGTTCTGAAGCGACCGTTGCAGATATGCAGGCGCAATTCGATTTTATTTCAGATGTAAATGAGACTGTAGATCACGCGCACCAGAGCATCAAAAAGATCAGAAACATCAACGCGCAGTTGAGTTCTTTTGAGAAGCAGTACAAAGACAATCCTGATACCAAAGAGCTTCGGGAAAAGTCAAAAACTCTGCGCGAAGATCTTGAGGAAATTGAAAAAGCGCTGTATCAAACCAAAAACCGAAGTGGTCAGGATCCGCTTAATTTCCCGATCAAATTGACCAATAAGTTGGCACATTTGAATTCATTAGTAAGTATGGGAGATTTTGCACCAACAGATCAGGATATCGCGGTAAAAAATGAATTAACGGCTAAAATAGATGCAGAATTGAACAAGTTTGACACGCTGGTAAGCGATGAGGTTACTGCGTTTAATGAAGCGTTTAACGAGATGAAGCTCAACTATCTTTTTGTAGAAGAAGAATAGATTAAGCACATCTTTCTAATAAATTTTAAAACGATTCCCGCCTTTCGCTGAGGCGGCGAATCGTTTTTTATTATTTCGGTTTACCTTTGTTTTATGGAAGCATACTACCTTTATTTTAAATCCCTGCACCTCATATTTATTGTAACTTGGTTTGCGGGACTGTTTTATGTGCCGCGCCTGTTTATGTATCAGATCGAGGCTTCCCAAAAACCCGAACCAGACCGAAGCATTCTGGGCGATCAATTGGCTTTGATGACCAAACGCCTCTGGAAGATTATCACCTGGCCTTCGATGATTCTGGCGAGTTTATTCGCCTTTATGATGCTGCATATTGTCCCGGGATTGCTCAACGCTCCCTGGATGCAAATTAAACTGGGTTTTGTTGTGTTGCTGTATGCCTATCATTTTAAAAACCATCAGATATTTAGGCAATTACAATCCGGTAATTTTAAATACACTACAAAATTCATGCGCATCTGGAACGAGGGACCAACCTTGATCTTGTTTGCGGTGATCTTTTTGGTCATTACAAAAAGTGCCACCAATTGGATTTGGGGATTGGCCGGTTTGATCTGTTTGGCAGTGCTTTTAATGTTAGGTATAAAACTCTATAAAAGCATTCGCGAAAAAAACCCAAATGCCTAACGGCGCGATTTTTGATAACTAGTTTTCGATGAAATTCAACAAGCTTTCTTTACGCCTGCGTATTTTCTTTGGGATGGTATTGCTCATTTTAGGAGCTTCGATTCTCATTGGGATCATAAGCGTAGTGCAGTACAAAGAAGAAGCAAAAGAGTATCATCGCGATAGGTTATTGCGGAAAGAAGATCAAATCAGAGCAGAGATCGATTATGTCTTAGATCAGACTTCATACGAAGTGATTTCTAAAAACATTCCGTTTATTTTAAAGTTCAATAATGATATTTATCGTATTGCCGATGTTCACGAACTGCCCATAAATATTTACGATCTCGACGGAAAACTACTCGTCAAATCAAAAGAAACTTTTACTGAAGACACGCTGGAAACCAGTTTGAATCCTTCCGTCTTAGAAGGCTTAGCCAATACGCCTACAAAACGCTGGATCGTACAATCTGAGATCGACGGGGTAAAATATCAATCTTCCTACACGTATATCAACGATAACAAATTCAAGCCGCTGGCGATAATGAATCTACCCTACATTCAGGATGACGATTTTATCACGCGCGAACTTGACGAATTCTTACGTCGATTGGCAGAAGGCTATTTATTTATGCTGTTGATCGCGACCGTACTTTCTTATTTTCTTTCACGATACATTACCCGCAGTCTTAAAACGATAAGCGATAAGATGATCCAGACGCGTCTTGATAAGCGCAACCAGCGTATTGAGATTGACGATGCAAGCGAAGAAATAAGCAATTTGGTACGCTCCTACAATGGGATGATAGACGAACTTGAAAACAGTGCTGCAAAACTGGCGCAAAGTGAACGGGAGGCTGCCTGGCGTGAGATGGCAAAACAAGTTGCGCACGAGATTAAAAATCCGTTGACGCCTATGCGCTTGACGGTACAGAGTTTTCAAATGCGTTTTGATCCCAACGATCCTGATATTCACAAAAAGCTAGATGAATACAGTAAAACCTTGATTCAGCAAATAGATACGATGAGTTCGATAGCTGAGGCTTTTTCAAACTTTGCAAAAATGCCGGCGCAGCAAAATGAAACGCTCAACGTGGTTTTTGTTACCAAACTTGCGCTGGATATCTTCACAGAACATTACCTCACTTTTGGCACCGATGCAGAGGAGATCACGGTAAAACTAGATCGCACGCAGCTTATACGGGTGGTAACCAATCTGGTTAAAAATGCGATTCAGGCGACAGAAGGGGTTCAGGATCCTAAAATTCGCGTGGAGATCAAAAGTGATGTCGATACGGTTTGTATCTTAGTCTGTGACAATGGGCACGGAATTCCGGAAGAGAACATCGAGAAGGTTTTTGAACCAAAATTCACTACTAAGTCAAGCGGAATGGGACTTGGGCTGGCGATGGTTAAAAATATTGTGGAAACCTATAACGGAACCATTACCTTTACTTCTAAGGAAGATCGAGGCACTGTTTTTAAAGTGACTTTCCCTAAAGCTGAAGCTTAATTTCCGCCCTGCGGAGCAAAAATATTGACTATGAATTTTGAAAATCTCATCTATGAGGTTGATGATCAATTGGCGATCATCACCATAAACCGACCTAAAAAATTAAACGCACTCAATAAAGAAACCATACAAGAACTGCACGACGCATTTGCTGAAGCTGATGCCGATGAAGACATTGGGGTGATCATCTTAACCGGAAGTGGCGAGAAGGCTTTTGTAGCCGGAGCAGACATCAGCGAATTTGCCAATTTTGAAGAGGAAGAAGGTGCTTTGCTGGCGCGAAAGGGCCAAAAAATACTTTTTGATTTTATCGAAAACCTTAGCACACCCGTCATTGCGGCGATCAACGGTTTTGCTTTGGGTGGCGGCCTCGAACTCGCGATGGCGGCACACATACGTATTGCCAGTCACAACGCGCGTATGGGCTTGCCAGAAACTTCACTGGGCTTGATTCCCGGGTATGGTGGTACGCAGCGCTTACCGCAGTTAGTAGGCAAAGGCCGCGCTTTTGAAATGATTATGACCGCCGGGATGATCGATGCAGATCGCGCTTTTCAATCGGGCTTGGTAAATCACGTGACTTCGCAGGAAGAATTGATGGCACTTGCCGAAAAAATTGCGGGTAAGATCTTAAACAATAGCGGGGTTGCCATTGCCACCGCGATACAAGCCGTTAACGCCGGTTTTAAACCCGGAGTAAACGGTTATGATGCCGAGATCGAAGGTTTTGGTGCGTCTTTCGCCACCGAAGATTTTAAAGAAGGAACCACCGCATTCTTAGAAAAACGCAAACCGGAGTTTCCAGGGAATTAACTATAAATCTATGAAGCATAATATTGTAATAGATAAGCTTAGCGGGCCACTTTTTATCATGCTTACGCTAATAGTCTTGGACTTTACGTTGATATTAGATTTGAACTACCCCTTTGTTTTTGCATTGATCTTATTTGCTGTTTTGAGCTTTTTCTCATTGATAATCACAGATCGTTATCTTACCAGTTTTGAGTCTGAAATGGGAGAAATTAAATTGAACTATCATAAAAATTTTTCTAGAGATGAAGATGTTATTAAACTCCACGCTAGGGCTATAAGTTCGGTTGAGACTAATGTTAAATCATTTCTGAATCCTTATTATAAAATTGACTTGTTCTATAAATCAGAAGATGGTGAAGGATTAAAAAAAACGTTTAAAACAACAGACAAGCGACTTTTCAATCAAATTCTAGCCAATGTTTACACAAACCTTTCTGAAACCATGAACTAATATTTAGAGATCTGATATCGGTATTTAGGATTGGGAAAGCTCATAAAATGCTCAAATACACATGAATGACATATTTTTCGGAGTAATTTTTATTGGGTTTGCGTTGAGTATCTTTTCATTTGGAATTGCGATTTATATAAATCTCTGGATTTATTACTCTGTCGATAAGAAAAGATATCCTTTATTTCCGATTTTGAACCCTTTCTCTTTTTCATCATATGAATTGTTATTTCGTTCAATATTCAAACTAAAATGGAAAGTCGAGGGCGATAATAAAAAATTAAAAAGCAGATCAAATAAATTAAGGCGATTTTCAGGAACTATAATAGCGCTAGCAATAGCAATCTTATCATTTACTCAATGGTTTTTTACATAGTAACACGTGCTTTATATAAAAAATAAACACGTGTGATTTTTTCTGTTTATATTTGTAGTCTTCATTTAAAAAGGTTTTGTCATGAACACGAAGCTTACACTTACCATCGAGCAGGAGATTATTAAGCGGGCTAAGGCATACGCAAAAGACAAAAACCGCAGTTTGTCTGATATCATCGAGAATTATTTAAAAAGTCTTACTAGCGAAGCGCCTCAAGCGCATAGCAAAGCGCTCAATCCGGTGGTAAAATCACTTAAAGGCTCGTTTAAAATGCCTCCTGATTTAGACTACAAAAAGGAACTAAGAGATAGAGTTGAAAAAAAATATTCTTAGATGGACCACGTTCTTATTGATACCGATGTCATTTTAGATTTCTTTTTTGATCGTAAACCCTATTCTGAATTTGCCACCGAAATTCTAAATCAATGCGAAGCAGGCGCGCTTAGAGGTTATGTAACGCCTGTGATCATTTGTAACGTGTATTATTTATTGCGTAAAACTGCAAATCACAAAACGGTAATCGAGAAAGTCAAACAACTCCTTAGCATCATCGATGTGCTAACTATGGATCAAGAAGTAGTTTTTGATGCGCTCAACTCAAAATTTAAAGATTTTGAAGATGCGTTGCAGAATTTTACTGCAACAAAAATTCAGGAAATCACTGTGATTTTGACGAGAAATGTAAAAGACTATAAGCATAGTACACTTGCCATTCTTACTCCGGAAACCTACTTGAAAGGAAAAATCTAAAAGTAAAACTGAAGTGGAAAAAAGCAATCAGGTTATTTTGATTTCAACTTTAATAGGAAATATTCCATATATTTGTAATAAATCCTATTTTATGCAAGTCGAAGGAGAACACTTAAAAGGGCGTGGAGCACAGCGTCATATCGCCAATAGATTTGATGCCAACAGCCACGAGCTGCGGGACGATTTTCTCAATTACTGCGCGCAGGAAGGGGACGAGCCTCAAGATCTGAAAACCCTTTTTATAGACACCTTCCCAAAAACCATTGTCAATAAAGTAGAAAGCCCCGATGTAGGAATGGAATATTCCTTAAATCCGTATCAGGGCTGTGAACACGGCTGTGTGTATTGTTATGCGCGCAATTCGCACGAATATTGGGGCTACGATGCAGGCTTGGATTTTGAAAGTCGCATTCTCGTAAAACGCAATGCAGTTCGCCTCCTCGAAAAACACTTGGCTAAAAAATCCTGGCAAGCGTCACCCATTGTCCTTTCAGGAAATACCGATTGTTACCAACCGGCAGAAAAGCAATTTAAGATCACTAGAAAATTGCTCGAGACCTTTCTCAATTACCGACACCCGGTGGCGATCATTACAAAAAATGCGTTGATTCAGCGGGATTTGGACATCATTAAAGAGTTGGCTTCTTATAACTTGATTCAGGTCAATATGTCGATCACCACTTTAGAAGAAAAAACGCGTCGCTTGCTGGAACCGCGTACTGCGAGCATTAAAAAACGTTTGGAAACGGTAAAGAAACTTGCTGAGGTTGGAGTTCCGGTAAATGTGATGACCGCGCCTATCATCCCGGGAATCAACAGCCATGAGGTGTTGCCTTTGATCAAAGCCGCAGCAGATCACGGAGCAAAATCGGTAGGATATACCGTGGTGCGCTTGAATGGTGCGATAGGTAAGATCTTTGAGCAGTGGCTTAAAACCGCGATGCCAGACCGGGCTGATAAAGTGCTTAACCAGATCGCCGCGTGTCACGAAGGCAATTTAAACGATTCGCAATTTGGTCGCCGTATGCGTGGTAGCGGTGAGTTTGCGAAGCAAATCGCAGCACAAATGGAACTCGGCAGAAAGAAATATCTCAAAGGCCGAAGTATCGCCCCGCTCAATTGCGAACTTTTTGAGCAATACCGCCCGGGACAGCTCTCGCTATTTTAGTGCAATTGGCACAGTTTCTGATTATTATCAGAAGCTATGAAAAATCATTTATTAAAATTTATTGGAGTCATTTTAGTATTCCTCTGTTTTTCCTGCGGAAAGCTTACCCAAGTGACCGATGTGATCACGCAGCCTACTGCACGAGAAGTCTATGCGCGTAATTTTGATGCAGATTCGTTGCCGTATCGCCTATGGACGAACGCTTTTCAAAATGCGTTGAATGATAGTTTACAAATTACTTCTCCTTATCAAGAAACCGGAATATTCAATTCGGAAATTCATCCGGTGTACGGTTATGATCTTGATCTGGAGCGCGGCCGCAGCTATACCTTCAGTATTCAAACAGACACGCTTCAACCGAAGGTTTTTATTGACCTCTACGAAAAGACTTCAGACAGTATCCGACCGTATAAATTGGTACAGCAAGCCGACGATAAGGCTACCACTTTAGACTTTTCACCTAAAAATTCAGGAACTTATAAAGTGCTTTTTCAGCCGGAATTGAATTCCGTCTCTAGTTTTGCAATTCGCATTCAGAGCAAGCCTTCATATTATTTTCCGGTAAGTGGCGCTTCAGCAAAATCCATTCAGAGCTTTTGGGGAGCAGCACGTGATGGTGGCAAACGCAGTCACGAGGGTGTAGATATTTTTGCCAAGCGCGGTACGCCGGTCGTCGCGAGTGTTGACGGCTATGTAAGCAGAACGGGAAATCGCGGTTTGGGCGGTAAGCAGGTTTGGTTGCGTGAGGGATTATTTGGCAACAGCCTGTATTATGCGCATTTGGATAGCATTATCGCGACCAGCGGCCAGCGTGTAAAAGTGGGCGACACTTTGGGACTCGTGGGCAACACAGGTAATGCCCGTACCACGCCGCCACATCTGCATTTTGGGGTGTATAGCCGCGGAGCGATCAATCCGTTGCCGTTTGTAAAAGAAGAGCCGGAGTTACCGGCCCTTGATACTTCAACAGAATTTTATAAAACCTATACGATTACAACTGCACAAGCCAATTTGAGAAGTAGCGCTTCTGCGAAATCTCAAAAAATCGGTGCGCTTGCGCGAAAAGATACCGTACGATTATTAGGCAAAAGTGCCGATTGGCTGCATATTGAAACGTCCGCAGCGCAGCGTGCTTTTGTGCATCAGAGTTTGGTAAAAGCTTTGTAGTTTCCTGATGCTGCTAGATAATTTATGCGGTAGCTTTTGGAAAGTATTTCTTTCTAAACCAAAACGAAACACGTACCAAAAAGATCAGCGCGGGAACTTCAACCAACGGACCAATAACACCCGCAAAAGCTTGCCCGGAGTTGAGTCCGAAAACAGCGATAGCCACCGCAATTGCCAGTTCAAAATTATTCCCGGCAGCGGTAAATGCTACAGAAGCCGTCTTGTCATACGTAGCGCCCATAGCTTTGGTGACAAAAAAGCCAATGATAAACATCAAAGCAAAATATACCAGCAAGGGGATCGCTACGATCAATACATCTTGCGGAATTTCGACAATAAGTTCGCCTTTAAGCGAGAACATCACCACGATGGTAAAAAGCAGGGCGATCAAGGTAATTGGCGAAATGGTAGGGATGAACTTTTGGTTATACCAGGTTTCGCTTTTCAGGCGTACCAGAATAGACCGACTCAAAATTCCCAACACAAACGGAATTCCCAGATAGATGGCAACACTTTCTGCAATGGTAGCAATGGAAATGTCTACGATCGCACCTTCAAAACCAAAATAGGGCGGGAGTACCGTAATAAAGATCCACGCATAAAAACTGTAAGCAAACACTTGAAAAATGCTGTTTAAGGCAACGAGACCTGCGCCGTATTCACTGCTTCCGTCTGCGAGGTCATTCCATACCAAAACCATCGCGATGCAACGCGCAAGACCAATCAAGATCAATCCCACCATATATTCAGGATAATCCTGAAGAAAGGTAATGGCTAAGATAAACATCAATACGGGGCCAATGATCCAATTGAGCAGCAAGGAAACCGAAAGGATCTTGACGTTCTTAAAGACTTTAGGCAATAAGGCATAATTGACTTTTGCTAACGGCGGATACATCATCAAGATCAATCCGATCGCCAGCGGAATATTGGTAGTGCCGCTACTCATCGTATTCACCACTTCTGGAAAGGATGGGAAAAAGTAGCCTATCGCCACGCCAACGGCCATCGCCACAAAGATCCATAAGGTTAAGTTTCGGTCAAGGAAGCTTAGTTTTTTGGTGCTCATACTAATGGCTTATTTTTGAGAATACATAAAACAATTCCGTAGCGATCTGCACGCTGCGCTCGTGATATTTTTCAGCTTGCTGTGGCGTATCATCAAATGCTTTGGGGTCGTCAAATGTGATAGGAATACGCTTTTCAGCTCCAGGAACAAACGGGCAACCGGCGTCGGCTTGTGAGCACGTCATAATCGCCGCAAATGCTGAAGCAGGATTAAATGCGTCATCGAGACGTTTAGAAAATCCAATTACCGGATGTGCGTTTTCGGCATACTTAATACTGTAAACCGGATTCTTTTCTTGTGAAAGCTTTGCGATCTGAAAACCGGTATTTGCTAAAGTTTTTGCCACCATCGGGAACAAAGCTGTTGCTTCGGTTCCACCGGAATAACAAAACACATTTTTAATACCAAAATGTGCCGCCATCGTTTGTGCCCAAACTTGAGAAAGGTGGCTTCTGCGCGAGTTGTGGGTGCAAATAAAATTGATGCGTATAGCTGAATTTGCACTCACTTTCTCTTGAATAAAAGCGATCAAGGGTTGAAGCGTCGCTTTGCGTTCTTCGGAAATCGTTTCCGGCTTTAAGGTGTTGATAAACTGGTCAATTTCCGGAAATAATACATTTTCCATAAGCGTAGGGATCTTTGGGGTTAGCAGCAACCACCACCCGGAGTGCAGGCCGATGCGTTGTTGAGGTCAGCGAGTTTTACTTTGGGTTTTTCAGCGGGAATTCCGCAGGCATCTTTAGCAAGACAATCGGTTTGTTTGGTAGTCAAGAGGAAATGTGTTCCGTCAAAATCGATCCCAAATTTTCCAATGGTTTCGCCCTGATATTCTACTTCAACCTCGTGATCTTCGATCTGCAATACTTTTTCAGATAATTCAATGATGCTGATGAGTTTTTCAGGATGCAAGCGATGGTCATAATCATCGGCATTCCACAATTGAAAATTCACTACATCTTCTTGACGCACGGTGCCACCGCAATCAATAAAATGCTTAGATACTTTGCCAACTTCGGTCACGTGAAAATGACTGGGAACCAAACTTCCGTCAGGCAATTGAAAACCTATAGTCTCGAGACTTTTTAAAGCTGATTTTACTTCTGATAGTTTCATAATCCTTTTTGTTATATCGTAATATTACGATGATTAAACCTAAATTTTTTTAGCAGCAATCTTGCTTGTTTGTAAGATCTTGATCGAGAAATTGAGACATCAAATTCTTCATTGCAGTCCAATTCTCGGTATCGATGCAATAGCACACGCTCGTTCCTTCAACGCTGCCTTTGATCAAGCCTAAATTTTTAAGCTCTTTCAGATGTTGCGAAATGGTAGGTTGTGCAAGACCGATCTCTTCTACTAGATCGCCACAAACACAAGAATTGATCTTGTATAAATGCTGAAGAATAGACACACGAGCAGGATGCGCAAAAGCTTTGGCAAAAGCAGCAATGGCATTTTGCTCGTCGGTAAAGATTTCAGTTTTGGCTAAGCCCATTTCTTTATTGTTGTATTGCAATATTACGATTAAATAAAGATCGAAGAACTTTTTTCTGATATTTTTTTATAATGTGAATGGATTTACACTCATTTCAATTAACAGTTTTTTGGCTGCTTAGCGCTTAAAACCTTGGTATTTTTAAAAGTATTAAACAAAATATCAAACGATGTCGTTATTTGGAAAAGTAAAGAATACCATAGGCCTTTTAAAGTCGGTAGACTTAGAGGCGCTTAATAAATTATCTCAAAAAGTTGACCTTTCAAAAGTGATGAGTGCCGTAGGCAATCTCGACGATCGCCAGTTGCAAGGCTTGATGAAAATGTTGAATTCGCAGGCCAAAAAAGGGCAGCATAAATTGCCGCCAATTGATGGCGATTTTTACAACCTGGCTCAAAAACTCACTCCCGAAGAGCGCGAAATTCAAATGAAGATGCGCAATTTTATGGAAGATGAAGTAAAACCTATCGCCAATGATTTTTGGAATCGTGCCGAATTTCCACACGAGATCATCCCGAAGTTTGCCGAATTGAATCTGGCAGGAATTGCCTATAAAGGTTACGGTTGTCCCGGGCAATCCTTTTTGCTTGAAGGAATTTTAGCAATGGAGTTGGCACGCGTTGATGTTTCTATCTCGACCTTTTTTGGAGTGCATAGCGGTCTTGCAATGGGATCTATTTACCTCTGCGGAAGCGAAGAACAAAAACAAGAATGGTTACCCAAAATGCAAAAGTTTGAAAAAATTGGAGCTTTTGGTCTTACCGAACCCGAAGTGGGCTCTGGTGCTGCCGGTGGTCTGGGAACCAGCTGTAAGAAAGTGGGCGACGAGTGGATCTTAAACGGAGAGAAAAAATGGATTGGGAATGCTACCTTTTCTGATATTACCATTATTTGGGCGCGTGACGAAGACAGCGGTAGCGTAAAAGGCTTTATTGTGCGTAAAGAAAATCCCGGTTTTCACGCAGAGAAGATGAAAGATAAAATGGCCCTTCGTACCGTACAAAACGCCTTGATCACCTTGACCGATTGCCGCGTGCCTGAAAGTGATCGTTTACAAAATGCAAATTCCTTTAAAGACACAGCCAAAGTTTTACAAATGACCCGTGCTAGTGTAGCTTGGCAGGCTGTGGGTTGCGCGCGTGGTGCGTATGAAGCAGCCTTGAAGTACACTAAAAAGCGGGAGCAGTTTGGTAGACCTATTGCGAGCTTTCAGTTGATCCAAAATCACTTGGTAGAGATGATTTCTAATCTTACAGCCATGCAAACTTTATGTTTCCGCTTGAGCGAAATGCAAGACGGCGGCCAATTGACCGATGAGCACGCTTCTCTAGCCAAAGTATTTTGTTCGATGCGCACCCGGGATGTGGTGAGCAGAGCCCGAGAAGTTATGGGTGGTAACGGTATTTTGCTGGAGTACGATGTGGCGCGTTTTGTAGCTGATGCCGAAGCGATCTATAGCTATGAAGGAACAAAAGAGATCAATTCACTTATTGTAGGTCGAGCGATTACCGGTTATAGTGCTTTTGTAAGCTAGAGTTGCAATCAATATCAATAAGATTTTTATAGGTGTTTTAATATGCCGTTATTTGCAACTGAAATTTTAAAAACTATAACATGAAATTCAATAGATTATTTCTAGCGTTACCTGTTGCGCTTACTTTAGTGAATTGTAATGATTCTAAAATGAGTTCAGGAGGAGATGCTGAACTTAAAACATTTAAAGATTCTGTTTCCTATATCATTGGTGCAAATACCGGTGCTCAGTTTAAGCAAGCTTTGGGAGATAATCCTGATGAGTTTTTTGATATGGAAATTTATATGCAAGGGGTTGAAACTGCACTTACTGATAGTGTAGAAATGCCTCAAGCAGATATGCGTCGCATTATGAATGAGTTTCAAACGAAACTACGCGCGAAGCAACAAGAGGAGCAAGCTGCTAAAGCTGCTGCAAATAAGGAAAAAGAAGAAGCGTTCTTAGCAGAGAATGCTGAAAAAGAAGGTGTACAAACGACAGAGAGCGGACTTCAATACAAAGTGATCGAAGAAGGCGATGGTGTTTCTCCAGTAGAAACCGATCAGGTTCAGGTGAATTACGAAGGAAAATTACTTGACGGTACTGTTTTTGACAGTTCGTATGAGCGTCAGCAACCTGCAACATTTGGTGTAAATCAAGTGATCTCAGGTTGGACAGAAGGACTTCAGTTGATGAAAGAAGGGGCAAAGTATGAGTTCTACATTCCTGCAGATCTTGCTTACGGTCAGCGTGGTTCTGGTCCAAAAATTGGTCCTGGTGAGACCTTGATCTTTACCGTTGAGCTTCTTGACGTGATCGATAAATAAACACGGTTTGACATATCTTGTAATTGCCGTAGTTTCCGGAGCGCTCATTTTAGGCGCAGTTTGGGGCATTTACGGAAATTTACAAAAGAAAACAGAGGGCTTTCTCGTTGCTTTGGCAGGAGGAGCCCTCATTGTTTCTACAGTTCTCGAATTGATCAATCCGGCTGTAGAAAAGGCTAATGTGTTAATCGCATTAGGCATTGTTTTACTTGGAGCAGGTGTTTTTACAGCGCTCGATTATCTGGTAAAACAACAATGGGGATCAGATAGTGGCGGTGGTTTACTGGCTGCAATCACCCTGGATGGAATCCCTGAAAATCTCGCATTGGGCGTGGCACTCATAGGTGCCGATGCTTTGACGGTAGCCGCACTTTCTGGCTCTATATTTTTATCCAATCTTCCCGAAGCAGCTGGTGGCGCCAAAGAAATGACTGAAAATGGCGCGTCAAAAAAGAAAATCCTTTGGCTTTGGTCTGCAACAGCATTTATACTCTCATTAGCGGCTTTAATTGGCAATTGGGCACTCGCAGATGTTTCAGAAGAAATTCTCGCATACATACGCTGTTTTGCCGGCGGCGCCGTAGTCGCCTCACTTGCGATCGAAGTGTTTCCTAAAGCCTATAAGCAAGATTCGTATTGGGCGGGAATTGCAACTGCACTAGGTCTGGTGCTGGCGTTTTATCTCAATAGTTTGGGATAGTTTTTGAATAAAATCATCTTTACAAACCGAGGCGATTCTGTCTAAATTTCACATCACTTTAGTATGCCTTTAGCGCTAAACGCGCTAACTTTAAGTGTGTCTATTGGAGACTCATTTTAATCTTTAGGTAATGGCATATATAGATTATTATAAGGTTTTAGGGCTCGACAAATCGGCAAGTGAAGCCGAAATAAAAAAAGCCTATCGCAAACTCGCCCGTAAATATCATCCTGATGTAAATCCCGGCGATACTGAAGCCGAAGAAAAGTTCAAACAGGTTAATGAAGCCAATGAGGTTTTAAGCAATCCCGAAAACCGTAAGAAATATGATAAATACGGTAAAGACTGGCAACACGCTGAAGCTTATGAGCAAGCAGAACAGCAACGTGCGCAATATGCTAGTGGCAGAACATCGGGTAATAGCGGTAGAGCCCAGTACAGTGGTGGCGGTTTTAATGAGGAAGATTACTCAGATTTTTTCAGTTCGATGTTTGGTGGCTCTGGTGGAGGTTTCCGCGGTGGCGGGCGTCAGGCACAGTTTAGAGGCCAGGATTTTAATGCTACGCTAAGTCTTGATTTACGTGAGGTGTATGAGAAGCATAAACGTACACTTACCGTGAATGGTAAAAACATTCGTTTGACGATTCCTGCCGGTGTAGAAAATGGGCAGACAATAAAGATCAAAGGCTACGGAGGAGAAGGTTTAAACGGTGGTCCTAACGGAGATTTATACCTTCAGTTTGAAATCAACAATACGTCAGGCTTCCGCAGGGATGGAGCAAATCTTTATAAAACTGTCGATCTAGACTTGTATACTGCTGTTTTGGGAGGCGAACTTATCGTTGAAACTTTTGACGGTAGTGTAAAGCTGAAAGTGGCTCCAGAAACTTCAAATGGCAAGCAGGTAAAACTCAAAGGTAAAGGTTTTCCTGTGTATAAAAAGGAAGGGCAGTTTGGTGATTTATTCATTACCTATGACCTCAAAATGCCGCAAAATCTTTCAGCAAAAGAAAAAGAACTGTTTCAAGAACTTGCAAAACTAAGATCCTGATGAGTACGACAAACTATATTCCGGTACACGAGTTGTGCGCGCAATATCGCATTGAACAAACCTTTATAACAGAATTGCACGAGAAAGGCGTGCTTGAAGTCATTCGCGTAGAGCAGTCGTTGTGCTTACCGCACGAGAGCATTGCTACCTTTGAGAAAATTATGCGTATTCACGCAGAGTTGGATATTAATATTGAAGGCATCGATGTGATTCTTAATCTGCTTGACAAAATTGAAGATTTAAATAAGCAATTGATAAAAACACAAAACAGACTGCGCATTTATGAGTAGTTTAGTAGCTTAATTAAATGATGAATTTAAGTTCTATGAAAAAATTAGTGCTTGCAGCAGCTGCAGCAGTCATATTGGCCAGTTGCGGAGGGAGTAAGAAAATTGCAGAAACTCCGGAACCGCCGTTATTTCAATCGTTTCAAGATTCGGTGGCGTATTATATGGGCGTTTCTATTGCCGAAAATATCAAGAAAGACAAAGCTACCTATGAGAATTACTTTGATAAAAAAGTGTTCATGACCGGTTTTCAAGAAGCCTTGAAGGATAGCGCACAAATTTCAGAAAAGGAAGGACGTCAAGTGATGGGAAGATATTCTCGTGAATTGATGGAGCTTAAAGAAAAACTGAAGGCTGAGCGTATCGCTGCGCAAAAAGCGTTTTTAGAAGAGAATGCAGCCAAAGCGGGTATAATCACTACAGAAAGTGGTTTGCAATATGAGATCATTACAGCTGGAACAGGAGCATCGCCTGAAGCATCAGACCGTGTAGAAGTGCATTATGAAGGAACGTTGATCGATGGGACGGTTTTTGACAGTTCGTATGAGCGTGGTGAATCGATCACCTTTGGCGTTGGTCAAGTGATAAAAGGTTGGACCGAAGTCTTGCAATTGATGAAAGAAGGTGCAAAATATCGAGCGTATATTCCGGCAGATCTGGCATATGGTGACCGAGATATGGGTGAAATTCCGCCGGGTTCCACATTGATCTTTGATATTGAATTGCTCAAAGTGAAGTAACAAAGTGAGTCGTCCTAAAATAGGTTGACAGTTTTTAAAAGTTTAAATCAATCCGGTGAAGCTAGCTTCACCGGATTTTTTGTTGTGTATAAAATTAGGTGTTTTGTAGTTAAGGCTTAGATGTGGTCTTTCATTGTTATATGTTTTTATTGACTGCTGAATCAACAGTCTGAGTTCTTTACCTGTATTGCATTTGTTTATGAAGAACTCTTCCTTCAATATCCCGTTAATTCGTTCTGCTAACGCATTTTGATAGCAGTCATACCCATCTGTCATTGATGGTAATGCATTTGATCGCTTCAATTGAGTTTGATATAACGAGGAGCAATATTGCAAGCCTCTGTCAGAATGGTGTATTACCTCGCTTGATGTGGTTCTACTTTTATTAGCCATTTTCATTGCTTTAACTACATTTTCTGCACTCATATCATCACTTAGGTGGTAGCCCATTATTTTTCTGCTAAAAGCGTCTGTCACCAAGGAAAGATAGTGAGTTCTTTCTCTACTCTTGATGTAAGTAATATCGCTTACAAAGTATTGCTCTGGTCTTACGGGGGTAACATCTTTCATCAGGTTGGGGTGTTTTTTTAGCCAATGCCTAGAATCTGTTGTTCTTGTGTAATTCTTTTTTTGTTTTATAAGCATTGATTCTGACCTGAGATAGTCAAATAGGGCATCTCTGCCTATTTTAACTCCCATCTTTTGAAACTCAACCTTGAGTAAATAATACAGTTTACGAGTGCCTAGCCTTGGCATTTGCCGGCGGACCCTTAAAATCAGCGGTTTGATTAAAGCAAGTTCATCAGCTCTTATCTGTTCTCGCTTTTCTGATTGATAGACAGCCTGTCTGCTTATCCCAAACAATCTGCAACAACGTGACAGGCTTAGTCGGTGTTCTTGCCGGATTCGTTGGATTGATTGGGCAAATGCTTTTTTCGAATAGAAGTTCCGTATTGCTGATCTGAGATGTCGATCATCGTGTTGAGAATCTTATTTTTAAGCTTCTCATCTGATAGCTCTTTTTCAAGCCTCTTGATCTTTTGAGCAGGTGTTTCTTTCATTGTGTTACAGGTAAGTCTTGTCTTTGGTTTACTCCAGTCTAAGTTACCGTGTTTGCGTAACCAAACCAAAACAGTACTCCTTCCTTGAATACCATATGCTTTTTGGGCTTGCTTATAAGTCATTTCGCCCTTTTCTACCTGAGATACAACCGCCAATTTAAAGCCTAAATTGTAATCACGCTGAGTGCGTTTCTTCTCAGCTCCTTCTGAGTCTTTCATAAATAAGTCGAATTTGTGTCAACTTATTTCAGGACGGGACAAAGCTATAAATAAAAAAGCCGCTTTAAAGCGGCTTTTTTATTGGCACCGCCAAAGGGTTTTACACCCCGAGGTTTGCCTCGAAATTAAAAATTTGTTTCTAAGCAATGCCTCATAGGCTTGCCCTGAGGTAGTTTATTGGCACCGCCAAAGGGTTTGATGCCTTGTTTACTGTTTTGCTTAAGGAGCAGGATTTGGGATCGCTTTATGTATAGCTTCTATTTCCTCTAGAATTTCTGAAGAAAGCTCAATGTTTACACTGCCTATATTTTCTTTCAATTGTTCAAGGTTTGTGGCTCCTATAATATTTGAAGTCATAAAAGGCCTGCCGGTTACAAAGGCTAAAGCCAGTTGCGTGAGTGATAAATTGTGTTTTTTAGCAAGATCGAGATAGCGCTTGGTTGCCGCTACAGCTTGCTCATTAGAATACCTGCTATACTGTGGAAACTTATTGATGCGGGAAGCTTCAGTATCTGTTTGTTCAATGTATTTTCCGCTGAGGGTTCCAAAACCTAAAGGAGAATATGCGAGATATCCCACTTCTTCGCGCTGCATAATTTCGGTGAGACCAATTTCGTCTTTACGGTTGAGCAAATTATACGGGTTTTGCACGGTGATCATTTTAGGAAGTCCTTTGCGACTTTCTTCCATATAGCGCGATAAACCATACGCCGTTTCATTACTTACACCTACGTGTCTTATAAGTCCTTCTTTTACAAATTCCTTAAGGTCTTCAAGAATCTTCTTAAAATTATCTTGCCATTGTTCTTCAGGGTCGTGGGTGTAGCCCAATTTCCCAAAATAGTTGGTATTTCGCTCCGGCCAATGCAGTTGATACAGGTCGATATAATCGGTTTGTAGGCGTTTTAAACTTTTGTGAATCGCATCTTTAAACTCTGCTTTGGTATAGCCGCCGGTACGAATATGTTTAGACATTTCAGCAGGGCCTGCAATTTTTGAGGCAATAATGAGATCATCACGTTTTCCTCTATTCTTCAACCAAGAACCAATAATGCGTTCTGTGCTTCCGTAGGTTTCTGCACGAGCGGGAACGCTATATAATTCTGCAGTATCTATAAAATTTACACCTTGTTCTATAGCATAATCAAGCTGAGCGTGACCTTCTGCCTCGGTGTTTTGCTCGCCCCACGTCATGGTACCTAAGCAAATTTTACTTACGTCAATTGAAGTACCGGGTAGTTTTGTGTATCGCATTTAAATCTGAATTTCTTGCGAAGGTATTACAATGTCTACTGGTTTTAGCTTACAGTTGCCGTTAAAGTGTTTCCATCTAAAGAGGTCGCATAAATTCTTAGGTCACGCGTGCTTCCTGCAGAATTTTGTGGGCCTTGCACCGTGTCGCCATCCACTTCATATTGTGCAAAATGCAGCTGACATTCAATCACATTCTCCTCGCTTTGAAAAACCAATTGTCCACCCTGATGCGGGCAAACCGCCTCTGTTGCGACAAAAGAAGATACGTCATTGCCTGTAGCTATGCGAATGAACAGTACGTTGCTCACGCGTTTTTGATCACCTACATTGGGAAGCTCTGAGATCTCAAGGTTCACCATAGTGCCGCTGCTCCCAGAATTTCCTCCAGAACCGCTTTGTGACCCTCCCATAGTTTCCATACCGGCATCGTCGCCAGAACTACACGAAGACATCATACAAGCGCCCGAACACGCAATTAATACTCCTTTTCCTACCGAAAAAATAAATTCTTTTCTATTCATAATGATCGTATTTAAAGTTGTTACATATCTATATCGTTTGAAGCGGAACTGAACTGAGAGTTGTGAATCACTTACTTATATGTACGGTGTTTCTACGGAAAAGGTTTTTGACCGGTCTCTTTTAGGACGTAATAGACAAAAGAAAACCCCGACTTTAAAAGCCGGGGTTTGCCACGTTTGTTGGTGTTTAGATGCTAGATATCGTTGAGCAACTTAGTTACTTCATCTAGCTTAGGCGTAAGAATGACTTCAATTCTTCTGTTTTTTGCTTTACCTTCTGCGGTACTGTTTGTAGCAACCGGAGCAAACTCACCACGACCGGCAGCGGTAAGATTTTTAGGATCAATCTGTGCATTTTGACGTAAAATCTCAACAAAGAACTGAGTTAAAATCCAAGAGTATTTAGTTCAATTTTGTCGCATAATTTGGGTCATAGGGCAAGCCGCTCTTTGCGATTGCAAAAGCTTGTTTTATTAGTTTATTTATAACTGCTATTAGTGCTAGCTTTTTACTTTTGCCTTTTGCTATAATACGTTCATAAATTTTCCTACAGGCAGTATTGTATTTACTTGCAGAGAAGGCACATAAAAACAAAAGATTTCTGAGTTTTTGGTTACCCATTTTACTGATTCTGCTTTTACCCCTGACACTGCTCCCTGATTGCCGTATGGTGGGCGTTGTGCCTGCAAAGCTACAAAGCTGCGATGCAGTTTCAAATTTGGTAAAACCATCAGTTAACACGATCAATAAAGCTGCTGTTTTATCTCCTAAACCTGGGATACTCTTTAAATTAGTCAACTGTTGCTGGTGCTCTGCTTTAACTAGAGATAATAAGCGCGTTTCTAGGGATTTTATCTCTTTATCCAATATCTTTTTTGATCTGTTCAATGATCTAAAAACCGCTTTTGAAGGTATACCTAAAGCTTGCTCTCCGTGAATTTTATTCTTTAGCTGAGTGCGCTGTTTTAAGTACAGCTCTAATAAACGTAGAAGTTGTAGAGATTCTGCTTGATTCTGATCCTTTCCCGTATATAAAGGCACTGGGTTGATCAAAGCATAGTCACATATGGCTTTAGCATCACTCTTATCGGTCTTTACTTTAGATAAACGCATCTGTATAAACCTCTTTACAGATAATGGATTTACTACAGAAACCGGTTGGCCAGATTCAAACAGGAATTGTGCTAAACAATAATGATAATAACCGGTTGCTTCCATAACGACAATTGCTGATTTTTCAAGCTCTTTAATGAACTTTTTGAACCCGGCAACAGTATTAGGGTATTGACGGTAAAAGCCTGTTGTATTTGCTACATCAAAGACATCTTTGCTAATATCTACTCCATAAGTTTCACTATATTTACTCATAACAATTAGATTTTGGAAAGGACGATCTACTTGGTGTTCAACAACTTTAAATCGAGGTTAGCGCCTCACAGAACTGATCGAAATCTAAGTAGAAAAGAGCAGTGATTATCAATGTTGACGGAATCTGAAGTTCCAACGGCTATAGTAACCTTAACCTGCTCTTTTGTTCTTTCTGATTAATGCTATAATTTAAACAGAATCAAACTTAAGATGGCTGTAGCGCGTTTAGTAGAAAGATCCCAGTTGTCTTTTAAAGGTCCGTTGCCGCCATACGGTACATCATCGGTATGCCCTTCGATCAGAACAGCGATTTCAGGATTTTGAGCCAATACGCTACCCAGTTGGTTTACTGCTTGTCGTCCTTTGGCACCTACATTCCAGCTTCCGCTTTCAAAAAGTAGTTTGTTCTCTAGCGAAACATAAACTTTTCCGTCACGTTGTTCTACGGTAAGACCGTTTCCTTCAAAATCTACGAGGGCTTTAGAAATTGCATCTTTCAATGCACGCATTTTGGCATCTTTTGCAGCGATCATTGACTCTAACTCTTCAACACGGCGCGAACGCTCGGTGAGATCGCGTTGCATTTTTTCCAGTCGGTTTTGTTCAGCGGCGAGATCGGCCTGCTTTTCATCTAATTGTGCTAAAAGCTCTCGATTTTGCTTTGAGTTTTCGGCTAAAGCTTTAGAGCTATTGGCTTCAAGCGCGTCATAAGAATCCTGCAAGTTCTTAAGATTGGCTTGCGCTGTGGCGTACTTACGCTGTAAATCATCACGCTCACTTGTCGCTTGAGCGAGCTCTTTTTCTAGCTGAGCTGCTTGATCTTCAAATTGCTTTCTCAAGCGTTCTTCCTGAGAGAGGTCTTGTTGTAATTCTTGATTTTCGGCTTTGAGATTGGCAAACCGAGCTTCAAGATCTTTATACACTTTTGCTGAAACACACGAAGATAGTGTGGCGGCAGCGCCCACGATAAGGCAGACTTTTCTAAACATAGGGTTATGGTTGTTTTTTATAATCAACGTTTTGGGGTTAAAATTATTGGCTTCGGTTAAGACAAAAGCAATACATTTTCCTGATGATCCAAATCAAATAGCCCGAGGCTCGTGCTGAGGTTGTTTACGTGTTGAGATCGAGCTCTACCAATGCCGGACAATGATCACTATGCTTTGCTTCCGGAAGAATAACAGCGCGCTTGATCTTGTCTTTTAAGGGTTCGCTTACCATATTATAATCCAGTCGCCAGCCTTTGTTATTGGCACGTGCATCTGCGCGATAACTCCACCAGCTGTATTGTTCAACATTGGGATTAAGATGTCTAAAGCTGTCTGTAAAACCACTGTTGATAAAGCCGCTAAGCCACTCACGCTCTACCGGTAAAAAACCACTTACATTTTTAAGACGTACGGGATCGTGAATGTCTATAGGTTCGTGGCAAATATTATAATCGCCACTCACGATAAGATTAGGGCGTGTTTTGCGCAGCTCTTCAGAATAGGCCTGAAAGTCTGCCATATATTTTAGCTTATGTTCTAGACGGTCTACATTTGTCCCACTTGGTAAATACATACTCATAACACTCAGGTCGCCAAAGTCTGCTCTGATGTTACGTCCTTCGTGATCCATATAATCAATACCGGTGCCGTGCACGATATTATCGGGTTCTTTTTTACTTAAAATCGCTACGCCGCTGTATCCTTTTTTTTGTGCGCTAAACCAATAATCATGGTAGCCGGTTTCTTCAAACAAATCTATGTCTAGTTGCTCTTTATGGGCCTTGGTTTCTTGCAGTAAAAGTACATCTGGGTTAGCAGCTTTTAGCCAGTCAAGAAGACCTTTACGAATAGCTGCACGAATTCCGTTTACGTTATATGTGATTATTTTCATGCTTTAATTTTGGGTTTTGGCGAAGGTAGTTATTTCGCTAGAAATCTTCTGTTGATGTTCTCAATACAAATAGTCTTGCATCGCTAAACGTTAAGGCTTTTTCCCGTAGTTTTATGGCCATGCGCCACCTGATCTTGATATCGTGTTTCCTGATTGCTGCAACCGGTTTTGCACAGGATTTTCAGTCTAAACTGCGCCGAACAAAACGATTGGCCATAAAGGATACTGTGGTGATCGATACGACAAGTATTAATCCTGTTTTATTCCAAGTGCTTCAAAAAGATGGAAGCATCCTGGATACAACAGCTTATGAAGTAGATTATGGGCGGTCGCTTTTTTGGTTAAAACAACCAGATGCATCACTAGATACCTTAGATTTCAAGTACAGCGTGTATCCCGATTTTTTAACTAAATCGTATTTTGAATATGATCCTAGCAAGGTGGTGAACAGCAGTGGCAATTTGAGCCGAGTCTATGCACTGAAGAAAAAAACAACAAAGCCCGATTTTAAACCTTTTGACGGACTTACAACTTCAGGGAGTTTGGTGCGTGGGATCACCAGCGGAAATAATCAAAACAGTACGCTTACCAGCGAGCTAGACCTGCAAATCACCGGGAAACTAAGCAAAAAGGTCTCTTTGCGCACTTCGTTGCAAGATGCGAATATTCCGCAGCAAAATGGGGGATACTCACAGCGTTTAGATGAGTTTGATCAGATCTTTATAGAGCTCTACAGCGATATGTGGAACATACGCGCCGGAGATATTAATCTGGAAAATAACATCTCCTTTTTTGGTCGATTTACAAAAAAAGTACAGGGCTTATCCTTGAGCGGGCGACTGGATCAAGAGAATTCGCAAACCGAAGCTTTTGCCACCGGAGCTTTGGTACGCGGTGTTTTTACACAAAGTAGATTTACAGGACAAGAAGGGAATCAAGGGCCGTATAAATTGACCGGACCTAATGGCGAGTTGTACGTGCTTATCGTTAGCGGAAGTGAACGCGTTTTTGTTAACGGTATCTTGCTAGAGCGCGGGGAAACCGCAGATTATGTAATTGATTATAATGCCGGGGAAATCCGTTTTAATCCTACGTTTCCCATTACCAGCGAGATGCGTATTTCGGTTGAGTATCAATACAGTGAACAAAATTTTACTCGCATAATTGCCTATGCAGGAGGTGGCCATCAGACCGATGACGGCAAACTTAAGCTTCGGGCGCATGTGTATTCTGAAAATGATGCTAAAAATCAACCCTTATTGCAAAATTTAAATCAAGAACAAGTAGCAGTTTTGCAGAGTGCAGGAGATGATAGCGAACAAATGATCGCACCAAGTGCAAATCCTGACACTTATAATGAGAATAAAATTTTATACCGAAAAGTGTTTAGAAACGGTCAGGAAGTATTTGAGTTTTCTAACGATCCTGAGGACGAATTGTTCAATGTGCGTTTTACAGATGTAGGTACAAATCAAGGAAATTACGTACTCACCAACGCATCGGCGATCAATCGTATTTATGAATATGTAGCACCAATAAACGGAATTCCACAAGGGAATTTTGAACCGGTGGCGCGTTTGTTTGCCCCGACCCAGTTGCAAATGGCCGTGTTACAAGGAGCTTATAATCCTTCAGCAAAGACGCGTATTTCATTTGAAGGTGCAGGAAGCAAAGAGGATTTGAACCTCTTTTCAGATTTAGACGATGGAGATAATGATGGTTTTGCAGGTCGTTTCAATGTTGATCAAACGCTTTACGAAAAAAATGAAGTCAGGCAGTTGCGGGCGTATGGAACGGTAGACTATATCCAAAACACTTTTCGAAATATTGAGCGCACCTATGCGATCGAGTTTAGCCGCGACTGGAATTTACCCTTATTTCCCCAGGGTGATCAAACCTTGCTTACTTCAGGATTACATTTTCAGGATACCGCAATTGGAGTGGTGAATTATAGTTTTGAACATTTGAATTACAGTCAGAATTATTCCGGCTCCCGCAATTCTATTTATGGCAATCTTCGGTTTAACAAACTGCGAACACAGTTTAATGCCAGCTATTTAAAATCTGAAGCAGATACTGCAACTACGCGTTTTTTTAGAATGAATGCTGCAGCTATATACGGAATGCAAAAATCTTGGATCGGTGCCAAGTTGCGTGCTGAAGATAATGTAAGCCGTAATCCTGTTTCAGAAGTTTTTGATCCTTTGAGTCAGCGGTTTCAATCCTATGAAGCTTTTGTAGGGCGGGGAGACAGTACGGCGGTTTTTGTGGAATTGGGCTATCGCTATCGCGTGAATGATAGTTTGCGAGGCAATAACGTACAACAGGTAAACCACAGTGACACTTATTATCTGAAATCACAACTGATTCAAAATGAAAATACTTCTTTAGGATTGTATGCTAATTATAGGAAATTGCGCTATACCGAAGGGACAGCATCTGAGCAATCTTTGAACTCCCGGTTGCTGTACAATCAAAAGCTTTTTAAAAATCTTGTACGATTGAATACGGTTTTTGAAACGAGCAGCGGGACTTTGCCACAACAGGAATTCACTTATGTTAAGGTTGATGAAGGTCTTGGAGTTTACACGTGGAAGGATTACAATAACGACGGGGTTCAGCAATTAGAAGAGTTTGAACTGGCGCAGTTTCAGGATGAAGCCGATTTCATAAGAGTATTGTTACCTAACCAGCTTTTTGTAAAAACACATCAGAATAAGTTAAGTCAGATTCTTACGGTAAATTTTCAGCAATGGAGTGGTAAAAAAGGCTTTCAAAAATTTGCTTCGCATTTTTACAATCAAACCAGTTATTTAATCGATCGTAAAGTCCTTCGGGATGGGAATTCTTTTGATTTAAATCCGTTTGAAGATGATGACAATGCACTGGGATTGAATCTCAATTTTAGAAACACGCTTTTTTTCAACAGAGGAAAACAGCAGTATACGACAAGCTACACCTATCTAGCAAATACAGCACGTAATTTAGTTTCGTTAGGATTACAAACTAATGAATTACGCAGCCATCAAGTGTCTTTTCTGCATAAAATAAAAGCAAGTTATTTGTTTAACTTAAATACAGCTTTAGGAACCAATAGTAGTGCGTCAGAAAATTTTGCACAACGCAATTACAGTCTCGAGACTTTTGAACTAAATCCTAAAATTTCGTACTTATTTGACGATAACACGCGGCTTGAAGCTTTTTACAGTTTGGGAACCAAAGAAAATAGTTTGGGGGCTTTGGAATATTTAAATAAACAGGATTTTGGGGTGGCATTTTCCTACAGCAATGCTGAAAAGATTTCATTCAATATCGAGGCGCAATACATCAAAAATGAATTTGAAGGTGCTGCATTTTCACCGGTTGCTTATCAAATGCTAGAAGGCTTGCAGCCGGGTTCAAACTTCACCTGGAATGTAATCGCGCAAAAACGCCTGACTAAATTTCTAGATTTAAACCTGTCGTATTTTGGTCGTAAAAGTGAAGATTCTAGAACCATTCATACAGGAACGGTTCAGCTACGAGCACTTTTTTAACCTTCAAATAAAAAAGCTTAATTGACAATAATCTTTTTAGATTGCCCACCGTTACGATTCCCGATACGCACGATGTAAACACCGCTTGAAGCGTAAGACATATCCAAGTCATATACATAGCTTCCGTATTCATTTTCGATCCAGTTTTCGGCTAATTTTTGCCCTAAAATAGAGTACACAGTTACCGCCATTTTTTCGGTGGTTTCTTGAGTGCTTAAAGAAATTTGAAAATGATTTTGTTCAGGCTCAAGAATTACTAATTCACTATCCGGAAAAATATTCTCTTCCACCGAAAGACTGTTAAAGATACGTACGCTGTAGTCATTGGTACGGCCATAGGCAAGATCGCCACAAGGATCTGTCACATCACCTTCTTCATTGCTGTCTTGACCACGCACGCGCATTCTGTAGGTTCCTAAGGCAACGCCTTCTGGTAATTCGAGTTCAAATTCTTCGGCAGTATCAGCAAACAGCACATTGCCGTTTGAAACCATTTCTGATGCTTCAAACCCACCATTGTTATTAAAATCTATAAAGATTGCGTAGTTAGAATTTTGATAGCCTACTTCAAGCATTCCTGTGTATGCATTTTCTTGAATATCAAGATCAAAAACAGTATCCAGATCGGCATCATAACCTGTAGCTGAACAGGCTGTCGTGATCGTAGTTCCTTCGAGGCTTATTTCTGTTACACCATCACCAAAACCACTACAGTTAGAAACCGGTTGACAGTAGTCATTGGTTACGGTTGCCGAAATTTCATCATTGCTGGTGTCGCTATCGGTTTCTAAAGCCGTCCCGGCGGTAATCTCATAAGAGCCAATAGCTGAAAAGTCCTCGGTAGCATTAAAAGTAAAGGATTCTGAAGTCTGAGCGGCTATGGTTCGGTCAAAGGTTTCTGTGATTTGCTCCCCGTCATTGATGCTGTAGTACACCGGAAAATTAGCCTGATCTGCTTGTCCAAAATTGGTGACCGTAACAGTAATAGGAATCGCAGCTCCCAGTCCGGAATCAGACTGTGGATTATCTATCGAAGAAACGCCCACATTGTTTTGCCAGAGGTTTTGTACCGTGGTTGACATACTGTCATTGGTGGTGTCTTCATCGTTTTCAAGATTGGTGGTGGCAGTAATAGTGTATTCTTCTCCTATGTTAGAAAGATCAGCGGTTTGCGTAAAGGTATAACTGACACTTTCATTAAAAGCAAGACTTCCTGTAAAAGTTTCATTCACCGTTGTTCCGTCTACAGTGTAGCTTACGGGAATACTGGTTTGCGTGGTATTACCGGCATTTCGTATCGTGATCGTAATACTTTCGGTGCTGGTTAAAGCGCCGTCTTCTGGACTATCAATAGAAATGGTCTGAACATCATTGGCATTATCTGACGCCAATTTGAAAACGCTAATTATATCCGTGCGTTGCGGATTGAAATATTCTGAAATAAACCAAAAGGTTTCATCGTCTGCCGGGTCAATAGTAAGGTGTGTATAATCGGCATAGCGCTCAGAAGTACTGGCTCCGGTACTGGTTGCGAGAAATGCTTCGGGCACAGACATTTCGCCCAAAGGATCGTTGGTATATCTTCCGGTAAAATTTAAGGTTACAGGTAAATCGGCGCTTACGGTCGTGTATCCCATGGCAATGCTTCCGGCACCGTCCATCGCCATACTTGCACCAAAGGCATTATTTCCGGTAGGAGACACGTAAGTTCCTTCTTGATAAATCGTCCACGGTTGGCCATCTCCTGTTTGTCGTAACTCATACCAGCGTATACCGGCTTGCTCTTCTCCCAAAGGAGCGACATTGACCACAAAATTAAAAATAGCCGAGTTATGATCGTCAAACTTTCTAAACTGGGCTTGATTCATTACGGTACCTTGCATGGCGTCAATTTCGGCACCTGCAGGCTGCGGTAAATTTGAAAAACTTCCGCCGTCAAAAACACCATTAAAATCGCTTACGCTGATAAGCTCCGGTTGTGAAATACTTGAATTTTCAGGTGTGTCCCAGTCCACGTCTACCGTCCATAATTTAAGGTGATCATCATCAACGCCAGACCACGCATCATCTTGATAATAAACTACGGTAGCACCACCTGTCGTTGGTGCTTCAGAAGTGCTGACATTAAAAAACTGCGGACTGTAAAATCCTGCTCTTTGCAACGTAGGCAAGGGGAATCCCAAAAAGCCTACTTCAGCAAGCCCTTGAAGCATTTGATCACGCTCCATAACAAAAACAGCATCTCCTGTCGCGTCACCGCCGCTAATCGCAATATTTGAAGTTACATAATACCCATCATGCCAAACAGAATATTTGGGATAATCAGGAAAAGCACCGGTTTCAAAACCGGCGGTATAAATATACCAACCATCGTTTACAGGATCTGAGCCTTGACAAATCGCGATATTTAATCCGTTTTCAAAGTCATTGTCTGCATCGCTTTCATCTTCATTTTCAAATTGCGTTATGATAAACCGGTCTGCAGGAGCGTCGTAAAGTACAATAGGATCTCCGGCAGTGTTTCCTTCAAAAAGCGTTCCCAGACTCGCCTGAGGTACAAGTTCGTTTCCTTGTTTATCATAAATTTTAAAACCAACATTCCAGGCAGCTACATAGTGATTGGGTCCTGCAGCCCCAGTGGGATCAGATGGCGTAAAGTTTGAAGTGTTTGCTTCAAAAACCTGAAGCGGTTCTAAGCTGTAGGACTTTGCGTCGGTTTTTTCTTTTTCGGTTTGCTTTTTAAGCAGAGGATCACCGTCTTTAGGCAAACCTTTGCCCGGCACCACTTGATTAGCCCGGCGTCTTTTTGGGTTAATTTCTTGCGGATTATTTGATTTCTCTACCGCTTTAAAAGTTCCTTTTTTTAGTTGAGAGGCGAGACTGGGAACTTCACGCACCAAACGCATTTTTCTAATTACCGTAGGCTTTTTTTTCTCTTGGCCAATAACCTGAAACGAACAGGAAAAACTAAGTAAAACCAGAAAGCATGTTAACAGTTGTGCTTTCTTGAGATCGTGCGGGTAAAAATGTTTCATAGTTAGCGTGTTGCGGTCATTAAATGTACGAAAGAATCAACTATAAGGTTCAAAAAAAGCCCCGACTTGGGGCTTTTTGAATTTTTGATAAAATAGCGGACTTATTTTGCCCAATGTTTAAAATCTATTTTTTCGTGCAAAATGGTAGCAAGCTCGCTGATTTTTACACGTTTTTGCTCCATTGTGTCGCGATCGCGAATGGTTACACTTTCATCTTCTAAGGTGTCGTGATCTACAGTGATGCAAAACGGAGTTCCCGCAGCATCTTGGCGGCGGTATCTGCGTCCCACAGCATCTTTCTCATCATAAGCCACATTAAAGTCGAATTTCAAATCATCGATGATCTTTTGTGCAACTTCAGGTAATCCATCTTTTTTAACTAGTGGAAGTATGGCAGCTTTTACAGGTGCTAAAATCGCCGGAAGTTTTAAAACGGTACGGGTAGAACCGTTCTCTAGTTCTTCTTCTTCTAAAGATTTTGAGAATACCGCTAGGAACATACGGTCAAGACCTATTGAAGTTTCAACCACATAAGGCACATAATTTTCATTCAATTCAGGATCAAAGAATTGAAGCTTTTTACCTGAGAATTCTTCGTGTGCTTTAAGGTCAAAATCGGTACGGCTGTGAATTCCTTCTAATTCTTTAAAACCAAATGGGAAATCAAACTCAATATCTGCTGCTGCATTCGCATAGTGGGCTAGCTTCTCGTGATCATGAAAACGGTAATTTTCTTCACCAAGACCAAGTGATAAATGCCATTTTAGACGCGTTTCTTTCCAATGCTCGTACCATTTTAGTTCGTCACCGGGACGCACAAAAAACTGCATTTCCATCTGTTCAAATTCACGCATTCTAAAAATAAACTGACGCGCTACGATCTCATTTCTAAAAGCTTTACCGGTTTGAGCGATCCCAAATGGAATTTTCATTCTTCCGGTTTTTTGCACGTTCAGAAAGTTTACAAAAATTCCCTGTGCAGTTTCTGGTCTTAAATAGAGATCGGTAGCAGTTTCTGCAGAAGCTCCTAATTTAGTCCCAAACATCAAATTGAATTGACGCACGTCTGTCCAGTTTTTTGAACCGGTATCGGGGTCTGCAATGCCTAGTTCTTCGATCAAAGCTTTTACATCGGCAAGATCTTCGGCTTCCAGAGAACGCGCCATGCGTTGTAAAACGGTTTCCTGTTCCTTGCGATAGCGTAAAACACGTGGATTTGTAGTTACAAACTCTTGCTCGTCAAACTTATCACCAAAGCGTTTTTTTGCTTTTGCTATTTCTTTAAGCGCTTTTTGATTCAGTTTTTCAGCATAATCTTCGATCAATACATCGGCGCGATAGCGTTTTTTTGAATCTTTATTGTCAATAAGCGGGTCATTAAAAGCATCAACGTGTCCAGAAGCTTTCCACGTGGTAGGATGCATAAAGATCGAAGCATCAATACCCACGATATTCTCGTGCATTTGCACCATACTCTTCCACCAGTAATCACGTATGTTTTTCTTGAGTTCGGCTCCGTTTTGACCGTAGTCATACACGGCACTTAAACCGTCATAAATCTCGCTACTCCCAAAAATGTAGCCATATTCTTTTGCGTGTGATATTACCTTCTTAAAATGATCTTCCTGTTGTGCCATTTGGTATGTTGCTTTTGTATTTGATTTTGGTTGTTTTGCTGTTGCGAAACAAGGAGGTAAAAATAAAAAAACCGCAGCAATGCAGCGGTTTTTTTATAAGATGATTTTTGAAGCTGAATTATTCGAGCTCAACCACGCTATTGCTAAGCAAGCGATCGTTTTCAAACAGATTGATGCGGTAAATTCCCGGATCAAATTCTTCGGCCATCGGATTGATCCAAACACAGGATTGAAGCTCCTCATTTTGATAATTGATCTGTTGGTAAGCGCTGTAAATCAGAATATTTTCTCCAAAAGCGAGTGAAACGTGTTCGCCCATCACGTTATTTCTGGGATTGATCACCTGAATGTAGAAATCGTGAATGCCCGGCTTGGCCAAAATATTTTCATTGATCGTATAGCAAATTTCAATTTTATCAATACGTCTTGCGCGATCATTAGGCACGGTTTTACCACTACGGCGCAGGATGACACCACTGGTTCTAAATTTACTCACGGTAAGTTGAGCACCTTTACTCAGGTTTTCTTGCAGCGCTTCGTTTTGTTGTTTTAGTGAGTCGCGTTCAACAACACTTTCATCAAAAGCAGCTTCGGCATTTGTTTTTTGAGTTACCAGCAATGCATTTTCAAGGAGTAAACTGTCTGCTTTTTTACGTAAGGCATCGCGCTCATCCCTTAAAATAGCCAGCTCACGCCTGTAATTTTGAAGTGTCGTCTGTGTAGAATTTGCTTGCTCAAGACGATTTAGCAAGTTTTGAATACGAGCCCGTGCTTCTTTTAATTCAGTAGAAAGCAGCTTGTTGGTTTCAATTTCAGCATTATAGTTGGTCAAAAGGTCACTCAGTTCTTCTTTAAGAAGTTCTTTTTCTTCAGAAAGTGCTACTTTACTGGCACTCAGCTCGTGATAGAATTTATAGGTGTAACCACCCAATCCCAAGAGCAATAGAAAAAGTATACCGATAAGAATCTTTAAAGCATTGTTATTGCGAGTCGCGCTCATGCAGCCTATTTTGATATCTTAGTGCGAAAGTTAAAATAATTAATCAAAATGAGATGAAGTCTTTGCTGAAACTCTTCTTTCCTGAGCAATGTAGTGCTTGTGAAACCATCCTGAGCGAAGGGGAACAACTCATTTGTACTTCTTGCCGCCACGCATTGCCGGTAACTCATTTGCACACTACAACGCAAAAACCCATCAAAAAATTATTGTACGGGCGAACAAGCCTTAATTTAGAGGCTGCTTTATTTTATTTTGACAAGAAAACCCGCGTTCAACAGCTTATTCATAATTTAAAATATCGTGGTCAGGAAGGGTTAAGTGATTTTTTAGGACAATGGCTTGGAGCGCAACTTGCAGAAGCGGCTGCATTTAATCAAATTGACTGTGTGATGCCGGTACCTTTGCATAAATCGAGGTTGCGCGAACGCGGCTATAATCAGGTGGCGGGATTTGGCAAGGCGATTGCCCAATGTTTAAATAAGCCGTATTATGATCACATTTTATACCGAACTAAAGCAACACGCACGCAAGTATTTTTAAATCGGGTTTTTAGAGGTACCGAAGTTTTAGACTCTTTTGCCGTTACCGAAACCACAAGCCTTCAAGGAAAGCATATTTTACTCGTAGATGATTTAATTACCACAGGCGGAACTGTAGAAGGTTGTGCGCTGGCTTTAGAGAAAATACCGGAAATAAAATTGAGTGTAGCCGTAATGGCAATAGCCCAATAATTTTTACGTTTTAAAACCTGGATGAAAAACCAGCTAATGTTTCTAGGAATTATCCAAAAAACACTGCTGTCTCATCTTTAAAAATAATCGTTACTTTGCGCTGTTATGTCAAAAAAGGTTTTACAGCTCGTATCTGTTTTTATATTACTGCTTTTTGTAGTGCAATGTGCCAAACGCGGTACTCCTACAGGCGGACCCAAAGATGAAACGCCACCGGTTTTGGTGCGCGCCGATCCACCCAATTACACAACTAATTTTGACCGAAAGGAAATCAGGATTTATTTTGATGAATACATCAAACTCAAAGATCTGAGTAAAAACCTTATCGTTTCTCCACCAATGGATCCCAAGGCCCAAGTGAGTCCGCAAGGAAGTGCTTCAAGGTATATAGATATTCAGATTACTGATACACTTGCCCCCAATACAACCTATCAATTCAATTTTGGAGAAAGCGTTACCGACAATAATGAAGGAAATCCTTTTCAGTTTTTTAAATACGTTTTTTCAACGGGTGATTATATAGATTCTCTTAATGTAACCGGAGTCATTAGAGATGCGCTTTTGCAAAAACCAGATGAGTACGTGACGGTAATGTTGTATGAGGCCGACTCAACGTATTCTGATTCTATCGTGTATAAAGATGTGCCGCGATATATTACCAATACCTTAGATAGCACCGTGGTTTTTGAACTGACTAACGTGAAGGAAGGGCGTTATAAGTTGGTGGCGCTGAAAGACGACGCTAATAATTATACCTTTCAGCCTGATAAAGATAAAATCGCATTTTACGATGGCTTTATAGATGTCCCTACAGATTCGGTTTTTGTGTTGCGCTTGTTTAATGAGCAATTAGAAACCGAAACCGGTCGTCCTAAACAAGGCGCTGCGCAACGTGTAGCGTTTCCGTTTACGGGGAATCCAGATAGTATAGATATCGAATTGATAAGCGCAAAGCCTGAAGGTTTTGAACGCTTAGTAACGCTAAAAAAAGATCAGGATTCATTACAGTATTGGTATAAGCCTCAAGTTGAAACCGACTCCCTTATTTTTAAAACTTACGGAAACACGGAATTGCTAGACACGATGTATGTACGCAGACGCCCATTAAAGGCCGACTCACTACAAGTGCAATCGGTGTCCAGCAGCTTGATCTTAGAAGAACCGTATATGCTGAATACTACGATTCCGGTAATGGCGGTAGACACTTCCAAAATTGTGATTAGTCGTAAAGATTCTACGCTGGTTGAAGCCTTTCAGGTGAATTTATTTCCGAAAAAACTGCAGATATCGCTGACTTTTGAAACCGAAGAAAACGAGTCTTACAAAATACAAATGCTTCCTGAAGCGCTAACCGATTTCTACGACTCGAAGAATGATACGCTCAACTTTAGCGCATCCACCAAAGCCTATGGCGATTATGGGGAATACGACCTTACGTTACAAGGAGCCGCAGAGGTACAACACATTGTGCAGTTGGTAACCGAAAAAGGCGATGTAAAACGTGAGATCATTGGAGAACCGGGAAAAACCTTGTTTCAGTTTAACCGTATCGAGCCCGGAAAATACTACGCGCGGGTTATTGTAGACCTCAACGAGAACGGTAAATACGACACCGGGAATTTTCTGGAACAAAAGCAGCCGGAAGAAGTATTATACTATCCCGATTTATTGGATTTACGCTCAGGCTGGTATCCTAAGCACACCTTTATTCTTACGCAGGAATAGTGTAGTTGGTGCTTACTTCAGTTCAAATTTGTCTTGATCTGCGAGAAAATTCAGTTGGTTGCGGGTTTCTTCAAGATGAGTTTTGCTCAAGGTTGCATAAATTGTTTTTTCTTCCGCTTCTGCGAAAGCTAAAGTGGCCCCGAGACTGTCATAAATACCACTGTAGCCGTTGTATTCATAATTGCTGCCATCTATGCCTACCCGATTTACGCCAATGCAGTAACTCATATTTTCGATTGCACGCGCTTTGAGCAAAGTATCCCAGGCAAAAACACGCTTTTTGGGCCAGTTGGCTACATAGAGCATCACATCATAATTTGAGGTATTTCGTGCAAAAACAGGAAAGCGTAAGTCGTAACATACTTGTAATAGAAATTTCCACCCTTTATATGTTGCAATCACGGGCTGCTCACCGCGTTTGTAAACCTTATGTTCGCCCGCTAGAGTAAAGGTGTGGCGTTTATCGTATGTAGTGCAAGTTCCTTCCGGAGTGATAAAATAAAACCGGTTGTAATAGTTATCCTGCTCTTTAATCATCAAACTTCCGGCGATTGCTGCTTGAGTGGTTTTCGCTGTAGCTTTCATCCACTCGACCATCACACCGGTATCTGCTATTCCTTCTGGATGCATACTAAAGCCTGTAGCAAACATTTCTGGTAGAACGATAAGATCTACATTTTTTATTACACTGATTTTCTGATCAAAATATGCACGATTCGCTTCCGGGTTTTCCCAAGCCAGATCTGCTTGAATAGCGGCTATTTTTAAGGTGTTTTGCATAACTTAAAAGTACAAAAAGCTGTTGAGGTTAGGACAAAAAAATACCCGCTGCAACGCAGCGGGTATTGGAATCTTAAATATACTTATATATATCTTAGTCTTATAGTACGCGTACTTGCGCAGCTACCATACCTTTTCTTCCTTCTTCTTCGATGTACTCAACTTGGTCACCTTCTTCTAACACTTCACCGTTAAGACCGGTTGCGTGTACAAAGATGTCCTTGCCTGTGTCATCGTTAGTAATGAATCCGTAACCTTTTGATTCATTGAAAAATTTAACTGTACCTTTCATTATAAAGTTGTAAAAAAATTAATATTGATACAAAGCTACGTGTTTAAACAACACGAAAGTTAACTTAAGGTAAATTTATTTTAGCAAAAGTTATTGATTTTCAGAATTTTTGCGTGAATCTTTACTTTCATTGAAGTCTCTCATCCTCCTTATGTTATCTTCATCAAGCATATAGTCTTTTACGTTTCGGTCTTTCCAACGATGATATAAAAACATAGGCATCAGGATAAAAGCAACCGCCAAAATGGTGATGCCTAAAAACCGATCGCCGGTTAACGTGTCTGCTGTGAAATATCTCAGGTACAGTCCGTAGCCAAGACTTAGACAAAGAAGGCAAAAGAGTATGATAATTGCGTTACGCATAATTTTATTTTCTAGAAAAACTCACTAACATACGTCTATACGCGGTAAGGAGTTTTGATTTTGAAATGAAACCGTGGTATTTTCCGTCTTTGATCACCGGTAAATTCCAGGCGCCGCTGTCTTGAAACTTGCGCATCACCTCTTTTGCGGGATCAGATTCTAAGTAAATATATTCTGGAGCGGCGTGCATTAAACTCCCCACTTTTGTTGTGTCGTACAGCGACGCATCAAACATAATTTCTCTGATATCATCAAGGGTGATTACGCCTACGAGCTCATCATCTTCATTCACCACAGGGAACAAGTTTCGGGTTGACTTGGCTACTGCGCATTTTACCATTTCGCCCAAAGTCATATTAGGACGTACCCGAATAAAATTAGACTCAATGATCTGATCTACATTCAGCAAGGTAAGCACAGCCTGATCTTTATCGTGTGTGATGAGTTCGCCTTTTACAGCCAGTTCCATCCCGTAAACCGAGTAGGATAAGAAGTACTTATTGATTCCGTAAGAGATAGCGGCCGTAACCATAAGCGGAATAAAAAGTCCGTAACCACCGGTAATTTCAGCAATAAGGAAAATCGCGGTTAGTGGGGCGTGAAGTACTCCGGCGAGTAAACCGGTCATACCTACAAGTGTAAAATTACTTTCTGAAATATGAACGCCGTTGATGCCAAGATTGTTGATGACTTTTGCGATGCAATTTCCCATCACGCTACCCATAAATAGAACAGGAGCAAAAATCCCACCGATTCCTCCACCGGCAAAAGTGATAGCAGAAGCGATTACTTTAAAGAAAACTAAACCTGCCAAAAGTGCGATCACCACCCAAATATTCTCGAGATAATCGTTGAAAAAAGTTTCGCCTAGAGCGCTTATGGTATGCCCTTCGAGCAGCTGGTTGATAATGTCAAAACCTTCACCATAAAGCGGCGGAATAAAAAACAAAAGTACACCTAGCGAGGCTCCTGCAATGATTAACCTGGTGGTTGCTGAAGTCCATCTACTGTAAAATTTTTGTGTTGCAAAATAGGCTTTGCTAAAATATACCGAAGTCAATCCTGCAACTACTCCAAGTACCATATAGTACGGGAAATCTGCAATGGTAAAAGCATCTTTCAATTCAAACGGCAAAATGGTGTCTGAACCAAAAAAGAAATAAGAAGTCAAAATCGCTGAAAGGGAAGCCAAAAGTAACGGCATAAGCGATAGTAAGGTAAGGTCAAGACTAAAAACCTCTACCGCAAAAATGATCGCTGCGATGGGCGCTTTAAAAATACACGACATCGCACCTGCGGCGGCACAACCTAAAAGTAAATTACGATGTGCCTGATCCATGTGAAATATACGAGACAGGTACGAACTAATTCCTGCACCGGTAACCACAGTAGGGCTCTCTAATCCCACCGAACCTCCAAAACCTACGGTTATAGGTGCGGTGATCAACGAGGCATAAACTTGATAATTGCGTAGTAAGCCTTTGCGCTTTGCGATAGCCCTAAGCGTCATAGGTACACCATGACTTAGCGGATTTCTGATCACAAATTTTACAATGAGCACAGTAAGAGCAAGACCTACAATAGGGAATAAAAAGTAAAAACCGTACCTGTAATTTTCAACAAGTTTACCCTCAAGCAAGTTTTGAATTACGTGAGTAAAGTTCTTGATCAAAACAGCTCCCAAACCGGCAAGAAGTCCCGTGATCACACTTAAAAAATAGATAAATGTGGTCTTTGAAATATGCTTATAACGCCAGGCGTGAAAGCGATGTAAAAGAGGTTTTTTACCAGGCATTGTTTTTAGATTTTAAGGCCTACAAAAGTAATAGCTCAAATTCTTACGCAAGGTAACTTAGGATACTTATTTAAAAAAAAATCCCCGTGTTTTTAAAACCGGGGATTTTAAAGCTAAAGGTCTTTTATTAGCAATATTCATTAAAAGCATCTACAAGATTATCTGCGATAAGTTCTGCAGGACGCCCTTCAATATGGTGACGTTCTAACATGTGAACCAATTCGCCATCTTTAAACAATGCCATAGATGGTGAAGAAGGAGGAAATGGCACCATAAAATTACGAGCCAATTCTGTTGCTTCGCGGTCTACACCTGCAAAAACAGTATATAAATTATCTGGAGTTTTTGCATTTTGTAAAGCCATACGGGCTCCCGGTCTAGCATTTGCAGCTGCACAACCACAAACCGAATTTACTACTACAAGCGTAGTACCTTCTTTTTTCATAGCTGCCTGCACATCATCTGTTGTATGTAATTCTGTGAAACCTACAGAAGTAAGGTCTTCACGCATAGGTTTTACTAATTCTGCTGGATACATAAGTTCTATTTTAATTTTTGGTTTACAAAGATATAAAATAATAGTCGGGCATATTTTGTAAACCCTACGTTTGAATCTCGTTTTTTATTGGTACCGCCAAAGGGTTGAATACTCCGAGGCTTGCCTCGAAATCGAAAATTCGTTTCCAAGCAATCTCATGAGCCTGCCTTTACCGATGGGTAAGCTTATGGCTGTCGCTGTTTTCAATGGGCAACATTGCAAACGAGCACCACAAGGCCCCAATCCCTTGCGCAGCCTTTATTTTATACTAAAAGACAGTCGTAAAAGCTAAGCAAGCCAACACTACATCAAGTAACAATTTGTCATATTTGCGACCTACCTGTAGCAAAGGCTTTATTTTTGCACGGGTTTTTTGGCATTGTCAAAGATGCTGTTACCCTGTTCCGATAGCTAACGGGATGACTATATATTAAAATTTGTTTCTAACAAAGGTCTCGCGGGCTTTGCTGCGAGATGGTTTATATGCTTCAGGTAGATAAACCAAAACTGAATAAAAAAAATTAAATGGTACGATGGATAGGAGCCATCATAGGCTTTGCATACCGTGGTTTTCTAGGCGCGGTGGCAGGCTATGTGATAGGCATGCTTATAGATAATTTATTTTTCAACAAAAGTGACGGTCAAGCTTCAGGCAGAAGCCGCTCGCCTTTTGGCGGTGGTCAACAGACGGTAACCCCCGGAGATTTTGAACTGAATTTACTTTCGCTTTGCTCTATTGTCATTAAAGCCGATGGGCAAGTAAGTCAGCGGGAGATGGACTATGTACGTCAATATTTTGTGCAGGCTTATGGTAAAGAACGTGCCAATGCCACTTTTAGAACGTTTAACGATGTGGTGAAGAAACGGGAGATCAATGCGCAGCGTATTTGTGCCTATCTGGTGCAACGCACACGCAGAGAAGTTCGCCTGCAAATTGTACATTTTTTATTTGGCATTGCTCAAGCAGATGGAAACGTTTCTACGGCCGAGGTCAATCAGATTTCTTCAATCGCGGGATATTTAGGATTAAGTCGTAATGAGTTTGAAGGCCTCAAAGCGATGTTCTTTAAAAATTCAGACAGTGCTTATAAGATCTTAGAGATCGAAAAAACAGCTTCTGATGCAGAAGTGAAAAAAGCCTATCGTGATATGGTAAAAAAATACCATCCAGATAAATTGCAACATATGGATGAAGCCTATCGCGCCGGTGCTGAAGAAAAATTCAGAAATGTGCAGGATGCTTATGAAACCATTCAAAAAGAACGTGGCTTGTAAATTTGACCGAAATAACTTACAAATAAAGAACCCTTTGCCCGTAAAAACGCAAAGGGTTCTTTATTTGTTGTTAATATTTTGAAATTCAGTTTTTTAAAAGGTAGTTTTGAGGGCAATTTATTTTAACGTTAGTTTTTGCTTCGCCCCATAATTTTAGTAGAAACTCATCGTTAGGTTTTTGTCTTTAAACGATTAAATGCCCCTTTCTAATGAGCAAGCAATACCTACTTGTCTTAGCTTTGATTTTCTCCTATTTGCACATAAACGCCCAGCAAGTAAGTGTTGATAGTCCGCGACCTGCTGAAGAATTAGTAAGTACCCTAGTGGGTGATGCGTGTGCAGAAATCAGTAATGTTTCAATATCTTCAACCCAAGCTGCTGGATTATTTTCTAACAACGGTGGCGCATTCCCCTTAGCAAATGGTGTGCTATTACGCACCGGAAATGCGCAATTGACCGGAGGCGCTTACTCGGGAAATACAGATGAATTGAGCAGCGAACTCAATACCAACGGTGATCCTTATTTGCAAGCTATAAATGACGCAACAGGAAATAGCGCAACCATTGAAGAAACTTCTTTTTTAGAATTCGACTTTGTGCCGCTTTCGAGCAATTTTAGTTTTGACTTTATTTTTGCTTCTAATGAGTATGGGGAGTGGCAGTGTGCTTCTCAAGATGTCGTTGCATTTATTCTCACCGATTTAAGCACCGGAACTTCACAAAACTTAGCGCTGACTCCCAGTGGAGAAGAAATCTCTGTGCGTAATATTAGAGATACACAGTATAATTCGAGTTGTAATTCTGTAAATCCGGGTCTTTTTGATTCTTATGAAGTGACCAATGGACAGTCTACGATAAACATGCGTGGTTATACGCAGGTGTTAACGGCCTCTTCAACATTGACTCCGGGAACTTCTTACAATATTAGAATCGTCATAGGAGATTCTAACGATACCAATTACGATTCTGCTATTTTTCTCGCTGGTGGTAGCTTTAATACGAGTGTAGATCTGGGACCTGATCTGGTTCTTTGTAGTGGTGACGCTGCCACACTTTCTACCGGTTTAGATGCTTCGATATATGCGCATCGCTGGTTTTTTAATGGAAGTGAAATTGTTGGAGAGACCACAAACTCGTTAGCTATAAGCAACAACGGTGTTTATCGTGTGGAGATTTCGAATAATGGTTGTGTAATTACTGATGAGGTTAATGTAAATGCACTTTCAGTAACTGCACCACAAGATCTGGTTGCCTGTTATAACGAAGGAAATCCTTCAGCCTTTAATCTCACAGAAAATGATGCTGAAGCGCTAGGCCTGGATGCGAGTCAGTTTGAAGTGGTGTATTATGCCAGCTCAACCGACTTGTCAAATGACCAACCTATACCTACCAGTGAACTGAATGCTTTTCAAAGCACCGGCCAACGTATTTTTATAAGACTTCGCAATTTAAATACTGGTAATACCTGTGACGCGGTTTACTCTTTTCAGTTAGAAGTGCGTCCAGAAATTCAAGTAACAACTCCAGACCCGATACAATCCTGTACGCGACCTGGTAATGATGTGGCCGTAGATTTAACCCAAGTAACTAATGAAATTCTAAGCGGTCAGAGTCCGGCATTGTATAACATTACCTATTATGAAAGTCAAGCAGATGCAGATGCGATGAGTAATGAAGTGTTCTCTCCATATGTCGTACCGGCAGAAACTTCTTCTCAAACACTAGTTGCTCGTGTTTCTTTTGCTGACGAAGATTTGTGCTATGAGACGGTAAACATTGTAATAGAGGTTAATAATCTACCTCCTGTAGATCAAATTGCTGATGTCATCACCTGTAATGCTTACGAATTGGAGCCACTAACAAACGGAGCCTATTTTTCTGGCGCTAACGGTACCGGAACGCGCTATAATCCCGGTGATATCATTACAGAAGATATGGTGCTCTTTATATTCAACGGTCCTGATGCTAATGGGTGTAGCAATCAGTCTTCCTTCAGCATAACTTTTGTTGATAATTATGATTTGAGCGATAGAGAGGCTTGCGGAGGCTATATCATTCCGACGACTTTGGCTGGAGCATTTTATACCGCTGCAGGCGGTCCCGGTGGAGGTGGAACCCGACTTGATGCCGGAGATGAGTTAACGACAAGTCAAATCATCTATTTTTATTATGAAGAAGGTGGTTCGGTATGTCGGGAGGAACCTGTAAACATTATTATACATCCGCTTCCTCCGGTAGACCAGCCCGCAGATGTAGTGGCGTGTAATTCGTTTACATTACCTGCTTTAACTAATGGAAGCTACAATACCCGGGCAAATGGTTCAGGTAGCACCTTGAATGCAGGAGATGTCATCAATACCACAAGAACGCTCTATATTTTTAATGATGATGGTACGTGTACCAACTTCTATGAATGGCGCATTTTTATCGTTCCCGAATTTCAAAACCTTGATGCGTGTGGATCCTATACCATTCCTGCTGTAGAAGAGGGCGCTTTTTATACCGAAGCTGCAGGCGGAGGAAGCCTCATTCCCGAAGGTACGGTGCTCACCACTTCACAGCGTATTTATTATTATGTAAACACAACATCGGGATCTAATTGTACGACCAATGCATTTTTTGACATCAACGTCATAGCGATCCCGCCGGTAGATACCTTGCCTGATCAACTCTTGTGTGAGGGTGAGACGTATACATTACCAACCTTAACCGATGGTGAATATTTCACCGAAACCGGACGTGGCGGGACCCAGCTTTTTGCCGGTGATGTAATTGATGAATCTCAAATCATATTTATAAACAATCAAGTAAGTGGTTGTCAGAATGAGACTCAATTTGAGGTTGAGATCAGACCTTTACTTCCGGTAGATAACCTCACGTTTGTATATAGTTGTGAGCCGTATACGCTTCCTGAACTGGAGAATGGTAACTATTTTTCAGAGCCTATGGGACAAGGGGTGCAGCTTTTTGCCGGGGATGTTATTTCAGCTACACAAACGCTTTATGTATATAATGCTTACGATGATTTTACTGCGTGTTATAGTGAAAACACCTTCACGGTAAATATTCTTGGAGTTGAGGTTGAAACCTTTGATGATATAGCACAATGCGATAGTTATACGCTTCCAGCCCTCGCTGAGGGTAATTATTTTACGCAATCTGGTGGTCAGGGAACGCAGCTTAATGCCGGAGATGTTTTAACCACGACGCAGGAGGTTTTTATTTATGCGCGCAACGGAACTCGTTTTTTCTGTGAAGACGAAAGTAGTTTTACCGTCACCATTTCAGAAACTCCTGTTTTGGTTCCAGAGCCTGATGTTGAGCAGTGTGGCAGTTACATTCTTCCCAATTTATCACAAACCAATTTTAATCAAGGCTATTATTTTGGACCTGATAAACAATCGCCAATTGATCCGGCTGATTACGAATTATTACCCGGCACCTACACGATTTATAAATATGCTGAAGCTACAGATAATCCTAATTGTTTTGACGAAGATGTTTTTGAGGTAACCGTATACCCGCTATTAAATTTTACCGTAGAAGGTGGAACCATTTGTCGCAATGCGGAAACCGGAGCTGTAGAAAATCCCGTGATTTTAAATTCAGGTCTTGATCCTTCAGAATTTTTAGTGAGTTGGTTTTTAAATGAACAATTGGTAGGGCAAGGAGCAACATTTACGGCAGAAGAAGCAGGCATCTACACAGTTTCTACCGAAAAACTAAACCCTGAAGTTGGCGCAGCGTGTAATTACAATCCCACGACGGTTGAAGTATTAGAGTCGGCACAGCCGCTTCTTGATGTTCAGGTATCGCAGCCTTTTGAAAATGTTTCGGCTATAGACGTGACGGTTGCTGCTGGTTTTGGTGAGTATGAATATCGGTTAGATGATCAAGCTTTTCAAAATACGCCTCGGTTTGTAGATGTAACTCCGGGAACGCATCTTATCACCGTACGAGGGATCAATGGAACCTGTGGTGCAACTACCGTAGAAGTGCAGGTAATAAACTTCCCAAAATATTTCACTCCCAACAATGACGGTTATCACGATACATGGAACATCACTTCCCTAGAAGATTATCCTGAAGCGCAAATATTCATATTTAACCGTTTTGGTAAGTTGTTAAAAAGCTTGTCTCCACAAGGTCCGGGTTGGGATGGCACTTACAGAGGAGAAAAAATGCCTTCTGATGACTATTGGTTTCGTGTGGAATATACCTTTGAAGAGGTGCCGGCAACGTTCAAATCACATTTTACCCTTAAAAGATAGAATACGCTTATAGTCGCATAGAGATTGTCATCTATTTAATTTGATTCTAAAAATCGCTTGACCCGAAACTTTTTTACACTTCTTGATTAACTTTGTGGCGATGTCAAAGTTGTTAATCTGTATTCTCTCTATTATGCTTCTTGGCCAAAGCTTCAAGATAAGTTTTGGTGACTTTTTGCATATAGAAGATTTACTCGATCATTATGAGTATCATCAGGTAAAGTTTGGCGATGATGTTTACAGTTTTTTAAACAAGCATTACGGCGAACTCAAACAACAGCATAATATCGAGCATCAAGAGGAGCGTGAAGATCACGAGAAACTACCTTTTGAGCATCAGCACTCTTGCGTGCACACAGCTATTGCTTATTTTAATTCGGTAGAATTGATTCCAGAACCTAAGAGTGTTCCTGTAGATCAAACTACTGCTTCTTTTGACTATCGCGATTTTTATTCATTTGCGGTAGCCTCTTCTATTTTTCAGCCGCCTAAAAACGCGTAAACATTTCTAGAACCTGGTATTATCAGGTTTCACATTAGCCTAGTTCCTCTATTCTGAGGAAGCTATTCTTAGTTTTCACGTTTTACCTTTTTATCATGCTTAATGCTATCATAAACTTTAGCATCAGGAATAAGTTAATCATCCTGTTGTTTACTATTGCGATCATTGTTTTTGGACTGTTTTCGCTAACCCAAATTTCAGTAGGAGCTGTACCTGATATTACTAACAATCAAGTGCAAGTAATTACTACTTCAGAAAATCTTTCTACAGTTGATATGGAACAGTTTATCACCTATCCTGTAGAACTCGAAATGGCCAATTTACCGGGAGTTAAAGAAATACGTTCGGTATCAAAATTTGGTCTTTCGGTAGTTACTGTGGTTTTTGAAGATGCTATGGGAACTTATCTTCCCCGACAATTATTAGCCGAAAAAATCAAATCGGCCTCAGAACAAATCCCGGCGAGTTTCGGTACGCCGCAAATGGGACCTATTACCACGGGACTTGGTGAGATCTATCAATATGTTCTTGATGTAAAACCGGGCTATGAAGAGAGGTATTCGGCCACAGAGCTGAGAACGATTCAGGATTGGATCGTAAAACGGCAACTTTCAGGGATTCCCGGAGTGGTCGAGATCAATTCTTGGGGTGGTTATTTAAAGCAATATGAAGTCGCACTTAATACACAAAAGCTTCATGCGATGAATATTGCTGCTTCAGAAGTTTTTGCAGCGCTAGAAAAGAACAACAGTGTAGCCGGTGGTGGATATATTGAAAAAAGCAACCAGTCTTATTTCATTCGTGGTGAAGGACTCGCGACCTCTCTCGAAGATATCGAGCAGATGGTAGTAGCCAATCACAACGGGATCCCCGTTTACATTAAAGATGTAGCAAATGTAGGTTTTGGTCACGCAACGCGTTTTGGTGCAATTACAGGAAACGGTCAGGGAGAAAAAGTGCTGGGGCAGGTGATGATGCTTAAGGATGCCAACACCAATAAGGTTATTGAAGCGGTAAAAGAGCGTGTTGAAGAAATAAGCAGTACGCTGCCAGAAGGTGTGTATATCAATGCTTTTTTGGACCGCAGCGAACTCATCGTAAAAACCACCTTTACCATTAGTGAAAACCTAATTCTAGGCTTTCTTATTGTGATTTTTGTGGTGGTGCTTCTTTTAGGTAATTGGCGCAGCGGTTTGGTTGTCGCTTCGGTGATACCCTTGTGTTTGCTTTTTGCCTTGGGAATGATGAATATTTTTGATGTAGATGCCAACCTATTGAGCTTGGGAGCTATTGATTTTGGGATCATCATTGACGGTGCAGTGATCATTGTTGAGTTTGTGGCGTATAAAATGTCTCAGCGGCAGGATGCCATTGGAGCTCTAAGCAAGTCAGAAACACGTGCGTTAAAAGATGAGATCACCCAAGATGCGGCATCAACGATGATGAATTCTGCTGTATTTGGACAGTTGATCATTCTCATTGTTTTTATTCCTATTCTCTCGTTAAGCGGTGTTGAGGGAAAAATGTTTATCCCGATGGCATTGGTTTTCAGCTTTGCGGTTATTGGTGCAATGCTGCTCTGTTTTACCTACGTTCCTGTGGCAGCTTCGGTATTCTTAAAGGCAGAAACCCCTTCAGATCGAAATATTTCCGTGCGATTGGTCAATTATTTAAAGGGAAAGTATGAGCGTGTCATTCATTGGGCGCTTGGTGCGCGTAGGTTGATTATTGGTGTTTCGGTGGCGCTTTTAGTAGCTGCAGTTTATCTTTTTACGACGATGGGAGGCGAATTTGTCCCACAGCTTGATGAAGGAGATTTTGTGATTCAGCCTATTTTGAAGACCGGTACTTCGCTAAGCGGAACGATTGAACGCACTACACAGATTGAAAAAATCCTGTTAGACAATTTTCCTGAAGTAAAACAAGTGGTAAGCCGAATTGGCGCTGCTGAGGTTCCTACCGATCCGATGTCTATGGAAGATAGTGACGTTATCATTACTTTAAAAGATAAAAGCGAGTGGGTTTCTGCTGAAACTAAAGATGAACTCGCAGCTCAATTTAAAGAAGCTTTGAGTGTGATTCCGGGAATGGAAATCGAATTTACCCAGCCTATAGAAATGCGTTTTAACGAGCTCATTACGGGAGTACGGGCAGATATCGCTATTAAAATCTTTGGCGAAGATCTCGAGATTCTCAATAAAAAAGGAAATGAAATACGTGATCTAATTCAGAATGTAGAAGGTGCGGCTGATATTTCAGTAGAAAAAGTTACCGGACTCCCACAAATGAGTGTGCGTTTTAACCGAAAGAAAATCGCCCGTTATGGCCTTAATATTTCAGACCTTAATGACCTGATCAAAATGGGCTTCTCAGGACAAAGTGTGGGAAATATTTTTGAAGGAGAAAAGCGTTTTGATCTGGTGGTGCGCTTAGATCAGGATCAGCGTAAGGATATTGACAACCTTAAAAACCTGTATGTAGACACGCCTACGGGTGCCAAGGTACGTCTAAGCGAACTGGCAGCAATCGAGTATACGCAAGGAGCCGCAAAGATATCAAGAGATCAGACCCAGCGACGCATTGTTGTGGGAGTGAATGTGCGTAATCGGGATCTGCAGTCTGTGGTTGATGAGATTCAGGCAATCGTAAGTAAAAATGTAAAACTACCAACAGGCTATACGATTGATTATGGTGGTCAATTTGAAAACCTGCAAAGTGCCACTGCACGTTTAAAGATCGCAGTGCCGGTAGCATTGCTCTTGATTTTTATGATGTTGTACTTCGCTTTTAAATCGGTAAAAGAAGCCTTGTTGATCTTTACTGCTATTCCGCTTTCTGCTGTGGGCGGAATCTTCTTATTGTGGTTACGCGGGATGCCGTTTAGTATTTCTGCCGGTGTAGGTTTTATAGCGCTTTTTGGTATCGCCGTACTCAACGGTATTGTGATGCTTGAACATTTTAAAGAATTAAAGAAACAGGGGATGATTGACAGGAACGAACTCATAACCAAAGGTGCTACAGATCGTTTGCGTGCCGTGTTACTTACTGCTACTGCTGCAGCTTTAGGCTTTTTACCTATGGCAGTATCTACAAATGCCGGGGCAGAAGTACAGCGCCCACTGGCTACCGTAGTCATTGGCGGTTTAATTTCTGCGACCTTATTGACTTTGGTGGTTTTACCGGTCCTGGTGTCTTGGTTTGATAAAGATTTAAAAGATACGAGCAAACCTGCTAAAGGCTTTAATAAAGGGGTTTCTGTCTTGCTACTGCTGCTCTTAGCAGGCGGAGTGGCACAGGCGCAGGAGGTTTCTGGTTTTGAGCAAGTGCGTGAATTGGCTTATGAGAATAACGCCGGGATCAAAGCGGCCAACTTGCGTAGTGATGAAGCCAATGCGGCTATAGGTAGTGCATTTAGCTTTGATAAGACCGAAGTGTACTATCATTATGACGAGAACAACCTCGCAACAAACAACAGACCGATTGATGTTTTTGGGGTGAGTCAGACCTTTTCTTTTCCCACAGTATATTTTGCACAGGCAAAAGTGAATAAGGCTACTTATGCTGTGGCTTCAAGTCGGGCAGAACTGAGCAAAATGCAACTGGAGCAAAGTTTGGCCAATGCCTATTATAGTTTGCAATATGTGAATGAAAAGCTTCAGCTGTACCAAAATCTGGACAGCATCTATCAAAATTTTGCCTACGCGGCAAAGCGCAGGTTTGAGCTTGGAGAAAGCAATTATCTCGAGAAAATTTCGGCGCAAGCCAAACAAAAAGAAATTGAAACGCTGCGCAAACAAGTTCAAGAAGAATTACTGGCGGCACAAAAACTGCTTACGCAGTTGGTTCAGGTAGATACGCTGCAGATCACGCCTGATCCAATAGAACGCTTAGTGCCATCTGTAAGTCAGGAAAATTTAGAGGTCGCAAATACGTATTACGATTATCAAATTGATCTGGCTGAAGCCCAACGTAAATTCAGTGCACAGGAGTTATTGCCAGATCTTACGGTGAATTACTTTCAAGGTTCAAACGACGGTCTTGATCAGAATTTGATCGGGTATCAGTTTGGCGTTAAGATTCCGTTGTTTTTTTCCGGGGCTTCCAGCCGAATTAAAACAGCAAAAATCGCTGCAGAAGCGGCAAGTCAAGAAGCGGCGAATTATAAAATTCAGTTACAATCGCGCGTAACTCAACTTAGAAGTGCGCTTAATACCTACGCAGAACAACTCAATTATTATGATTCTGAAGGAAACGCTCTGGCGAGCGAACTGGAAAAAACAGCAATTACCAGTTATAAAAATGGCGAGGTCAACTTCTTTGAATACATACAGATTTTGCAACAGGCGTACGACATTAAACTGGCCTATTTAGAAAGTCTGAACAACTACAACCAGACCGTGATTCAACTCAATTATATCCTACTTTAAAAGCATAACGATGAAAAAATCAATCCTCATAGTAATACAGTTCAGCCTTTTATTAATCTTAATAGGCTGCGGAACTAAAGAAACAGAAACTTTAACTTCAGCAGAAACGACTGAAGCAAGCGCAGATGTAACCGTGACCAAAGCGCAATTCTCCGGTGCTTCCATGCAATTAGGGAGGCTTAAAGAAGCAAGCTTTCCTAACTGGGTAGCAGCCAGCGGAATGATCGATGTTCCTCCCGAAAATAGAGCGGTGATCACTGCTTTTATGGGTGGTTATATTAAAAACAATCCCTTGCTTATAGGAGACGCGGTAAAAAAAGGTCAGGTTTTGATCACTTTAGAGAACCCTGAGTTTGTAGAAATTCAACAGCAGTTTCAAGAATTGGCAGAACAGCTTGATTATTTAAAGTCAGAGTATGAGCGCCAGCAAGCGCTTATGGAAGAAAACATTACTTCTAAGAAAAACTTTTTAAAAGCAGAAAGCGAGTACAAAAGAAGCTTGGCAACTTATACCGGTTTGCGTAAAAAATTAGAAATGCTGCATATAAGTCCGGAGCGTGTTTTACAAGGCGCTTACACCACGCAAGCCAGCATTTTTGCGCCTATTACCGGGACGATCGCAGAGACTTTTGTGAGTAAAGGGAGTTATGTTTCATCGGCTGATCCCATTATGGAAATCGTAGATATAGACCACATTCACTTAGAGCTTGAGGTTTTTGAGAAAGATATGCTTAAGGTTAAAAAGGGACAAAAAATTCAGTTTAGCATTCCTGAATCTTCTGATAAAAGTTACGAAGGCGAAGTACATTTAATAGGGAATTCGCTCAATCAGGAAGGGCGAACGGTAACCGTTCATGGGCATATTGAGCACGAAAAAGCGACTCCAAATTTTGCAGTAGGAATGTTTATTGAAGCGCAAATTGAAACCGGTTCTGCTGAAGGATTTGCCTTGCCAAAAGATGCGGTAGTAAAGCTTGGGAACACGCATTATGTTCTTCAATTGAAAGAGCAGCAAAACGGAAGTTATTTGTTTGATAGGGTAGATGTAAAACCGGGAAACACCCAGGACGGAATGACCCAAATTTTAAATGCAGAAGATTTTAAAAATGATGCTCAGTTTCTTACTAAAGGAGCTTTTGATTTGATACAGGAGTAAAAATCTAGAGATTAAGCAGTTTGAATAGTCTGTTCTTGTTTTTCATAAATAAGCTGTAAGTTAGAGGATTCAGAGAAATACAAAATTTGAGCCTTTTACTTATGAAGAATATATTTTTTGTGCTGTTTTTATTCGTTTTTGCTAGCGTTTTTGCGCAAAGCAAAGAAGAAGCAGCGATCATCAAGGTTTTAGAAAAAGAATCGGCTACGTGGCGTTCTGGTGATGTTGAGGGACACGCGAGCTGCTGGGCAATTAAACCTTACAGCCGTATTTTGATATCTACCGGCGACGGACAAGTGATCGATCTGGATCCTCAATTGATGATCAACCCGCCGGAAGGGATGATGGGCTCGGGAGGAACTTCGGTAAATTCAAATTATAAATTTTACATCAACGACAATGAGGCCTGGGTAAGTCACGATGAGCAATCAACCGCACCTGACGGAAGTATAAGTAAAACCGTAGAAATACGAATGCTCGAGAAAATAAAGGGCAGCTGGAAGCTTACCGGGCAGTCTATTCACGTAAAAAAAGACAGAACCCACTTAACAGCAATAGATTCCATACGGCTGAGCGATCCTTATATTTTGGCAGATGAAGTGACCCAAATGTATTATATGACGGGTACCGGTGGCAAGATGTGGAAAAGCAAAGACCTGGCCTATTGGGAAGGTCCGTTTGATGTTGTAGAGACCGATCCCGACTCCTGGATGGGACCCAAACCTATGATTTGGGCGGCAGAATTACATCAATACAAAGACAAGTATTACGATTTTGCCACTTTCACCAACAGGGCGGTGAAAATAGACACGGTCGACGGCAATGTGATCGAACGGCGCGCGAGTCACATTTTAGTTAGTGATTCGGCTTTTGGACCATACAAACCTATGGAAGACGAGACGTATTTGCCTGCAGATATGCCAACCTTAGACGGAACTTTTTGGGTAGACGAAGACGGGAAACCTTATATGGTGTATTGTTATGAATGGTTGCAAAATGGAAACGGAACCATAGAAAAAATTGAACTGAAACCTGATCTAAGCGGTTCGGTAGGGAATGGCGAATTGTTATTTAAAGCCAGCGCTTCTCCCTGGTCACGCGAAAAAGACAAAGACGGAAATGATAAACCTAATAAAGTTACTGACGGTCCATTCCTGTTTAAAACCGAAACCGGAAAACTAGGAATGTTGTGGACAAGCTGGATCTATAATGAGTACGTGCAAGGTGTTGCTTATTCTGAAAGTGGCACTTTAGACGGGCCGTGGATTCAGGAAAAGGATCCCATCACGCCCCGCAATTATGGCCATGGTATGTTGTTCAAAACTTTTGACGGCAAAACACTTATGGCAGCACACAGCCACGCGGTAGTTAATGGGAAGTATCACAGAGTTCCGCATTTATTTGAGGTAGACCTTTCGGGAGATAAACTTAAGGTTGTCGCGCCGTATAAACCTTAATGTTTTGTAAAACCCAAAAATGATTTGATAAACTCTTTTTTGGGCATACTTAAGATTATGTTCAAATCGTCTTTGAGACTGCTTTCCCCATCTAGAAATCTAAAAATTGAAGCAACATCATTTTTTTGAAACATACGTGTGAAAAGATCAGCGCCCATTTCGTTTCTGCGATATAGAACATCGAGAAAAATTGAGTCATACCAGCGGTAGCGATCGGCTATTTTAAACTGGGAAAAGTCGGTTTCTGTTTTTAAAAAATCAATTAGTTGTTCGGTACGTTTTAAGGTGTATGTAAAGGTGTAACCAGTGCTTCCGCGGGTCCAGCCGCCGGCTGTACCTATGTGTAACACATTTTGAGTGTTGTGTTGTTCAAAAGGATACGCGGTCATCGGGATGCTGCCTTGCTCTGTTGCCGTTATTTGATATTCTGAAGCCCCCAAGGCATCCATATAATCTTCAATAGCTGCTTCATATTCGGTTTTAGGAAGTAAGTTTTCAGAAAAAAGCGTGTATTCTACCAAGGCTTTATTTTTCGCCGTAGGCAAAACATATATAAAGCGCGTGTTACCTTTTTGAGGTATTGAGAAATCCATAAACGTAGCCACTTCCGGTTCAAAAATGGACTCTTGAGTACATACTTCCCAACCTATAAAATGCTGTTGTAAAACGGGATATCGATTTTGATCGGTAAGTCTTTCCACAGGAAGAATACTGGTAAACATTTTTGCCGCTGTGTATCGGGCCGCTTGTGTTTGCACCACAACCGAGGTTGGAGTTTCTATATGTGAAATATAGGTTTCCGTTTTAAAAACAATGTTTTTTGAAGACTGAAGCTTTTCAAAAAGAAATTGGTAAAAGTCGAGTCCTTCAATTTTGTTGTAGGTGTAGTTGGTAAGGGGAATTTCAGCATCAAATCCTGTGCTTTTAAAACAAATGTTGCTCCATTTTTTTGAAATAATAGAATCCCACTCCCTCGTGTTTTCACTCCAAAAACACCAGGTGCGATCGTTCTTTGTTTTGTCTGACTTATCAAGAATTAAAACTGATTTATCCTTGAAAAAAGCATCCTGACTCATGCGATACGCCAGCATCAAGCCCGAAAGTCCGGCGCCGAGCATGATATAGTCAAAGTGATTTGAAGCAAATTCCATCTGTGTTTAAAACTAGGATTAAAAAAGCGTCCCGGCAACGGTCTATTGGTTTAAATACTTCAATAATTCTTCTGAAGTGTAATATTCAAATACACGACTCTTCACTTTGAATTGCTCATCAAAAAATAAAGTAACCGGTAAGGAGAATGCGTAGTTTTCTCTTGAGCCTAATAGCGCCGCCAGTTGATGCACTGCATTGCGCTGCGTTTTTGCAAGCGGATTAGTAAACAACGTTCCATCAAAAGAGATGGTGTCTGTAGTTTCTGCATTCATTCTGACCGCGTAGAAATCCTGATTGATTTTTTTTATTACTTCGGGCTTTGTGAAAACGACACGGTCAATTTTTTTGCAATACGCGCACCAATCGGCGTAGAAAAATATCAAGGTTTTCTTGGGTTTTTTAGCTAAAGCAGACTCTAATTGCTCCCAGCTTAACCAATTGATTTGTTGATCGCTCTTTTGAGCAATAAGGCTTCCGCAAGAAAGGAATAGAAAAAAGATTAATTGTTTCATAATAATCCATTTTGCCGGTGCGGCCCGCACTTTTTGCCAGTGCGGCCCGCACTTAGAAGTCGCCGAAGCGTATTCCGAAGAAAAAGGTACGCGGACGATTAGGACCATAGATGTAATCTGAATCTCTAAGCGGTCCTTGATCAAAATCGTTTTGATAGCTGTTAAACACATTTTGAACGCCCGTGCTCAACTCTACGTGAAACGTATCTTTCACGTCAAGATGATAGGTGAGTTTGGGAGTGACATCAATAAAATCGGGTGTTTTTTCAAGGAGCATAAAACCGCTATCACTTATGATGTGCGGTGCGATCATACTGCCGGTATAACTCGCAGTGAGATCCAGTTTAAAGGCTTCACTCATTACCCAGTTGGCATTTAAAAAGCCGTAAAGATTGGGGGAGCGGGTAAATTCTGAAATGATAACATCGCTTTCTCCGGGAACAGTTCCGTCGCTTTCAAAAAGCACCTGACCTTCTTTATAAATTGATTTTTGGAAGGTCATTCCGGCTTGAAAATACAAGTCTTGACTGGGGGAGACGGTAAGTTCAATATTAGTGCCGGCGACATAGGCACCGCTTCCGTTACGGGATTCATCAAGAATGGCACCGTTGGGTAGTGAAGCCCCGGTGCTTACCAAAGTGAACGGGTTTTGCAAGGTGGTATAAAAGCCTTCGAGTAATAGTGCGGTTTGTGTTTTATTGAAGTCTTTAGTGAAATTTAACGAGGCGGTGTACGCATTAGAAAACTCACTTTCCAGGTCATCGCTCAGAATCGCAAAGCGCTGCTCGCCACCCACAGAACTGATGTGTAAGTCTTCGTTAAATGCTTGCGGCGCTCGAAATCCGCGTGCATAGCCTCCTCTAAATTGTAAATCCTCTGTAATGTCAAAAAGCAGCGTAATGCGCGGACTCAAAACGGTCTCTGAAACTTGAGAACGGCGCTCGATATCTTGAATGCTATAAAAGCCATCTACCGAAATATGATCGAGCCTTGCCCCAAGTAAGGTCGTGAACGCTTCAATAGGTTTCCACTCGTACTGACTGTAAAGTCCGACACTGTTCACACGCTGATCAACAATGCGATTATAACCGGGAATGGCATCTTCGGTATCATTCAATTGGTATTCCAGTCCGCTGGTTAAAACATCATCGTTAGCAAATGTATAACTGAATTTTGCTCCTGAAACCAACGCGAGATCTTTGGTGTTTCCGAAGGCATTGTTGGCGGCGACAGAATCTGCTGCTGTTCTTCCGCCTCCCAAACCGCCGTAATAGCTGGCGCGATCAGTATGTTGTATAGAAGCATAGGCTGTAAAATTAATGGTACGCTCGTCATTGTATAATTCATAATCTGCCCCGGCAAAGAAGGTGTTATGATCGAGTTCTTCGGTAATGTCTGTGAATTGAGGTGCGAGATCTACGCGGTCACCACCGCGACGGTATTCTTTGATAGCAGTAAGGTCTAAACCTATTTTGCTGTTATCGTTAGGGCGGTAAAAGGCTTTTGTACCAAAAGAATGATTGGTGAGTTTGGTGATTTCGCTAAAACCATCACCATTCGCGTCATAGGTGTTACGATCGCGGTACATTCCAAAAAGGGTAACACCGGTGGTAAGATCTTCACTTACGATCGAGGTGTTGAGATTAAGGCTACGGTCTGCCGTTTTTCCATCGATGAGTGCCAGATTGCTGTTCACTTCCCAGCTGTTGTTGACCGGTTCTTTAGTAATGATATTTACGGTTCCTGCTATTGCATTGGAGCCAAAAAGCGCCGAGCCGCCACTGCGCACTACTTCTACACGATCTATGATACTTACGGGAATTTGCTCGAGACCGTAAACGCCGTTGAGTGCGCTAAACACCGGTCTGCTGTTGACCAAAATCTGCGTGTATTGCCCTTCAAGACCGTTAAGGCGCACTTGTGTAAAGCCACAATTTTGGCAGTTGGTTTCTACCCGAACGCCGGGTTGGTAATTCAAGCCATCGGCAAGCGAGATCGACTGTGTGGCTTTAAAAAGTTTAGGGCTAAGCACTTTAACAATAACCGGAGCTTCTTTTTTACTGATGCGATTACGCGTAGCGCTCACCACAACTTCTTCCAGACCTAAAAGATCTTCCTGAAGCGTGATCTTTAAAACTGAATTTTTATAAGCCGAAGGCGTGACCGTTTGGCGTTGGGTTTTAAAACCTACTGCCTGAACGATCAAAGTCACTGGTTCCTGCTGTAGTTGCAGCTGAAAGTTTCCGTCTTCATTTGCAGAAGCACCCGTTGTAGTTCCGCTTACGAGAATAGTTGCAAACGGAATGGGATTGGTTCCGTCTGAAACGCTTCCTGAAAGCATCACGTGTTCTTGTGCTTTTAAGAAGAAAGGACAAAGAAGCAAAATAAATACGTACTTAACAGACATTTAAGGTTTTTAAAAATTAAAGTTTAGGCAAACCTAAAAAATATATTTGATAAATTTGGTGTATTATTGTGGTATAATTAAAAAGCAGTATGACTTTTTCTGAAGAAAACTATTTAAAATCGATATATACGTTACAAAAAGAGCATCCTAAAGGAGTGAGTACTAATGTGTTGTCGAAGTATCTTGACACAAAACCGGCTTCAGCAACTGAAATGATCAAAAAGCTGGATGAGAAGGGGTTAGTACATTATCAGCCGTATCAAGGTGTTATTTTAAAAGATTCCGGAGCGGTTTCCGCATTAAAAGTGATTCGTAAACATCGTTTGTGGGAAACTTTTTTGGCTAATAAACTCGATTTCAGTTGGGACGAGATTCACGATGTCGCCGAGCAGTTGGAGCATATCAAATCGGATAAACTGATTCGGGAATTGGATAAATTTTTAGGTTATCCCAAGCACGACCCGCACGGAGATCCCATTCCTGATGAAGCAGGTAACATTGCAAAGCTAGAGAAGAAACGCGTGTCGCAATTGCAACCGGGGGATACAGGTACGTGTATTGGCGTAAACGATACTTCCTCCTCGTTTCTTCAGTTTTTAGATCAGCAAAATATACGTCTGGGCAGTGTTCTTGAGATCGTTAACATTCAAGAGTTTGATAAAAGTATGACCGTGCGCATAGATGATCGCGAACTCTTACTTTCCCAAATCGCTACAGAACATATTTATGTGCGCATTTAAATTAACCAACTTCACTATTTAGAATTGTAAATCCTATGAATGATATAATCAACTATTTTGAAACTTTGGACCCGGTTTTAGGAGCGTTTTACGCGACACTCTTTACCTGGGGTGTGACTGCTTTAGGAGCTGCGCTCGTGTTCTTTTTTAAAGGAATGAACAGGGCATTATTTGATGCTATGTTGGGATTTGCCGGCGGTGTGATGGTCGCGGCAAGTTTCTGGAGTTTGCTTGCGCCCGGTATTGAAATGAGTCCGGGTGATGGGTTTGTTAAAGTGATTCCTGCAGCGGTGGGCTTTGCTTTAGGAGCTGCATTTTTATTTGGTCTTGACAAGGTTTTGCCGCATTTACATGTCAATTTTAAAGAGGAAGATAAGGAAGGAATTAGGAGTCCTTGGCACAAATCGGTACTGCTTACGCTGGCGATCACGCTGCATAACATCCCAGAAGGTTTAGCTGTGGGTGTTTTGTTTGGAGGTGTGGCGGCAGGATTTGACGGCGCAACTATTGGAGGTGCCGTGGCTCTGGCAATAGGTATAGGTTTACAAAATTTTCCCGAAGGTTTTGCGGTGGCGATGCCCTTACGCCGACAAGGATTCAGCAGGTGGAAAAGTTTTAATTATGGGCAGCTTTCGGCAATTGTAGAGCCTATTGCAGCGGTCGTAGGCGCCTATGCGGTGATGACGTTTCAGCCTATTTTACCTTATGCGCTTGCTTTTGCAGCAGGGGCGATGATCTTTGTAGTGGTCGAAGAAGTAGTTCCCGAAACCCAACAAGGAAATCATACCGATATTGCAACGATGGGCTTCATAGGTGGCTTTATCTTGATGATGACGCTTGATGTAGGGTTAGGATAATTTGCAACAGATTGAAATAAATACGTCTTTATAGTAAACGCATTATTTATGAAAACCGTCGTATTTATTTTAATCAGCCTCATAAGCTTTACCGTCTCTGCCCAAATTAGCATCAAAAAACAAGACAGCATTTTTGCTGAAGAACCGGTTAAAGTACCGCAAATAGTAGTGAAAGTTCCGTTTGGGGAACGGGTTACTTTTGGTGATGTTGAAATCGAACTTACAAAAGTGATCGACTCACGGTGCCCAAAAAATACAACCTGTGTTTGGGCAGGCGAAGTAGTGGTAGAAGCTTCGATCTTTAAAGATGGAAAACCTATTGAAACCCGAAAAGTGAATTTGAACAGTCCGGCAAAAACGCTTTTTAATTCTTCAGCTCAAGAATTGATGGGGCATTCTGTTTCACCTTATCCCGACGTATCTCAGCCAAAAATCAAGCAGGAAGATTATGTGCTTAATGTGGTTTGGAGTCTTTTTTAACTTAATGACAACCGCAGTTATCGCTTCCGCAGGATTTATCATTAGATTTTCCGCCTAGAAAGGCCGGCTTCCAGATGTATTTGGTTACCAGATATCCTACGGCAAAAAGAAAGATCAATACGACTAAAATATTCTGTATCATAACTTTTAAATTATAAGTTGATAAGCAACTAGTGCTACAACGTAAGCAAAACCACTCATAACTACAAGTTGTAGTATCGGCCACTTCCAGGTGTTGGTTTCGCGTTTAACAATCGCGAGTGTACTCATACACTGCATGGCAAAGGCATAAAACAGCAGCAGGGAAATCCCGCTGGCAAGATTGAATAAAGGTCCGCCAAGAATAGGATTGACCTCACCTGCCATTCGGTTTTTAATGGTTTCCTCTTCATCGCTTCCCACACTGTAAATGGTTGCGAGCGTTCCCACAAATACCTCACGTGCCGCAAAAGAACTCACAATAGCTATACCAATCTTCCAGTCGTAACCTAAAGGTTGCACAACCGGCTCGATGGCTTTACCCATATAACCTATGTAACTATACTCGAGCTTTTCTGAAGCAATATGTTTGTCTAGTTCGCTTTCAGGAAACTCGCCGGCTTCCATTCGCGCGATGCTGTTTTCTTCAGCATTAGAAAAAGCGTCGCCCGGCCCGTTAGAGGCTAAAACCCACAGTACGATAGAGATCGCTAGAATTATTTTTCCGGCACCAACGACAAATGATTTTGTTTTTTCGATGACATTATAGGCTACGTTTTTGAATAACGGCAACTTATAATTGGGCATTTCAATAACAAAAAAAGTACGGCTCTTTATTTTTAAAATTCGGTCTAAAATCCAAGCCGAAAGAATGGCAGTTCCAAAACCGATGAGGTACAAGAGCATCAACACTAAACTTTGCAGATTGAAGATGTACAACACACGCTCGTCAGGGATCACAAGCGAAATGATAATAAGATATACCGGTAAACGCGCGCTACAGGTCGTAAATGGCGTAACCAAAATCGTGATAAGACGTTCTTTCCAGTTCTCAATATTTCGGGTGGCCATAATCGCAGGAATGGCGCAGGCAGTTCCCGAAACGAGAGGCACAACGCTTTTTCCGCTAAGACCAAAACGACGCATAATACGGTCCATCAAAAAGACCACACGACTCATATAACCGCTTTCTTCGAGTAACGAAATGAATAAAAATAAAAAGGCAATCTGCGGAATAAAGATCACAATACCGCCAAGACCCGGGATGATTCCTTCAGAGATCAAATTGGTAAAAGCACCTGGAGGCATCGTGTTGCGCACCCATTCACCCATCGCGGCAAAACCTTCATCGATCAAATCCATAGGATAAGAAGACCAGTCGTAAATCGCCTGAAAAATAAGGAGTAAGATGGCAAAGAAAATGAGGTAACCCCACACCTTATGCGTAAGCACACGATCTAAGCGGCTGCGTAAATCTTTGGCCGCCAGATGATCTATGCTTAAGGTTTCTTTTAAAACACCGTTGATAAATTGATAGCGTACGATGGTTTCTTTTTGCTGAAGCCGCTTAAGATTTGATTTACTTTCGGTTTGAAATGTGCTGATGCTTTGCATCTCATTTCTGTCGAGTTTACCAAAATTCACATCTTGGGTGATCACCAACCACAGTTTATACAAATCTTGCTTTGGGAAAGCTTTGCGCAAACGGTCAAAATATTCCGGAGCGATCACCGAAGCGTTTACACAAGGTTCTACAGAAAGATTTTTGTAATTGCCAATGAGTTCTTTCAGCTTATCAAAACCGGTATTCTTACGCGAACTTACCAGCGCAATTTTGGTTTCTAGGCGCTCCTCAAGTTTTTCAATATCAAGACTTATGGCTTTACGCTCCATACGATCGGCCATATTGATAACCAGAATCGTGGGGATGTGTAAATCTTTGATCTGGGTAAAGAGGAGTAGATTCCGTTTAAGATTTTCTACATCAGAAACTACAACAGCAACATCAGGATAGTCTTTGTCGTTTTTATTGAGAAGCAGTTCAATGACCACATTCTCGTCAAGCGAACTTGCATTAAGGCTGTAGGTTCCCGGAAGGTCAAGAATGTGCGCTTTAACTCCGCGTGGCAGTTTGCAAATACCTTCTTTCTTTTCAACAGTAATTCCCGGGTAGTTTCCTACCTGTTGTTTAAGACCGGTCAACTGGTTAAAAACCGAAGTTTTACCGGTGTTAGGATTTCCTATAAGGGCTACATTGAGCTGTTTACTCATGAGTGAGCTTTTCTACAGTGATATGACTCGCAGTCTCTTTACGTATGGCAAGATGGCTGCCGTTAATATTGAGGTACATCGGGTCTTTAAAAGGCGCGATTTGTACCAGTTCTACTTCGTTGCCGGGAAGGCAACCCATTTCTAAAAGCTTTAGAGGAACCATGTTTAAGGTAAACTCTACAATAATGGCTTTCTCGCCGCGCTTCAAAAGATCTAAGGAAGTAGTCAATTTATTTAGATTGAATTTAAACAAGGCAAAAGTAAACGAAAACCAACAGATGCGAAAAGATTTTAGCTACAAACTGCCTTAAAACCGAAGGTTTAAGAGTTTTCGTCACCTTCAATCGCTTTTAGAATAGCAATATCTTCTAAAAGATCTTCAATAGCTTCAGGATTGGTACCGTCATAATAGCCGCGAATGCGTTTTTTAGAATCGATGAGCATAAAATTTTCGGTATGAATCATATCATATTTACCGCCATCGCCCTGAGTTTTTACAGCGAGGTAGCTCTTTCTGGCAAGGTCATAAATCTCTTTTTTAGGACCGGTTACAAGATTCCATTTGGAGTCATTCACGCCCTTTTCTAAAGCATAACGTTTAAGCTGAGCAACAGTGTCGGTTGCAGGGATCACCGTATGCGAGAGCAATTTAACCGAAGGATCATCTTTCAACTTTTCCTGAATTTGAACCATATGCTCGGTCATAATCGGGCAAATGGTCTGGCAGGTGGTAAAGAAAAAATCGGCTACATAAATCCCGGGATAATCATCCTGAGTGATGGTTTCTCCATTTTGATTTACCAATTCAAAATCGGCTATTTTATGGTATTTTTTTACAAACTGAACCGTGCTGTCTACAAGCGTATTATCTACCATAGTTGGTTGATAGATCGGAAGACTGGGCGCCGGTTGCATTAAGGTGTAAAAGGTGTAAAGTATAACTGCGGAAAGAATCGCCATCACGATGGCAAACTTTTTGTATTTAGCAAAAAACTGAAGCATAACGCGTGTTTTATGACTGCAAAATTACGGTCTGAAACCTCGGTAACAAAGCCGGAAGCCTTTAATCTTTGCGATTTAACCAAAGCGGTGTGACGCAAAGTTTTGAATGCGGAAGTAAAAGGTTACTTTTGTGCACTTTTTAATCGTGGTGCGATCATCATAAGTTAAACTACCCTTAGGTAGAATTACTGATGATAAGCTCCTGTTGAAAGTTGTTTTTGCTACTAATAAGGCGGTGGTTAGTTGCCACTAGTTAGATAAATTTTTTATGGATCCATTTTTTGTAAAAGGAGCTCAGTTGTTTTTGAGCCTTTCACTATTAATAGTACTTCACGAGTTTGGGCATTTTATTCCTGCCCGTCTTTTTAAAATACGCGTAGAAAAATTCTTCCTCTTTTTTGATGTTAAGTTTTCGCTTTTCAAAAAGAAAATAGGCGAGACCGTTTATGGGATAGGTTGGCTTCCGCTTGGAGGTTATGTGAAGATCGCCGGGATGATCGATGAGAGTATGGATAAGGAAGCGATGGCACAAGAGCCTAAGGAGTGGGAATTCCGCTCAAAACCGGCCTGGCAGCGTCTTATTGTGATGATTGGTGGGGTAACCGTAAATATCATTCTTGGTTTTTTTATCTACATAATGATCATTGCCTATTACGGTAATCCGGTGGTAGGGCCTGAGCAAATGCCTGACGGAATTGAGGTTTCTGAAGGATTTAAAGAATACGGTTTTAGAGACGGAGATCAGATTCTGGCGGTTAATGGAGCGCCTTACGAAAATAATCTGGCGATCAATCGCGATATGATGTTGCGCGATGTGAATACAATTACTGTAGCGCACACTGACGGAAGCGAAGAAACGATCACTATTCCGGAAGATATCGGGACCAAAATGTTTCAGTCTGGAGAGACCGATGCCCTGGCGCCACTTATTAAACCGGTGTTGGATAGTGTGGTTGCAGAATCTGCTGCCGCAAAAGCCGGACTAAAAAAAGGAGACGTACTTACGCAAATCAATGATAAATCGATCGTTTCCTGGACCGATTTTAAAGCGCGTAAAGAAGAGGGCGTTACCGAGTATGCCGTGACCTATTCTCGTGATGGGCAACTGGCAAACACTACCGTAACCTTAGATGATGACGGAAATTTTGGGGTGTATCCTAAAGCCAATTACAAATCAAAAGTGGTTAAATATTCTTTTGGAGAAAGTATTGCTAAGGGAATCAATCACGGGTATTGGAAGTTGCACGACTACGTGGCACAGTTTAAATATGTGTTTACTAAAAAGGGTGCGTCTCAAGTAGGTGGTTTTGGTGCGATCGCGGGATTGTTTCCAGATACCTGGAACTGGTTATCATTTTGGGAAACCACGGCTTTTATTTCGATCATACTCGCGTTTATGAATATTCTACCAATTCCTGCTTTAGATGGTGGGCACGTGATGTTCTTATTGTATGAGATTATCACCGGAAGAAAGCCGAGCGATAAATTTCTAGAGTATGCACAGATGATAGGGTTCTTCTTGCTAATTGCCTTAGTATTATACGCTAACGGAAATGACATTTACCGCTGGATTACCGGTAGCTAAGCCAAAAAATACGACGATAAAAAATCTATCAAATATTTTTTAAAATTAGTTTTGTGGGTTTAAATAGTTGTGTATATTTGCATCCGCTTTCAGCAAATAAGCGAAGCGTTCTTTAAGGCACAACAAAAACAGAAGTATTGCGATACCCTGTGTGACTTTAAAAATTGAAAGATTAAATTCCTCCTTAGCTCAGTTGGTTAGAGCATTTGACTGTTAATCAAAGGGTCCTTGGTTCGAGCCCAAGAGGGGGAGCAAAATTAAGCCTTAACTACTTGTAGTTGAGGCTTTTTTGTTTGTAGATGGTTTGTTTAGTACCACAATCTTATCCATTAAAAGGCCGAATACACGCTATACGTACAAAACAGAATAACAAACCCCACGACTCCTTGAAGCAAGGTGCCTAAGGTGTGTTTGCGGTAGGCTTCTTTTACCGGCATTTCTCCCAGTTGACTTACGATCCAGAAATACGAATCATTAGCGTGCGATACGGTGAGAGATCCTGCTCCGATGGCTAGAATTACCCATACTTTGCCCAGTTCAGAATCAAAACCTAATGCAGGAAGCAACGGCAGCATTATAGAGCTTATGGTGATGATCGCGACGGTAGAAGAACCTTGAGCCGATTTGAGTAAAGCGGCCAATATAAAAGGAATCGCCAAGCCCAATCCATTACTAAAAGATTCTAAATTGATCCCTTCGGTAAGATTTGCGGTTTGAATAACGGTTCCCAAAGCGCCACCCATCGCTGTAATCAAGAGAATAGGAGCAGCTTGCTCCATTCCTTTTTTAATAATTTCAGAAATATCTCGTTGTTGTTTTTTACAGATGCTGAAGGCAACTAATACACCGGCTAGAAGGGCAATGGCAGGATCTCCCAGAAATAGAAGTATATCGATGAATAGATTGGAACCTTCAAAAAACAGAGGGATGATTGAAGCTGCTGCCATTAGTACAATAGGAAGTGCCAAAGGCCAAATGGCTGCTGAAAATGAAGGAAGATCGGTGTTTTGATCAAAATAGGTTTCCAAATTGTTGCGATCAAATGCATCGTGCTGATTGCTTTTTCTGAAGAAATAATACGAGAAAAAGGCACCGATAAGCATCAGTACAAGACCAAAAATTCCGCCTGCTAAAAGCAACAGGTATAAATTTTCGAGCTGAAGATTGCCCGCAGCTGCCAAAGGTCCCGGAGTTGGTGGCACCAATACGTGAGCCGAAAACAATCCGGTGGAAAGCGCAACTGTTAAGGCGTTACGTCTGGCGGTATTGTTGAGCGCTAGTTTTTTGGTTAACGGAGCTAAAATAACAAAAGCGGCATCACAAAAAACCGGGATCGAAACGAGATAGCCCAAAGCACTTATGACAAAAGGTAAGGGTAAAATGGTGAGTTTTTTAATGATGCCTTTAGCAATGGCAGTTGTGGCATTGGTAGTTTCTAGCGCCACGCCAATCCACGCGCCAAAAAGAATCAGCAGTCCTATATTTTTAAACATTGCGCCAAAACCCGTGCTTATCGTTTCCGGGATTTCTTCTAATGGGATCTGAAGAAGAAAGGCCAGGCCTAAGGCGCTAATAAGCAATACGAAAAAGGGATGCCAGCGCAGGTAGCTTGTGCCCACGATGATCCAAATAACAACAAGTAAAATATAGAGTAGATCGAGGCCCATAGTTATAGTTGTGTTTTTAAATGGTGTGCAACCGCATTTTTAAGCAACTCAAAAGCATTGGTCTTTGCGTATTCCAAAGCCATCGTTTCTGTTTTAATGGCAATGGCTTTAGTGATTCCGGCGGCAGTTAAAACATTTTGATCTGCCTGAACGCTTCCGGCAAAGAGGTAAAGCGGTTTATTGTGCTTACGAGCCAATTCTGCGAGTTTGAAGGGCACTTTACCGTACTGACTTTGGTTATCGGTTTTTCCTTCTCCTGTGATGATCAAATCGGCTTGTTTTACGCGTTCTTCTAAGTTTGCCAATTTGCTGAGTAATTCAAAGCCGGGTTCAAGTTTGCTGTTGAAGAAGCCGTACATTCCGGCGGCTGTTCCTCCTGCAGCGCCACCACCGGCAATGCTTGTAATCGTTCTTCCTGTTTTTTGCTGAATGATTTGCGCTAGATGTTCGGCGCCTTTTTCTAGGGCTGTGACCTGCGCCGGAGTAGCACCTTTTTGCGGTGCATAAATAGTTGCTGCCCCCGTTGCTCCAAGTAGCAAGTTAGAAACATCACAGGCGACCGTAAGTTGTGCCGATTCGAGCTCGGGTATGAGGTGGTCAAAATCTAAACCAGCTACAGTCCCCAAATGCTCCCCGCGGGCCTGAATAGCATTTTCTGCGTGGTCTAAAAGTTTTCCGCCTAAAGCGGTAAAAATGCCTGTTGCGACATCATTAGTTGCGCTTCCGCCTATTCCCAATAGGATGTTTTTAAACCCATTTTCTAAGGCATGCTTCAGCTGTAATCCGGTGCCAAAGGTTGATGTGAGCATCGGATTCTTTTCTGCATCTTTTAAAAGCGCGATTCCCGATGCTTGAGACAATTCGATCCAGGCAGTTTTTCCATCCTCAAAACCGTAATAAGATGCGCTTATAGAGCGACCCAGAGGATCCTGAGCATCACAAGCAATCGTGCTTCCCAGATTTAACGCTTCAAAAAGTTCAAAAGCACCTTCGCCGCCGTCAGAAAAAGGCAACTGGTCTATTTGCAGCTTGGGATTTATCGTTTGGAGTCCTTCAGCAATAGCCCTACAAACTTGCGTTGCGGTAAGACTTTCTTTAAAAGAATCTGGAGCAATTAGAATTCTAGGCATGATAAGGCGATAGGGTTAGTTGTAGAAATTTAGCGTTTTTATTGGCGCCGCCAAAGGGTTTAATTCTCCGAGGCTTGCCCTGAAGTAGTTAGCTGGCACCGCCAAAGCGTATAATACCCAGATATTTGGCTCAAGGTAGTTTACTGAAATAAAAAATAAATGTAAAGTTTGCTTTACATTTAAAATATTACTTATCTTTGTCAAGTAAACTTTACATTAATCAAAAATCAAATAGTATGAATTCAAAATTAATCACATCAAGAAACCGGTTGGCAAAATGGTCTATGGCTTGGGTCGCCACTACTGCCTTAGTCACCTTTGGTTCTCAATTTTTATGGGAATCTCAAATTATTACAGGCTTAGCGATAATTTTAAGTCTTGCAGTAGGCGTGGGAATGGTGATGGCCAATCGTAAGTTTGTGAATGACGGTGATGAGTTGCAGCGCAAAATACAGTTAGAATCTATGGCATTGACATTGGGGCTTGCAGTGGTAGGTGGTATTGCATACTCCCAGTTAGACACTACAAACCTGATAAAACAGGATGCCGAAATAAGCTTTTTGGTGCTTTTTATGGGGATTACTTACATCCTTTGTGTATTCTTTAATGCGCGCAAGTACTCATGAAAAACAATATAAAAGAATTACGAGCGGCGTTAAAAATGACACAAAGTGACTTGGCGCAACAAATTGAGGTGTCACGGCAAACGGTGAATGCCATAGAAAAAGGTAAATTTGATCCCAGCTTACCTACAGCTTTTCGGTTGGCAGCGGTTTTTAACTGCAGTATAGAAGAGCTGTTTGTTTATGAATCTGAATCTTAATTCATGCGCGATAAAATCCTAAAGCATCTACCCAAAATCTTATCTGTACTCCTGTTAGCAGGATTGGTTCTGGCCTATTTTTTTATTCCGGAGGCGCAACAATTTTTTGATGAAGCCTGGAAGGTTTTATCTGGTGGCGACGAGCAAGAAATCAAGAATTGGATAGCTTCTTTTGGATGGGCAGGGCCTGTGGTGTTGATCCTGGCAATGATCGTACAAATGTTTTTGATCGTAATTCCTTCGGTTGCACTTATGGTCGTTTGTATTCTGGCTTATGGTCCGGTTTGGGGAAGTTTGCTCGTGGCATTAGCGATAAGCTGCGCCTCAACCGTTGGTTACTTTTTAGGTAGAAAATTAGGCGATGGGGTAGTTAAAAATTTGGTAGGTTCTTCAACCGAAGATAAACTTGAAGATTTTTTAAACGACTACGGGTTTTGGGCAATTGCAATCACACGTCTCAATCCGTTTTTATCTAATGATGCGATAAGCTTTGTAGGCGGTATTTTGAAAATGAATTACCTAAAATTCTTGGGAGCAACACTCGCCGGGATCGCACCGCTCACGCTTTTTATTGCCATTATGGGTGAAAGTTCAGACGGGTTAGAAAATGGGTTGCTCTGGGGGTCTATAGTGAGTGTGATTATTTTTGCACTGTATGTCTATTGGTCTAAAAGGCGAAAGAAAAGCAAAAAATAAATCCTGGTCTTAAGGCTAAAAATTCACCATAGCTTGATGAAAACGACTATAGCTAGTATCATTAGGTTATAAAATAGAAATTCTGAAAGAAGATAACCGGTAAAAAATCCTCTGAATCTTCCGGTATGCTGATTGGTGCCTTTAGGTGTTTCGACATAAAACGATTCAAAAGGCCAAAAACCATCTTGATCCTGCAAAAATTCCCCAACTTGTAACAACGAAGATTTAGTACCGGTCTCCTTATCTGTAAATAAAAATATTTCAAAAGTTGTACTTTCAGAAATAGCTTCAATTTTCGGGCTAAATTCAAAATAATTCACTCCATAGGCTATACAATTGAGTAATAGCAACACCACTGTAAGTCTTATTTTGTGAATTTTTCTCAAGTACTATTATTTTGTATCAAATGTATTAGCAAGACAAATACTGTATAAGGGGATTTTCCCCCAAATGACATTTTATTTTTTAAAGTGAGCGGTTGATTAAATTTGCAGGCTCACGGCTATGTGTTTTCTTTGCCAATAAGTTTATAAGTTCATGAGAAAGTTTTTTGCCTATCCCTTAAGCGTGATTTTTTATCTGGCTTTTGGTTTGACGATCGTAATATTTCATCCTGTACAATGGGTGTGCTATAATTGGTTTGGATATCAGGCGCATAAAAAAAGTGTAGACTATTTAAATTTCAGCATTTTAAAATGCTTGAACTTGCTGGGTACACGGTTTACTTTTGAAAACCCACATACGATTACGCGTGATCAACCTATTATCATTGTTGCCAATCATCAGGGACAATGGGATATTTCACCTATAATTTGGTATTTACGACGTTTACATCCCAAATTCATAAGTAAAATTGAATTGGGTAAAGGTATTCCCAGTATCTCGTATAATTTGAGAAAAGGTGGTTCGGCATTGATTGATCGCAAGGATAAGCGGCAATCTATTATGGCGATACGCGATCTTACTAAAACCTTGAATAAGACCAATCGCTCTGTGGTGATTTTTCCTGAAGGGACCCGTAGTAAAGATGGCATTCCTAAGCAATTTGCCACCGGCGGACTTATAACCTTATTTAAATTTATGCCTACGGCTATTATCGTGCCGGTTACCATCAACAATTCTTGGAAGCTGATGCGTTGGGGTGGTTTTCCTCAGGATATTGGAGTGCACGTAAAGCATACCGTTCACGAGCCGATCCCGGTTGCCGGGAATGATCCTGAAGAACTTGTAAAACGCGTACAGGATATCGTATTGGCCGATTTTCCTAGTGTTAAAGCGCATACGCGAAAATCAAAACTGATTTAAAAATGACCGAATCGTTAAAGCTAAACAAGTCTGATCTTCTCCTGATCGAAAAGACCAGCGCTTATGTAAAGAAGACTCTAGAAGAAGCCGAAGGAGGTCACGACTGGTTTCATACCTTGAGGGTGTACAAAAACGCTTTAAATATCGCTAAAGGCGAGACGGAAGCAGATGTAGTAGTAGTTTCTTTAGGCGCTCTGCTTCACGATATAGCAGATTCAAAGTTTTATAAGGGAGACGAGCAAATAGGTCCTAAAATGGCGCGTGAATTTTTACAATCTCAAAATGTTGCTTTTTCACGCCTAGAAGCTGTAGTGAAAATCGTCGCTAATGTTTCATATCGTGGCGGAAATCCTAAATCAGACTATTCAAGTATAGAACTCAAGATCGTACAGGACGCAGATCGTTTGGACGCAATAGGCGCTATTGGTATTGCCAGAACCTTCAATTACGGTGGCTTTAAAAACCGAAAACTATACAATCCTGCAATTCCTCCAAAACCCGATATGACTGCCGAAGAATATAAAAAGTCTGAGGCGCCTACCATCAATCATTTTTATGAGAAATTACTCTTGTTAAAAGATAAAATGCATACTGAAACTGCCCGTCAAATTGCTCAGGTACGTCACCAGTTTATGCTAGATTTTCTCGAGCAATTTTACGCAGAATGGGAAGGGAAAAAATAGCTTTTTTCAATAAGTATTTCGTTTTCAATAGTTTCAAACGTTTTTTGTCTATTTTAGAAGCGGCAATTGGCGCATAATGTGCCATTCTTCAATCAAAAAATGTTATGAGAAAAATTATCCTATGCCTTTGTTGGCTAAGTCTTTCTGTGGCCTGTTCCGAGGACAATCCTAATTTTGAAGAGGTCGAAAAAGAAAAACCAGAAGAAAATCTTCCTGAAGAACCAGAAGAACCAGAAGAACCCGAGGAGCCAGAAGAACCACAAAGTGAGTACGAGATCGCCGGCGAAGTAGAGCTATATAATGAGAGTTTGGCTGGCGACGGTTATGTACTCGTGAATGACGTAGGTTTTAACAGGGTGTATTTGATCAACAAGGACAAAGCTGAAATACGCCATGAGTGGGAACTTGAACGCGGAATAGGTAACGACGCTGAGTTGATTGAAAATTCAGAATTGCTCGTTAGTTTAATAGCGGATGACGTTTCTTTTAGTTTTGGAGGATATGGTGGTGTAGTGCAATTGGTAAACCCTGATAATTCAGTAAAATGGAGTTATATAGTAGCTACAGCATTTGAATTAGGGCATCACGATGTAGAGCGCTTACCCAATGGTAATATTCTGGTCTTAATTTGGGAAGGAAGGCCGCTTGATGAAGCGCAAGAAAGCTTTGGCTATGCCTATCAGGATGATGTGATTTATGCCGAAAAGCTTATAGAAATCAATCCTAATACAAACGAGATCGTATGGCAATGGAGTTCGTGGGATCATACCATACAAGATCTAAATCAAGACAAGCCGAATTTTGGAACAATCGCAGAACATCCGCAGTTGATAGATCTCAATTATCGGGATCCCTTGCGCGAGGCAGATAGCTTTAATGGCGATATTATGCACGCTAACGGGATTGCCTACGATGAAGAGCACGACCTTGTTTTTATGAGCGTCAATTTTTATAGCGAAGTATGGGTCATAGATCATAATACAACCACAGAAGAAGCTTCGGGTACTGCGGGTGATTTAGTCTATAGATTTGGTAATCCCGGAGCTTATAACAACACTGCAGGTGAGCGTTCCTTTTTCTATAATCACGGCGTAAATATGGTTCCGGAGTCTAATAATGTGATGGTTTATGCTAACGGCGGACTAGGAGGTGTTACACAATCTGTCGTTTATGAATTGCAACAACCGGCAAACTATGAGTTAAAAGCGGAAAGCGACAACGAACTTCAGGTGGTATGGAGTTTTACTGATGAAGATTTATTTGCGCCAAGAGTTTCTGGAGCCTATCGCATGAGTAATGGTAATACGCTCATCACCGAAGGAGATTATGGCTGTTGGGAGGTAACGCAAGACAAAGAAGTCGTTTGGAAATATGAAGGAACAGGTTTTACGTGGAGAGCTTATCCTTATGATAAGGATGATGAATTGTTAGAAGCCTTTGAATTGTAGTCTAAGTAAATAAAAAAAGCCCCTTGAAAATCTAATTTTCAAGGGGCTTTTTAGTTGTGCAGTTTTTAAAAGCTATCGCTATTGCATATGTTTCTTATGCTCGATATAATAATGCTCTAAGAGATTCATGGTTGCTTTAATGAGATCTTCAGTTTCTTGAAGAATGCTGAAGTAAAGCATAGTGTTTTTAGGACTAGAATCTGCACTGCGTGTACGTTCTACCTGCTTTTCAATTTTTTGAGAAACACTGTCAAGCAAATTTTGTTTTTCTTCAAGTATAGAAAGAAGATCATCAAAATTTTTGGCATTGAAGGTGTCTTCGATTTTAGAGAACAATTTCTCTAATTTTTCTTCTATTTCCTTAAGGTCTTTAAGCTGTGTAAACTTAAGTCCCTTATGGTTGTTGTTGAGGTGATTGTAGCTTGAGGTGGTAACAAAATCTATAGACTGCGTCACATCTTGTAAATAACCTAAAACATCAATATAAAAACGGCTCGCTTGAACGTGAGTTTCATCAAGATTTTTGATGAAGTAGTATAAGCTGTTACGCAACTCTTCAACTTCTGTATTGAGTTTGGCAATTCCTTTTTTACTCTTTTTCAGTTTACCAAGGTCAACTTTTGCAAGACCTTCTATGGTTCCTGCATATACTTTGCTTCCGCGTTTGAATGCTGAAGCAACATTGGTGGTACTTTCATTTATAATTCCCTGAATTGAATTACTCACCGCGCGCATAAGTCGGCCTTCTTCTGCTTCGGCTTCAGAGCGTTTTTTATGATTCATATAATTACGAACCAAAATAGCTACTGCAGCAGCAAAAAGTAAGAATAAAGCAATGCTTCCGCCTTTGTATAAAATAAAAGCCATTATCGCTGCGGCGGTAAATGCACTAAGCGCGGTCATAAACCAGCCTCCAATAACATTAAGAACCCCGGCAACACGGTAAACGGCACTCTCGCTTCCCCAGGCACGGTCTGCAAGCGAACTACCCATAGCCACCATAAATGTCACATAAGTTGTAGAAAGCGGTAATTTAAGCGAAGTAGCTACCGAAATAAGTACACTGGCAATCATCAGGTTTACCGAAGCACGTACCAAGTCGAAAGCCGGCATATCTATGGTTGCAACTCTTGAAGTAACTTTAGGTTTTGCAAAGCGTTTTTCGATCATTTTCTTAGCAGAATCTGGCAATACAGACATAAGACCTGCATTTACTTTCATTGCACTGCGTACGAGTGCACGCGATCCTGCATTTGCTTTAAAACGTTCTTGACCTTCGTCTTGACGGGATAGATCAACTGATGTTTTTACAACACGACGGGCTTTTTTAGAAAACCAAAGCGTTAGGATCATCACTAGACCTGCTGCAAGTAGTAAAAATGGCTGTGTGGGTACTTTTTCAGCAAGAGACTCCATAGTGAAGGTTGTTGCCGGTTCGCCACTTGCAAGCCAAATTTCATAAGAATTATAGGCAGCCATCGGAACCCCGATAAAGTTTACCAGGTCATTGCCGGCAAAAGCCATGGCAAGCGCAAACGTACCTACGACGATAACCATGATATAAACATTCAGTTTAAATGCTTTGATAAGGATATATGAAATAATGAACCAAGCGATAAAGCTTAAGCCGATAAAAGACATAACATTTGCATTGGCCCAGTCTAAGAATTCGCCTTGAACAAAATCTGCACTTTTAAGCCCTTTAATAATAATGAAGTAACTAATCGCAGCGGTCGCGATACCACTGAATGCTGCTGCATTCCAAGTTGGGCGTTTTGCAAAATTGAAGGTTAAAAGCAAGCGTGTAACAAACTGAACGAGGGCACCTACTGTAAAGGCAATAGCCACCGAAAGCAAAATACCCACGATAATCTCTATCGCTTTGTCAGAATTGATGTATTCACCTAGGTGCAATAACGTATCTGAGTTGCCTGATAGCTTGATGAAGGTCATGCAAAATGCCGCTCCAAGAAGTTCAAATACAATAGAAACCGTAGTAGAAGTAGGTAATCCCAGCGTGTTGAAAAAGTCCAGCAGTAAAATATCGGTAATCATGACTGCCATGAAGATGATCATGATCTCGTCAAAATAGAACTTTTCTGGAACGAAAATCCCTTTACGGGCAACTTCCATCATTCCGCTAGAAGAGAGGGCTCCAAAAGCGATACCAATACTTGCGACGATCATAATGGTTTTAAAACTTACCGCTTTAGAACCTATCGCCGAGTTTAAGAAATTAACTGCATCATTGCTTACGCCAACAACCAAATCTGCAATGGCGAGAATGGCCAGAGCGATAAGCATAATCAAGTATATATTATCCATAAAAGGGTCTGTCGTTTAAATGTGCAAATTTGAAATTTATTTTAAAGTTGAATGTTATGCAAAGGTTATAAGTATAGCTAGAAATGCTGTCGAAGATGCGGTATAAGGGTTAAAAAAACTAGAAAAAAGCTTGATTTTACGTTAAAATTAAAATTCAAGTAACTGAAAATAAGTTTATTATAATTTTAATGTTAACTCAATGTTACGTAAATGTTTCTTTATGTTTAATATTTTAATATATTTGTAAAGTAAAGTTTAACCCAAATACTGTTTATTATGAAAAAGTTACTTATTACCGTTGTCTTTTTGGGTGCTGTAAGTTTTGCAACAGCACAAGAGAAAAAGAATGTTTATGTAAAAGAAGGTAATTTAATTAAAGCAACTTTGTTTCACGATAATGGGCAGGTTAGTCAAAAGGGTTACTACACCGAAGATGGAAAACTTCAAGGCGAGTGGATCAGCTACGACAAGAATGGTATTAAAACCGCAGTAGCGAATTATGAAAAAGGAGAGAAAACCGGTAAGTGGTTTTTCTGGAATGACGACACCTTGAAAGAAGTAGACTATAGCCAGTCTCAAATTACCAGTGTTAATACGTGGAAAATTGAGGGCGAGCGTGTAGTGAGCAATGAGTAAACCTTCCGGTTTGTAAAAACAAAGTACTGAGTCGTCCTAAAATAGGTTGACAGTTTTTAAAAGTTTAAATCAATCCGGTGAAGCTAGCTTCACCGGATTTTTTGTTGTGTATAAAATTAGGTGTTTTGTAGTTAAGGCTTAGATGTGGTCTTTCATTGTTATATGTTTTTATTGACTGCTGAATCAACAGTCTGAGTTCTTTACCTGTATTGCATTTGTTTATGAAGAACTCTTCCTTCAATATCCCGTTAATTCGTTCTGCTAACGCATTTTGATAGCAGTCATACCCATCTGTCATTGATGGTAATGCATTTGATCGCTTCAATTGAGTTTGATATAACGAGGAGCAATATTGCAAGCCTCTGTCAGAATGGTGTATTACCTCGCTTGATGTGGTTCTACTTTTATTAGCCATTTTCATTGCTTTAACTACATTTTCTGCACTCATATCATCACTTAGGTGGTAGCCCATTATTTTTCTGCTAAAAGCGTCTGTCACCAAGGAAAGATAGTGAGTTCTTTCTCTACTCTTGATGTAAGTAATATCGCTTACAAAGTATTGCTCTGGTCTTACGGGGGTAACATCTTTCATCAGGTTGGGGTGTTTTTTTAGCCAATGCCTAGAATCTGTTGTTCTTGTGTAATTCTTTTTTTGTTTTATAAGCATTGATTCTGACCTGAGATAGTCAAATAGGGCATCTCTGCCTATTTTAACTCCCATCTTTTGAAACTCAACCTTGAGTAAATAATACAGTTTACGAGTGCCTAGCCTTGGCATTTGCCGGCGGACCCTTAAAATCAGCGGTTTGATTAAAGCAAGTTCATCAGCTCTTATCTGTTCTCGCTTTTCTGATTGATAGACAGCCTGTCTGCTTATCCCAAACAATCTGCAACAACGTGACAGGCTTAGTCGGTGTTCTTGCCGGATTCGTTGGATTGATTGGGCAAATGCTTTTTTCGAATAGAAGTTCCGTATTGCTGATCTGAGATGTCGATCATCGTGTTGAGAATCTTATTTTTAAGCTTCTCATCTGATAGCTCTTTTTCAAGCCTCTTGATCTTTTGAGCAGGTGTTTCTTTCATTGTGTTACAGGTAAGTCTTGTCTTTGGTTTACTCCAGTCTAAGTTACCGTGTTTGCGTAACCAAACCAAAACAGTACTCCTTCCTTGAATACCATATGCTTTTTGGGCTTGCTTATAAGTCATTTCGCCCTTTTCTACCTGAGATACAACCGCCAATTTAAAGCCTAAATTGTAATCACGCTGAGTGCGTTTCTTCTCAGCTCCTTCTGAGTCTTTCATAAATAAGTCGAATTTGTGTCAACTTATTTCAGGACGGGACATACTTTTAACGAGATAAGCCTGCTGATATTCAGCAGGCTTTTTTGTGCTTTAAATTATCAGAAGATGCTGTATTTGAGCGTCCAATCATTTAGAGCGTCTATTATGGATTTAAATGCTTTTCTGTAAATTGGTATTCCAGTTAATAGAAGCTGTGTGTCATTTAACCAAACCTTTAACTAATGAATGATGATTTTAGAATGTTTGCTAGAATTGGACATTTTCACAATAATACTCTTTTGGAAATATCCATAGACTCATTTTTAAAATTTGAGGCACTAAATAAAGAAAACGAGCTATTAAAAAGTAAAGGGAAATTTGAAAACAATGGATTCACAATTTACAATGAAAATGAAAAAATTGACATTCTAGAATATTCTCTTATAAAAGAATCAATAAAAGTTGTTGTTTTTCTTGGTGCATTTTTAGAATCATATTTTTTTGAATTATCTGCTATTGCACTTGGTCAACAATACACAGAAAAACATATTGAAAAACTTGATTTAGCAAGTAAAATAATTCTTATTCCAAGATTAATAACTGGAAAAGAAGTTGATAAAAGTTTACATTTTTGGGGAGAAATAAAAAATTTAATAAAATGGAGAAATAAAATTATTCATAATAAAACTAAAAATTCATCGGAATTTTTCAAAAATATAAACCCTGAAAAATATGACCCAAAACCATTGTATAAAGAATTTGATATGTTAAAATTTTTAAACTCAATAAAAATTTTATTTAAGGAGCTTGATAGAATTGACCCAGAAGGATTTCATTCATCAAGAATAAATTCAAATATGAAAAAATTATGATACAAACAGAAATAAAACGACACATAACACCGTATAACAACAATTGCGGCTTTGTGTCCTGCGGACACAACCGCGCAAGCATAAAAGTCTGTAATTTTTACGATCTTAATTTCTAACCAATCGGCAACTGATTGTTATACAAGACCGTTAACAAAATGAACATAAACTATCAACTTACAAATTTGGATTTCTTAGAGCATCAACTCTATACATCTTCAAAATCTGAATTACATAAAAAAAGGCGATTTCGTTCTCGAATAATTATTCCGATACTTTATTTGGTACTCGGATTTTTTTTCGCAAATCAGAGCGGAAAATTAGGAATTGGAATTGGGTTCGCTGTATTTGGAATTTTATGGTTCCTATTCTATCCGTTATATTCTAAATGGAGATATAAGAACCATTTTAGAAAGCATGTTGAAGAAAATTATAAAAATCGAATAAACAAACTTGTTGAAATTGACTTTGATGAAAATTCTTTGAATGCCAAAGATTTCACATCCGAAAGCAGAATAAAAGGAACTGAACTAAAAGAACTGATAGAAACTAAAGACCATTTCTTTATTAAGTTACAAACTGACTTGTCTCTGATTGTCCCAAAACACGCAATTGAAAATCATTCTGAATTTAAAAAGCGAATAACTGAATTAGGAGCGGAATACGTTGATGACCTGAATTGGAAATGGAAATGAAAGTACTATTGGCAACACTGGCTGTAATTCAATGTTTCTGACTTTTCAAACAACAAAACCATAAAAAGGCTAACAACAAAAAAAGGGAATGCAATTTTACTTGCATTCCCTTGACCAAAACAAAATAACTAGATAATTACTGGTTAGTTATAGGGTGTGGTGCGTCCCACCATAAGTTTGTGTCTAAATTATCTGGACCTTGTGCGCTTACCGCAGCATCGTAGTTGGCTTCATTAGATTGAGACCAGTCTAGATCATACCCTTGACGTACGGGGATCCCGTCACCGTTTAAAGGTTCTGCCGGAGGCGTAAGTTGTGGGTAACCCAATCTTCTAAATTCTGCCCAGGCTTCATAACCTTGTAGAAAAAGTGCTTTCCATTTTTCTTCAGCAATTTGTTGCATTGCAACTTCAGCATCAGTGCTTAAAGGCACACTTTCGATATAAGTAGCTGCGTCTGCAGCTCCCCATTGGTCAAATGAGGCTTCAATAGCCTGCTCATAATACTCACTTGCTGAACCACTGATCCAACCAAGTTCTACAGCTTCGGCATAAGAGAACAATACTTGTGCATAGGTGTAAATTGCTCCCGGCGCTGCCTGATTGTAAATAATGTCACTTGTGATGAATGAAACATCACTTGCAGCATAACTAGAAGTTGTTAACCCATAAGGCATTCCCACATATTCTGGGGTGCCGGCATTTACAGACGATCGTGTATATTCTGCATACACATCAATTCTAGGATCATTATCTTCAAGTAATCTATTGATCAAAGGAGCACTTACTGCATAATCTTCACGAGTTTCAAAGCGATCTTCCCAAGGGTTGTCGTAAGATTGATCTGCGATAAAGGGATAAAGTAAGTTTTCATCTACAGAAGTTATCGCTCCACTCATCGCTTCATTAAAGCGCGTTGCAGCAACACCATTTGGTTCTGGATAAACGTTAGATAAACGTAGCGCCATTACCAGTTTTAAGGTGTTTCCAAATTGTGCCCAACGCGTCATATCACCGTCAAACATCTGGTCTCCTGTAGGCCCTGTTTCGTTCTCATTGATCAAAACAAGGGCATCATCAATCTCTTCAAAAAGCGAAAGATAAATTGCTTCCTGAGAGTCAAAAGCCGGAGTAGTATTCTCTAAACCTAATAAGGCTTCAGAATATGGAATCATCCCCCAGCGGTCTGTAGCAAACTGAAAAAAGTATGCTTTTAAAAGTTTAGCTACAGCGATTTGATTGTCGTTAAAACCATAGGCAGCTTGTGCAAGTGCTGTCTCTTCATTAGTATTAACGTCAATGATGGTTTGCAGGTTAATAAGTGGTGAATAGTACAAATAGTCTATGTCCCAGTTACGCGTACCGTATCTTGAAGCTTCGGTATAGGTAATTGCAGAAAGGTATTGTACATAATGGTTACCAATATCTGCAGTTACCGCAGAACCCACTTGAGCTTCTGCGTAGGTTAACAATCCACTGCTTATCACTTGTGTCGTTGCATCGGGATCTACGTTAGTATCTCCAAAATCAACCGTATCACAAGCGCTGAATTCTAGCAACAGGGTTGCCAAAAGTGTTATTTTTAGTATGCTTTTCTTCATAATTTTAATTTTTTAGAAACTTAATTTTATGTCCATACCTATGGTTCTTTGACTAGGACTTTGTCCTGCTTCAACCCATCTCGCATTGCCGCTTGAGTAATAATCTTCAACTTCAGAAGGATCGATACCGTCTACATCAGAGTAGATTAACCAAAGGTTGTTTGCATAAACGCTTAGTTTAAGACTTTCAAAAGGAAGCTTTTCCATCAAAGGTTTTGGGAAGTTATATCCAAGAGAAATCTGTCTTAGTTTGATGTATGATGCATCGTATAACCATTCTTCTACTACACCATAAAGGTTGTTGAAATACGTACGTGGTTGTACATAATAAGCTACTTCTTGACCTGTAGCAGCATCAGCACCGCTTACGCGAATACCACCAGAAGAAGGCAATGCATTGTTGACATTTGTTGAAGTAACAGTGTTACCATCGCCATTTACAACAAGGTCTCTAATTGGGTTACCCAAGTCGTTGGTCCCAACAGTTTGCGCTCCGTTACCTGAGCTGGCATTAAACATTTTTGTAACCGAGTAGAAATTTCCTCCTTTTTGAAAATCCATAGAGAAATTCAAATTGAAATTTTTATAGGTAAGCATATTGTTAAGTCCACCTGTGAAATCTGGCTGAATGTTGGCGATTTTCTCAATGCTATTGGTGTATTGTGGCGTACCATTCTCGTCAAGAAGAATATTACCCGCATCATCTCGCTGCCATTTATAACCATAGATGTCACCCCAATCTTCACCTTCAACAGCATATAAGTAACCATTCCAAACACTTGCCAATAAGGTACGGTCTGTTAGATCATTGATTTTTTCAACTTTCTTGCGGTATCTGGCAATGTTGAAAGCAACATCCCATCTAAAGTCGTCATTAGCAAAAGGAGTTCCTGTGATACCTAATTCCCAACCATTAGTCTTGTTAATAGACTCATTACCTGTGGTTGCGGTATATCCTGAAGCTCCGTTAATGGTTAATGCAGAAGGAAGCTCACTGTCTGTTCTATGGAAATACGTGAAGTCTACACCCAGTCTACTTCCAAAGAATTTAAGCTCTGTACCAAATTCTGTTTCTTCTCTAATCCCTCCTTTAAGCTGAAGGTTTGCAAGCGTGTTAGGCGTAGAAATACTCAACCTGTCTTGATATGAGTTTTGAATAGAATAGGTGTTGTTAAGCGCATAGTTTCCTGGGAAAGAAGGAGCCTGTGCGATACCTGCTCTTAATTTACCAAAACTCAATACGTCGCTGTCAATAAATTTTGAGAATATAAAACTTCCAGATAAACCATACGTGTCAACGCTGTTATCGTTTAAATCTGCAGTTGAGCTCCATTCTTTTCTATAAGAACCATCAAGATATAAGAAGTTCTCATAGCCCACAGAACCTGTTGCAAACATGGAGTAATTCTTCACACGTACGTGATCTCTGTTGTAGTTGATGTTTCCTACAGAAGTTCTTATGCTGTAATAATCAGGTATTTGTAAACCTCCTGTAGTACCGGCATTGATATACGAGTAGTTTCTTTGGTTCCATTGAGCACCTACATTGGCCACTACGTCAAAAGCACCAAAGGTATTCTCATAATTAACCTGAGTGTATAGTTCGTTAAACTCATTTGTAGAAGTTTCTTCAGAATAGCCAGGCTGACTCAAACCGTACCAAGCTGTTCTGCTGTTGTACTCATACGTAGTAAACGTACGGCGTATGTCTAATAAACCGCTTAAATGCTCGTCATACTCATATTCTAAACCAATGCTACCGTAAACAGCATTTTTGGTTTGTTCATTTCCGTTTTCGTATCTCTCAAAATAGGGAGAGTTCCAGTAAAGTGGCTCAGGATCTGAAGCAGATTTCATATTCCAAGAATAGATCTGACCGTTTTGGCTGTAATTCTGTAAACGATCCATGTCTAACTGGCGTTGCCACCATTGGTTAAAGTTAGAACCTAAACCACCGTATCCTTGACCGGGAAAGTTTTCGGTAAGTCTGTATTGATAGTTGAAATTACCATTGAACTTCAATTTATCGGTAACATTATAAGAACCTTTAAACGAAACTGTAGTTTGCTCTCTATTGGTATTAGGAACAATTAGCGCCGTTTTAATATTGTTAATAGTGGTTTTAATGTTATAATCTTCACCACCTTTTAAAAGAGAGAATGTCAAGTTGTTGGTAGTGGCAGTCTCATAGAAATCTCTAATGTTATCAGGGTTTGGAGACCAAGGTCTTAATTCTCCAAAAGTGTCTGAATTAGGAATAAAACTGTCCCAATGTCTAACAAGTGTTCCGTCTAGTGCAGGTCCCCAAGATTCATCGGCAGAGAAGTTAGGGTGTAGTTGCCCTTCGTAGGTTAGGAAGTTTTGATCGTATCCACCACCATATTCGTTTTGATATTCAGGAAGTAAATACAAAGACGACATAGAAACTGCTTCATCAATGGTGATACGTGCTTCACCGCTTTTAGCAGATTTGGTTGTGATGATTATCGCACCGTTTCTGGCTTCTGTACCATAAAGCGCGGTTCCTGCGACCCCTTTCAATACCGAAATGTCAGCAACATCTTCCATATTGATGTCTGATGAAGAGTAAATTTTTACTCCGTCAACAACGTATAGTACTCCGGTTTCACCACGTAAACGTATAAGTGCATTGTCAAAACTAGAACTGGGAGCGCCTATAAGTTGAACCCCAGCAATTTTACCGGCTAAAGCGCTGTTAATATCAGTGTCTTTTGCCTGTACTACCGCTTCACCTTCAACAGATTGTTGTGAGTATCCTAAACTTTTCTTTTCACGCTTGATCCCCATCGCGGTAACCACGACTTCGTCAAGGCTTTCTCCTGAAGTAAGATTAACAATATAGGTAGACTCTTCGGTTATGGTGATCTCTTCATTATTGAACCCCATAAAGCTTACAACGATGACATCTCCGGTTGAAGCTTCTAATGAAAATTTACCGTCGAAATCGGTTGAAGTTCCCGTTGAAGTTCCCTTGATAACCACAGAAGCTCCTGGAAGCGGAGTGCCCGTATCGTCAAAAACGGTTCCTGAAATGGTGTTGGTTTGTGCAATTGCTAACTGTACAACTAATGCAAAAAATAGCATTAGAAGACCTTTAATTTTGATCCTCATGTTAGTGATTTAGTTAATAGAATTTTCGAAAGCAAAACGTTTTAGCGTTTTACCACGTTCAACGCAAAAATTGAACGCTTTCGAAAGTAGGGGTACTAAATCACCTCTGTTATGCAAATGTTAACCTATTGTTATACGATAGTGTTTATTAAAGGCGGTTTTTAAGAAGATATTTTACGATATCGTTATCATAAAATTCTTTTTGCTGAATATTTGCTCTTAAAAAGTGACAATATCCTTAAGAATTAATAGCGTTTTAAGGGCTGTGCTGAAGTTTGCTTTACCTTTTGCTTATTTTGTTGTGGGTAATGTGTTTTTGTCTACTGCTTTTAAAGCTGCCTTTTTCAAAAGATCGCTTAGCTGCGTGCTTGGTAGCACGTCCTTGTACACGGGCACGCCACATTCTAAAACTAGAAGGTTTCATTTCTCTACGCATCAATTCAATAACTTCTTGTTCTTTCAAACCAAATTGAAATTCAATAGCATCAAAAGTGGTACGGTCTTCCCAAGCCATCTCGATGATACGGTCTAGTTCTCTATCAGTTAAATTCTCGGTGCTCATTTTCTTTTTAATTTAAAAGATAAGCATTTTCAACAAGTGGGCTAGAGTTTCAAATAATATTAACGTTCTGCTGATGGAGTTTAACAAAACAAGCAATTGTAGTTAAAATAGGATGAGAAGTTTAAGTAAAATTTATCGCAGCCTATTAAAAACCGATGGGATTGACTGCTAAATTTGAATGATCAAAAAGATATAACCTTATGAAAACGATAAATTTAGTAATTGGTGCTGCTTTGCTGGCAACTTTTGCAAACTGTAAAAATGAAGAATCAAAAGAAGCTCAGGTAGAAGAGCAACAAAAAGTGAAAACGGTAGATAGTACCGCTGCTGAAAAGGCCAGATATGCTGATGCTGCTCTAACTCCTGCTAAACCGGTTATGCCAGAAAACTACGAGATCGATTGGGAAGGTGTAGAGGCCGATGAAGAGCTAAAAATGGATTTTGACAATTGGGTAGCATATAGAACCTTTTCCGAATCGCTGAGTAAATTAGAATTAAAAGAAGTTCCAGAAGAAGAGATCACAGATTATATTACGCAACTCGAAGAAGAAAGCACTTCTTTAGAAAATACAATCCCTGAACGTTTATTAACCGAAGAAGTTATGGAGGATATCAAAGATATTAGAGAAGAAGTTGCAGATCTAAGACGGGTAACTGAGCAACCCGGAGTTGATGAGTCTAAAATAGGAAATCAAGTTGAAGAACTTGTAGAAGCCTATCAAGATCTCAATGAAGAATTGAAAGAAACGATGACAAAGAAGGGTTCAACCTTATTAGATGATAATCAATAAAAATAATTAACGATAATTCTTCCGACTTAAGCACTAAAAGCGACCAATTTCAGGTCGCTTTTCTTTTTAGAATAGAATTCAACAATTCGTAATATTCCTAGTTTAAACAAGTTAAACGTTAAGGATTTTAATAAGAAAACCGGATTGCGATTATTTTTTAGCAATACTTTATAAGACCGCGTAAATATTCAGCTGATTGATTGTCATAACTTTGCAGAGTTAAACCCCAAGTGATGAAATTTTACCTACTTCAAATAATGGTTTGTTTACTGCTTTGCATTTCGTGTAAAGAGAAGACTCAAGATATGGCTTTGCGCAATTATACTATTGAAGCAGATGTTGAAGCATTGGAGCCACAGGTAAGAGAAGTGGTAAAAGATTGGGACGGCTATTGGGCGTTGAAGCAGAATATCGCTATGATCGAAAATACAAACGCGCTCAACGCTATTGAGTTTATGGATAAGCTTGCATCAAATTGCAATGCAATGATCTTACAAATTCCCGAAGCCGTAGAAACCCCGGCAATTAAAAGTAAGGTTGATAAGGTAGATTCAAGAATTAATGCTTTTTATACCGAAGTCAATAGGAATGAGCTTCGTGAACGTGTGGTTCAAAATCATATAGAGACGATCGTAAAAGCTTTTGATACCTTAAATAAAGAACTCAATCGCACATTATAAGAATTGAAAAAGAAGAATAATTAGATAAAGCTCCGCACAACGGAGCTTTTTTTGTGCGTACCTTTGTGTACATTTGGATCTTATGAAGCGTTTTCTAGTACTATTTATAGTTTCGGTTTTAGGCTTATCGGCCTGTCAGGAAAAAAAGGTTAAGGCGGTAGACCCGCGTCTGGCAACAGATACCTTGAAAATACATTTTCAACCTACACGCAAAGCAGAAGTCACACTTACTCCCGTTGCTCAACAAGCTATTAAAGGCTGGGAGAACTTTCCTGAGCTTGAAGCTCAAATAAATGCTTTAGATACGGTAAACATTAGTTATTTACGTGCCAATGGTGAAGAATGGATCAGCAATATGTCTTTGGTACAAACTAAGGTAAGAGACAGTATTGCTAACAACGCAATGCATTCAAGGCTTACGGTACTTTTCAGTAAAGTGAATACCGTGATTCAGGAGGCTTCAAAAATTGAGGTGGATACCGCTGCGGTAAATAAAGAAGCTACAGAATTTTACAATGCCTTTCAGAATTTAAAACTTCAGATCAATTTAAAATTTCAGAAGTCTATAGATGAGTTGCTAGAAGAATATGAAATTGAAGCAGATTCACTTTCTGCCGTGCGGGATTCTACACAAACCCGTCGGGATAGTTTGCTGCGCGCAAATCGCGTTCCTGTTAATTAAAGAATAGAATAATGAAAAAATTGCTAATCGTTTTTTGCGTATTGAGCACGCTAAGCTTAGCGGCTCAAGATAGAGACAAGACAGAAATGGCGATCAATCAGCAGCTTGAAGCTTGGCACAAAGCTGCGGCAGATGCCAATTTTGATGCGTATTTTGAACTTATGACCGATGATGCGGTTTTTATTGGTACAGATGCAGATGAAAATTGGCAATTAGAAGCGTTTAAAGCCTATGCAAAACCTCATTTTGACCGTGGAAAAGCGTGGAGTTTCAGTACGCTTGAACGTACGATCTATCACCCCAAAAAGTCTAAAATAGCTTGGTTTGACGAATTGCTAGATACCCAAATGGGTATTTGTCGCAGTTCTGGAGTCTTACGCCTAGACGGTAAAACCTGGAAAATTCAACACTACGTGCTTTCGATCACAGTGCCTAACGAAAACGTAGAAGCACTTTTGCAAATCAAGAATGTTCACGATGAGCAGCTTATCAAAACCCTAAGAGCAAATTAGCTTAATTCTTTATTTCGTTGACCAGAGCAAAAGCCTGATTTACATATTCCTTTTCAAGAAAAAGTGTGAAATAATTTGAAGTCGAAATGGCTTCAAAAATAGGAATCCCTTCATACGCGAGCAGCTTAAAGATGTAGAAGTAAAGTCCAACAGTTTTAGAGTTATTTGCAGGAAGCGCGATAGAAAGCGAAGAAAGATCGTGCTTGACCATCACACAGGTTTCCTCTTTAAAACAGCGTTCTACAAGATTGGTAAGATCATTAGAGACCAAAATATTACTCTCGTGAAATGTACTGGAGTAGGTTAAATATGCTTTAGGAATCGTCTTGGTTTCTTCTAAAAGCTTAGACTGACTCTCTAAAATCGTATTGGAGTTGAGAAATGTAAAGTCGGTAATCCCACTACGTACTACAATATCGCCCAGATCGCGCATCAAACGATCGTCTACACGTTTCTGTGGGTAATAGCGGCGTAAAGCCATTACGATAGAGCCCACATTTACCTGTTTGCCTAATTCTTTCTCAATGCGGGGTTTAAAATCTTCAGCAAGGGCACTGTAATTAATGATCTTGCGCATCAAGGCATCTTCGGTATAGGGTTGATGCTTTATAAGTTGTTCTACGACAGAGGTTATTGTTTTCAATGTTATATATTTAACAATTTGTACAAATTTATATAAAATTGTTGAATTTTTTTCTGAGGTGTTTTTTTCGACTTAACTATGCACCAATAAGCTGCTAAACACGAGCAGGTTATTATTTAAAGTTACCCCTAACGGATATAATTTGACGAAGATGAATGTTTTAAAATTTGGAGGAACTTCTGTAGGAAGCGCTCAAAACATTAGAAAGGTAGTAGAAATACTTTCGGTTACCGAAAAGCCAAAAATTGTGGTGTTATCTGCAATGTCTGGTGTTACCAATTTATTAGTAAGCCTAAATCAGGCAAGTATAGATAAAGATTTAGCACAAATCACCAATGTGCTAGAGCAGCTTCAGGCCAAACACTTTGAAGCCATCGAGGATCTGTTTACCGCAGAAAATCAACCAGAAACAAAAGCTCAAATTGAGACGTTTGTAGCTGCTTTACAAGAAATTGCAACCGGCGGTCGTACGTTGACCACTTATGCAGAACTTGTTACTTATGGCGAGACCATGCTTACCTGGATGTTTTCAAGATTTTTAGATCAGGAAAATGTAAGCAATGTGTTGCTTAACGCAAGTACGTTTATGAATGTAGGTTCTGTTGAGAATCCCAACATTGAAGCAGTTGCTGAAGCTTTAGCGCCGCAATTAGCAGAAAACCCTTCTGACCTTTACATCACTCAAGGTTTTGTTTGTCGCGATGAGCGCGGAGCCTTGGCAACCTTAAAGCGTGGAGGAAGTGATTTTAGCGCAACCATTATCGCGGCTGCTGTAGATGCCGCAGGCGTTCAAATCTGGACAGATATTGACGGATTGCATAATAACGATCCGCGTTATGTGCAGGAAACACAGCCAATTGAGCATTTGACCTATAATGAGGCGGCAGAGCTTGCTTATTTTGGAGCAAAAATTTTGCACCCACAAACGGTAGCGCCGGTTATAGATCGTGACATTCCGGTATGGTTAAAAAATACATTTGAGCCATCGGCAGCGGGAACCAAAATCTCTAACGAGTATCACAACCGCGGTTTGAAAGCGATCTCGGCAAAAGATGGTATTACCGCTATAAAAATAAAATCAAACCGAATGCTTGGGGCACACGGTTTCTTGAGAACTATTTTTGAGGTTTTTGATCGTCACGAGACTTCTATAGATATGATCACCACTTCTGAGGTAGCCATCTCATTAACTATAGATGACACGCGTAATTTAAAAGCGATCATCACAGAGCTTTCTGTTATTGCTGAAGTTACTGTAGAAGAAGATCACAGCATTATTTGTATCGTAGGAGAGAACCTTATTGCAGATCACGAGTCGTACAAAGCCTTCGGTATTTTAAATTCTATTCCGGTGCGTATGATCGCTTACGGAGGTAGTAACAATAACATTTCGCTTCTTGTTCCAACTCGCGAAAAAATTAACACATTACAATATTTAAACGCGCAATTGTTCCAACTAGAGGGAGCAATAGCTTAGACTTTTGTTAGTTAGTGTTAGCCTTCTTCTGACCAACCAGAAGGAAACATGGAAAACCCGGTGTGTGCTTGCCGGGTTTTTTTAGTTATAAACTTTTCTGAAACGTGTAGCCCAATACAGGTTTTAAAGTAACCGAATCTACTTTTTTATAGGTTTCATCAGTTTCTTCGGTATCATATTGTGGCGGTTCTAGTCCTAATGCCAGCGCTTGTTGAGTATAATACTCTGATTTTTTGGGATGTTCAGGATGCACCGCATTTATGATATGCCCAAAGGTATTTTTATAGATCACTCCTAGAATGATCCCCATACAATCCTGTCTGTGAATCAAATTTACCGGCGCCTTTCCGTTAGATAAACCGGTGCGACCGGCAAGGTATTTTACAGGATTTCGGCTTCCGCCAAAGAGTCCGCCAAATCGGATCACGGTAGTTTCTAATGCAGGAGATTTAAAGAAAATCTGCTCGACTTCTAATAATTGTTTGCCTTTGTTGTCTTGAGGCTGCGGAATATCTTTTTCGGTAACAGCGCCTTGAGCGTCATCATAAACGCCAGTGCTGCTTATTAAAATCACTTTTTTAACCGAAGCTTTTTCGGTAGCATCCAGCAATTGTGCCATACGCAAGGCGTGGTTATGGCCGGTATTGCGCCGTAATCCCGGCGGAATTAAGATGATTAGAATTTCAGCATCAGCGAGAAAGGATTGTATTTCTCCGCGTATTTCATCTTCGGCAATTTCTACTTGATAAACCTCTAAGCCGTGGTTACGCAACTCAGCCTGTTTATTCTTTGAAGTGACCGAGCCTTTAACGTGATGTCCTAATTCTTGTAATTGTGCGGCCAGCGGTAAACCTAACCAACCTAATCCTGCGATTGCAATCGTGCTCATAGCTCAAATTTTTCCGAAGCTTTAAAACTGAATGTGCTGTTTGGTCACTAGCGCATCTGTATTTACAAAAGGCATCGGCATACTGTTCTTGGGGCGCGAAGGTAGGTCAAAGCTGCTGTTTTCTAAAAGATCGTAACTATAATCAAAAAGTGTAAAGCTTAGAGCAGCATCTTCAGCAATACTTAAATGAACTTCCAGAGGTTCGCGATCTGCCAGGCGATAACTTAATAAATAATCACTATTGCGGTTTTCTAGCGGATGCGTTTCTCCGCTTCGCGGAAGCACTTCCTGCCCGTTAAAACTGAGTCGGTTAAAAAGCGTGCCCTTAGGACACATCAAGATCATATCGCCTACGTTACGCTGCGGAAAGATCACAAAATCAAGACGACGCTCGCCGTTGATCACCGTATCTTTTTCGGTATAGACTTGTGACGGAGCGACAAAATTTTTAGGCGCTGCGGTGATAAAATTGTACTGACTACCGTATTTACCAGAAGGTGGATTGACCTCTAAAGGGGTATCATCAGTTGCATTTTCAACAAGGATCTCACGTAGCCAGGGATCGAGTTGGGTATTGTATGTCGCGTAAAAGGCCTGTTCTTGTTCTACATCATAAACATAGTTAAGACTCGTAGGAAAAGGACGTTTTTCGGTAAAATCGGCTTTGCCATAGGCGGCAATAAAGGCACCGATACTTACTAAAGCAAAGAGGCCGGCTAGTTTACCGTTAATCTTATAAGACCCAATTACCGGAAGCAACAGGCCAAAAAGCAACACCGTCAAGAGGGTTGCTCCAGCCAGCATTTTTAAACCAAGCCCAACCGGAAATTCTTTGATGTATTGCGTGATAATAAAAAGAGCCGGAGCGCAAAGCAGTGTTAGAATAAAGAATTGCGGTTTAGAATATTTTATAAGTAAATAAACTGAAAGCAGCCCAAAATAAACCGGAATAATATAAAACGAAGCCCCCGGAAGATAAAAGGCAACTCCGGTTGCAATCATTAACCAGAAAAATAGGGGTGCAAAACTAAGCGCCGCTGCACTATCAGGCCGATAAAATAATTTGTATATAAAAAATACGAGGGCGAGGGTAAGAGCAACAAAACCGGCAAGAAGTTCATAGCCGTTGTATGGGAAACCCTGTAAAATGTCGGCTTGTTTCGGGTCAAGAGTTAAAATTAGCTTCCAGCCTAAACTGATAACATAAGCAAGAACAAGCGAAATGAGCAATGGTAGAAACCCGCGGAAAACCTCAATAAATTTAAAAGACATTTTGCGCAAGCCATAAATAAGCACCACAAAAAACAGAATCCAGCCTAAAATAAGCATAGGAAAAATCCAGCTGAATGGATAATACAGCATTTTGATTATGGGCACGTTCAAGTAGATATAATCCTGGTCTGCCTTTAAATCGAGATCAGCGTTGCTGAAATGCTCCAGTAATGCAGTAAGGTAGCTGCCTTGATGCTCTAACGATTCAGGATCTAATCGAGAGGGAACATCATTTGCTGTATGATAGTCAAAATGATCACCGATGAAGGCGAAAAAGAAACCGTCAATATCTCCATTTTCGCGCAGTACGGTGCTGTCGGTATCGTTGGGTAGCAGTTTATAAATGCTATACATTAACGAATTTGCAAAGGGATGTGACGGATTAGCTTCAGCAAAGGCTTTGATCAATTCGCCATTACCGCCATTGGTTTCTACGATCATATTGCTAGATCCACCGCTTCCGCGCGCTTCAAAATTTAATGCCATATCAACCTCTTTTGCCCAGGGATGTTTATTTACAAAGACAGAGGCGCCGTTGAGCCCTAATTCTTCCGCATCGGTAAAAAGGATAATGATATCATTTTTTTGTTTTTCGCCTTTGGCTAAAAATGCGCGAATACCTTCTAAAATGGTAGCCACACCGCTTCCGGCATCACTGGCACCTTTTGAGGCAGAATGTGGTGCGCTGTCGTAATGCGACATGACCAGTAAGGTCTGACCTTCACCCGTACCGGGAATTCGGGTAATGATATTTTCGGCTCTGCTCAGCGCGCCCCAACCTGCTTTATAGGCAAAATCGCTTTGAAGTTCTATTTCAAGGCCGTAGTCTTCTAGCTTGGCAACTATAAAGTCTTGTACTTCTTGATGCGCCGGCATTCCTACCGCATGAGGCTTTTGAGCGATCGAATCTAAAAGTTGAAAGGCTCGGGCTGTAGAAAATTCGGTTTCTGGAGTATCAAGATCAGAAACCTGTTGCGGTTTGTGAGTATAGAAGCTAAAGTAAACAAGCCCTAAAAGCATTAAAAAGGAAAGGACGGCAGCGTAGGTTGTTTTCATAGGTGCGGTATAGTTAAGCTAAAGGTAGTGGGAAACTTGGTTTTGTACAAGGCGACTTAAAGATGAATATTACTTAATGCAAACGTTTTCGTTTATTCAAATAATTTTTCTAATTTAAAGAGTCTAAAATATAAGCGTATGGGAATCAAGAGTTTTATGGGTAAACGATCAAAAGTCGTTGCCGAAGAAGTCAATATCAAAGTGTCTGATTATATGACGACCAAACTGATCACGTTTACCCCAGATCAATCGGTTATGGATGTGATGCAAAAGCTGATCAAGCATCGTATTTCCGGAGCGCCGGTGGTTAATGAGAACTACGAATTGCTTGGCGTGATCTCAGAGGGAGATTGTATCAAGCATATTTCAGACAGTAGATATCACAATTTACCAATGGATAATGCTACTGTAGGCCAAAATATGGCAATCGACGTGGAAACCATTGACGGGAATATGAATGTTTTTGATGCAGCCCGATTTTTTATTGAGCGTAAACACAGACGTTTCCCCATTGTCGAAAACGGAAAATTGGTAGGACAGATCAGTCAGATGGATGTGATTAAAGCCGCCTTGAAACTTCGAGGAAATACCTGGAAGTAATCAGTTGCGTTTTACCAAAGCATAATAATCACCTTCCAATGGCAAATAGCCCTGATCGTAAACAAAGTAATAAACGGTACCGGCTTTTGTAGTGTAAATACTCGTGAACAGGTTAAAATCGAAGCCTAATGAAGCGAGCTTGTCGCGCGTGGTTTTGGTTTTATCTTCGGGATTGAGTGTTTCTAAAATGCGATAATTTTTACGCAGATGATTGTTAGTATTGCGTATTAGGTTTTTAGTGTCGCTGTTGAGTTTGTTGTTAGCGGCATTGCGGCAGGCATCGCTACAGTATTTTTTATCTGCTCTGCCTATAATTTTATCTCCACACTCCGGACAAGTTTTTTGCATATGCTCTAATTAACTAAACCAAAACTTTTCTAAGATACTGAATTTCTAGTTTTTAAGCGCTATCGCTATATGTGCTAAATGATGCTCACAGTGCCAGGCATACATCCCAATGGTTTCCCCAAGACTGAAGCGTTTGCCGTGTTCCGGATGTATGTATTCTCGATTGAGATCTTCAGAATGTAAAGATTGAAGGAGCGTTGTCCAGCGTGCGTGCAAGCCTTCAATTAATTTTAATGAGGAGGAGATGGCAGCAGATCGCGTATCGGGCAATTCGGCCCATTGATCTTCAAAATAAGGTTTGATCTTAGGCGCTTCTTCAGTAAGTGCCAACTTAAACCGAATAAATGCATTCATATGGCTGTCGGCACAATGATGTACTAGCTGCCTGATTGTCCAGCCATCAGGCCTGTAAGTTTTAGTCAACGTTTCTTCAGTAAGAGTTTCGGTTAATGCTGCTATCTTTTGTGGGAATTCAGCAATTGTAGCGATCCAAGCCGTCAGATGTTCTGCAGTGATGGCTTCCGGTTTCAGGAAAAGCCCTACAGGATATTTTAAAGGATCTATTTCAGACATAAGCACACAAGTATTCGTTGCCTGAATTTAGCACTTTTAAGAATGCGTTCAGTCAAATTAATTGCTGAGTTTCTTTACAAAATTGATGAAGTAATCCAGATCAGCTTTGGTAGTAGCTAAGCCCACCGAAATTCGCGTAGCTCCGCGCATTTTTTGTAATGCATTGATGATCTCACGATAACCACCTTGAAGATTCGAGGTGAAAAAATCGCTTAATTCCTCTGGAGTGAGGTCGTTATTGATCTCGTCGATACCCGGATTGCAAAAACATCCTGAACGTAAAGAAATCTTGCAAGCATTGGCTTTTTGTTCTATTTCTTCAAAGGGAATGGTGCGACCTTGAGCATCAAAAAAGTTCATTATAAGTGTTCCGCCGGTTTGCTCTCGGGTTGCAGGTCCATAAATTTTAAGCTGTGGCAAACCATTAGGGTGTTTAAGTGTTTTTAGTTGGTCAAAAAGGTATTGCGTAAGGGCATTGATACGCGCGTGAATGCGCTCAATGCCAATGCGCTCAATATGATCTAAACCAATTTTTAAGGCCGGGATATCAAGGTAATTGAGTGTTCCGTTTTCAAAACGTTCGTGATTGCGAGCCAGAAAGTGATGCGGCGATTTAACGCTGGCCAGTGTTACAGTACCGCCTGCAAACCAAGGCTTACACAGCCTATTGAATTTTGATTTCTTGACTAAAAGACAACCTAAGCCGGTAGGATAACCAAAAATTTTATAAAACGAAATGGACACAAAATCTGGCTGTATTTGTTGTAGATCTAAGGGCGAACTCGGGACATAAGCCGCAGCGTCTAGCAATACATCCCATCCTTTATCTTGAGCATACTTAACCCAATTTAAGTCGTGTTGTACTCCTGAAACATTAGATTGAGCCGGGTAAGCAAAGAGCCGTTTTACACCTTTGTCAGGAGTATCAAGTACTTCTGCCAATACTTGAGAATCTACTCTTAAATCTTCAAGTTGCATTGGGATATATCGGTGTGTGCCGCCTTTGGTTTTGCAGTATTCTCGAATTCCATTTACTGAGTTGTGATTATCTGCAAACAACGCATATTCAGAATCTTTTTCAAAAGGATAGCACTCGCCTACGATCTTTAGCGCTCCAGAAGCATTTGGAGTAATAACACAGTAGTAATTATCAAAAGCATTAAAATATGCTAAGATCCGCTGTCTTGCCTCTTCTACCAGATGGGTAGCGTGCATAGAGGTAGGATTTGTAGAATGTGGATTGCCAAAAGTATGCTGCTTCAACATCGTGTGATGCGCATCGATTTGACTGGAAGCATAAAGATTACCACCTGTATAATCCAGATAAATATGTTGTTGCTCGTCAAGACGGCTGTATTCTTGTTTGCGTAATTCATTAAAAAAATCATCATCAATCAAAGCGTTTTTTTGAAATGGAGTCGTTCTGGATTTGAATAATGTAGCAAACATGATGTTTTGTTAGTTGGTTTATATACTGAAATGATTTTGGCTGTTCAAAGCACAAAACCTCTGGTTTAGAGCTGTTGCAATTTCTTGTGAATAGCGGAGAAGGTCAATAGGGTATTTCCCCTTTTCGCAGGGGAAATAGGTCGAAATTACTAGTAAGGTATTGATTCTTAATTTTTAGAAAACAACGGCTTTAAAAGTTTACAAACGCTTACAAACATTTATAAACGAAAGTAACTACTTCTTAACCGAATATAATTTGGTGCTCATTTCATCTTTGCAGTGTAATTAATCATTAACTGTTTAACCAAAAATTTAAAATTATGAGTACGCTAAGAAACAAAGTACAGTTGATCGGAAACCTAGGAAATGATCCTGAAATCGTGAATCTTGATTCGGGTAAGAAACTGGCAAAATTCAGTATTGCAACCAATGAAACCTATAAAAACAATAAAGGCGAGCGCGTGACCGATACCCAATGGCATAATGTGGTTGCCTGGGGAAAAACGGCTGAGGTTATAGAAAACTATGTAACCAAAGGAAAAGAAGTTGCTATTGAAGGAAAACTTACCTCGCGCAGCTATGAGACCAAACAAGGCGAAAAACGCTATTTAACCGAAATTGTCTGCAACGAATTGTTGATGCTGGGGAAGTAGGTTTGCTTATCAGACTAAAGTAAAAAATGCAGTGGCTTTTTCTATAAAGAATGAAGCCACTGCATTTTTTATATCAAATTCCGAATGATCCAAAAGGAGATCACAATGGCTAAGATGATCTTTATAGCAGTAAGCCCGAAAAAGGTTTTTCTATGTCGAGCTAATTTTTGTGGTAAAGGTTTACGATAATCCAGATACATACCAAAACCCATATACGGGATGGCAATCAGCAATAATGCATTTTCTCTAAAAGCAGCACTTAAGCTCCCATTTAATACATGATGCAAAGCCCTTTGAGAACCACACCCCGGACATAGTAATCCGGTTAAAGCGTGAAATGGACACTTAGGAAAAAAGCTTACTTCAAGAGGATTATACGTTTTATAGAGATAAAGTAAAGCGACTACTAAAAGTGCTAATCCGCTAAACAGAATCTTTTTAGAACTGACTGCTTGCAACACCAATAAGCACTAAGATAAAATATAAAAAGCCCAATCCAAGTGCTACTACTGCACTTACAATAGTCCATTTTTTAGCTTCTCTCGAAGCGCGATTGGCGCCTTCAATATCACCAGCATAAAAGCGGGATTCAACTTTTGCGGCATTTACGATTCCTGCGATTCCAAAAGGTAAGCAGCATAAAACAGTTGCTAAAATAGATTCAACGAGCCAGGTTTTGGGTGGTTGTGGGTTGCTTAAATTTTCCAAAGTAAATAGTGATTAGATGAGTTCTAAAAATAGACAAATTAGTTAAGAAAAATAAAAAGCCACCCGTTTTAAAATAAGGGTGGCTTATAAAGATTTATTAGCAATAAATTTATTGGCATCGCCAATGGGTTTAATATTCAGAGGCTTTCCCTAAGGTAGTTTACTTAATCACATTGTCCATTATTTCCTGTACGATTTCAGGATTTAATAGCGTACTGGTATCTCCAAGATTTGAGGTGTCGTTGGAGGCGATTTTACGTAAAATACGACGCATGATTTTCCCGCTTCGGGTTTTGGGCAATCCGCTAGTAAACTGAATTTTATTCAGTTTGGCAATGGGGCCAATACGATCTGAAATCATTTGATTGATCTCTTTTCTCAGGTTGTCCTGATTACGGGTTTCCCCGGTTTCTTTTAGAATTACATAACCGTAAAGCGCATTTCCTTTTACTTCGTGAGGATATCCCACAATAGCACTTTCTGCAACTGCCGGATGCTCGTTAATGGCATCTTCAATTGGTGCAGTTCCTAAGTTATGACCACTTACGATAACCACATCATCTACACGACCGGTTATTCGATAATAGCCAACGCTATCACGTAAAGCCCCGTCACCGGTGAAATACATATTTTTAAAAGCTGAAAAATACGTGTCTTTATAACGTTGGTGATTGCCCCAGATAGTACGCGCCATCGATGGCCAAGGAAATTTTATACACAGTCTGCCGTCTACTTGATTTCCTTTAATTTCTTTTCCTTCTTCATCCATTAAGGCCGGTTGAATCCCCGGTAACGGAAGCGTTGCAAAGGTTGGTATCGCCGGAGTAGAATACGGAATAGGCGAGATCATAATTCCTCCGGTTTCGGTTTGCCACCAGGTGTCTACAATGGGGCAATTGCGCTTCCCAATATTTTCATCGTACCAGTGCCAAGCTTCCTCATTAATGGGTTCACCTACTGTCCCAAGTACTTTTAAAGAAGATAGATCGTGTTTTTCTACAAAATCCAGATTCTCTTTACCTAAGGCTCTGATGGCTGTTGGCGCGGTATAAAATTGTGTCACTTTATGCTTTTCTACGATTTCCCAAAAACGTGCGTGATCAGGATAACTAGGCACACCTTCAAACATTACCGTTGTTGCACCATTCGCCAGCGGACCATAGACAATATAACTATGTCCGGTTATCCACCCGATGTCTGCAGTACACCAATAAATATCATCCTCTCGATACTGAAATACATTTTTAAAGGTAAATGCGGTATACACCATATAACCTGCCGTGGTATGCACCATTCCTTTTGGAGTTCCCGTTGAACCTGAAGTGTATAAAATAAACAGCGGATCTTCGGCATTCATAATCTCAGGAGCGCAGGTTTCTTCAGCTTCATCAAGCAAGGGCTGTAACCAATGATCGCGGCCTTCTTCCATATGAATATCAGAATTGATGCGCTTAACCACCAAAACACTTTCTATGCTTTCGCAGCTTTTTAAACCTTCATCAACGATACCTTTTAGATCGATGGTTTTGCTTCCGCGGTAAGAACCGTCACTGGTGATCACCATTTTACAGCTAGAATCGTTGATTCGTGTGGCTAAAGCTTTTGAAGAAAAGCCTGCAAACACCACAGAATGTATGGCGCCAATACGCGCACAAGCCAATAGAGAAATCGCAAGCTCAGGAATCATAGGTAAGTAAATACACACGCGATCTCCCTTTTTAATTCCTTTTGCTTTAAGCACATTTGCCATTTGGGCAACACGCTTGTGCAATTCGTTGTACGTGATATGTTGTGCTTTTTCTTTAGGATCGTTAGGCTCAAAAAGAATCGCTGTTTTATCTCCGCGGGTGCGTAAATGACGGTCGATGCAGTTTTCGGTAATATTCAGTTGGGCACCTTCAAACCACTTAAATTCGGGTTTGTCAAAATCATAACTCAGTACGTTATCCCAACGCTTATGCCATAAAAAATGTTCTTCGGCTATTTCTTCCCAGTAGCTTTCCGGGTTTCTAACAGATTTACGATAGACTTGAAAATATTCTTCTAAATGTTTTATGTGATAATTACTCATGGTTGAATTAGGATTGTTCTTAGATAATCATCCTTAAAATTACTAAATCGTTATCGGTTTGCGTTTGAACAATTCTGCAGTTGCTGTAAAATTTTTATAAAAATGCGTTAAACTTCTATCATTTTAATGGCTCTGTGCCTCACCGGCGCCACTAGGGATGCGTATACGTTCAACGATCTCTTGCACGTCTTCTGGCGGAGCAGGAGTAAGCCTACTTATGGTGACCGAAATGACCACGTTAACCAACATCGCAAACGTACCAAAACCCTCTGGAGAAGTACCAAACCACCATTCTGAAGCAGGAAGCGGCTCAAGAACTCCTATCAATCCGGTTTTAAACCGAATCATATAAAAAAGCATCAATAGGGTGCCCACGATCATTCCGCTTATGGCGCCTTGTTTGTTCATACGTTTATCAAAAATCCCCAGCACGATTGCCGGAAAAAAGGATGCTGCAGCAAGCCCAAAAGCCAATGCGACAACAGCGGCGACAAATCCCGGCGGATAAATACCGAATAATCCCGCAACGATGATTGCAACTAAAATGCTTAAACGTGCAGCAAGCAATTCGCCTTTTTCTGAAATATTGGGTTTAAGTTGTTTTTTGATCAAATCGTGAGATACCGAAGTTGAAATTACAAGAAGTAAACCTGCCGCTGTAGAAAGCGCTGCTGCCAGTCCACCGGCTGCCACGAGGGCAATGACCCAAGAAGGAAGTTGAGCAATTTCGGGGTTGGCGAGTACCATAATATCCCGATCTACGTACAATTCATTCGTTTCAGTCGAAGTGTTAGTGATGATACGTTCGCCATTAGTGCCACGTGCCTCGGTAAATTCTGGTTTTCCTGTGGTGGCGTCACCATTTACATATTGAATTTTTCCATCTTTATTTTTATCAGACCAGGCGATCAATCCCATGTTCTCCCAGTTTTTAAACCATTCAGGAAGCGATGCATATTCTTGATTGCTTACCGTCTCGATGAGGTTGGTACGCGCAAAAACAGAAACCGCCGGTGCCGTGGTGTATAAAATCGCGATAAGTAAAAGTGCGAGTCCGGCTGATTTACGGGCGTCTTTTACATTAGGTACCGTAAAAAACCTTACGATCACGTGCGGTAAACCTGCAGTGCCGGCCATCAATGCGAGGGTGATCGCAAAGACATCCCAAGTTGATTTGGTACCTTCAGTATATTCTTTAAAACCGAGCTGGGTGTGTAGGTTATCTAATTTCTCAAGAAGAAAGGTACCGTCTTCAACACGACCTCCCATCCCGATTTGAGGAATAATATTTCCCGTCATTTGAATCGAAATAAAAATCGCAGGAACCATAAAAGCAAAAATGAGCACGCAATATTGCGCCACTTGAGTATAGGTGATTCCTTTCATTCCGCCTAAAAAAGCAAAAACCAAAACCACCGCCATACCGATGATCACACCGGTAGTGATTTCAACCTGAAGAAACTGAGAAAATACAATTCCCACGCCGCGCATTTGCCCGGCAACATAGGTAAAGGAAACGATGAGCGCACAGATCACCGCAACGGTACGCGCGGTGTTGGAATAGTAACGATCGCCAATAAAATCAGGAACCGTAAATTTCCCGAATTTCCGTAGGTATGGAGCCAGCAGAAGTGCGAGTAGCACGTAGCCACCGGTCCAACCCATCAAATACACCGAGCCGTCGTACCCCGCAAAAGAGATGATACCGGCCATCGAGATAAAGGAGGCCGCACTCATCCAGTCGGCTGCGGTAGCCATTCCGTTGGCTAGTGGAGAAACCCCGCCTCCGGCTACATAAAATTCTTTGGTAGAGCCGGCCCGAGCCCAAATAGCAATTCCAAAGTATAAGGCAAATGTGATGCCTACTAAAATCCAGGTCCAAAGTTGAACGCTCATAATGTGAAAGTTTAATTTACAGCAAGAATCTGCTTAAATAGATTAAAGGCTTTTATTGGCACCGCCAAAGGGTTTAATACTCCGAGGCTTGCCCTGAGGTAGTTTACTCATTATAGCCGTATTTTTTATCAAGCCGGTTCATAAGCAAGACATAAACGAAGATGAGCAACACAAAAACATAGATGCTTCCTTGTTGCGCAAACCAAAATCCTAATTTAAAACCTCCTAAACTATATCGATTGAGTAAGTCTTTAAAAAGAATGCCACACCCAAAGGAAACCACAAACCAAATGCTGAGTAAAATAGCTAGATATTTCTTGTTTTCGCGCCAGTAGGCTTTAGATTTTTCGGGTTTAGACATGAAAATTACGTTTAAAATGCTCCCTAAGATAGTTGATAAAGTTAAAGGGAGTTCCCTGTACTTACCTGTTTGTGTGAAATTTGCATAAAAAAACCCGGTGCCAATGCACCGGGTTTTTTATAAGTTCATTCTTTTTTATATCGCGTCTACGGTAACTTTTACGTCAGCCGTGATGCGTACAACAAATGTAACAGGAGCATCAGATACTGTTCCTGAAGCTGATAATGTTGCAGTAGCACCACTTCTCAAGTCTGCTTCAAAAGCATCTACGAAAGTTTGGTTTACTTCGATCTCATAAACTGTTCCATCAGCGGCAGCTGTTGTTAGATTTACAGAAGCACTATCTCCGGTAGAAAACCAAGGGTATGTGCTGCTTGCAGCAGTAAAGCTTCCGCTAGCAATAACATCTTCAGTACCACTTACGCTAATAATTTGATAGGTAAGTTTTTCAATTTGCAAGTTTTCAATTTTATCTAAGTTGTCTTGAACATCTTCATCATCAATGCTTATACTTACTGATTCAGAAAAAGTAGTTTCTCCTTCAGCAACTGTGATAGTAAGATCTTCAGTGATCGTAGTGTCTACTTCTATTTCAGTTAGTTCATCTATTGCATCACAAGCGTTGAATGCAAATGCAAAAAGGGTAAGGGCAAAAAAGGTGATAATTTTTTTCATCATTCTAATTGTTAATAGTTTTAACAAAAATAGCTATAAATACTTACAAACCAACTTTTTGTAGGCAAAATGGGGGAAATCACCCTTATTTTAAGCCTTAAAAGTAAAGTTCTTGGGCCAGTCGGTAGGTGTTTGCATGTGCTTCGATAATGACTTTGATGTCGGGAGAATAGCCGCCACCCATACTCACTTGAACAGGAATTCCGCTTTCGCGAAAGCAGGACAACGCAAACCGATCGCGTTCTTTACAACCTTCAACCGTACACGAAAGTCTGCCGAGTTTATCGGTTTCTAAAATATCTACGCCGCTGAGGTAAAAGATAAAATCGGGCTTTACCTGATCGATTAGACGTGGAAGCGTTTCTTTCAGCTTTGCTAAATAAACTGCATCACCACTTTTATCGGGAACGGCGATATCAAGATCTGAAGTTTCTTTTTTAAAGGGATAATTTCCTGCACCGTGCATCGAAAAGGTAAAAACAGAAGGGTCGTCTTGAAAAATCTCGGCTGTGCCATTGCCTTGATGTACATCTAGGTCAACAATAAGAATTTGTTTTGCCAGGCCTTTTGACTGAAGATACCGCGCTGCAATCGCTTGATCATTAAGTAGGCAAAAAGCTTCGCCATGCCCCGAATAGGCATGATGTGTGCCGCCGGCAATATTGAAGGCGATCCCATATTTTAAAGCAAATTCACAACCCGTCATTGTACCTTGAGCGATAATTTGCTCGCGGTCTACCAACTCCTGAGAGAGTGGAAATCCCGTTTTTCGAATCGCCCTGCGGTCCAGATTAAGCGCTTTAAGATTGGTGACATATTCTTGAGTGTGAACAGCCGTCAGGTATTTTTCCTCAGGAAAGCCGGGTTCAAAAAAATTAGCTTCAGTACAGGTGCCTTCGCAAAGCAATTGCTTTGGGAGTAGGTCATATTTTTCCATCGGAAACCGATGTCCTTCTGGCAAGGGGTGTTTATAAATAGGGTGATAGGCGATTTTAAGCATTCAGTTTATGCAATTTAAGTTGAATACGCTTGCGTTTAATGTCTACCTCAAGCACTTTAACCACGACCTGTTCTTGTAAGCTTACGTGCGCATTTACATCACTCACATACCCGTCAGCAAGATTTGAAATGTGAATCAGTCCACTTTCTTTGATGCCGATATCTACAAAGGCGCCAAAGTTAGTGATGTTATTCACGATCCCGGGAAGTAATTGATCGGGCTCGAGATCTTCAATCTTATGTATGTTTTGATTAAAGGTAAACGCCTTTGACGGCTCTCGTGGATCCAAACTAGGTTTTTCGAGTTCGTCAAGAATGTCTTTTAGGGTAAGTTCGCCTACTTCATCAGAAACATAATCCTCGAGACTTAATTCTTTGATCACGGTTTTATTGCCTACCAATTCTGCTACGGAAAGCTTCAGATTTGTAGCCATTTTTTCAACCAAAGCATAACGCTCGGGATGCACTGCTGAATCATCTAACGGATTTTCAGCATTCTTGATACGTAAAAAACCGGCAGCTTGCTCATAAGCTTTAGCACCCAAACGCGGAACATTTAAAATTTCTTTCCGCGAAGCGAAAGCACCGTTTTCATCTCTGTAGGTTACAATATTTTCAGCCAGTTTAGGTCCAATTCCAGAAACATAACTCAGCAACGGAATGCTGGCGGTGTTGATGTTTACACCTACCGTGTTCACACAACTTTCTACCACGCGATCGAGTTCGTTTTTCAATTTGGTTTGATCCACATCGTGTTGGTACTGTCCCACGCCAATGGATTTTGCATCGATCTTTACCAACTCCGCAAGCGGGTCTGCAAGTCGGCGACCAATGGAAACCGCACCGCGCACCGTCACATCATAATTTGGGAACTCGTCTCGCGCGATCTTTGAAGCCGAATAAATACTTGCACCGGCCTCGCTCACCACAAATACCTCAAGATCCCGATTAAATTGCATGCGCTTAATAAACTGTTCGGTTTCCCGACTAGCGGTTCCGTTGCCAATAGCGATGGCTTCTATCTTGTGTGCATCTACCAGAAAACTGATTTTACGCATGGCGCCTTTGGTATCGTTTTTAGGAGGGTGTGGATAAATGGTTTCGTTATGTTGTAAACCGCCATTTTCGTCAAGGCAAACCACTTTACAACCTGTTCTAAAACCCGGATCGATCGCGAGAATACGCTTTTCGCCAAGTGGCGAACCTAAAAGCAGTTGGCGTAAATTCTTTGCAAAAACACTAATCGCTTCTGCGTCGGCTTTTTCTTTAGCAGTGCTTAAAGCCTCGTTGCTCAACGCCGGAAACAGCAAACGTTTATACGCATCAGCAATGGCAAGCTCAATGTGCTCAGCACAATCTCCGCGTGATTTGATCATTCTATTGGCAATATGAGCTAAAGCGCGACAGGTATCAATATCTAGTTTTAAACGAACAAAGCCTTCATCAGCCGCACGAGAAAGTGCCAGAAAGCGATGCGAGGGAATGCGGTTTAAGGCCTCTTCCCAATCAAAATAATCTTTGTATTTAAGCGCTTTCTCATCGTCTTTTTTAGACTTTACTACCCTAGAAGTAATCTGTGCATAACGTTCTATTTGGTTCCTTAGATAGTTGCGTACATCGCTGCGCTCATTCACCCATTCTGCGATGATGTGTCGAGCACCTTCAAGAGCTTCTTCTATGGATGCCACTTCGTTGTTTAAAAACCTTCCGGCAGCTTGCTCCAGATCGCGTGTGTTTTGCGCCATAATAATTTTGGCGAGCGGTTCTAGTCCTTGTTCACGAGCGGTATCTGCTTTTGTTTTTCGCGTCTTTTTATACGGAAGATAAAGATCTTCTAAAGCAGTAGCATCTGTTGTGTTTTCTATTTGCTTTTGAAGTTCTACAGTCAAGACTTCTTGCTCTTCTAAAGCTTTTAGAATGGTAACTTTCCGCTTTTCTAAAGCCTCAAACTGTTCTTTATACTTTACAATTTCGCCCAGTTGCACTTCATCTAAATTCCCGGTGCGTTCTTTACGGTAACGTGCAATAAAAGGGATGGTCGCATCTTCATCAAGAAGTTGCAACACATTTTTGATGCCCGTTTCCGGAAGATTGGTTGAAGATTTTAGGTAGGAGAGAAGTGCTGTCATAAAAAGAATAATACTAAAAAAAGGGAAGTAAAATTACTACCTCCCTTTTAAAATTTATAAAAATTGGATCGAGACATTAACTCACCGCTTCACCGTTCTTTACGCCGGCGGTGTCAGGATTCATAAACACGAGTTTTCCTTGTTTATCTTCGGTCATTAAGATCATTCCCTGGCTTTCTACACCACGTAATTTACGCGGAGCCAAATTGGCCACAACGGTTACTTGCTTACCAATGATATCTTCCGGTTTAAAGCTTTCTGCAATACCAGAAACGATGGTGCGCACATCAAGACCAGTATCTACTTTTAAGATTAAAAGCTTTTTGGTTTTGGCCATTTTTTCGGCTTCCAGAATAGTTCCTACCCGTAAATCTAACTTGGTGAAATCATCAAATTCGATGGTGTCCTTTTGTGGGGTTACCGGAGTGTTTTCGGCTTGATTACTCATTTTAGTCGCTTCTAATTTGTCAAGTTGTTTTTGTATTTGCTCGTCTTCTATTTTACTGAATAGAAGTGCAGCTTTGTTGATGCTGTGCCCTACAGGAAGTAAATCTATTTTCTCCCCAAGAACCTCCCAGCTCAACGGCTCAGGAAGTTGCATAAGCGGATCTTCACTCTCTATATTTAGCATTTGCTTGAGTGTTTTTGCCGTGTGTGGTAAAAACGGTTCACTCAACACAGCTAAGGTTCCGGCGATTTGCAATGCGATGTACATCACCGTTTTGGTGCGCTCAGGATCGGTTTTGAAGGTTTTCCAAGGTTCTGCATCAGCCAGGTATTTATTTCCTAAGCGCGCAACATTCATCAGTTCGTTTTGCGCTTCGCGGAAACGGTAGCGTTCAATAGAACTCGCGATCACTGCAGGATAGGCTTTCATTTCGGCTAAGACTTTTTCGTCTTCAGCATTAAAATCAAGCGCCTGCGGAATTTTCCCTTCATAATATTTATTGGTCAACACCACCACGCGGTTGATGAAGTTTCCAAAAATGGCAACCAGCTCGTTGTTATTTCTGGCTTGAAAATCTGCCCAGGTAAAGTCGTTATCTTTAGTTTCTGGAGCGTTGGCCGTAAGCGTATAACGCAACACATCCTGCTGCCCCGGAAATTCTTCAAGGTACTCGTGCAACCAAACTGCCCAGTTTTTTGAAGTAGAAAGCTTGTTGCCTTCTAAGTTCAAAAATTCATTTGCGGGCACATTATCTGGTAAAATATAGCTTCCTTCGGCTTCCAGCATACTCGGGAAAATGATACAGTGAAAAACAATATTGTCTTTCCCGATAAAGTGTACCAGTTTGGTGTCGTCTGCTTTCCAGTAGTCTTCCCAGTTTTTGCCTTCGCGCGCTGCCCATTCTTTGGTTGAAGAAATATAGCCTATTGGGGCATCAAACCATACATAAAGCACTTTACCTTCGGCGCCATCTACCGGTACAGGAATTCCCCAATCGAGATCACGGGTTACTGCACGTGGGCGTAAACCTTCGTCGATCCACGATTTACATTGGCCGTAAACATTCGGTTTCCAGTCTTTTTTATGTCCGTCAAGAATCCATTTTTTTAGAAAATCTTCATAGCGATCCAGTGGTAAAAACCAGTGTCTGGTTTCTTTTAAAACCGGCTTTGATCCAGAAATGGTTGATTTCGGATTGATCAAATCGGTTGCATTTAAAGAAGAACCGCAATTCTCGCACTGATCACCATACGCTTCCTCGTGACCACATTTTGGGCATGTTCCGGTTACAAAACGATCGGCTAAGTATTGATTGGCTTCGGCATCAAAAAGCTGCTCGGTCACTTCTTCAATAAAATCACCTTTTGCATAAAGCGTTTTGAAAAATTCTGAAGCCGTATCGTGATGTACTTGTGCCGAAGTGCGCGAGTAATTGTCAAAAGAAATCCCAAAATCTTCAAAAGAATCTTTGATGATCTTGTGGTATTTGTCTACCACTTCTTGCGGAGTGATTCCTTCTTTTTTGGCTTTGATGCTAATGGCAACGCCGTGCTCATCACTACCGCAGATGTAAGCAACATCTTTACCCATCCCTCTCAGGTAGCGGGCATAAATATCTGCAGGAACATAAACTCCGGCTAAATGCCCAATGTGAATTGGCCCATTGGTATAAGGTAATGCGGCGGTAATCGTATATCGTTTCGGACTCATAATGCGAATAAAATTTCAGCGGCAAAGATACCATTTATGCATATAAACAAAACCAGACTGGCACTTCATTTAATTAGTGCGTATATTGGTATATTACATTTTAAAACAATACTGTGTTTTCTGTGGCTTTTTGACAAACTAATCGGCGATTGCAGTAGTTGTTTTTCTTGATTAACGATTTAAAATTAAAGCCTTTAGGCACTATTTAGCTGTTTATGTTGACCCCGCCCTATTTAAAAAAAGGAGATAAAGTTGGTATTGTATGTACCGCACGTAAAGTAGACCGTGACGATCTGGAAGAAGGAATTGCGCTTTTAGAAGCCTGTGGACTAGAACCTGTTTTAGGAAAAACCATTGGTGCTTCAGACCATCAATACGGTGGTTCTGATGCATTGCGCGCAGCAGATTTACAAGCGATGCTTGACGACGAAGAAATCAACGCGATCTGGTGTGCAAAAGGAGGTTATGGGACGGTGCGTATCATCGATGAGATCAACTTTTATAAATTCATTAAATATCCTAAATGGATCATAGGATATAGCGATGTGACGGTTTTGCATTCTCAAATTCACAAATTAGGGTTTGAAACCATTCACGGAGTTATGCCTGTGGGAATAGGTCGCAATACTGCTGTTGCCAAACAAACGCTTGAAAATGCCTGGTTTGGTAAGCCCGTACATTATCACATTGAAAGTGCTCCTTTAAACCGATTGGGAACAGCAAAAGGTGAACTAGTAGGCGGAAATATCTCTATTTTATATTCGCTTTGCGGAAGCCACTCTGCCATAGATACGACCAACAAGATTTTGTTTCTTGAAGACCTGGACGAATATTTATACCACGTAGACCGAATGATGGTCAATTTAAAACGCAACGGCATGCTGCGTAATATACGCGGCTTGGTGGTAGGCGGACTTACCAGTATGCACGACAATTCTACACCTTTTGGGAAAACGGCCCAGGAAATAGTTATGGATGCTGTTGAAGAATACGATTACCCGGTATGTTTTGATTTTCCGGCGGGGCATTTAAAGGATAATCGCGCGCTTATTTTGGGCCGAAGCGCTTCACTTGAGGTGAATGAGCGTGGTGCCAAACTCTATTTTGATCAATTGGAATAAGGCTTATGAACCATAACGAACTCGGGAAATGGGGTGAAGAATATGCTGCGAACTATCTCGAGAAAAAGGGGTACGAACTATTAGAACGCAATTGGTTTTTCAATAAAGCCGAATTGGATATTATCGCGCTAAAAAATAATCAATTGGTCGTAGTTGAGGTCAAAACCCGCAATTCAGATTTTTTTGGCGATCCACAAGATTTTGTGACGCCGGCAAAGATCAAATTGCTGGTGAAAGCCACCAATGAATACATCATCTCAAACGATCTGGATCTTGAAGTTCGTTTTGATGTCATCGCCGTTTTAAAAAATAAAACCCAAGAACAACTGGAGCATTTTGAAGATGCGTTTTATTATTTCTGAAACTTAAAAAGAGGAATCAAACTTGAATTGATTCCTCTTTTTAGAATTTATGCTTCCGCAGTAATTTGTTGTTTTATGGTCGCTATCGCCCTCAAAATAATCGCTACATAAAGTCCTTGAACTAGAATGCTTGCAGGACCGGCAATGGCCACCATAATTATGGTTAAGAACATAAAGCCTAAAATTAAAGTGATTATTCCGGTTACTTTGGGCAGCTGACCAAGATGATTGGTTTTATACAGCCCGATTCCCATACAGATAAAAACTATTCCAAAAAGCACGCTGTAGATCAATGCAAAAGCTTCAAGCTTGATGTATTGAAAATGAAGATCAACGATCGAGTAGATCGCGATCAAGGTGTTGATCGCAATGGCGATAAGCGCACTGGTTTTTAGAAAGCCGGCTTTAAACAATTCGCCGATCAAAACAAATGCGCGCATATGCAACGCAAAAGCAATGGCGGCAAGTATGGTGACGGTTACATAGAATACTTCGCCAAAATAATACGCCTTGGTCGTCAGAAAGGCGGTTTCTTCTACAAGTTGAAAAACCAAAAAGAGCATACTCAGAATTCCCGCAACCCAACCGAGATGGAGTTGGTTAAATAAGAACGACACCTTTTTATCGTCATCGATTTCAAGGAAAAAAGCCTTCTTTACTTTCTTTTCAAAAACAGATTCCTGTAAGTCGTCGAGGTCGCGATCTAGCGCAGCGAGAATGGTTTTTACGGTGTATACACGCGGCATAACTTCGCCGGCTTCAATACGCAGAATGGTGCGCACCGAAATATTACACTGTTCTACAAGTTCTTCTTGAGTAAATCCTTTTTGCTGACGTAATTCTAAAATTTTCAGCCCTAATTGTGGTTGTTTCATGAGTGACATAAGATTGCTCTTGTAGTGATGCGCATCTAAAAATACAAGAATGTTAGACAGTGCAATACTAAAAACAGCAACCTATTTCAGACAATTTTTTGGCACACATTTTACCCGACATTCACCCGACATTTCAAGTATAATGCGGTTTGAGGCGAATTGACGATTTTAGAAATTCTAGTGAATCTGTATCGGTTTTAACCTATTCTGAAACCTGTTCTACCTTTTTTGGCATCAAAGGTCTTAAGATATCCAAAGCTTTTTCTACTGAAGAAACCCCGGCCGCGGTCAACAATAAGCGTAAACCTTTGCTGGTTTTTTTCTCTTTAAGCGTGACCTTGTTTGAATGGGTTTGTACAAACTGAAGCACTCTGGAAAACGCCGGACTTTGATAAAATTTAGACTGCTGATCTGCAATAAAGAACCCGATGAGTTTTTTGTTTTTCATCACCACTTTTTCCAGGCCATAATGCGTAGCGATCCATTTGATACGCACCGAGTTTAACAAGTCTTCGGCTTGCTTAGGCAACTCTCCAAAACGGTCGATCAATCGCGCTTCAAAAGCTGCAAGTTCTTCTTCGGTTTTGAGGTTGTTTAATTCGGTATAGAGATTTAAACGCTCGGTAATATTGTTGATGTAGTCATCCGGAAACAACAATGAAAAGTCAGAATCTATGACGGTGTCTTTGACGTATTCTTTGTTTTCGTCATCAACATTCTCGTGTGCATAGAGCTCTGCAAACTCATTTTCTTTCAGCTCTTCAATCGCTTCGTTGAGGATTTTCTGGTAGGTGTCAAAACCTATTTCGTTGATGAATCCGCTTTGCTCACCACCTAATAAATCTCCGGCGCCGCGTATTTCTAAATCTTTCATCGCAATATTGAAACCACTTCCCAAACTTGAGAATTGCTCTAAAGCCGTGATTCGTTTGCGCGCATCATCAGTCATCGCCGAAAGTGGCGGCGTGATGAAATAGCAAAACGCTTTTTTGTTACTTCGGCCTACACGTCCGCGCATCTGGTGCAAGTCAGACAGGCCAAAATTATTGGCATTATTGATAAAGATCGTATTGGCATTAGGCACATCGAGACCGCTTTCTATAATGGTTGTAGAAACCAAAACATCAAAAGCGCCATCCATAAATTGCAGCATCAGCTCTTCAAGCTTTTTCCCATCCATCTGCCCGTGACCGATAGCCACTTTGGCATCAGGAACCAGACGCTGAATCATTCCCGCAACTTCCTTAATATTTTGTAGCCTGTTGTGTATGAAGAATACCTGACCGCCACGCTGAATTTCATACGAGATCGCATCGCGTATCGTCTCTTCAGAAAGTCTGATGATGTGCGTTTCAATAGGGTAGCGGTTGGGTGGTGGTGTGGTGATCGTACTCAAATCACGCGCCGCCATCAAACTGAATTGCAGCGTACGCGGGATAGGTGTCGCCGTTAATGTTAACGTATCAACATTCTCCTTGATGGTCTTCAGTTTATCTTTAACCGCAACACCAAATTTCTGTTCTTCGTCAACGATCAACAGCCCGAGGTCTTTAAACTTTACATTTTTGTTGGTGAGCTGGTGCGTACCAATGATGATGTCTACACGACCATTTTCTAGACGTTCAAGCGTTTCCCTTTTTTCTTTCGCAGTGCGGAAACGATTCAGATAATCTACCGTGACCGGTAAATCTTTTAGTCGTTCACTAAAGGTTTTATGATGCTGAAAAGCCAAAATCGTGGTGGGTACAAGCACGGCAACCTGCTTCCCGTTATCCACCGCTTTAAAAGCGGCTCTGATGGCAACTTCAGTCTTACCAAAACCTACATCACCACACACGAGACGATCCATTGGGCGCGGACTTTCCATATCGGCCTTTACGGCTTCGGTGGCGCTGCTTTGATCTGGTGTGTCCTCGTAAATAAAACTGGCTTCGAGTTCGTTTTGCAAATAGGTGTCAGGACCAAAAGCAAAACCTTTTTCAAGACGGCGCTTGGCGTATAATTTAATAAGGTTAAAGGCGATCTCCTTAACCTTGGTTTTGGTCTTTTGCTTCAGCTTTTTCCAGGCAGCGCTTCCCAGTTTGTAGATCTGTGGCGGCTTCCCGTCTTTGCCGTTGTATTTGGTCACTTTATGCAGCGAGTGAATACTTAAGTAAAGTACATCGCGCTCGCCATAAATGAGTTTTATAGCTTCTTGACGTTTTCCTTCTACTTCAATTTTCTGGAGTCCACCAAATTTCCCGATCCCGTGATCAATATGCGTGATGTAATCGCCGACTTGAAGACTTGTCAATTCTTTAAGCGTGATCGCTTGTTTTTTGGCGTAGCCGTCTTTCAGTTTAAACTTATGATAGCGCTCAAAGATCTGATGGTCTGTATAACACACCATTTTTAGATCGTCATCAATAAAACCGCGGTAAAGGGAGACAATAATCGTCTCATACTGCTTTACGTTGAGGTCGGCATCGTTAAAAATATCCTGAAAACGTTTGGCTTGTTGCTCGCTGGCGCAGCAAATATAATTGGTATAACCGGCTTCGTGATTTTCATTGAGATTTTCGATTAGCAAATTGAATTGCTTGTTGAATGCCGGTTGCGGCTGCTGATTAAAATTGATGCTTGCGGAAGCTTTATCGCTCGGTAAGGATAAGCCTTCGCTTACACGCACCAGCGTAAAATCTAAAAGTTGTTTTTTGATGCTTGTAGCGTCGCAAAACAACTCTGAAGGTTCATGCCTTTTGATCTCGCTGTCCAGCTTTTGAAAGGCTTCTTCCGCTTTGCTGAAATTGGTATCGATACGTGTTGCCAATTGCTCAATATCTTGAGTAAAAATCACCGTATCTGCAGCGATATATTTTAAAAAGCTTTCGCGTGTTTCCTGAAGTGCCTTGTTTTCTACATTGGGCATCAGGCTTATTTTGTTGATCTTGTCAACGGAAAGTTGTGTTTCTACATCAAACGTTCGGATGCTGTCTACCTCATCACCAAAAAACTCAATACGATAAGGCTGATCGTGAGAAAAAGAAAACACATCTATAATTCCCCCACGCACCGAAAATTCGCCGGGTTCGGTCACAAAATCAACACGCTTAAACTTATACTCAAAGAGCATTTCATTAACAAAATCCAGCGAGAGATTATCGTTGATTTTTACCTTGAGCGTGCTTTTATCAAGCTCCTTTCGGGTGACTACTTTTTCAAAAAGCGCATCAGGATAGGTAATAATAAGCGCCGGTTTTTTGCGGCTGTTGATGCGGTTAAGCACTTCGGCACGCAATAAAATATTGGCGTTATCGGTCCCTTCAATTTGATAAGGTCTGCGGTAACTTCCGGGATAAAACAACACGTGATCCTCTTTGACCAGTTGCTCGAGATCGTTAAGAATATACGTCGCTTCTTCTTTGTCATTTAGAATGACCAGAAAAGGCTTATCTGCAGTTTTAAAACTTTCGGCAATGGCAATAGAAAGCGACGAACCTATGAGTCCGTCGAGATTGATTCTATTTTGAGAAACGGCAATAGCGTTCCCGAGTTCTTGCAGTTGTGCAGACTCTAAAAAAGGCTTGGTGATCGTGGTTTTACCCATAGGTGGGCAAAGATACTGCGGAAAACTTGGTTTTAAAACAGGATTTGAGATTTAGCATTTTGGTAACAAAAATTGCTTTTGGCAAAAGCCTAACAGCGATTTACAATTTTGCTAACATAAAACCGACATGCGCCCTTTATCTTTATAAAAATCAAAAATTTATGGCGATAGCGCATTACGATCTTTTTGTGATAGGAACCGGCAATGCCGGTAAACATGTGGCTTATGATGCGGTCGAAGCGGGCCTAAACGTTGCGATTGCAGACAATCGGGAGTTTGGCGGAACGTGCGCCAATCGAGGTTGTGACCCCAAAAAGGTTTTAGTAGGCTTGACAGAAATTATCGAGCGCAGCCAAAATTTAAAAGGAAAAGGAATTGCAGAAGTTCCTGAGGTACGTTGGTCTGATTTGATGGAGTTCAAAAAGACATTCACTGGGGCCGTGCCGTTTACCACCGAAGAAAAACTGAAAGATCAAGGGATAACCTTGTATCATCAATCGCCGAAGTTTCTAGATGAAAACACTTTGTCTGTAGAAGGAAAAACGGTTACTGCCGATAAAATCGTGATCGCCACAGGAAATATTCCAATGCATTTAAATATTCCTGGAGATGAACACACCTTGATCAGTGATGATTTTCTCGAGCTCGAAGCTTTACCTGAAAGTATAATCTTTATTGGCGCCGGTTATATTGGGATGGAATTTGCCCATATTGCCGCACGATGTGGCGTGGATGTTACGATAGTTGATGTGAATGCGCGTATACTTTCTAATTTTGATGAAGATTTAGCGCTTCAGCTTCAAAAAAAATCGGAGGAACTTGGGATTAAATTCCTTTTTAACGCCGAAGCAAAAGCAATCGAAAAACTGCGCAAAAACCATAGATTAACGGTAGATCATAACGGAAATTCAGAAAAACTGAAAGCCGAATTGATCTTTAATACTGCGGGTCGCGTCCCGGCGGTAGACGAACTCGATCTGGAAAAAGGCAATGTGGCGTTTTCAAAAAAAGGGGTTGCGGTGAATACATTTATGCAAAGCACGACAAATCCTTCGGTTTATGCTTGTGGTGATGTTTCAGACACGAGTAATCTGCCCCTAACTCCGGTGGCGCATCAAGAAGCTTATTATGTCTCCAAGAATATTTTAAATGGAAACAGCGCAGAAGTCGATGTTCCCGCAACGCCTTCAGTAGTTTTTACCATTCCGCAATTGGCGAGTGTGGGACTGACAGAGCAAGAGGCTCAAAAGCAAGGCTATGATTTTGAGGTAAAAACGGCTTCGGTTGAAGATTGGTATAATGCCAAGCGCTTGAATGAAACACATTATGCGTACAAAACGCTAGTTGATAAGAAAACCGGACAACTTCTAGGGGCACATCTACTAAGCAGTGAAGCTGCGGAAACCATCAATTTATTTATGATGGCGATGCACAGCAAGCTTGAGGTAAATACCTTAAAAGGAATGGTTTTTAGCTACCCCAGTTGGGCAAATGATATTAAGTCTATGCTTTAAAAAGGACTAGTGTTTAATTATCAAGTGTTTAGGGTTTAATTGCATTTAATTATTTTGTATATTGCATTTGCAATTATATGTGTAATACAATGAAATCTTACAAATCTGTTGAAGAGTCTCTTAGTAGCGCTTCTGTGAAAGAAGAGGCTGTTGCTTATTGGCGGCAAGAAAGTTTACCTTACCAAAAAGCAAAGTCTGTTCTCGATTTTCTTGAATTTAATCAGGAAGAAAGTGCCCATTTTCTAGATGTTAATCCATCTACTATTTCGCGTTGGAAATCAAATAATGGCATTTTGAGTAAGCTAAGTTCAAAAATGATCTATGATGTAAATGAGCTTATTAAAAAAGGTATTTCAATTTTTGGTTCAGAACAGCAATTTCTAGATTGGTTGGGAACTCCCAATCAGGCCTTAGGTAATGTTATTCCTAAACAGATGATTCAAGACCCCAATGGTTTAGAGTACGTTGATGAGGCACTAGATGCACTAGCTTGGGGAGCAATTATTTAATGAAAGTGTATCGCATTTATATAGATCGAGAAGGATATTCTGCATTAGGTTATGGTCCGGCTGCTGCACGCTGGAATAAAGGATTTACACCAATCATTTATGCAAGTAGTTATGTGTCTGTGTCAATGATGGAGCATCTTTCTATTCGTGGCGCTTCGGTTTCTGATTTTAACTGGAAAATTGCCGTATTAGAACTTGATGCAGAGCCGCAGCGAATAGATTTAAATGAGTTGCCAAGAGGTTGGGATTTTCGCCCACACCCAAGAAGTACTCAGGAAATTGGAAGTAATTGGGCTTTAAAGAAAGAATCCCTAGCTTTAGCTGTACCTTCTGCAAGAATACCACTAAGGTTTTTTGAACAGGAATACAATCTACTTATTAACCCATTTCATCCAGATTTTCTTAAAAAAATAAAAGTTCTTTCCGAAGAAGAAATACCTTTTCAGCTTAATTGTTAAATCGCTGCTTGAGTTTATTAAACGGATTGGTAGCTCGATTGCGGTAGCCGTGCAATCCTGCAGTAACAACAAGTAAGACGCAGCCTGCCAAAGCAAAATAAGCAACACTTTCTAAGCTTTCCTTATGGCGAATAAAAATGGCAAAAAGTGCCCAGGCACCCACCATCGCAAATTCACGCATATTGCGCAGATTGGTTATTAAAAGATTGATATAAACCGCGATCGTAATCAAAAGCATGGTGAAAATGATTTGCGTTAACTGACTTCCGGCTAATCCTAACTTAACCAAAAATGCCGAAATATTTGCAATAGTTGCCACGGCGATCCAACCGCTGTAAATACAAACAGGCCACCACACAAAAGCGATGATCTCGATAGGTGCATCCCAGCGCTCCATATTGGTTTTAAAAACGATTTTTAAAAGTGCGATTAACATCCCGATGATGATCAAAACAGAAAGCCAGACGTAGTCATAGGTAAAAGCAACAACCCAAGCCGTGTTTAAAAAGTTGGTTAGCGCAAACCAATAACCGGTTTGCTCAATATGCGGCGTTTCTTTTTTACTAAAAAATGCGCGTTTGATTCCGAAAAGGGCATAGGCTATCAGCCCTAAAAAAATCACACCCCAAATAGCAAAAGCATAGCCTGCAGGGGTGAATAAATTATCATATTTAGCGCTCATCTCGCCAATGGTCGTATTGTTCCAGCGTTGCGTTTGTGATAGATAATTGACTACAACGGCGGTAATCACAGAGATCAAATTGATAAGGGCTAATTTTTTTTTCATTGAATGGGGATTACCTCATTTTTAGTTATTGCAAAAACCTGATCTCCCGATTGAGGTTCGAGATAATAGTTTCCGGTAAAGGTACCAAACGCAGGTAAAATCAGTTGATTTTCAGTCTTAAAGAAACACGAAAGTTTAAGTACTTGTCGGCCAATTCCGCCCAGCCGAATTCCGGGATGTATGTGTCCGCAAAAATTGAAAAAGCCTTTACGCTCCTCAGGGTGATGCGTTAATAAAAAACCATTTGATTGAAATTCACTGTAAATATCAATATTCAGATTATCATACTTTACAGGCGAAATGATATCGTGATTCCCGGCGATGAGTATCAAGGTTTCATCACGAGACTGCACCCATTTCTCAAAAAGTTTCCACTCGGTATTTAAGCTGCTGTGAAAGAGATCTCCCAGAAAACAAATGGACTGCGCTTGGTAATAGTCGGCGACGCGCGTGAGTTGGTCAAAATTAGCAGCAACCGCTCTTAGCGGTACTGCGCTCCCATGTTTTCTAAAATGCGAGACCTTCCCCAGATGTACATCAGCGATCAACAGCATGCGCTTCTCATGCCAAAGCATTCCTCCTGAAGGATGCATGGTAAACGTATTCTTCTGTATGCTGATCTCTTGCGTCATTACAACGCAAATTTCAAGTTTTCTAGATTGAAAGGCTGTTTATAAAAACAAAAAATCTGCTCGTGATGAGCAGATTTTTCTAAAAATTCTAGAATATGGAATCTTAATTTTTTTGATAATTCAGCATCCAGTTTACGCCAAATTGATCGCGCAATCTTCCGTAGTATGCATTCCAGCTGGTTTCTTGCAATTGAGTTACTACTTGTCCGCCGGCAGAAAGTTTTTCAAATAATTCATCAGTTTCTTCTTTACTCTCTAGATCCACGCTTAATTGAACCTGATTTCCTTCAGTAAGTGGTGTATCTGGTGCCGCGTCATACGCCATAATATGAATGCCTTTTCCTTCTAATTCCGCGTGCTGCAATTTGTTGCGATAATCTCCGGGAATATCAATTTCTTTGCCTTCATAGGTGTCTTTATTTTTGATCTGACCACCAAAGCAGTTCTGATAAAAATTTAAGGCTTCCTGACAATTTCCTCTAAAGGTTAAATACGGTTGTACACTTTTCATAACTTTATTTTTTTGGTTTTCCGCAAAGCGGAAAGATTAGTTTTCTTTATATTAAAGATACTGATAAACACTAGTGTTTATAGGCTGTAAGCTGTTATTTTAGATTTAAAGAAAGGCTAAAGTTTGTTAAGATTGAAAGGGTGCTGCTAGTATTTATCGAGATACTTCAGCATATTTTTAATGCGATCTTCAAGCTTCTCGCTGCTTAGTTTTTCACGAAGGCGATCGGTGATGATTGGGAAGGAAAATGGGGTCGCTTTTTTACAGTTTTTAACTACGATCTCTTGTTGTTCTATTCGCTCAAGAGCAATGCGCAAACGGCCTTCTTCCAATTGATGTTCAAAAGTCTCGCGATAGGCTTGCTGAAACAAAAGATTCTCCGGTTCATAATCTCTGAATACTTCAAACAACAACTGACTGTTGCTTTGCAAATGTTTGTTTTTGATGATTTTCCCGGGAAATCCTGTAAAAACCATACCGCTGATCACCGCAATATCTCTGAATTTTCTGCGGGCCATTTCTGTGCTGTTTAAGCTTTTCTGCAAGTCTTCAAATAAATAAGCCGAAGTAAACAAGTCGTTGTCGAGCACTTGCTGCATATCTATTTGTTGATCAGAAAGAATTTCAAAACCATAATCGTTAAAAGCGATGCTGAAGGTAATGGGCGACAGCAAACTGATGCGATAGGCGAGCAAACTGCCCAAAGCTTCGTGTACAAAACGCCCTTCAAACGGATAAAAAATATGGTGATAACCTTCCCGACTTTTAAAGGTTTCGATCAAAAATTGATCATCAGTCGGTACGATAGATTCTACGCGTTGCCGCTCAAAAATATCTTTGAGGGCTTGCAGTTCGCGCGTTTGTTCTTCCAAAGGAAGATTTGCCGAGTACAACTCTTCGCGCAGCAATTCGCTCATTTGCGCAGATAATGTGAGTCGGCCACCCATCCAACTTACCACGCGCGCTTGTTTTTTGGTTTTGGCTTTTTTGACCAAAACCTGCATTCCTTTAATGCGGTAGAGTTCGAGATTTCTTCCTGCAAAAGTAAAGACATCGCCGGGCTTTAGTTTAGAGATAAACCATTCTTCGACTGTACCGATGTAGCCACCTTTTAAATATTTTACCTGAAGCGCCGCATCGCCAACAATGGTACCAATTTGTAGCCGGTGGCGCATCGCTACCGATCTGCTGTTTACTTTGAATTTTCCGTCTTCTTCGATCTCAATTTTCTTATACTCATCATAGGCTTGCAACGACTGACTGCCTTTTGTGATGAAATTTAAGATCCATCGCCATTGCTCGTCTGACATTGCCTGAAAGCAGAAGGTTTGCTTGACTTCCTGATAAATTTCCGCAGGATAAAAACCGTCTGAAACTGCTAAAGTCGTCAAATACTGAATCAATACATCAAAGCTCAACAAATACGGAATACGATCTTCAACGACCTGATTGATCGCCGCTTTTCCCAGTGCTGAAGCTTCGATCAACTCGATGGCGTGCGTAGGTAAAAAGTAGATCACACTTTCTTTACCGGGCTGGTGACCGCTGCGTCCTGCACGTTGTAGAAAGCGCGCAACCCCTTTTGGACCACCAATTTGAATGATACTTTCTACCGGCGCAAAATCAACGCCCAGATCTAGACTCGAGGTACAAATCACGGCTTTAAGGCTTTCGTTGCGAATGGCTTCTTCAACCCACAATCGCGTTTCTTTATTGATGCTGCCGTGATGCATCGCCATCTCGCCGGCAAATTCGGGATGTTTATGCATCAGTTTTTGAAACCACAACTCACATTGCGCCCGGGTATTGGTAAAAAGCAAAGTGGTTTTACTATTATTGATGATGGGAACCACCTCTTCAAGCAAATGCAAACCCATATGCCCACGCCACGGAAATTTTTCCATAGTCTCCGGGATGATGCTTTCTACTTTGTAGGTTTTTCCAAGATTGGCTTTGATTAATGCAGAATTTTTAAATGCTTGAGATTCGGGTCCCAGAAGCACCTCGCGTGCCTGATTTAGATTCCCTATAGTTGCCGAAACACCCCAAATGCGCAACTGCGGCGCGATCGTTTTGAGGCGAGACAAACCGAGCTCTACTTGCACACCGCGTTTGCTTCCTAAAAGTTCGTGCCACTCATCAATAACGATAGCAGTAGTGTTTTTAAAAACCTTGTCATATCCTTTTGAAGTCAGCAATAACTGAAGACTTTCTGGAGTGGTGACCAGCAAATCGGGCATTTTCTTTTTTTGCTTCGCCCGTTCGGCTTGAGGCGTGTCACCGGTGCGAATCCCAACTGTTAGTTGGGTATCCAAACCATCAGCAAAACGTTGGGCTGCCTGTGCAATTTCAACAGAAAGCGCGCGAAGAGGTGTGATCCAAATCGCTTTAAGACCGGGCTTGTGTTTGGTTTTATAATCGGGATTGTTTTTGATATAATCCAATACGAAGGCTACCCATAAGGCGTATGTTTTTCCGCTACCTGTGGGTGCATTCAGCAATCCATTTTTACCTTCTAAAAATGCATTCCAAGTTTCTTCCTGAAAGGCAAAAGGTTTCCACCCTTGATCCTTAAACCAATTAGTGGCAAGTTTATGAAGTTGTTTGTGGGTCATTTCGTTATGAATAGCAGATGGGTTTTGAACTGGACTCAGATTGTTATGGCTCCCCTCCTAAATTTAGGAGGGGTGTCGCGATCTAAATCGCGACGGGGTGGTTTCATTACCGCCAATAACATTGATTTAATTTAGCATTTAAAATTATCCTCGATTTCTTTCAAAACACTTGGTAAAAGGTCAAACACCATTTTATTCTCAAAGCGAATTATAGTATAACCTAAATCATTCAACTTCTTTGTGCGGAATTCATCGTACTCCATGGCGGTAGAGCTTAAATGATGTTGTCCGTCAAGTTCTATGATCAATTTTTCTTTCGGGCAATAAAAATCAACGATAAAATGTGATATACTGTGTTGTCTTCTAAATTTTCTTCCATTAAGTTGAGATTTTTTTAAATAGTTCCATAAATAAGCTTCAGCCGCTGTTAAATTAGACCTTAGATACTTTCGTTGAGATTCGAGTTCCTTTAAATTATGTACTTGTTTTTTCATTTTAAACAACCTGTTACCACCTCTTTCTTTGCCTTTGGCAAATTCATTCTCCTCCTTGAAAAGGAGGAGAGCGTTTAATCCTTTTAAAGTTAAAATTTCAAATGTTTCCTTATTTAGATTTCTCAGGCTTTGGGATCAATTGTTTTAAATCTTCAAGGGTATTGGCATCCTCTATTTTTTTATCTTTCCGCCAGCGCAGCATTCTTGGGAAACGGGTTGCAACTCCACTTTTATGACGTTTGGAAGGGGCGATGCCTTCAAAAGCGATCTCAAAAACGTGATACGGAGTCACGCTGCGCACAGGACCAAAACGTTCTAAAGTGTTCTTTTTGATCCACGCATCGAGACTGCGAAACTCCTTATCAGTAAGGCCGGAATACGCTTTGGCAAAAGTGACAAGTTCTTCTTTGTTATCGTCCCAAAGACCAAAAGTGTAGTCGGTAAATAAATTACTGCGACGGCCGTGCCCGCGCATCGCATAGGTGAGTACAGCGTCAATGGTAAGGGGTTCTACCTTCCATTTCCACCAGTCTCCTTTTTTACGTCCTACTAGGTAGGGTGAATCTTTTCGCTTCAGCATCAAACCTTCAGACATGACTTCGCGGCTGCGTTCGCGTTCTTGAGCCGCAGCTTCCCAGGTGTCAAATTCCATAGTTTCAGAAAGATGCAGCGGCAGCGATTCCGTTTTAACTTCGCTATATAATTTTTCAAGGATTTTGCGCCTTTCGGCGAAAGCCAGATCGCGAATGTCTTTGTCTTTCCATTCTAAAATATCATAAGCTTTGAGGATTATCGGCGTTTTTTTGAGCAATGCTTTAGAAACATTTTTACGACCAATACGCGTTTGTAAATCATTAAAGGTGCCGATCACCCCATTTTTAAACGGAAGAATTTCACCATCCAAAACGGTTCCGTTAGGCAAGGCTTCGACCAAAGCCTCAAACTCAGGATATTTATCGGTAACTAATTCTTCACCGCGACTCCATACAAAGAGTTCGTTATCCCGAATGATCACTTGCGAGCGAATGCCGTCCCATTTATGTTCTGCAAACCACTCAGACACATCTCCTAAATCTTCGGGCTCATCTTCGATTGCGTAAGCGAGGTAGAACGGATACGGTTTGCTGAGGTAATCTGCTTTGTTTTCTTCTAAAATAAGCTCTTGAAAGCTTATGGTCTTGGGATCCCAATTCCCCATAAGTTTATAGGCCAAAATATCAACGTCAATGCCGGTAGCCTTTGCGAGCGCACGCGTCATCAATTTCTGGCTCACGCCAATGCGAAAACTTCCTGTAATGAGTTTGCTAAATACAAAACGCTCATAATAGTTGAGGTCGGTCCAGTTGGATCGCAGATAAGCTCGTTTTTCTTCTTCGGGTTTTTTCTTGAGTGCGATAATTTCTTCCAGAAACTGGGTGAGACTTTTGTCGGTACTTTCTTCTGAAGCGGGAATGACCAAAGCAATCGTCTCAGCGAGATCGCCTACGATGTGGTAACTTTCTTCAAACAACCACAAGGGAATGTTTGCCAACTCCGAAGCCCAAGTGCGCAGTAAGGTTGTATTTACCGGTCGGGGAGGTCTGCGGTGTGAAAGTATTGCGATCGTCCACACTTTGTCTTGCGGCGGAGCCACTTTAAAATATTCGGTGAGGGCATCAACCTTGATGTTGGTTTTGTTGGTGCTGTCTATCTTTTTAATAAGTTGGGCAAATGCTCTCATTCCTGTTCTTTTTCAGTTTCCTCTCCTAATTCGCCTTCATATTGTGTCGCTTCGGTACGTGCATCATAACCTTGCTCCAGCAAATACCGAGTGAAAATATCGGTATAGCCGTGCGTGCTGATGATCTTTTCGGCACCAGTAGCCTCAATACTTTCTAATAATCCTTGCCAATCACAGTGATCGCTCAGGACAAAACCTTTATCGATCGCCCGGCGTCTTCGGGCTCCTCTAAAGGTCATCCAGCCACTAGCCGAAGCAGTAACATAAGGCACCATTTTACGAATCCATGTACTGCCGTGTGCGCTGGGAGGAGCGACCACAATATTTCCCAGAAGTTCTTCTTTTTTGGTCTCGCGGGTGACGCGCGTGGTTTCTGGCATCGGGCTGAGCGGCCGTATTACTTCCGTCATATTTTCAATAGCACCGTGCGTATAAATTTTACCGATATCTGTATCTAAATACCTCAACAAACGCTGTGCTTTCCCTAAGGAATAGCCAAAAATCACCGAGGTTTTACCTTCAGCTTTATTAGCTGACCACCAGGTGTTGATGTCATTAAACACTTCGCTTTGCGGCCGCCATTTAAAAGCAGGAAGTCCAAAGGTACATTCGGTAATAAACGTGTGACATTTGATGGGTTCGTACGGAGTGGCGATGCCGTCATCTTCGGTTTTATAATCGCCTGTAAATACCCAGACTTCGCCTTTATGTTCTACGCGAATTTGCGAGCTGCCAATAATATGACCTGCAGGATGCAAACTGAATTTTACATTTTTAATCTTAAAAGTTTCGCCCCATTCCTTACCGGTTACATTTATTTCGCCCAGCCTGTGTTTAATAATGGGCACGTTAATGTGATGCGTGATGTATGCTTTGTGCCCCCAGCGGCTGTGATCTGCGTGGCCGTGAGAAATAATGGCTTTTTCGACCGGTTTCCAGGGGTCGAGATACACATCTGCCGCAGCGCAATAAATGCCCTTTTCGTTAAATTGAAGAAGTGGTGGTTTAATGGTATTGGAGCTTTTAAGATTCAAACGATTGAATTTTAAAGGTATAAAGTAGAATTTTAAGCCGTAAACCGATTAAGAAAACATTAGCAGGATTTAAGAAAGCTTAGTGTTTTTAGGGGCTGCCAAAGGATGGCGTAAAACACAGAAGGTGTTTGATATAAACTGAATTTTAAATTTTAAAAAGAGGCTTAAATAATTATCTTTGACGACTTAAAATTTAAACCATGTCTTTTTCAGATTTATTTGATAGTGGCGAGCATAGACGTAACCTTGGGCATTTTGCAGCAATTGCAAATATGGCTACGGTAGACGGCGAGTTGAATGCTGAAGAAACTAAACTTTTAAAGCGTTTTGCAGTAAAACTAGACATCGACGAGACCGAATATGTTGATATCGTTGAGAATGCACGCAGATACCCTATAAACCCACCTAACAATTCAGAAAAGCGTTTAGAGCGTTTACACGATTTGTTCAGAATGATTTTTGTAGATCATACCATTGATGATCACGAGCGTTTCTTAATCGAAAAATATGCGATAGGTCTTGGCTTTAGCGCAGAGCGTGCTAAGGTTTTAATCGAGCGTTCTATTCAGATTTTTCAAGGAGGAATCGATTTTGATGATTATCTATACCTTTTAGATAAGAAGAATTAAGAAACCACATACGTTTTTTAAAACCCATCGTAAAAGCGATGGGTTTTTGTTTTTGTGGTGGTTGATTCGCTTCTTAAGCTGTATATTTAACAGAGAAACATTTTAATATGAAAGCAACAATTCGCAAAGCGGAAGCCGATGATATGGCTCAAGTATTACGCCTTATAAAAGAACTGGCGATTTATGAAAAAGAGCCAGATGCTGTTGAGGTAACGGTAGATGATCTTATCGCATACGGTACCGGAAGCAATGCCGATTTTACGTGTTTTGTTGCAGAACGGGAAGGTGAGATTCTGGGCATCGCACTGGTTTATTATCGTTTTTCAACCTGGAAGGGACGCACGGTTCATCTTGAAGATCTCATCGTGCGCGAGCAGTACCGCGGCGAAGGCTTAGGGATGGCGCTGTATACCGAAGTGATCAAGTACACGTATGAGCTAGGTCTCAAACGCGTAGAATGGGTAGTGCTCGACTGGAATACTTCGGCGGTTGATTTTTATGAAGCTTCAGGAGCAAATGTGATGAAAGAATGGAATACGGTACAAATGGATACCGAAGCGATGAAAAAGTTTCTGAGCAAAAAAGGTTTAGCTTAAACAGATTGCATGGGTTTTCAGGTGTATAAATTTGGTGGTGCTTCAGTTCAAAATGCAGAGGGTGTAAAAAATCTGGTCAAGGTTTTAGAGCAAACTCAGGTAGAAGATCTGGTGATCGTGATTTCGGCGATGGGCAAAATGACCAATGCGCTTGAGGATGTGGTAGCTGCCTATTTTGAAGCTTCTTTAAAAACCGATACCATAGAAACCGTTGAAGCGTTTCACCACAACATTGCATTAGAACTTTTTGAAAACCCTGCTGCTCCGGTCTTTAAAAAGATTCAAGCACTGCTTGAGGAGTTGAAAGGCTTTTTGCAGCGCAACAAATCACCCGACTATAATTTTGTTTACGATCAAGTGGTGATCTATGGAGAATTATTAAGCACTACGATCGTTAATGCATTTTTGGAAAAAGAAGGATATAGAACTACCTGGCACGATGTGCGTGACTACATTAAAACCGATACGCATTATCGCGAAGGAAAAGTGAACTGGGAAGTAACTATGCGCAATTTGAGTAGAAAGGTTCCCAAAAAAGGAATTCAGCTTACGCAAGGTTTTATCGCTTCAGACCCAAACGGATTTTCAACCACTTTAGGCAGAGAGGGAAGTGATTACACTGCTGCGATTATCGCCTATTGTCTAAATGCTGAGCGCGTTACCATTTGGAAAGATGTTCCCGGTGTATTGAGCGCAGATCCACGCTATTTTGAAAACGCGACGTTGCTTAATTTTATTTCCTATCAAGAAGCAATAGAGTTGGCGTTCTACGGCGCTTCAGTAATTCATCCTAAAACGCTTCAGCCGTTGCAGCGTAAAGAAATTCCGCTTTTTGTGAAATCCTTCTTGAATCCGCAGGAAGCAGGAACTCAGGTGAGTGTCGGGAATTTAATAGAACCGTTGGTTCCGTGTTATATCAGAAAAACCAATCAAGTGCTTATTGCGCTTTCCTCATTGGATTTTTCGTTTATGGCTGAAGATAACATCAGCGAGATCTTTAAACTTTTAGGCACCTATAAGATGAAAGTTGATTTGATTCAAAATTCGGCGATTAGTTTTTCGGTTTGTGTAGACAATAAATATAAAAATCTAGATGCGCTGGTTGCCAAGCTGCGCGCTGATTTTAAAGTGACGGTACACGAGAATGTGTCGCTGTATACCTTACGTCACGCCACAGAAGAAGCGCTCAAATCGCTTGAAAAAGACAAAAAAATTCTTTTAAAACAGGTGATGCAAAATACGGTTCAGTTGTTAACTGTATAACGTGCTTGCAGCCTTTTTTGCTATCTTTGTTTCCTACTTACTAAGTGGGTTTATGCGATTGCAAAAACAAGAACCTAACAAATTATAACTTACGATCTTTACCTGATGTAAAGGTTTTTTGAAGACAAGGAATTCATGGGATTAGTTACCGCAAAAGAAGTTGCAAAGGCGATCAATGTAGATAAATTTGGTTTTGCGGGTACGTTTATGGGATGGACCTTGATGAAAGTACTTAAGATCTCAAAAGCCAACGAGATCTACGATCGCAACAAGCACTTAAGCGATCTAGAATTTCTAAATGCGATCTTAGATGAATTTGAGATCGATTTTGATATCCCCGAAGAAGATTTAAAACGCCTGCCCAAAGCAGGAAGTTATATCACGATCAGTAACCATCCTTTAGGAGGAATTGACGGGATTTTATTGCTTAAACTACTCATTGAGCAGCGTCCCGATTTTAAGATCATCGCAAATTTTCTTCTGCATCGTATCAAGCCGTTAAAGCCTTACGTGATGCCGGTAAATCCGTTTGAAGATCATAAGGATGCGCAATCGAGTATCGCCGGATTCAAACAGGCGATCAGGCATTTGAGAGACGGGCATCCCTTAGGGATTTTTCCTGCGGGAGAAGTTTCTACATATAAGGATGATAAGCTTATCATTGATAAACCTTGGGAAGAGGCTGCAATGAAACTCATCAAACGTGCAGAAGTTCCTGTAGTTCCTATTTATTTTCACGCTAAAAATAGCAGGCTGTTCTATCAGCTTTCACGCATCAGCGATACGCTGCGTACGGCTAAACTTCCTTCGGAATTGCTTACGCAGAAAAAGCGTACCATTCACGTGCGTATCGGGAATCCGATTTCGGTTAAAGCGCAAAAAGAGCACGAAAGCTTAGAAGATTTTACGGAATTTCTAAGACGTAAAACCTATATTCTGGCGAAGACCTTCGAGAAGAAATCGTCGCTTTTGAGCACAATTCCACATTCTCTAAAAACCCCTAAAGAACCTAAGAAAATTGCCAACGAAGTCAAGGCCGAACTTATTGAGCAGGAGGTGAATAGTCTTCGTGAGAACGAGAAAAGGCTGTTGCAGAGCAAAAATTATGAGGTGTTTTTGGCTTCCGCAGAGATCATTCCCAACATTTTAAATGAGATTGGGCGTTTGCGTGAGATCACGTTTAGAGAAGTGGGAGAGGGGACCAATGAGCCTACAGATCTTGATCGCTACGATCATCATTATCATCACTTATTCCTTTGGGACGAAGACAGTAAAAAAATCGCTGGAGCCTACAGAATGGGACTTGGAGCCCATATTATGCCGGAACATGGGATTAACGGTTTTTATCTACAAAGCCTATTTAGGTTTGAGCCTGAGCTGCATAAAATGATGAGTGAAAGTATTGAAATGGGCCGTGCATTTGTGATCAAAGAATATCAACAAAAGCCAATGCCGCTCTTTCTATTGTGGCGCGGAATTGTACATACCACCTTGCGTTTTCCTGAGCATAAATACCTTATTGGTGGCGTGAGTATCAGTAATCAGTTTTCAAATTTTTCTAAGTCGCTGATGATCGAATTTATGCGTTCGCACTATTACGATCCGTATATCGCACAATACATCAGACCGAAAAAGGAATTTAAGGTCAAGCTGAAAGATGCCGATAAAGAATTTGTTTTTGACGAGACCGAAGCAGATTTGAACAAGTTTGATAAGATCATTGAAGAGATGGAAACCGGTAATCTACGTCTCCCGGTATTGATCAAAAAATACATCAAGCAGAATGCAAAAGTGATTGCTTTTAATGTGGATCCATTATTTAATGATGCTATAGATGGGCTAATGTATATCAAGATCGAAGATCTTCCTGAAAGTACCGTAAAGCCGGTTCTTGAGGAATTTCAAGCCGAATTAGAACAGAAGCTGGAGCAGGCACGCAACGAAGACGAGTCCGCTAAAGAATCTTAGTACTTCGGCGTTCTAAAAGCGCATTATCTTGCCATTTACCATTGCGTTTAGCGATTTTTTCGTGGATTCCTAAAAGTCTAAAGCCTAACTTTTGATGTACGTGAATACTGGCTTTATTCTGCGGAAAAATATGTGCAGTTAGCGTCCAAAAGCCTTCTTGTTCACTCGCTTGAATTAGTGCCTCAAGCAATTGAAAACCTATTTTTTTACCTTGATGTTGCGGCGCGACATACACCGTAACTTCAGCAACCCCGTGATACACTTGCCGTTTAGAAACCAGACTCAACGCTGCCCAGCCGGCAATCTCATTATCAAACTGCGCAACTAATCTACAAACCTTGCAAAAGCGTAAATTCCAGGCTTCAAAATCTGGGGCCTCTGTCTCAAAAGTTGCTATTTGGGTGTCGATTCCTGCATGGTAGATTTTAGCGACTTCAGGATAATCCTCAGGCTTAAATGGTCGAATTAGAAGATCCATGGTTTAGAAATATGGGAGATTATTCTTCACTATCATCTAAAAATGACGTATCTACCGGTTCCCATAGTTCGATTTTATTGCCTTCCGGGTCTAAGATCCAGCCAAATTTACCGTAATCATATTCTTCCATTTCTCCTACGATCTCGACACCTTCTTGTTTTAAAACCTCTAGCAATTCGGCTAAATTTTCTACTCTAAAATTCATCATGAATTGCTTCTCGCTTGGAGAAAAATAGGAGGTATCCTGCTGAAAGGGGCTCCACTGTGTTGAGCATTTATTTCCATGTTCATCACGCCACCAGAACGTCCAGCCATATTGGTCTGTAGGAATTCCTAAATGTGTTTTGTACCAGGCTTTAATTGCATCTGGATTTTGGGTTTTAAAGAAAAATCCGCCCAATCCGGTTACTCTTTTTTTCATAATGTATTATTTAGGTTGATGTTTAGGACAATCTATTCTTCGATTTTCCGGGGGTAATTGAACGCGTAATTCCATACAAAAGGCGTGATTGATACCATCTGAACGATAGGCTTTGCAATCTTGACACGATCTGCTTAAAGCGACAGTATTTTCTTTGTTCAATTTAGATAGTATGGAAAACAAACTATTGTAGAGTTGCTTTAAATCTTCTGTATGTTCGGTATTTAAAGCTTCATAAAGTGTTGTCGCAGGTTCGGTAAGTTGTGCAACGACTTCTTTTCCTTTTTGGGTAAGCGTAATATGAAAACGTCTATTGTCTTTGTAATTGAGAACTTTGGTGAGCAGTTTGCGTTGTTCAAGCGTTTTGACACAATCGCTAATCGTTGCTTTGGTAACTTGAAATTCTTTAACCAGTTGACTTACGGTATTTTCAGAAGGACCGTGATAAGCAATAAAGAATAACAATTTTTGTTGAAGCGGGGAGAAGCCATTTTCTTTTTGACTTGCCCATTGCATCGTTTTAAAAGCATCAGCGAGTTTGTCAAATGCAGCAGCAGACCGAGCGGCAAGATCCTGATTTTGAAACTGCGGATTGTAAAGGTGTTGCATAGAAGTGAAATTTCACTTCTAAGTTATAAAATATATCTGATAGACAGCGAACTATCTCTATTAGTTAGGATTCCTAAACAATTTATAGTGCTAGGATTTTATCTACGATGGTTTGAGCGAGTTTGATTTTACTTTCAACAGTCCATCCTGCGATATGGGGTGTAAGTACTACATTTTCTGCCTGAATTAAGTATTGCAGCGGTTCGGGCATTTGCTCGGTAGCTGTAAACAGATTTTCAAAGGAGAGTTTTTCATACTCCAGAACATCAAGTCCGGCACCTAAGATTTTTCCACTTTTTAAGGCTGCTGTAAGATCAGCTGTTACAACACTTTTACCTCGTGCAGTATTGATGAGCCAAAAGGGTTTTTTAAATCCGTTGATAAATTCAGTATTAACCATTTTATCGGTAAGTGGCGTCCACGGCGTGTGTAAACTCAATACATCTGCACGTTGCTGAAGTTCTTCTAAACTCACCTGAGTGGCATTCTCGTTGCCTAAATCCGGACGAATATCATAACAGAGCACCTCGCAGTCAAAGCCTTTCAGTTTTTTAGAAAATGCATTTCCCATATTGCCATAGCCTATGAGTCCTACCGTTTTACCTTCGAGCTCCAATCCGCGGTTTTTCTCACGATTCCACTGACCTGAGCGTACTTCCGCATCTGCTTGCTTCAGTTTGTTGAACAACATAAGCAACATGCCCAAAGCATGTTCACCCACGGCATTGCGGTTGCCTTCAGGAGCTGCGATCAAAGCGATTCCTTTAGATTCGGCATAGGGTATGTCAATACTTTCCAGACCGGCGCCCACACGCGCAATAAATTTAAGATTGGTTGCCGCATCAAGAAATTGCTTATCGATCTTAAATCTGCTGCGAATGACCACCCCTTCATACTGATCGATTTTTGCTTCGATCTCTTCTTTTGTAGAAGTATAGTCTTCCTCATTAGTATGACCGGCGGCTTTGAGTTGCTCGATCATCAATTCGTGGTTGCTGTCTATATGTAGAATTCTCATAGTTAAAAGTTGGATGCTTATTGATTAACCTCTTCGTAGTAAGCAGTAAATGTCTCGGGCACACGCATTGGTTTACGGGTTTGCATATTCAGCAGACACCAGTTTGTGATGGAGGTTGCAAGAATTTTGTTGTCTGAAGGTCTAAAGATTTTAGTCCGGCGAATAGAACGAACACCTTCAAACTTTTCGACCCAGGTTTCTATCGTGATCTGCTCGCCTTCAAATGCCGGAGCGTGATATTTGATCGTATGTTCCAAAGCGACCCATGCGTATTTTTCAAGCATTTCTTCGGTTGAATTGTGCTGCCAGTGGGCTTCTGCGACATCTTGAACCCATTGTAAATAAATCACATTATTTACGTGGCCTAAGCCGTCAATAGCTTCGGCGGGAACGGTAATGTTTAGCTTAAAGGTTTTTGCATTCATCATTGTGCAAAAATACGAAACTATAAAGGGTGCGTGCCTGTTATAGCCAGTTTTGAGAAGAATTTAATAGGTTTAAAAGCCTAAAATAAGTTTGGCAATTAAAAAGTAAGTAAGGATGCCAAAGACATCATTGCTGGTTGTAATAAATGGACCGGTTGCTACAGCCGGATCTATACCTCGCTTGTCTAACACAATCGGAATAAAAGTGCCGATCAAGGCTGCCAAAATAATAACCGCAATGATCGCAACACCAATGCTTACCGACTCTAAATAGGTGGTTTCAAAGAAAAAATGGCTAATGACAAGTACCACTGTTGCAATGGCAAGACCGTTAATAATGGCCAAGGCACATTCTTTAAGTAAACGTCCTGCAATATTGCCTTTTAATGAATCGTTAGCCAAACCTTGAACGACGATCGCGCTAGATTGTACACCCACATTTCCGGCGGTAGCCTGAATGAGCGGAACAAAAACAAGCAGCTTGGGGAAAGTTTCAAAGATACTGTTGAATCCGGTAATGATACTCGCAGCTCCAAGCCCGCCAAACATCCCTATCAATAACCAGGGGAGGCGTGCTCGAGTGAGTTTTAAAAGGTTATCATCGGCCTCTACTACTTGCGAAATACCTGCTGCCATCCGGTAATCTTCGTCGGCTTCATCTCTAATGAAATCAAGAATATCATCTACCGTAATGCGACCCAGCAAAACTCCAGCATCGTTGACAACCGGTACCGCTTCAAGGTCATATTTCTGCATAATACGTGCAACATCTTCTGCGGTATCGTGCACGTTTACCGAGTCTACATTGGGAATATAAATATCTGAAATATTCGACTTGGCTTCAGCGGTAAGCAGGTCTTTAAGCGAAAGTCTCCCGATAAGGTGATCGTTTTTGTCAACCACATAAACCGAATGTACGCGGGTTACATTTTGTGCCTGTGCCCGCATTTTACGCACACAACCGGCAACTGTCCATGTTTCGCGCACGCGTACAAGTTCTTTTGCCATAAGACCACCGGCAGAATCCTCATCGTAGCGCAACATCTCAATGATATCGCGCGCGTGCTCCTCATCTTCGATCGCATCAATTACCTGCCGCTGAATGTCCTCATCCAGTTCAGATAAAAAGTCAACCGCATCATCGGTGTCTAGTTCGTTAAGTTCGTCTGCGATTTCCTGAGGGGAGAGGTTGTCAAGAATTTCTTCCCGATAATCCTCATCAAGCTCCATCAAGGCTTCAGAAGTTTTCTCGCTGTCCAGAAGCTTGATCAGATAGGTAGCTTCTTCCGTAGAGATCTCGTCAAGAATTTCGGCGATATCGGCGTGGTGAACCTCTTCTAAAAGCGCGAGAATACTCGTGTTATCACCAACTTCAATAAAGTTTTCAATCTGCTCTATAAGGTCTTCGGTAAGTTCAAAAGCCATAGTCGCTACTTTATTGAGGGTTTGTATTTTTTTGAGTCAGGCAAATATAAATAAAGTCAACACAGATTTAGGGCGCTTTAAGATACATTTACCCTCTTGCCGTGGCGAAAACGATGTACAAGCGCAGAAGCTTCTAACTACGTCCTGCTTTATCGTTTGTAATGTCTTGTGTTAGTTTTATAAAGGCCTCGACGCTTAGTTGTTCAGGACGCATATTGAAGATTTCGCTTTCGCGAAAGGCATCACTCAGTTCTAATTGCTTGAGGCTGTTTCTAAGGGTTTTTCGGCGTTGCTGAAATGCCATTTTTACCACTTTGTACAACGCATCAGGATCACAGGCGAGGTCTTTATAATTGGGTTTACGGGTGAGTCTTAAAACGCCGCTGTCTACTTTAGGCGGCGGATTAAAAACGCCGGGCGGTACCGTAAATAAGTATTCGGCATCGTAAAACGCTTGTGCTAATACTGAAAGAATTCCGTAGGCTTTGCTGCCCTCTTTCTCGCAAATACGCTGCGCCACTTCCTTCTGAAACATTCCGCTAAATTCAGGCACTTGATCGCGCCACTCGAGCATTTTAAACACGATTTGTGTCGAAATGTTATACGGGAAATTCCCGGTGATCGCAAAGGCTTGGTCACCAAATAATTTGCTGAGATCAAACTTGAGAAAGTCGGCTTCTACAACATTTAAAGTACAGCCTTCCATAAGTTGCGGATGCTCTAACGGAAAGCTGTGATTAAGGTACACGATAGACTCGCTGTCGAGATCCATCGCGGTTACGTTGCTGTCTTTGCGCAATAAATATTTGGTGAGTACACCCGTCCCGGGACCGATCTCTAAAACTTCAGAATAACCGTCATAACTTAATGTTTCGGCTATTTTTTTTGCAATGCTTTCATCCTTTAAAAAGTGTTGACCCAAATGCTTCTTGGCCTTTACAGGATCTTCTGAAGCAGTTTTTTTATGGGTACGGGTAAACTTTTTTTTCATCAATAGGATTTAAGCGAGTAGGCTAAGAGCTTACTGTGGTTTGAATTCGGTTTGTTCAGAAATGATCTCTAACTCGGTTCTAAACATAAGTACTTTATCGCCAAAACGACCGGCTTCTTCGCGAAGTTTTGGAGCGTCTTCTTTATAGTAACGTGCTAAAGAATCTTTGCTCTTTGCGGTATATTGAATCGAATAGCTTTGACCACCCATTTCTTCTTTAACCAAAACTTTGGTCATCAGGGCTTTTACAAATTTACCTGTAGCAAGCATCTCTGGGATGTGCTCGTTACGAATCCAGTACAACCAATCTGTATGTACGCTGTCGTCTACATTTACCGTAACATTATATATAATCATAGTCAATTATTTTTTTGGTCGGCAAAGATACGCATCAGTTAATCGCGTCACCTCTTAATTTGCGGTATTTTTGCTGTGCATCTACATAAAAAATACTGTCTGCAAAATTAAAGATGATGCTTTCATACTGTTCCTTAGCTTTCTCGGGTTGTTGCAGCTGGTCAGCATATAAATTGCCCAATCGGTAATGTGCGTCGTCTGCCAGAATATCGTCGCCGTGCTTTTCTAAAATGAGCCTGTAATTTTGCGCTGCGAGATCGTACAAACCTTTAATCTCAAAAAGCTTAGCTTGTTCTAGTAAGGTCTCATCTTCAATCGCTTTATCCTTGTGCTCGGCCAACAGCGTGTTGTAGACTTCAAGCGCTTCATCTTGTTTGTTTTGAAAAAGCAACAAATCTGCTCTGGCAAATGTTTTAAGTGCAGTTTGTGTAGAATCGTCAACCGTGTTATCTGTGATCAACAAATAAAGATCTTGCGCGTCGTTTGCGATCAATTGCTCTGCAGAAGATTTTAAAACTTTCAATTGGGTTTTTGCCCATTCAAAATCTCCCTTATAATAGCTAGTTTTGGCCACTTTAAAACGCGCTTCCTGTGCCAAAACGTTATCTTTTAAATTCTTCTGAATCTGAGAATAATAGATGAGCGCAGCGTTAAAGCGTTCTTCGAGAACCAGAATATCGGCGAGCTCCATTTTGACACGGGCTTCCTGAAAACGGTTCAGTTTTAGATCGAGGGTTTCTTTTAAAAAGGCCGAAGCTTCTTCTTTTTTATCTTGATTGAAGGCTAAAAAGTGTGCGTATTTGGTTTGTAGCTCGAGTGTTTCGGTAGTTTTTCCGAACTGGTTGAGTAAGCTTTCAAATTCGGTTTGAATCGCTTTAAAATCTTCGGTATCATTTTTCAGAATCCGAAGATCAAGCAATTCTTGATGCGCAAAAAGCCGCATCTCATCACTTGGGGCTTGAGCTACAAGATATTCATATATCGAGCGCGCCAGATCGTAAGCTTCATTTTCAACAGCGACCGCGGCTAAGGTGAAAACCCCATTGAGATTATTGTTGCGACGGGCAATCGCCTTTTCCTGAATAAAGGCTTTGTTGTATTCTTGCTGCTGAATGAATAACCAACTCAGCAAACGGTTGTAGAGCAAATTAGGGTCTTCCTGAAGCCGTTTCAGCAAGAGTTTTCTAAAAATTTGATTGGCTTCATTCTCGGCATCTTCGGTTATAAAATCATTGAATGAGCGTTGCGCTAAACTTTGATACCTATCATTCTCGAGAATAAGATTGATGTAAGCATCAAACATCTGTTCAATTTTGCCCTGTTCGCCATAAATGCGCGCCAATTCTACATTGAGATAAATGCTATTGAGGCCGGCCTCTTTTGCAATGGTATAAGCCGTAGCTGCCTGATCGAGCAGGCTGTAGTTTTTAAAACTTCTACCCACCATATTGGCTAGTGGCGGATTTTCCCGTACCTGATCGAGTATTTCTGTATAAAGTTTTTGCGCTTCGGTATCTCGACTTTGTAGTTGGTAGTTGTAGCCCAGATCAACTTTTAGAAAAGCAAGACTTTTTGATAACGCCAAGGTTTTAAGTAGCACTTCCTGTGCTTTGTCGTACTGCTCTAGTTGTTGATAAGCTTCGACAAGACTGTTGACTAGACTGGTGTTTCCGGGTGTTTTTTCTACGAGGCCTTCGTATAAAATAGCTGCTTTTTCATAAGCGCCTTGTTGCATATAATTGCGTGCAAGCAAATCTTCTTGAGCCGAAAGCTTCAAAAAGAAAATTAAAAAAAGGCTTATAAAAAACGCGCGTAACACAGGCTCTCGATTTGAGTTAAAGATACTAAAGTTAAAGCAGTATTCTTCTCTTAAACGAAAGCCTGTTTACGCTAGTATTTAAAACTTATATTTTGTCAAACCCGCAATACGGTATCAAAACTTCAGGAATGTTGATGCCGTCTTCGGTTTGATAGTTTTCGAGAATTCCGGCAAGTACGCGCGGTAGTGCAAGCGAACTTCCATTAAGTGTGTGTGCCAATTGTTTGTTGCCTTCCGCATCGCGGTAACGCAGCTTTAAGCGGTTTGCCTGAAAGGTTTTAAAGTTTGAAACACTGCTGATCTCTAGCCAGCGATCCTGAGCGGTAGAGAACACCTCAAAATCATAGGTTAGGGTAGAAGTGAAGCCCAGATCGCCACCGCAAAGACGTAAAATTCTGTAAGGTAGTTTTAATTCGTCAAGAATCATTTTTACGTGTTCTACCATTCCGTCTAGGGCAGCATCGCTATCTTCAGCCTTCTCAATGCGCACAATTTCTACTTTGTCAAACTGGTGCAAACGGTTAAGACCGCGTACGTGCGCCCCGTAAGAACCAGCCTCACGGCGGAAACACGGTGTGTATCCCGTGCAAGTAATAGGCAAGTCTTTTTCCTCAAGCAAGCTGTCGCGGAACATATTGGTTACCGGTACTTCGGCCGTTGGGATCAAATATAGATCGTCTATACCTATGTGGTACATTTGCCCTTCTTTATCAGGAAGCTGACCTGTACCAAAACCTGAAGCTTCATTTACCAAATGTGGTACTTGTACTTCATTGTAGCCTGCAGCGGTATTTTTATCTAGAAAATAGTTGATGAGTGCACGCTGTAAACGCGCTCCTTTTCCTTTGTAAACAGGGAACCCGGCGCCGGTTACTTTGGTGCCTAATTCAAAATCGATAATGTCGTATTTTTTGGCCAATTCCCAGTGCGGAAGGCTGCCTTCTGCCAAGACAGGAACGTCACCTTTGCGGAAAACCTCTTCATTGTCCTCGTCGCTTTTTCCTGCAGGAACGCTGTCTTGCGGAATATTAGGAATCGTATACAACAACTGTTCTAGTTCTTCAACGGTTGCACTAAGTACCTCTTGAAGGTTTTTAGAGTCTTCTTTCAGTTTGCCGGTGCGCTCTTTAAGCAAGTTTGCTTTTTGAGCTTCACCATTTTTAAAAAGCATCCCGATCTCCTTAGAAAGTTTGTTGCTTTCTGCGAGTGTGTTGTCTAAGGAAGCCTGAGTGCTACGGCGTTTTTCGTCAAGTTCAAGAACCTGATCAAAAATTGCGGAAGCCTCAAAATTACGCTTGGTAAGTGCTTGAATATAGGCTTCTTTGTGGTCACGAATGTCTGTAACGTGTAGCATGGCTTTTAATTTTAGACGGCAAAAATACACAAATGCCCGTGAAAACAATCAAGTAACTCAATCCTAATTTCAGGATGATTACTGCATATTTTTTCTTGGAACTTATGGGTTGTGAGCAGGGACTACTCCAGAATTTGAGTCGCGTAGGGAGGTTTCAATTTTTCGTTTTTCAAAGGCGAGGGTAAAATCCACTCGTTATGCCAGAAATAATCCCATTTTGCGTTAGCCATATCTACGTCAGGGTCAATCAGGCGGTTTAAACCCCCACCGTTTACGCGAATTCTACAATCGACATAAATGGCGACTTGCTTGCCTTCTTTAGCAAAATCTTCTTTAATGCGCTGGCAATACTGCCAGATCACATCGGGTTTTGAAGCGACCACACGTTGTTGTTTTCGGGAGAGTTGTTCACGATGGTTAAACGGAAGTTCAAGGCCGGTTTCTTTGTCTATAACTTTAAAATTAATGATTCCGCCCTTGGAGCGCAACATCATCCGCCAGCTCAGGCGATGCCCTTCTTCATTCCAAAGTACATCGTCTTTGATGATCCAGTGCCTTAAGGGAAGTGCGATCTGAATGATAAAATACATACCGAAAAAGACCAAGATGGGCTTTTGATAGTTGGGTCTTATAATCTCTTTTCCGGTATACAATTCTTTTCCTTTTAAAAAGATGTTTCTGATGGTTTCCGGTGGAAAAAAGAACAGTGTAAATGCAAGCGACATATACGGAAAGATCCCAATATGAAAAATAAAGGAGTTGAAAAGATGAAAAAATATCGAAATGAAAAAGGCGATCTTTCGAGTAGGTTTAAACAATAATGCCGGGATGATCAAGCCATCGAATAAAATTCCAAAATAGGCGATGCACCAATGCACCCATTTCTGCTGAAGAAAATCACCCACCAGCCAATAATCCTTACGCGCTTCCATAAGTTGCGCAGCCATACTCGCATCGAGCCAATCGGGATATAATTTAGCGATCGAGGCGTAGGTGTAAACAATCCACAATTGTGCGATGATGATGATGTACACCCAGCGGGGCATACTTATGTTTTTCAGACTAGGATTGTGCTTTACATCAAGAGATAAATACCTGTGTGCGGGGAGGCAGGCCATGATTCCCAACAAGAGCATCAAGAGGTAATAATGGTTGTTGTACGATGATTTTTGCATCAAATACACACATGTCCACATCAGGCCGTAGGCGATCACACTAAAGCGGTACTTGAAGCCCAGCATCACAAAAACGCCAAACAACCCCATCACCCCGTAATAATAGTACATGCCATCGCCGGGAAGTGGTTGTAGAAAGTCAAAACCTATAAAATTAAACGTAAAATCACCTTCGAGTAAGGTTTTCTTGATCCATCCTGTGGCGATAGCGCCCCAGGCTTCGGCGGTAATAAGAAAGCCAAAAATCACCCTAAAAACGATAAGGGCGCTGTTGTCTACACGTTTATACAGCCATTGATCAAGCATTCAGTTTTTGAATAAAGTCTCGTGAAAATTTTTCATCGGCTTGCATGGCCGCGATAAGTTGGTCAACCGAATTGAACTTTTTCTCATCGCGAATGCGGGTTAGCAATTCAATTTGCAAGTGCTGATCGTACAAGTTGGCATCAAAATCAAAGAAAAAGGTTTCTATAGTAAGATCGCTTCCGCCCACGGTAGGATTGGTGCCTATGCTCATCATGCCATAAACACGTTCATTTGCTAAAGTTGCCTGAACGACATAAACGCCTTTAGCCGGGATCAATTTATAGTCTTCTTCAATTTTTAAATTAGCTGTGGGATAGTTGAATTTTTTCCCCAGACCTTTTCCGCGAGAAACAATACCGTTCAACATAAAAGGATAGCCTAAATATTCGTTGGCTAAAGTGATGTTTCCTTCGTCGAGTGCTTTTCTAACTTTGGTAGAACTCACCGCCACATCATCAACATCTTGCTTAGAGATCTCTTCAACCTCAAAATCATATTGTTCCCCAAAAGCTTTTAGATCATCAATATTGGCATTGCGGTTTCGGCCAAAACGATGATCATAACCTATGATGACTTTTCTGGCTTTTAATTGATCTACAAGGATATCTTTGACAAATTCTTCTGCGGTAAGTCTCGAGAATTCTTGCGTAAACGGGTGAATGATCAAATGATCAAGACCGCAAGCTTCAAGAAGTGCGATGCGCTCATCTATGCTGTTTATGAGTTTGATTCCCGTGTCTTTTTGCAGCACCATACGCGGGTGCGGAAAAAAGGTAAGCACCACAGACTCTAAGTCGTTGCTTTGCGCGCTTGCCAATAGGCGATCTATGATCTTGCGATGCCCGAGATGTACGCCGTCAAAAGTGCCAATGGTCACAACGGTGCCTTTTAAACCGTCAAATGTATCTGCTGAAGTATGTTGTTTCAATTTATTTGCCGTTGTAAGCGTTCATCGTATTTGCTATTCCCGAAGCTATAAAACTTTCGATTACCTTGCACGAGATGTCCATTCTTTCTGGCATATCGAGTTCTTCGTCTTTATCCCATACTCCCAAAACATAATCTATTTGTTTCCCGCGGCTAAAGCGATCACCAATTCCAAATCTAAAGCGTGGATACTTGGTTGTTGAAAGTTGATTTTGAATGTCTTTTAATCCATTGTGTCCGCCGTCGCTGCCTTTGCTTTTTACACGAATGGTCCCAAACTCAAGATTAAGATCATCTGTGATCACCAGAATATTTTCTATACTGATGTTTTCTTTTTGCATCCAGTATTTTACTGCTTTTCCGCTGAGGTTCATATAGGTGTTGGGCTTGAGTAGAACCACAGTACGTCCACGCACTTTGGTGTATGCGACATCACCTAGTTTTTCGGTAGACCAGGAAGTCTCTTTTTCCTGCGCATAAGCATCGATGATCTTAAAGCCGATGTTGTGTCGTGTGTTATCATATTTGGGCCCAATATTCCCCAAACCTATAATTAGGTATTTATTCATAGGATCTATGCTTTCTTTTTTTGAACCGAAAAGCTTGCTGAAAAAGCCTGACATATTTTAAAACAATCGTGTTTTTTGTAGCTTTTAAACGTCCTTGCTGAAGCTTTAGACTTCGCAAGTTAACCTTTGCAAATTTATGATTTTGTTGCGTTTTGGACGCAGAATAGGGTTAAGCTTATCAGAAAATTGCAAAACTGAAGGGATTCAGAAACGTCAAAAAAAAACACCCGACAGTGCGGGTGTTTTAAAATTGAATTGGTTTCCCAATATTTATTCTGCAGCGTCAGCAGCTTGTTCTGTAGCTTCTGTTCCTTCAGTTTCTTCATCTTCATCCTCGTCGTCCATATCTTCAACAACGTTACGTGAAGTTCTAACTTGACAAACAACGGTGTTGTCTGGGTGAAGGTATTTCCACTCTCCTTGCTCGATACCTGTGATGTATAATTTATCACCAATTTTAAGTTTGGTAATATCTGCAACAACATAATCAGGAAGGTTTTTAGGCAATGCCTTAACGCGAAGTGTACGATATGTTTTACGTAGTACACCACCGTTACGTACACCTCTAGAGTTACCCTCGTAGTGTACAGGAATAGTCATAGTTACCTCTTTACCTTCAAAGATTTGATAGAAATCGATGTGAAGTATGCGATCTGTAACCGGGTGAAATTGAATGTCCTGAAGGATCGCCATATAGGTGTTTCCGTCAAGCTCCAAAGTCGCGGTATGCGCATCTGGAGTGTAAACCAAATCTTTAAACGCAATTTCTGGTGCGTTAAAATGAACTGGCTCGTCTCCTCCGTATAATACGCAAGGAACCTCTCCAGCATTACGTAGGGCTTTAGTTGCCTTTTTGCCCACGCTTTCTCTTTTAGATCCTGTGATCGTGATTGACTTCATTTAATTATATATTAAGTATTAATAAATTACTACATTAAAAATTTTGATGCTATAGACGTGTTGCTATGAACACGGTGCATAACATCTGCAAACAAATCTGCACAACTCAAGATGCGCACTTTGCTGCTTTCTTGCTTAGGCGGAATACTATCGGTTACGATAAGCTCTTGAAGTTTACTTTTTTCAAGACGCTCGTAAGCATCACCGCTCAAAAGCGCGTGTGTACAAATTGCTCTCACGCTTAACGCACCACGTTCCATCATCAGGTCTGCAGCTTTGGTAAGCGTTCCGGCAGTATCAACCATATCATCTGCCAGAATAACGTTGCGCCCCTTTACATCCCCAATAAGCTCCATATGGCTTATTACATTTGCTTTCTCACGCTGTTTGTAACAGATTACTACATCACAATCCAAAGCTTTAGAATAGGCATAAGCTCTTTTAGAACCACCCATATCTGGCGAAGCGATCGTCATGTTTGGTAAATTGAGAGACTCCAGATACGGTAAAAACACAGTTGAAGCAAATAAGTGATCAACCGGACGCTCAAAGAATCCCTGAATTTGATCTGCGTGCAAGTCCATCGTAATGATACGGGTTGCACCGGCAGTCTCTAATAAATTAGCTACCAATTTTGCAGCGATAGGAACGCGAGGTTTGTCTTTACGATCCTGACGTGCCCATCCAAAATACGGCAACACTGCTGTGATATGACGTGCCGAAGCGCGTTTTGCAGCGTCTAACATAAGAAGCATTTCCATCAGGTTTTCACTGCTTGGCATCGTTGAGCCGATGATGAAGACCCGTGAACCGCGAATAGACTCTTCAAAAGAAGGTTGAAACTCGCCGTCGCTATAGGTAGATGTAATTATTTTGCCCAGCGGTTGCCCGTAAGCCTTAGCTATTTTTTCGGCCAAATCCCGGCTTTGTGTGCAGGGAAAAATTTTCGCATCAGGGGCTGATAATGACATGGTTATCTTATGTTTAGATTTGCTAAAAGTATAAGAGGCTGCAAAAGTATAAATTAAATTGGCTTCTAAGTATTTATTTGCGATTTATTTGATCGAAGATTGAGAATTTTTATTACTTTTGCGGTCCATTAATGCCTCGGTGGCGGTCCCGATTATTATCGGGAGGTAGATGTGCCTCAAAAGCCGTTTATATTTAAACCGGATTTTATTAATGGTTGAAGAAGCTTCAACGCGAATTGAAGCTCGTAAAAGAGAAAAATACTGGAAGTCTGGTGTTGGTAAAGAACAACTTAAGACTTTGACCTAATGCCTCGGTGGCGGAATTGGTAGACGCGCTGGATTCAAAACCCAGTTCTTAGGAGTGTGGGTTCGATTCCCACCCGGGGTACAAAAGCCTTTAAGCATTGCTTAAAGGCTTTTTTTATACCCAAATGGGTTTGTTCAATTTGAAATTCTGTATTTATATTTAAGGTTCTTTGTAATACTTATTAAAACCGAAAATTAAAAAAGAAGTAGCGTAGGTAGTTTTTGTTTCTTAAATGGTATGTTGATTACGGAATATAGTGCATATCAAAGCGACCATCAGTTATATCAACCGTTTCACCTTGATCATTGATAGCTGTAAATGAGAACGTGCCAGAGATAATTCGTCTCGTTTCGTCCAAAGCCAGAATTAGTAGTTGTCCCTCATAATTCTCATTAGTAGAGAATCTACCAAGTGAACCAGCAGAGATTAAATAATCCCCCCAACTTGATTCTTTGACATTCGGAATCGTTAGGGGAATTATTTCATTAACTACAAGAGGCTTGTTTTTCTGACTATAAAGTATCCTTACAGATTTGGATGGATTAGAATTTTCATTTATAAATAGTATAAATGTATATTCATCTTCTCTTTTTGCATATTGACATCTTAATGTAGATTCATTTGCATTTCCCTTTGGTATCAAAACTTCACCGTTTACCAAGCAACCTGCTGTGTTAGCACCTACTGTGGTCTGTGGAGGAAGTTGCTCAATTGGGGGGAGATTGCTGTCATCATCATTACTACAAGAACAACAAACACCTGTAAATACCAGCAATAGAACAAAACAGAAACTTTTCATAAGAACTCTTTTCTTAAAGGTATACAATTCCTTAATGACGTATTGCTGAATTATAAATATTCAGAGGCAAAGATTATTTTTTACATAGCACTTTTTTCCACGTAATTCTAACTGAGCCTCAAAAAGAATAGTTTTAGTTTCACAATGTTTTAATAGTAGACTACGGAATATAATGCATATCAAAGCGACCATCAGTTATCTCGATTGTTTCACCTTGATTGTTGATAGCTGTAAATTTGAAAGTTCCAGATATTATTCGCTTTGCCTCATCCAAAGCCAGAATTAATAATTCACCGTTAGTTTGTCCATTAGTAGAAAATCTATCAAGTACACCGGCTTCGATTAAATATTCCCCCCAACTCGATTCGTCAATGTTTGGGATGGTTAAGAGAATTGGTTTATTAATCGGCAACGGTTCTTTTTTCTTATTATATAAGATACGTACAGATTTAGTAGGATTTGAATTTTCGTTTATAAATATGCCAAAAGTATATTCATCTCCTCTTTTAGCATATTGGCATCTTAATGTAGATTCATTTGCATTTCCCTTTGGTATCAAAACTTCACCGTTCACCAAACAACCTGCTGTATTCGCCCCTACGGTAGTCTGGGGAGGGAGTTGATCAATGGGGGGAAGATCGCTATCATCATCATTTTTATAAGAACAACAAACACCCGTGAATGCCAGCAATAGAACAAAACAGAAACTTTTCATAAGACCTCTTTTTTCTTAAAGGTATACATTTCCGTAATGACGTATTGCTGGATTCTAAATATTCAGAGGCAAAGATTATTTTTTAGCGAGCACAATTCATATGTCTACTGTAAACTAATCAAACTTATTGCTCATCATATCTCGGGAACGCTGGTAATACACAAAAATTCCGTGGTCTATATATTTACGATGCTTTTCTCCACCACACATCACATAACCTTCTACATCATATTGATCACAGTGTGGGGAACCTAAGAGGTGGCTGGTTTCATGAATGATTAGAATTTGAGACCTGTCTATCGATAGATCAAAATCAAAAACTCCGGTAACTTGTACATCGATCCAACCGCAGGCTACACCTCCAAAAGAATCTGGTGTGATGGCCATTAAATAGTCAAAACCGTGATTGTTGCCCTGTGTTCCTACCGGTCCTTCCCAATCTTTAGTAAGGCCAAGCGCGTCTCCGCCAAGCGCGATAGCTTTTTCACACAAGCCACCTTCAGCGTCATAGGCTGAAACATTTCCGGTAGGAATGGTGTAAAAGAGGTGTTCGATATCCATCATTTCATCTAAACCTCCTTCAAACTCGGTATAATTCCCTTCATTATAAAGTTCAACTTTTCGCGTAAAAGCCTGTTCTAAGTAAGTTTTCATGCTTCCATTGTAGTTCACTTTTGAGAAATACGTAGGGTCGTAAATTACAGGAACCAGCACGCGGTTGCTTGTTGCTACCTGAAAAATTCGACCTTCAAATTCTTTGTCATCAGCGCCATTAAGCTCAAAAGCTTCAAAGAAATATTCACCACTACCCAAAGCATAATGCTTTTCTTTGATTGCATCTTTAAAAAACGGGCCCACGGTGAGCGTAAGTTGCGTGGTTTCACCTGCTTGCAAAGTCCGTTCAACAGCGTCTAGTGCTACATTATGGTAATCGCCAAACCGACTGCTTGATAATTTGGGACTGATAGCCACAGTGCCCGAGGAAGAGCCGGTATTTTTAACAGTCATCGTGATAGTAATTTCATCGCCTTTAACTGGCGCATCTCCCGAAGCATTAGTGACTTTAACAGCAGTTAGATCAAAACTTGCAGAAGTGTTTTCGGTTTGGGTGCCATCATCGCTTTTTGAGCTGCAACTCAGGAATAAACAGAAGATAAATAAGGTAGTGATTGTTTTCATTGAAAGATTTTAAATTACTAAAACGTTTTACCAAATATATATAAATCGGTAACAAATCACCAACTTCTTAAGCAAATGGGCTTAAAGGCAGGTATTTAGGCTAAGTCTAAGTGCTTTATACAGGGAATAAGGGGTTGAAACCCCGTGAATTTTGAGGGGAGATTGATATATTTAGTGTTGATATGACAAGTTGTGCATAATATGAAAAAAGTCCTGTTTTCAATATTAATTCTACTAATCAGTTGTTCGGACAAAAAATCTGAACCTCAAAAAACCGTGACTGAATTAGAAAAAAATTGGGCTGAATTTAAGACCAAAGATTCCATTCCTAAATTGCTTACTCTGACTTTGAAAAAAGTTCTGAAAAACGACTTTGAAATAGCAAACCCGAACGAAGAATTTAATCGGACTGATGTAATAATTAATGACTCAATTCCGACCAGACAGCTTCGAATGTTATCAAGGAAAAGTAATACTTGGAGAATTGCATACATACAAGGTGGTTTTGCAAAACATTATGTTTATGCTGATTGCAACATAATAAATGACTCAATATCTGATTTTAAAATTTCTCAAACCAATCTAAAGTTGGAAAACAATGATAGTATTGACAAATATTTAGCTGACAAAAAGCTTATACCAAAGAAAGTAGAAATAATAATAAATTAATACTATGTTCAACACCGGTAACCGTTTCACAAGACTCTAAAACATAATATCAAAAACTCAAATAAACCTCCCGAAGCTCCGGGACTGAGTAGTTTTTTTGGATCTAATTGGATTTAAACAAAATTCAGAACCAATAAAACGGATTTATCGATGTTCGTCAGTCTATTTTTTAAAAAAATGAAACGAGCATTCCTGCTTCGCTTTTCGCTCGTTTTTGGTGAACTTGAAGTAGTTGCCTAAACTTCAAATGGATTACTCCAAAAATCAAAAATCCTCGTATGCGGTTTTTGTTGGATGTCACAACCACTTAAATTACTTTTAAAACATAAACAAATGGTTTTGTAGACCTACTGCCGTTGTACAACATTCGATTCTATGAAATTAAGCCTAACAATAATCTACCTTCTTTTGTCATTTTCAGTAATTGGTCAAACAAGCCCAAGGGATTTATATACTTCTGGAAATTCAAATTTCAAATCTGGGAATTTTGAAAACGCTATTGAGAAGTATACAGAATTATTGAAAATCGTTGAAGAGAAAACGGTCCAAAAGACGTGTTACATAAATCGCGGACTTTCATACGACCGACTTCAAAAATACGATTTGGCAATTGCCGACTTTACAGAGGCAATTAAGTTGGATACTACAGATATGGCTTCATTTGTTGATAGAGGACTTTCAAAAATGCACGCTGGATATTTAGAAAAAGCGAAAGAAGACTACTATTACGTTGTTCATAAAAACAATAACAATGCAATGATGGAAGCGGCACTTTATTGGCTTGCTCGAATTCACTACTCACAAGGAAAATTTGAAGAAGTACTAAAAAACTGTGACAGATATTTCACCATAAACTCACAAGATCCTGAAATGTATTTTATAAGTGGTACCGCGAATGATATGCTTCGGAATTTTGAAAAAGCAATAAAAGATTATAGCAATGCTATTGAAATACATCCAAACTATGTACAAGCTATTGCTAATCGAGGAACGGCAAAAATTAACCTTTTGACTAGGAATGGAAATTTGCAACTAAGTAAAAAAGAAACGAGAAGTGCCTGCAAAGATTTGAAAAAAGCTAAAGAACTCGGAGACATTGCAGTTGATGATTTGATTTATGTTTACTGCGACAGAAAGTAATAAAGAAGCGGAATTAAATATCTAATAATTAAGGTCTTGTACGGTCGGCGAAGCCAGTCCTGTTGTGTGACGAGGATACAACAAAAACACCACGTTCACTGAACTCGTTCTTTGTCAGTCCTGCCATTACTTCCGCTAAATTTTCGACTCGTAGTAGTCTACACTGTACGTGTTTACCCGGTAGGTGCCTTCATAATAGCGTCCGGTTCTTCCGGTTTTGGGCGTCAGGTGCACCAGCTTTTGCGCTTTCAGCTCATTCAGCCGTGTTTGTATGTGTTTCGTTTTCATAGGAGCTTGTTTGAGAAGGTGTATGGTGTAGTTTCTTTAATTCGCGGAGTTTCTCCTCCGCCAGTTGACGGGCCGCTTTGATAAACCGGTAGGTAAGCTGTTCCGCTTTGTGGGCATCAGCATCTGAAGCATCCCTTCCCGTTTTTTCATGCAGGTTATAGGATGCATGACACAGCTGCGTATAAACCTGATGGGAGCGGAAGGAGCGTTTGGGATAGAGGATTTGCGGCAGGTCGCAAAAGTGTCCGCACAGGTGCAACAGGTAAGGAAGCGCAAAGCAGGAAGGTTGGTATTCCCAAAACACATAGATGAGGCCCAGACAGGCCTGCTGCACCGCCTGTTGCAGCAATAGGTATTTCCCGTAGTTGCTTTGAGGGTCTTCACAGTCTACCGCCTTTGTTTCGAAGTAATGGGCACGTTGCAAACGGGTGTTCCAGTGGGTTGCGATACGGGCATACACCTGCGGATGCTGCAGGTCGCTTACCGGAAGCTCCAGCTGCTCATCTTCCCGGTACAGCAGTTTACATTCCCGGAGCACCCGGTTTAAAAAAGTACTGCCCCAGTGGATACGGCTGTTGGCCTCTCGTAGCGTAAGATGTATCGTAAAGACTTCATAGCGGCCCCGAGTCTTATTCAATAGGCTGTGCTGTATGTGCATAGGGTCGGCCACTTCCTCGTGACTGACCACCAGCAGGGTAAGCACCTCCCGCGTATCGGGTTTTATCGGAATACTTAAGCCGCCCGTATACGTTTGGGTACGACTTGTGGAGACCTGCCGTAGCAAATAGACCGTATGTACCCGACTCAGGGAGCAGAGGAGGGGGATAAGGTCGTGCAGGTCAGAATCTGTAGTAAATGCGGTGTTCATAATCCCGGGTTTTAATGAATTGCCTAAAATCCCTTTGGATTAGGGCTGTAGGGCTCCTACTAAAGAGAAAAAGCCTTACTTTTGAATAGCTTTAGGCAATACAGGTTCGTGTGATGCATTAAAGGTAGTATGCTCCTCCTGTGTAACCTACCCGTATGCTTGGTAAGCTACCCATTAGGACGGGTAGTTTACCCGTACTTAAACGCGACAGGCTAACAAAAGAATTCTTATTTTTGAGACTATGACCACAACCAAACCCAATCACATCGGTAGAAAGATCGCCCGTATTCGCGAACTGCGCGGGATGAAGCAAGAAGCCCTCGCGCACGAACTCGGCATCAGCCAGCAAAGTGTGTCGCATATGGAGCAAAGCGAAAGCCTCGAAGACAGCAAGCTGGAAGAAGTGGCTAAGGTGTTGGGGGTAACCAAAGAAGGGATTGAGAATTTTTCTGAAGAGGCTGTATTTAATATTATTGGGAATACTGTCACTAATCACGACAATTCTTCTCTTTTTGCTTATCAGCCAACTTTTAACCCTCTTGATAAATTAATAGAGGCTTACGAAGAGAACAAAAAACTCTACGAACGCTTGGTACAGGCTGAGAAAGATAAAGTGAGTTATTTGGAGGAATTGCTTACAAAGATGTAGACTGCATTTTTTATAATAATTAGATGAAACCTCAGGCTTTAGTGTTTGAGGTTTTTTACCTTTTTTTAGAACTACGGGTAATTTAATAGGGTTTTACGGGATTCTGTAAAAGATTTTAAAATGAATAGGTTAACTTAGTTGTTTAGATTTTGAAAACTAACAGTATTTTTTAAAAGTTATATGTATATAGATTATTCATCTTGGGAAACATTTGATTATAGCTTAAAAACATTACAACTTGATTTAAACAATCCCCGAATTAAATATAGAGGGGATACTTTAAATCAGACTCAGATACTAAAGTTTTTAATTAATAACGAAAGAGTTTATGAGTTGGCAAAAAAAATATCTGAGGAGGGGTATTTTGTAGGTGAAGAGCCGATAATCTGTATAGAAAAAAATAAAAAAGTAGTCCTAGAAGGAAATAGACGAACAGCAGCACTCAAACTTTTACAAGATCCTAAAAAGTACCTTTCAATTTCAAAAGCTAATATTTTATTACAAAATATTTTAAAAAATAATTTCCCAGTAGATCGGAAATTGAGATGTTATATTGCCCCGAATAGACTTCTAGCTAATCCAATAATTTATGAGAGACATAATGGAGCTACATTACAAAGATGGAAAACCGGAAATCAATACGCCTTTGTAGCTGAGATGTATTATGAAGATGGGTTGATTGTTGAAGATATTTGTGATGTTTTAAACGAAAGTAGAGCGAAAATCTTAAAGCCGTTAAAAGCTTATAATTTATTTTATGAAGGAAAAGAAATTCTTGAAAAAGAAGAAAATATTATAATAGATATTGCTGATTTTGAATTTACAAATTTAGAACGATTTTATTCTTATGAGCCATCACGTAAATTCCTCGGTATTGAATTTGATAATGAAAATGGCGAATTGATAATTAGCCTTCCCCAGGATGAATTTGAAAAGAGACTACTAGAAGTTTTTAAAATTATCATTGATTCAGAGAGATTTTCTCGTGATTTTAATAAGGATGAAGATAAAAGAAAGTTTATTCAAAAATTAAATGATAATCCAGATTTTAATTTTTCAACAACTAATAAGGAAGGTAAAACACAGAGCAAAACGACCCAAAAGAAGGCTGATTTAGAATCAGAGAAAAAAAAGGTTACAAGGCGAAGAAAAAAGTCAAAGAAAAAGGCTTATGAAAACCGAATAATCTCGGCTGAAAAAGAAATTATATTTGATAATGAGAAACTTGATAATTTATTTTTTGAGCTAAAGCATTTGCCAATTGATAAGATTTACTCGTTTGCCGTTTTGTTACGAACTTATTTAGAACAATCACTCTATTTCTATTTAAAGGAAAAAGGACTTTTTGAAGATTTAAGTTTAAAAACAAACGAAGAAAATGAGAAAAATAGTCTTAAAAAAGTGACGTTGCTTATAAATTATATTAAAGGAAAATATTCTGTTAGTGAGGGTATTGATTCCCAAGAAGTGATGAGAATTTTAAAGTTTAATAATAAAAAAGATTATTCTAGTGCATCGTTAAAAATTATGTTGGATTATGTGAAAAATCATGAATTAGAAAATCATTTAGACACTAGTCAGTTGAGAAATTTAAAACACTATATTGATCGGATAAAAGACGGTTTAGATTTGGCAGTACATAACATTGAAACTTTCGTGGATCTAGAGCATAATAAAAGGGCTTGGAAACATTTAGAACCCCTATTCGAAATTTTAAGCAATAATTTAATTATTGAAGAATAAATGTTCTATTCACCTTTAAGATATCCGGGAGGAAAAAACAAACTGTCTGCTTTTGTTGCAAAAATCTGCATTGATAATAAAATTAATGGGCATTACGTTGAGCCTTACTCTGGCGGTGCATCTGTTGCCCTTTTTCTTTTATTAGAAGGTTTTGTCCAGCAAATAACTATTAATGATAGGGATAGGTCAATTTACGCCTTTTGGCATTCAGTTTTAAATAAAACTAATCAACTTTGTGAAAGAATCCAAAATGCAGAATTAACAGTTGACGAGTGGAAAAAACAACGTGAAATACAAACTAACAAAGAGAAAGCTGATTTACTTGATTTAGGTTTTTCAACTTTTTATATGAATAGAACTAATCGTTCGGGTATAATTAATGCCGGAGTTATCGGCGGAGTTAATCAAACAGGAAATTATTTGATGGACTGTCGCTTTAATAAAATAGATTTGATAGCGCGGATAAAGAAAATTGCCAAGGAAAAAAGAAGAATTCATCTATTCCATAAAGATGCATTAGAGCTTATCGATAAAATCCAATGGGAGGCCGAAAATGAAAATATTGTATTTTATTTTGATCCACCCTATTATTTAAAAGCTGATAGCCTTTATATGAATCATTATGAGGATAAAAATCATAAAGACGTTAGCGAAAAAATTAAGTCAATAGAAAATATCAAGTGGATAGTTTCTTATGATAATGTATCTAAGATCAGAGAGTTGTATTCGGATTGCTCATATAAAGCATTTGAATTCAAACATACGGCATATGAAATTAGAGATGGGAAGGAGATTTTATTTTTCAGTAAAAATATTATTGAACCTGATATTGAAAATTGGAATCCATTAAAATTTAAACTTGTACGAGGAAAAACTGAAAATAATATTGTTTATAAGACTTAGGAGCGGTTATCTCTATCGGCTCTTATTCTTTGAATGGAAATGCCATAAGGAGTAAGCTGCATTCCGCTATTTACTTTTCAATTTGCTAGACTAATAATGATGCCAAAAAAAGAGGAAGAATTCAGCTTCAAAGAGTCAAATGACAAAATTGGGGAAATCATAGCCTGTTCAATTTACATTGAGGATTTAATATCTGAGGTAATTACGAATTATTTTAATCCACAAAAAAAGGAAGAATTTCAACATATTTTAATGAATAGTAGTGTTGTTAGCTATGGTCAAAAACTCAAAATTCTCTCTAATATTGAAAACTTTGATTCAAAAATCATTAATAAATTAAGAACTATTGGCTCGCTAAGAAATTCTGTGGCCCACAATAATTTAATATTGAAATTTGATTCAACTTCCTCATTCTCTACAATTAGCGAGTTACATAATAATATCACATTATCGGTGATGAATAGTTCTGGAAAATTAGTTGATAAAAATCTTAAGGACATATTTGAGGAATTCAACACACTCTGCAAGGAAATCTGTTATTATTTCCAAGAGGAGTTTGACTTATTTTAAGAGCATAATACAATAAAATTTGAATAGGGTCTGAGTTTCTAATTCTCCTGCTCCCGCAAGTCTTTAACTTATGGTGTTTAAGTAAATCAAAAAGTTTACGGGTTTTATCAGGACTACGTATCCTATACACTTACGTGAGTAACATTGTAAAAAGACAAACTAATGAAAAACTACCTGCATTTAGTACTAATTTGTTTCAGTTTACCCATTCTTAACTGTTGTTCAGATGATGATTCACAAATTTGTCCTCAGACGGAAATCGCATCTATGGAGATTAATAAGGAACTAAAGCAATTTGACATCTACGGGCGGGGCATTGATTTAGATAACGATGGAAGAGGTCATACCTTAAGTTTATATTTAATGACCGGCGTCCTCCAACCGCAACAAGACACATACGCCATAACATTTAAACTTCCCTATAAACAAACGGGTAAGAATATAATTGAGGAGCTTCATTATTTTAGAGTTCAAAATGGCACTGCTTCCGAAATAGATTTTGTGGCGCAAGGAGCATTAGAAAGTAATGTACTGGTAAATACAAATTCATGTTTTAGTGCAACATTTTCGGGAAGTGTTCGCTTAAATGGTACTGAAATTAGTATTGAGGATGGTATTGTCGAACATAGTTATGATGAACCCTTTGACTGATACGCAAAAGTTAGTAAGCCGCTTCTAAGCGGTTTTCTCGTTTTAGACTGTACATCTCAGAATATACCTCAAAACTCAAAACACCTAATACGTAGTTTTTGTTGGATATCGCAGTCACTTCAAGTACTTTTAAGCAAGAAACAGGTGGTTTTGTAGACCCACTGCCGTTATCTTTTATTTTGCAGTAAATAATGAGCAACAAAAAAGTTGAAAATATACTAAACTTAAAAGCTTCTGATAGATATGCTTATCTCGTGCGGAAAGTGGCAGATTTTGAACAACTATTTCTGATTTCAGACAAAAATGGAAATTACGTTACTTGTGGGACTGAAGAGACTAAATGTATACCGGTGTGGCCGGAATTGGATTTCGCTAGGGAATTTCTAAACTCAGACTGGAGAGACTTTAATGTTGTAATGATTGAATTGAATATATTTCTGGACTGGTTAGATAGACTAGAAATGGAAGGTTATTTCATTGGAGGATTCCCCAATCGCGAGTTTAATGCAATAGTGGTAAAACCAAATGAAATGAAAAGCCATCTGATTTTTGAATGCAGTCAGTACGAATAGTAAAAAGCAAAAGCTAATGTCTAGCGTTCCCTGCTCCCGTAAGTCTTTAATTTGTGATGCTGGTAAACTATAAAGATTTCAACTCAGAAGACTTCTCGATACACCGGTCTCACCGCTGGTTTCGTCCGGCACTCGAAGTGACATTCCCAATAAACCAGACTGCTCGACAGACTTATATTATAAATCGAAGTGAATTTCAGGTAACACCCATCCCCAGCCCTTCCTTCAAAGGAAGGGAGTGTTTTCGCTGAACTTAAAGCCTCCCTTTGAAGGGAGGTTTGGAGGGATGTTTTTCTGCTTTCTTTTTAAGTTATGTTTAATATTTGAAGGAGGAATGCTAGAACGGCATACTTTTTACATCTGTAGTAAAACAAGCAAAAGACGCGGAGTTGGGAGTGGAGGATGGCCCAGCGCAGCGGTTTGTCATCCGCACGATAAGGGTTTTGCGTAGTTTTCAAGGATGTAAAAATAAGCCTTGTCCCGAAGCTTCGGGATTGGTTCTTTTTAGGGCGATGTAAAAAAGAACAGAACATTCTATAGAAGCGAATAGCTAACAACCATCTGGAGTTTTTTGGCCTCAAATAAAAACGATTGCTAAAGCATTGTAATCTCAAATTACCCTTACAAGGGAGTCCATTAAATTTCACTTAAAAGATCACGTCCTAAACACCTTCAATACCTGCGTAGGATTAAAGGCTTTTGAATTCATGCCTAATTTCCCCAGACGCATGTCTGCCGTAAAGTACAACACACCCGTCGTGACCAAAAGCAGCGCTTCGGCCGGCAGTGCCGTAGCGGTAAAACGGCTAGCAGGGATGCTTCGCGTTTTATGGGGAATGGGAATACGAAATAATTCGTGTCGCAACACCTGGTAGGTTTTGGAATCGTAAACGCTGATCCAATACCCCAGTTCGGCTTCACTTGCCTTTACCGGCCAGTAGAGGTTAGTGTTGGCCTTAAATTGGGGTACGTTGATCTCCAGAGTTCCCGCTTCAAGGCTCACCTGCAAGCCGGGCAGCTGTACGTACTGCGGATACTGATGTTTCAGGTCGGTTTCCAGCCCTTCCAATACGGTGGGTTCTCCCTGCCAAAAATCCAGACTTCCTTGAGGCAGGGTGCTGGTCATTTTCATCCCTTGATACACCGCTTTGCGAAAGCGGTTAAAGAATTGAGGATCGTAATGCGTACTCAGAAAAGGGCGAAGTCCGCGAAAAAGGCTACTGGTGATTTGGGAAGCCCGCCCAAAATCGGTCGCGGTTTGTTTTGCTCGCCCTTTGCGTGCTTTCCCGGCGGTATCGGGCCTGGATTGTACGATGGTTTTTCCGTTCACATTTCTAAATACAAGATTACCAATGTTGCCTTGAAGTCCGTTTTTGCTGTCTAGTTTTGCCATAGATGGTAGGTGTAAGGTTATACATGATACAAGAATGCTACCTTATTTTAACCAATCTCACACACAAAAACTGTGGTAAAGTGTGGTTAGGGTGTGGTAGGACTGTGGTTGCAGTGTTGTAGCACTCTGTCTAAGAGTAAGTTATGAAATAAAACAATACGCCACTTGCACTTACCTAATATTTGAGTAAAAAAAGAATTACTAAGCTTTTGATAATGAAATTTATAGCTTAAAGATATACCTGGGATTTACTGAAGCTCCCACACAGGCTTTGGTTACGGCCTTATTAGAAGTGTCAATAGCTGCTAAAGCACATGATAGCTATACCCAATGTATTGCAGACAATAACCCCGCTACGCGTGTAACCGAGTTTTTAACCGGCTTTGTGATTAATTTGTTCGAATTTTGCAGCGATGAAGCTTATGAACAACAAACTCTTTTTTCTTTTCACATTTTTATGGGTGGTATTTCCGTCTCAAGTAGGTTATGCTCAGCATGCTGAGCAACTTACACAACTGGTCGAGACCATCGAAAGATCGGCAGCCTATGACGCCCGTAAAATTGAAAGAATAGATTCCCTGTACAACGAATTGACGCTTCAGCGGGACAGTTCGTTGCAAAGGCGCTTTGAACTCAACCGCTCTTTGTTTTTTGAATACCGGATTTTCAAACAAGATTCCGCTTTTAAATATTCCTTAGCCTCTAAGGCACTTGCCGAGCAATTAGGCGATGCGCGTTTGATTGCTGAAACCACGCTCGATCTGGCTAATGTTTGTGTTTCTGCAGGAATGTTTAGTGAAGCTTTGGCATATCTCAATGGGGCCGATCTTGAGCGTATTCCTGAGGAGATCCGATTTTCACTGTACGGACTGTTAGGTCGTTGTTATAGCGATATGGCAGATTATAGCACAATCTCTTACTATTCTGATTTATATCGTAAAAAGGCAAGAGAATACCATCAAAAGTCCTTAGAACTTGCTGAGCCCGGTACCTGGGACTATATTATGTTACGCGGTTATCTCAATTATAAATATGGAAACCTTGAAGAGGCGCTTGAAGATTTAAAACCCTCGCTAGAAATGCGTCAGGATTTGCGGTCGCAAGCGGTCGTGAATTCGGTTTTAGGTGATATTTATGTGCAAATGGGAGATGAAGAGCAAGCGATCAAACATCTTGCACAATCCTCTATTGCAGACATAAAAACCTCTGCAAAAGAAAACCTTTCGATGATTCAATTGGCTGAATTTTTATTTCAAAAGGGTGATGTGAAACTCGCTTCGGTATTTATCAAAAAAGCCAATGCAGATGCTGAAGCGTATGGTGCACAGCAACGTAAAATACGCGTAGGCGCCATTTTGCCTAATATCGAAGAGCAGATCATCAATCAGGTCGAAACGCAACGGGCCCGATTATCCAAACAAAACATCATGTTGAGCGTGCTCCTGGCGGTATTGCTCGTGTTGGCTGTGATCACCTACACGCAACTCCGCCGACTTAAACGTGCTCGAAAAGCATTGCTTGTTGCACATAAGGATCTACAAGCAAAAAATGAGCGCATTGTTGAAGTGAATGAAACCATACATTCTCAGAATGAAGAACTCAATCGGGTAAATGATCTTTTGCTGGAGGCCAATACCATTAAAGAAGAATACATTGGGTTTTTCTTTACTCAGGATGCCGATATTTTTGAGAAATTCAAAGAATTCAAGACGGGAATTGAACGCAATTTAAAGACCAATAATCTCGAACGCATCAAGTACCTGACAACGGTCTACGATCTGAAAAAAGAGAAGAAAAAATTGCTTGAAAGTTTTGATGAAGCTTTTATCAAACTTTTTCCAAATTTCATTGCAGAATTCAATGCGCTGCTCAAACCGGAAGAGCAGATTCAATTAAAAAAAGGTCAGCTGCTCAATAAAGAGCTTCGCATCTTTGCATTGATTCGTCTCGGGATTAAACATAATGAAATTATTGCCCAGATTTTAGGTTATTCGGTCAATTCTATCTACGCATACAAGACCAAAATTAGGAATAAATCATTTTTAGATAAGAAGGATTTTGACCAAATGCTGCTCGAGAAAACCCGTCTGAAGCTGTAATTTGACCTCATTTTTCGGTATAATTTCTATATAAAACGTATTCATTTTATTTTTTAAAATACTTAAAAACAGGTGTTTACGTTTTTATTTGGCTTTAAATTTTCTATATAGAATTTTATTCACGTAATACCAGCATCTAAAATCTTCAAATTTGCTTCTGTATGTGGATTATTTACCTGATCTGATACGCAATTAACTTTTAGACTCATTTTAAGAATACGTTTTCGTAATGGTTTACAGCGCAAAACGCAAACGTTTTCAAGAGATGGGTTTTAAACAAAAACAAGCATTTAGAAACTATTTAATGAATGTAATTTTTATGAGAGAACTTTTCAAAAGCTTAAGGTTTTTGCTCTTCATGTTTCCTGTTGCACTCTTCGCGCAAAATTCAGTAAGCGGAGTGGTAACAGAGCAAGCGACAGGAATGCCTATTCCCGGAGCCAATATCATTGTCAAAGGAACCAGTAATGGTTCTACAACAGATTTTGATGGTAACTATACGATTAACAATGTTAACGACGGCGATGTGTTGTTGTTTTCATTTTTAGGATTTACCGAGCAACAAATCATTTATACAGGGCAGGCGACTATTGATGTAGGCCTGGAAGAAAATCAAACCAGTCTTGATGAAGTCGTGGTGATTGGTTATGGTAGCGTGACCAAAAAAGACGCAACCGGAGCAGTAAATCAAGTGTCTACCGAAGATTTTAACAAAGGTCAGGTAAACACTGCAGGGCAGTTGATCACCGGTAAGATCGCCGGGGTTACCGTAACCTCAGGAGGTGGAGCGCCTGGTGAAGGTCAAAACATCAACATTCGAGGGATTGGTTCGATCTCCTTGAACAGTTCGCCATTGTATGTAGTTGACGGGATCCCGTTAGACAACAGCAATGTGGGTGGTTCTCGTAACCCATTAGATTTTATCAACCCGGCCGATATCGAGAGTATGACGGTGCTTAAAGATGCATCTTCTACCGCGATTTATGGTTCGCGAGCTGCAAACGGGGTGATCTTGATCACGACCAAAAAAGGAAAAGGCCGCGAATTTAAATTCAACTATAGCGGTGCTACTACAGTGTACAGACCTACAAATTATGTAGATGTGATGAACGGCGATGAGTTTAGAAGTCTGGTGAACGCTGTAGGTAATGAAGCTTCCATTGCGCGTTTAGGTAATGCGTCTATCAACTGGCAAGAAGAGATCTACTCGCAAGCGATGGGTGCAGAGCACAACCTCAGTACCACAGGGAATGTAGGTAACTTTATGCCGGTACGTGCTTCGTTAGGTTATACTAATCAGGATGGTGTGTTACGCGGGGATAACTTTACCAGAACTACTGGTTCGGTAAGTTTACGACCTAATGTGCTTGACGGTTATTTAAAGGCTGAGATCAATGCGCGTGGAATGTACACTGAAAACGAATTTGCCAATCGTGATGCGATTGGAGCTTCGGTAGATTACGATCCTACAAAGCCTATTTACAGTGCAGACTCACCATTTTTAAATTATAACGGCTGGTATGTTTATAATGCTGAAGTTGATAGAGAGATTCAAAATAGCCTTTCTCCTACAAACCCGATCGCATTGATCAATGAGAAAGATGATTCCGCAGAGATCAGAAGATTTATAGGTAATGCTAAGATCGATTATAAACTGCATTTTTTCTCAGACATTACTGCAACCGTGAACATCGGTTTAGATAAAACCAACAGCCACGGAAGAACCATCGTTTCAGAAAACATGCCTTCTTCGCAATTAGACTGGAATGGTTCCTATTCTAACTACATCAATAGAGCGACCAACCAACTTTTTGATGCATACTTGACGTATGACAAAGATTTTGGGAAGAGTTCGTTAAATGCTGTTGCGGGATATTCGTACCAGAGCTTTGAGTACGACAACTACAGCTTTGACAGTGAAGCCCAAGAAGAAGGGAATGATGCCGAATTCATCGATAAATGGAGAAGCACCTTGCTTTCTTACTTTGGTCGTGCAAACTATAACTATGACGACCGCTATTTATTAACCGCTACAATGCGTGCAGATGCTTCTTCTAAGTTGAATCCGGATGACCGCTGGGGATATTTCCCATCATTTGCAGTGGCTTGGAATATCAACAACGAAAATTTCTTCAATTCTGAAACCATCAATCAGCTGAAATTACGCGTAGGTTATGGAGAGATCGCTAACGTAAACGGTCTGGGAGATTACCTTTTCTTAACCAATTACACAGGAAGTAGGTCAAACGCCAACTATCAGTTTGGAAATACGTACTATCAAACCTATCGTCCTGATGCGTATAACGAAGACTTGCGTTGGGAAGTAGGTAAGACGTTTAACGCCGGTATTGATTATGCTTTATTCAACAATCGCGTAACGGGTTCATTAAACGCATATCTTAAGAAAACTGAAGATTTGATCAGTTTTGTAACGGTAGATCCATTTACCAATTTCTCAAATAGGATCAATAAGAATATTGGGGATATGGAGAACAAGGGGATCGAGTTTGAATTGAATGTAACTCCGGTGCAGACCGATGACTTTACCTGGACGATTGGCTATAATGTAGCGTATAACGATAACGAAATCACCAACCTGCCTGATCAGGTAGAAGTAGGTGGAATTTCCGGAGGAACAGGTAACAATGTTCAACTGCATAAAGAAGGCTATACACCCTTTAGCTATTGGGTTTACAAGCAGGTTTATGATGACAACGGTCGTCCTATTGAAGGTGCTTTTGTAGATCGCAACGGGGATAACCAGATCAATGATGAGGATCGTTATCTGTATAAAAATCCGTTTGCAGATGTTACGATGGGACTCAATACCAATCTTAACTACAAGAGCTGGGACTTGGCGATCGTTACCCGTGCGAGTTTAGGGAATTATGCGTACAACAACATGGCTTCAAGCAGATCGTATGAAGTGCGCGCTACCGAAAACAGCATTCTTACCAATTTACACAGAGATTATTTTAATACAGGTTTTCAAACCATTACAGAGTCAAGTTTGCAGAGTGATTATTATGTGCAAAATGCCTCGTTCTTCAAACTTGATAACATAACCCTTGGGTACACCTTTCCGCAGTTATTTGACGATGCTTCATTGCGATTGTATGGTTCTGCGCAAAATGTGTTGATCATCACCGAATATGACGGCTTAGACCCGGAAATAGGCGGAGGTATCGATAACAACTTCTACCCAAGACCACGAATTTTCACATTTGGTGTAAATCTAAATTTCTAAAAAACGATGAAAATGAATTACATTAAAAAAATAGCGCTTCTTATTCCTACGCTTTTGCTCATAGCGTGTCATGATGATTTAGATCAGACACCCATTGATCCAGATAGTTTTACTGAAACTAACGTGTTTGCAAATGCTGACGAAGCAAAAGGAGCTTTGGCAAAACTATATGCCAGTCTTGCGTTAACCGGTCAGCAAGGGCCTGCAGGACAAGCCGATATTACAGGTATTGATGAAGGTACTTCACAATACTCGAGATTATTATTCAGTTTAAATGAATTGACCACAGACAACGCCGTGGTAGGTTGGGGAGATCCCGGTTTGCCTAACTTGCACGCGATGAACTGGGGTGCCGGTAACGACTTTACCACAGGGATGTATTACCGTTTGGCGCAGGAAGTTTCGTTTACCAATTCATTTATTGAAAATGCACAGCTGTTGAACGATAATGCTGAGGTTGAAGCATACATCGCCGAAGCGCGTTTTCTAAGAGCTTTTGCCTATTTCAACTTGATGGATCTGTTTGGCAGTGTGCCTTTGGTAACGGTAGTTTCGACTGATTTGCCGGAACAAAGTACACGTGCTGAGATCTTCAATTTTGTAGAAGGTGAATTGCTTGAAATTCAGAATACCTTAAAAGAAAGTGGTGCAAACGAGTATGGTCGTGTAGACCGTGTTGCTGCTTGGGCCTTGCTTTCTAAGCTGTATTTGAATGCTGAAGTTTGGACGGGCACAGCACGTTATACCGATGCGATCACTTATGCCGAAATGACGATCAACTCGAGCTACAGCATCAATACGACAGATGCAAACGGAAACGGCTCTGCGTACGACGAACTTTTCTTAGCAGATAACAATACTAACGGGGCGCAAAACGAATTTATTTTCGCACTCAATTTTGACGGAAACAATTCACGTACTTACGGAGGAACCACTTTTCTAGTTCACGCTGCGATCGGTGGATCTATGGATGCCTTCAACTTTGGTGTGAATGGTGGTTGGAGTGGTCTGCGTACCACTAAAGCGCTTGTAAATAAGTTTGATGCTGCTGTGACCGATAGTGATGATGAAGGAAATCCTATCGCTTGGTCAGATACCCGTGCTATGTTTTACACAGACGGTCAAAGTTTTGAGATCAACACTATTGCTAACCAATTTACAGATGGCTATGCGGTAACAAAATTCACCAATATTGATTCTAACGGCGCTGCCGGAAGCGATACCGGTGGGGATTTTGTAGATACTGATTTGCCTATCATTCGCCTTGCGGAAATCTACCTTACTTATGCAGAAGCCGTGCTTAGAGGTGGTGCAGGAGGTGATGTGAATACCGCTGCAGGATACATCAATGAGCTGAGAGCACGTGCCTATGGCAATACTAGTGGGAACATTACAAGTTCTGCATTGACATTAGATTTTATTCTTGATGAGCGCGCTCGCGAACTGTACTGGGAAGGACAGCGCAGAACAGATTTAATTCGCTTTAACGATTTTACTACAGGCAATTATCTATGGCCATTTAAAGGCGGTTCGCGTTCAGGAACGGCGGTAGATGAGTTTAGAAACTTATTTCCGTTGCCAAGTAATATAATATTGATTAACACCAACCTTACTCAAAATCCGGGGTACTAATACATAAAAGAAACGATGAAAAATTTAACACTTGTTTTTATTGCGCTTATCGCAGCTTTAAACTTTACAGCTTGTACAGATGATGACGGTTTTACATTTACTGCAAAGCCAGATCCTGAGGGGGTAGTTTTTACAAACTCAACACTAGAAACTTATAATTTGATGGCTTCTAGTTCAGACAATTTAGCAGAACGTTTTGTGTGGAATGAAGTAGACTTTGGTGTACAAACTCCGGTGAATTATGAGATTCAGGGCGCTACAACTGAGAGCTTTGAGACTTTTTCTGTTATTGGTGTGGGAACACAAACCAATCTTCCGGTAACGGTAGGTAATATGTTGAGTTTAGCGCGTGAAGCCGGTTTGGATAACGATCCGCTTACTCCTGAACCTAACACCGGGTTGATCTACTTTAGAGTGCGTGCTTATGTAGGTGCTGATGCAGGAAATGTGGTAGAACAATTTTCTGATGCATTAGCGATTTCAGTAACGCTTCCTGAGGCCGAAGAAGAAGAGGAGATTCAACTGCCTCAAATCTTTGTGGTGGGTAATTTCTTGTCTGCCGGAGGTTATGGTGCAGACTGGACTCCTGCTGATGCAGTTCCGCTTGCCGCTTCTGCTGAAGGAAACACAGATTATGAAGGTTTTGTTTTTGTAAACTCAGATACTCCTGAACTTAAATTCTTACCTACTAACGAAAGTTTTGACGGGGATTACGGAGATACCGGTGAAAATAACGGTGACTTTTCAGGAACTATTGAGCAAGAAGGTGAAGTTAATGCAGGAACTCCTGACGGAACCGGCGGCTATTACTTAATCAATGTAGATACCGAAGCATTAACCTATGCGATGACTAAAACCAGCTGGGGAATCATTGGTAACGCAACGCCAACAGGATGGGATAGCGATACCGATATGGTTTACGATCCTGCTACAAAAATCTGGTCACTTACCTTAGATCTTACCGAGCAAGAAGCTCCTGATAACGGTATCAAATTCAGAGCAAATGATGCTTGGGACTTAAACATAGGTGATAACGATGCAGACGGAACAATGGAGTTTGGTGGTCAGAACATCGGTATTCCAGAAGATGGAAATTATACCATCACGCTTGACTTGAGCAATCCAAGACAATACAAGTACTCGATTACTAAAAATTAATCACCCATACGAGCTGATGCCGTTTTAGGTATCAGCTTGTTTTGAAAATCTTATAACTATGAAACAGTATTTTTTTAAATATCCGTTTCTGCTTTTGCTGTTACTTGCCATCAGCATAAGCTGTTCATCAGACGATGATGCAGCGGTAGAGGCAGAAGAAGGTCAGGAAACTCCAGATCCGGTAAACTATCAGGCGCTTAATTTATCCGAGTATGATAACGGAAGCCGCGTGATGATGCAAGCGTTTTACTGGGATGTAGAACCGCGTTTTGAATGGTGGAACACGATTTCTACGCAATTAGAAGATTGGAGTGCAGTCGGAGTCAATCGTATCTGGTTACCGCCGGCGACCAAAGGTCAATCAGGTGGGTACTCGATGGGATATGATGTGTCAGATTATTTTGATTTTGGGGATTATGAGCAGCACGGTACTGTGGCAACTCGCTTTGGGACGCGTGCTGACCTGGAGAATCTTATCGCTACCGCACACGATAACAATATTGAAGTGATCGCAGATATTGTGTTGAATCACAACTCGGGTGGTGGCTTAGAATACAACCCTTATCGAGGTTATGATACCTACACTCTTTTTGATGAAACTCACGGTAATGCTTCAGGAATGTTCAATAGAAACTATGAAGATTTTTATCCTAATAGTGTGAGTAATTACGATCCGGGGAGTTTGTTTTATGCAGAGACCAATCTGGATCATAACAGAGAACGTGTTCAAAACTGGTTGTGGAAAGATGAGAATTCTGTAGCAAAATATTACAAGAACGTGATGGGCTTTGATGGCTGGAGATTTGACTATGTGTTAGGATTCGAGTCTTTTGTGATCAAAGATTTTCTGGCAGAAGTTGGTGGTTTTTCTGTAAGTGAATTATGGGACGGCGATCCAGATCTTATTCGCGAGCATATTGAAGCTACAGGAAGTGGTGCATTTGACTTTGCAGCCTTCTACCGTATGGAGCAGGCGTTTGATCGTTATAGCGATTTGACCTATTTGACCAGAGATCAGGTTTGGCAAACGCACCCTGAAAAGGCGGTAACCTTTACCGCAAATCACGATACCGAAAATGACGGGAACATCGATAACTACATCGAGCGCGAAAACAAACTCAAGGCGTATGCATTTATTATGACGCATCCCGGGTATCCTACCTTGTTTTATTCAGATTATCAAAACGAAGCTTTTAAAGCGCAACTGGATAAGCTGGTAAGCATTCACAATTCGCTTGCTGTTGGAGACCTAGAAGTGCTTTATGCAGACGAGGATGAATATATCGCAAAGCGAAATGGAACCGAGGCCAACCCCGGTCTTATTGTTTACATCTCGACCAATTCAAGCACCAAGCGCCGTAGCATAAATACAGGATGGAGTAGCCGTCAATTGATGGATTACACAGAAAATTCAACTTACTATCCTGCAACTGCCGAGGATGGAAGTGCTCAGCTAGAAGCTCCGGCAAACGGTTATGCGATCTGGTCTGTGATGGAAGAGTAAACGCTTTAAAACAGCGTATGCGAGTATAAGAAGAAAGCTATCAGCCGGATATTATCCCCTAAAATATTCGGCTGTTTTTTAATTCAATTCCTATGAAACCTTTTTTTAATTCAATCCTCTTTTTATTCCTTTTGAGTGCTCCTTTGTGTGCGCAAATAGATCGGGTAGAGCCCCCGTATTGGTGGGCCGATATGGAAACTTCTGAAGTGCAAATTCTTTTTTACGGAGAGAATATCGCAGCCTACGAAGTTTCAACCGAAGCTGAGGTGCTCATCACAGGGATCACAAAAACCGAAAATCCCAATTACCTTTTTGTTACCATCGAAACCGAAGGACTAGAAGCGGGAACATTTCAGTTTGACTTCAGTAAAAAAGGAAAAAAGGCGTTTACGCGACCTTATGAATTGAAAATGCGCGAAACCGGTTCAGCACAGCGTCAAGGTTTTGACAGCAGCGACGCGATGTATTTGTTAATGCCCGATCGTTTTGCTAACGGAAACCCGGAAAATGATTCTGTTGAGGGATTAACCGATACGTATAATCGTGAAGCAAGCGGTGGTAGACACGGCGGTGATCTACAAGGAATTGTAGCGCATTTGGATTATCTGGAAGATTTAGGAGTGACTACTATTTGGAGCACGCCTTTGCTTGAAGATAACGATCCGGGATATTCGTATCATACCTATGCGCAAAGTGATGTGTATAAAATAGATCCACGTTACGGAACAAATGCAGATTATAGAAATCTAGCAGACCAACTCCATAAACGCGAGATGAAGTTGGTGATGGATTATGTGACCAATCATTGGGGTGCAGAACACTGGATGATCAAAGATTTGCCTACCTATGATTGGATCAATCAGTTTCCCGGTTATGCGCAGTCTAACTACCGCATGGAAACGCAATACGATATGCACGCGGCAGAGCGTGATCAGCATTATTGCGTAGAGGGCTGGTTTGTAAAAACAATGCCAGACCTCAATCAGAAAAATCCATTGGTGTTGCGATACCTGATTCAAAACGCGATCTGGTGGATCGAGTATGCCAATCTTGACGGATTTCGGGTAGATACGTACAGCTATAATGATAAAGAAGGAATTTCAAAATGGACCAAAGCCATTATGGATGAGTATCCCAATTTCAATATCGTTGGCGAAGTCTGGTTACACGATCAGGCGCAAATCGCCTATTGGCAAAAGGATAGTAAAATTGGTGCCATTCAAAATTACAATACCCACTTACCCTCGGTGATGGATTTCACGCTGCACGACGGCCTCACCTCAATGTTTTCTGAAGGTGCGGGTTGGGATACCGGAATGATGAAAGCCTATAACAACTTTGTAAACGACTTTTTATATCCGGATATCAACAATCTTTTAGTCTTTTTAGAGAATCACGACACGGGGAGATTTAATGAGATCTATGACCAAAACCTCGACAATTATAAGTTGGGACTTGCTTTGATCGCAACCACGCGCGGCATTCCGCAGTTGTATTATGGTTCTGAAATAGGTATGCGTGGCGATAAAGGAAAAGGCGATGGGGACATTCGAAGAGATTTCCCGGGAGGCTGGGAAGGCGATGCGCAGAATGCTTTTGAAGCAGCTTCCAGAACCGAGCAGCAAGAGGCTTTTTTCAGCTTTACTAAAAAACTATTCAATTGGCGTAAAACCGCCAAAGCCGTTCACCAAGGAACCTTGACGCAATTCATTCCTGAAAATGATGTGTATGTGTATTTCAGGATTCTTGGAGATGAAAAAATTATGGTCGTGCTCAATAACAGTACAACCGATCAAAGTTTAGACTTAACACGTTTCCGAGAAGTTTTGCCGGAAGCCAGTAACGGACTCGAGATTCTTTCTGACCGTAAAATCAAACTGGAGGAAACGCTCGAAGTTTCAGCAAAAACACCCTTGATCATTCAACTAAATTAGAATATACAATGAGAAAAAACAGCATGTTATTTCTTGCGCTGCTTTTTGTGAGTTTTCAGCTTGCAGTAGCGCAAACCTCGAGCCTTGTTCAACCTGATGTTGCGATCTTTTATCCAAAAGATTTTAAGGCCTATAAAACCCTGCCGTCTCTGGCAGTCACGCAAGATGTATCACAAGAAAAACCGCTTCCTGCCAATTGGGCTGTGAAGCCGCAGTTTCTACAAATAGAAGGTAAAAATGCCGTGCAATTTACGTTTCCAGAACACGTAGATCTCTACGGAACCGGAGAAGTATTGGGCGATCTGCGTCGTAACGGAACCGATGTTACCCTATGGAATACCGACAATTATGAATACGGAAAATTTGAAGGAAAGCAGCTCTATCAAGCGCATCCCTGGGTTTTGGGCGTTCGCAAAGACGGAAGCTCATTTGGTATTTTGGCAGATCACAGTTGGCGCCAGCAGATCGTTCTCGACGATAAAGTGACCTTTATAAGTGAAGGGCCTAGCTTTAGAGTTTTGCTGATCGAGAAAGATTCGCCTCAAGAGGTGATGAAAGCTTTAGGTGAGCTCACAGGAACGATGGCGATGCCACCACTTTGGGCTTTGGGCTATCAGCAATCTCGTTATTCTTACTATCCTGATACCAGCGTAAAAGAATTGGCAGATGAATTCAGAGCGCGTAAAATTCCGGCAGATGTGATCTGGATGGATATTGATTATATGGACGGCTTCAGAGTTTTTACCTTTGATCCCGAAGGATTTCCTGATCCTAAAGGCTTAAACGATTACCTGCACGATAAAGATTTTAAATCGGTTTATATGATCGATCCGGGTGTCAAACAAGATTCTTTGTACAGCGTGTATCAGCAAGGAACAGCCGGAGATCATTGGGTACAGACCGCCGGTGGAAAAGAATTTAACGGCGAAGTTTGGCCGGGTCAGGTTGCTTTTCCAGATTATACCCAGCCTCGTACACAAAAATGGTGGGCATCTTTGTACACCGATTTTATGAATTTGGGTATTGACGGTGTTTGGAATGATATGAACGAGCCGGCGGTTTTTGACGGTCCGGGAGGCTCTATGCCAGACAGCAACTTACACCGAGGTGGTGGTGATTTGCCTATGGATAAACATTTGCGTTATCATAATGTATATGGGTTGCTGATGGTACGCTCGAGCCGCGAAGGAATTATGGCAGTGAATCCTGAAAAAAGACCTTTTGTACTTTCAAGAGCAAACTTCTTAGGTGGGCAGCGCTATGCAGCTACCTGGACGGGTGACAACTCGGCTACTTGGGATAATTTAAAAATGTCAATCCCTATGTCGATCAATTTAAGTTTGAGCGGTCAGCCTTTTAACGGTCCCGATATTGGCGGATTTACTAAGAGTCCGTCTCCCGAAGTCTTTGCTAATTGGATCGCTTTAGGAGCGTATTATCCCTTCAGTAGAAATCATACATCAAATGAAACTGAAGCACAGGAGCCTTGGGCTTTTGGTGAAGAAATCGAGCAGGTATCCCGTACAGCGATCAATCGCAGGTACCGCTTAATGCCGTATTTATATACCTTGTTTCAAGAAGCTTCTCAAACCGGAATGCCTATAATGCGCCCTACATTTTTTGCAGATATTACAGACACTTCTTTGAGAGGAGAGCAGCAGAGTTTCCTTTTAGGAGAAGATCTGTTGATCACTCCGCAATGGGCAGAAGATCTAAAAATGCCTCAAGGAGACTGGCAAGAGATCAGCCTGGAAGAAAACACAGATAAATATCAGGCAAGTGTGAAATTGAGAGACGGGGCGATCATACCTGTGGGCCCAGTGATCCAAAGTACGGTAGATTACAGCACTTCAGAACTTACTCTTTTTGTAAATCTGGATGCTGAAGGAAAAGCTTCAGGAAGTCTTTATGATGATGCGGGAGAAGGTTATGGCTATCAATCAGGAGATTATGCCATGCTGAATTTTGAAGCCAACACAGTTGATGGTGAAGTAGAGGTTCATATTGAGCAAACGGAAGGTTCTCGTACGATGAATCGTAAATTTAAAATTGCTTTGGTTCAAGACGGTGCTGTAACGTATTCTGAATGGCAATCTGGTGACACGATTCGATTGAATTAATTTTTGAATTAGATATAAATGAAAAAGCTTCTCCTACAGAGAAGCTTTTTTTATGCGGCGATTTTAATGTTGAAAAGAGATTTGATGAAGTTAGATCAAATGTTTTTTCAACCTAAAAACAAAACCTTGAACTTTAATGATTTTTCAGCGAACTTAATACGTGTTAACCCTTAAAAAACCACTTGCTAAACCGGTTTTTGACTGGCTAAAATTGGGGTGAAAAGAAGGAGGTTTTAAGGCTTTAAATCAGGCTTTGGTTTAATCTTAACATTTGCGTTTTACGGTAATTAAATAGCTGTTTTTCAGGTATTTAAAAAGTTTTCAAGAGAATCGTTGATAAATCGTTGAAAACCTTTTTTGCTACACCTCAAATCGTAAGCAACAAAATATAAACTTTACATGAAGTTAAAAGTTACACATCCAATTTTTTAGTTGCCTGTTTTTAAGACGGGTGTCGACGTTTAGTCGGTGCCGGCGTGAGGATTTTTGACTTCAATTTTTAGAGTTACGCATTTCAATAGACATTTTAAGGAGATATCATGAGTTCACAAGAGATCAAAAAAATTATCAAGAGGGATTACAGCACGGCGCCTTTTGTGCTGGAGAAAATTACGAATGCAATTGCAAATGCAATGGCGGCGTTAGGTCATGGTTCAGAACAAGATGCAAAGTTAATTTCTATGCAGGTGTATGAATCTTTGTTGAACAATAAAGAGCAGGAGTCTGAATATATCCCAACCGTTGAGCAAGTGCAAGATATGGTTGAAGATAAATTGATGAGTAGTGAGTTTCATGATGTGGCAAAAGCCTATATCATCTATCGTAACAAACGTGCGCTGGAGCGTAAAACAAATATTTTTGAAAAGCGCATCAACCTTAAGCCATACGAGTATCCGGAGTTGAATGAATATGTTGCCGCGATTAGACACTCGTACTGGATTCACACCGAATTTAATTTCACCAGTGATATTCAGGATTTTAAAACCGGTCTTAGCGAAGTTGAGCGCAGCGCGATCAAAAACACCATGCTTGCCATTTCGCAAATCGAAGTTGCAGTGAAGACTTTTTGGGGAGATGTGCACCATCGTTTACCAAAACCAGAGATCGCTGCAGTAGGGGCAACCTTTGCAGAAAGTGAAGTAAGACACCACGATGCGTATTCACATCTGTTGGAGATTTTAGGACTTAACGAAGAGTTTAAGGAGCTTAAGAAAAAGCCGGTAATCATGAAGCGTGTGCATTACTTGGAGACTTCATTAAAGCACGCTAAAAGTGACGATGACAGAGAGTACACAGAGTCTATTTTACTCTTTGCTTTGTTTATCGAGCACGTATCGCTTTTCTCTCAATTCTTGATCATCATGGCCTTCAATAAGCATAAAAATATGCTTAAAGGAATTTCAAATGCGGTAGAAGCGACTTCAAAAGAAGAGCAAATTCACGGAGATTTTGGTGTTGATATCATCAACATCATCAAGAAAGAAAATCCGGAGTGGTTTGATGAGGAGCACAACAACCTGATCAAAGAAATGTGCTTGAACTCGTTTGAAGCAGAGAGTAAAGTGGTGGACTGGATTTTTGAAAAAGGCGAACTAGACTTCTTGCCAAAAGCAGTGATCAATGAGTTTCTAAAAAACAGATTCAACAAATCGCTTGAAGCCATTGGTCTTGAAAAACTATTTGATATTGACGAAGCATTACTTCAGGAAACCGAATGGTTTGATGATGAAATTATAGGAACCAAGCACGGCGATTTCTTCGTGAAACGCTCGATTAATTATAGCAAAAGAACACAAAGTATAACCAGCGACGACTTATTTTAAGCCATGAGAGAAAACACTACCAAACTAGAAAACAGCACTGAAACCAATGTTCAACATACAAAAGACAACGATCTTTTAAAAGCACGTCGCGACGCACTACAGGATGCGACTGAAAAGAATACAGATGAACCGTCGTTTGATTGGTTAACAGAACACAGCCGTAGCTTTTTAGCTGCAGGTTATCTTTCTGAAGGCGTTTCTGCTGAAGAGCGCATACGCGAGATCGCAGACCGTGCAGAAGAAATCTTAAGAATGCCGGGCTTTTCAGATAAGTTCTACAAGTATATGGGCGAAGGCTATTTTTCGCTGGCGTCACCGGTTTGGTCAAACTTTGGTAAAAAACGTGGACTTCCTATCAGCTGTTTTGGTTCGCATATCGATGACGATATGGGTAACATTCTGTATACACAGTCTGAGGTTGGAATGATGTCAAAACTTGGAGGGGGTACTTCTGGGTATTTTGGAAAAATTCGTCACCGTGGTGCTGCGGTGAAGAACAACGGTTACGCGAGTGGAGCAGTACACATCATGCAGCTGTTTGATAAAATGGTTGACGTGGTGAGTCAAGGTTCTGTACGTCGCGGGCGTTTCTCTCCATACTTACCTATCAGTCACCCGGATATTAAAGAATTCTTAGAAATTGGTACCGAAGGGAACTCGATTCAGCAATTGACACACGGGGTTACTGTAGACAGCACGTGGATGCAAGAGATGATCGATGGAGATACAGATAAGCGTGAAGTTTGGGCAAAAGTGTTACAGCGCCGTGGTGAGATGGGATATCCGTATATTTTCTATACCGATAATGCCAACAACGGAAAGCCGGATGTATATAAAGACAAAGGGCACGACATTTATGCAAGTAACTTGTGTACAGAGATTATGTTGCCTTCTAGCGACGAGTGGTCTTTTGTATGTGTGCTTTCTTCAATAAACGTATTGCATTATGATAAGTGGAAGAATACCGATGCTGTAGAGACTATGGTATGCTTCCTTGATGCTGTACTTACCGAATTTATAGACAAGCTTGAAGAATATCGTGATTCAGACAATCGCGATCACCGCCAGACCTTTATGTTTATGGAGCGTGCGTATAACTTCGCAAAATCAAACAGAGCTTTAGGTCTTGGAGTATTAGGATGGCATTCTTTACTTCAGTCTAAGAGACACGCGTTTGACAGCCAGGAAGCTTATGATCTAAACAGTGAGATCTTTAGAGAGATCAAACAACGTTCGTATAAAGCTTCAGAAGAGCTTGCAGAGAAATTTGGTGAGCCAGAAACTTTAAAGGGCTACGGAAGACGTAACGCAACGCTTAATGCTATTGCGCCTACTACTTCTTCAGCATTTATTTTAGGACAGGTTTCTCAGGGTATAGAGCCTATTTGGTCTAATGTGTATGTAAAAGATATCGCTAAGATCAAGACCACGATCAAAAATCCATTCCTTGAAGAGCTTTTTGAAGAAAAAGGAATGAATACTCCAGAAGTGTGGAGAAGCGTACGTGATAATGATGGAAGTGTTCAACACCTGGAGTTCTTAACAGAGCAAGAAAAAGATGTGTTTAAAACCTATGCAGAGATCGATCAGATGGCGATCATCTATCAAGCCGCAAACAGACAAAATCACATTGATCAAGGACAATCGATTAACCTGTTAGTGCATCCTGATATGCCGATTAAAGAGATTAATAAAATTCATATCACCGCCTGGAAACTAGGTTTGAAGTCGCTTTACTATCAGCACAGTATGAATGCTGCGCAGAAGTTTAAGCAGAAAAAAGAGTGTGTAAGCTGTGAAGCTTAACCAATTGAAGCAAGTAAAAAAGCCCGCGATGAGCGGGCTTTTTTTTATGGCTGCCATCAAAGGGTTTAAAATCCTGAGATGGTTTGTATTGTAGTTGAATTGAAAAACGAAATGATAAACAAATGCTATTTAGTCAATTATTCCACAATTTTGATGTCAACTGAAGTTCGGCTTTGCCAACCGGTTTCATCAGTTACCGAATAGGAGCAATGGTAATCGCCGGTGTCAATATCCTCAGGAATGCTCACTTCAATTTGAATTTCATATTCCGTCGGTCTGTCAGCTAAACTGAAATTCTCCATATAAATTAAGGGATTTACCGCAGTTTTAACGGGTTCCAGGTCGCAAGTAGCACCTTGATCGTCGTGTGTATGATGATCAAAGTTGTGATGTAGATCAAGACTGTAAGAGGCTAGTGCCTGGTTGTCTGTACTCTGGCAGTAAAGGTATAGGTCTCGCCACGTTGTAATGTTTCACAAGCTTGCGGAAAACCGGCGTTGTAATTTATGGTGATCGTTGGGCGTTCTTCATCTCTAACCGAATCATTATCTGACGAACATGATGCGATAAAAAGACTACTGAACACGAGTGTTATAAAAGCTATTCTTCTCATAAAATTCAATTTTTTCTCGATGATCGAGAGTGGTTTGCTGAGTTTAAAATCAGCTTAATGGTGTCAAAAAGCCAATGAAAACTAAATGCCCGCAAAAATGCAGGCATTTAATTTTTAATAGCGCTTAGGCAGTCACGTCAAGATGCGTGTCAATCTCAGAGATGTTACCCTCTTCATCTTCAATAGTGATAACCATGTGGTATTCACCTACTGGCGCAGTAGCAGGAACATCAATATGCTCGTGAAATTCTACTGACGTTTCCCCGTGGTAACCTTCTTCAAAAATTTGCTCAAAATCCCATTCTGCTTCACCTTCAGCTACGGTCAGGCCGTGCGCGTGAATGTCAACGGTGATGTTATGTACCCCGTGTACCGCTTCGATCAAAAATTCTGCGTGAAAATCATTACCACGCGCTACACTTTCATCGATAGATAGGTCGCTTGTTGTGATCGGGTCTTCTACGTGAAGATGACCTTCTACTTCTGTACTGTTTCCGTTAGCGTCGGTTACCGTTAAAGAAATATGATACTCTCCGGCCGGTGCATTTGCAGGTACCTCTACGTGCTTGTGAAAAGTAGGATTGATCACAAGATAATCAGCATCTGTATACACTTGGTTAAGGTCCCATTCTTCTTCACCTTCACCTAATTCCAGGTCGTGTGCGTGAATTTCTAATGCAATACTGCTTACGGTCGCTTCAGCAACAATTTCTGCTTCTAAGTGAATGTCAGATCCTTTGTAAGCCACCTGCTCATCCCCGTGTGTGCTTCCTTCTCCAAACTCGAAGTTTGAGATCACAGGAGCTTCTTCTACGACTAGTTCGTTGTCGTCATCACTGCACGAACTCAAAGTGATGCCCGAGAGTACAAAAAGTGCTAAGTGTTTAATGTTTAGTTTCATAAAATTTAGATTTAGTGTTTATAGATTAATAAAAGTGTTTAAAAAGGCAGGGTTAGTGAAACCGATAGGTTTCGGCCGGCTTCCGGCACGTCGATGAGCCTGTAGAAGCTGGTGTGATCGTAATATGCTGTATTAAAAACATTGTTGAGCTTTACACGTAGTAAAGCAGGTTTTTGACTATTAAACAGGTTGAGTTTACTCATCACTGCGAGGTTGAGCATTTGGTAACCTGCCGTAATCTCTTCCGGCGGAACAATGTCTGTTTGCGCTGCGGCAACACGCAAATCGGCATTAAGATTCACGTCTTTAAAAAGGCTCCAGTTACCCAGAGTGTAACTTGCAGAAAGCATCCCGATCAACGGCGGAGAAAACGGAATCGTAAATCCTTCTTTAGGACCGCTGGTTTGTCTGGAGTACACATATTCTGCGGAAGCGTCTAAGCGAAAATCTTGGTTAACCTGCATCCAGGCAGTTAGTTCACCACCGGTTCTAAACACTTCAGCCTGTGTGTATTCATAGATCTGAAGCGTTTCAAAATAATTTGAAGTCGGGTTGAGATAAATGTAATTTTCAAAGTAGTTGAGAAACGGACTTACTCCAAAATTGAACCTGCCGGAAGTATGTGTTACTTCGGCATCTAGTTGGTAGGAAGCTTCAGGATCGAGATTAAGGTTTCCACGTTCGTAGCGATACATATGGTAATTCACTCCGTCTGAAGCGAGTTCGTGTGCAAGTGGCATTCTAAAACTCTTGCCGGCGTTCAGTTTATAATTGGTGTTGCCGTTAATGTAACTGATGCCTAGCGAACCGCTAAAACTCCCAAAATCAAGCGTTCTGTTCTCTGCGCGCTGCAGGTATACATTTGAGGTTGATCCATCAGGATTGTCACGCGGCGAGCGGTACCAGTCATAATGCGCTTTGGTTGCTACACGTCCCGCGTCAAAACGCAGTCCGCCCTGTACATGCAAATCTTCAGTAAGTTCAAAATGATCAAATACATAGGTTCCTGCAGAATAACGGTCATACGCCGGAATCAAAAATCCCCAGCCGCCAATGTTGTTGTTTTGTAATTCGGTATTGATTCCTGCGGAAAGCGTATGCTTCTCAAGCTGAAAAATATCTTTAGCATTTAGGGAATACGTGTTTTTTGTAAACACCCGTTCTCTGCTATTTGGAGGCTTGGGCATATAGCCGTGCGGCACCGGTTCAGAATGTTCTTCGCGCTGGTTGTTTTGGTAGCCCAGATCAAAATGCAAGGTGTGTTCCTCCAGGTTTATCGTGGTATTATTGGTGACTTTAATGTGATTTACGTTATGAAAGGGTAGGTCGATGTCACGATTGGAGGCGTCATAATCAATGCTGGAAGTACGTACTTCAAGTCCATGTGCGTTGGCGAAAAATCCGTTTTTTGCATTGACGTTACTTACAAAAGTTTCAGATCTGAAGTTGTCGCTCGCATACCCAAAACTGAAACTTCCGTTAGCTTCCCTGCCCGCAGTATTTCTCAGGTCATTATCGTGCAAATCAAACACATAATTTTCATAATTGATACGGTCAGTAGGCACTTTAAAATCGGCATAATCCCTATAGGTAAGCCGTGCGCGATAGTACCATTTTTCTTTTCTGCCTTGCACGCCGGCTGAGACTGCGAGAAGGTCGTTGTTGGTTTCGCCTAGAATATTGACTTCACCGCCAAACGAATGCATCGCCGGAGCTTTTGACGGTTGAATGTCAACGACACCCGCAATGGCATCAGAACCGTACATCAAGGAGGCCGGTCCTTTAATGATGCGAATGTCTTGTATGTCGTATTGGTCGATCTCAAGGCCGTGATCGCTGCCCCATTGTTGAGCTTCGTGCTTGACCCCATTTTGTACCACACTTACCCGGTTGAATCCAAGTCCGCGGATCGTAGGCTTGGATTGCCCCGAACCGATAGTCATCGTGCTCACCCCAGGGATTTTTCTCAAGGTTTGCATCAGGCTGTTTTCGCGATTGGCATTTAGAAATTCTTCATCTACAGATACTGAAACCGTAGCCGATTCTTTTTCGAGGCGTTTGTATGTTTTTCCTTGTACCGAAACTTCGTCAAGCGCGGTACTGCTGAGTTTTAGCTTGATGACCAGCGGTGCGCTTTGATTGGAGTCCAGGATGAATTTCGCCGAAGCATAACCTAAATGCGAAACTTCAAAAACCTGAGAATTCTTGGGTGATTTCAGTTGAAATTCGCCCAAAGCGTTGGTGACAGCATAGGAGTCTGTTCCCAGAATAGTCACCCCGGAAAGTGGTTTTAGAGAAATGGAGTCTACAACAGAACCTTGTATCATTGAGGTTTGTTGTGCAAAGGAGTATGTGCCAAGCCCTAGGCCTGTACATAGTACCAGCAGTCTAAATAACATGTGTAAAAGTGATGATGTTAGAAACTTCCCTGAAGTGCAAGGAGCTAAGAAAATGCAGGCTTGTCGCTTTTATAAAGACACGATGCGTGTTCTTGGTTTAAAACCAATACAATGCGTTACCTCGATAGCTATGGTATCAAGGTTGCAATAGAAAAATAAAAACGACAAGGGTTTAAGCTACCGGGGGAGGCCGGGAGAATAGATGATAGGAGTGTAAACTTCCTTTGTACGATACCGTAGGATTTACGTGCTGCTTTTCTTGAAAAACAGGATAGCAGGTTGCAGGAACAAATTCTTCTGCATCTTGTAAAACTATTGCAGTCTGATGATCTGTGACCAAAACGTGGCAAATGGCACAATCTTCTTTTAGGTCTGAATCATCGTGGGTAAGCACATGAAGACCGGCCATTTTTGTAGTAAGAAAAAAGGCCAGGAATAAAAGCGAAAGACTCTGTTTTATTCGTGCGTTCATGGTGCGTTTAACGTAGTACTCTTTGAGAAAAGAGTACTTCATAGGTTTGTAAAAGTAGGAATTCCCTAAATACGAGCTTCCGCATTACACGATTAATTTTTGTTTACGCGAATCACAAAAAAATTGTGCTTCTTGCTATAACGTTCTCGTTATTTTTCAACTAAAAGTAAATCAGCTTTTTGGGTTGAATTGATTTTTTTTCGATGCGTCTTTAATTTTTTAGACTCACATCAAGATATACCGAGTGACGCTCATACGTCTCAAAAAAGGGCTTGAATGTAGTGCCATCAATGGTAAACTCTAAGGCTTTAGGATCACCGGTGATGGTTTTGCCAAGATCTTCGGCGTTAAGGGTGATCTTTCTAAAATCGGTTCTTGGTGCATCTTCTTGTGCAGCTAAAAGTACCGGACCGTAAAAAAGACTCGCGATATTCTCTTGATCCATAATCGGGTCCAAGTGGAAGGTGAATGGCATTTTTAATTCGATCGTATCGCCATTTTTCCACTTTCGGTCAAGGCTCAAGTAGCTTCCTGCTTCAATGGCTATTTTTTGAGTTTTCCCGTTTATTTTGAGTTCCACGCCGGCTGTCGCCCAACCCGGAATTCTAAGATTTAGCTCAAATTTCCCTTTTCCGTTTACGGTAAGTTTCGTGTGATCTTCCCTTGGAAATGAAGTTTCTTGCGTGATCACAACATCCTGTTCTTTCCAGGTTAAGGTAGAAGGTACAAAAAGATTTACATAAAGCGCTTTGTTGTCTACGCTTTTAAAATAAATCGAATTCTGAAGCTTGGTGCTGCTCTCAATGGCAGTACCGTTACAGCAGGTAAAACCACTCATATCTGCATTGCTGAATTGCTTTCTAGAGCCCGGACGCAAAGGAATATGATAGGTATTCGCCGGACTGTTTTCTGCCACCGAAGCAAGAATTTGATTGTATAATGCTTGCTCATAATAATCCATCAACTCGGGTTGTTGATTGTAGAAGAAGAGTCCGCGGGTAAGTTTAAGCATATTGTAAGTGCCGCAAGTCTCGTTCTGTCCGCCTGCTGAAAGTCCGTTTTCGTACAAGGTTGCAGGTTGTGCCACAAAACATTCTGCATTGGCAGGATTGCGCGCACCGGCAACACCGCCTATGCTGTACATATAATCGTTTTTAGTCTTATACCAGAAATTATCTGCGATGTGATAATATTCCGGGCTGTTTGAATTGCGATACAATTCTAGAGCACCCATAATTTGTGGGATGTGTTGATTGGCGTGTAATCCACGATAGGTATCAACATTTTTTGCGAGTCCGTGCGTGTGTTCGGCATCGCCATAAAACACCTTGATGTTGTCAAAAAGTTTGGCAGTTTCCAAATATTCAGACTTACCGGTAATGCGGTGCAAATGCGCTAGGGATTCGTTGATACCACCAAGCTCTCCTGCGATATAAGTATTCCACATCGTGATTAAAGTTTCGGTAGGTAATTTGCTCAAACGGGTGTGTACCCAAGCTGCCATTCCTTCTGCCACTTGAAGCGCTTTAGGATTTCCGCTTACTTCATAAACATCGATGAGTCCGGCAAGAATTTTATGTAGCGTATAATACGGCGCCCAAACCTGAGTTTCCTGCCCTCCGTATTTCGCACCATGTTCCAGCATAATAAACTGGTCTGGTGGATATGCGCTGATAAAGCCTTTACCCCAATTCCAGTAATCGGTGCGAATGCCGTCTTCACTCAAATCTGAAGTATATGCAGTACTTCCGGGACCCGGAGGTACCGATGAAGGATCTTCTACATACGCGCCACCTTCAGTTTTAGGTTTTCCGGATAATTGAGATAAATCATAAAGTGTATTCACCATATAATTCATCTTGTCTTCAAAATTCTTCTGAAGGGCTTTATCGTAGCCTGTGCTTGCGTAGGCTTGAGCAATAGCGGTTAGATAATGCCCTGTAGCGTGACCGCGCAATTTGGTTTCTTGCGTATCCCAAACTCCAAGTGGTGTCGCTCCTTCGGGTTGTTCCTGACCAAAAGCATTGCGAAACATATACAAAAAAGAGTCAGGATTGGTTTGCGCGAGGGTGTCTATAAACTTATTGCGGTTTTCTATAAATTTTGAATGATCGCCCAAGCTGGTGTTGTTAAGATTTACTTCGTTTAATGCAAAAGAAGTGAGCTTGCGTACCGGCGTTTTGCTTGGTTGTACTGCTTTTACAAGCACAGTAGCTTTCGGCTTAAAGCTGGTGCCAGAAATGCTTCCTGTAATTTCATACTGTCCCGGTTGAAGTACACTGCTGTTATCTTTTGGTGCCGGCCAGATCACGCGAACCTGAGAAGTGTTTACCGGTAATTTGTAGGTAGCATCTACAAAGCGCGGTAAGCGTGGTAATTGCCCAACAACGGTTTCTACTGTTACATCAGCAACATTGGAGAGATACTGGTTATACAACTGCGGAACATCTTTATCAAAGACCTGAAGGTTGTCTTCGGGTTCGTGGCGCTCATTCACTACAGCTTCTTCTTTGCCAAGAGCATTGTTGTAAATAGTTTCTATTTGATTTTGACGCAGCGGAATGCGATAGATTCTAAAATCATGAAGCAATCCATTTACGTTCTTACCAATGGTAAGCTTATTGCTTTCGGTATCAAAAAAAGAATTGAGGTCGAGCGCTGCAGTAGGTTGTTTTGCGATCAATCTTCCGTTGAGGTAGGTTTCAAGATTTTGTGTTGTAAAATCAAGGACGATCACAAGATGCTGCCATTGGTTTGGAGCAACATCAGGAATAGACACCGAAATGCTTTTGGGGCCTTGCTTCAAACCTATTTTAATTGTTTCATCACCTACTGTTTCTGCCGAAAAGTGCGTGTTTGATGAACTGCTAAAATCAAACAGTTCCTGTCCCTTTTCATTAGTATTTAACTGAACCCAAGCGGATATTGACAAAGATTCTATAGTGTTTAGTGTCGTTTGAGGAAGGCTTAAATATGTTTCGCCAGTCAATTGAAGCGCCTGCTCAAATTGTGCGTTGACTACAAAATTCACTTCTTCTGCATTGGTCGAAGCGTGCAGGTTATTTCGAGACCAGTCTTTGGTATTCTCGTCAAATATATAGCGTGCGATAAGTCCGGTTTCTCCGATGCCGTCCAGCATTTGATCTCCGCTTTGGGCGGTGCTGTTTGAGATGCCTAGTACAAAAAAGAGCAAGGAAAAAAGATAGGTAAGCTGTAAGCGTTTCATAAAGATCAAATCTTGTTAAACCGGTTGTAATTAATAATAGCCTAAGCGCTTGAACCCACAATGCGGTAAACAGCTTCAGACGCAATGCCGTAAATATAATGTGTTGAAATAACAGGTTTTGCGTATAACTTAGTCAATACTGGTATTTTTTTAGCAAAAACTACAGTCATCAATGTCAACCACTTCAAAATAAGAAAGTAAACAACTGGTTACTTTTTACCCGAAACGGGTATTTTTTCCGCAATGCTGTATAGAGCGTTTTTCAGCTTATTTATATAAATAGCTGTAAATCAGCCGACTGTTTTTAACGGTTTTATTCTGGTGAACTTTTTGATCCTTGACTAAGAATAGTTTTATAAAGCACTTAAAAACAGAGTTATGGTAAATCGTTTGAATACAATTATGGCGCTCGCGGTGGTGTTTTTAATGGTTTTAGCAACCAACCGTATCGATCAGCATCATTTTGAAACCGCACAAAAAACGGTTAACGAGGTTTATAAAGATCGGGTGATGGTGCAAGGATATATCTATTCTATTGCCGAAGCCTTACATCAAAAAGAATTGAATCATGTGCAAGAGCAAAATGTCGCTGCACAAAAATGGAATACTTCAATAAACGAACGCATCACCTCCTTTGAAGCGACAAAGTTGACGCGTTCAGAAGCCGAATTACTAGAGCGCTTTAAGGAAGAATTTAAGGAGTTGGAAAAAATGGAAGCTAAAGCAGTTGCTCACCAAAACCCTAAAATGCATCGTGATCAAATCGTTCAGCTCAAAGGATATTTGAAAGAACTGTCTGAAATTCAGATCACCGAAAGTCGTAACCTTACTAAAAGCGCACAGAAATCACTCAATGTAAGTGCACTTATGGCAAATTTTGAGATTTTCTTCCTCATTTGCATCGGTGTTGCGCTACAAGTGCTTGTTTTTTATAAGACCAAAAAGAACGCAAAAGCATCTTAAATTTTGTGGCTTTCAACCTGTTGATTCTTATAATGTAAAAAGGTTGAGTAACTTAGTAAGATATCTATTTTTGATTTGATGAATTCAGTAAAAGCAGCATTAAAAGAACGTATTAAAGAATTGACGTGTTTGTATGAAGTCTCTTCGATTTTGGTTGATGCCGATCCTAAAGAGCATCTGCAAACGTTTCAAGCCATCGCAGACAGTATAAAAATAGGATTTCAATACCCCGAAGCTACAGAAGTCGTCATCAAGCAGGGTGATTATAAAGTTGCAACAGGCACGATTTTAACCGATAAATACCTCGCTACAAAAATTAAAGTCTTTGATGAATTTGATGGCTTTATAAAAGTGTATTTGAATGATGAATCCCTCGATTTTTTAACCGAAGAACAGCCGCTTATTGATAATATAGGAATTAAAATTGGTGACTATCTGGATCGTGTGGCAAGTAAACAAAATGCAGCGCGTTTACGCCAACAGATGGAGCACGCCGATCGTCTGGCGATCATTGGGGAGTTAACCGCAGGAATCGCACACGAACTCAACACGCCCTTGGCCAATATTCTGGGCTTTGCCGAATTGCTCAAAGATGATTTAGAAGAAAATACCGCTGCCGGTGCAGACTTAGATAAAATCATCAAAAACGCCATCTTTTCTCGAGAGGTGGTTAAGAAGTTGATGTTTTTTTCAAGAGCCATGCCTCAGGAAAAAACCTTGGTTAACATTGTGCCGCAGGTTAAAGAAGCGATCAATTTGCTCGATGCCACGTTTAGAAAAGAAAATGTGCGCTATAGTGTAGACATCGAAGATGAAGAAATGTTGCTGCACGTAGATACGGTACAGCTCACGCAAATACTTTTTAATTTAACGATCAATGCCATCTATTTTTCGCCGCCTGATGGTTTGGTTCAGATCAGGGTGAGTCAGGATGCAAAGAATATTTACTTGGAAATTTTTGATGAAGGACCGGGACTTTCAGAAGAAGGGCTTGAAAAAGTGTTTCAACCTTTTTTTACAACGAAGCCTACAGGTTCTGGAGCCGGACTGGGATTGAGCGTGGTACACGGTATTGTCACCAGCCATAACGGAAGCATTTCAGCAAAAAATAATGAAACCAAAGGCGCTGTATTTAAAGTAAGTTTACCCAAATAATGAGATTACGTAAAGAAAATATATTGATCGTAGATGATGATTTGCACATTTTAGAGTTGCTGCAGCGGCATCTGCACAGCTGGAATTATCATACCTACAGAGCGGTTTCGGTAAAAGAAGCGGTGGCGATCTTAAAAGATACACACATAGATCTGTTGATCACCGATTTAAAAATGCCACAAATTGATGGATTTGAGCTTATTAAATTTGTTTCTGAGCATTATCCAGATTTGCCAAAACTGGTGGTTACAGGGTTTCCTTCGGTACAAGATTCTTTAAAAGCGATCAAATCTGGTGTGGTAGAATACCTTACGAAGCCTTTTACCAAAGGCGAATTGCAGGCAGCCGTAGCTAAAGCTTTGCCTAAAGCTTCTAAAGAGCCGGTAAAAAATACTGTTCCCAAATCTAAACATCAGGGAGAGATCATTGGCGCTTCAGAAAAGATCGAAGAAGTACTTCAAATTATAGACAGGGTAAAAGACAATAAGGCAACTATTTTTATCAATGGTGAAAGCGGTACAGGTAAAGAGCTTGTGGCGCGTGCGATTCATTATGAAGGCAAGTTTAGCAGCGCACCTTTTATTCCCGTGAATTGTGGCGGAATACCCGAAAACCTTCTTGAAGCCGAACTTTTTGGCTATACCAAAGGTGCTTTTACCGGTGCAGATAAAGATCGTAAAGGTGCGTTTCAAGCCGCGCAGGGCGGAACGATCTTTTTAGACGAAATAGGCAATGCCTCTCTGGCGGTTCAAGCAAGACTGCTTAGAGTGTTGCAGGAAAAAGAAGTCGTTCGTGTTGGGGCTCAAAAGCCTGAAAAGATTGATGTAAGAGTTATTGCGGCAACCAACAATAACCTGCCGGAAATGATCAAAAAGCAAACCTTTAGAGAGGATTTGTATTACCGTTTGAGTGTTGTTGAAATTCCCTTACCGGCTTTAAGAGCGCGTATGAGTGACATCCCTTTGCTGGTAGATAAATTCCTTTTTAAATATGGGGTTGAATACAAAGATCGGTTTGTACGGATTGATCCAGAAGCGCTTGAAGTTTTAAAGCGCTACTCGTGGCCCGGGAATATACGCGAATTGGAGAATGTGATTCAGCGCGCGGTGATTATGTGCGATAAAATGGTGACGATAAAAGATCTTCCTGATCATTTAAAGTACAGCCTGGAAATGCCGGAACATAAATTGGTTTCTTTGGCACAAATGGAACGGGAATATATTAAGAAAGTGCTTCGGTCTACGGGAAACAATAAAACCAAAGCTGCCGAAATTCTTCAAATTACCCGCAAAACCCTGCGGAACAAACTTGATGAATCTTAACTCAAAAACGGTTCGTTTTTACCCGGTTTGTGTAAAAAATATCCGAATTCATTCTTCAGTTTAACAAGCTTGACAAAGTTTAAAATACTGTTTATCAGTATTTTGAAACATAGTTTTGATTAGTTTTTATGGTGTTGGCATATGCCTTGCTTTTATATAGGTAAGAAAGTCAAACACATAATAATTATAAAAATCAGTACTATGAAAACTTTATTTTTAATAGCCGCATTGGCACTGGGAACTGTAACTGCCAACGCGCAAGAAACTTGCGAAACGCCAAAAGTTAAAGCAGGAGATATTTTAAAAATCGCCGCACCTGCACACAGTTCATACGATCATATCAACTTCCCCAAAAGCAACTTCATTATCAAACGCGGTGGGATTGCAAATTACAGAGCGCTTATCAATCAGGAGATCAAAGTTACTGAGGTAACTATAGAAAACGGTTGCATCTCCAAAGTGGATGTAGCGCTTGCTAACGGTAAGAAATTCTTCAATACTGTTAAGACCGTTAGTGTAGATTTTAAAGAAGCGCTTGCCGCAAAGGAAATCACTTTGAAGTAATGTTTAGTTAATTAGCCTTAAACTAAAATCAGTTAGAGAGATCCTTGTAGTCAGTTAGTTAGTGGCGCTCATTTATGCAGTTTGGAATCTTCTGTTAATGAGCGTTTTCTCTCTTTTTTTGAATTAAATTACTTCTAAAACCCTTACCCTGATCGATGTGAAGTAGGGATCGCATCATCGGGTAGGGGTTTTTTATTGGCACCGTCAAGGGTTTAGTACTCCGAGATCTGTCATAAATTGAAAATTTGTTTCCAACCATTGCTTCTTGGGCTTGCCCTGAGGTAGTCTACAGGCACCGCCAAGGAAGTCGTAATTATAAAATATTCATAATAAACCAAGTGTTTATTTTTTTAATTAATTAAACCTGTTACCTTTGTAGAGCAAATGAACGTTTAATTATAAAAACTACACGTTATGAGTTACGAATTGCCAGAATTACCATATGCATATGATGCGTTAGAGCCTCATTTTGATGCAAAAACTATGGAAATTCACCATACAAAACACCACCAAGGGTATACTACAAAATTAAATGCTGCTTTAGAAAGTGCAGGAATTACTGAAGATCTGGAAAGCTTATTTTCTAAAATCTCAACATTATCACCTGCGATCAGAAATAACGGTGGCGGATTTTATAACCACAAATTATTCTGGTCGGTTTTAACGCCAGATGCTAAAGAGGCTCCTGAAGGCGCATTAGCAGAAGCGATTACTAATACTTTTGGTTCGCTTGAAGCGTTGAAAGACGAATTCAACCAAGCAGCTGCAACACAGTTCGGTTCAGGTTGGGCTTGGCTTGTGGTTGACGCTGAAGGAAACTTAAAAGTGACTTCAACGCCTAATCAGGACAACCCATTAATGGATGCTGCTGAGGTAAAAGGAACTCCTATTTTAGGACTTGATGTTTGGGAGCATGCTTATTATTTGAACTATCAAAACAAGCGCCCAGATTATATCAGTGCCTTTTGGAACGTAGTAAACTGGGACGAAGTTTCAGCACGTTACAGCGCCGCAACCAAATAAAAAATTAAGGCGAAATCAACCTTTTGTAAATTAAAACCGCCGAAAGCATTGCGCTTTCGGCGGTTTTTAAGTTTATAAACTATAATTTAAATGAATGCCCAAACGGTATTTGGCTTCTACTTTTCCTGCATTGAGCTCTTGATATGTAGGAGTTTAATCTTTATCTGCTTTTGAAGCTTCGATTATGGCTTTGAGTTTTGCAGCGCGTGCTTCTTTTTCCTTGCGCAATTTTTCCTTCTTCTGCTTAAGCAGTTTGGTGTGTTTGGCCTTGTTTTTTCCATTCTTCGGAGTTCCTTTCTTTGCCATTATTGTTCTGTTTGTAAGGGTTCGGCTTGCTGTGTGAAGCGTTCGATAAGTAATGCTATAACATAAGCACCTACTGAAGGCAAAAACCAAGAAATACCATATTCGGCAAGTGGAATATATGCCTTAAGCGGCTCGAGGTTTGTTATATTGATGCTTTTTAAAAAGTCTGGAATGCTAAAAAGTAGCGTGGTGATCACTACAATTCTAAAGACCCTTTTTGAAGTGTATTGCTCGGGCAAGGCATTGAGAAGGATCAGGACGATCACAATAGGATAAATAAAATTCAACGCAGGTACGGCAATTTGAATGATGTACGCGACGCCTGTTTGTCCAATGATCACCCCAATAAGACAGCCGGCGATGACGGTTATCGTGTATGCTAACTTAGAACCTCCCAACAAGCCTTTTACAAAGTCTGCAGTTCCTGTGACGATCCCTGTGGCAGTGGTAAAACAGGCTAAGGCGACTAGAATGGAGAGCAAGATGTTGCCTGTGCTTCCCAGCGTTTCATAACTTAAAAAGGTGAGCAATTCGGTGCGCGACGGATCACTCAGGCCATTATTGTGCAGCGAACCTATATAGATCAGCCCGGTATAAATGAGCAATAAGCCAGACCCAGCGATTATCGCACCCCAGACTAATACTGTTTTTTTGTGCTTAGCATCGCTGTATGTTTTTAAGTTGAGCGAAATGATGGCAACAGCACCAATAACCACAGCGCCAATAGCATCAAAGGTTTGGTATCCTTCAAGTATGCCGGTGCGTATAGGGTTTATAATAAAAGAACGTGTGGCTTCCGGTTGTTCAGAAAAGCTGGCTATGGCGATAATCGTGATGAGAATGAGTAATAACAGCGGTGTGATGTATTTGCCAAGGATATCCAGAATCCTAGATCGGTTTAAGGCAAAAATTAATATCAGACCAAAATAGATGGCGCTGGTCGTGAGCGAACTCACATCAAAATAAGGCGCGATAGACATCTCGTGTGTGACCGAGGCGGTGCGTGGTCCCGGCAAGGTTACGGCAACAAGATAGACAAGAATACAAAACACGGTGCTAAATACAGGATGTACTTTTTTTCCAAAATCAAGCATAGTGCCTTGTAGTCGTGCATAAGCAAAAATCCCCAAGATTGGGATCACTACTGCCGAAAGTATAAAGCCCAAAGCGATTAGAAACCACTCATCGCCACCGGTATAACCCAAATAAGGCGGGAGAATAAGGTTTCCCGCACCAAAAAAGAGTGAAAAAATCGCAAACCCTGTTATTAAAACCTCTTTGTTTAAACGCATATACCTTGTAACTTTCGAGCCGTAAGTTAAGCTAAAATGAGACCAACTACAGAAGAACAAACCTTATTTTATGAGGAGTTTGGTAAAGGGAAACCTTTGTTTTTATTACACGGATTTTTGGAAAACCGAACGATGTGGGAACCCTTTATTGCGCATTTAAGTGCACACAATCACGTGTTTGTCGTTGATTTACCCGGTCACGGCCAAAGTGCGGTTTTAGAAGGGAGTACTACGATGGATAGGATGGCGCAGCAAGTATTTAAGATTGTGCAGCACCATCAGTTGAACGAAGTTTCGTTAGTTGGGCATTCTATGGGTGGTTATGTAGCACTTGCGTTTGCCAAGCTATATACGCAGTACGTCAACGGAATTTGCTTATTAAATTCTACACCCAAAGCGGATACGCAAGAACGCGTAGCGCTTCGAAAGCACGGGATTCAAGTTGCTGAAAAGAATTATGAAGCTTTGGTGTCTATGTCGGTAGCTAATCTTTTTTCAAAAGAATTACGGAAGGATTTAGCTGAAGTTATTGCGCATACAAAACAAGAAGCTTTAAAAACGCCGCTTGAAGGATATGTTGAAGCGCAAAAAGGGATGATGTTGCGCTTTGATGCGACCGCATTGTGGCGGGAAGCCTCGTTTAAAAAATGGATGCTTTTAGGAGCTCAAGATACGTTGATCGATGCGCAAGGTCTAAGAGCGGAATTGAAATCAGAATCGATAAAAATTGAAGTTTTAAAAGGAGGTCATATGCTTCATATTGAAAATTTTGAAGGTGTTTTGTCTTCGCTTCAGGTGTTTTGCGAGTGAAAACCAAGAATAAAGGATTGTAAGGTTTTGATTTAAAAACGCTTAAAATCGAATATTTCGTAAAAAATCATAGAAATATTCAGAATAGTATAATTCTTTCAATGAATTTTTGTCATAGTGTTTTTTGGCGTCTAAAAAATGCTTTTTAACGTTTTTTTTGTTAAATTCGGCAACCTAACTTCATAAAATTCCCTTAAAATGAGTTTACAAAGCCCTACGAGAAATCCACTTAAAAGAATGCAATGCAAAATTTTTGGACACACCTACTCCGTGTTGCGCCATTATCAAACAGATCAAAAGGAGTATGAGTGCACGCATTGTAAAAAACAATTTACTGAAGATGAATATGGCCAACTTGCGCCATTAACTCCAAAACTGCGTCGCATTAATGAAGTGATGGAAAAGTTTTACATCTTCAAGTCAGCCAGACGTCAATCGGCTTAACTATTCTTCATCTTTTAATGCATTCCAACCTCGTGCTACAATAGGGATAGAGGTGTTTGCGCGTGTGATTAAATTCAATCCATCATTTTCTGGAGTGATATGGCCTATCACCGTCAAATGTGGATTGCCTTTGATTTTTTCGTAATCTTCTTGCTTAATTGTGAACAGCAATTCATAATCTTCACCACCGCTTAGCGCTACCGTGGTGCTATCTAATTCAAACTCCTCACATACTTGAATTAATTGTGGATCCAATGGGATCTTTTCCTCATAAAGGCGTACTCCGGTTTTAGAGCTTTTGCACAGGTGAATAATTTCCGAAGAAAGTCCGTCGCTAATATCGATCATTGCTGTAGGCTGTACTTCAATTTTTTTCAGGAGTTCAACAACATCTTTACGCGCTTCAGGTTTAAGTTGGCGTTCTACGAGATAGGCATAAGGTTCAAGATCGGGTTGTGCGTTGGGATTTACTTTATATACTTGTTTCTCACGTTCTAAGACTTGAAGTCCCATATACGAAGCACCCAAATCGCCAGAAACCACAAGGAGGTCGCCGTCTTTTGCACCGTCGCGTTTTACGAGTGTAGCAGGTTCAGCTTGTCCCAGAGCAGTCACGCTTATAAGAAGTCCGGTAGTGCTTGAGGTGGTGTCGCCACCAATAAGATCTACATTGTAAATAGAACAAGCCAGTTCGATCCCGGCATATAATTCTTCTAGCGCTTCTAACGGAAATCGGTTTGAAACAGCGATAGAAACCGTGATCTGGGTCGCTTCGGCATTCATGGCATAAACGTCAGATAAATTGACCATTACAGCTTTGTAGCCAAGATGCTTGAGTGGCATAAAGCTCAAATCAAAATGCACCCCTTCAACAAGTAAATCTGTGGTTACTACAAGTTGTTTTCCGTCAGGATCAATCACAGCGGCATCATCACCAATGGCGGTAACGGTGCTCGATTGTTTGATTTTAAAGGTTTGTGTAAGGTGATTTATAAGTCCAAATTCGCCTAATTCACCAAGCGAGGTGCGCGATTCATCTTTGTTTTCAAACATAACAAGTTGTTTTAAAGTGCAAATTTAATGGGAATAACTTGAAACCACGCAGAAAGCGCAGCTTTAAAATGAGGAGAAGATCTTTTAACTGAAATAGAGGTCGTTTCAGGCAGCGTGGGAGCTATAGCAGGGGCTTCAAAATTGATATATTTCTCCTATTGAAGGATAAGATAGTTTAATGTAAGGATGTATGGTAAAACCCTACTTAAATGGTATATTTGCACTAATTAATTTGAATTATGATTAAAGTAAGTGAAGACGCAAAAAAGAAGATAGCCAGCCTTATGACAGAGGATGGTTATGATCCTAATACAGATTATGTTAGGGTAGGCGTGAAGAGTGGCGGGTGTAGCGGCTTATCCTATGATTTGAAGTTTGATAAAAGTATCGCTGAAGAAGATAAACTCTTTGAGGATAACAACATTAAGTTGATCGTAGATAAGCGCAGTTTTCTCTACTTGATAGGAACAACCTTGGAGTATAGTGGTGGATTGAATGGTAAAGGCTTTGTCTTTAACAATCCCAATGCACAACGTACATGCGGTTGTGGAGAGAGTTTTTCATTGTAATAAGATAAAATCTGTTTTTTAAAACAGCATAGATAACAGTATATGGCATATACAGAAGACGATTTAGAAAAAGAATTAGCTACCAAAGAATATAAGTACGGCTTTTATACCGATATAGAATCTGAAACTTTTCCGGTGGGGCTTAACGAGGATATCGTTCGCGCGATCTCTAAGAAAAAAGAAGAGCCGGAGTGGATGACCGAATGGCGTATTGAAGCGTTTAGACACTGGCAAACACTTGAAGAGCCAGAATGGGCTAATGTGCATTATGAAAAACCTAATTTTCAGAATATCTCGTACTACTCGGCACCTTCAAAAAAGCCGAAATACGATAGTCTTGATGAGGTTGATCCAGAATTGCTAGATACTTTTAAACGTCTTGGTATTTCTCTTGATGAGCAAAAGAAACTTGCGGGAGTAGCTGTAGATGTGGTTATGGATTCTGTTTCGGTAACTACAACATTCAAAAAAACCTTAGCAGAAAAAGGAATTATCTTCTGTTCAATTTCTGAGGCGATTAAAGAGCATCCGGAATTGGTGAAAAAATACATTGGTACAGTTGTACCTAAAACCGACAATTTTTACGCGGCTTTAAACAGCGCTGTATTTAGTGACGGTTCGTTCTGTTATATTCCAAAAGGCGTGCGTTGCCCAATGGAACTTTCAACCTATTTTAGAATCAATCAAGCGGGAACCGGTCAGTTTGAGCGTACGCTGGTTGTGGCAGATGAAGGAAGTTATGTAAGTTATCTTGAGGGATGTACTGCACCTTCGCGTGATGAGAATCAGTTGCACGCTGCCGTGGTAGAGTTGATCGCTCTTGATGATGCAGAGATCAAATATTCTACCGTTCAAAACTGGTATCCCGGTAATGACGAAGGAAAAGGTGGAGTTTACAACTTTGTGACCAAGCGTGGACTTTGTGAGAAAAACGCCAAGATTTCCTGGACACAAGTAGAAACCGGTAGTGCCGTTACCTGGAAATATCCAAGTTGTGTATTGAAAGGTGATAATTCCATCGGAGAGTTTTACTCGATCGCGGTGACTAATAACTTTCAGCAGGCAGATACAGGAACCAAAATGATTCACTTAGGTAAGAATACAAAGAGTACGATCATTTCAAAAGGTATTTCAGCAGGACAGTCGCAAAATAGTTATCGCGGTTTAGTTCAAATTAATGGTAGAGCAGAAAATGCACGTAACTTCTCGCAATGTGATTCACTTTTGATGGGGAATAAGTGTGGCGCACATACCTTCCCGTATATCGAAGCCAAGAACAAATCTGCTAAAGTAGAGCACGAAGCGACTACCAGTAAAATTGGTGAAGATCAGATCTTCTACTGCAACCAGCGCGGAATTGATACCGAAAAAGCAATTGCATTGATCGTAAATGGTTTCAGTAAAGAAGTATTGAATAAGCTTCCGATGGAGTTTGCGGTAGAAGCACAAAAATTATTGGAGATTTCATTAGAAGGTTCCGTAGGATAAAAACAAAATAAAGAACATCAGAAAAAGGCATTTAGCCCCAAAGAATAGAGAATATGTTAGAGATAAAAAATCTTAATGCAGGTATAGAAGATAAAGATATCCTTAAAGGTATTGACCTTAAGGTAAATGCAGGTGAAGTACACGCCATAATGGGACCTAACGGTTCGGGTAAAAGTACATTGTCTTCTGTAATTGCCGGGAAAGAAGAGTACGAAGTGAATGGTGGTGATATCATTTTTGAAGGCGAGTCTATCTTAGAATTAGATGCAGAAGAACGTGCACACCAAGGCGTGTTCTTATCGTTTCAGTATCCTGTTGAAATCCCTGGTGTTTCTGTTACCAACTTTATCAAAACGGCGATCAATGAGACGCGTAAAGCTAAAGGTCTAGAAGATATGCCCGCTAGCGATATGCTTAAGATGATTCGTGAAAAGTCTGAGTTGTTAGAGATCGATCGCAAGTTCTTATCGCGCTCGCTTAATGAAGGGTTTTCAGGTGGTGAGAAGAAACGTAATGAGATCTTCCAAATGGCGATGTTAGAGCCAAAATTGGCCATTCTTGATGAGACGGATTCAGGTTTGGATATTGATGCATTGCGTATCGTTTCTAATGGTGTGAACAAATTGCGAAGCAAAGACAATGCGGTTATTGTAATCACGCATTACCAGCGTCTTTTAGAATACATCGTCCCAGACTTTGTACACGTTTTAGTAGACGGAAAAATCGTAAAATCCGGAGGTAAAGAGTTAGCGCTCGAACTGGAAGAGAAAGGATACGATTGGGTAAAAGCTGAACTTACAGCTTAGAAGATTCAAGCTTCAAAATTCAAAATTATGGCATCTATAAAGCGATTTGAAGATTTGCAGATCTGGCTGGATGCACGAGTTTTGGCGCAGGATATCATTGAAATTATAAAAAGTACAGAGCTCTGTACTAATTTTAAATTAAGGGATCAGATTATTAGTTCATCTGGAAGCGTAATGGATAATATCGCCGAAGGATTTTAACGCAATGGTAATTTAGAATTCAGGCAATTTTTATCAATTGCAAAAGGCTCTTGTGGAGAAGTTAGATCTCAAGTATATAGAATTTATGACTGGGATTATATCGACAAGCCTCAATTGGAAGCGCTAACATCAAAGTGCGAACAATTAAGTAAACAGATAGCTGGTTTTATAAACTATTTGAACAAAACAGAACTCAAAGGAAGTAAGTTTCAGGCTAAATCTTGAATTCTAAAACTTTGAATATTAAATTTAATTATGAGTTTAAAAGATAAATTATTATCATCATACTTGACCTTTCAAGAGAATACGTCATTTGACAACAGTATTCTTGATATAAAAGATCAAGCCATAAAAGTTTTCGAGACTGAGGGATTCCCAAGTAAGAAAGATGAAAACTGGAAATACACTTCTTTAAACAGCGTTACCAAACCTGATTACAGCTTGGTATCGCACGCTGATGATGCTATTGAGTTCAAAGACGTAAAGCAATACTTTCTAAATGATATAGACACCTTTAAGATCGTTTTTATCGATGGGGTGTACAGTTCGTACCTTTCAGAAACTACACACGATGGTGTTGATGTTTGTCTGTTGAGTTCAGCGCTTACAAAGCCTAAATTTAAGCAGGTCATTGATGTATACTTCAATAAAATTGCAAAAAAGGAAAGCCTTACAGCATTAAACACGGCTTTTGCAAAAGAAGGGGCTTACATCTATGTGCCCAAGAGTCGCGCAGTAAACAAGCCTATACAGATCGTGCATTTATCTACCGGAAGCGAAGCAAATTTAATGCTTCAGCCGCGTAACTTAATTGTTGCTGAAGAGAATGCAGAAGTTCAGGTTATAGAGCGTCACCAGAGTTTGAGTTCAAATGCAGTATTTACCAATTCGGTTACCGAAATTTATGCCGGTAAGCACGCGCGTGTAGATTACTACAAAATTCAGAACGACAAAGAAAATGCTTCACTAATCGATAATACACACATCGATCAGCAGGAATCAAGTGAAGTATCGGTTCATACCTTTTCTTTCGGAGGAAAGCTTACGCGTAATAATCTGAATTATTATCAAAATGGTGAACACATCAACTCTATTCTAAAAGGGGTTACCATCATTGAAGATAAACAGCACGTAGATCACAATACCCTTGTGCATCACAGACAGCCTAATTGTGAAAGTCACCAAGACTACAAAGGGATTTTTGACGACAGAGCTACCGGAGTATTCAATGGTAAAGTGGTTGTAGACGATATCGCTCAGAAAATCAATGCCTACCAGTCTAATAACAATATTTTGGTAAGTGATAAAGCTTCGATCAATTCTAAACCGCAGCTTGAGATTTTTGCAGATGATGTGAGATGTTCTCATGGGTGTACCATTGGGCAGCTTGATGAAGATGCTCTATTCTATATGCGTACCCGCGGAATCGGTAAAAAAGAAGGTCGTGCTTTGTTGATGTATGCGTTTGCGAATAATGTTTTAGAAAGTGTAAAAATACCACAGTTAAAAGCACGTATTACCAATCTTATCGCCGAAAAACTTGGCGTTAATATTGGTTTTGATCTCTAGGCAAGACCTATTCGTCTTGCGACTAAATCGTCAAAAATTGTACATATGGCTACTGCTAGTACCACATCAACCTTTGATGTCTTAAGAATACGCGAAGATTTTCCTATTCTAAACCGCAAGGTTAACGGGCAGCCCTTGGTTTATTTTGATAATGCAGCGACTTCACAAACGCCGCAACAGGTGATCGATGTGATCGTGGATTATTATTCAAATTATAATGCCAATATTCATCGTGGTGTACACGCGTTATCGCAAGAAGCAACAGATGCTTACGAGCAAGCGCGCATAAAACTGCAAAAGCATTTCAATATTCCGCAGGCGTATCAAACGCTTTTTACCTCAGGAACCACGCACGGGATCAATATTGTAGCTTCAGGTTTTTCTGAAATTTTAAAGGCAGGTGACGAAATCATTGTTTCGGCATTAGAGCATCATTCTAATATTGTGCCGTGGCAAATGCTTTGTGAAAAAACAGGAGCAGTGCTTAAAGTCATTCCGATGACTGACAGCGGGGAATTAGATATGAATGCCTTTGACGCGTTGCTTTCTGCGCAGACAAAACTGGTTTTTGTGAACCACGTGAGTAATGCACTCGGTACCGTAAACCCTATTGAAGAAATAATTGCAAAAACCCACCAAGTCGGAGGCGCTGTTTTGGTAGATGGGGCGCAAGCTTCACCACATATCAAGGCAGATGTTCAGGCTTTGGACGTTGATTTTTATGTGGTTTCAGGACACAAGATGTGTGGTCCTACAGGAGTGGGAATGCTTTATGGAAAAGAAGCGTGGCTAGAAAAATTGCCTCCGTATCAAGGAGGTGGTGAGATGATCGATCAGGTTACTTTTGAAAAAACGACCTATGCGGGATTACCTCATAAATTTGAAGCAGGAACTCCAAATATCTGTGGGGGTATTGCCTTTGGTGCTGCCATCGATTATATGAATGCGATTGGTTTTGATGCTATTGCTGCGTATGAGCACGAGCTGCTCGTCTATGCTACCCAACAGCTTCTAGAGATAGAAGATTTACGTATTTACGGGGAATCAAAAGATAAAACCGCCGTGATCTCGTTTAACGTGGGATCTATTCACCCTTATGATATCGGGACCATTTTAGATAAATTGGGAGTTGCGGTACGCACGGGACATCATTGTGCACAACCTATAATGGATTTTTATAAAATTCCGGGAACGGTAAGAGCTTCGTTCTCTTTTTACAACACCAAAGAAGAAATTGATGTCTTTGTAGCTGCGGTAAAAAAGGCAGTAAGCATGTTGGGCTAATTTTAACCTTTAGGCCGCTGCATATTTTATTGATTCCTAGTATTTTCACATTAAAATACTCAACTATGAAAACATTTGCTATCGTATTGTTACTGGCCTTTGTGAGTTTTAATGCTTGTAAGTCAGCAGATAAGAAAATTAAGGGTCCAAAAGGAGAATACGTTGTGCAGGCTGTTCAAGGCGATACAGTCTCTGATAAAAAGATCACCTTGATCTTTGATCCGGAAAAAGGTCAGGTTAGCGGTAAAGGCGTGTGCAACAGCTATAGTGCGACCTATGTGGTAAGTGAAAATAATATTAAGTTTTCACCGGCTATGGCGACAAAAATGATGTGTCCCGAAGGAACTTCTGTAGAATACAACTTTTTTCAGGCCTTACTCAAAGCGAGTAACTTTAGCTTTGATAAGAGTGTATTAGAACTTTACAACGCGGACGAAGAATTGATTTTAACAGCAAAATAAAGCAAACTACTATGAGTAGTATTCAAGAAATACAACAAGAGATCATTGAAGAATTTGAGATGTTTGACGACTGGATGCAGCGTTATGAATATATGATCGAGTTGGGAAAATCACTACCACTCATTGACGATAAATATAAAACCGACGAATACATCATCAAAGGCTGTCAAAGTAAAGTTTGGGTTCACGCAGATTTTAATGAAGGGAATATTGAATTCACTGCAGATAGTGACGCAATAATTACCAAAGGGATCATAGCGATCTTGATTCGTTCTTTTTCTAATCAACCGCCGCAAGCTATTCTGGATGCCGACACTTCTTTTATTGATAAAATCGGCTTAAAAGAACATTTGTCGCCAACCCGTGCTAATGGTTTGGTGAGTATGATCAAGCAGATAAAATTATATGCAGTGGCCTATCAGGCAAAAGCAGAATCCTGATGAATTGAGAAATGGCTTAACACTAACAGCAGGAATCTGTAGTCTATTGATATAGAGGCATACCAAGCGCCCTAGACAAACGATTTAAAGATTAATATTATGAGCGATACAAAAGAGATAGATACACAAGAGTTAGGCGAAAAAGTAGTTCGCGTACTTAAGACGATTTACGATCCGGAAATCCCGGTAGATATTTATGAACTGGGACTCATTTATGACGTATTTGTAAACGAAGATTATGAGACTAAGATCCTAATGACGCTTACTACGCCCAACTGTCCCGTTGCAGAAACGCTTCCGGTAGAAGTTGAAGAGAAAGTAAAAACCATCGATATGGTTAAAGACTGTGAGGTTGAAATTACGTTTGACCCGCCGTGGAGCCAGGATCTGATGAGTGAAGAAGCAAAACTGGAGCTGGGATTACTTTAATCTAAAATAGTGCTATGGAAGAGATTGTTAACCGGGTAGCCAACAGCAAGCTTAAGACCTTTGATCTAGAAAAATTATATCCCGCCGGAAGACGGGAAACTATAGATATCGCACAGTGGTTGACGGAAGGTTTTCTGCTGCGCGAAAAAGAATTTAGAGCAAGCCTAAAAGCATACGATTGGGAAGCTTATGAAGATGCGTATGTGGCGCTGTATTGCAGTACCGATGCGATCGTGCCGGCGTGGGCTTTTATGTTAGTAACGACCTATCTGGAACCTGTAGCCAAGAAAGTGGTAATCGGTTCACTTACCGATCTTGAAAGTATTCTTTATGCTGAAATTATTCAAGAGCTGGATCTTTCAGAATTTAAAGATGAATTTGTGATCGTAAAAGGTTGTTCAGATAAACCGGTACCTCAAAACGCATATATTTTACTTACGCAAAAACTGCAAAAGGAAGTCAAAAGTTTGATGTTTGGCGAGGCGTGCTCGTCTGTACCTTTATTCAAGAAAAAGAAGCATTAAGGGAGTTTTCAGATTTATTAAAAAGGCATCCTGTTTATTTTTTTGAGTGCGGTATCTTTGCTGCAACACTTAAAACCAAACAATGAAAAAAAGAAGTCTTTTATTCTTGCTGGCACTTACCACTGGCGTAGTAATGGCTCAGGAAGACGAACCTAAAGAGGGTTGGACCAAAGAAGGAAACATTTCTCTATTATTCAATCAAGCTGCGTTTAACGCAGAATGGCAAGGCGGAGGGACCTCCAACTACGGCGGAAACATCAGTCTTAATTATGATTTTAACTATCGCAAAGGCGATCTTACCTGGGATAATAAGATCATTGGAGATTTTGGTCTGACCAAAGTAAAAGACCAGGAGTTTACCAGAAAAACAAACGACCGACTTGAGTTTACGTCTACCTTAGGGAAGCAAATTGAAGAAAGCAATTGGTATTATTCCTTTTTTACCAATATGCGTACGCAGTTTGCAAAAGGATATACCTATGGGGAAGATGCCGATGGAAATACTACACGAACTGAAAGAACGCATTTTTTCTCGCCGGCCTATTTGCAATTTGGTCCGGGTATGTTGTGGAAGAAAAACGACAATTTTAAAGTAAACATTGCGCCTGCAACAGCACGTTTTATCTTTGTAGATCCAAGCTTCACTAGCGGTGCCGATTATGTTGACGGAAAGTATTTTGGTGTGGATGCCGGTAAAAGTTCGCGTTTTGAATTGGGTGCTTCTGTAAATGCTTTTGCAAAATTCACCTTGATGGAAAACGTGACCTTGAGCAATACCCTCAATTTATACAGTAACTACCTTGAAGATCCGCAGAATGTAGATATTGACTACACCGGAAATCTGGTAATGAAAGTGAATGACTTTATCTCAACCAACTTTATTTTTCAAGCTATTTACGACGATAATGCCGTTGGAGCATTTCAAATACGGGAAGTATTGGGTGCCGGACTTACGTATACCTTTTAAGCAAAGCGGAAGTTTAAATAACAAAAAACCCGATGCAGAAAGCATCGGGTTTTTTGTTGGCACCGCCAAAGGCTTTAATACGCTGAGATTTTTCTCGAAATTGAAAATTCTTTTCCAACCAATATCTCGCGAGTTCGCCTTGAGGTAATTTATTAAAATCTAAAGTGCGCTATTCTTCTTCGCCGTAAGCGTCGTACTCAGGATACAAGAAATTATTGTAAGGAAAACGCGTAATGTGAATTTCACGTACGCGATCATAAACCTTCTTGCGGAACGCTTCCATATTATCTTTATTCAATGCCGAAATAAAAATGGCATCGCCGTCTACACGGGACATCCAGGTACGTTCCCATTCTTCTAAAGTAAAATGCTCTTCTGTACGTTCGGTAACTAGATCATCTTCATCAATGGTTTTATGCGTGTATTGATCTATTTTATTAAAGACCATCAACATCGGCTTGTCTGAACCCCCTATCTCATCCATAATTTGGTTCACCGAAGCGATGTGATCTTCAAATTGTGGGTGCGAGATATCAACAACGTGTAGTAATAGATCGGCTTCGCGCACCTCGTCTAAGGTGCTTTTAAACGATTCTACCAGCTGCGTAGGCAGTTTTCTAATAAATCCTACGGTATCACTCAATAAAAACGGAAGGTTGCGAATAACCACTTTTCTCACGGTAGTATCCAACGTAGCAAAAAGCTTGTTTTCTGCGAAAACTTCACTTTTACTTATCGTGTTCATCAATGTAGATTTCCCAACATTGGTGTATCCTACCAAAGCGACACGTACCAAAGCGCCGCGGTTTCCTCGCTGTATGGCTTGTTGCTTGTCGATCTTTTCAAGTTTCTTTTTAAGTAACGAAATACGATCACGCACAATACGGCGGTCGGTTTCAATTTCGGTTTCACCCGGTCCGCGCATTCCGATACCTCCTCGTTGACGCTCAAGGTGCGTCCACATCCCGGCAAGGCGTGGTAGTAAATATTCATATTGCGCCAGCTCTACTTGAGTACGCGCATAACTCGTTTGTGCGCGTTGTGCAAAAATATCAAGGATCAGGTTGGTTCGGTCAATGACCTTACACTTTAAGATCTTTTCAATATTCTTCTGTTGCGCAGGGCTCAATTCATCATCAAAAATGGCAGTACCTATTTCATACTGGTCTACATACGCACGCACTTCTTCCATCTTCCCGCTACCAATAAAGGTTTTGGGATTGGGCGTATCCATCTTTTGGGTAAAGCGTTTGAGCACTTCACCACCTGCGGTGTACGCGAGAAACTCGAGTTCGTCAAGATATTCCGTCGCTTTATCCTCGTCCTGAAACTGTGTAATTAAACCGATCAATACGGTTTTTTCATATTCTATTTTAGTCTCTTCAATCATAAATAAAAGTAAGCTGCAAAGATACGGATTTAGAAGCTAAGGCTTTCTTAAATTGCTGTTTACAAAATATGTTTCAAAATGCCCTCAACCAAACTTACCCTTGCTTTTTACAATCTTGAAAATCTTTTTGATACCCTAAAGGACCCCAATATTCTGGATGCTGATTTTACGCCGCACGGCGGTCTCAAATGGAATCACGAGCGGTACACGCAAAAGTTAAACGGACTCGCAAAAACCATTGCTCAAGTGGGCAAAGCCGAAACGGGACAAGCGCCTGCACTTATTGGCGTGGCCGAAGTTGAAAATAAAAAAGTACTCAACGATCTTCTACAAACCGAAGCATTACATACAATGAATTATGATTTTATACATCACAATTCACCGGATGAGCGCGGTATTGATACGGCGTTACTATATGATAAAAACCGCTTTGAAGTGCTTGAAAGCAGGAGCTATTCTTTACATCTTCAAACGGCTCAAGGGGTACGCGATTTTACGCGCGATATTCTTTATGTAGAAGGAAAACTCGCCGGTGTACCTGTTTTTGTTTTGGTCAATCACTGGCCCTCACGGGGAGAAGGTGTGGCAATTTCTGAACCCAAACGTATTGCTGCGGCCGAGCGTAACCGTGAAATCATTCAAGATATTCAGGCACGCGATCCTGAAGCTCGAATCCTTATAATGGGAGATTTTAATGACGACCCGCAGAGTATCGCGGTGCGTGATCATCTGGTATCCACCGATTTTTACAACCCGATGGTCTTTTTATTAACGCGTTATGCCGGCTCCTTAAACCATCGCGGCGACTGGTATTTGTTTGACCAGATCATTTTGTCGCCCAACTGGATGAAAGCCTATGACAATCCGCTAGAGTATGAGAAATCTGCGATCTATAATCCGGAGTATTTAAAAGAGCAGGAAGGGAAATACCGCGGCAACCCATTACGCACCTATGCCGGTGACAAGTATCTGGGCGGCTTAAGCGATCACTTTCCGGTATATACGATTTTTAAACTGGAAGATTAGTCTGCTTTATTAGGAGAACCTTTCTTCTTCGTATTTTTCTTTTTATCCCCGTCTTTTTTAAGGGCCGGTTTACCGGCTTTCTTTTCGGGCATAGGGCCGCGCATATGTATGACGAGTCCGTTGAGGAAATTCCGAAGAAATTGATCTCCGCATTCTACATATTTAGGATGGTTTTCATTTCTGAAAATAGCGCCCAATTCACTCTTGGTCACTGCAAAATCTACCAACGCACATATTTTTACAATATCGTCATCACGCAGTTTTAGCGCTACACGTAATTTTTTAAAGATGTCGTTGTTAGATAAAGCCATAGTAGAAAATTAGAAGGTAAAGTTAGAAATAAAAAACGCTTCAGAACTACTGAAGCGTTTTTTATAAGAATGGCTAATTCAAATAAATTCTATTGCTTTTTAAAAATCCCTTTTACGGTTACTTCTTTACCATCTTCTATATAAGTTTCCGTTAGTACAAGTTCTCCCGAGATAACTTCTACCAAAGCATTTTCTACATATAATATCCCGTTTTCAAAGGTCTCGTTTTCAGAAGAATCCAATAGGTTTTTATACTCAAAGTCTACGATGCTGATGGTCTTTTGGCTAGCGTTATAGGTCCATTTTCCTAAATATTGTTCCTTATAACTTTCTGTATCTCCATAGACTGCTTCACAGTCAGCTGCTGATGCATCGTAGTCTATGGTTCTATAAACATCATCGTAAACTTCATTGTAGTTTCCGTTACTCTCAAGAGTTAAAACCCAATCCTCTTTTTCATTTAATTGATAATCGGCTTCAAAAGAGCCTCCGGTGTTACAATTGATTGTGGTACGGTCTTCATCAAGATTTGCAGGATCATAGCGGTCAAACAACCAACTGCCAGTCAAGCTCTCAGGGCCACCCCATTCTTGTACTGTTACGCATACAGTACTTGGCTGACTTATATTATTATCAGAGTCATAAATACAAATCTCATAGCAAAATGTACCTACGGGAATTGTGTTTGAAAATTTTACGTTTATCTCATAGTCATTCTCTTCAAGTAATTTATGCTGAGCAAATTCATTTTCTTTCTTAGTTCTTAAGGGTCTCTTTTCTTCAAATGAAGAAGCGGGTATGTCAAAATAACCACCTGCAGTCTCACCATCTTTTTCAAGGATTCTTAAGTAAGCTCCCGCGATGTCATCATTTGCTGTAAAAGGAACTGTATAGCCGGTATTCAAATACCCAGATTGGCCATCGGTATTAATTTTAAAAAGAATAGAGCTGTTTGGGCTGGGAGGAGCACCAGCAATGTATGCTGCATCTGGGATAGAGATGCCAGACTCTAAATCAGCCAGAGGTATGCTCGCTTGTTCTTCCTGAGTTTCTTCTACAGATGCTTCCTCAGTGGAGTCATCAGATGTTGAACAGGATTGTAAGCTGTAAATCAACGCAAATACCATTAGCATTACGCCTAGTTTTTGAGTACTTGTTTTCATGAATTTAATTTTAATTATTGATATATTGGAATTTTTAAACCTAAATAGACGTCTGCAGCTTTAGAATTGCTTGACATCAAATTGCTTAAAGCAGAAGCAGAACCTAGAGTAAAAGGCCCGGCACGTAGCCCTACACCCCACGAAAAACCGGCATATTGACGTATACTTAGCGGCATATAGGCGCTAAACCACTTGGTCTCGATTCTTGGAGAAAGCGTGAGGCTATTGGTAATACGATTTGCGCGCTCTTGCGTGTTAGAGATCATCGATAAGGAAGTTTGTAGGTTTACGTAAAATTTATTCTTCAAATGATAATCGGCCATTAGGTGCAAGGCGGTAGGCAGGCTCAGTTTTACCGTTTCCAGGGTTTCGGTGCCTGTATAGTTTTCATCTAAAACGGTTTCTACATCTTCGTCTTCAAACTCTTGCGTGTTTACCGTTCCGGTGACTTCATAGTGATTGATGGTACTCTCATCATAACGTAAAGCACCTAAGTCTGTAATAGATACACCCAGTTTCAGTTTGTATTTGTTTTGACTGCGCAAACTCATATCCTGAGTTTCAGGACGGAATTCATAAATAAAACCTACATCGGCCCCAAAGCCCGAAGACAGACTTTCAAAGCTGATGTCTTCGTTGTCAAAATCTACAGTGGTGCCATAGTTTAAGCTTCCTGTTGTAGTGAGTGTTTCCTGAGCAGCATTATAGCTTCCATTTAAATTAGGACTATGAATAAAGAGTCCGCCGGCGCCGTTGAGGTATTTCAAGGTGACTCCACCTTTTAAAAAGTGTTGTTCTTTATTCAGCAATTGTCTTCCATAGGCGACTCCTATTTCTGCAAAAATATGAGCGGTTCCGCTTAAGTTTTCAATAGCAAAATCAAAATCCTGCTCGGTGTCAAAATCATTGGTGACGTTCTCATATAGTGTCCCGCTAATGTTGTTGATGTTGAACATTCCACGCACACGGGTAATCAGGCCAATGCTGCTTTTAGGAGAAAGATTGAACATAAATGAAGGTCCCATCACATCAGTATTGATATAGAAGTTATTGGCATCGGTTGGGTTTTGATTCACTTCTTCTTCAAAATCAAAACCTTCTTCCCCAGAGCCTAACTCCGTTAGATTGAGACCGGCATAATCGTTTCCTGCGGAAACGCCAAAAGAGATCAGGTTGATATCTGCGCGCATCCTTGAGTCAAAAACCGAAGCCGGATTGTACATCACGCCATGTATACCAGAATAGTTGTCTATGCGATGCCCAATATAGTTTTGTGCAGTAAGCGAAAGACTGCTGAAAGCAGTTAAAAAAAGAAATGTAATGTTTTTCAAAGGACTAGTTTTAAGATTAATAGGTTCAAAGCTAGCGAAATGAAAAACCGAATTAAATACCGGATAAGGGGTATTCTTGAGTAGCATCAGCTACGTTTGACCGGGATTTTAAAAATCATATTTTCGGTCGAGTGCATACCGAAGCAGTTCACCTTTTCCTTTGAGTTCGAGAATACGCATCATGTTTTTACGGTGCGTGTCTACGGTATGCACCCCGATAAACAATTCGTCTGCGATCTCCCGAGAGGTTTTTCCCTGAGCGATAAGGCGAAGGATCTCGAGTTGGCGCTTGGTAAGTAAACCGCTTTTGGAGGTTGCGCTGTGATTTTCTTCAAAAGCCCTTAGATCAATTTGAGAATCAAAAAAAGGCGTTCCCTCAGCTACAGTTTCTATGGCGTTTTTTAAGGTTTGTAAACTGGAGTTTTTTAGAATGTATCCCGAAGCTCCGGCATCAAGCATTTGCTGTACCGCATCTTGCTGGTCAAACATTGTAAAGGCAATTACGGCGATCTTAGGAAACTCTTTCTTGATGATTTCGGTAGCCTGAATCCCATCCATCTTGGGCATTCTTATGTCTGTAATGATCACATCCGGTTGATGTTTGCGTACGGCTTCTACCAGTTCTAAACCGTTGGTAGCGCTGCACACCAGTTGAATATGTGCTATATCCTGGATCAAAAGCGCAATGCCGTCGATTAAGGATTGATGATCTTCTCCTATTGCGATACGTATCATATGGGTATGTCTATGATGACGGTGGCGCCTTCGCCGGGTGCCGACTCAATAGTCAAGCTGCCGTCAAGGTGATTTACACGTTTGTCTATGCTGCTGATGCCCATTCCCTGGCTGCGCGCACTTATGTGTTGTGGATTAAATCCTAGACCATCGTCTTCAACCATGATATTGAGCGAATCTCCGTGATTGATCAAGTGGATGGTTGCTGTTTTGGCCTGTGCGTGTTTTATAATATTGGTAATGAGCTCTTGAATGATCCTGAAAATACTCAGTTCGAGACTGTTTTCAAGTCGGTTGGTCATGCCGTGATGTACCACTTGTATTTCGAGCCCGTTGAGCTGCGATACTTTTTGAGCCAGATCTTTAACCGCTTTCAATAAGCCTTGGTTGGCAATCACTCCGGAGTTTTTTGCGTGGGCAATACTGCGTACTTTTTGATAGGCTTCCTGCAGCAAGGTGTCGGTTTTATCAAACAGGTCGGGGGCCTGAGAGGCTTTTAAAGATTCAAAATGCATACGCACATTGGTCATCAAAGCGCCAAGATCGTCGTGGAGTTCTCCGGCAATACGGGTGCGTTCCTTTTCTTGTCCCGCGATCATTGCGTCGATACTGGCGAGTTCCTGATCTTTTAAAAGATTGGCCACGCGTTCTTTTTCTAACTCGCTTTCCTGCTCGGCCAGTTTGCGTCTTTTTTTACTGTTGTTGAGTATTAAATAGGCGATTACAATTGCTATGATCAAGAGGATACTTAAACCTCCGGCGATGAACAGAAAGCGTTTTTTAGCTTGTCTTTCTTCAAGAAGTGCGTTAGCATTTTTTTCAGCTTTTAATTCTACCTGAAGTCGGGAGATCTCTAGTGAGTTGTCTCTAAAGTTGATATTGTGCCCGGCTTCTACATAGGTTTTATAATGCGCCAGCGCCAGCGAGTCTGCTCCCATACCTTCATAAAACATAGAAGTATAGTACTCTACAAAAAAGGTGTTCTTTAACGCATCTTGCGGATTGAAACAGCAGGTGATCTCTTTCAGTTTTTCAAGCGCTTGTTCAGAGTTGCCCTTGAGATGTTGGATGTAAGCCAATTTGGTAATGGCAGAAAACCTGTTGTCGTTGTAATACGGGAGGTCTTTTCCTTCGTCAAAGACCTTTTGATAATACAGTGCTGCCTGATCGTACTGTTCGCGCAATTCATAAAACAAGGCTACTTCCAGATAGAGTTTAGGCAGGAGCTTACAGTCGGGCTCCAGCTGGGCGATCAAGCCTTCAAGCAGGGCGGCTTTGGTATGATAAACCGATTTGATGTCGATCTCTGAAGAATAGAAAATAACCTCATAGATCTGAAAATACACCTGATCGTGAATGTCTGCGATCAACTTCTGGTATTGATCCAGAAACACCTCATAGTTGTTGTTGTTGCGCGCGATCTCATGATGAAAATACTGTAAGATGGCACGCAGGGCACGACGCTGCAAGGGAGCATACGCTGTTTCATTAGCACTTTCTAGTGCTGAATAAAAATGCGGATAGGCTGCCGTACGGTCTTGTAAAAAGTAAAATTTATAATACCCGGTATTCAGTAGGTACACTGCATTTAAAAAGGGATCGTCACTGGTGCGCACGACACAATCCGCTTGATAGCGCTTAGAATTGCCCAAAAAACCTTCGTAGGTGAGTTGGGCAAAAACCTCAAGCGGCTGCGTATATTGAGTGTCGTCGATGCGCTCCAAATGCGATAGCGCTTCTTGATGCTCCAAGGCTTTTAATGCTTGAAAATACGCATCGTACTTGGAAAGGTCGGTGTGCTGCCCTAACGCCAGGCTACACCAAAAGAACAACAGAAGTCCGGGCAGCCTTATACGCATTAAATCAAAATTTTCAATTCAGACATCATGCAGCGTTTTCCCGGAGCAAAGCCTGCTTTCTCAGAGCTTGTAGTAGAAGAAGTGCCTTCAATACATTTAACGATATCTTCAGCTTGGTCCATTTCTAAAGTATGATGTGGAATGCGTCTGGCCGTATACGCACCATCTCTGTAGAAAAACTCATCGTCGTGAACGCCTTTTTTGAATGCATCTTTAATTTCAGCTAACTCACGAATAAAGTATAAATCTTTGCTACAATCAACTTTGATATTTTTCACGGTTTTTTTTGTAGCATTTGAAAGGGCTTCAAGATGTAAATGAAAGCAATTCTTAGCTTCGTCAAAGCTTACATCTTCAAGTCCTATGTTGAAAAGCCCTTTGTAATTGACCAGTTCAAATTCAACTGTTGTTATTGTTTGATATCCTTCTTCGCTACTGGGTTCGGTACTGAAGGTTCCGTTAACTAAGAAAAAGCTACCGTAGATTTGCGAGGCGTAGACAACCTGTTTGTATTTTTTAGCTTTAGATCCAAGGTAAATTAGTCCCGGAGCCGCTTCTAACGGACTAAATCGCGTCTGAGTTTCCATAAGTTATAAGTTTTATTAGTTTAGGTGATATTAGCATTAATTTGAATTGTTTTAAATACCTGATACCCGGTATTTTAATTGCTGAGCGTATCTAAGGTCATTAAGCCTTCGGCGTCTTTGATCTCTTGTTTTAAATGATCGAGATAGAGAATCCCATTCAAATGGTCGATCTCATGTTGAAACACCACCGCTGTAAAGTCTTCTACCATTTCGATCTCGTGCGAGGCGTCGGGCTTATCGTATTCCACGAGAATGGCATACGCTCGTGTAGAGAGGGTGTCGCGTCTGCCGGGAATCGACAAACAACCTTCAGGACAATCTTGTTTTTTCTTAGAGTATTGTTTGATCACAGGATTGATGATCACTTCAAAAGGGAAGCCTTCTTTGTCAAAGCGCTGTACCCAGGCGATGCGTTTTAAGATACCCACCTGAGGAGCGGCAATACCCGCACCCAGCGAGAGGCTGTCGCGCACCGTGGTATACATACGATCGATGAGGTTCATCAGCACCGTGTCTTTAGGGTCTACGGTTACTGCTTCACTGGGCGTGCGCAGTAAAAGCGAGTCACTTTCTTTAGTGATCTTAAAAACACGCATCGGCGTGGCAGAATCTGCAGCCATAATCAACTGGGCTTGCTCATCGGTGAACTGCGCTTGAGGTGTTGCTTTTTCATTTTTAGAGCTACAGGCGATTAAACAAACCAATAGCAAACTGAGTAGGGTAGTTTTGATCAAGTGGTGTCGGTTTTAGTTTCCTAAAAATAACATTTTATTATTTAGTCGGCGGTAATGCTGATGTTGTCCAGTTGGTAAGTGCCGTCAAAGGCTTCCTGCGTACTGCCGGTATATTTAAAGGCAACATATCCTGTTTCTGCAGGAGTGCAGGAGAGGTTCACGATTCCGCTGCTGTACCAATCGCCAAAGAAATCCTGATCGCGTATCACAAAGGCGTCGCGCAACAACTGCCACCGGGCTTGCGTAACGGTCGTTGGGTCTCCATCCCAATCGGTACTGAAAAGCACCTCAAGGTCACTGCCATCTGCAAAGCTGCTGCTGGTTTCAAAACGCAGTCGCACCTGTGTATTGTTGGCCAGATCAATAGCCGGAGTGATCAACCAGCACACACTCAAGGCGTCTCCCGACTGGTACGAATCGATACGCGCAGAAACGCCCTGTGAGGAATTGGTTCCGCTGGCGTTGTAGGCTTCCCAAGCTTGTACCCCGTATTCTATATAATTGGTCCAGCCGTTGCCTTCAATAGGATTGTTGCGGGATTGTTCACTGAAATCTTCAGTAAAGAGAAGTGTTTCCCCTTCGGTTGTTGCTTGTCCGCATCCATATACTTCGGGATCGCAGCGGTCGTCACTTGAAAAGTCGATCGCCTGAGTGGTGTTGATGCGTAGGATGTAGAAATCGTCATAAAAGTCTCTGCTCAGAATACCGCTAATACTTCCCTTTCCTGACGGAAGTGCAACCGACTTAAAACTGGCAAAGGTGCTGGTGCTTACCAAAGTTCTGCCACGGGGGTCGCAGGTTTCTAAAAGGCGAATGCCATCAAACGCATCGGTGACTTCTCCGGCAAAGGTTTTGGGAAAGGCACCCAGAACCTCGCTTTGACTAAACTGCGCCTGATCGAGCTGAATCAATACGTTCTCATAAGCTTCAGAAAACTGCGAAATGGAAAGCGGTAACGGAACCAGTTCGGCTACTTCAGCGTCCCGCACAACGTGACTGTTGATAAGACTGCCCGGAATATCGGTGATGCCATTGCCGTCTCTAATCCCCAGTTGCATGACGCCATTTTCTGTAGTGATGGCTAGCCCGTCTACATACACATAGACTTTTCTGCCCGGCTCATAGGTAGTGTACAAGGCATTTTCATTGAGTTGCAGCGTAATGCCACTACTTGGGTTTTCTGGTGCATCCTGCAAGAGGAGTTCGTGATAAAAGTTACCGGCCACATCACTGCTTATCACATAACCGGTAAAATAGGTGTCTGTGGCTTCAAAGCTTACCACAGGTTCGCTGCTTTGTCTTAAGCTGTTGAGTACGGCGTTGAGTGCTATTTCGGTGCCGGTGGGAGTTACGGTAGTCGCTTCGGTTTCTGGAACTTCAAATTCCTGAGTGATACATCCGCAGAGGCAACATGCGTAAAGACCGAGAAGTATAGGTTTTGCATTCATAAGACTTATTTTTTTGCTTTCGCGAAAGCGAACGGTTTAAAAGCGTACATAGCAATTGAGATAAAAGGTGGTGCCGTATCCCAGAAAATACCGGTTTCCAAAAAGCGGAGTTTGCCGGGAGCGTTCTTCGGTGAGTTTTTGATAATCACCGATGCGGGAATCTTCAAAACCACCGGTTTTATAGCGGGTGTTGAGCGCGTTGTTGATCAGCCCGAAGAATCCAAAGGTATACTGCTTGACCCGCCAGGATTTACCGCCTACCAGATTGACCAGGTAATAGGACGGTAACTGTTCTTGCTGTAACAGCTCACGTGCAGTATTGGTGTCATAGGTAGTTAAAGGCTGTCCGTCTCCGGCTCTTGCAAAAGCCCCCGAACGCCTCAAATAACTCACATCTACATACGCGTTTGAAAACCGATTCACGCTTGCGCCCAACCACCAGAAATCGGGATCTCTGTAATCAAAGCCTAATTGATAGGCTTGCTCGGGACCTCCCGCCACCCGGTAGTTGGTGAGTTGTACAGCACCATCCCCAAAGCGTATGGGCTCTGGGGCTAAAGTGGTTGTGTAATATACCTGTGGATCGCTGGTATACCGATACTGTCCTACAGCTGCTGCCGCTTTAAACGTTAGCGTAGGATGCACCTGATACGAAGCACCCAATTCAATACCCAGGTTTTGTCTACCGATGCCGGTTGTGACCTCTTGTACCAGCGCATTACCTTGGTCGATCAAAGGGGTTTGCATCGATTGGGTATAGAAATAGGAGACTTCACTTCCGTTGGAGAAGTTGAGATAATATCCCGTGAGCCGCGCTTTGAAGGCATTACCTCTAAAGATATAGCTGGCATCCAGATTGAGGATGCGCTCTGCTTCGGGACTTGCGATGCTTGCGTTGTTTTGCCGGGCATTGGTAAACAGGGTTTGTGTGGGTAAGGGCTGGGTAAGCACTGCCGAATTGACCTGCAGAAAATGCTTGCTGTTGAGCTTGTAGGTAAGGCCGGCTTTGGCACCATAGGTCGTAAAATCTACCGATGCGCTGCGTCCCAAAGAAGCGTCACCGGGGTAGTATCCGTTTTCATAATAGCCTTCGCGGCGATGGGTTGTGTTTTGTATCTGCAACCCTAAATACCAATCCAGATGTTTGTGGGTAGCTTCAAGTTGTGCAAAGGCAGCAGCTTCCCGGGTCACTAAGCCGTAACGGTATTTGTAGGCATCACCAATACCCACGAGGCGATTTCGGTGTTGAAGGTCGCTCTGAGCGAGGTCACCACCGGTGGTGTTGTCATCCTCCGCAAAGCTGTCGATATCCAGCCAGGCCGCGCCACCCAATAAATCGTCTAGCTCTGCGTAGTTCTCACTGTTGAGGTGGGTGAAGCTAACCCCTGCTTGTAGCTCATACTGCTCAGACCATCGGCTTTTCAACAGGCTTGAAGCTTTAAACAGGTGGTCTTTAGTGACATCGTTCTGCACGGCATAAATGCTGTTGAGTCCGCTTGCCGTGGCGGTTTGATTGGCGCGGTACAGGGCCTGCCAGTCGAGTTGGCCATCTTCCATGAATGCCTGTTCGGCGAGATAGGCTTGCTGGTATTGGGCTGCCGTGGGATTCTCAAACCTGAGAAAATAACTAGGTAATTTTTGATAATAGTTAGGTGCGGGATTGCGGGCGCCGCCTATAAAACTTTCCTGGCCATTGGGATTGATGACCAGCGTATTGCCGGTATAGTCGATGCGCGAATTTTTTGTAGTTCCCCACTGGTAGGCAAGATTGGTATTGAGACTGCTGTGGTCGTTCCACTTCCAATAGTGCGATACGATTGCCAGGGGTTCTTCGATCTCCCGGTTGCGGGCGTTACGGGGTGTGTCGTTCTGGTAGCCCCAGTTGGGATTGTAGTCTGCTCCTTTCAGGTCGATCACTTCCTGGGTGAGTGCGGTACTTCTTCCGCGGCGGTTGGGGGTGTAAAGCAGTGCGAGATTGATGCTGTGCGTTTCCGAAAGCAGTTTTTCAGCAGCGATAAACAGACTGTTGGCATCATAGAAGGTCCCGGCGATAGCGCCTTCCTGCCCAAAACGTCGGGAAGCCAAAACCGCAAAGGCCCAATTAGATTTGGTCATCCCGGTGTTGTAGCTGCCCATCACCCTGCCGGTGTAGGTGCGGTTTGCTGTTGCATACGAAATGCGACCCCCGGGTCTGTAGGCGGTAGCGCGCATGTTAAAATGCAAGGCTCCGGCAGGCGCGCCAAAGCTATAGGCCGAAGGCGTAAACCCCATACTGAATTCCCGATTCCGCATCGCATCGTTGAGTCCGCCCCAATTGCTCCACTGCGGTCTCCCGCTGTTGAGTTTGTTGAGGGTGATTCCGTTGATGAGTACCCGGCTGTATTTGCTGTCCAGCCCACGCGGTCTAAAAAAGGTAGCGCTAAAATCAAAAGCTGCCGCATTGCTAAATACATCATTGGTGGCGCCGAGCAATCCCGAAATCACATTATCCTGTAGTGCGTCATCGCTGTTCAGTTGTACATCAGAGAGGCTGATGCGCGTTAGGTTTTCATTGGCTTCTGCCAGATCGATTTCCATCGGGATAAAATCAAAAACGATGGGTGTATTGGGCGTGATCGTGATGGGAAGGTGTAGCTCGAGGTAACCCGATTTACGCAGTTCGAGCTGGTAGCTGCCCGGTGCGAGTTCCGGAGATAAGGTAAAGCTTCCGGTCTCATCGGTAGTGGTTTGCAGTGGCGTGGTGAGGATGCGTACCTCCACCTGCGGAAGCGGGGCAGCCGTAGACACATCTTTTACCGTCCCACGGATGCTCACCTGTTGTGCGATCAGGTGCGAGGCACTCCCCAGCATCCAGATAAAGAGCGTAAACTTCTTCATAGCAGCAGGTTTAGAACTAGTTTTACGGGGGAGGGATGTTCTAAATTAGAATTTAATGTAACTTAACGATCTGATTTTAGGTGTGTTATGCGAAATATTCGATTAAAGGTGTTGTGGGTGCTCCTAGTTAACCCGATGCTGTGCATTTTTGCGATGCAAAAGCAAGAATACCAATTGGTTACGGTGGCCTTTTACAATCTGGAAAACCTGTTTGATACCGAAAACGATCCCATCACCTTTGATGACGACCGCACGCCCGAAGGCAAGGACCGTTGGACGCAGGAGATCTATGCCGATAAGCTGCTGAAAATGGCCTCGGTGATCGCGCAAATCGGTCCGCCGGAAGCAACCACCGCCCCGGCACTTGTGGGGGTGGCAGAGATCGAGAACCGCAAGGTGTTAGAAGATCTGGTCAATCAAACTCCACTGAAACAAAGCCACTATGGGATCGTGCATTACGACTCGCCAGACCGGCGGGGGATCGATGTGGGGCTGTTGTACGATCCTAAGCTTTTTCAGGTGGTGAGCAGTAAGGTATACGAACTCAAACTTTACGATCCGGAGCGTGAAAACCGACGGATCTATACCCGCGACCAACTCTTAGTAAGCGGAAATCTTGCCGGAGAACGGATGCATATTCTGGTCAATCACTGGCCGTCGCGCAGTGGAGGAGAAGCACTTACGCGACCGCGACGTATGGCAGCAGCAGCGCTTAACAAACGCATCATCGATTCTATTTTGAGTGAAGAGCCGTATGCCAAGATCATCAGTATGGGCGATCTTAATGATGATCCTAAAGATAAAAGCCTCAAAAAGATCTTAAAGACCAAAGCCCGCCCGGAGCAGGTAGGGCTTCAAGAGATCTACAACCCTATGGAGCGGATGGCTAAACGCGGACAAGGCACTCTCGCGTATCGCGACAGCTGGAATCTTTTTGATCAGCTCTTGCTTTCTGCGGCTTGGCTGCAACGGGATTATGAACACTTTCAATACTATAAAGCCGGGATCTTTAATAAGCGCTTTTTACAAACGCCCGAAGGTCCCTACAAAGGCTATCCCTTTAGAAGTTTTGCTAACGGAAAGTATACCGGCGGTTATAGCGACCACTTTCCGGTCTATGTGTGTTTGCTGCGTAAAGCCGATTAAGGGGTGTTAGACTCTTCAGGATTGGTGGCTAATTTTATTGCTTTTTTTTTATCGGCTTCTACTTGCTTTTGTTTTTTGCGTAAGGCTTCCATCTCTTCGGTATGGGCAAGCTTGGCGTGGCTGTTGGGAACGATCTTATGTTTTTTAGCGATCGCATACTGCACGGTGATCTCAGCACCAAAGAACAGGATCAGGCAGGTGTAATTCACCCAAAGCAAGATCAATACGATAGAAGCAGCGCCCCCATATACTGAGGCGGGATTGCTGCTGGCAAAGTAGTAGCCCAAAATGCTTTCCCCTATAAGAAACAGGATCGCGGTAATGCTAGCGCCCAAGACGGTGGTCTTGTACCCCATTTTGACATCGGGGAGTATTTTAAATATCGCAGCAAACAGCGAGGCGATAAAGAGAAACGAGATGAGAAAACGCAAGGCATCGGCAAAGACGACGGTGATCGACGGCGCAAATTGAGAGAGGTAATCGGTTAGTAAATTCAGTAGTACGGTGATCACAAAGGCCACAAGCAGCATAAAGCCCAGCACGAGCACCATCCCAAAAGCAATGGCGCGGTTGATGAGCATCCGCTTAAAGTTTGATTTCTTTTCGGTGACGTTCCAGATGGTATTCATGGTTTTCTTCATCTGAAAGAAAACCCCTGTCGCACCATAGATCAGTGCGGCAATGCTGATGATCAGCGTGATCCAGTTGTCGTTCTCTACCGTGACCTTTCCTATCATTTGTTCAATAGCAATGGCTACTTCGGGCGAGATGAAACGCGCGATCTCATCATGAATACGTCCCTGTACGGCTTCCGGGCCAACAAAAGCACTGGCGATACTGGTGACGATCATCAGCAGGGAAGGCAGTGAGAATAAGGTGTAATAAGCAATAATGGCGCTCTTGGCAAAGGGATCGTTACGGTCCCAGGCGAGGTAGGTGTTTTTCAAAAAGATAAACAGCCTGTAGCCTTGCTTAAGTATGGGATTTTTAGGACTATTCATCGCCTAGAAAGGGTCTAATGACATAGTCGAGTTCGTCTACCGCTTTTATGCTCAAGTCGATACTGCGGGTTTCAATGCTGTCTTTGCGGGTAAGCGTAGGGATCACGTAGCCGGAATAATTGGCCGGTAGTTCTTTTTGGGTGGTGTTGAATTGACGCTCGCATTCCGCAGCCATTTTAGTATAATCGTTGAGTTCGATATTCAGTTCCAGATGCCGGCCCTCATCGTCGAGTCCGTCAATCGTATTATCTGCCGAAACCGGATCGTAGATCAGCTTTTTAGTACTCAAATTATAGGTGTTGCCACGGGTATCGATATAGGTGTACTGCGGGGCGTTGGGAAGTGTAGTTTTGGCAGTGGTCAACGCGGGTACGGTTTTACAACCTACACTCAGGCTAAGCATTAAAAAAGCAACAAGAACAGCGGCGATACGAGGCATAGTCAATTCTTTTAAGGCTTAAATTACAAAAGCCGGCATTTTTGCGATTTCTGTTTAGACATAGTTTAACGTTTAACAGTACAACTTTGGGAAATAATTGTAGTTTTGAGAAAATACTAAGTTCCCCTTATGTCAGATTTTTGGTTCTACTTCAAAATTGGTTTAGATCACGTTTTAGATTACACTGCTTACGACCACGTTTTATTTCTCATTGTACTTTCGGTTCCTTATGTCTTTAAAGATTGGCGCCGGGTATTGTTGATGGTGACCCTGTTTACCCTGGGACACACGACCTCGCTGCTGCTTGCGGTATATGGGGTGGTGCGCATCAACCGGGGACTGGTCGAGTGGCTCATACCGGTGACCATTTTTATCGCCGCTTTGTACAATGTGTTTACCGCAGGGAGAGGAGCCAATAAAGACAAACTGGGTGTACTGTTGATCACCGCCTTGTTCTTCGGCCTCATACACGGGTTGGGCTTTTCCGGCTTTTTTGAGCAATTGACCGCGCATACGTCTAACAAGCTCTTGCCGCTGGCAGAATTTGCTTTGGGTATTGAAGCAGCGCAGATCATCATCACGCTTATCGTATTGATCATAGGCTTCATTTGCCAAACCATTTTCAGGTTCTCTCGCAGAGACTGGATGATGTTCATATCTGCAGTGGTTATTGGTATGGTAATTCCGATGCTTATAGAAAATTATCCGTGGTAAAGCACGTTTTATAGGATGAGAAGCGAGCCAAGTTTTTTATCTTCGCAAACTTAACAGCTTGTAGCTCAGCTACAGTATTCAAGAGTATGTCTAAGATCTCATCAGATAAACAGCGGGTTTATGATATCGCTTATTTACGCATGGCGCGGGAATGGGCAAAACTTTCGTATTGTCAAAGAAAACAAGTTGGCGCATTGATCGTTAAGGATAAGATGATCATTTCAGACGGCTATAACGGCACGCCAACAGGTTTTGAAAATATCTGTGAAGACGAAGAAGGCTATACCAAGTGGTATGTGCTTCACGCAGAGGCTAACGCGATCTTAAAAGTAGCGGCCTCTACACAATCCTGTGTAGGTGCTACTTTATACATCACCTTGTCTCCGTGTACCGAATGCAGTAAATTGATACATCAAGCCGGCATCAAACGTGTGGTTTTTAATAAAGCGTATAAAGACCCTAGCGGAATTGATTTTTTACGTCGTGCCGGCGTAAGCGTAGATTGTATAGAAACTATAGACGAATAAATGGCCGGTTACCAAAAAAAATACCTTCCTATCTTTTTCTGTGTGGCAGTAGCCCTGGGTATTTTTATTGGGAGTACCCTCAACTACAGCAGCAACCCCACCAACCTGTTGGGAGGCAATGCCAAAAAGGAAAAGCTCAACCGCCTTATCGATTACATCGATTATGAGTATGTAGATCCCATCAATACCGATAGTATTGTCGAGGTGACCGTAAACGGAATCCTTGAGAATCTCGATCCGCATTCGGTGTATATCCCACCTAGTGAATTGCAGGAAGTGAGTGAGAGTATGAAGGGTGATTTTGTAGGTATCGGGATCAGTTTTTACAACTTTAACGACACCATTGCGGTCATTCAGGCCATTCCCGGCGGACCAAGTGAAAAGGCGGGAATACGCGGGGGCGACCGCATCGTGGCAGCAGACGACCAGTCGCTTACCGGTGCCGATGTGCTTGACGACTCGATCACCAACCAACTCAAAGGCCAGATCAATACCAAAGTAGCTCTTAAGGTAAAACGTCCCGGGGTAGACGGCTTGCTCGACTTTAAAGTCACCCGCTCGGTGGTGCCACTTAAAAGTGTAGATGCGTCGTATATGGCGACCGATACGCTGGGCTATATCAAGATCAACCGCTTTGCCGAAAGTACGCCTGAAGAATTTGAAAAGGCTTTATTGTCTTTAAAACGGAAGGGCGCACGCCAGTTGGTACTTGACCTGCGCGGCAATCCCGGCGGTTATATTTCGGCAGCAGAGCAGATCGCCGATCAGTTTTTGAAAGAAGACCAACTCATCCTCTTCACCAAAAACAAAACCGGAAAGATCGAGAACGCCTATGCTACCGATGAAGGCAACTTTGAAACCGGAAAGCTGTATGTGTTGATCAATGAGAATTCGGCTTCTGCCAGTGAGATCGTAGCCGGTGCTATTCAGGATAATGACCGTGGGGTGATCGTAGGACGCCGTTCGTTTGGGAAAGGTCTGGTACAACGCGAGATGCAACTGGGTGATGGGAGCGCGGTGCGCTTGACCATTGCGCGCTATTATACGCCTACGGGTAGAAGCATACAACGCCCTTATGATGCAGGTAACAAAGCCTATTATGAAGATTACCTGTCACGTTATAAAAACGGAGAAATGCAAAGTGCCGACAGTATCGCAGTAGCCGACAGTCTGCGTTATGTAACGCCGGGCGGAAACGTAGTTTACGGCGGCGGTGGGATCATTCCTGATGTGTTTATCCCTAAGGATACCAATTATGAGAAGGAAGCCATTACCTATGCCTTGCGTGCAGGTTATATGAGCCGTTTTATCTTTGAGATCATCGAGCAGCGCAGGCCGTATTTCAACAGCCTGTCATACGAGCAATTTCAGGAAGAGGTAAGCATTAGTGATGCACAGATGAACGACTTTGTAGCCTATCTGAATGCACGTAATCTAAAAATTAGAATACGCGATTATAAAGCCGATTTAAAGCGTTATCTTAAGGCCGTCATGGCGCAACAGCTTTTTGGGAATACCATCTTTGAAAAGTTGGTCAACGAAGAAGACCCCGCCATCATAAAAATTAAAGCCTTGAGCCGAGAAGAATAGTTATGGTAATAATAGCTTCCATATTTGTTTTTTGCATTGCCGCAGTATTTCGTCTGCTAGACAATTCTGCCGGGCTGTTGATCTCTAACGGCATATCGGTAAGTCCGTTCTACCTCAAGGATACCGAGATCAAAGAGCAGATGGACCAGATCAAAGACCGTCAGCTGCGCAAAAAACTAAAACGCACCTTGATCTTTCAAAAGCTGCACAAGATCTTTTTGGTACTGGCGATCCTTACCTTTATTGCCGGGATCGTTTATGAGTTTTACAATCCCAGCCTGATCAAATTACTCTAATAGCAGGTGAACCTGACCAAGGCTGCTTAAAGCTGGCGCTTGGTTTGCTTTTGCTTCCCTTTACTCTTTTCAGCAATTTTTCTGGAGATCATTAAGATGAGCACCAAAAGGATCGCACACAAACATGCCACTACCGAAATAACCGCTACCGTACTGTCACCGGTCAAGGGTGCACTATAATCTACTTGCGTGAGGTTAAAGATAAAAAGGGCGCCGGCAAGGGCGAGTATGATATACAATGCAACTTTCATGAGTGGGTTTTAAAAGAGTCCTTGAATATTTGTAGTAAACAGCTTTACTGCCATGGCCAACAAAATTACGCCAAAGATTTTGCGTATGATGTTAATTCCCTGTTTTCCTAGGATTTTTCCGATTTTACCCGAAGCCTTCAATACCGCATAGACGATCACGATATTGATGAAGATCGCTACGATAATGTTCTCCACAGCATATTCTGCACGCAGCGACAACAATGAGGTCATGGTCCCTGCTCCTGCGATGAGCGGGAAGGCTAGCGGTACCACACTGGCCGTCTCAGGCGCGTCATCTTTGTATAAGGAGATGCCCAGGATCATTTCTAAAGCGAGGAAAAAAAGTATGAACGAACCGGCCACCGCAAACGAGTTGACGTCGATACCGATGAGGTTCAGGATCTCTTTACCTATAAAGAGAAATACCACCATTAAAAGCGCTGCTACGATCGAGGCTTTTTCGCTTTGAATATGCCCTACCTTTTCGCGCAGCCCAATGATGATGGGGATGTTGCCGATGATGTCTATAATCGCAAATAAGATCATTGTTGCCGTTACGATTTCCTTAATATCAAATGCCATAACTATGCTTTTTTTTAAGAGGGCGCAAAACTACGTCTATTTCTTTGATTTATAAGCAATAAAACCCCAAAATTTAACGATTAGATAATCTGCAGAAAACCCTGCCAAAACACAGCCAAAAACCTCGTAAATGGTAAAAGATTCCCAAGAAACATGAACACAGAAATACTCGGTGCTCAGCGGCAGAACATGTATCTTTGCGCTATGTTTCAAATAGACCAAACCATAGTTTCAGAAGACGTTATCAACAAAGATTTTGTGTGTAATTTGTCTGCTTGTAAAGGAGAATGTTGTATCGCCGGAGAGGCAGGAGCGCCGGTAGAACCTCAGGAAGTTGAGATCTTAAAGGAAATTTATCCTAAAGTAAAGCCTTTTTTACGCCCTGAAGGTATCGCCGCGATCGAAGCGCAAGGCACACATATCAAGACCGATCTGGACCAACTGGAAACACCTTTGGTGAATGGTGCCGAGTGTGCGTATGTGACCTTTACTAAAGACGGGGTGGCTTCTTGTGGAATCGAGGATGCGTACAATGCGGGTGAGGTAGCTTTTAGAAAACCCATCTCGTGTCACTTATATCCTGTGCGCTTGCAGAAGTACTCCAAGTTTACCGCGGTGAACTACGAGCGCTGGCCTATTTGTGATGATGCCTGCAGCCTCGGGAAAGAACTGCAGGTGCCCGTGTACAAGTTTACAAAGGATGCCCTCATTCGTAAATTCGGGGAGCAGTGGTATCAGGAACTGGAAGATGTAGCTGAGCTTTATAAAAAGGGTGATGCGAAGTAAACTGCCTCAAAACAAACTCTCTATTTTTGCTGTGATGAGCAAAATGGCGGCACAGTACAACGCCATCAACTTGTCGCAGGGCTTTCCTGATTTCAATACCGATCCTAAGCTGATCGATCTGGTGACGCAAGCCATGCGCAACGGGGCCAACCAATATGCGCCGCTGGCGGGGCATCTTCCGCTACGCGAAAACATTGCCGCACTGGTACAGGACTTGCGCGGTGCTGCTTACGATCCCGAGCAGGAGATCTGTGTTACCGTAGGCGCTTCGGAAGCTTTATTTGTGGCGATCACGGCTTTTGTACATCGGGAGGACGAAGTCATCGTCTTGAAGCCGGCGTATGATACTTATGAGCCTACGATCGAATTGCAAGGCGGAATTCCCGTACCGGTACAACTCGACGCACCCTATACCAAGGTAGACTGGGATGCGGTAGCCGCAGCCATCACGCCCAAAACGAGGATGCTTATTCTCAACAATCCGCATAATCCCAGCGGAATGGTACTGAAGGATGCCGACCTCAAACGCCTGGAGGAATTGGTAAAAGATACCGATATCCTGATCCTGAGCGATGAGGTGTATGAGCATATTATTTTTGATGCGCAGCAACACCGCAGTGTGGCGTCTTACCCCGGTTTGAAAGAACGTGCGCTGGTGACGGCTTCTTTTGGAAAAACCTTTCACACCACCGGGTGGAAAATGGGCTACTGTCTTGCGCCTAAGGCGCTGATGGCGGAGTTCAACAAAGTGCATCAAAACACCGTGTTTTGTGTGCATCATCCTACCCAAGTCGCCCTCGCCGAATATTTAAAGGAACCCAAACATTATTTAGATCTGGGTAGTTTTTATCAGCAGAAAAGGGATGTGTTCTTAAACGCGATCAAAGATTCGCGCTTTCAATTTAAGCCTTCAGAAGGTACCTATTTTCAAATGCTAGACTATAGCGCGATCAGTGACCTGAACGATGTTGCCTTTGCCGAATACCTTACCCAAGAAAAAGGCTTGGCGAGCATACCGGTATCGGTGTTCAATAAGGATAATCGCGATGATCAACTCTTGCGTTTTTGCTTTGCCAAAAATGAAGATACCCTACTGCAAGCCGCAGCAATTCTCAATAGCCTTTAAAGCGCCGCAGCGCTGATAATCGACAGGTAGAGGTTGGCCGCATACCCGCAATAGACGAGGAGTTCGTGCAGCTCGGTTTGCCCGTCAAATTCCGCAAGTTCCACGTCGTAATGGTAACGCAATTGATGCCATTTGCTGGTGCATACCAGTTTAAACTGCAGTGCTTTTTCCGCATTAAAAACCTCAAACTTCAGCTTTAGACCGGAGGTGTTTTTCAGAATATAATTCACTTCGGTACGATCGGGGTTGATGTAACGAATCACCATTTGCCCTTTAAGATTGAAGGTGATGTCGCCCACATTGCGGTCGTTTTTAAATAAGTCTACTTTACTCGTCCAGATGTTCTTGGGTTGGATCTCAAGCACCGCCTGATTCAGGTTTGTGGTGGCTTTGCTCGAAAACCAGTTTTTATACACCACCTCGCAGACCACACGCGTACCCTCAAGCACTTTAAAATCGCCTTTAGACGAACTCGAACTCAGTTTTAGATCAGACATACACGAGGTGTTTAGCTAAAGTTAAGTCTTCTTCGGTTATGTATGCAGACTTTTCAACTGCTTGTTGAATTGCTCGCTCAGGCGTTTGAGGGAGGTGAGTTGCTCGCTTAAAATATGGGTTTCCAGCAAGGCTTCATCGGGTTCTTCAGCCGTTTGGGTTTCAAAAGGAAGGATCTCGGTTTCCTCCAAAATAGTTTGTGGGGTTTGCGCTTCTAGCAACAACAAGGCATTGTCAATATTCTTAAAAATAGGCGCGGTCACCTGATGAAAGGCTTCGCTACGGCGGGTCACGTTATGCGTGCGCAAATAAGCACCTATAGAGGCCAGCGCTCCTAAAAACGCGTGATTGAGTACGGCGAGTTCGTACAGCTTTCCGGTAAGCTTGTCGTTGCCTTTAGGCTCCTGCAACAAGCGCTGCACCCCGCTGTTGAGTCCGGCGGTGGCGATAAAGGCTTTCTTTCGCGCCAGCTTATAGGCGAGCGCCAGCTCCTCTTTGGTATCATAATGCCGCTCGATCGCCTCGAGGTAATTGCGGTGTGCCCGCAGGCTGTCGGCTAAATTCTGTTTGAGGGTTTTGGCTTCGCGGGTAGGCCAGAGCACCGCATTGGCGAGGGCGGCCAGGGCTGCACCTACGGCGGTATCGATGACGCGGAATTGGATCACCGCCAGCACATCGGGACGCAGCAGGGCATAGGCAAAAATGATACTCAGGGTAATGAATAAGGCACCGGTGCGGTAGTTCTTTTGCAGGGAGGCTTGTGCCCCGATAAAACTGAAAATCGCCAGCACCCTAAAAAGCATCTTGTCATTCTCAAAAAAGTATACGATCCCACCCGCTACTAGGGCACCTATCAAGGTCCCCAGAATACGCTGTTTAGAACGCTCTTTGGTAAGGCCGTAGCCCGGTCGCATAATCACCACGATGGTGAGCAAGATCCAGTACGGGTTTTGTACCGAAAATAGATTGCCAAGTGCGATCCCGGCAACCGCGGTCACGGCAAGGCGCAACGCGTGCCTGAAGATGGGTGAATCCGGGTTAAGATGCTCCAGCAGGAGCCGGCTGCTGTAATCCTGCTTGGTGATAAAACCTTCCAGCTCCTTAGGCGAATCGGTATTGGTGTCTTTGATGCTTTGCTTGCGGTCGAGCAGGGCAGCGATACTCAAAATACGCTGCGCCTGTTTTTCCTGCAGTTCATACAGGTTGTGCAGCACCATACGGTCTGAAGGGCTGGTTTCCTGCTTCAGCAGTTGCAATTTGCTTTTGGCGCTTTGCAAGCGGCGGTCGAGCGTATTAAGGTCGAGGTCATGCTTTTGCAGGTTGGTGGTGACAATGCGTTTCAGGCTTTCGCTTTGCGCCATATTCAGCTGAATAAACGCCTCCAGCTGCTCGGGATAACGCTGCAAGACTTCGTGCATGGTTCCGGGCGGTACGGGGCTCGTTAACGAAAGTTCTGAAAGGTCTACCAGTTCGGCAAGTACCAGAAAGCGCTTGCGGTAATAACTTGAGGTGCCCGAAGCGTGACGCGCCTGCAACAAGATCTCGCGCAGTTTTTCCAGATGCTCGTTGAATTCGCTTTGAATACTGAACAGCTTTGTCAGCCCCGTATCCCGGTCGGTCGTTTGTTGTAGAAATTCGCGGCGGGCGGCGATATAATCGGCACTCAGGTTGAGCGCGGTCTCAAAGAGTTCTTCGATCTGCTTCTTCGGCGCCAGCAGGTCGTAGAGCATAGTCAGCAGCAAATACCAGATGCCGCCCAAAACGATAAGGCCACTGCGTTCGTAAGGTAAGAGCCCGGATGCCGAAAGATTGGCAAAGCTGAGCACTACGGCAAACAAGCCCGCAAAGCCGATCAGCGAAGCCCGAAACCCATAGACCGAAAGCATGGACAGTAAAAATACAGTGATGCCCAGATAGGGCAATTGCACCCAAAGCGTATCTGGAATGTAGGCCCCCAGCAGACTGATGACCCCGCCCAGAGCTGCCGAAAGCAAGATCCCGATGCGTTTGTTTTTAAGACTACCCGATACGGTACTGGGCGAAACGAACAATACGCCGGTGCCCAGTGCCAGCCCGATGTTGAGCGCGCCCAGAAGATACCCCGCAAGCATAGGCGTCACCACCCCAAAGGTGATGAGTACAGCCTTAGCAAAATCGGTACTGTTAAAAAACCGGGTCGTTTGGGTATGGTACTGCCTGAGGTTCACGGTAAACAATTTGGTACGGGAAGCCGGTCTCCCGCACGGTAAAGGTGCGGCTTTTTACCCAAAGCGCGGCGGTTACGCGATGATCGAGCTTGCATGCGCTGCAGATCGCCCTAAGGTATAAAAGAGCTTCAAACAGAAGCCGGGTGTTGTCTTGGAGCGCTTATTCGCGTAATTTTTTGGCTACATAGCCACGTACCAGCTCGGTCGTAACCCCAAAAGCCACGTGTGCCAGGAGTTCGTTGATCTGAATTTTTGCAGGGATCTCGGTAGGATTGTCTTTAAGCCCTAAAAGCGGCAACGAGGTTTCGTGCGTCCCCACCCAGGTGGTCGCACCATAGGCCGCGCCTTCAAACACATTGGTATCCAGCTTATCGCGTTTGGCATAGCCGTAGGTTGCTCCCAGACTGGCGCCAAAAGGTACATTGACCAACTGCTCTGCCAGCTCGTGGTTGCTCTCGCTGATGCGCTCCCCGGTGATCTTCATCGAGAGGTCGTCTATCATCTTCACTTGTGCCGAACGGGTATTGGGCTTGCGTACCGGAAGTACTTTCTCGATCGCGGTCTTTACCAGCGTACCGGCAATACCGCCCAGGACACCGGAGATCAAACCGCGGCTTACATTAGAGGTGAGGCTGTCTTTTTCTAACCAGGCTTCAAGGCTGTTGCTCATAATAGGATGTTTGGTTTAAAGGTAACAAGTATGTAAAAAAAGGCCTTTGGGTTTAACAGCTTTTTGACACCTGTGGCAGGGGCGTTAAACGGGTTTGACAGGGGGATAATGCATAGATTATCCGTTAATTAACCATAGTTTGCCCATAAACACTGGGGTTTAATGGTAAAACAACGGATAAACTATGGTCAAACAATGGATAAAGCCCGAAGCATCCCCGAGGGGAAATACCCCCTAATTGCAGGTTGATTATTGATAATTATGGAATTGCGTAAAATAGTGTGGGGATTTTGGGGTAGATTTATACAGAACTGTTATTATGTTGATATACCGTGAGTTTTTGGAAGATATAAATACGTTTAATGTTGATGTTATAAGTAGTATGCAATTAAAAAAAAATGAGTAAAAAGAATAGTTGGATATTAATTTCTCTAGGAATAGCAACAATAGCTTTTATAATATCTTGGTTATTATTGGGATATTGGAAAGTTTCATTAATTGTAGCAGTTATTAGTGGTTTAATCACATTAAGTTTAAATCCGATAAGACGATACATGAAAGCTTTTTGGTCCGTGTTTTCTCTTTTGATAACTCTTAATTCAATGTCATTGAAATTTGTATCAAATTTTTTTACCGAAAATTCTATTAATGATATTGAAGCGAGTATAGGTACAACTTCGTCAATTTTAAATATTAGTCTAATTGTTCTATGTGTTGTCCTTTTAATTTTAGACTTTTTTGAAAGAAATGGTTCGCCAATTTTTTCGAATACTAAAATGATTCAAAAAGGAGGTAAAAATTCTAAAAACTATCAATCGAAGGGAGACATTAACATTACCAATTATGATGAAAGATAAAAAACAAGAAGGAGGAGACGGCTCATCCAATATTCAAGCAGAAAACGTTAATGTTTACAACGGTATAACATACAAAGATGCCAAAGAGATAGCCTTAGATGTATTCAACTCTAATTTTATAAGGCTAAAAAGTGAGGCTGCACAAATTGCAGCAGAAAGAGCGGAAGAAATAACAGAAAAGATAGTAAAAGAACTGAACGAAAAAAGCCCAGAATCATTAGAAGAATTCAAAAATCCTGCAATGCAAGACGCCTTATTTCAAACCCAAAAAGAATATGCAAAAAGTGGTGATGAAGAACTTGGCAATTTACTTGTTGATATTTTGGTAGATAGAGCAAAAACTCAAGAAAGAAATATGCTTCAATTGGTTCTCGATGAATCGCTATTGGTAGCACCAAAACTTACAGTTGAGCACTTTGACCTTTTAACACTTAATTTTTTACTTGCTCAAACAGTTAACCAACGAATTAGAAACCTCGAATCATTTACAATATACATAAAGAAACATATTATCCCATTTGCAGATGATTTAAGAAATGAAAGAACCACTTTTAATCATTTAGAATATTTAGGTTGTGGTCATATAAGAGTTGGTGATTATGGTCAACTTGAAGAAAGTTTTAAAAGGCAATATAAAGCTATGTTTTCAAAAGGATTCTCTTTAGAAGATTTTGAAAATGAAGTTGGAGATTTTGAAAATTCAAAGACTTTTATAATGCCTTGCCTTCATGACAGAAGTAAATTCCAAATGAATACTTTAAGTGATACAGTATTAGAAGAGCAAATGACAAATAGAAATATTAATCAGCAGGATAAAAACAAATTAAAGGCCTTCTTTAATAAAACTACAATGAATAATAATGAGATAAGAAAATATATCATTTCAATAGACCCTAAAATGGAAAGTTTATTTGATTTATGGAACAATTCTTCATTGAAAAAATTTGAATTAAGTGGAGTTGGAATATCAATTGCTCATGCAAATTTTAGAAGAAAAACTGGAGAGACTTTAGACCTATCAATTTGGATAAAATAACTGCATACAATGAGGAATTGAGTTAAAATCCAAGAGCATTTAGTTCAATTTTGTTGCATAATTTGGGTCATAGGGCAGGCCGCTCTTTGCGATTGCAAGAGCTTGTTTTATTAGCTTATTTATCACAGCATTTGGTGCTAGCTTTTTAAAATAACAGATCTTAACTTCATAATATACCCATGCTACTCCAAAGAAAAGTACAACTTATCCTATGTTTTGTTCAAATGCTGTTGTCGGAGGTTTGGGTTTTTAGGATGGGTTGGCTGTATTACCAGTACCACTATACCGATCTTCTTTTTGCTTTTAGGTATCCCGATTGGGTGCTCTTTTTAAACATAGGCCTCGGTTTGCTCAATACGTATTTGGGCTATCGGGTATTAACAGGAAGACTACCCATTGGGGAGTTTGCTTAATTTAAGTGTGTCTTAAAAGAGGAAGGAGTACTAAAGAAGGGTATGTTTTTGAATAACGATCAAGTTTTAGAAGCTGCATTTATCTTTGAACGCCATAATGGTGTTAGGCACGGTGATTATGAAAACGACCTCATCGCATTCTCTAAACTTAAGGACTACCAGCCTGCCAAATTAGAACAGCTGCTCATCAAGGGTGTGGATGCTGGCGTGTATACAAATGATGAGGAACGGGTTGGTGTGTATTGGGCATTATCAAAAAGCAACAACAGGCAGCTTATACCGGTATTTAGGCGTTGGTTGCGTAGCGAAGTGGCTGCAAACTGTGACACTGTACTTTTTCAGCTCTTAGTTGCTCTTGATCGTTTGGATGAACCGGTATTTCCTAGAACACGAAGCAGTCGTGCAGCAGATGATAATGCACTGAATTTGCGGGATGCACGAGCATATTTAAATAAAATGGAAAGTAGTCTTCGATTGTTTTTTAATAAAACGCTGTGTTATGAAAAGTATAGTTGCACTTTTAATGCTCGTTAGTGTGTTGGTGATGGGGTGTAGATCTTCTACGAATAACAAAGGCTTGTCGTATGCTGATTTTGAACCTGAGGAATTCTATGAAGTAGAAGGTAGGGTGCTTAGCAATCTGTTGGATTTTTCATTGTCAAGAAATCGGGTGCTAAACTATGAATACTTCCTAGATCAAGAGACACCTTTAGTGGGCTATGAGCGCAACATACACACAACGCTTAAAACCGGTGATCGCTTTATAGTTTTGGTGCACAAACAAGATAGTACGATAAGCTTTTTTGGTTATGTGAATCCTATGTTGCTTGATAGGTCAATTCAAAAGTTAAGACAACGCAGGTAGGGATTGGAGAATAGGGTAGCGTTGCGGATTGAGTAATTTTATTAATTAATCATGTCCCTTACTTTTCTTTGCTTGTCCAAAGAAAAGTAACAAAAGAAAAGACCCTTTTTCTTAGGTATTTTTCGCCTTATGGACGAAAACCGCAAGAAGGCTCCTAAATTTCTTCCAAGGCTTCAGAAATTCTTAACGGAGCCTTCTTACTATACTGAAGAAAAAGAAGCAGAAACCCTGCGGGTATGGGTAATTTGTTTTTTGTCTCACTTCTAAAATCTAAATTCTATTTTGACATCAGCACCGGCCTACTTTTTAGATCTGTAGTAAAACAAGCAGGCGCCGCAGCGGTGGGCAGTGGAGGATAGCCTAGCGCAGCGGTTTGCTATCCGCAGGCAAAGGCGTTTGCGTAGTTTTCAAGGATCTAAAAATAAGCCTTGATTTTTTGGTTCTTTGGCATCAAGGCAAAAGAACAGGGGTATAAATTGAAGTTTATCTTTTCAATTGATGTTCTGTTCATTTTCTTTACTCGCGTGATTTTAAGTTCACGGGAGCTCGTGAATCTCCTAGCGTCGATTTGCTATTACTAATTCGACTAATATTATTACATAGCACAACAGGTGCATTCCTCTCCCTGCGGTCGTCGGATGCAGAAAAGAAAAGACCCTTTTTCTTAGGAATTTCTTGCCTTATCAGGCAAAAACCGCCTTGTCAGCTCCGCGTCGCTACTTACGTTTTTCTAAGAGTAGTTCTTACTTGAAGTAAAGTAATCCATACCAAAGCCAACGCGCCACCTGGCTCATTCGCTAAAAAGGTCTACTAGACCTTTCCTTAACGCTCTGCCCTTGCAGCTATTCTGAACCGAGGGAATTATGATTTCGTTTAACCCTTCGGGTTATGCAGGAACACGCGATACAATCGCGCGGGAACGGTGACAAGCTGCTACATATTTTGTATTTCTACTTTCGTATTTTAAACTGTCTTTTCTCTCTGTTCTATTATCTCTTGTCTAAAATCTCAAGTCTCAAGTCTCAAGTCTAAAAACAACCCTTGCTCACTGTAAACTGCTACTGCCGACTTCAAAAAACTTTTCTCACCAAAGCTCCCCTCCTTTTGAAGGAGGGGAAAGCCCGCGTAGCTGGGCAGGGGTGGTTCTTTAGTCTCAATCGTTATAGCTATGGGTACAATAAAGATTTTGATTTAAAATACTGAAAAACAGTGAATTATATTTTGTTGGTGCCTGAAAAGAAGTATCTTTAGAACACCTAAACCAACAACCATGAAATATACACTTCGATTTACACTACTCAGTATTTTTATACTTTTTGCTTCTTGTAAAGAAAAACCAATTACAGCAGACGATGCTATCGCTTTGGGAGATACCATTACCACTGCCAGCGGGTTGAAGTACCTGTATCTTAAAAAGGGCAACGGCCAGAAAATAGAAATGGGTTCTATGGTAGTGAGTTACACCGATTTATACATCAAAGAGCTCGACTCATTACTATGGACGACCAGCACGATGCATGATTCGGTTTTTAAATTCATTCAGGAGAAAGAAACGATGATCAAAGGCTTTACCGAATTGAATTCCTATCTTGTAGAAGGCGATGAGGTGGTGGCCGTGTTGCCTGACTCTATCGCATATGGAAAAGAAGATCACAACGGACTCCCGGGAGGCTCTACCTTAGTGTATGACCCTTATGTGGTGAAGAAAGTAACTCCAAAAAAGGAAGATATTACCGATACGCTGGTGCAAATCATAAAAACCCAAAAGGTGGATGACGCATTGCGTTTTTATAAAGAGGAACGCGATAAGGCGGCGCAGGGTTCTTTTCATACCGATGTTGACCTGATCTATATGGGACTGCTGACGGAGCTGGCACAAGATTCTCTAGCCACCGAAATACTGCAGGTAGCCGACTACATGGAAGCCGAAACTTCAGACCCCAATACTTTATTCATGTTACAAAGGGTACAGGTGTATGCCCTACAAATGCAAGGGAAACTAGAGGAAGCCTTGGCTGAAGCACAAACCTACGCTGCAAACACCGATACTGAAAACGAGGCCTACTGGCAAAATAGATTAGCGGAATTACAAGCTTTAGTAGCTGAAGGGGAGTAAGGCTGGTTTAAATGTTTTTATCGGCTTTGAATTCCTGGATTGAGAAATTTTATTTATTAACAATGTTTCTTACTTTTCTTTGCTTGTCCAAAGAAAAGTAACAAAAGAAAAGACCCTTTTTCTTAGGTATTTTGCCTTATCAGGCAAACCGCAAGAAGGCTCCTAAATTTTCTCCAAGGCTTCAAAAATTCTTAACGGAGCCTTCTCGCTATACTGAAGAAAAAGAAGCAGAAACCCTGCGGGTATGAATACATTCATTCACCTCGACTTTAGGAGAGGTCGCACAAGTTGCTAACTCCCTTCTCTCCCGAAGCTTCAGGAGGAGAAGGGTTGGGGATGAGGGGAAAGCCCGCGTAGCTGGGCAGGGGTGGTTTCAGTAAATTTGTATAAGCACCACCCCGTCAGCTGCTGCGCACTTTGTGCTTGCTCTGCCACCCCTCCTCAACAAGGAGGGGAGCTGAGATAGTGTAAATAGCTTATATTATCAGTACTAAACGACAATGTGAACTGCACGCGATACAATTCCCTATATGCATTGGGACAGGCAGCGTGGGAACGGTGACAAGCTGCTACATATTTTGTATTTCTACTTTCGTATTTTAAACTGTCTTTTCTCTCTGTTCTATTATCTCTTGTCTAAAATCTCTTGTCTAAAATCTCAAGTCTCAAGTCTAAAAACAACCCTTGCTCACTGTAACCTGCTACTGCCGACTTTTTCATGGCTTCAAAAATTCTTAACGCAGCCTTCTCGCTATACTGAAGAAAAAGAAGTGAAAACCCTGCGGGTATGAATACATTCAGTCACCTCGACTTTAGGAGAGGTCGCACAAGTTGCTGACTCCCTTCTCTCCCGAAGCTTCGGGAGGAGAAGGGTTGGGGATGAGGGGAAAGCCCGCGTAGCTGGGCAGGGGTGGTTCTTTAGGATCAATCGTTATAGCTATGGGTATAATAAAGTTTATATATTAAAATACTGAAAAACAGTTGATTATATTTTTTTGGTGCCTGAAAAGAAGTATCTTTAGAACACCTAAACCAACAACCATGAAATACACGCTTCGATTTACACTACTCAGTATTTTTATACTTCTTGCTTCCTGTAAAGAAAAACCAACTACAGCAGACGATGCTACCGCTCTGGGAGATACCATTACCACTTCCAGCGGGTTGAAGTACCTGTATCTTAAAAAAGGTAACGGCCAGAAAATAGAAATGGGTTCTATGGTAGTGAGTTATACCGATTTGTACATCAAAGAGCTCGACTCGTTATTATGGACGACCAGCACGATGCATGATTCGGTTTTTAAATTCATTCAGGAGAAAGAAACGATGATCAAAGGCTTTACCGAATTGAACTCCTATCTCGTTGAAGGCGATGAGGTGGTGGCCGTGTTGCCCGATTCTATCGCTTACGGAAAAGAAGATCACAACGGACTCCCGGGAGGCTCTACCTTAGTGTATGATCCTTATGTGGTGAAGAAAGTAACTCCAAAAAAGGAAGACATCACCGATACGCTGGTGCAAATCATAAAGACCCAAAAGGTGGATGACGCATTGCGTTTTTATGAGGAGGAACGCGATAAGGCAGCGCAGGGTTCTTTTCATACCGATGTTGACCTGATCTATATGGGACTGCTGACGGAGCTGGTACAAGATTCTCTAGCCACCGAAATACTGCAAGTAGCCGACTACATGGAAGCCGAAACTTCAGACCCCAATACTTTATTCATGTTACAAAGGGTACAGGTGTATGCCCTACAAATGCAAGGGAAACTAGAGGAAGCCTTGGCTGAAGCACAAACCTATGCTGCAAACACCGATGCTGAAAATGAGGCCTACTGGCAAAATAGATTAGCAGAATTAGAAGCTTTAGTAGATGAATAGAAGATTATTTTTTTCAATTCTTGTTCCTTACTTTTCTTTGCCTCTCCAAAGAAAAGTAACAAAAGAAAAGAGCCTTTTTCTTAGGTATTTTGCCTTATCAGGCAAACCGCAAGAAGGCTCCTAAATTTCTTCCAAGGCTTCAGAAATTCTTAACGGAGCCTTCTCGCTATACTGAAGAAAAAGAAGCGGAAACCCTTGGGGTATGAATATTCAATACCGCAAACAGAAAACTGAATACTGTAAACTGCTACTGCCGACTTACTCCAAAGCTTCCTACAGCTATTCTGAACCGAGGGAATATTAGATTCGTTTAACCCTTCGGGTATGGGGAATTTGTCATTGTTCTCTTGTCTATCATCTTAAATCTCCCTTTGAAGGGAGATTTAGAGGGATGTTGAGGTTTCTTCTGAAAACATCCATCCGCAACCCCTCCTTCTAAGGGCGTTACTATTGAGTTACAAAAGGGAATTTTAAAATTATGCTTGAGCACGCGATACAATCGCGCGGCAACGGTAGTACAATTTCCTATATATATTGGGACAGGCAGCGCGATAACCGTGACAGGGTGCTAGGTATTTCGTATTTAAAACGCTTCTTTTCTCTCTGTTCTATTATCTCTTGTCTAAAATCTCAAGTCTCAAGTCTAAAAACAACCCTTGCTCACTGTAACCTGCTACTGCCGACTTAATCACAAGCTTCCTTCAGCAATTCTGAATCGAGAATCTGAGGCCAAAGAAATGATTATCAGATTAATAAAGCGACTTCATTCTTTTTTGATTAAGTTTGTAAAGATGCTAAACCTAATCAAATCAGGGAGTTTAACGAGTTGCCGGTCAAATTTTGGTTGGTGGTCTTTTAGGGTGCGCCCTATAATACACGCAGTTGTGCTTTTGGTTTGTGCAGTATTGTGTTGTGCTTCTTGTAAGCATGAAGAACACTCGAGAAAGGATCAGGCTCAATATTATCCAACAACTCCCAGTACACCGGAGCGTATTTCACCACCCGAACGTACTATTTATGAAAAAGGGGATTCCATACGTGATTTTGAAACCAATTTTAAGAATCTCTTTCAGAACTGGGACACAGCACCAATAGTTAATGCCGCTGACTTTAAACTGAAAGGCTATTCCTTTAAAGAAGTGATTGAAGATCGTGCTGCCTTGAACAGGTACCGTAACTATTTTACCAGCAATCAAAGCTTAGGTATGAATATGAGGAAGTCCTCTAGGTCTTCTGCAAATGGCGAAAAAGCAAAAGTGCGTATGACGCTTTTGCCCGAGTATACCTATGACCCTATTCTAAATATAGACCCTAAACCGGAGTGGTATACTCCAGCCTTCAAGGATGCTGTTGTAAAATTAGTAGATCAAGATTTTAATATTGATACTTTAGAACTTACGTATCACAGCAGTATGCAAAAAGAAGAGTTTACTGAGCAAAAAGGATATTCGTCTGATGGTTCACCTAACTACATAAAGGGTAGGGCGCAGAAGAATTTTGAGACCTATGCCTTAGGTCCGTTGTCGGAGGATTATATTCAGGTGTTTGTCACCGAAAAAAAAGCATTAGAAGAATTACCTCTTGAAGCGCAACAACGCATCCTCTTAGCGCAGTTGCGCAACCAACGACTTACCGCTCAGGTGAGCCTTAGTAAAAATATAGCTGTAGGCGATGTGGTCTATGCAATACAGTTTCTGTATAAAGAGAAGCCTAATGAAGTGTTTGTGATTTGTGATCAAGATTCAAAAAAAGTACTAGTTGATACTTTTTTTAGTGCCATTCGATATTGATCTGTACTTATGAAAAACACTAGCTTAGCTTTGGTTTTACTAGTACTAACCTCTTGTAATCAAGAGTCTGCTCCAAAGGATAATGTTTCTCAAGATGCTTTGATGGAATCTGAGTTTGCTCAAAGTGGCGCAAAAGCATCACGTTTCGTGATGACGAGTAGCGGATCCTTAAAGCCCTCAACGGCTGTAATCTTGGATGGTATAACTTTTAATATAGTTCAAGATCAGCAAGGGGATACGATCTATAGAGGTACGCGGGATTCAGTATTTGAAACTCCTGAAGGCTATAGCATAGGAGATTCAATAGGGATGGTTCAGAATTCTTACAGAGAATTAATGTATAAAGAACCAGGTTTTGGCTATTTTATTCCGTTACCTTCGGGGTGGATTTTAGGATTTTGTCAGGGCGCAACCTGCACCTCTTTTGAACCTAAAACTAAAGATCCTATACGATGGATTTTTAAAAGAGAATAAGTATTCATTAAATTAAAAGAAACGACGTCTTTTGGATAGGTGTTTTTTGCTATCGCAAAAACCGCAAGCGCATCCCTAAATTTCTTCCAAGGCTTCAGAAATTTTTAGCGGGATACGCTTGCTATACTGACCAAAAGGGAACTAAACCCTTCGGGTATGAGTAATTAATACTGCAAACCACAAACCACAAACCACAAACCGCAAACCGCAAACTGAAGACTGCTACTGCCGAATTTTAGTATGCGCTCGAAAGGACAGCGTGCTGCGTATTTCTTTTCTCTCTATTTTATTATCTCTTATCTCAAGTCTAAAATCTCAAGTCTCACTCCACCCCATAGACCAACTCTAAAAAGGCTTCGATCTGACTAGGTTCTAGCCAGCGGAGTACGATGACCAGATCATTTTCCTGGTCGATGACGATGAAGTTTCCGCCAAAACCGGCAGCATAGTATAAATGCTCGGGGAGGTTTTCCCAGTGACGTGCACCTTGTTGATTCAACCACCACATATAGCCGTAATTGGGGTTAGGCGTAGAAGGTTGTTGCACGGCTTGTACCCAGGATTCAGAAAGCAGGCGCTTTCCGTCCCAGACACCGTCATTAAGAAATAAAAGACCAAAGCGCGCCATATCTTCTGCACTAATGAACATCCCACCACCGGAATGTCCGCCGCCGGTCACGCTTTGCATTTGGAGTCCGTCTATGGTACTCCAGGCATTGTCGTAACCAAACCAGCGCCACGAGGTAGAAGCGCCTATAGGATCCATAATGTGTTCTTTCAATACCTGCGGAAGCGGTTTACGCCATGTATGCGTCAAAGCATAAGCCAATACATTTACGCGCACGTCGTTGTATTCAAAAAAGGTTCCGGGGGTACGCAGTTCGCGGTTTTTCCAATCGTCAAGTCCGCCCTCACGTGGCGGGCGGTCTGCCCAGTCCTTTCCGCCCCAGAGTTCGCCGCTCCAATCGGAGTTTTGTTCCAGCAGATGCTTCCAGGTCACCTGGCTGTTGTGTGCACCGTCAAAGGTTCCGTCCCAGATGTAATTTCCAACAGGATCATTAACATCGGTGATGATCCCGGCGTCTACTGCGAGTCCGGCAGTGGTAGAAAGAAAACTTTTGGTCACACTAAAGGTCATATCTACCCGTTGCGTATCGCCCCAGCTGGTCACGAGATAGCCATTCTTTAAGATCATTCCTGCAGGTCCGCCCCGTTTTTTGGTAGGTCCGGCGATGTGGTGAAAGGGTTCGCGCTCAAATCCTTTAAGGATCGCCTGGCGCAGATCACGAGAGCCGGTGTATTCATGTTCCAAGGCAAAATCAACAGCAGCCTGTAGCGAAGCTTTGGTGAACTTCCCGGAAGTTTCGGTTGTGGTTTTCCATTCGGCTTGATATTCGGGAAAATAAACCTCCTGTGCTGTAAGCTTAGGGAGTACTAGAATAAGGAAGCAAGAAACAAAGAGGACGAAGGGGTAGTGCTTTTTCATTAAGGTTGTTAATATTATTGTTAAAAATTATGGTAAACAAAAGTTAAATAGCTTTTGATAATGCTTTGATGCGATCTTTTAATCCTTTTCTAACAAAATCAGGATTCTCATTAGATACCTTTGAGAGGAAAATTACCAAAAAAATAGTGATATCATGGCAGAGAAAAAGAAAATGACCACCACAGCCGGAGCTCCGGTTGCAAACAATCAAAAGTCGCAAACGGCCGGTGAGCGCGGACCTGTAGTAATGCAGGACTATAAATTATTTGAAAAATTGGCGCATCAAAATCGCGAGCGCGTTCCTGAGCGTACGGTGCATGCCAACGGTTGGGGCGCCAAAGGTACGTTTACGGTAACGCATGATATCACCAAATATACCTGTGCCAAATTGTTCTCTGAGGTAGGCAAGCAAACACCGGTGTTGTCTCGTTTTTCTACCGTGGCCGGGGAGCGCGGCGCTGCAGATACCGAGCGTGACGTGCGCGGATTCTCTTTAAAATTTTATACCGAAGATGGAAACTGGGATATGGTAGGAAACAATACCCCGGTGTTCTTTATTCGTGATGGGTATAAATTCCCCGACTTTATACATACACAAAAGCGTCATCCTAAAACCAACCTGCGTTCTCCGGAAGCGATGTGGGACTACTGGTCGCTTTCTCCGGAAAGTTTACATCAGGTTACCATCTTGATGTCTGACCGCGGGATCCCAATGACGCCAATGCACATGAATGGTTATGGATCGCATACCTTCAGTCTTTGGAATAAGGACGGAGAACGTTTTTGGGTGAAATTTCACTTCAAAACCCAACAAGGAATTAAGAATTATACTAACGACGAAGCTGCGGACATTATCGGGCAAACTCGGGAAAAATATCAGGAAGAGCTGTATAAAGCCATTGACGAAGGAAACTACCCTAAATGGACATTGAAAATTCAGGTGATGCCGGAGGCCGAAGCAGAAAATCTGCCGTTCAATCCGTTTGACCTGACCAAAGTATGGTCGCATGATGATTATCCGTTGATCGAAGTCGGCGAACTAGAGCTGAACGAGAATCCGGAGAATTACTTTCAGTATATTGAGAATGCAGCCTACTCTCCATCTAATGTAGTGCCGGGAATTGGTTTTTCACCAGACAAGGTATTGCAAGCGCGTATTTTCTCTTATGCCGATGCACACCGCTATCGTTTGGGAACGCACTATGAAGCATTACCGGCCAACGCGCCTAAAAACGCGATGGTGAATCATTATCACAAAGACGGGCCGATGCGTTTCTTTACTAACGACTTTGGTAATCCTGATGCTTATTATGAACCGAACTCCAAAGGCGGTGCAGTTGAAGTTCCAGAAGTTGAAGAACCGCCTATGCGCATCAGTGGTGACGTAAAACGCTATGAAGAGAACGATACTTACGGTATTTATAAGCAACCGGGAGATCTGTTTCGTTTGATGCCACAGGATGAGAAAGAGCGTATGTTTGTAACGATCGCTACGGCACTTGATGGTGTTTCAGAAGAGATCGTACAGCGTCAATTAGCACATTTTTACAAGGCAGATCCTGCGTATGGAAAAGGTGTAGAAGATGCTATTGAAGCTAATAAAACCGGCGTTGATCCCAACTCTAACGTGCTTCCGGAGGAAGTTTAAGTAATTGAAAATTGATAATGCGAGGCAGATTAAAATTTAGGCTGCCTCGCTTTTTTTTGAAAAAATATAGTATTTTAACTAGATGAAATCAGAATCTCTATTTAATGCCATTCGCTCTGAAGACGAGCAAACCGTAGCCAGTTTACTGGCAGAGCACCCCGAACTGCTTAATGAAAAAGACCAGCGTGGTTCTACGCCTTTATTGCTGGCGACCTATTACGGGCATTTGGGAATCAGTAAAACGATCATTGCTGCCGGGGCAGATCTTAATGCAAAAGATGCTTCGGGCAATACGGCTTTGATGGGCGTGTGCTTTAAAGGTTATGTAGAAGTAGCTAAGCTGTTGATCGACGAGGGCGCCGATGTGAATGTGCAGAATTTTAACGGGGCTACTGCATTGATCTATGCAGCAACCTTTAACCAAAAAGAGCTCGTAGAGCTGTTGCTGGAGCGTGGTGCCAATCCTGATCTTAGAGATTCAAGAGATCTAAAAGCCGAAGACCATGCGCGTATGCAAGGTCTTGATCAAATAGAAAACCTTCTAAAGCATGCTACACCCTAAAGTAGTACAGAACTTACATTCGGTACGATTTAGAAACGTTGGTTTTAAGCGCAAGCCGGTACTGTATCCACAGGCCGAGCGCCAATTCAACCGTTTCTTGATCAATGCTATCGGACATGATGTTTTTGTCATAAGTACCGGTCTGGGACTGGATGTGTACTATAGCAGTACGCAAGATTATACCGAATTCATAAAGAGCAACCTTTGGTTGTTTAAACCCGCAAACGATATCGTTACCGAGCGGCATTTTGTGGCAGCAATGCACGGACCTGAAGTACTCGATTATTTCAACACGGTTGTAGATAGTTTGATCTCTCACCCACAGTTGTTTTTATCCTGTTGCAAGAAGTTTATGCAGTATTATAAAGATGCGATGATCAAGACACGCTTATTGCAGTTGCTCTACAGCACCTTTGAATCGCACTTGCAGGAATTGATCACCGATGCTGAAGTTCCGTACACCAAAAAGATCATTAAAATGCTTAACGAGTCGGAGTTGTTTGACTATAAATATTTTGATGATGTAGACCGATTAGCGCATCAGCTGAAGAATGCAGGGAACTTTAATTGAGCAGGATCTGTTTCAGCTTTAACTTCTTATTGGTCTTTAGTTTAGACATAACCTTTAGAAATGCCAGCGCAGTGATATACGCATCGCCCATGGCTTTATGTCGGTCGGTCTTGGCTATATTCAATTCTTCGCAAAGATCATCCAGCGTGTAGACCTTATTGGGATCTGTGATATTGACCAGATGTACCGTGCGTTTGTACAATACTCCGGTGTCTGTAAATTTATTTTTCAGTTTAGGAGCACCCAGGCGTTTGAGCGCATAATTGATGATACCAATGTCAAAGCCTACGTGATGCCCAACCAGAATAGCGTCTCCTATAAATTCTAAAAAGGCTTTTACGGCTTCTTCTTCACTTACTTTTTTATACTTGCGGTTCTCCCTTAAAATACCGTGAATGGCCACGGCCTCTTCATTAAACACCTCTTGCTTCACGTAAAGTTCAAAACTGCTTGACAAGCTTATTTTGTTTCCCTTAAGTTCTAAAGCGCCGATGCTTAGCATACGATCTTCACGCGCGTTGGTTCCTGTAGTTTCAGTATCAAAAACCACAAAACGCGCCTCCTCAAGTTCGGGAAGGCTTTTGCTTGCGAATTGCGCAGCATACTGCTTGTAGAATTCTGGCGGCTCAGGCGTTTTACTGAAAAATGGAATGTGCATAGCTATTTGAGGTTGTATCGAAGGGTGAGCAATTCTTGAATATCGTGAATCGATTTGAAGCAACGCTTCAGCTTCAGCTTTTCTGCTTTGCTTAAAGTTGCCAGTTCAATAAACCTTCCGGAGTCATCGTGTAAAATTCCCTGCTTGGTTCTGAATTTCAGTAAGGCTTTAAAGGCATACGAGCAGTTCTCATAGATCTCTTTGTTGTTCTGTTCCAGTTCGGCAAGGCGTTCAAAACGGCCTGCGGTATTGTTGATGTTGCGCAGCTTATGATTAAGACTCAGTACCCGGGCTGCGTCAATAAGCGGCATTAAAGCCCGTGCTTTGATATCAAAGAAATCTTTATGGTCACCACCTTCTTCTACAAGAAACTGTCTAAAGAACCCTAAAGGCGACGGACTCCTAATAGCATCTTTGGCCATCACCCGGTAAAACATCGGGTTGGCATCTAAGGTGTCTAGAATACTGTCTGAAAGTTTGGTCACCAATTGTGTATCGCCAAAAACATAACTGTAGTCAAAGAAGATCGCAGAGAGCAGCTGGGTTTCCGGGGAAGGATCGGTGATCCAGATGTGGTATTGTTTTTTCCATTCAGAAAGCGACTGGCACCAGCGGTGATTGCTCGCCATCATATCGGCAGGGCAGTAGGCATAACCTACTTTATGCATCGCACGCGTGGTGATGCGCGCCAGCTTTATAAAATAGGCTTGGGTCGCTTCATATTCTTCTTCAGGCACGTTGTCAAAAACAATGGCGTTATCTTGATCGGTGAACAACAATTGTTCTTTACGTCCCTGACTTCCCAAAGCCAGCCAGGCAAATTTACACGGCGGCGGTGTTTCCATTTTTAAGAGCGAAAGCTCCAAAGCGCGTACGGCGATGGCATAGTTGATCTCGTTAAGAATGTTGAGGATCTGAGATACCGGAAGGTTTTGATCTAAATACTTTTTGAGTAATCGCGAAACCTTAAGTCGCACATCGCGCAGGCGTTTAGTACGTTTGGCGAGTTTTACTTCTTTCAGTAAGACCACCGGGTTGTTTGCAAACGAAACCACAATATCGTGCTCAGTGATGAGTCCGAGAAGCTTGGTGTCTGGCGTACCGTCTTCGGTTATGCACAAGTGATTGACCTCGTTTTTCAGCATAATCAGTTGGGCTTGCGCCACCGTGGGATCTTTCTGAAAACACTTCACCGGCTTGCTCATAATCTTATCCACCGAATCTGAAATGTCAAAATCACCTGTCGCAATGCGGTCACGCAGATCCCGATTGGTAATGATTCCCACCGGTTTTTCTTCGTGCGTTACCACAATAGAACCTACATCGCGGTGACTCATCTTTTTTGCAGCCACCTTGATCGTCGTATCGGGGGAGCAGGTGAGTATATTTTTAGAATACCGTGCTTTTTGCAGGTCAAAAATCTCACTGTTGCGCTCTACAGAATATTCGGTAAACAGCTTGCCGCTTTCTTCTAGCGAGTAGGGATCGCTTACATTAGATGCAAAACTGGCAATAAGAAAATTACTCACCTCTTTATGCGCTAATGCGATGGGTAAAAACAGATCGATAGGAATCCCGTAAATAATAGACTCTTCATTGGCAGAAGCTGAAAGTTCATAATCTTCCTTCGTAATAAGCGGGCGTAAACCAAAAATGTCTCCTTCATCACAGATATCGGCGATCTTGGGTTGATTGTCTACCGTTCTAAAAACGCGTACGGCACCATCTTTAACCACATAAAACATGCTGTGGTTGGTATCTTTTTCTTTAAAGATGGCCTTGTCTTTTTCAAAATAAAGCACTTGAACCTGTGCGGCGATTTGCAATAGGCTGTCGGCGGCCAAAAACTGAAAAGGAGGATAGCGTTTTAAAAAGTCGGCTACACGTTCTGCAATGGTATTTTTCAAAGGTTTAGTGTTTAGCGTTAGTTGAGGTTGCGGCGCTCGATAAAAAAGCGCTTCAGTAATTGAGCAGCTTCAGTTTCCATAATGCCTGAAGTTACCTGCGTTTTAGGGTGCAGTTGCGTTCCCATTTTTTGATAGCCGCGGGTAGTATCTGCCGCCCCAAAAACGATTCGACTGATTTGGCTCCAATACAAGGCGCCAGCACACATCTGGCAAGGCTCAAGCGTAACATACAGCGTGGAATCGGTTAGGTATTTTCCGCCTAAAAAATTGGCTGCGGCAGTAATGGCTTGCATTTCGGCGTGGGCGGTCACATCGTGTAAACGTTCGGTTAAATTATGTGCCCGTGCGATGATCCTGTTGTTTACCGTAACAACGGCGCCTACGGGAATCTCACCGAGCTCAAAAGCAGTCTCGGCTTCCTGCAAGGCTTTTTTCATAAAATAGTGATCGTCAAAAGGTTCGATAAGCGCCATGCGGTTGGTTTTAAAGCTTGAAGATAAAAAGTTTTTTGCAGTATCATTTTTAAAAGACCAACTAATTATTTCTGGAAGTTCGGCTACCTTTGTTTTATGAGTTACCCGCTTTTAGAAACCATTAATGACCCTCAGGATTTACGTAAACTTCAGGTAGCAGAACTGAATACGCTTGCTGCAGAATTGCGCCGTTTTATCATTGCTATTGTCGCTACCAAAGAAGGGCATTTGGGAGCAAGCCTGGGTGTGGTAGAACTCACGCTGGCCCTGCATTATGCATTCAATACTCCCGATGATCAACTCATCTGGGATGTGGGACATCAGGCGTATGGTCACAAGATCATTACCGGAAGACGGGACATTTTTGAGACCAACCGCCAGTTAGGAGGATTGAGCGGATTCCCTAAGCGGGAAGAAAGTGTTTATGATGCTTTTGGGACCGGGCACTCGAGCACGTCGATCTCTGCGGCTTTGGGTATGGCGATCGCAGCAAAGATTCAAGGAAACACCCGGCGCCAGCATATCGCGGTCATCGGCGATGCGTCTATTGCAAGCGGGATGGCCTTTGAAGCTTTGAATCACGCCGGTGATAGTGATGCCAATTTACTCGTGATCCTGAATGACAATGCGATAGGAATCGACCCGAGTGTGGGCGCCTTGAAAAATTACCTGACCAATGTAAAGACCGGGAGTCAGCGGCAGGAGAATATTTTTGAGGCCTTAAACTTTAAGTATTTTGGTCCGGTTGACGGGCACGATATCGACAAGCTTCTGGAGATCATTAAAACGCTGAAAAAGATCAAAGGCCCTAAGTTTTTACACGTGATCACCACCAAAGGTAAAGGACTAAAGCAAGCCGAAAAGGAGCAGGTACTCTATCACGCACCGGGGAAGTTTGATGCGGCAACCGGAGAACTCAATCCTAAAAGTACCACTCCCCAACCTCCAAAATATCAGGATGTATTTGGGCTGACTTTAGTAGAGTTGACTAAAAAGAACGAGAAGATCGTGGGCATCACGCCGGCAATGCCTACCGGGAGTTCGTTAAAGTATATGATGCAGGAGTTCCCGGAGCGGGCTTTTGACGTGGGGATCGCCGAGCAGCACGCCGTCACCCTTGCTGCCGGTATCGCAGCCGCAGGCGGAGTCGCTTTTTGTGCGATCTATTCTACCTTTTTACAGCGGGCGTACGACCAATTGATTCACGATGTGGCTTTGCAAAAGCTTCCGGTTATTTTTTGTGTAGATCGCGCCGGATTGGTAGGTGCCGATGGGGCCACGCACCACGGGGTTTTTGATCTGGCCTACTTACGCTGCATTCCTAATCTTATCCTTTTCGCTCCGCGGAATGAGGAAAGTCTGCGGAATATTATGTATACCGCACAACTTGGTTTAGAACAACCTATTGCGATTCGCTATCCGCGCGGTCGGGGTACTACGATCGACTGGAAAACTTCGTTTCAAGAGCTACAAATCGGTAAAGCTGAAAAGTTAACCGAAGGAGATAAAATCGCGGTTTTGGTAACCGGTAGCTTGACGGAAACGGCGTTACAGCTTGCTGAAGTTTATCCCGAAGCAATTGCAGTGTATTATTTTGGTTTTGTCAAGCCGCTGGATCTTGAAGCGCTGCAAGAAGTTTTCAGTAACTATTCTACAATAATTACCCTTGAAGATGGTGTCGTTTCCGGTGGTTTTGGTAGCGCAATCGCTGAAGAAGCGATACGTCAAAGCTACACAGGCAAACTCGAACTTCTGGGAATTCCCGATCGCTTTATCGAACAAGGAACCACCGAAGAACTGAAGACTTCGGTGGGTCTGGATTTTGAAAGCTTGAAAGCACAATTAGCGTCATACTTAACGCTTATTTAACATCGAGGCCTTTAATCTTTTTATAATTACGTAAGGCTTTACCATCGGTCATGGTAGAGACTTCAGCGCAGATCTGGATGAGGTTTTCATACAAGCTCTTTTCAGAATGATCATTGGGCGCTAGCAATTGCTGAATCAATTGATTGTAATGCGTGTCGTTATTGTCTAAAGCACGACAACGCGCTTCTAATAAGGTAGACAGAATCTCATAGCCGGCGATCTCTTTTTCGATCACTTCGCGGCTGTTGTAAATACGTTCAATGCTTAAGTTAATGATGTCTGTTATTTGCGCCTGATAGTTGCTTTTGTCGATAAGCGATTGGTCAAAAGTACCTGCAAGGATCTCTTCTTCGTATTTCATAAAAGTATCCACACTCTCATTAATAAGCGTGCCTATCGCCAGTGCGCGCAAGTAACTCACGCGGTCTGAAGTCTCTTGAAGCGCATTGTATTTATTGCGGTCTATGGTTTGCCCTACGAGCTTTACCATATATTCTAAGGCATATTCTTCAGGGATGAGCCCCAGGTTTATACCGTCTTCAAAATCGATGATGGTGTAGCAAATATCGTCTGCAGCTTCAACGAGATAGGCAAGCGGATGCCTTGACCAACTTACATCATCTGTAGTGCTGCGCTTTAAAAGTCCCAGTTCTTGAGCGACATCTTCAAAGAGCGCTCGTTCAGACTGAAAGAAGCCATATTTTTTATCGGCAATATGATCAGAAGGTTTGTGCGGAAGCGATTCTTTAGGATACTTCATAAAAGCGCCTAAAGTAGCATAGGATAAACGCAAGCCGCCCTGCGCTCCCGGTTTGCTTTGAGAAAGCACCTTAAAACCATTGGCATTACCTTCAAACTTGATGAGGTCTTGATACTCTTTCGCCGTGAGGCTGTCTTTATAGCGTTTTCCGTAGCCGTTTTTAAAGAATTCGCCTATGGCTTTCTCGCCGCTGTGTCCAAAAGGCGGATTCCCAATGTCGTGTGCCAGCGCTGCCGCAGCTACAATGGCACCAAAATCATTGAATTTGTAACCATAGACTTGTTCGAGGTGCGGGTATTTTTCTAACAGTTTTTTGCCCACCATACGTCCTAACGAGCGTCCCACAACTGAGACTTCGAGACTGTGTGTTAAGCGCGTGTGAACAAAATCGGTTTTAGAAAGTGGGATGACTTGGGTCTTGTCTTGCAAGCTTCTAAAAGGCGCCGAAAAGATAATACGGTCATAATCAACTTCAAAACCCAGGCGCGTGTCGTCCTGTTCTATACGTAGTCTTTTGGCGGTATCGCCTTGTCTTTTTAAGGATAGTAAATGCTCCCAATTCATCATGACGTGCAATTTTTGGCAAGATACATCTTTGCCAAATTTTAATCTAATGAAACCCAGCTGACTCAAAAATCTGTTAACATTAAGGTAACCATGAAGTAACCCTTGGGTTACGAATTCATAACATTGGATTAACCGGCTAGCAGTTCTTTCGCAACATATTTGCAGCGTAAAATAAATGCAAGCAAATGAGACAATTTTATCTGTTTTTAATAGGTATTATATTTTCAGCAGCTACTTGGGCACAAGGAACCGGTAGTATTGTTGGAGTGTTAAGTGATAAAGAAGTTAATAATGAACCTTTACCTTTTGCAACGGTTCAGATCAAGAATACGAGCAAAGGAACGACTACAGATTTTGATGGTCTTTATGAGATCTCAAATGTAGAAGCCGGGACGTATACCTTGGTTTTTAGCTTTGTGGGTTATGAAACTGTAGAAGTCCCCAATGTTGTTGTTGAGGCAGATAAAGTAACCACGATAAACGCAGGATTAGGAGCTACAGCAGCCGCACTCGATGAGGTGGTGATCACAACTACCGTTTCTCGCGAATCTGAAGTAGCCTTATTATTAGAACAAAAGAAAGCAGTAAGTATCCAGCAGAGCATTGGAGCAGATGAACTTGCCCGAAAAGGGGTAAGTGATGCAGCAGCAGCGATCGCTAAGATTTCTGGAGTTTCAAAACAGTCAGGCGGAGCAGGTAATGTATATGTGCGTGGTCTTGGTGACCGTTATTTGAATACCACCTATAATGGATTGACGCTTCCTTCAAATGATATTGAGAAAAAGAACATGGATCTTGACCTTTTTCCTTCAGACATTATTCAGAATGTAGCGGTAAGTAAAGCTTATTCTACTAAGTTTTACGGAGATTTCGCAGCGAGTAATATCGATGTGATCTCTAAAGATTATAAGGGGAAATTCTTCTTAGATATTCAATTGGGTTCTAGTATCAATACCAGAGCGATCGGTCAGGATTTTACCCGTAGTGAAGGTACCGGATATTTCGGTTTTTATAATAGATATGACAACAACCCGTTTGCGGTGATCTTATCGCATCCTGTAGATCCTGTAGATGGAGGAACACCTATTAATGTAAACGGATCTATTTCTGGCGGAAAGTCTTTTGAAATGGGAGAAGGCGGTAGATTAAGCCTTTTTGCTACGGCTTCTTTTGCTAACGATTATGAGTATCGCAGAGGATCTGCAGCAGATTTTACTACGGTAGAAAAGCAAGTATACGACGATGTTGAAGAGTTTGAATATTCAACAACAACTACAGCGATGCTTAACGCGATCTACAGCTTAAATTCTGGACATAAGATCACCTTCAACTCTTTATTCCTTAACAGCTCTTCTGATGAGGTTGGGAATTTTGGTATTGATGGTAATGGTAGAAACCGTGATGCGATCTTAAATACAGACAGCGGCTTTTTTACTAAGAACATTCAGTTTAATCAGGATATGATCTTTGTAAATCAATTGTCTGGCTTACATACTTTTGATGAGGAGTTTGAATTGACTTGGGGTGTAGGATATAATAAAGTGTTTTCTAATCAGCCAGACCGTAAGCGTTTTGCTTTAGAGAATTACAATTTAGCTTTAGATAACGATCCTTCTACGAATCCCTCTTTTTATAACAACACCAACTTTGACAATCAGCGTTATTTTCAGAATATCGAAGATGAAGAGCTTAACAGCCGTTTAAATCTGGAATACACCGTTTCTGATAATTTCAAATTGAATTTTGGATACAACGGAAGAACTAAGGAGCGTTTCTTTAAGAACATCCGTTATGGATATGACCTTATCGCGCCAAACACTCCGGTTGAAGATATAAACAATCTTGATAGTATTTTTAATGTACCTAACCTAGGGACGGTTTATGATACGTTCGTTTTTAGAGCGATTGCTCCTGAGCTAGGTATTGATAACCGTAACTATCCAGGTCTTGATGAGAACCGATATACCGGTAATCTTGATATTCACGCAGGATACATCAATGCAGAGATCACCACAGGGAACTGGTTGTTTGTTCCCGGGTTTAGAGTAGAATCTTTTAACCAGTCGATCACTTATGATGTGATTAACCTTCCTCCGGATGCGAGCGGCTATGCAGAAAGCTACGAGAACTTTTACTTACCAAGTTTAAACGTACGCTATGCGCTTAATGACGATTCTAACTTGAGATTCTCTTTTGCAAAAACGGTTTCTTTCCCAGAATTCAAAGAGGTAGCGCCGTTTGTTTACGAAGATGTAACCAAGCGTGTAGGAGGTAACCCAGACCTTTTAAATGATCCATCATTCTCAGACGTTTATAACATTGATCTTAAATACGAGTGGTTCTTTGGTAAATCTGAATTGCTATCGATCGCAGGTTTTGCAAAGGAGATCAGAAACCCTGTTAACCTTGTGATCGCAAATGACGCAACCGGTACCCGACGTTATTTTAGAACCGGTGAGAAAGCTAATGTTTACGGAGTTGAATTAGAAGTACGTAAAAACTTGGTAACCGATGCAGATGAGAACGCCGTAGTTTCTGCGGGAATTAACGGGACTTATATGCATACGCAACAAGACTTAAGAAGTTCAAACGGGCTGTTCTCTTCTACATTAGATCGTGATGATGAGTTGCAAGGTGCTTCACCGTTCTTGATCAATGCAGACATCAACTATAGCCCGACCTCTTTTGAAAATTATAAACCTGTAGCCAACTTGATCTATTCTTATTTCGCAGACCGTATCGATGCTTTAGGATCTGGTCAATTAGGAAATATAGTCGAGAAAGGATACGGTACGCTTGACTTTGTTTGGAGAAACGAGTTTGGAGATAACTGGGAGATCAACGCCAGTGCAAAGAACTTGCTTGATCCAGATATTGAGTATGTGCGTGAAGGTACTTCTTTTGGAGACTATACCACCTCTATCTACCGTAGAGGGATTAACGTAGGATTAAACGTAAAATATAAATTTTAATAAAAACGATAGAAAATTAATTAAATACTTTAAATGCAATGAAGACAAATTATTTACTTACTGGCTTGACTGCGGCGGCACTTTTATTTGCCTCTTGTGAAGCTGATGATACTGCAGAAATTGTAATTAACAATACTGATAACAGTGTTGACAACAGCGTGACTAATAATGGTGGAACCAATGAGCCTGAAGAACCAACAGGAGAGGCTATTGATCTACAAGGTACTATGACAAGTGATTTAGTATTAGATAGCAACAATACATATACATTGACAGGACCTTTAGTAATGGCTCCTAACACAAAACTTACGATCCCTGCAGGTATGACTATCAGAGCTGCTAGTGGTGCTAATGTTTACATCGCAATTTCTCAGGATGCGGTAATTGATGCTCAGGGTACTTCTACAAACCCAATCGTACTTACTTCTGCAGCTTCTTCTCCTGCAGCTGGAGACTGGGGTGGTCTTATCTTATTAGGACGTGCACCTATCAACTCTACAACCGGAGGTTCTGCAACTTCAACTTCAGAAATTGGTGGTCTTCCTTACGGTGGTAGCGATGTATCTGACTTCTCAGGTGTTATTCGTTATGTACGTGTAGAGTATTCAGGTGGAGCAGCAGATGGACAATCTGAAAACAACGGTTTCTCTTTCTACGGTGTAGGTAATGGTACTACTGTAGATCACATTCAAGCATTTGAAGGTAAAGATGATGGTATCGAGTTTTTTGGAGGTACTGTAAATGCTAGTTACCTTTCTGTAGTAAATGCTCAGGATGATTCTGTAGACTGGACAGAAGGATACTCAGGAACTTTAACCAACGTATACATCAAACAAGGTGTGTCTCACGATAAAGCTATTGAAGCTGACGGATTTAACACCGATATAGGTAACAACTCTAACCCTGTTTATTTCTCTGCTCCAACCCTTAACAACGTATTGATCGTAGGACAAGGAAATACTGAAGGTACTGAAGCTGTACGTTTAAGAGCGGGTACTCAAGGGGAGTTCAACAACGTAATTATTCAAGGATACGAAGAAGGTTTTGATCTTGATGGTGATTCTGGAGACAGCCCAACAGGTCAAGGTGTTTTAGACGGATTGTTATTTGTAGACACTGTAAACTTTGATGATGTTACTTTAAAAATGAAGAACGATACAGGTTACGAATTTGACGAAAGTGACTTCATTATGAATGAAGGTGATGCTACCGGTACAGATTATGATACTTGGAAAGCAGGCTGGACTGTTGAATAAGTTTATTTTGAATTAGCGATAAAAAAAGGTCTGGACATTGTCCGGACCTTTTTTTGTTTTCATACCTGTGGAATAAACTACTTAAAAGTAAGCCTTTCGGTAGGAGCCATAAAAAAACAGCCACATCGGGCTGCTTTCTTAATTTATAAAGACTGAGACTTATAAAGTAACTTTCAAATTCAATTCTTCTAATTGTGCTGCATCAATTGTTGCAGGCGCATCGATCATTACATCACGGCCGGCATTGTTTTTAGGGAATGCAATAAAGTCTCTTATCGTTTCTTGTCCGCCTAAAATCGCTACCAAACGGTCTAGACCAAAGGCCAAACCACCGTGTGGTGGCGCACCGTATTGAAACGCATCCATCAGGAAGCCAAACTGTGCCTGTGCTTCTTCTTTGGTAAAGCCTAGATAATCAAACATCTTAGATTGTATCTCTTTATCGTGAATACGTATAGAACCACCGCCTATTTCGTTTCCGTTCAATACAAGGTCGTAAGCATTTGCTTTTACTTCGCCGGGCTTGGTGTCTAGCAATTCCATTTGTCCGGGTTTAGGAGAAGTAAACGGGTGGTGCATCGCGTGGTAACGCTCGGTTTCTTCATCCCATTCTAAAAGCGGGAAGTCAACTACCCAAAGCGGCGCAAATTCGTCTGACTTGCGCAAGCCTAATTGTGTGGCCAATTCCATACGCAGCGCGCTCAATTGCGCGCGGGTTTTTGATGTTTCTCCAGAAAGTACACAGATCAGATCTCCGGGTTGTGCGCCGGTAGCTTCTGCCCATTTAGCAAGATCTTCCTGATCGTAAAATTTATCTACTGAAGATTTAAAACTTCCATCTTCATTGCATTTTACATACACCATTCCTAAAGCACCAACTTGTGGTCGCTTCACCCAATCGATAAGCTTATCGATCTCTTTTCGGGTATAACTCGCTCCTCCCGGAACCGCGATACCTACAACCAACTCAGCACTATTGAATACTTTAAAGTCCTTGTGCTGCGCTACTGCGTTGAGTTCGCCAAACTCCATCCCAAAGCGAATGTCTGGCTTGTCGTTACCGTATTTTGCCATCGCCTCGTCATAGGTCATTCTTGGGAAACTTTCGATCTCAAAACCTACCACTTCTTTTAAAAGATGCTTGGTCAAGCCTTCAAAAATGTTCAGAATGTCTTCTTGTTCTACAAAAGCCATCTCGCAGTCGATCTGTGTGAATTCCGGCTGGCGGTCTGCACGTAGATCTTCATCTCTAAAACACTTTACAATCTGAAAATACTTATCCATACCGCCCACCATAAGCAATTGCTTAAACGTTTGTGGCGATTGTGGAAGCGCGTAAAATTGACCTTCGTTCATTCGGCTAGGCACCACAAAATCACGGGCACCTTCCGGAGTAGATTTGATCAAATAGGGCGTTTCCACTTCAATAAAACCTTGCTCCGATAAATAGTTGCGCACGGCAATACTCACTTTATGTCTAAAGATGAGTTTCTCCTTCACCGGATTTCTTCTGATGTCCAGATAACGGTATTTCATACGGAGATCTTCACCGCCATCGGTTGCATCTTCAATAGTAAACGGAGGCGTTTTGGCCTCGTTCAAGATCTCTAATTTTTCAACCAAAAGCTCTACATCCCCGGTAGGCATTTTTGGGTTTTTAGATTCACGCTCGATTACCTTTCCGGTAACCTGAATCACAAACTCACGCCCCATAGTTTTGGCAAGATCCATCACCGCTTTAGGGGTGCGTTCTTCGTCAAAAATAAGTTGGGTGATGCCGTAGCGATCGCGTAGATCTACCCAGATCATAAAACCTTTGTCTCTGGATTTTTGAACCCAGCCGGCAAGAGTAACCGTTTCGTTTATATGTTCGGCGCGTAAAGCTCCGTTATTATGCGTTCTGTACATGCTTGATTATTTGAGGTGCAAATTTAAGAAGTTAAAGCAAGTCACCACCTATTGTTTTGAGGTTATTTTATTGGCACCGCCAAAGGGTTAAATACTCCGAGGCTTGCCAAGAGGTAGTTTACTTAGGCGTAAAGCTTTCCGTTTTTATGGGATTCAACCCTAGAAAAACAAAAAAGCAGAAGGTTGTCCTTCTGCTTTTAAGTCTAATTAAAATGAAAAGCTTTTCTAGCTTTCTGAAGTTTCAGAAGCTGCGGCTAGTTTAGCTTGTTTCTTTTGCTCTTCACGTGCTTTGCGTTTATCGGCAAATTTTACTTTAGCACGGTTGGTTAAGTAAAACATCACCGGTACGATCACTAAGGTAAGGAAGGTAGCAAATACCAACCCGAAGATCACCGTCCACGCCAGCGGTCCCCAGAAGATCACGTTATCCCCACCAATGTAAATCGCAGGATCATAATCTGTAAACAATCCAAAGAAGTCAATATTAAGTCCTACTGCTAACGGAATCAAACCAAGAACCGTAGTGATCGCCGTAAGCAATACCGGTCTTAAGCGCGATTTACCACCGGCAACGGTAAGTTTAAAGTATTCTTCTTTAGTAAGATAGTCATCGTCTTCAACACCTAATTCTTCTTTCTTACGATCGATCAGGATCTGCGTGTAATCGATAAGAACGATCGCATTGTTTACCACAATACCCGCAAGCGAAATAATACCCATCATCGTCATCAGGATCACAAAGTCCATCTGGAAGATGATCAAACCTAAGAACACACCTACCAAACTTAAGACTACCGCCATAAGAATGATCACCGGCTTAGAAAGCGAGTTGAATTGTGCTACCAGAATAAGTAGGATAGAACCCATCGCAATACCTAATGCCATCAACAGGAAGCTCATATTGTCTGCTTGTTCTTCTTGTTCACCGGTAAAACTATATGAAATTCCGCTAGGCAAATCGTAGCCTGCAAGTTCGTTCTTCAATTGCCCTACAATTTCTGTGGCGTTAAAACCTTGCTCGGTAAGCACGTTTGAATACAGTGTGATTACCCGTTTAAGGTCTTTACGTTTTATTGCGCTAAAAGCGGAAGAAGATTTTTTATCTACCAAAGCCGAAATAGGCACTTGGATGATCTGACCTTGATTGTTTCTAAAGGTTACCGGTTGATTGAATAATGCATTCTCGTCATAACGGTAATCTTCATTAAAACGCACATTGATCTCATAGTCATCATCGCCTTCTTTGTAAGTAGAAGCTTCTTCACCATAAACCGAACGTCTCAAGGTCTGCCCAACAGCTACAGTAGAAATACCTAACTGACCTGCTTTTTCACGGCTTACCGTAACACCAAGTTCTGCTTTAGATTTGTTGACGTCAAGTTTGAGTTCTTCAATACCGCCAATGCCTAAGCCTTCGATATAGGTACGCATATTCTCTGCGGCAAGAAGCATTTCTTCATAATCTTCACCACTGATCTCGATATTGATAGGATAACCTACCGGAGGACCGGCAGCATCTTTCTCAACAATTACCGAAGCTCCCGGAAAGCCTTTAACAGCCTCACGCACTTCAGAAAGTACGGTGCTACTTTTTACGCCACGGCGCAGTTTAAAATCGCGCATAGATAAGGTGACCTTTCCTTTATGCGGCATTTCATTACTCTGGCCACCATCGGTTTGTGGGTTTCCGGCACCTTGACCTACCTGAGAGATGGCACTCTCTACCATAAAGTTATATCCGTCTGCATCTTCATATTTCTTGATCGCGTCAAAGATGCGTTGCTCGATTTGCTTAGTAAGCTGATTGGTTTTTTCGATCGCCGTCCCTTCAGGATATTCTATATAAGTAATGATCTGATTGGGCTGGTTTTCCGGGAAAAACAGCACGTTAGGCTGTGCAATACCTACCAGAACAAAGGATAAGAACAGCATAATTACGGTCCCGAAGAAAAAGGCATACGCTTTTTTTCCGCGCAGCGCGTACTTTAAGAAACGCTCGTAGGTGTTCTCTAATTTTCGAAGTGATTCAAACTGGAAATAACGCACGGCTCCTGCTAAGAAATATTTATAGGCCCAAAGCATAATCGCGAGCAATAACAGCAAGTTACCAATACCTCTAAAACCTCCGGAATCTATCACAAAACCTACAATGAGCATTATTACCCCAATAATTGAGAGGATAAGGCTGTTGCGTATAAGGCTCTTTTTGCTCATATCTTCCTCTTCGGTCTTCATAAAGCGTGAGGTCAACATCGAGTTGATGATGAGCGCCACAAATAAAGACGAACTCAATACCACCGAAAGTGTGATCGGGAAATAGATCATAAACTTACCAATGGTTCCCGGCCACAATCCTAAGGGGAAAAAGGCAGCAAGTGTGGTCGCTGTAGAAGCGATAATAGGCCAGGCGATTTCACCCAGACCTTGCTTTGCAGCTTTGATGCGCGGCATTCCTTGATCCATCAAGGAGTATACGTTTTCAACCACCACGATACCATTATCTACCAGCATTCCCAGTCCCATTACAAGACCAAAAAGTACCATCGTATTCAGGGTGAAACCTAAACTAGATAAAATGGTAAGCGACATAAACATTGAAAGCGGAATCGCAAAACCTACAAATAGTGCATTTCTAAATCCTAAGAAGAACATCAAAACCACAACCACCAGAATAACACCAAATATGATGTTATTTACCAAGTCGTCTACCTGATTTGCCGTTTTGATCGACTGGTCATTGGTAAGGCTGATGTGTAACGACTCTGGATAGTAATTGGCTTCTTCTTCGGCAACGATCTTTTTGATCGACTCTACCGCTTCGATCATATTTTTACCTGCCCGTTTTTTAACGTCAAGCATCACCACCGGTTGACCGTATTCGCGGGCAAAAGTGGTAGGATCTTTTTCTTTAAAGCGTACTGTTGCGATGTCTTTAAGAAAAATGTTTCCGCCATCGCGTTTTACTACTATATTATTTAGCTCTTTAGGGTCTTGAATTTCTCCTAAAACTCGGATGTTTTTACGCAAACCATCGGTGATCACGTTACCTGCAGAGATCGTGTTGTTCTCTGAGCGTATCGCGTTGATGATGTTGTCAAAACTCACTTTAGAAGCAGTCATCTTATAAATGTCGACAGCGACTTCTACCTCTTGTTCTTCAGCACCACGAATGGTCGCTTCTTTGATCTGCGGAAGCAATTCGATCTTATCCTGAAGATGCTCGGCATAATCTTTCAACTGCTGTACCTGAAAATCTCCGGTAAGGTTGATGTTTAAGATAGGCTGCTCTTCAGAAATGTTAAGATCAAAAATGTTGGGTTCTACCTTGGCACCGTTGTCTAGCGTAGGCCAGGTTGTTTCTGCCTTTACCAAGTCAACTTTATCTTTAACCTTGGTTTTTGCAACGTTCACATCGATATCCTCTTCAAATTCTACAATGATAATACTGTAGTCCTGAAGCGTGGTAGAAGTGATCTCTTTGATCCCGGCGATGTCGTTGAATTCTTCTTCGAGCGGCTCGGTAATAAATTTTTCTACGTCTTCTGCAGCATTCCCGGGATTTACAGAGCTCACATAGATCTTGGTTTCTATGATCTCTGGGAATGCTTCACGCGGCATACTGTAGTAGGCAAACAGACCGCTGAGTAAGATGATCGCGGTGATCACATACACCGTCATCTTATTGTCTATTGCCCAAGACGATATGCTAAATTCTTTATAAGTGTTTTTGGCCATCTTATTGGTTGTTTGAAGATTCTTTTAATTCTACAGCTTGACCGTCTCTAAGAGAGCGCGCTCCTTCAATGATCAGTCGGTCTCCGGCACTAAGTCCAGAAGTGATCTCTATACGCTGATCATCGCTGTAACCTTCTTTTATTTGTACTTGTTTTGCAATTGCGGTCCCGTCAGCTTGTTCTTCATAAACATAGGTGATGCTGTTGCCCAACGCATTCTGCTGAACCACATTTTCAGGTACGACAATGGCGTTTTCTGAAGTATAATCATTAACCATAACCGTAGCGATCAAGTTGGGCTTGATGGTGTTGTCTGGGTTTGGTATCGAAATTTTTACATCAAAGGTTCTGCTGTCAGGACTTACGAAGTTGCCTACTTGTCTGATCTTTCCGTCGTAGGTTTTGCCTATTGAAGCCAGTCTAATTTTAACATCGGTACCTTCAGAAACTTTACCTAAAAAGGCTTCAGGAATAGAAGCTTCTACATACATATCGCTCAGGTTTACCAGACGTAACACTCCGGTTTGTCCTGCATTTACCACTTGTCCTTGATCTGCTAAGGTATTGTCTACAATTCCTGAGAACGGCGCAGTGATCACCGTTTTTCCCACACGAGAACGCAACTGATCTGTTGCAGCCTGCATCGCTTCGTAGTTGGTCTTTGCTTCCAGATAATTGATCTCTGAACCAATTTTTTGATCCCAAAGGCGTTTTTGACGCTCATAAGTTGTTTTTGCTAAAGCCGTTTGCGCTTCCTGGCGGGCAAGTTCACTTCCTAAACCACCATCATCAATTTTAGCAAGACGTTGTCCTTTTGCAACGCGCTGCCCTTCTTTGACATAAAGCTGAGTCAGTACGCCGGTATATTCTGCATACAGCACAATGTTTTGGTCTGTGTTTACATTTCCTTGTACTTCAAAATAATGTTTGAACAAGGTGTCTTGTAAAGTTTCAGCAGTAACTAAGGCTGCCTTTTTCTTAACGTCTAATTTATCTATAGCAGCGTTAAGCGAATCGATCTCGGTCTTAAGTTCGTTTTGAGCATTTACCAGTTCGGTCTTCTTTGCGCGAATCGCGGTTAGATCACCACTTTCAATGACGCTCTCAACAGATTCTTCTTTGTTTCCGCAGGAAATGATTAGGAATGCTGCGGCTATTAGGGTTATTATATTTTTCATAATGCGTGTAGGATATGTCTGGATGTTAGTCTTCTTTTGGTTTATAAACTGAAGTGTCAAGCACTTTTTCAAGTGCTGCTTTGTTGGCAATCACTTCATACATAGCTTGTAAATAATCTTGTTGTGCCTGGTAAAGTTGTGTTTGTGCTTCACTCAACTCAAAACTGCTGGCGATACCTTCAAAAAATTTGATGGAGTTTTTATTTTCAATACGCTCTGCCAGGTCGAGGTTTTTTTCTTGCGTGGCAAAGTTGTCAAGCGCAAATTGATAATCATTACGTGCAGAAGCGATCTCTAGCTTTACCTGATTGCGGGCGCGCTCAAGATCTTCGAGACTCTGTTTGTAAGCCAGCTCTTTTTGAGCAGTTCGCGCTGCGCGCATCCCACTGCTGAAAATGGGCACGCTCAAGGAAACGCCTAAGATAGATTGCTCAAAATAACGTTGCTCATCACTTAAGAAGGTGAAGGAGTTACTCGCTCCTGCTGCTCCATAATTCACATAGGCGCTTAAGGTTGGTAAGGCTTTACTTTTTTCAAGTTTTACTTCGGTTTCGGCAAGGTTGGCTTGATCTTCGGCAATGCGATAATCTATATTCTTCTCAGGGTTGATATCTCTTGCAAGCAAATTGAGATCATAATATTGCATCGTCAAATCTTCAAGCGCATCTGTCACCACCAGTTTACTGTCAATCGGGATGCCTAAGGTTAATTTGAGCATATCGTATGCAATCGCCAATTGACGCACGGTGCTGTTGAGTTGGCTTTCAAGATTTAAAGCAGTGATTTGAAGTTGTTCTACATCTTCTTCTTCTCCTAGTCCGTTTTCAAAAATCTTCTGGGTGTCGTTTAGATTTTTGTTTACGGTTTCTATGTTTTTCTGAAGAATGGCAACACTTTCCTGAGCAAGCAATACATTGCCATAGGCCTCAATGATTGCTTGTTTTACTTCAAGATCGGTTTTAACCTTGGCGTTCTCAGAAATCTGAAGCAAGGTTTTTGCCGATTGTACGCCTACGATATACGAGCCGTCAAAGATCAACTGATTCCAGGTCGCTACGGCCGAAGCATTTTGCTTCTGGCTAAACTGCACCGGGATAAAATCACCGGGGTCTGCGCTGGGGTCAAAAACCACCGCCGGAATAAAGGAGGTAGGTTGAATAAACTGATTTTGGTACGTCACCTCGCCTGAAATCTGAGGAAGTCCCTGTGCAATGATCTCCCATTTTTGTTTAAGGGCGATCTCTACATCGGTGTACGCGTTTTTTGCATCATAGCTATTCTCGAGACCATAAGTTATGGCTTCCTGAAGGCTTAGTGCATAAGATTGTACCTCTGTACTGTCTTGGGCTTTGCTTGTGTTTAGAGAGCCTAAAACGCATATTAAGAGGAAAATTGTTTTTCGCATTAGTCTTGATTTGAATGAATTATTTGATTGAGAATTTTTCTTCCTTCCGGAGTGACAATCCCACGTAAGTGATACTCTAAATAGGTCTCATACAGGGCGATCTGCGGAAACTTATCTGAAGGAAAAATGGTTTCATCTTTAATGTTGGTGATGCCAATTTGATACATTCTAGAAACAAATTCAACATCGAGATTGTCTCTAAAAAGGCCGAGTTCTATACCGCGGGAAATATTTTTTTCCATACAGCCGCGCATAAACTCGTTTTGCGATGCGCGCAGCTTGGTAAAGATCTTTGGGTAGTATTTCATCATTTGTTGAATGGATGAGGTTTTCTCTCCCTGTAAATGTTGAATCACATACTTTTTGATCTCATAAAGCTCTTCGATAGGGTTCATATGTTCATCAACCATGTCTTTAACAGCGCATTGCACGTTGTTCAATAAATGATGGCCTACCGCTTCTACCAATTCGGTTTTATGCGCATAATTGGCATAAATGGTCTTTTTTGATATCCCCATATGCGTGGCGATATCATCCATAGTAACGCTTTTAAATCCTTGATTTAAAAAAAGTTGAGTGGCGTTATTTAATATTTCGGTTTTCATAAAGCGCGGCAAATATAGGACGGAAACTTTAAAAACGAAAAAAGTTTCCTAAGTTTTTAGCATATTTAATATTGACATAACATGCGATCCTGAGCTCAGCTTCTGATGCTTGGAGCCTTATGTTCAGAAATAGTGTCTTATTTTAGCCGAAAATTTTGAAGTATGCTGCGCATTGATCAATACACTGAAGTTTTTGTTGCTTATTTAAATGACAAGCTCGCTATAAAAGAGCCTGCAAATCTCTATGAGCCTATTCATTATATTTTGCAATTGGGAGGCAAGCGGTTGCGACCGGTATTGACCCTAATGGCAACCGATATTTTTGAATCAGATCATCAAAAGGCTTTAGATGCGGCGCTGGCCGTAGAAGTATTTCATAATTTTTCGCTGGTGCATGACGATATTATGGACGATGCCCCATTGCGCCGCGGTGAGGAAACCGTACACGAGAAATGGGATGTAAACACCGGGATACTTTCTGGTGATGCTATGCTCATACGTGCCTATCAGCTTTTTGAGAATTATGAAGGAGAGACGTTTAGAGCGCTGGCAAAACTCTTCAGTAAAACTGCGATCGAGGTGTGTGAAGGGCAGCAGTACGATGTAGATTTTGAAACCCGTGATGATGTCACGATCCCCGAATATCTTAAAATGATCGAATACAAAACTGCCGTTTTGGTAGGTGCTGCTTTAAAGATGGGTGCTATTGTGGCCAATGCTTCTGCTGAAAATGCAAACCGTATTTATGAATACGGGCGTGATTTAGGAATCGCGTTTCAGCTTCAGGATGATTATTTAGATGCTTTTGGTGATCCTAAAACCTTTGGAAAGCAAGTAGGAGGTGATATTATTGAAAACAAAAAAACCTTCTTATATCTTACGGCGCTTGAACGTTTAGATGAGGTACATAGCAAACAGCTTCAGCATTTATTCAGTATCAATCCGCAAGATCCTTCAGAAAAAATAGAAACGGTAAAGCAGCTTTTTATCGATTCCGGTGCGGCCGAAGCTACCCAGCAGGAGATCGAGAAATATACAAATACTGCATTGGAGCATTTAGATTGTCTTGATGTAAAAGAAGAGAACAAAACAATTTTGAAGGAGTTTGCGCAAGCCTTAATGCGTAGAAAAGTATAACTCAATTATGACAAATGGCACGCAAGTTTTAGAAGCGGCACGCGAGCAGAAATTGTATGCATTTCTGGTGTCACAGCTTAATAAAGACTTTAAGCGTGCCGGCTTAGACAGCACATTTGATCAAGTGAGTTCGTCAGAGAAATTTCTGAGAGATCTGGAAGCTGCTTTGTACGAACTGGTGCTCTCTGATTTTGAAAACTACCTTACCTTGTTGTACGCGATTGATGTTTCTGAAGCTAAGATCAAAGCCTTGCCTGATAGTGAAGTACACGAATTTGTGCAACGCGTAAGCGTACTTATTTTGGAGCGCGAATTTAAAAAGGTGCAGTTTAAAAATAGAACCTGACAAAAGGCATAATGGCGCTTGTGTAAATCGAATCGTTGTCATTAAAGAGCACATTGTAGCGCGCGCCAATAGTTACAGGGCCACTGCGATAACCGGCTCCAAGAAATAAAGCAGAATTCCAAAAATCATTTGTGACTGTGCCACCATCCCAATCGGCGCGTTGAGATACGTACAGCTCCTCAAACTCCGCCGAAAGTTGAATGATAGGTAATGGGTTTGCAAGAGCGATAATACTTCCTCCGGCTACCGAAGACCTTAAACTTCCATTTTTCACATAAGAATAACTCAGCCCGGGGCCTAATGCAAAATACGGGTTGAAATTGTAAACCGCACTGGGAGCGATATTTGCAGCAAAATAATCATCACCAAAATTGAGTCCGAGACCGCCTCCAAAACTCACACGGTCCCAAAAGGAACTCGAACGAAATTGCGCATGACTTTGAGCTGTAAAACACGTAAAAATTACGGTGAGGATGAGTGTGGAAACAATCGATTTCATAATAAGATGGTTTAGGATTGCACTTACTTTGTTAGCAAGGTGTTAAATACGTATTTTAAAATGTTAATGATAACCATAAAATTGTGAATGCACACAGTTGGTGCGCAGTAATTATTGTATTTTTGACAAATTATTGCTTAAAAAATCGACAGATTTAACTTATAAAATGGATAGATTTTCATTTCTCAATGCAGCAAACACTGCATACTTCGCAGAACTTTACGATAAATACTTACAGCATCCTGATAGCGTAGAACCCAGTTGGAGAGCTTTTTTTCAAGGTTTTGATTTTGGTTTAGAAGAGCTAGGGATTGAGCCTGATGCTACTGTAATAACCGGCGGAAATACCAATGCTGCCGTGCCTGAAAACTTACAGAAAGAATTTCAGGTTGTTAAACTTATTGATGGTTACCGTACACGAGGTCATTTATTTACAAAAACTAACCCGGTACGTGAACGTAGAAAATATGAGCCTACCCTGGCTTTAGAGAACTTTGGTCTTAGTGAAAAAGACCTTGATACGACATTTACCGCAGGTGAAATTCTAGGAATAGGCTCCAACACGTTGCGGGATATCATTACCCACCTTGAGAAAATCTACTGTGATTCGATTGGTGTTGAATATATGTTTATCAGAAAGCCTGAAGAAATTCAGTGGATTCAAGATAAACTGAATATCAATGATAATCACCCTAACTTTTCTGGAGACGAAAAGAAGAAAATCCTTAGAAAATTAAACGAAGCAGTTTCTTTTGAAACCTTTTTACACACCAAGTACGTTGGTCAAAAACGTTTCTCGCTCGAAGGTGGAGAAAGTTTTATTCCGGCGGTAGACGCTATAATTGAGGCGGCTGCAGACCGAGGCGTGAAAGATTTTGTGATGGGAATGGCACACCGTGGCCGTCTGAATACACTGACCAATATCTTTGGAAAAAATGCTAAAGATATCTTTAGTGAGTTTGATGGTAAAGATTACGATCAGGAGGTGTTTGATGGAGACGTTAAATATCACTTGGGATGGACCTCAAGCCGACTTACAGACAGCGGAAAAGAGATCAATATCAACATCGCACCTAACCCGTCTCACTTAGAAACTGTAGGTGCCGTGGTAGAAGGGATCTCGCGTGCAAAACAAGATCGTCATTACTTTGACAATCCGCAGGAGGTGCTTCCTATCGTGGTACATGGAGATGCGGCGATCGCCGGTCAAGGCGTGGTGTACGAGGTGATCCAGATGGCACAATTAGATGGCTATACTACCAAGGGTACCATTCATATTGTGATCAATAACCAAATCGGGTTTACGACCAATTATCTCGACGCGCGTTCTTCAACCTACTGTACCGATGTGGCTAAAACGACATTGTCTCCGGTATTGCACGTGAATGCAGATGATGCCGAGGCGGTTGTGCACGCAGCTTTATTTGCTTTAGATTTTAGAATGACTTTTGGTCGTGATGTATTTATCGATCTTTTAGGATATCGTAAATATGGTCATAACGAAGGTGACGAGCCGCGTTTTACACAGCCTAAATTGTATAAAGCGATCGCAAAACACGATAACGCGAGAGATATTTATGCTAAAAAGCTTATCGAAGAAGGCGTGATCGACGACAGTTATGTAAAGCAACTGGAGAACGAATATAAAGAGAAGCTTGAAGAAAAATTAGAAAAGTCTAGAGAGGAAGAAACTACTCGTATTACTGCAATTATGCAGGATGAATGGGAAGGTTTTGAACCTGCTACCGAAGATGCGATGATGCAGCCGGTAGATACGACTTTTGATCTGGATGCCTTAACTGAAATCGCTGAAGCGATCACTAAACTTCCGGAAGGGAAAAAGTTCTTAAGAAAAATAAACAAGATCATTGAAGGGCGTCGCGCGATGTACTTTGATGATAATAAGATCGATTGGGGTCTTGCCGAATTATTGGCGTATGGTTCTTTGCTTAAAGAAGGTTTTGATGTGCGTATGACCGGTCAGGATGTAGAGCGTGGTACGTTCTCACACCGTCACGCAGTGACCAAAGTTGAAGAGAGTGAAGAAGAGATCGTGTTGCTCAACAATCTTAAAGGAGAGCAAGGACATATGTACATCTTCAACTCGCTGTTATCAGAGTATGGTGTTGTTGGGTTTGACTATGGTTATGCGATGGCGAGTCCTAAAACACTTCCTATTTGGGAAGCACAGTTTGGAGATTTCAGCAACGGAGCGCAGATTATGCTGGATCAGTATATTTCGGCAGCAGAAGATAAATGGAAGCTTCAAAACGGTCTGGTAATGTTATTGCCACATGGGTATGAAGGTCAGGGAGCAGAGCACTCTTCGGCGCGTATGGAGCGTTATTTACAGCTTTGTGCAGTAGATAATATGTATGTTGCAGATTGTACTACACCTGCCAATTTCTACCATTTATTGCGTCGTCAATTAAAGACCAATTTTAGAAAACCGCTTATCGTTTTTACGCCAAAAAGTTTGTTGAGACATCCTAAAGTAATTTCGACCAAAGAAGAATTGGCAAACGGCAGCTTCCAGATGACGATTGATGATGACAGTGTAAAAGCAGATCAGGTAAAAACACTGGTATTTGTGACCGGTAAGTTTTATTACGACTTGCTTGCGCAGCGTGAAGAATTAGGTTGTGAAGATGTGGCGCTTGTACGTGTTGAACAATTGTTCCCGCTTCCTAAAAAGGAAATCAGAGCAGCGCTTGACAAATATAAAAATGCAGACGATGTGGTTTGGGCTCAGGAAGAGCCACGCAATATGGGAGCTTACGGGCACTTATTGATGCATCTTCCCGAAGCGCAAAAATTCAGAGTGTGCAGTCGTAAGTTCTACGGGGCACCAGCCGCAGGTAGTTCTGTACGATTCAAAAGAAGACATCAGCGTGTTATTGATGATGTTTTTGATAAAAATTCAAATAACCAATAAAAAACATTTTAGTTTTAACTAAAGAATAAAAGTTAACAATAGAGAATTATGGCTTTAGAAATGAAAGTCCCTTCGCCGGGAGAATCGATCACCGAAGTTGAAATCGCCCAATGGCTTGTTGAAGATGGGGATTATGTAGAAAAAGATCAGGCGATTGCCGAAGTTGATAGTGATAAAGCAACCCTTGAGTTGCCTGCTGAAGCGAGCGGAATTATTACGCTTAAAGCAGAAGAAGGTGATGCTGTTGCTGTAGGCGAAGTTGTTTGTTTAATCGATACCGACGCTGCAAAACCAGAAGGCGATAGCAGTGGCGACAAAGAAGAGCAAAAAGAAGAAAAAGCCGAACCTAAAAAAGAAGCACCTTCAAAATCGAGCACTCCTGAGCAAGCTCAAGATAAAAAGACCTATGCTTCAGGATCACCTTCTCCGGCAGCAAAAAAGACCTTGGATGAAAAGGGAATCGATGCTAAAGATGTAAAAGGTACTGGTCGTGACGGTCGTATTACTAAAGAAGATGCAGTAAATGCGCAGCCTTCTATGGGAACTCCGGGAACCGGAAGTCGTGGAGAAAGCCGTTCTAAAATGTCTATGTTACGTCGTAAAGTAGCAGAGCGTTTGGTTTCTGTAAAGAATGAAACTGCAATGCTTACCACCTTTAACGAGGTTGATATGACGCCAATTTTTGATCTACGTAGTAAGTACAAAGAAGATTTCAAAGCAAAACACGGGGTGAGCCTTGGGTTTATGTCATTCTTTACGTTGGCTTGTGTGCGTGCTTTAGAAATGTACCCGGCGGTAAACTCGATGATCGATGGTAAGGAGATGGTTTCTTATGACTTTAAAGATATTTCTATTGCTGTTTCTGGGCCTAAAGGATTGATGGTTCCTGTTATTAGAAATGCTGAAAACTTAAGTTTCCGCGGTGTAGAGTCTGAAGTGAAGCGTCTGGCGCTAAGAGCGCGTGATGGTCAGATTACTGTTGATGAAATGACCGGTGGAACTTTCACCATCACAAACGGTGGTGTGTTTGGAAGTATGCTTTCTACACCTATCATCAACCCTCCTCAGTCTGCGATCTTAGGAATGCACAACATTGTAGAGCGTCCTATCGTACGCGACGGCGGAATCGCTATTGCGCCTATTATGTATGTGGCACTCTCTTACGATCACCGTATCATTGATGGTAAAGAATCTGTAGGATTCTTAGTAGCGGTTAAAGAAGCACTAGAAAATCCTGAAGAATTATTGATGGATAACAATGTGCTTAAAGCTTTAGAATTGTAATTAGTACAAGATATAGATAAGCAAAAAACCCGCTGATGTTCAGCGGGTTTTTTATTGGCGTTATTTTAAGTGATGACTTCGTTTACCAATTGTTTTAATTCTTCGGCTAGTGAAACTTGAGGAAAAGCTCTTCCGGCTTGGCGATACCAGTATTTTGCATTCCAATCATCACCTTCATCGCGATGTAAATGTGCGTGAATCAAACTTCCCATTTCACTATGTAGGTCTTGTGCGATATTATGTGAAGCTTCCCAATTGCCTTTCGTTTGGTGCCAAAGCGCTTGCAAGGCTTGGGGCCAATGTGACGGCGGATTGCTTTGGTCTAGTGTGGCTTCAAACTCCGTATAGGATTGCGGCGTGCTCATAGAATTTAAGTTTCAGTTTTAAGAAAGATAAGTAATCCGGTTTAAAATAGGTTGTACTGTTTTTGTCAAAATGTCTCCGGCTAAAAACTTTTATCATAAGACTAATTCCTATTTTTGATACTTCTTTTATTGATTAAAAAATTCCCAATATGGCTGTTCAAAAGCGCTTATTCCTTTTAGATGCTTATGCATTGATTTTTCGCGGTTATTATGCATTGATCAAAAATCCTCGAGTGAACTCAAAAGGGCAGGATACTTCTGCAATAATGGGTTTTGTTAATTCGCTTTTTGATGTGATCAAGCGCGAAAAGCCAGATCATCTTGCGGTAGCTTTTGATAAAGGTGGAAGTTCTGAACGGGTTGAAATGTATGAGGATTATAAGGCTAATCGTGATGAAACTCCAGAGGCGATACGTATTGCGGTGCCTATTATTCAAGAGATTCTTAAAGCGATGCACGTGCCGTGTATTGAGATCGAAGGCGTGGAAGCAGATGATTTGATCGGTACGCTGGCCAAGCAGGCAGAAAAAGAGGATTATCAGGTTTTTATGGTGACGCCAGACAAGGATTATGCACAGCTGGTTTCGGAAAATATTTTTATGTACAAACCGGCACGAATGGGTAATGGGATCGAGATCTGGGGAATTCCTGAAGTGCAAAAACGTTTTGAAGTGGAGCGTCCGGAACAGGTGATCGATTATTTAGGAATGATGGGTGACGCGTCTGATAATATTCCGGGATTGCCGGGAGTGGGAGATAAAACGGCTAAGAAGTTTATCAAACAGTACGGTGGCTTAGAAGGTTTGTTAGAAAATACAGATCAGCTCAAAGGGAAGATGAAAGAGAAGGTGATCGAAAACGCCGAGCTGGGACGTCTATCCAGAAAGTTGGCAACGATAATGACCGACTGCGATGTGAAATTTGATGCTGAGCAGTACGAACTTTCGCAGCCGGACGCCGACAAAGTTCAGGAGATTTTTGACGAACTCGAATTCCGTAGGCTTAAAGATCAGTTTATCAAGATATTTTCCGGTGAAGCCGATAGCGATACCGGAGCCGCAGTAAGCGGAACGGAAACCGCCAAAAAACTAGTGAGTTCTGCTGAAAAAGCAGCGAACGCGGGAGCGGGGCAATACAATCTTTTTGGAGGTGATGAGCCTGCTATAGAAGAGCGCAATACCCGGAAAACCATAAAGGATACCGAGCATTTTTACCAAAGTGTAGCTCCCGGAATGGCGATGAATTTATTCATCAAAAACTTGATGAAGCAAACTTCGGTATGTTTTGATACTGAAACTACAGATCTAGATCCGTTGCAGGCAGAATTGGTCGGGATCGCTTTTAGTTGGGAAAAAACGAAGGGATTTTATGTTCCGTTTCCATCAGAAAAAGAAGAAGTTCAAAAACTGATCGAAGCGCTGCGTCCGTTTTTTGAGGCGGAAGAAATCGAGAAAATAGGGCAAAACCTTAAGTATGACATCAAAGTGTTGGCCAAATATGATGTTGAGGTTAAAGGGAAGCTCTTTGATACGATGATCGCGCATTACCTGATCAATCCTGATATGCGTCACAATATGGACGTGCTTGCAGAAACCTATCTCAATTACACGCCGGTTTCTATTGAAGAATTGATCGGTAAAAAAGGGAAGAATCAAAAGTCGATGGCCGACGTACCTGTTGATCAGCAAACTGAATATGCCGTTGAAGATGCAGATGTAACGCTTCAGCTGAAAGAGCATTTTCAAAAAGAATTGGGTGAGGCCAATACGCAAAAGCTGTTTGACGAGATCGAAATTCCGTTAGTGCAGGTTTTAGCAGATATGGAATTAGAGGGAATCAATCTGGATCAAGAATTTTTAGGCAGTCTTTCTGAAGCGCTTAATAATGATATCGCTTCGCTGGAGAAAAGCATTTATGAAGAAGCGGGAGAAGAATTCAATATTGGTTCGCCAAAGCAATTGGGTGAAATTTTATTTGACAAATTAAAGTTGGTAGATAAACCGAAGAAAACCCGTACGGGGCAATATTCTACTGCAGAAGATGTGCTGTCTTATTTAGCTCCAGACCACGAGATCGTGCAGCACGTACTTGATTACCGCGGACTTTCTAAGCTTAAGAGTACCTATGTTGATGCGCTGCCTGCACAGGTAAATGCAAAAACCGGCCGCGTACACACCGATTATATGCAGACCGTAGCAGCAACCGGCCGACTGAGTTCAAACAATCCAAACTTGCAGAATATTCCTATCCGTACCGAACGCGGGCGTCAGGTGCGTAAGGCTTTTGTGCCGCGCAATGAAGACTACGTTCTACTTGCTGCCGATTACTCACAAATTGAATTGCGCATTATCGCTGCGTTGAGTCAGGAAGAAACGATGATGAAGGCCTTTCAAGAAGGAGAAGATATTCACGCATCTACTGCTGCAAAAGTCTTTAATGTGCCTATTGATGAGGTGACGCGAGAACAACGTAGTAATGCAAAAACCGTGAATTTTGGGATTATTTATGGTGTTTCAGCTTTTGGGTTGAGCAATCAAACCGATCTTACCCGTAGCGAAAGTAAAGAGCTTATAGATACCTATTATAAGACCTACCCTAAATTGCGCAATTATATGAGCGAGCAAGTAGACTTTGCACGCGAGAATGGTTATGTGTCTACGGTTTTAGGTCGTCGTCGTTATTTAAAAGATATTAATAGTAGCAATGCTGTGGTACGTGGTGCTGCAGAGCGTAATGCGGTAAATGCACCTATTCAAGGGAGCGCTGCAGATATCATTAAAATCGCAATGATCAAAATACACCATAAACTCAAGGATAAAGGATTAAGAACCAAAATGTTACTTCAGGTTCATGATGAATTGGTATTTGATGTTTACAAATCAGAATTGGAGGAAGTACAGGAACTTATAAAATCTGAAATGGAACATGCATTCAAACTAGATGTTCCTCTTGATGTGGAAGTAGGTCTTGGCGATAACTGGTTGGATGCGCATTAATTAAGTATAGTGAGTGTTAGGAAATTTTAATAATTTTCTAAAATAATACAGAACTCATGCTGCCCGAAAAAAACGTCACGTTTACGCCTGTTACTTCTTGTTTGAATTGTGGGAACCCTTTAACTGATAAAGACTTCTTCTGTAATATTTGTGGTGCCAAAAAAATTGAAGAACGGTTTACTCCAAAGCGTATTGTGAAAGAAGCCGGGGAACGGGTTTTCAATATTGATAATACCTTTCTGCGTACCTTCAAAGACTTGTTTGTAAGACCGGAAAAAGTGATCGATGGGTTTTTAGCCGGATTGCGTAAAAGATATTTTAATGCCTTCAGCTATTTTACAATAGCGATTACTATTTCAGGATTACAGGTCTTTGTACTTAAAAAGTTTTACCCTGAAGTGGTTGAGCAAATGGGTGCTATAGGAGGTAACCCCAATGCTATTTCTCAGGCGATTCAAGACTCTACCATGGAGTACCAGCCTTTGATTATGTTTGCTACGATACCCTTTCTTGCTTTAATGGGATTTGTAGCGTTTTTGACTTTGCGTAAACATAATTATACCGAGCATTTAATCATTCAGTTATACACGTATTCGCATCTTTCTATTGTAACCACCCTGATAGGACTTACCGTTTTGATTGCTGGAGGAGATTACTTGTCATTTGGACTGTTTACGGTGCTTATTTACATTGGCTACAATGCTTATGTTTATAAAAGGCTATATCAATTAAGCATTAAGGGAATTATTTTGAGAACGCTTTTCTTCTTACTGTTGCTCTTGGTGCTGTATGTGGTAATAAGCGTGGCTGTTGTGGTTCTCACCTTGCTTATCGATCCGGAACTTTTTAAAGAAATGATTCAGCAGCAGCAAACAGTATAAAATATCTAGTTTGAAGTAAATGAATTAATATTTGAAAATGTTTTGAGCTTCAGATTTTAATTTATGTTCACCCTTGTCTGACAAAAATAATATAGAGAATTTAAAATTTGGAGTACTTATTTGAAGCACTCCAAATATAAAACAACTACAATACTTATAGGTATTGATCACAAATTGCTGCGTCTATTTCGTGATTGATAATAGTATTTTCTTCTCCAACTGTTTGCTCAAAGCGCACAACGCGCCCTGCAATATAGATCCAAAACTCAACGACATCTCCTTTTTTGATAAGTGAACTTGATGCTTTCCCATTAGTCATATAAGCGTAGTTCCAGTACCGTGTCCCCACCTCTTTGTAATAAAACCCATAGGAAGGTTTAATCGCAAAGTTTTTATCACTGCAGGTGAAGGTGAGATCGATGCTTACTGGAGTAGGAATTGATTCCGGAGGAATAGTTATGGTAAGCTCTTGTGCACATAAATTGGTGGCATCACTTTCAAATAAGAGGTCCCCTTTGTTGTACCATCCGTTTCGTGAGTAAACCTTATAAATAACTGGGAAATTGGGACAATTCCTAAAGTTAAGATTCTGTCCATCTCTCAAATATACTGATCTTGCTTTTATGGTACGCTGAGTGTATGGAGAGACTAATTCGATATAAAAATACGTGCTAGAAAGATTAGGAGCATTTATTTTGATAGGATTTGCATATCTACATCTGCTTCCATAAAAATCAAGATTATACCACGATAAATGCGTAGTAGTGAATGTTGCGCTTAATTTTCCTGAATCCTCCTGTATTGTAGTGTTCTTTTCAAATTGCCAAGTGTTATCTTCAATCTCATAACTCCATACAGGGATTTGGTCTCCGGTTTTAAGAGGTGTGTCTGTGTTGAACATATTCAGTTCCTCGTCTATGTCCATTATAATTTTTAAAGGCTTTGTAAATTCTTTGACTTTGGTTCCGTCCACCTGCATATTGATTGATGCAAAACCGGCGGTATCAAAAACGATATCTTCTGATGATCCGCTTGGCCCTATGACTGATTCGGGAGTAAAACCACCGGGATAAGCATTTAAAGCTGCATCTCCAAAAGGATCAAAATGGGTGAGTTGTATTTGTAGATTACTGCCTGAAAGCACAGATCCGGATGCATCCTTAAATTGAGTGCCTTCTTCAAGTACAAGTGTGGCGCCAGTTGCTTTAGAGCTACCTGGATCAAGAGTAAGGTCAAAATCTTCAGGTAGCGCGTTTCCTTCTAATGTAACCTGTGTGCTTATATATCCAACACCTTCTGGCGGATTTTCGGTATTGATCATAGTAACGATTAGGTTTTTATCTTTTTCGTCATAATCAAAAAATGCGTCAGTGTTTACGGGTAAGTATCCCGGTGCTTCAGCTAGAATTTGGAAGAATATTTGTGCATCAGGTCCACTGGGAGCGAGCTCAGGTTTTAGGGTTAGAAACGTTCTGCCGTCAATTACTTGAAAGTTTTGTTCTCCAGAAGATTCTAAAATAGCGTCTTTATTAGCACCTAAAATAGTAATTGAGAGGTCTTCAATTGTTTTTGCAGGGTCAGCAGCATCAATAAATTGAATCTGTAAAGAATATTCTATAAAATCAGGATTGATGGTAACTGTGATATCATCAAAAATTTCCTCGGGTGATTTTTCACAAGAAGAGATGATATGACTTAGAATGAGAGTGAGTAAGAGTAGTTTAATGTACTTCATGATTTAAATTTTTACAGCAAGTTTTAAGTTTAAAAATGGATACCAGCGATAGTCGGAGATGTTTAGTTCTATGCTGGGTGCTTGATCGGCAAGAGGCGATAACATTTTTGTAGCATCTATAATGAGGTCCGGCTCAGATAAATAAAATGTGCCTAGCTCAACGCTTAAGCCAACTCGGTTTTTAGGTACAGCTCTCCCAAATCCTAAACCCAGATATGGAGATAGACCACTGTAATCCAGTTTGAGGTCAGCGGTGCCAAACTGGTCAGGTGTGATTGTAATTTGACCAAAATTTACAGGCTGGGCGTATAAGGCATTTACCGAGCCGAGCGCATTAAAAAAATAGCCTAGTCCACCTACAAGTTTGAAACTGGCTTTTTTAAAAGGAAGAAATTCTAAAGACAAGTCTGTCTCTAACATACGGGCATTCCCACTAAGGTCTAATGTACCTGTATTGCCAATGTCTACAGAATAGTCTAGATTTTTAAAATTAAAGCTATTAGCGCGTATTCTAAGATTGAATTTTTCAGAAATGGAGCGGGCAACTTCTAATCCACCTCCTAAGCTCGACCCATTTATTGCTAATGCATACCGGGGTTCAAATTCAGAAGCGCTAGGGTCTAATAAGGCTATACTCATTTGAGCATTAGTAAATAGCGGGATGCATAGCAGCAAGGTTAATAATAGTTTTTTCACGGTCTGTTTTTTAAGTGAGTAGTTGATTCTCTTTCAAAAGTAGAAGGTGCTTTTTTGTTAAGAAATACCTAATAAAGGGTATTTTACATGTTGATAATCAAGTTTTTATGAGTGTAGTTATCCTATGGAAATTGACAATTTCACAAATAACCACTTTTTTGTGTTGGCTTATTTGTGAGATAGATAATTAGAGTCTTTGTAATTGTTGATAATTCAAAAAACTACCAGATGTGTTGATTTTAAGCTTTTTATAATAGGAGGTCTTATAAAAGCGCAAGTGTTTGATGAAAATAAGTATTGAGACAGTTGCTTTGTTTGACTTAAAATCCAGATTTAAGAGAGAAACCTTTAAAGATTTACTTAAATAGAAACAAGCATGTTTAAGGAGGGGTGAGTCCGATACGAATGAACGTTAACCAGAGTTTTCAGTACGGCTTCCTTAAGCGCTTATCTAGCTGAATGTTAAGGCTAAAAATTATTCGTAAACCACCGTTTGCTATATAAATATATAATTGTACATTTGCACCCCTGTTTTCACGCGCGAGTGCTTGAAGGCAGGAAATGGAATGTTTAATAATTAAATAAAACAGTGTGGACACATTAAGTTACAAAACAGTATCTGCCAACAAAAACACCGTAAACAAAGAGTGGGTTGTTGTTGATGCTGAAGGACAAACGTTAGGTCGTATGTCTACCATCGTGGCAAAATTGTTGCGCGGGAAGTACAAGCCTAACTACACACCACACGTTGATTGCGGAGACAATGTTGTTGTTATCAACGCCTCTAAAATCAACTTAACAGGTAAAAAGTGGGACGCGAAGTCTTACATCCGTCATACGGGTTATCCTGGTGGTCAAAGAAGCCTTACTGCAAAAGAATTGTACAGCAAAGACCCTGCGCGTCTTGTTGAGAATGCAGTAAAAGGAATGTTGCCTAAAAACAAATTAGGTAGTGCGATCTATCGCAATTTAAAGGTTTATGCCGGTGCAGAACACGGGCAGGAAGCGCAAAAACCTAAAGCAATTAACATTAACGAACTCAAGTAAATGGAAGTAATTCACAAAATTGGTCGTAGAAAGACCGCCGTTGCTCGTGTTTATTTAGCTCCTGGTTCTGGTAATATTACCGTTAATAAGCGTGAGCTTAATAACTACTTCACTACAGGAACTTTACAGTACAAAGTTAATCAGCCATTAGTAATGACTGAAAACGACAAAAACTTTGACGTAAAAGTAAATGTATATGGTGGTGGTATCACAGGTCAGGCAGAAGCTGTACGTCTAGCTCTTTCTAGAGCGATGTGCGAAGTAGACGCAGAAAACAGACTTATCCTTAAGCCTGAAGGTTTGTTAACAAGAGATCCAAGAATGGTAGAGCGTAAGAAATTCGGTCAGAAGAAAGCGCGTAAGAAATTCCAATTCTCAAAACGTTAACAAGAATCGTGTTTCAATCTTTATGGAATTTATTTTTCATTCAGTTTTTGAAAGCGAAAAGAAATTAATTAAAAATTAAGTCGTTGTCCTGAGTGATCAGGAAATTAGTTTAGCATCTAAATGTGCTTGGCGATTCACTAGAAGACCACTTGCATATTGCTACTACAACGGGAACGTAAACTAAAGTCAAAATGGCAAAAACAGAAAATGTAAAGGATTTACTGGATGCAGGTGTACACTTTGGTCACCTTACCAGAAGATGGGATCCAAACATGGCGCCTTACATCTACATGGAGCGCAATGGTATCCACATCATCAATCTATACAAAACTGCTGCAAAACTTAACGAAGCTTCAGAAGCTTTGAGTAAAATTGCAGCTTCAGGTAGAAAAATACTTTTTGTAGCTACCAAAAAACAAGCTAAAGAAATTGTTGCTGAGCAAGCAACTCGTGCAAAAATGCCTTACATCACAGAGCGTTGGCCTGGAGGTATGTTAACCAACTTCGTAACTATACGTAAAGCGGTTAAGAAAATGCAAACTGTAGATCGTATGAAACAAGACGGTCGTTTTGATAGCTTGTCTAAAAAAGAGCAATTACAAATGAACCGTATGCGTGAGAAGCTTGAGAAGAACTTAGGTTCTATCGAGGATATGACACGTCTTCCGGGTGCTTTATTTGTAGTTGACATCAAGCGTGAACACATTGCGATTAAAGAAGCTCAAAAATTAAACATTCCAATCTTTGCGATGGTTGATACCAACTCTGATCCACGTCAGGTTGATTATGCTATCCCATCTAATGATGACGCTTCAAAATCTATTGAGAAAATCATTTCTAACGTTGCTGATGCTATCGTAGAAGGTCTTTCTGAGCGTAAAGCAGGTAAAGAAAAATCTGCAGAAGGTAAGAAAGATAAAGCGGCTAAGCCTGCTAAGGCAAAAGCTAAAGCTGTAGCTAACGACGAAGAAGAATAGTATTTAACAATTTGATAATAAGTAAAGTCGTTTAGTATACTGCAATTTTGCACTAAACTAAACGACTTTTGTTTTAACTCATAAAACGTATTTAAAATGGCAAAAATAACAGCCGCAGATGTAAATAAACTGAGAAAGGCTACCGGAGCTGGTATGATGGATTGTAAAAATGCACTCGTAGAAGCTGAAGGTGATTTTGACAAAGCAATTGAAGTTCTTCGTAAAAAAGGACAAAAAGTTGCAGAAAAAAGAGCAGATCGCGACTCTAGTGAAGGAGTTGTAATTGCAAAAATTAATGATGCAAATACCAGAGGTGTTGTGTTTTCATTAAACTGTGAGACCGATTTCGTTGCTAAAAATGATTCTTACGTAGAGTTAGCAAACGAACTTGGAGATATCGCAATCAACTTTGACTCAAAAGAAGCATTCTTAGCAGCAGACTTTAAAGGGATGACTGTTGAAGAAAAATTGATCGAGCAAACCGGTGTTATTGGTGAGAAACTAGAAATAGGTGGTTTTGAAGTGTTAGAAGCAGCATTCATCGGTGCTTATGTACACGGTAACAAAATTGGTGCTTTAACTGGTTTATCTGAAGCTACAGATAACGCTGAAGAAGTTGCTAAAGCGGTTTCTATGCAGGTAGCTTCTATGGGAGCAACTACGTTATCTTACAAAGATTTTGATCCAGAATTTGTTGCTTCAGAAACTGAAGCGCGTATCGCTGAGATCGAAAAAGAAAATATCGAGTTAGGTCGTTTAGGTAAAACCCAAAAGAACGTACCACAATACATCTCTATGTCTCAATTAACTCCAGAAGTTATGGCTAAGGCAGAAGAAGATATCAAAGCAGAGCTTAAAGCTGAAGGAAAGCCAGAAAAAATCTGGGATCGTATCGTTCCTGGTAAATTAGAGCGTTTCGTTTCAGACAATACTACGCTAGATAATGAGAAAGCATTACTAGATCAGGTATTCATCATGGATGAAAGCTTGAACGTTGCTAAATATGTAGAGAGCAAAGGTGATGCAAGAGTAGTAGGATTTAAACGCGTAAGCTTAGCTTAAGGGTTTTATCCACTCAAAAAATTTAAAAGGCTGCCCATTGGCAGCCTTTTTTTATGCTTAGAAATAACTAAAAACTATTGCTAATTTCCTTGATGTAAACAGTTGCAAGGAACATATTTTAAATTATTGGCTCCGCCAAAGGGTTTGATACTCCGAGGCTTGCTTTGAAATTGGAAATTCGTTTCCAACTACTGCCTCATAAGCTTGCCTTGAGGTAGTTTACTCTTTCCAAAATCACTAAAACAGGCTGATGAATCATTATCAAGTAAATGGCAATTATTTCATTTCAACCCATTTGCTAGATTTAGTAATGTTAATATAGGCTCTTGGAAATGTAGATCTTGATTGTGGATGTGTAAATTCTAAGAATACATTATTATCTAGCTTCCAAACTGTAGCTAATACGGAATTATCAAAGAAATCACACTTTTTCGGAATTATGACTGCACTGCTGCTTACGGCACCGTTAGATAATTTCGTTTCCGAAGATTTAGCTATTTCACCTATACAAAAACTTGCATCCGGTTCGCCAAATACATCTATAAATTTATTTCTATAATTCATTTGTAGAATAGCCTCTTTTATTCGAAATTTTACACTTATAATTTTACTATCAGTGTCAACTTCGCAATGAAACTCTTCTATTTTTTCATCTAAAAAAAATAACTCATCCTCAGATCTAAAACGCCTGATTCCTGATTTAATATTCTCGTCTGAAGTTTCTACTTCTTCATAATGCTTCAATGTTTTAAGGTTTTTACCAATTAAAGCTTCAGGTGTATTGATGAACATCATATTGAAATAAATAAAAAAATAAATCATTTAGTCGCACGTTTTGATCGATAATAAAGTAGTTCTAAACTACTTAGGCTCAATCGAAAGATTATATAAATTGTTAGATGAGACTGACCCTCCTTTAGCTTTCATGCGAGCTTGTGAAAATTCCAACCACTTGTAATATACTTGTGTATCGTCTTTTTTAGGAGAACTCTCAAGCCATGCGCTTAAATCGTCCCCAGCAAGATCTGCTGCTTCAGCAGATAGAGTTTGGGCTCTTGCGTTTGTCATTCCTAATGGCATGGTAGAGTATAGAATTGGACTGTCAAGCCAATTTATGTGAACTTCACCACTAAATGAAGTTACCCACATATCGTTAATGCTATCAATAGCAGCTGCTCTAACACCATTTATAAGTGAATATTCCCAACTTGAACAATCTGCAAATAGAATTCGCTCATCCTCTTCATTAATAACGCAATCGCCGTTTAAATCCCCGGGGATGTAACAATTAAAAAAACCCACCACCTTCATTATCGTCTCCAAAACTCCAATAATTATCGCAGCCTACTTCACAAGCAGCATCAGTAGAGCCATTAGATCCTTGAGAGTATTACCAGTCAATAGATAACGTGTAATTATCAGATGATGGTGATGATGTAATAACGACTTCTTCAAGTTCACCACACCAACTACAAACAGAAAATGGACACCCATCACCACAATCATCATTCTCTTCATCTACAATTCCTTTAGACTGTAATGCTTAAGTGCTGTCTGCTTTCCTTTTGAGGTTTAGACGATTTATAAAATAACCCTCTGTGTTTATGAATTTGGAGCAGTTTAATTTTTAATTAGCATATATTTTATAGGTGCCTTAGCATTTGCTTTTCCGTATAAAATGAAATAATCTTCGCCAATTTCTTGAAGAGGCCATATTTTTTGATATTTTTTTCCCTTTTTAAGTGCTAAAAAGTAAGTGTTTTGCCAGCTTACAATTTTTAAAAATGAATCCTCAAACTTGTAATTGGAAAATGTTTTAGCTCTCGGTGATAAATCAGACTTGTTTATCGTTATGGTATCCTTAATATTTTTTGAGTTTCCTGAAATTTCTTTAAAAGAAAGTGTTTTTGTAAGGTCAAAAGGATTTAGCAAAACAGTAGGAGTTATTCTTACAAATCGTGGATTATATTTCGTACTGCCGTTTTCTTCTGTAATAATTTCTAAACAATTATTGTCAATGATTCTGTAAAATTCTGTTTGGCTATCTTTTTTGATGGTCTTCTTTAAAGAGTCTATCTCAACTGGGAATTCATTTATGACTTTGTTAAATTCGTATACTCTTTCTGTATTATTTTCATATTCTAGTATGATACAAGAGGGAACAGTATAGGTGGTTTCATCAACCACTAGTAGCCATTTACCTTCTAAGTTTTGACTTGACAAATTGTGTGAAGTAGACATAATAAGAATAAAATATATTATTTTCATAGTTTGTTTTTTATTCAAAATATATATCCTGGTCAATAAAAAGAGCTTGGAATATTTTAAGATTTCCAATAGACCTTTCAGGAGAAGAGTAATTAGGTAGTGTTACGTGATAATAACTCGGAGGGAAAGGTGTTAATCTTAGATTGTTTGACAAATAATTATTAATCTCCTCAAATTCATTTCTTATTTCACTTACAAATGGATCTTCTATTTGTATAAGTGGCGATGTTGATTTATTTTTTTCTGCGTTTACACGACAAGTAAAAGCCCGTAAAAAATAGATGGGACTTATTACACTTCTAAGTAAAATAATTAAATAATAATTACCATTAGTAATTTTAGAAATCTGAAAATTGAAACACGGGTCAAGATGGTGTGGGATAGTCATATCTTGAAATTTAAAATTGTAAAAGGACCTTAACATAGAGGTGATTTTCTCTAATTCTTGAGATAATCCAATTTCATTAGGTCTGTTTTCGACTTTCTTTACAAAATTTTTGTATTCAATTGAATTTTTGTATTCAATTTCTTGAGTATAGTAATCGATATTATAAGGATAATATGTTTCAATGCTTTTATTTAATTTTTCCTTGAAAGTTTGAATTTTATTCATATTATAAACAAGAATCTTTTCCACCTATTGTAACTACATATTCACTAATATCTCCGGGATTGGCGCTATGATTATATCTAACTCGTCCTCCGGGGACACCTAGTGAATAAATCCGTTTAAGTTCATCACGAAACCAATATTCTACGGTAGTAGTAGAAACCTCAGCACCTGCAAACTTTGCAACAGTATTTTCCATTGCTTCTGCTAAAGCTCTTGCTGATACTGTGGCCATTAAGTTAAAACTTATTTCATTATCAAAACGGTCAAAAATTGGACCGGAGAAATTTGTTGGTTTAGATAGACTGATATGTTTGTCAAATTTAAATTTGACACCATTTATAACCTCTACTAATACGATATTAAAATGAATATTTCTAACATTCGCTTCTTGACTATTCTGAGTGACTTTCTTAAAATCAAAACTCTTACAACTCGGCGGAGGGTTTTCTGCAGTATTATTATCCGAAGAACCCCCACCACCTTCATTATCGTCTCCAAAACTCCAATAATTATCGCAGCCTACTTCACAAGCAACATCAGTAGTGCCATTAGATCCTTGAGAGTAAAGCCAGTCAATAGATAAGGTGTAATTATCAGATGATGGTGATGATGTAATAACGACTTCTTCAAGTTGATACTAATCATATTCAGAAAAAGTGCAATCAGAACAGCTATAGTCTTCGTTAACAGTAATTTTACTATATAAATTTTTAGTTTTATTCTTTTCGGGGTTCAAAAATTGAACTCTGACATTACCCTGTACAATCTTTAAGGCGTCAATAATTTTTTAGTAATACAAAGGCTGCCAACTAGCAGCCTTTGTTGACTTTTATTTAGTAGTAATGAACCTTATTGTACCATTTCCGTTGAGTCCCTCCGGGTGAACTATTATATCAAATCCTAATTTTGTCCATTTTATTTCGTTAGGTTTTTCATCTAATTGACAGTTTATGATATTATATTGTATTTTTTCAAATTTCATAAAATCATTTTCATTCGTTTCGATTGATTTAATAACTTTTCTTTTTTGAATCAAATCTGGAAGGCCATATACTTTGATAAGCTGATTAAGAAAATTGCCGTCAAGATATTCTTTGGGATATATATCTACAGCGTAAATGATATCTTTCATATCAGTAGAAACTGTAATTGAAGTAATTTCTTTCCCGAAATAATGTTTGGATAGTGTATCTGAATACGAGCGTATACCGTAAAATTCCTTTTTGTGTTTAAATTGAGAAAAAGAATCTACGCCTTCTCCTAGGTAGTCTTCGGGCAGCAATGTCATTTGTATAGGGTTAAATAAACAAAATATTAAAATTAAAGATTTAATCACAGTATTGAGCTTTAGTTATTGGTGCTCCAGAACATCCGCCAACTTTATAAGAACTGCCAGGTTGGTTGATATTCAAATTTATAGGTAAGAATTCTAGAATTAAATTTCTTAATACTGTTTCATTTATTACGGTAATGCCTCGTAAATTCTGTAGATAGGTGTTTATTTCGGTCATTGTTAAATTCCACGCATTATTAAATCGATCTGATGCGTGAGCAGTAATTGTATTTGGAATAGTAATGCATAAAGTTTGTAATTCTACGTTGTAGGTTATTCTTCCATTACTTGCTCGTAAACCTAAACCCGTTATATTGGCAACCGAAGCCTCGCCAATTTTACTCCAAGTATTCTTACCGCAAAGTGTATTTCTTTTTTGATCAACTATTTTCCAAGTACTACTGGTAGAACCTCCCCCACCACCTTCATTATCGTCTCCAAAACTCCAATAATTATCGCAGCCTACTTCACAAGCAGCATCAGTAGTGCCATTAGATCCTTGTGAGTAAAGCCAGTCAATAGATAAGGTGTAATTATCAGATGATGGTGATGATGTAATAACGACTTCTTCAAGTTAACCGCACCAACTACAAACAGAAAATGGACACCCATCGCCACAATCATCATTCTCATCATCTACAATTCCTTTAGACTGTAATGCTTTAGTGCTGTCTGCTTTCCTTTTGAGATATTGAACATTGATTTTTCCCGATATAATTTCAAAAGCGTCAATAAAATTCCCTTCCAGATCTGTGATCAAAATTTCGCCAGAGAACAACTCCGCTGTTGAGCTGTCATAAGCGTGTGTGCTAAAAACTACACTTTCAACTTTTCCGTCTATCTCCAAAAGAAGAATTCTGCTTTTTAAATTGCGGTGAACGGTCTTAGCCGGAATTACTGCAAGTTGCTCAGAAGTATTTGAAATGTCCTCCATCAAGACGGTATCAGCAATACCTACTATATAGTTACCTGAATGTTTAGATTTAGATTCCCTAAAACCGTTGAGATAGGCACTGGCATTTTTAGGAGAAACGGTTTTTATCTCCTTTTGTTCAAGTTGCAAAGGATACGATGTGTCGTCCCTTTCACAGCTTTGAAAGAGCCAAAAGCTTATGCAAACCAGTAAAATGAGGCTTAAACCTTGTACGTAATTTTTTTTTCATCATAATGAGCGTTTAACGTAATTGTAAATGAAGCTGTAGGGAGTGCTTTAAAAGTTGTTATTTTTTTAAATAAGCTACACAGGTATTTTAACCTTTTACCACAAACCAATTTAACCTTATATTTGTCCAAAACTTATCTACGCCATGCAATACAAACGCATTCTTTTAAAATTATCAGGTGAAGCATTAATGGGAAAACGCCAGTACGGTATAGATCCTGATAGACTGGCAGAGTATGCCGAAGAAATAAAGCAAGTGCTTGATAAAGGGGTGCAGGTTGCTATTGTTATTGGTGGCGGAAATATCTTTAGAGGTGTTGCCGGAGCCAGCCGCGGGATGGATCGCGTACAAGGGGATCATATGGGGATGCTGGCCACCGTGATCAACGGTTTGGCATTGCAAAGCGCGCTTGAAGAAGCAGGGATTCAAACCCGGTTACAAAGTGCAGTGAAGATCAATGAAGTTGCAGAACCCTTTATTAGACGTCGTGCTATACGTCATCTGGAAAAAGGGCGTGTGGTGATCTTTGGTGGTGGTACAGGAAACCCTTATTTTACTACAGATTCTGCTGCAGTTCTAAGAGCGATCGAAATTCACGCAGATGTGATCTTAAAGGGAACACGCGTAGACGGTATTTACACCAGCGATCCTGAAAAGGATAAAGAAGCTGTGAAATTTGATTTCATCAGTTTTGAAGATGTGCTTCAAAAAGGTTTGAAGGTTATGGATACCACTGCATTTACGTTGAGCCAGGAAAACGAGTTGCCTATCATTGTTTTTGACATGAACAAACAGGGTAATTTACTCAAGGTTGTAGATGGTGAAAATATAGGTACTACCGTAAATTTATAATTTAGTATTTTTGGTTGGTTTGAAAAAAATCAATGAATTAATAAGGCTATGAACGAAGACATTCAATTTATATTAGACGGCACCGAAGAAGCGATGCAAAATGCCGTAAATCATTTGAAAAAACAGTTTGCAAACATTCGCGCAGGTAAGGCGAGCCCTTCAATGTTAGGTAGTGTGATGGTTGATTACTACGGTAGTCAAACGCCATTGGCACAGGTGGCAAACGTAAACACTCCAGACGGGAGAACTATTTCTATTCAACCTTGGGAAAAATCGATGATTCAAGAGATCGAAAAAGCGATTATGAATGCTAATCTTGGTTTCAACCCAATGAATAATGGAGAAAGCGTGATCATCAATGTGCCGCCACTTACCGAGGAACGTCGTAGAGATTTGGTTAAGCAGGCTAAAGCTGAAGCTGAAGATGCAAAAGTAGGCGTGCGTAACGATCGCAAAAATGCCAACAACGATATTAAGAAATTAGAGAAGGATGGTCTTGCTGAAGATATTTGCAGTAACGCAGAGGTAGACGTGCAAGATCTAACCGATAAATACATCAAGAGGATAGATGAACTTCTAGCAGTTAAAGAAAAGGAAATACTTACGGTCTAACAGACGTTAAACTCTTATTAAGAGCGACCCTCGGGTCGCTTTTTTTATAGTATTTTTAATTTTAAGTTCTTGATTGATAATGGCTAAACCGCTTATTTTCTGTTTGTTTTTGCTTTTTGCGCTTTCAAATTCTTTATTTGGACAGCAAAATACCATAGATGTAGATTCGCTGATGCAATTGGCAATAAGCAATGCTGCTAAAAATAATCCGCAGGAACGTCTTGATCATTTTAGCTATACCACCTACGAGAAAACCATTATCACAGACTCGCTAGAACGTGAGACCAATGCGCATTCCTTTTTTACCGAGAAAGTTTCAAAAAATACATTTAATGCTCATCACGGATTTAAAGAAGAAGTGCTTGGTTTTAATATGGCGGGCTTTGACGAACCGCGGTATGAGACTTTAGGGATCACGCTTCAGTCACGTTCCTTCTATGACGAGGATTTTGTGATCTTCAATTATCGATATGCAGGGCCTTTATCTTCTCGCGGACTTAAAAATTATAACTATCAGTTTGTCGGTGATACGACCATTTTAGATCGAAAGAGTTTGGCAATTGCTTTTCAGCCTAAGCGGCCACAAACGATTCCCGGACTTGTAGGGATATTGTATCTCGATACTCAAACTCTGGCGATTCAAAAAGTGCACATAGGCATAGATGATGAGCTGGTAGCACGCATCGAGCAGTATTATAAATACTTGCCAGAGGAAGAGGTTTACCTTCCGCTTAGTAGTAAATTGTATATTGAAAAGGGTGAAACCTCAAAAAGGTTGTCACTTTTTAGAGGAAAAGTTTCCGTAGGGACGATTGAGAATAATCCGGTAAAAGAAGCTATCGAGGGGCGTTACTTACTTTCTACTTCTTATAATGCCAACTTTGATCTTTCAGAAAAAGAAAAGTTGGAGCATCCCAATCTTGCGATCGAGGTGATGGAAGATGCCGATAAGAAGCCTGAAACATTTTGGAAACGCTATCGGGAGCAAGCCTTAACCCAGCGAGATCTTAATAGTTTTGATTACCTCAATAACATTGTCGAAACCCAAAATATAGAACGCCGTCTGGCGGTGATCAATAATTTTGGAATTGGCTATTACACGGTAGATTTCTTTGATTTTGATCTTACCTATCCCGTAAAATATAACAATTATGAAGGGTTGCGGTTAGGCTTAGGAGGAGTTACGAATGCTGATTTTTCAAAGAATTTTAGGTTAGAAGGTTATGCAGCTTATGGTTTTAAAGATCAGGTTTTAAAATATGGAATAGGAGGTGGGATCCTGTTGAATGAATCGCACGGCGCCTGGTTGAGTTTTACCTATAACGACGATTTGCAAGAAGTAGGAAGCTTTAATTATTTGACAGATCGCCGGGTGTATTCTTTGTTTGAGCCGCGTCTGGTAAACATCACGCAATTTTTTGATTATAAAACGTATCGGCTGAATCAAGAATATCAAATCACACCAAAGATTCTTTCAGAATTTCAATTTGCCAAAACCAATGTACTGCAAACGGAAGCCTATCGTTTTGTGCTGGGAGACGAATCGTATAGTGAGTATGATATCACCGAAGCTACTTTTGGAGTCCGTTGGAGTCCGTCGAGTAAGTTTATGCGCTCAGAAAAGGGAACCGTTGAGATCTATGATGGTTATCCTAAAGTGACTGCGCAGGTATCTAAGGGAATTTCGGGTTTATTCAACGGTGATTTTGATTTTACTCGCGTGGGTGCCAAATTCTATTATCAGGTAGAACGACTCAATAAATCTACCACCGAGTTTTTAGTAGAAGGAAAAATGGCGTTTGGCGATGTGCCGCTTACTCATCTTTTTCACGCGTATCCCAATGCACCCACCAAAGAAACCATTATGCAGCGTTTTTCGGTTGCGGGGGTAAATAGTTTTGAGACGATGTATTTCGGGGAGTTTTTTTCAGATCGAATCGCCTCTTTACAGATCAAGCATCATTTGCGACCGTTTAATTTAGGTGAAAAATTTAAGCCAGAAATGGTGTTCATCACGCGATATGCTATTGGTGATATTTCTGATATCGAGCGCCATCAAGAGGTGAGTTTTAATAAACTTGATAAAGGCTTTATGGAAAGCGGTTTTGAGATCAACAAGATCCTCTTTGGTTTTGGAACAAGTTTAACTTATCGCTACGGGGCTTATCATTTGCCAAGTTTTGCCGATAATATCGCCTTCAAGTTTACCTTCAACCTTCAGTTGTAGCTTCATTTTTAGGTAGAAATTCCATAGAAATCTTCAAGTCAATGCCTTGACTGCTTTGTAGGTTTTGTTTTTGATTTATAGCAAAGGCTATTCGCTCTTAAATGAGTATCTTTGCGCCTCTTAAATTAGGACGATGACCAAGCTTTTGGGTTACGGATTTTGGAACGGTGTAGCACGCCTCATTTTACGCAACAGACTCTTTATTCTTTTTCTGGTTGCCGGTTTTACGGTGTTTTTAGGAACGCAATGGAAATACATGCGCTTTACCTATACCGAAGCAAACCTGCTGCCGGATGATCACGAAGTCAATCTGGAATACAATAAATTTCTTGATCAGTTTGGTGAAGAAGGAAACCTTATCGTATTCGGAATAAAAGATTCAACACTTTTTACTCCTGAAGTGCTTAATAAGTGGAACGCGCTTTCCGATACGATCAATAGTTTTGACGCGGTTGCGCTTTCGGTTTCTTTGAAGGATTTAAAGCTGCTTGAAAAGCAAGAGGAGCCTAAGCGTTTTGAAATGGTTCCTTTTGTTGAAGGATCTGTAAATACTAAAGTTCAGGCAGAAGCTTTAAAGAAAAAGCTTTTTAAAGACTTGCCGTTTTATGAGGGCTTGATCTATAACAAGGAGACGGGTACCATACGCAGTGCTGTTTATCTCAAAAAAGACATCGTCAATACCGCTGCGCGGCGAGATTTTATCGTAGAAGATCTTATTCCGTTGATCGATCAGTTTGAAGAAGAAACGGACATCACAGTGCATACCAGCGGGATGCCGTATATACGCACACTCAACAGTGCAACGATCATAAGTGAGATCGGTTGGTTTGTAGGTGGCGCACTTCTGGTAACCTCACTTATCTTTTTCTTCTTTTTTAGATCCTATCGCGCGACCTTTATTTCTATGATCACCGTGGTGATCGGGGTGATGTGGGCGTTTGGTTTTCTTGGTTTATTAGGTTATGAGATTACCGTGCTTACGGCGTTAATTCCGCCATTAATTATTGTGATTGGGATTCCTAACTGTATCTTTTTGATCAATAAATACCAGCAGGAATATAAAAATCATGGGAATAAGATCAAGGCGCTTCAGCGCGTGATTACCAAAGTAGGTAACGCGACCTTGATGACCAACATTACGACCGCTTCAGGTTTTGCAACGTTTATTTTGACGCAGAGTTCGCTGCTTAAGGAATTTGGTATCGTCGCTTCGATAAATATCCTGGCGATATTTTTACTGAGTTTACTCATTATTCCTATTATTTACAGCTACATGTCGCCGCCAAAAGAGCGTCATTTAAAACATTTGGGTAAAACCTGGATCGAGGGTTTTGTAAACTGGATTGAGCGTATGGTGCGCGATCGCCGTATAACGATTTACATCAGCACCGTGATTTTGCTTATCGCAAGTATGATAGGTATTTATCAGATTAAAGTTTCAGGAAGTCTTATTGAAGATATGCCGAAGAAAACTACGTTTTACAAAGACATTAAATTCTTTGAAAGCGAGTTTGACGGGATTATGCCGCTTGAGGTGTTGATCGATACCAAGCGTCCTAAAGGCGTGATGAAGTTGCCAACATTAAAACGTATGGACGAGCTGGCAACAACCATCTCAGAAACTCCAGAGCTTTCTAAACCTATTTCTATTGTAAATCTGGTAAAATATGGAAAGCAAGCATTCTATAATGGCGATCCTCAGTATTATCAATTGCCCACTTCAAACGAGCGCAACTTTATTTTGCCTTACGCACAAAGCTTCTCTAATGAAGCCGGGCTGCTGGACAGTTACATAGATTCTACCGGTCAATATGCACGTATGACGACCTTTATGCAAGATATTGGTACCGATCGTATGGAAATCGTAGAAGACAATTTATACAACAAAATAAGTATTCTTTTTCCTGAAGATAAGTTTGACGTTACCTTGACAGGAAAGGCTTTAGTTTTTCAAAAAGGGACCAATTATTTGATCAATAACCTGATCATCAGTTTGTCGCTGGCCATTTTATTGATCTCCATATTTATGGCCTTTATGTTCCGGTCGTTTAAAATGATCTTGGTTTCTTTGATCCCAAATTTACTGCCGTTGTTGATCACCGCCGGATTGATGGGCTTTTTGGGCGTGCCTATAAAACCTTCAACTATTTTGGTATTTAGTATTGCTTTTGGGATTTCGGTAGATGATACCATTCACTTTTTGGCCAAATACCGTCAGGAACTTAAAAGTAGCGGGTGGAAGATCAAGCGTTCGGTGTATGCTTCGGTAAAAGAAGCCGGCGTGAGTATGTTTTATACTTCTATCGTCTTGTTCTTTGGATTTTCGGTATTTATGATCAGTAGCTTCGGTGGTACCGTTGCCTTAGGAGGCCTGGTTTCGGTAACCTTGATCTTTGCGATGTTATCTAACTTGTTATTGCTTCCTTCTTTGTTGCTTTCGCTAGAGCGAAATATTGCCAATAAAGAAGACTTTAAAAAGCCGGCGATCCAGATTCTGGACGAAGTGGAAGATGAAGAAGTGCTTGCAGAATTAGATAAAGAATAATTCTGTTTAAATTTTTAGCCAGTTTTGTGCCAGTCTGATGTAAAATTTATCTTTGTCGCTTATCACGATTAATTACAGAACTAAGCAAATCACGTCTAGCGACGTTTTGATTCTATAACTATGAGAAAAACAATTGTACACATTTTAAAAGAAGAGCCCAAGGGGCACGAACTTACCGTAAAAGGATGGGTGAGGTCGTTTAGAGCCAACCGTTTTATTGCGCTAAATGATGGTTCTACGCTTAATAATTTACAGTGTGTAGTTGATTTTGAAAATACAGATCCTGAGCTTTTAAAACGTATTACCGTAGGTGCTGCGATTGCCGTGACCGGAAATCTTATCGAAAGTCAAGGTGGTGGTCAAGCTGTTGAAGTTGAAGCTAAGGAAATTAAAATTCTTGGGGATGCAGATCCTGAAGAGGTAAAGAAAACCATCTTGTCGCCTAAGCGTCATACGTTAGAGAAGTTGCGCGAGCAGGCCCATTTGCGCGTACGTACCAATACCTTTGGAGCAGTGATGCGTTTGCGTTCGCAATTGAGTTTTGCCGTGCATCAATACTTTCAGAAAGAAGGTTTTTATTATGTAAATACTCCGATTGTAACCGGTAGTGATGCAGAAGGTGCGGGTGAAATGTTTAAAGTAACGGCTTTAGACATGAAAAATCCGCCGAAGGATGAAGACGGAAACATTGATTATAAAAAGGATTTCTTCGGAAAGGAAACCAATTTGACGGTTTCTGGTCAGTTAGAAGGAGAAACCTATGCGTTAGGTCTGGGACAGATTTACACTTTTGGACCAACCTTTAGAGCTGAAAATTCAAACACGAGCCGTCACCTTGCAGAATTCTGGATGATCGAGCCGGAAGTTGCATTTTGCGATCTGGATATGAATATGGATCTGGCGGAAGACTTTATCAAATACGTGATTCAGTTTGTGATGGATAACTGCCAGGATGATCTAAAGTTTTTAGAAAACCGATTGATTCAGGAAGATAAGAGCAAGCCCGAAGCAGAGCGTGCGCCAATGCCGTTACGTGAGAAGTTGAAGTTTGTTTTGGAGAATAACTTTAAGCGCGTGAGCTACACAGAGGCAATCGAAATTCTTAAGAATTCAAAACCAAATAAAAAGAAAAAGTTCAAATATCCTATTGAAGCATGGGGTGCCGACTTGCAAAGTGAGCACGAGCGTTTTCTTGTAGAGAAGCACTTCAAGTGCCCGGTGATCTTATTTGACTATCCTGCAAATATCAAAGCCTTTTATATGCGTCTCAACGAAGACGGTAAAACCGTACGCGCGATGGATATTCTCTTCCCGGGAATTGGTGAGATCGTTGGAGGTTCGCAGCGAGAAGAGCGTTTAGAAGTGTTGCAAGAGAAAATGGCAGCGCTAGACATCCCAGAAGAAGAACTGTGGTGGTATCTAGACACCCGTCGTTTTGGTAGTTGTGTGCACAGTGGTTTTGGTCTCGGTTTTGAGCGTCTGGTATTATTCGCAACCGGAATGACTAATATTAGAGACGTGATACCTTATCCACGTTTTCCTCAAAACGCAGAATTCTAAGGAGATAAATAGATTCAAAAAAGCCCGATTTAATTTTTAAATCGGGCTTTTTTTTGTTTTGCAATCAGCTACGGGGAAAAACACCCTTTTTAAAGGAGTTTTTTCCTAGTGAAAAAAAAGATGTCTATTTTACACCTAACTAACAATTAATCAATTTATGAAAAAAACTACCCTTGTTGCAGCAGTGCTTACGGCTGCATTTTTAATGACTTCTTGTGATGAACCTTGCGATTGCGAGGGAGATGAAGCACCAATTCTAGGCGCTCCGTCTAATATTATTCCTTTAGCTAGCGCAGATTCCTTATATAAAAATTACGGTAACAGTCGTGTTGAACTTATCGAGCTTGCAGAAAACATTACCGAAGAAGGCGATACCATCCCTGAAGAGGATGTGAGGTACAAAAAGGCAACACGCTATGTGAGTTTTTCGTTCTCAGAAATGCAAAAATATATGGCATATATTAAGCAACAAGCTGATTCTGCAGGTGTTGAAATTACAGATTTGCGTGTGTACTTTGGTAAAAATAAAAAATCGGCTAAGAAAGATGCTGGCAAAGCAACTGTGTTTTTCAATCCTGCCGCATTACTTGATTTGCCTAATGGTACAAAAGATACTGTGAGCTTCGCTATTCTTAATCTACCTGATGGAACTAAGAAAGCAGTAGCTGTAGGGACTGTTCTAAGTTCTTCTGGAGGAATGACTGCAGAAGGAGATACAGAGTCCTTATCTGGTGATTTAGGCACGCTTGCTCCACCACCTCCGGCGAATGAGTTTGATTTTTAATATAGATTAAGTTCAGGCTTCTTTTGTGCAGCCAAACAAATTAGTTTTTCAAAACTTGAAATCATCGTTTTTGATTATAGCAATCGCTCAGACCGTTTCAGAAAGAAAGCTGTCTATTATTTTAGATAATCCAATGCTTTGGATTATGAATTCATTGGAGTTAATTGCTTTTGCAGTTGGGCTGATCTATTGGGGGAAATTCAAAAATTCAACTGTAAAATGGTTTATTTTGTTTCTAGGCTATAATTTTTTTAATGAAATGGCCGCGGCGGTTTTCTATGTATTGGAGTGGGTAGCCGATTCAAACATGATTTTTTACAATTTTCGTTATCTAATTTATTTCGGTCTGTTATTTAGTCTCTATTATAATAAACTTGAAAGATCAAAGTTTAGAAAGGCGATAATAGGACTATCGGTTATCTGGTTGTTCGTTTACGTTTACTGGCTTTCTGTCTCTAATTTTTGGATTCAGTTTGCTTTAGTACCTGGAGTGTTAGGAGGCTTTTTTCTAATGGGAATTATACTTTTTTATTTTGTAGAAAGTATCAGTCAGCGATCTGTCAGAGGGATACAAAATGATTTTTTTACCTATCTCAGTTTGGGTTTGCTTTTAGAAGCTGTGGTGCAACTTCCTGTCCTGATTACGATACACGTAGGTTGGGCGCAAATAACAGAATATTCAGATTCTAGGAATGACTTTTTTAATACCATAAAGCAAGTAAGCTTTGTAGCTTCCTGCATAATGTATTTCGTTTTTATGTTTGGGTTTTATCGTTCTAAGGGTCCTTAATTTATAAGAGCCTAAAGTGTTAAGATTGATTTTTAGCAAAATATCAAAGAATTAAAAGGATTGAATGAACTATTGATTATAGCTGATTGGCAAGACCGTATTGGGTACTTTGTTACAAATCCAGGAATAATGATTTCTGATTTTGCTGAATTGCTGAGTTTCGTTTTCGGATTGATTTATTGGAATAAGTTTAAACAAACGCCTATAAGGTGGTTTATTCTATTTCTAGGATATAATTTCTTTAACGAAATGGCTGCTTTAGCCTATTACGTTAGTGGCTTGAGTAATAACAATACCATTTTTTATAATGTGCATCAAGTCATTTACTTTAGTGTTCATTTTTACATTTTTTATAAATACCTAATACGAAAAAGGCTGAAACTTGCCGTTGTTCTCTTTTATAGTGTTTGGTCGCTAAGCTTTGTGTATCAGTTATTTATCAAAAATCTAGTTTTAGAATATGCATTGTTCTCAACGGTTCTCGGTGATTTTCTTACGATGATCAGTGTTTTATTTGTTTTTATAGAAGTCATTAATGCTTCAACTATTTCAAAGCTGCAAGACAACATGATTATTTATCTAGGCTTAGGGCTTTTGGTTTATTTGGTAATTAGTATTCCAACTTCAGTTACATCATTTGTGGGGTGGGAGAAAATAGGGAAGGATACGGGACCGAGAATGGAATTTTATCAGATTTTAAGAAATGTGGGCACTTTTGCTGGGGCTTTAATGTATTTCATTTTTGCTTATGGTTTCTATAGAGCAAAAGCACCAAGTATGAGTTTAACACAGTAGGTCAAATAATTAATTTAGGATTTAAGAATTAGAGAAGATTGGATTTAGAAATATCACAGGAACGTTTAGAGTTCATTTTGAGCAATCCATCCACGATGACCATGACTGCACTCGAGCTGCTTTCGTTTGTAGTTGGGTTGTGCTATTGGAAAAAGTTCTCTAAAACACCAATCGTCGTTTTTATTCTTTTTTTGGGATATAACTTCTTGAATGAGGTAGTGGCTGCTTTTGTTTTGGTTGCTAATCTTGCCGAGAGAAATACCGCATTTTACAACCTGAGATACTTGATTTATTTTTCAGCACTCTTTTGGATGTATTTCAAATACTTGAATAAACGTTCATTCAAAAATACAGTGGTCGCTTTTTATGCTGTGTGGCTTTTGACGTATATCTATTTTGTAGCAACAAGTAATTTTCTTTATCAAAAACCGCTATTTTCAGCAGTAACCGGTGATATGCTTCTGCTTGTGGTTGTTCTTTTATATTTGGTTGAAACAATAAATAGCGCAGATTTGAGCAAAATACAAGACCATGTTTTGATTTATATAAGTGTTGGTCTTGTGATAAGTACGGTTGTTCAACTCCCTGCTTCTGTGGCTATATATGTAGGTTGGTATAAAATAACAGATGCTTCAGACAGTCTTAATGCATTTTATAAAATCATAAGAGATGCTAGCTTTTGGGCTTATTGTATTTCTTATTTAATTTTTGCTTACGGTTTTTATAGAGCTAAATCTTCAAACTATTTAATGCAATAACTATGGATCAGGATACGCAGCTTTTAGTCATTCTAGTGGTCTTATTGGTGTTGTTTTTACTGGCGGTGATCATTTTTGTCCTGTTTTCAGTATTTATGAAGCGTAAAAACAGTTTGCTGCGCGAGCAAATTGAAGCCGAAAAACGCTACGAACGCGCCATTGCGGAAACCCAAATAGAGATACGTGAAGAAACTTTGCGTAATATCAGTTGGGAATTGCACGATAATATTGGTCAGTTGCTCACATTAGCCAAAATTAAAGCACAAAATGTAGAAGGTGGGGAAGAAATGCTTGAAGTTGCAGAAACGATAGGAACGGGCTTAAATGAGCTCAGGGCGTTGTCAAAATCAATCAACCCGGAAGCGATTAACGGTCAGTCGCTTCTAAAGTCCTTAGAAAACGAAGTGGCTCGCTTTAACCGCTTAAAATTTCTTTCGGCAGATTATGATGTCATCGGTGATCCTGTTGCCATCAACCCGAAAGTTGAAATTGTATTGTTTAGAATTGTACAGGAATTTATGAGCAATACGATGAAACATTCTAAGGCTTCTACATTGCAAATACGCGTTCATTTTAAAGCAGATGCGCTAGAGGTTACAGCTCTCGACGACGGAATAGGCTTTGATTCAGAGCGTTTGTTGCAAAAAGGAATTGGCTTGAGTAACATTGATAAACGAGCAGAATTGATCGGAGCACATGCGAGAATCAGTTCGATAGAAGGAGCGGGAACACAGTTAAAATTAAATTATCCATTAGATTAAATTATGTATAAAGTAGCTATTGTAGATGATCATACCTTGCTTTCTGAAGCTATCGCAGGATTGGTGCGTCAATTTTCAAATTTTGAAGTGGTCAATGTTGCGCAAAACGGGCAAGAGTTTATAAACTTTGTAGAGGCTAACCCAGATAATCGTCCAGACATCGTGCTTATGGATGTTAAGATGCCGGTTATGGGAGGTATAGAAGCGACTACTTTTTTACAAAAACATTATCCTGAGATTAAAGTTTTGGCACTATCTATTGAGGAAGAAGAAGGTGTCGTACTGCAAATGATTCGCGCCGGAGCCAAGGGTTATTTGCTTAAAGATACCCGAAAGAATATTCTCGAGCTGGCGTTAAATGAAGTGATGACGCAAGGCTTTTATTATACCAATACAGTAGAACGTATTGTAAATAAAACTGAAAGTAAAACCGAAGAGGAAATTGTACTAAAAGAGCGCGAGATCGAATTTATAAAGCACGCTTGTACCGAAATGACCTACAAACAAATTGCAGAAAAAATGTTTTTAAGTCCAAAAACTGTCGAAGGTTATCGCGAAGCTGTATTTCAAAAACTGGGTTTAAAAAACCGTACCGGCCTCGTGATCTATGCGATCAAGAATAATATTTTTATTCCTTAATGTGGGTTAAGGCCTTATTTGACAGGTGTTGATTTAAACCTAGGCTATATACAAGCAAAAATTAAGCCTGATTTCTGTTAACAAAACATTCTGATGCATCGGTAGATGCATTTTTTTATTTTTGTAATAACCGATGTTATACTCTTTATGCTAAAACAACAACTCAAATTTAAACTTTCACAAAAGCTTTCGCCTCAGCAAATACAGCTGATGAAGCTAATACAATTGCCTACGCAGGCTTTTGAGCAACGCGTAAAGCAAGAGCTTGAAGAAAATCCTGCGCTCGACAGCGGGAAAGAGAATGCTAAAGATGAATTTGAGGAGTTTGATAACAGCAGCGATGAGGACTATGATTCTGAAAAAATCGAGACCGAGATCGATGTTGATGATTACCTGTCTGATGATGAGATCCCCAGTTATCGTTTAAACAGCAATAATTATAGCGCAGATGATGAAGAGCGGCAAGTGCCTTATGCATCGGGAACTTCGTTTACACAGCATTTGATGAGTCAGTTGCATACCTACCGACTCAATGAGGAGCAAATGCAAATTGCAGAATTTTTGATAGGGAGCGTAGACGAGAGTGGGTATTTAAGGCGTGAACTTGTCGATCTCATGGATGACCTTGCCTTTACACAGAATATTTATACTACGGAAGAGGATCTCGAAAAGATCTTGAAGATCGTGCAGAATCTCGATCCCGCAGGAGTGGGGGCGCGTAGTCTTGAAGAATGTTTATTGATTCAGTTAAAACGCAAAGAAGAGACCGAAGCTGTTGCGCTGGCCAAAGATATTTTGACTGATGCCTTTGATCATTTTAGTAAAAAGCATTACTCACGCTTACTTTCAAAATTTGATATTACTGAAGATCAATTGAGAGATGCGATTGATGAAATTGAACATCTCAATCCAAAACCAGGCGGTTCTTACGCCGGAAATACAAAAGTGGTAGAGCATGTGATTCCTGATTTTACGATCAATATTCGGGATGGTGAATTAGAGCTTACCTTGAATGGTCGTAATGCACCAGAAATGCATGTTTCTCGGGAGTATACTAATATGCTCAAAGGATACAAAGCTGCTAAAGAAAAGAGTAAGGCGCAAAAAGACGCGGTAATGTTTATTAAGCAAAAGTTAGATGCTGCAAAATGGTTCATTGAAGCCATCAGACAGCGCCAACAGACACTTTTTGTGACTATGAGCGCCATTATGGAGTATCAAAAGGAATATTTTCTTACCGGCGATGAACGCAATTTACGCCCGATGATCCTAAAAGATATTGCCGATGAGATCGAGATGGATGTTTCTACTGTTTCTCGTGTGGCCAATAGTAAATATGTAGACACCCCTTACGGAACAAAGTTGATCAAAGAATTTTTTAGTGAGAGCATGACTAACGATCAGGGTGAGGAGGTTTCAACGCGTGAGATCAAAAAGATTTTAGAGATCACAATACAAGAAGAAGATAAGCGTAAGCCGCTTACCGATGATAAGTTGGCGAAAATCTTGAAGGAAAAAGGATATCCTATTGCACGACGAACGGTTGCTAAATATCGGGAGCAGTTAGATGTTCCTGTTGCCAGACTAAGAAAAGAGATTTAATGAAGTATTTTTTACGCTTTTTTTCAGTCCTAATGCATCCGCTTTTTATGCCGTTGCTTGGTGTGGTTATCTATTTTTCGGTTACGCCTAAGTTTGTACCACCATCTTTTATGTATGCTAAATTATTTGCGATAAGCATACTTACGATCGTTGTGCCGGTATTGTTCTACTTTTTACTAGAAAGTGTAAAACTGGTGAGTTCTGTGCATTTAAAAGAAGTGAAAGAGCGTCGTATCCCACTTCTTGTACAAATAGGTTTGCTGCTGCTCATTGTGCGTATCATTATCAATGGCTACGAATTTCCGGAACTTTATATATTCTTCTTGGGGATTCTTATTACTGCCGCTACAGCCTTTATTTTAAGTTTATTGAACTTCAAGACCAGTTTGCATATGGTGGGCATTGCCGGTGTGCTGTTTTTTGTAATGGCCTTGAGTATGATCTATAATGCAAACTACTTGATGATCATTGGGGCACTGGTAATTGCGATCGGTTTAACTGCTGCTTCCAGATTGGAGCTAAAGGCGCATACTATGACAGAGTTGATAGTTGGGGTTTTGGTAGGCGGTTTGCCGCAACTGCTCGTGTTTTATTTCTACAAAATGTAAAACATCAAGCCTAGCTTGAGACTGTTCAACTCTATCGGACTTCCGTTAATCTGAGCCGAATCATTAAACATAGGATTGATATTGTAGTAGAAATAGAAATTGAACGTATCATACCCAAAAGAAAAAGTAAGTCCCATTCTAAAACGATCGAATTCCGGAACGTCTGTTTGAGTCACTTGATTGTTAGGTTGCTCAAAGTAAAATTTATAGGCATACATGTATCCTAACTGAACTCCGGTATAAATCCTCCAAAACTTGTATGTGGTTGCCGTAGAAGTGCGCCAGCGTAGCTGTAGCGGTGCTTCGACTAAATAGGTGGTAAACCAGTTTTTATTGTAATTGGTTTGATTTTCTATGACTTGAAAAATGCTTTCTTCAGAAGGCGTTTCTCCAACGAATAAATTTTGGTTATAGGTGTTCATAGAAATACCTGCACCAAGACCAATCGCCCAGTTACGCTGTTTATTGATGGGCATATCACGTATATAGCCAAACTGTAGACCTCCACTAAAGCCGTTTTGTTCCATCCCTTCTGGCTTATTGGTTAAGAGATTAAAGGTAAGCCCAAGGTAAAATTGATCTTCTCTGTATTTAGAATATAAGGAAGTCGTGTCTATGGTGGTTACTAAAGAATCTTGCGCTTGGGCAAATTCAGAAAAACCGAAGAGTACGAATATGACGAGAAGGATACGCTTCATCTAAGAGCAGTGGATTTTGATTTAAAGTAACAAAAAAACGCCCTGAAATGCTCAGGACGTTTTCTTAAATTTTAAGAGATATGCAATTAACTCTAAAGAGTATTAATTGTTGTTTTCAACTGCGTTACCAGACTTGGTAACATAATTAATTTTCAAAGCATTTGCGGTACGTAATTCCTGTTTGATATCAGAAATAAGTCCCATTTTACTATCTCCATCTACTTTAAGCGCTGTAGTTAAGAAAGGAACAAGTTCCTCCCGCTTGCTTGCACGCTCTTGATAAATAAAGTCTTGAATTTCAGAAACATCTGCAAATTTATCATTCAACTGAATTTTAGCAGAAGTCCCGTAAGTACCTTGAAAGCGATCTACAGGCTCACCTGCATAGATGTACATTACAAGGTCTTTTTTGTCAAGTTTCTCAATTTGATTTGCAGTAGGTAAATTGTTTTTTACCATCAATGTGTTTTCTCTCATTACAGTCGCAACCATAAAGAAGAAAAGTAACATGAAAACTATATCCGGCAGCGATGCTGTAGAAATAGCTGGTAAATCACCACTTTTTTTCTTATTAAACTTAGACATAAATTGTTGTATTAAATGTTGTTAACTCTTCTTAGGCTCTGCTTCAGATAATTTCTCTGGATAAAGATCTCTAATTTCCTCAAGTTTTGGCTTAAGTTTCTCTTTATTCGCATCAGAAGTTCTGGCGTCGTTGTAGCGGTTTTCCATCTCAATGAAAGATTCGCCAAAACGCTGTTGAGCAACACGATTACGTAATTCGTTATACGCTGCAACAAGTTCGTTTTGAACGGCGATGTAACGCTTGTAAGATGTTCCTCTGTTGTTTACCAAAGAAATAACTGCCTTAGTAGGATTTACAGATGAATTAGGATCTTTTGCTCCTTGACAATAAGAACAGTTTTCTGCACCATTGTCCAAGAACTCAATCGCAGCAGCTCTCAAGTCTTTAAGCTCCATTACTTCATCTTCAACAAGTAATTCATCATTACTGTTTACAATTACTGTAAATAGGTTACGCTCTTTAATTACCGGTGGAGGTGGTTGATTCTCATCCATCTCTGGTGGTAATTTACGGCTAATACCGCTGTCGGTTTCAATTGTTGTGGTTACCAGGAAGAAAATGAGGAGTAAGAAGGCAATGTCTGCCATCGAACCTGCATTCACTTCTGGAGCTGATCTTTTTGCCATAATAGTTTTTTATTTAGCTAATTTCTTAACACCTGAAAATACCATCGCACCAATTGCAACAATCGCCAAGATATAGAACGCATAAATACCTGCTTCTACCCAGCGCACTGCACTTGCTGAAAGTACTTCACCGTCACGTAGCTGAACTTCTTCTCCTGAAGCTAAACCATATGATATGACAACTACTGCAAGAAACGCGCCAAGACCTATTAAAGTGCCTTTTAAAGACGATCCGCTGCTGAATAAGTTCTTAAGAACGAAAACTAAAACGAATACTATGGCTATTGCAATGGTTGCATATGCGATCAAGATGAATGGTGTTACCAAGCTATCTTGTAATTCTGCTGAATCTGTTATTGCGGTATCACCTGCAAGGATGATTCTCACGAGCCAGATCGCTCCAAGAACAGACAGGATGAGTGCAATAATTTTTAATATTTTATGTAACATAATCTGTTTATGTATTTATGAGGGATTATTACTTCTTGTAACGTACAAGCATATCTATCAAAGTGATAGAAGCATCTTCCATATCGTTTACGATACTATCGATCTTAGCGATGATATAGTTATAGAAGATTTGAAGAATAATCGCAACAATAAGACCGAATACTGTTGTTAAAAGTGCTACTTTAATACCACCCGCAACAAGAGAAGGTTGCATATCACCTGCAGCTTCAATCTTATCAAACGCCTGGATCATACCAATTACCGTACCCATGAAACCAAGCATCGGTGCAAGTGCAATAAATAAAGATACCCAAGAAACGTTTTTCTCTAATAGACCCATTTGAACACCACCGTAAGCTACAACAGCTTTTTCAGCAGCATCAACACCTTCGTCTACACGGTCAAGACCTTGATAGTAGATAGAAGCAACAGGACCTCTGGTGTTACGGCAAACTTCTTTAGCAGCCTCGATACCACCACTGTTAAGAGCATCTTCTACGTCTTGTGCTAATTTAGATGTGTTAGTAGTTGCAAGGTTTAGGTAAATAATACGCTCAATTGCAATTGCAAGACCTAAAATAAGACATAAAAGAACGATACCCATAAATCCAGGACCACCTTCTATAAAACGCTTTTTTAACTCTTGTGTAAAGGATAAAGACTCAGTCTCATCGGCTACTGCCTCGTCTGCTTCTTCTTGAACTGCCGCTGCTATAGCTGTTGTGTTAACAGTCATAAGAGGTGCAGTATTTGCTTGAGCTGTAAGATTGCCTAACGCGATTACAGCTGTGATAACTAGAATAGAAAATACTCTTTTCATTGCTTTTGATCTTAAAAATTTAGTTAGTAAAGGGATAAAGATATAAAATTAATTATTCAATTATTAAAAAATAGCAGAGAGGAAGGGATTCGAACCCTCGATACGCTTTTGACGTATACACACTTTCCAGGCGTGCGCCTTCGACCACTCGGCCACCTCTCTTTTTAGGCCGAAGCCTTTTCTCAAAAGGTTGCCAATTAACAAAAAAAATATCGATTTCCAAAAGGTTTGAGTTTTAGATGAACTTCTTCTCATTAACTCATTTCTCCTCTTAGCGATGTTTCAAATATAGTCTTAAAGACCTTTGGAGACAAATTTTGACTGTTTAGATACATCATTTTTGTAATTGCAGCTTCAATAGTGAGGTCTTTTCCAGAAATAACACCTATATTTTTAAGGGTTGTACTCGTCTCATAATTACCCATTTGAACACTGCCCCAAGTGCACTGTGTTATGTTTACAACGGGAATGTTTCTTTGAATAATTTTTTTCAACAAACGGGTAAACCAAGGTACTGTAGTGCTATTTCCGGAGCCAAATGTTAACAAAATAACGCCGCTGTAATCGGTATTTTCAAAGGTAGAAGTCAATAGTTTTTCATCGATTCCCGGGTAAAGATGAATGACTAATAAGTCGGTTTTTAAGTTGCGATGGACTAAAAGCTTCTTTCGGTTTGTCGGAAAAAGTTTGTCATCTTCTATAGTTAAATGTACTCCCGAAGTTGCTAAGGGAGGATAATTAGGAGACTTGAAGGCTTCAAAATGCTCAGCACTAATTTTAGAGCTTCGGTTTCCTCTGTAAAGTTTGTATTCAAAATAAAGACCGACTTCATTTATATAGGAACGTTTATTCTTTTTTAATGCAGCGATCTGAATTGCAGTTATGAGATTTTCTTTGGCATCTGTGCGCAAATCTCCTATGGGCAGCTGTGAACCCGTGAAAATAACAGGTTTTGAAAGGTTTTCGAGCATAAAACTTAACGCAGAAGCCGTGTAGCTCATCGTGTCGCTTCCGTGTAGAATAACAAAACCATCACAACGCTCGTAATTTTCTTCAATGATGTCGCAGAGTGCTACCCATAATTTTGGGTTCATATTTGAACTGTCTATGGGCTGTTCAAAACCTGTGGTTTCTATTTCACAGTCTAAAAGGCGTAATTCAGGAATTTTTTTGAGTAGATCATTAAAATCAAATGCCTTCAAAGCACCGGTTTCAAAATCTTTGATCATTCCTATGGTACCACCGGTGTATATGAGTAGTATTTTAGGCTGTCTGCTCAATACTTTTGAGTTTGTTTATGACCGGATTAGCATACATAAGTAAGAAACTCTCACGTGCAATCGCGCTATTAGGATCTACTCTGCGTTCAAAGCGGCGTTCAAAACTGCGCTTGTCACGATCGGTATAGGTGTGTGCAAATCGATCTGTATTATAGTATAAATCATAAGCCACATAATTTGAGGGCCACAATTTATAAATGCGATAGATTTCTTTATCAATACGTCGGGCAAGCTCTTGCAATTTGTCATTTTCAGAAAGGTCAAGACCTTCGATCTCGTCAAAGGTTTCCTCGCTGAGTTTACCGGCGGCGATATGTATGCGCTTTTTGGTACCTAGAGCTCCTCTTAGAATACTGTTGAAATCCTCGTTGTTGCTTTTAATATAGGCCGTGTCTTCACTCTTGGCGATAAGTTCAGGAACTTTTAAAATATCGGTCGGGTCAAATTCGTAAGAAATTGCAACCGGTCTAATATTCAAACTTTTGAGATACTGAAGCGCAGATTGTTCACCACGAGCCATTGCAACCATTTTTAAAACACCTTGTTGAGTTTTATCACTACCATCTTTTGTGCGGCCTTCGCGCTGCGCCATCCAAATGGATTGGTTTTCACTTAAAAGAAACTTTAAATATTCTGAAAGTTTCTTAGAGCTGAGGAGCATTTCGCGAGGGCTAAGACTTCGTTCGACTAAAAAGCTACGATTGAGTTTCGCTAAAGCCATCAAAAACGATTTTTGCACGAGATTGTCTCCAATAGCCGAAGCGGTCATAATCAACTCGTGATCGTATAATGCTACATTGATGAACGAGGTGTCTAAAATGATATCCCTATGATTCGAAAGGTAGAAATACGGTTTATCACGCTCAAGTTCGTCAAAGCCTGAAGTCGAAAAACCATCGGTGCTTTTTTCCATAACCTTGTGCACCGACTTGTAAATAACCTTACTTTGAAAATCAAAGATCGAATAACATTCGTCTATGACCGACTTTATCTCTTCTGCTGATTTATCAGGAAAAGTAAATTGTAATAACGCCTGAAACATGGGGTGCCGGTGAAACGTTTGAAGCACTTCGTGAACTTCAGAATCGTGATACGGCCTTATAGAGTCAAATTTTGACACAATTTCATTTTTTGTTGAGGCGTAAAGAACGAAATATTTTAAAGATCAATCAAGTTTAAATAGCTTTTTAGCATTATTTGTAGTCGTTTCTTCAATTTTTGCTAATGGTACTTGATAGATTTCAGAGAGCTTTTCGGCAATGTGAAGCAAGTAGGCGCTTTCATTTCTTTTTCCTCTAAAAGGTTTTGGTGCCAGATAAGGCGCATCGGTTTCAAGAACAATATGCTCTAAGTCGATCTCGTTCAAAAATTGATCGATTTTCCCATTTTTAAAAGTGACCACTCCGCCAATTCCTAATTTGAGATTGTAGCCAATGGCCTTGTGTGCGTCTTCAATAGTTCCTGTAAAGCAGTGAAAAACGCCTCTTAGTTTATCGCTTTTTTCGGCTTCTAAAACTTCAAAAACCTCTTTAAAAGCATCTCTGCAGTGAATAGCTATTGGCAGGTCATATTCTTTAGCCCATCGTATTTGTTGTGCAAAGGCTTCCTGCTGCAAATCTTTAGTTGAAGAATCCCAATAAAGGTCTACGCCAATTTCACCTACCGCACATAAGTCTTTTGACTCGAGTTGCTTTTTAACGTGATCTAGCTCTTCAGAAACACTTAAAGGATCTACATGGGTTGGGTGTAAACCGGCCATAATATGCATGGCTTCAGGATACTTTTCTTTTAAATCCCACATAGAATCGGTGTAGGTTGAGTCGATTGCAGGAAGTATAAATTGGTTAATTGATTGATTGATAGCGCGCTCTATTATAGCGTCACGATCTTCTTTGAATGAATCACTATATAAGTGAGTGTGTGTATCTATAAACATAGTCTGCAAATTTAAAATAGCCGGCTTGGTGCACCAAACTTTATAGAATATTTAAAGCCTTGCCATTTAAATTGCTTTAAGTTTGAAAATAGAATTATTGTTATGGCATCATTGCGACAGCATCTTACAAAAAAAGGCTACAAGCGTATTAAACTAAATCCTGTAGGTACGGGGCATCTTAAATTTGAAGCGCGTATCAACGGGGTTTCGGGTGAATTTATTTTAGACACCGGTGCGTCTAATACCTGTATCGGATTTGAGGATCTGGAGCATTTTAAACTTTTTGCTGAAGAAAGCGAAGTGAAAGCTGCCGGGGCCGGTGCGATTGATATGCTTACGCAGATCTCCCAAGATAATTTAATTGAAATCGACAACTGGTCTACAAAGGATGTTTCTATTGTCCTATTTGATCTCTCTCATGTAAATCAAGCATTGATCAATCATGAAGCAAATCCTGTAAGCGGAATCATTGGTGCAGATATTTTAAAAAAAGGAAAGGCTGTAATTGATTATCAATACAACTGCTTGTACTTAAAATAGGCATTTTCGTTTACCCCCTCGCTCTGCACCCCGTTTTTATTTTTCAGTAGGAAGTTAGCTTGAACGTCTGATTAAAAGATGATTTAATGTTATTCAGTCTAAAATATTCTAAATAAAGAAAGCCAGCTGCAAGAGCTGGCTTTCACCCCAAATCATAATTGATTATTACAAGTCAATTACAACAATCTTATATATTTTTCACCATAATGGCGTCGAACAAAGCTAAGGTATTTTTTTCGTTCTGAAAATTCAGAGCGTTAAAATACCTGTAAAACTGGGGAGGTTTGTCTAGCTTATTTCAGATGACTTCCAGCGGTGATTGGGGTGTTCTCTCCATTGGCGTATTTCATCATCTTAAATCCGGGATGAATGCAGTAACATCCGGTTTCTCCGGCTTTATTGATGGCAATATACGCCACTTGAAAATTAGTATGGTTAGGGTTTGTGGTCACGATACGTCTTACGGCTTCTTCGCAAGCTTCTTGTGGCGACATTCCATTGCGCATAAGCTCTACAATGAGAAAACTACCTACAGTTTTAATAACTTCTTCACCCATTCCTGTTGCTGCAGCGCCACCTATGGCATTATCAATAAATAAACCGCTTCCTATCACCGGACTGTCACCTACACGTCCTTTCATTTTGTAGGCTAGACCAGAGGTAGTACAAGCTCCAGAGATGTTTCCTTCTTTATCAAGACCCAACATCCCAATGGTATCATGATTTTCTATATTGATAATTGGTTTGTATTGCGAAGTTTTTAGCCATTCTTGGTAAGCTTTCTTGCTCTCTGGAGTTAGTAGATTTTCAGCAGTAAAACCATTTTTAACCGCAAATTCTTCAGCTCCTTTTCCGGCTAAAATAACGTGTGGAGTATCTTCCATCACCTTTCGCGCAAGTGCAGCAACGTTTGTAATGTTTTCAACACACATAACAGAACCGCAATTTCCGGTATGGTCCATTACACAAGCGTCTAAGGTTACATTACCTTCACGATCAGGTGAACCTCCTTTACCTACTGTCGTGTTTTTTATATTTTCTTCCTCGACAGCAACACCATTTATAACAGCATCCAGTGCAGACGCTCCTTGATCAAGAAGGGCTCCCGCAGTGGCGTTGGCCTCAGTAAATTGCCAAGTGCAAATCGCGACGGGTTTTGTAGCTGCAGTGCTGATTTTGGTTTTATTAGAGGGTTTATTCAAGGGTTTTGCTTTTGCCAGACTGTGAATTCCTAAGCCTAATGCTAAGGTATTCATGCTGGTTTTAGTAATAAAATTACGACGTTTCATTTGTGTTTGTGTTTGGTTGGAAAGTTACTAAAGCCCGCACTATTCTTGAGAAAATTATCTTCAAAAAAATAAGAAAATATTAGATTTTTCTGAGCAGTCCTTTAGTAATATTGCTAATCTTAAAACATTTTCATGCGCTGGTTAATTTTTATCATTTTCTATATTCTCATAGATATTTATGCCTTTCAGGTGTTTAGAACATTTTCAAAATCGATTTGGCTAAATGGTATTTACATAGCACTATCAGTTGGAGTACTCGCGGTTTTAATTTACACATTGACCCATCTAGACCGGTCTAACGGTATCACGATCGATGAAATGTATGTGTTGGGGTGGTTTCTGGTCTTTTTTGTTCCTAAGCTTATTTTGATCGTTTTTATGTTTGGGGAAGATATTATTCGCGTTCTTGCGGGTGTTTTTTCTGCTGTTTCAGGAAAAGAAAGTTTTCATCTTCCCTCGAGGCGCAAGTTTATAAGTGCAATTGCGCTTGGTATTGCTGCTGTTCCCTTTGCTTCTTTGATCTACGGAATGTACAAAGGAAAATACAGGTATCGCGTACTGTCCTACGAACTCGAATTTGACGATTTGCCTGAAGCTTTTGATGGCTATAAAATCACCCAAATAAGTGACGTGCATAGCGGAAGCTTTGATGCTGCTGAAAAAATAGCTTACGGTGTTGATCTTATTAATGAGCAACAAAGCGATGTCATTTTATTCACCGGTGATCTGGTTAATAATTTTGCAAGCGAAATGAACGAATGGACGCCTTTGTTTTCAAAATTGAAGGCCAAAGATGGCGTATATTCTGTTTTAGGAAACCATGATTATGGTGATTATGCAGATTGGGAAACGCAAACTGCAAAAGCTCAAAATCTACAAGACCTAAAAGAGCTTCAAGCAAAAATGGGGTGGAAGTTGCTCCTTAATGAACACAGGTGGCTGGAGAAAAATGGGCAGCGTATTGCCTTAGTTGGAGTTGAAAATTGGGGAGCTGGTTTTAAGCAGGCGGGTGATATAGATAAAGCTTCAGCGGGATTAAAAGCTTCAGATTTTAAAGTCTTAATGAGTCATGACCCGTCGTATTGGTCAGAACGTTTAAAAGAAGATCCCAAGAATTTCCAACTTACCTTAAGTGGTCATACGCATGGGATGCAATTTGGGATTGAAATACCCGGTTTTATACGTTGGAGCCCTGTGCAGTACCGCTATGAGAATTGGGCAGGAATATATAAAGAAGCAGGGCGCATTTTAAATGTAAATCGTGGATTTGGGTATTTAGGATACCCGGGACGTGTAGGTATTTGGCCTGAAGTGACAGTGATCACGCTTAAATCTAAAGCTTTAGGTTAAGTTGTTTCCTCTTATTTGTGGGGCTAGAATAACTTGTAATCTAAAAGCGGCTTTGCAAAAGATATGCTCATTTTTACTTTATATCCTATTAAACCTTATATTTAGGGGTGTAAAGTGCATAATTTATGTCAAAATTTGGAGCTCTTATAGATTTAGAAATCCCGGTGTTGATCGATTTTTTTGCTGAAGGTGATCAGGCGTCGGTAGCTATGAATCCTGTTTTAAGGGAAGTTGCCGCTGCTTTAGGTGATCAGGTGAAAGTGATCAAAATTGACGTTGAGAAAAATCCAGATCTTGCCGAAGCACTTCGGGTAAAAGGATTGCCAACTTTGGTGGTCTACAAAAAGGGCGAGATGAAGTGGCGTCAAAGTGGAGCGCAAAGTGTCAATTCGCTTACTTCTGTAATCCAAAAATTTATCTAGAGTTTTTTAAAGGAATAGCCTGCTTCAGTAAAGTGTTTTAAAACTTTAGGAAGTGCATATTTCATATTGCTTTCGGCTTTCAGACTGTCGTGAAAAACGATTATACTTCCCGGTTGGGCGTGCTTAATCACATAGTTTAAACAGGTTTTCCCAGATTTTTCCTTATCCCAATCGCAGGCAATCACATCATACATTACAATAGCGTAGCCTTTTTTCTTTATTGCTTTGGCTTGATGTCGTGTGATTTTTCCGTAAGGAGGTCTAAAGAGTTTTTGAGGCTCGCGATAGTGGGCGATCAGCGCTTCTGTTTTTTCAAAGTTCGTAATGTACTTTTCAAAATTGGTTTTCCACCCTTTCAAATGGTTGTGCGTATGATTTCCTATACTGTGGGGGCTGTCAAGTAAACGCTTAAAGACTTCAGGATTTTTGTAGATATTGTCACCTATACAGAAAAAGGTAGCTTCGGCATTATATTCTTCTAGCGTGTCTAGAACCCAAGGAGTCACTTCTGGGATGGGGCCGTCATCAAAGGTTATATATAATGTCTTTTCGGTTGCAGCATTACTGAATTTATCCCACACATAACCCGAATAAAGACGCTTAAGCAACTTAGGCGTCTTTACGGGTAGGTTTATTTTGAAATTCATTATTGAAGCGAATCTGTAGCTGCGGGTATTGCTACTGAACTATCACCGGTTGGTTCATTGGGCAACATCGATTCTACCGTTTCGGGTTCGGTCTCATCTTCACCATAAAACTGATTGAATTTACGTAGATAAGAATTGAACTCTCTCGCTTTTTCAGGAATGATCTCCTGATCTTGATTGATGATCAACAGATCAACCAAACTACGATAACGCTCAATGTCTGTAATGATATCTTGTGCATATTGATATTGTCGTTCTAAGCTTAAAGTGCTCCAATAATCCAATTTCTCCTGATACTTACCGGCTACTTGTTGCCATAATTCGCGGGCTTTGGCTTGCTCACCAACTTCATAATATCCGCTTATATAGGGTTCTAAGAGTGTGTAATATTCAAAAATATCAACCGGCATTTTTTCCATCGCTAAGTCAAGAATATCTTTTGCTTTGTCATATTGCTCTTCTTCAATAAGCTTTTCGGTAAGTCGTGCCAAATTACCACGATAAGTAATTCCGTTACGACGGGTCTCAGTATCATGGTAAATGTCTGGATCACCACTATTACCCCAATACCAATTGGTAGCAATATCATAGAATTTTTCAGAATCAATGCGTCCCATGTCGTAAGGCGCCTGAGGATCTATTGGTGTTTTTATAGGAACGAGTTTATAGCAAACACCGTCAAGTTGTAGATAATCTTTCATCCAAAGGTAGTCGTCATCTCCAAAACTTCCACCGGTAAAATATATTGGGCGTTCCCAGTTGTTGTTTGCAATAACATCAAGCATTAGAAGTCGGTTTTTGTAAATCCAATTCTCATTAATGTTCACTACAATTTCAGAAACGATTTCCTCTGCATCTTTTTGTGCGACAATACCGTTGGCAAGTACCGTTTGCTTATCAACCGGAATGCTCACGTGTTGTGTGGGGAAGGTGTGTACACTGGTCCCGCTTTCAAGTTCATCTTTGGTTCGTGGGTCGTCACTGGCGATCCAGTTCATCCAAGTTTTGATGTCTAAAGTGTCATTGGGTCTAAGGCCGTTATACGCGATAGCATCTCTATTACCAGCTACATATTTATCGTGAGTAAGCTGAGAAGGGATAGGGTCGCTATCATAGGCTTTGCGTTTCATATCGTCAATATACCAGGCGGTTTGAAAAAGACTCGTGTTCACAATGCGCACGTCACGACGGTATCCTTCAATCTCTTGGGCATACCACAGGGCAAAAGTGTCATTGTCTCCGATGGTAAATAAGATGGCATTTTCATCACAACTATCCAGATACATTTTTGCCATCGCGAGTGCGGTTTTACGGCCCGAGCGATCGTGATCATCCCAGTTTTGTGCAGCTAAGAGTACCGGGGCAGCGAGTAAACAAGCAACAGTGACTATAGGTAAAACCACTTTTGCACTTAGCTTTTCTTTAAGCATATCGTAAAGCGCGTAGACTCCAAAACCAATCCACATTGCAAAAACGTAGAATGAACCTACAAGTGCATAATCGCGTTCACGAGGTTCAAAGGCACGTTCATTCAAGTATATTTTTAAAGCGATCCCTGTAAAAAGGAAAAGAACAAGAAGCACCCAAAAACTCTTTTTGTCTTTACTGGCTTGAAATACCAAACCAAGAAGTCCTAATATTAAGGGTAGAAAGTAATACGTATTTCGTGCTTTATTGTCCAAAGCATCGCTTGGTAAGTTGTCTTGAGGCCCTAAGCGAGCTTCATCTATAAATGAAATTCCGCTGAGCCAGTTCCCGTGAAGGTCATCATATTTTCCTTGTATATCATCTTGGCGTCCGGTGAAATTCCACATAAAATAACGCCAATACATGTATCCGAATTGAAAATCGAACATGTAACGCAGGTTGTCTGCAAATGAAGGAGGGTTTACATTAATATATTGTCTGAGGCGCATTAATGTAGACTGAAAGCCTTCATTATCCATACGACCTTGCGCATAATCAGATTTAAATTGGGCAACAGCCTGCTGCAATTCTTGGTTGTCTGCGTATTCAGGTTTTACCTGAAACTCTAGCGGCCCGGTAAATTGCATGTAGTTTACAATATGATCGGTGCTCCACATACGCGGTAAAAATACCTTGTGGCGATCTTCAGAGTTTTGAACGGAATTCTTCCAGTCGTTGACAATCACATATTTACCGCTTTCCTCGTCTTTCTCATAGTTAGGTTTTCCGTCGATGTATGGATTCTGAGCGTCGAGTCCACCAAAGATTTCTGTAAACTGTGGTCCATAAAAAAGATGTGTTTCAGGATACTGCTCACGGTTGTAATACGCTAAAAGTTCTCGTGCGTTGTTTGGATTATTCTCGTTAATCGTTGTGCCGGCATTTGCTCTTATGGGAAGCATTAACCAACTCGAAAAGCCGATAAAGATGAATAAGATTGAAAGTACAAGCGTGTTAAGTTGGTAATACGACTTCTTTCTGGTGTAACTCAGCAGGTAATAGAATACGGCAATAAAAACAATACCAGCGATTATGGTTCCACTATTGAAAGGGAGTCCAAAAGTGTTTACAAAGAATACTTCGGCGTAGCCAAAAAAGCTAAGGGTGTATGGTAATAAAAATTTAAAGATAAACATCAATACACCAACGACTATGATGTTGGCTAGGATGAAATTCTTTATGGTGATTTTTTTGTAATTCTTGAAAAAATAAAGGAATCCGATGGCCGGGATGGCAAGTAGTGCCATAAAGTGAACGCCAAATGAAAGACCAATGATAAAGCAAATAAGCATCAACCAGCGATTGCCACGAGGTTTGAACATGTCGCGTTCCCATAATAAAGCCGTGTAAAACAATGCGGAAAACATAAACATGGCCATCGCATAAACTTCTGCCTCAACCGCGCTAAACCAAAAACTATCAGTAAATCCAAAAGCTGTGGCGCCAATAAAAGAAGCAGCAAGAATTGCCATATGATCTGTAGCGCTTACGACTTCCTTGTTGCGTTTAAGTAATTTAAGCAGCAATAAAGAGATAGACCAGCACATAAATAACACGGTGAATGCTGAAGCCAAACACGACATAAAGTTTACACAGAGCGCGACGTAGGTGCTGTCTGGAGCAAAAATAGAGAAGAAGGCTCCCAACATTTGATAGAGTGGTGCTCCCGGTGGGTGTCCTATTTCTAACTTTGAGGAGGTTGAGATATACTCGCCGGCATCCCAAAAACTTGCTGTGGGTTCTACGGTAAGGCTATAAGAGAGTAGAGCGATGGCAAATGCTAGCCATCCTACAATTTTGTTGTACTTCGCAAAGTTGAAGTTGTTCATAATCATAAGGCAAAATTAGCAAGGAGCGAATTTAAGAATTAATAGCGTAATCTATTCTGTTTTATAAGTAATGCGCTAAAAGAAACGAGAATTACATTTTTTAAAAATGTGTTTTTAGTAGGCGCTTAGTTTTAACGTACTTAAAGTCTAATTTATTCTTTGCTTTAAATTTTCCTGAAAAAATATTTGGTGAACAAAAAGTTTGTATTAAATTTGCAGCCGCATTCGCAAGTCAGGTGAATGTTTTCTTTTTAAAGAAAGGTACTGGCCTATGGTGTAACTGGCAACACGTCTGGTTTTGGTCCAGAAGAGTCTAGGTTCGAGCCCTAGTAGGCCAACTGCAATAAAAAACCCGCAATTTGATTGCGGGTTTTTTTGTTTATTAGCACAACTGAAGGATCTAATGCTGTAGGCCAGCTCTCTAAGTCAATTTATTAAATTAACCTGTTTAACTCTGGGTAGCAAAGTAACGCATCATATTGATGTAGAATACTTCTCCTTTGGTGTCGTTCTTAATGCAATTTTGTAAAAATCCTGAAAACTGTTTCTTGGGGATTTCTAGATTGATCTCTGTACTACGCGCATCAGAAAGCATAGGTCGCATGGTAATAGTAACCTCGTTTTGAAGATGCGTGATTTCGACGTCAGAAGCTTTAAAGAATTTCTTTAAGATCGCTTTCTGTAATTGCAGTGTACGCTCAGAATTCGAGGTGGTGCTGCAGCCTTCTTCAATAAGTCTGTAAAGCGCATGTATCGTGGTTTGACTTTCTGTTTGCATAACGTTTAATTTTTTTTCTGAAATTACTTTTTAGCGTTGGGTCAAAACATTAAAGAAGTGTTATTTAGAAAATTATTAACCTTTAGCTTATTTTAAACGTGAGAACAGGACGTTTGGCGTGATTGACCAAACCTTCGCTTAAGGAGCCGGTAAGAAAATGAGCAAGCCCTTTTCTTCCGTGCGTGCCCAACGCGATTAAATCGGCATGTTGACTTTTGGCGTAATTCATAATTCCGCGTTCTACTTTCAGGTCGTTGTATATTTCAAAATTCAACGTGTCATACTCTAAGTCTTTTGCGAACTTATCAAACAGAAGCATGATATCGTCTGTAGCCTCAAAGCGATCTGGCGTATTGATGTATACCAGTTTGAGTGTTGCGTTTTGTGTTTTTGCAAATAAGAGCGCTTGTTTTAAGGGCTCTATATTGTCTTTTTCAAGATCTGTTGCAAAAACGATAGTGTCGATTTTAAAATGGATGTGTTGCTTTTTGATGACAAAAACCGGGACTTTTGATTGGCGTACTACTTTTTCGGTATTGGAGCCAATAAATAATTCTTCAAAACCGGTTGAACCGTGAGAACCCATAACGATAGCGTCGATATCGTGTTTTTCGACATATTCAAGAATTCCGCTGTGAATATTGCTGAAACTTACATGTTCAACAAGATCAACATCTTCAGCAAACGGCTCCGACTTTAGCTTTTTAAAGTTTTGTTGTGCTAGTTTCATAAAGAAAAATGCCTCCGGAAGTTCTGAGCTCGGATTTCCGTCTGCGGTGTTAATCAGCGAGTAAGGGATTTCAACTAAATGAATTAGGTGTAATTGTGCCTTGTACTGTTTTGCAAGCTGGCAAGCAACTTCAAATGCGTGGTGCGCCTGTTCAGAAAAATCTGTCGGTAGTAATAATTTTGAGATCATAATTTACTGACTTTAAAAGTTATATAGATTTCAATGGGCTGTATTAAAGTTAAGCAATTAATAGCGAGCGTGTTCTATTTTATATGTTGATAAATATTATTATATTTGCATCGTTGAATTAAGAAAATTAATCGAGGGGGCACATTGAGTCCCCTCTTTTTATAGGAACATGTTGAAGGAAAAAGTTGCTGCCTTACTTGATGAGGCTTTTAAAGAATATCCATCCCTTTATTTAATAGATCTAAAGATCAAAGGAAATAATGAGATCGTCGTGATTATCGACGGTGACGAGGGTGTGAGTGTTCAAGATTGTATAAATGTGAGCCGTAAGGTGGAGCATAATCTAGATAGAGAGGAAGAGGATTTCTCTTTAGAGGTGATGTCTGCCGGGGCTACAGAGCCTTTAGTGAATAAAAGGCAATATAAAAAGAATGAAGGTCGCGATCTGGAGGTGATTCTTCAGGATGGTGCAAAAATCAAAGGGAATCTTATACAAGTACACGATGAGGGTATTGTTTTGTTCTGGAAAGAACGCGTACCTAAAGAAGTGGGTAAAGGTAAGATGACCGTTGAGAAGGAAGAGGTGATAGCTTATGATGCTATCAAGCAAGCAAAAGTTAAGATAAAATTTTAAGTACACAGCATGGAAAATATTGCGTTAATCGAATCATTTTCTGAGTTTAAAGATGATAAGCTCATAGATAGAGTAATGCTTATGGCAATACTCGAAGAAGTTTTTAGAAGTACGTTAAAAAAACGTTTTGGGAGTGATGATAATTTTGATATTATTATTAATCCAGATAAAGGAGATTTAGAGATTTGGCGTAACCGTGTTGTAGTGGCAGATGGTGAGGTAGAGGATGAGAATTCTGAGATAAGCTTAACTGAAGCCCGTAGAATTGAGCCTGACTTTGAAGTAGGTGAAGATGTTTCTGAAGAAGTAAAACTTATTGACTTAGGGCGTAGATCTATTTTAGCTTTACGTCAAAACTTGATCAGTAAAATTCACGAGCACGATAATACTAATATTTATAAGCAGTTTAAAGATCTTGAAGGAGAGCTTTATAATGCGGAAGTACATCATATAAGACATCGTGCGATTATCTTGCTTGATGATGAAGGTAATGAGATCATCATGCCTAAAGACAAGCAGATTCCTTCAGACTTCTTTAGAAAAGGGGAGAACGTAAGAGGAATTATCGAGAGTGTAGAATTGAAAGGAAATAAGCCTGCAATTATTATGTCTCGTACATCACCGCTCTTCTTAGAGAAATTGTTTGAATCTGAAATCCCTGAAGTATTTGATGGATTGATCACTGTTAAAAAAGTGGTGCGCATTCCTGGGGAGAAAGCAAAAGTTGCTGTAGATTCTTACGATGATCGTATTGATCCGGTAGGAGCTTGTGTGGGTATGAAAGGATCTCGTATTCATGGCATTGTTCGTGAGTTGGGTAATGAAAATATAGATGTGATTAATTTCACAAACAACTTGCAACTTTACATCACTAGAGCGTTAAGTCCGGCAAAAATCACTTCTATTAAAATAGATGATGAGAACAAGACGGCAGAGGTGATGTTGAAACCAGAAGAAGTTTCCAAAGCAATTGGTCGAGGAGGTCATAATATTAGACTTGCTGGTCAGCTTACTGGTTACGAGATAGATGTGTACAGAGAAGGAGTAGAAGAAGACGTTGAGCTTACCGAATTCTCTGATGAAATTGAAGATTGGATTATTGCCGAATTTTCAAAAATTGGTTTAGACACCGCAAAAAGTATTTTAGAACAAGACGTAGAAGACCTGGTTAGAAGAACAGACCTTGAAGAAGAAACCATTGCAGACGTAATGAGAATTCTTCGTGAAGAGTTTGAATAAATTTAGGACTGTACAGGTTTTTTAGGTTAATTTTATAGCGAATTAAAGCATTTTATGGCAGAAGTAAAAAACATGAGGTTAAATAAGGTATTGCGTGAACTTAATATTTCACTTGATCGTGCTGTTGATTTCCTAAAGGAAAAAGGACACGAGATCGAGGCGCGCCCTACTACAAAAATCTCTGCCGAAATCTACGAGGTATTATCTGATCAATTTCAGACAGACGCCAGCAAGAAAGTAGCTTCCAAAGAAGTAGCGCAGGAAAAGCAGAAGGAGAAGGAAGCTATTAGACAAGCGCGTGAAGAAGAGATTGAAGAAAAGCGTCAAGAACAGCAAGAATCAGATAAAGAGGTTATTCGTGCTAAGACTAATCTTCAAGGACCTAAGCAGGTAGGTAAGATTGATTTGGATAAATCAGGAAAACCGAAACCTGCGGCAGAACCTGAAAAAGCTAAAGAAGAAGCGCCTGCTCCTGAACAAAAAGAAACGCCAGCTGTAGAGGAGGAAAAAGAAGAAACGCCAAAGGCAGAAGCGAAGCCTGAGCAAACCGAGAAAAAGGAAGCGCCTAAGGCTGAAGAAAAACCTAAAGTTGAGGCGGCAGCAAAACCTGAAGCTAAAAAAGAGGCGCCAAAGCCTAAACCTGCAGAAGCGAAGAAAGCTGAAGCTAAGACTGAAGAGCCAAAACTTGGTGATGATGTCTTAAAGACAGATTATAAGAAATTAGACGGTCCAAACTTTACAGGTCAAAAAATTGACCTTTCTCAGTTTAAAAAGCCTGAAAAGAAGAAAAAACCGGCAGCTAATAAGGATGATAAGAAGCGCAAGCGTAAGCGTATAAGCAAACCTGGTGCAAATCCTAATAGCGGAAATAACAATAACAGAGGGCGCAATCAACGCGGCGGAAACCGTAGAAATGCACCTGTTGTAAAAGAAGAGCCTTCAGAAGAAGAAGTGCAAAAGCAGGTTAGAGAAACTCTTGAGAAGCTTCAGGGTAAATCTAACAAAGGAAAAGGAGCTAAGTATCGTAGGGATAAGCGTGATCAGCACCGTCAAAAGTCTGAAAGCGAACAAGCGCAGCAAGAAGCAGAAAACAAGGTTTTAAAAGTAACTGAGTTTGTTACGGTAAGTGAGGTGGCTACGATGATGGATGTTTCAGTTACACAGATTATTTCAGCGTGTATGTCGTTGGGTATGATGGTAACGATGAACCAGCGTCTGGATGCGGAAACCTTATCTATTGTAGCTGATGAGTTTGGTTATGAAGTTGATTTTGTGAATGCAGATATCGAAGAATCGGTTGCTGTAGAGCAAGATGCTGAAGAAGATCTTAAGCCAAGAGCTCCAATCGTAACTGTAATGGGTCACGTTGACCACGGTAAGACTTCGCTTCTGGATTACATTCGTGAAGAAAATGTAATTGCTGGAGAGAGTGGTGGTATTACGCAGCACATTGGTGCTTACGGAGTTACTTTGAAAGATGGTCAAAAAATTGCCTTCTTGGATACTCCGGGTCACGAAGCCTTTACGGCGATGCGTGCGCGTGGTGCTCAGGTTACTGATATTGCTATTATTGTAATCGCGGCAGATGATGATGTGATGCCACAAACAAAAGAAGCGATCTCTCACGCACAAGCGGCAGGAGTTCCTATCGTTTTTGCAATAAACAAAGTAGATAAGCCTACGGCTAATCCAGATAAAATTAAAGAGCAGCTGGCAAACATGAACTTGCTTGTTGAAGATTGGGGTGGTAAGATTCAGTCTCATGATATTTCAGCAAAAACAGGTATAGGTGTAGAAGAATTGCTTGAAAAAGTACTTCTTGAGGCAGAAATACTTGAGCTTAAAGCGAATCCTGATAAACGTGCAAACGGTACCGTTGTTGAAGCGTTCCTTGATAAAGGTCGTGGTTACGTTTCTACAGTGTTGGTTGAAGGAGGTACACTCAAAATTGGAGATTATGTACTTGCAGGAACCAATAGTGGTAAGGTTAAAGCGATGCAGGATGAGCGTGGTAAAGAAATTAAAGAAGCAGGACCTTCAACTCCGGTTTCGATCTTAGGTCTTGATGGTGCGCCACAGGCTGGGGATAAGTTTAATGTGATGGAAGATGAGCGTGAGGCTAAAGATATCGCCAATAAGCGTACGCAGCTTCAGCGTGAACAATCTGTAAGAACGCAGAAACACATTACGCTTGATGAGATTGGAAGACGTATTGCGCTTGGAGACTTTAAAGAGCTTAACATTATTCTTAAAGGTGATGTTGATGGATCTGTTGAGGCATTAACAGATAGTTTCGGAAAACTATCTACGGAAGAGATTGTTGTAAATATCATCCATAAAGGAGTTGGTGCAATTACTGAAAGTGATGTGTTGCTTGCTTCGGCTTCAGATGCGATCATTATCGGCTTTAATGTGCGTCCTGCAGGAAATGCGCGTCAAGTTGCTGATAAGGAAGAAATCGACATTAGAACATATTCGATCATCTATGATGCGATCAATGATCTTAAAGATGCGATGGAAGGTATGCTTTCTCCTGTGATGAAAGAAGAAGTAACTGGTAATGCTGAAATTAGAGAAACGTTTAAGATTTCTAAAATAGGAACCATCGCAGGTTGTATGGTGACTTCTGGAAAGATTTATCGTAACTCTGGAATTCGTTTAATCCGTGACGGAGTTGTGGTTTACACTGGAGAGCTTGCTTCGCTGAAACGTTTCAAAGATGATGTGAAAGAGGTAAGTAAAGGTTATGATTGCGGTATGCAGATCAAAAACTATAATGATATCAAAGAAGGAGATGTTATTGAAGCTTACCAGGAAGTAGCGGTTAAGAAAAAGTTGAAATAACATATTTTAACAGCATATAAAAAGAAAGCCCTTGATTTTGAATCAAGGGCTTTCTTTATTTAGTGATACTGGTATTTTTAACGTTCGGGCTTCATTACAAAAGCACTGGGGAAATTCTCTTTTATTTTTAGCAATGCGCGATCGGCTTCCAGGCGATTTCTAAAGTTTCCTACCCATACTTTATAGTTAGGGCTTTCATATACAATTTTGGGTTCCCATTGTTTATACTTGCTCTTGTACTCATCCTGAACTTTATTAGCTTCAGTAATCTGACCATAAAAAAGCTGAATTTTATAACGATCTGCTAATTCGTCGTTTACGGTCATCTGAGATTTTAACTTTAATAATTCAGGTATTCTACTGTCCTGAACTACTTGAGCTTGGGCAGATTGTGCTAAAGCGACATTGGAAAATATTCCGGCAAAAGTGCAGAAAAATATAGACGATAAAAGGGTTCTTTTCATAAGAAAAATTGTTTAAGCAAAAGTAATTGTAATAACTCAAAATGCACGGGAATTATTATTTAGAACAGGTATAAATTACCTTTTAACGCTTTAGTAACACTTCAAAAATCCACTTCTAAGTCTTACTTTTGCCATCAAATTTGTCGGCATTTTGTTTAGGTGGTTAATGCTTAAATAGCTAGATTTGGTGCCGCATTATTATGACAATTCTATCATACTATGAAACAGGGTAACTACCTTAATTCAGCTTCTCGATTTTCTATAATCACTTTAGCATTATTGCTTTCATTTTCTTCAATTGTATTTGCTCAGGATGCTGATGCGGCTGCAGAAGGTGCTGCGCAATCAGAAACTACTCCTGCTGTTCAGGGTGGTGATGCTGCTGCCGGTAAGGCATTATTTAATGCAAACTGTGCTGCTTGTCACAAGTTGTATAATCGTGCGACTGGGCCTGCATTGTATAATGTAACTGAGCGTCGTGACAGAGAGTGGTTGTATCAGTGGATTAAAAATAACCGTGCGCTAATTGATTCAGGGGATCCTGAAGCAATTGCGATTTATGAGGAGTATAACCAAACTGCAATGAATCTTTTTCCGCAACTAAGTAATGCGGATATTGATGATATTTTAGCGTATACCGAAACTCCAAAGCCAGAGCCTGTAGCGCCGGCAAATGCTGGTGGTGGCGCCGGTCAGAGTGGAGGTGGTGTTTCGAGCACTGTGATCTTAGCTATTTTGGCTGTAGTGCTTGTGATGCTTGTTGCGGTATTGCTTCTTGTGAATAATACACTTAGAAAATTTGCAGTTGCACAAGGTGTCGCGTTGCCTGTTAAAGAATCGCGCAAGCCAATTTGGAAGGCTTTTGTTGAAAATCAATTCTTGGTTCTTGTTTCTGTGATTGTATTGCTTTTAGGTGGTGCTTACTTCGCTTACGGTTGGATGATGCAGGTGGGTGTTGATCAAGGCTATCAACCAATTCAACCAATTCATTATTCGCATAGAATTCACGCAGGTGATAACCAGATCGAATGTAAATATTGTCACTCTTCAGCACGTACGAGTAAAACTTCAGGAATTCCTTCTTTGAATGTGTGTATGAACTGTCACAAAAGTATTAGTGAAGTTGCTGATGCGACTTCAGAATTCAGTTCAGTTACTGAGGATTATTCAAAAGAATTTTACGATAAAGAAATTCAGAAGTTATATAAAGCTACTGGATGGGATCCTGCGACTCAATCATATACCGGGGAGACTCAGGCTGTAGAATGGGTGCGTATTCATAATCTACCAGATTTTGCTTACTTTAATCACTCACAGCACGTAAGTGTTGCCGGGGTGCAGTGTCAAACTTGTCACGGTCCTGTGGAGGAGATGGAGATTATGTATCAAAATGCACCATTAACTATGGGTTGGTGTATTAACTGTCACCGTGAGACTAATGTGAAGATGGATGGAAATCCGTATTACGAAAAAATTCACGAAGAGCTTTCTAAGAAGTATGGTGTAGAGCAGTTGACTGCGGCACAAATGGGAGGTCTTGAGTGTGGTAAATGCCATTATTAATAAGTTAAGATTGCGTGTAGTCTAACTCGCGTTTCAAAATAAATAACAATAGATTTTATGTCATCAAACAAGAAATACTGGAAAAGTGTTGAGGAGCTAAATGAGAATAGCTCTATTGTTGAGGCGCTTAAACAGAATGAATTTGCGCAAGAAATTCCTATGGATGAGTTTCTTGGGGACAAAGATTCGTTAGATGCTTCGTCAACTACGCGTCGTGATTTCTTAAAGTATGTAGGTTTTTCTACTGCGGCTGCAACACTTGCGGCTTGTGAAGGGCCTGTAAACAAGTCCATTCCTTACGTAGTGGCTCCAGAGCGCATTACCGCAGGAAAGGCAGACTACTACGCTACAACCATGGCAGATGGTTTTGACTTTGCTAGTGTTTTGGTTAAAACGCGCGAAGGAAGACCTATTAAAATTGAAAATAACAAACTGGCTGCTTCTTTAGGAGGTAATAATGCAAGGGTTCATGCTTCTGTGTTGTCTATGTATGATACTAAGCGGTTGCAAGGTCCTAAGATTGATGGAGCAGATGCTTCTTGGTCAGAGTTAGATAGTCAGTTAGGTGATAAATTAAAAAATTTAGGAGGAAAAAGTATTGTGTTATTAACGCAAACTTTTGCCTCTCCTTCAACTTCAAAGTTGATTTCAGAGTTTAGTGCAGCGTATCCTAATGTAAAGCATGTTACTTACGATGCGATAGGAGAGCAGGCGGCTTTGGATGCTTTTGAAAGCAAATATGGTGAGCGTGCATTGGCTGATTATGATTTCTCTGAAGCTGAAGTTATAATTTCAGTAGGTGCTGATATTTTAGGTGATTGGCAAGGTGGTGGTTTCGGTCCAACCTATGCTAAGAGCCGTGTTCCTAAAAATGGAAAAATGTCACGTCACGTACAGTTTGAGGCGAATATGACTTTATCTGGTGCAAATGCTGATAAGCGTGTGCCGATGACTCCGTCTCAACAGAAAAAAGTGGTTGCGGCTATTCAATCAATTGTTTCTGGAGGAAGTGCTAATACAGGATTACCTGCAGAGTTAGATGAAGCGGTAAAGAGTGCTGCAGCTCAACTGCGTAAAGCTGGAAGTAAAGGTGTGTTTGTGACTGGTGTTCAGGATGCAAACGCGCAAATGGTGGCTTTGTCAATTAATGAAACTTTAGGTAGTACAATAATTGATGTTCAGGCGCCTAAGATGACACGTCAAGGTAATGCTGAAGAAGTTCAGCAATTGGTTGCTGATATGAGTTCTGGTGCGGTAGGTGCGCTACTTGTTGCGGGTGTGAATCCTGCTTATAGTTTGCCTAATGCTGAAGAGTTTGTTGCCGGATTAGAGAATGTTGATGTTAAGGTTTCTTTCAATATGAAAGAAGATGAGACCGGACTTCTTTGTAATTATTTGGCTCCAGCTCCTCACTATCTTGAATCTTGGGGTGATGTTGAAATCAAGAAAGGGCAGATTTGCTTAACGCAGCCTACAATTCGTCCTTTATTCAATACAAGACAATTTCAGGATTCGCTATTAGCCTGGACAGATCAAGAGGTTACGTATTATGAGTATCTAAAAAATAATTGGAGTAACGCTTCAACAAGCTGGAATCAGGCATTGCACGATGGTTTTGTTGCCGGTTCTATTCCTGCAGCTGAAGAAACTGCTGAAATGTCAAGTGCTACTTCAAACGGTGCGATCACGCTTTTGAGCGCTGTTGCTGCTCTAGCTCAAGAAGAAGCTTCAACATCTGGTTATGAGTTGACTTTGTATTCAAGTACTGGTATAGGAAATGGAGAGCAGGCTAACAATCCTTGGTTGCAGGAGTTTCCAGATCCGATCACAAGAACTTCTTGGGATAACTACCTGACTATGTCTAAAGTAGATGCAGACAAGTTAGGGATTGAAAATGAAATTACTTCTAAAGGAGCTTTAAACGGTAATTATGTAAACATCACTCTTGATGGAAAAACTATCGAGAATGTTCCTGTTTATGTGCAACCAGGTCAAGCTCCGGGATCAGTAGGTTTAGCTTTAGGTTATGGTAAAAAAGCTGCTGTTCAAGAAGAAATGCAGGTAGGTGTTAATGCTTACCCATTATATAAAGATTTTAGCGCCACACAATCTGTTCAGATTGAAAAAGTAGGTGGTGTGCACGAATTTGCTTGTGTTCAAATGCAGAACACGATGGCTGGGCGTGCGGATGATATTATACGGGAGACCACTTTAGAGATTTTTAATACTAAAGACGTTCACGCTTGGAACCCCGTAGGAGAGGTTGATTATAACCACTCTGAAATTTCCGTAAGAGATAAGAATGCAGATATCTGGGAATCTTTTGACGATACCATGGGGCCGCATTTTAACCTTTCTATCGACCTTAATGCGTGTACCGGTTGTGGTGCGTGTGTTATCGCCTGTCACTCTGAGAACAATGTTCCTGTAGTAGGTAAGCAAGAAGTTAGAAACTTCAGAGATATGCATTGGTTGCGTATTGACCGTTACTATTCTTCTGTAGATACATTTGAAGAGGAAACTAAAACTCTTGAGGAGCTTCCTGCTTTTGACAGTTACTCAGTGGTAGAAAAGCAGTCTTATGACAATCCTGAAGTTGCATTCCAGCCTGTGATGTGTCAGCACTGTAATCACGCTCCTTGTGAGACTGTATGTCCTGTAGCTGCGATTGGTCACGGTAGACAAGGTCAAAACCAGATGACTTATAACCGTTGTGTAGGTACACGTTACTGTGCTAACAACTGTCCATACAAAGTGCGTCGTTTCAACTGGTTCCTATATGCAGAAAACGATGAGTTTGATTACAACATGAACAATGATCTTGGTCGTATGGTGCTTAATCCTGACGTTACAGTACGTTCTCGCGGGGTTATGGAGAAATGTTCTTTCTGTATTCAGATGACACAAAAAACAATTCTTGATGCGAAACGTGAAGGTAGAGCAGTAGAGGATGGTGAGTTTGCAACCGCTTGTAGTAATGCTTGTGATAACGGCGCTATCAAGTTTGGTGATGTGAATATGCCAGATTCTGAGATCGTAGAATTGAAAAATGATAAACGTAAGTATTATTTACTTGAAGATATTGGTGTGAAGCCTAATGTATTCTATCAGGTAAAAGTTAAGAATACTGCAGAAGCTTAATTTAGTATAAAATAAATATCAATATATTAATATGTCGTCACATTACGAAGCACCCATAAGAGAGCCTTTGATTCTTGGAGAGAAATCTTATCACGACATCAGTGTAGATGTAGGTGCTCCTATTCTTGGTAAAGCCAATAAGTCTTGGTGGATTTGTTTTTCTATCGCGCTTATTGCGTTCTTGTGGGGTCTTGGCTGTATTGTATATACAGTGTCTACAGGTATTGGAGTTTGGGGTCTTAACAAAACCATTGGTTGGGCTTGGGATATTACAAACTTTGTATGGTGGGTAGGTATTGGTCACGCCGGTACACTTATTTCTGCTGTATTATTATTATTCCGTCAAAAATGGCGTATGGCGATTAACCGTTCTGCAGAGGCGATGACGATCTTCGCTGTTGTGCAGGCAGGTTTGTTCCCTATCATTCACATGGGTCGTCCTTGGTTAGCCTATTGGGTTGTGCCAATTCCAAACCAGTTTGGGTCTTTATGGGTTAACTTTAACTCACCACTTCTTTGGGATGTATTCGCGATTTCAACATATTTATCAGTTTCATTAGTATTCTGGTGGACTGGACTGCTACCTGATTTTGCGATGATTCGTGACCGTACTAAGAGTCCTTTTCAGCAAAAGATATACGGTATCTTGAGTTTTGGTTGGAGTGGTCGTGCAAAAGACTGGCAGCGTTTTGAAGAGGTTTCTCTTGTTCTTGCAGGTCTTGCGACTCCTTTGGTACTTTCGGTACACACAATCGTATCTTTTGACTTTGCTACTTCGGTTGTACCGGGATGGCATAGTACCATCTTCCCTCCTTATTTCGTAGCAGGAGCGATTTTCTCTGGATTTGCTATGGTACAAACGCTTCTGTTAGTAATGCGTAAGGTTGTGAATCTTGAAAACTACATTACCATTGTTCATATTGAATTTATGAATAAGGTAATCTTGCTTACTGGTGGTATTGTAACAGTAGCTTATTTAACAGAATACTTTATCGGATGGTACTCAGGTGTACCTTACGAAAACTATACATACTTGTCGTTTGGTGCTGCTACCGGACCATACTGGTGGGCATTTTGGGCACTGATTATTTGTAACCTTATCGTGCCACTTACACTTTGGGTGAAGAAATGGAGAAGAAATATTCTTTGGACATTTATAGTTGCTCTTGTGATTAACATTGGTATGTGGTTTGAGCGTTTTGACATTATTGTGATCTGTTTGAGTAAAGACCGTCTGGCTTCTACTTGGACGATGTTCTCACCTACCTTTGTTGATATCGGAGTTTTTGTAGGGACAATAGGATTCTTCTTTGTACTGTTCTTATTGTATGCACGTACCTTCCCGGTAATTGCACAAGCAGAGGTGAAGAGTATTCTTAAATCTTCAGGAGAACGATACAAGCGTATTAGAGAATCTGGTGAAGATCTAGCGGGTACGGCAACAGATGAGCGTACTTCTAACTATGCAGCAAGACCTGAAAGTTTAGCTTCAGCTTCAAATGCAGATGCTACCTATCACCAATCAACAGTTAATGCTGACGCTTTGGTAGATACCGAAACTAAGAAAGCAGAAATCGACTTAATGCTTGCTAAAATAGGAAAGTATGATCCTGCGACGCAAACTGCTGATGACTTGAAAAAGATTAGTGGTGTTGGTCCGGTGCTAGAGCAAAAGCTACATCAGTTAGGGATTTATACCTACGATCAGGTGAGTAAAATGACAAAAACAGAATATGACCTTTTAGACGAAATTATCGATGCGTTTCCTGGTAGAGCAGAGCGTGATGATTGGGCAGGTCAGGCACAAAATCTTAAACAATAATTATGGCATCAGGAAACGTTTTACACGTGCTTTACAATGATGATGATATTCTTATGAAGGCAGTAAAAGAGCTGCGTTCTAAACATTATCGAATTATTGAGGTATATACGCCATTTCCGGTTCACGGCTTGGATAAGGCTATGGGATTACCATACACTCGTATCGCTATTTGTTCTTTTATCTACGGACTTATAGGACTCAGTGTGGCTACTCTTATGATGAATTTTATAATGATTGAAGATTGGCCAAGAAACATTGGTGGTAAGCCAAGCTTCTCTTATTTGCAGAATATGCCGGCGTTTGTGCCAATTATGTTTGAATTAACAGTATTCTTTGCGGCTCACCTTATGGTAATTACTTTTTATATGAGAAGTAAAATATGGCCTTTCAAAAAAGCTGAGAATCCTGATGTGCGTACAACAGATGATCACTTTTTGATCGAAGTTGATGCTGCAAACCACGATCTTGATGAACTTTCTAAGTTTCTTTATGATACAGGAGCTACAGAGATAAGTCTAATTCATAACGAAGAACACGCTTAACAAATGAAAAATAATATTCAAATATTAGGCTCATTGATAATGATGTTGGTTTTTATGGCCTCTTGTCAGGATAAAGATCATCCCAATTACCAATACATGCCTAACATGTATGAAGATGTAGGTTATGAAACCTATGGTAATTATGAGGTTTTCCCTAACGGAATGGAAGCTATGCAGCCTGCAGAGGGAACTGTTTCGCGTGGTTGGATGCCTTACGGTTATGAGAACAGCACAGAAGGTTATGAGGCGGCCAAAGCTAGTTTGACTAACCCGGTGCCATACACAGAAGATAACTTAAATGAAGGGAAAGCGTTGTACACTATTTATTGCGCTATTTGTCACGGTGACAAAGGTGATGGTAAAGGTACATTAGCTAAACGCGAAAAAATATTAGGGGTTCCTGCTTATAATGATCAGGGACGTGCGATTACTGAAGGAAGTGTATATCACGTAACCTATTATGGTCTTAACACTATGGGATCTTATGCATCTCAAACAACAGAGCGTGAGCTTTGGTTAATTAACCATTATGTGATCGATCTAAAAGATGCCCTTGACGGAAAGCCTAAAAGAGCATTTGAAGAGGAAGCTACTTCTGAAGATGTTGCAAGTGCTGAAGCAACTGCAACCGAAGAGGAAACTGAAGCGCAAACTGAAGAATAATAAAGGCAGGATATTTCAAAATTATGTACACGTTATCAAGTAAATTAAGACTTTTTGCCATAATTAGTATGGTTCTTGGACTTGTAGGTGTGGTTTATGGATTTTTATCTGTACCCGCTACGGTTGAAGAAGCAAGTGAAGTACTTGCCTCTCATGAAGAGCATCATGGTGAAGAAGCTAGTCACGAAGAAGCAAATTTTGTTGACGAGGCGCGTCAGGAACATGGGTATTCTGAAAAGGCAATGGCACACGATAAGGATATGGGCCACGAAGCGCACGGTGAAGGAGAGCATATGGAGCACGTATTGCATCAGATGCAGACAAAACCTTGGTCTGCTGTTTTCGTAGCAGCCTTTTTCTTTATGATGATCGCTTTAGGAACGCTTGTTTTTTATGCAATTCAAAATGCAGCTCAAGCAGGATGGTCTCCGGTATTATTTAGAGTGATGGAAGGGATTACAAACTATCTCCTTCCGGGATCTGTGATCGTTTTATTGATCGTGATCTTTGCAGGAGAACATTTTTTTCCTTGGCAAAATCACGAGTTAGTAGCAGAGGATACTATTCTTCAAGAAAAATCAGTGTATTTGAACTTTCCTTTTTGGTTGATCAGAGGTATCATCTATATCATAGGGTGGAACTTATACAGACATTTTGCTAGAAAAAATTCTCTGGCAATGGATACCGCCGAAGGAGATAAGCCATATAAGAACTTATTCAAATATTCGGTATACTTCTTAGCATTCTTTATTGTTACCGAGTCTACAATGGCTTGGGACTGGTTTATGTCGATGACTCCACACTGGTATAGTACCCTTTTTGCTTGGTACATCTTTGCTAGTATGATCGTTTCAGCAGTAACTGTTATAGCAATAGTAACGGTTTCACTTAAAGCGATAGGTAAATTAGAATTTGTAAATGATAGTCACTTACATGACTTGGCTAAGTTTATGTTTGGTTTCAGTGTATTCTGGACGTACTTATGGTTTGGTCAATTTATGTTGATCTGGTATGCAAACATTCCAGAAGAGGTGACTTATTTTATTTTGAGAATACAAGAGTATAATCCTATTTTCTTCGGAATGATTATCATCAACTTTGTATTCCCAATTGTAATATTGATGAATAGTGATTTCAAACGCGTTTCTTGGTTTGTTGTGATCGCTGGTGTTTTCATTTTAGTAGGACACTATATAGATATTTTCCTATTAGTTATGCCATCTACGGTTGGACCACATTGGTCTTTCGGAATCACAGAATTCGCTGCGTTACTATTCTTCTTAGGCCTGTTTATTTTAATGGTAGGCTTAGGATTAGCTAAAGTATCGTTGAGACCTAAGAATAATCCATTCTTAGTAGAAAGCGAGCATTTTCACTATTAATATCAACGAACAGAAAAAACACAAAAATGACCGTCTTTTTAGTACTTATTGTAATCATTCTTTTTGCTGTAGCAATATGGCAAATGAGTAAAATATATGCGCTGTCTAAGGGAAGTTCTGAAGAAGGAACTTCAGACGTTGCAAATGGAAAGGATAACCGTATCAATGCCAAATTGATGGTTATGTTTATGGTGTTCCTTTACTTCTTAATGTTCTATTGTTTCTGGCATTATTCTAAATTCTATCTGCCAGAAGCTTCTTCTGCTCACGGTGGTAAGTACGATAATTTGATGTTTATCTCTATCGCACTTATTATGGTTGTGCAAATCATTACACAGTTTTTGCTTCACTTTTTTGCCTACAAATACAAAGGAGAGAAAGGAAAAAGAGCTTTGTTCTATGCTGATAACGATAAATTAGAATTCATATGGACCATTATTCCTGTGATTGTTTTAGCAGGTCTAATTATTTACGGTTTGTTTACGTGGTCTGACATTATGAATTTCGAGGAAGATGAGGATGCATTAGTTGTAGAGCTTTATGCGCAACGTTTCAACTGGAAAGCACGCTACGCCGGTGAAGACAATATCTTAGGTGATGCGAACGTACGTTTTATTGAGGGTGTTAACCAATTAGGTATCGATCCAAGTGATGCAGATGGTCAAGATGATGTTGTAACGCAAGAGTTACATCTTCCGGTAGGACGTCAGGTGATTTTTAAATTGAGATCTCAGGACGTATTGCACTCGGCGTATATGCCGCACTTTAGAGCGCAAATGAACGTGGTGCCAGGTATGATCACTCAATTTTCTTTTACGCCTACAGTAACTACTGAAGAGATTCGTCAAACGGATTATATGCAAGATAAAATGCGTACAATTCAAGAGATACGTAAGGAGAAAAATAAAGAATTGGTAGCTGCAGGAGAGCCAGCATTGGATGCATATGATGAGTTTGATTATTACCTGCTTTGTAACAAAATTTGTGGGTCAAGTCACTACAACATGCAAATGAAAATAGTGGTGGAGTCTCAAGAAGATTATGAAGCTTGGTTAGAAACACAACAGACTTTTGAGGCGAGCGTAGCTCAGCAGTAAAATTGATTTTTAAAAGAAACTAGATATGTCAACAAACGCAACAGCTTTTGAACATGCTCACGATGATCACGCACATCACGATCATCATCAGACATTTATAAGTAAATATATTTTTAGTACAGATCACAAGATGATCTCAAAGCAGTACTTGATTACTGGTTTGTTAATGGGAGTTATAGGTATTGCAATGTCAATACTTTTTAGAATCCAATTAGCGTGGCCAGAAGAAAGCTTTACTGTATTTGAAATTTTCCTTGGTAAATGGGCTCCTGAAGGAGTTATGGATCCAAGTATTTACCTTTCCTTGGTTACCATTCACGGTACCATCATGGTATTCTTTGTACTTACAGCTGGTTTGAGTGGTACCTTTAGTAACCTTTTGATTCCACTTCAAATTGGAGCTCGTGATATGGCTTCAGGATTTTTGAATATGGTTTCTTACTGGTTGTTCTTCTTGTCTGCTGTTATCATGTGTTCATCACTTTTTGTTGAAGCAGGTCCTGCCGCTGCTGGATGGACGATCTATCCTCCATTGAGTGCACTACCAGAATCGATTTCAGCTGCTGGTACCGGTATGACTTTATGGTTAGTTTCTATGGCAATTTTCATTGCATCCTCTTTATTAGGTTCACTTAACTATATTGTTACTGTAATCAATATGAGAACCAAAGGAATGTCTATGACAAGACTTCCACTTACCATCTGGGCATTCTTCGTAACTGCGATTATTGGGGTTGTTTCTTTCCCTGTATTATTGTCTGCTGCATTGCTCTTGATAATGGATAGAAGCTTTGGAACTTCATTCTTCCTATCTGACATATATATTGGAGGTGAGGTACTACACAACTCAGGTGGTTCGCCGGTTTTGTTTGAACATTTATTCTGGTTCTTAGGTCACCCTGAAGTTTATATTGTATTACTACCTGCATTAGGTATTTCTTCAGAAGTTATTGCAACAAATTCACGTAAACCGATTTTTGGTTATCGTGCGATGATTGCTTCTATATTAGCTATTGCATTCCTTTCTACGATTGTATGGGGTCACCATATGTTCGTATCGGGTATGAATCCATTCCTTGGATCTGTATTTACCTTTACAACTTTGTTAATTGCAATTCCATCTGCGGTAAAGGCTTTTAACTATATAACCACATTATGGAAAGGTAATCTGCAGATGAACCCTGCAATGCTGTTTTCTATTGGTTTAGTTTCAACATTTATTACCGGTGGTTTAACAGGTATTATTTTAGGAGACTCTACCTTAGATATTAACGTTCACGATACTTACTTTGTAGTAGCGCATTTCCACTTAGTGATGGGTATATCTGCACTGTACGGTCTTTTTGCCGGAGTATATCACTGGTTCCCTAAAATGTTTGAAGGGCGTATGCTTAATAAGAATCTAGGTTATGTTCATTTCTGGGTGACTGCGATTGGATCTTATGCTGTTTTCTTCCCAATGCATTTTATTGGTATGGCGGGTCTTCCAAGACGTTATTACTCAAACACAGCATTCCCATACTTTGATGATTTGGCAGACGTAAACGTGATGATTACCATTGCTGCGATCGTTACTGCTTCTGTTCAACTGGTATTCTTATACAACTTCTTTTCTTCAATATTCTATGGAAAGAAAGGTCCTAAGAACCCTTGGAAATCAAATACCTTAGAATGGACTACTGAATTGAAGCACATTCACGGAAACTGGGAAGGTGAGATTCCATCTGTATACCGTTGGTCTTATGACTATAGTAAACTGAATGAGGATGAAACAGATTATGTAATTCCTGGTCAAGATTATATTCCTCAGAATGTTCCACTTCAGCCTAATGAAGAAGAAATGAATCACTAGGTCGATTCGAAAATATAAAAGTAAAAGCCCGCAGTTCGCGGGCTTTTTTTATTCATCAGTATTAAAGTAAACGATGAATGCCTATTTAGTATCTTTACGTTATGAATGAACATTTAGATCCAAGCGGAGAAGGTTTTTCTCACGAGGAATATGATATCGAGCGTGCTTTAAGGCCGCTCAGTTTTGATGATTTTACCGGTCAAGAACAGGTCATTGAGAATCTTGAAATTTTCGTTCAAGCAGCTAATGGTCGAGGAGAGGCTTTAGATCATACTTTGTTTCACGGTCCTCCGGGTTTGGGTAAAACGACTTTGGCAAATATTCTTGCCAATGAACTTGGGGTTAATATCAAAGTGACCTCTGGTCCCGTTTTGGATAAGCCGGGAGATCTTGCGGGATTGCTTACTAATCTTGAAGAGCGCGATGTGTTGTTTATTGATGAGATACATCGACTAAGTCCAATTGTTGAAGAATATTTGTATTCTGCGATGGAAGACTTCAAGATCGATATTATGATCGAGAGTGGACCAAACGCACGTACGGTTCAAATCACGCTTAATCCGTTTACGCTTATAGGTGCGACTACGCGTTCAGGATTGCTTACCGCGCCTATGCGTGCACGTTTTGGAATCTCTTCAAGACTACAGTATTATAATACCGAACTTTTGACTACAATCGTTCAACGCAGTGCCGAAATACTCAATGTTCCTATTCATATGGAAGCCGCGATAGAAATTGCCGGTAGAAGTAGGGGAACACCGCGTATTGCTAACGCATTGTTGCGTAGGGTGCGTGATTTTGCACAGATCAAAGGAAACGGAACGATTGATATCGAGATCGCACGTTTTAGCCTTAAAGCGCTTAATGTAGACGCACACGGATTGGATGAAATGGACAATAAAATTCTTGCAACCATCATAGATAAATTTAAAGGCGGACCTGTTGGAATCACCACACTCGCGACGGCTGTTTCTGAAAGTGCCGAAACCATTGAAGAAGTGTATGAGCCCTTTTTGATACAGCAAGGCTTTATTGTGAGAACACCAAGAGGGCGTGAAGTGACCGAAGCGGCGTATACGCATTTGAACCGAGTGAAAGGACCTATTCAAGGTGGATTGTTTTAAACTTGTGATATGGGGAAGGCTTTTCCAAAAGTTTCCATTTTTCAATTTTTGAGATCGGCGTTGTCGATCTTAAAAAACCCGTTGCCCTTTCATCACCGAAATTTTGAATCTAAAGGCAATACGTTTCAGTTGAAAATAGGTTTTACCCGAAGCGTTCTCTTTTCTAGAGACGCACATTTTGCACAACACGCACTTCAGAAAAATCAAAAAAAGTATCAAAAGTCTCCCATTCAAACTCGTGATCTGGCCAAATATGTTGGTCAAGGTCTTTTAACAGCAAATGGCAAGCACTGGGCAAAACAGCGCAAACTCATTCAACCGGCATTTCAAAAGAAAACACTACACGGATTACTTCAGAAAGTAGACGAAGTCATTCAAAAGGAACTCGTTAAAATTGAAACCGGTAAAGCCTTTGATATTTTTCCTATTTTCAATGATCTGGCTTTTAATACGGTCGTTCAGGCCTTATTCAGTAATGTGATTGATCAAAAGGCGATCAACAGACTACAGCATATTACAGAGAGCAATCAGCGTATGATGGTCAAAGAGTTGCGACAGCCTTACTTAAACTGGTGGTTTCATGTTTCTGGCGCTCTAAAAAGTGCCTTAAAGCAATCGCTTGAAGCACGGCAAATTCTAAGTAAACTTATAGATGATCGCATCGCTAGCGGTATTCGACACGATGATTTACTCGATATGTTGCTAGACGCGCGTTATGAGGACGACACGCCAATGAGTCGCGAACAACTTATTGATGAAATTCTAATCCTCTTTATCGCGGGGCATGAAACGACTTCGAATGCATTAACTTTTACCGCAGCCTTGTTGGCTCGAAATCCTGAAGTTCAGGATAAACTTTATGCCGAAAGCTTAGCAGCCGATAACGAAGTAGATCTTTTAGAAAAAATCAAAACGCTCAAGTATACCAATCAGGTGGTCAACGAGGCTATGCGTCTATATCCGCCGGCGTATTTTATCGATCGCATTAGCATTGAAAAAGATCAATTTGACGATTTTGAGATTGAAGCGGGAACCAATATTCTATTTTCCATTTTTGAAATTCACAGACATACCGATTTTTGGGAGCGACCTGAAGAATTTAATCCTGACCGTTTTGCTGATGACAGCTTAAAATATTCTCCGTATTACTATCCTTTTGGGGCAGGGCCGCGAATGTGTATTGGCAATAATTTTGCGATGTATGAGATGATTCTAACGGTGAGTCATTTGGTTAAAAAGTTTAAGATCAAAAAAGAAACCGCTCCTATTGCGATCAATCCGCTGATCACGCTTAAACCTAAAGATGTCTTGCTCACCTTTACACCAAGAGATTTTGAATACTAAAGCCAAATATACTTCGTGGATAAAGGACAAAGCCAAAGAACTGGGCTTTATGAGTTGTGGTATTTCAAAAGCAGGTTTTCTCGAGCAAGAAGCGCCGCGACTTGAAGATTGGCTCAATAAAAATCGAAATGGTGAAATGCATTATATGGAAAACCATTTTGATAAACGCTTAGATCCAACCTTGCTGGTTCCCGGAGCAAAAAGCGTGGTTTCGTTACTGCTGAATTATTATCCTGAAGAAAGACAGCGAGACGATTCCTATAAGATTTCGAAGTATGCATACGGTACCGATTATCATTTTGTAATTAAAGATAAACTGAAGGGATTTCTCGAAGCGATCAGGGAACATATTGGCGAGGTAGATGGAAGAGCTTTTGTAGATTCGGCTCCTGTTTTAGATAAAGCTTGGGCGGCAAAAAGCGGTCTGGGATGGATAGGGAAGAATAGTAATTTACTCACCAAGCAAGTAGGTTCTTTTTATTTTATTGCTGAATTGATCATCGATCTTGAGCTGGAATACGACACTCCGGTTACCGATCATTGCGGTTCGTGTACGGCGTGTATCGATGCGTGTCCTACACAGGCAATCGTTGATCCTTATGTGGTAGACGGTAGCAAATGCATCAGTTATTTTACGATCGAATTGAAAAATGAGATTCCTGATTATGCTCAAGATAAAATGGATGATTGGATGTTTGGTTGTGATGTATGCCAGGATGTATGCCCGTGGAATCGCTTCTCAAAACCACATAACGAACCTTTATTCAACCCAAAACCGAAGCTACTGGAATACTCTAAACAAGAGTGGAAAGAGCTCACGCAGGAAGTTTTTTCTGAAATCTTCAAAAAATCTCCTGTAAAGCGCACAAAATTTAGCGGATTAAAACGAAATATCGATTTTCTAGAGAATGCTGCAGACGCTGACTGATTCTACTTTTATATTTTAAAAACTGAGATATTTTTGCTTTTTATGTCATAATATTATTAATTGCTAACCGAAAACGTTTGAAATTTAAAATATTATGAATAAGGTGCTGAGTATGCTGAAAAAGCCAAATCTTTCTTTTTGGCAAATATGGAATATGAATGTTGGATTCTTCGGTATTCAATTCAGTTTTGGGCTGCAGCAAACAGCGATCAATCCTATTTTTTCTTTTTTAGGCGCAGACCACGCCGATTTGCCAATTCTTAATCTTGCCGGGCCGGTAACCGGACTTTTAATTCAGCCCATAATTGGTGCGATTTCAGATAAAACATGGTTGCCAAAATGGGGCGGCCGTAGAAAACCGTTTTTTCTCATAGGTGCAATTTTAGGAAGTTTATGCCTTTTTGCATTTCCGTATAGTCCAGAGTTGTGGTTCGCAGTTGGTTTGTTATGGATACTTGATGTAGCAAACAATACAGCCATGGAGCCCTACCGTGCGTTTGTAGGAGATAAACTCAATGATGATCAATTGACGTTTGGCTATCAAATGCAAAGCTTGTTTGTAGGAGCCGGGATTACGATTGCTAACTTTTCTCTTTTCCTCTTTCAAGACTGGTTCGGGACTTCGGCAGAGCAGAGTGCCGCGTTATGTTCTACAGCAACCGAGACCGTTTCTAATATTCCAACGTGGGTGTATTATTCGTTTTTCCTTGGGGCAATTGCTTCGGTAGTAACTATTTCTTGGTCGGTTTGGAAAACTCCTGAAATTCCTCCGTCAGACGAGGCTTTGGCAATTCTAAAAAAGGAAAAACAGGAATCCACCTTTCTTCAGCGAATTCAAGAGCCATTTGCAGAAATTATAGTTGCAATCGGTAATATGCCTAAGATGCTTAAAAAATTAGCAGCGGTTTATTTCTTTCAATGGTATGCGTTATTTGTGTATTGGCAGTTTATCACGCCTATGTTGCGCAATAGTATTTACGGGTTGACCAATGAAGATAATCAACGCTTTGAAGCGATTATGGAGGCATGTAAATCTGGCGGAACCGTTGGGACGGGAGACACTGCATTTGCTCAAAATTTTCAAATGATTTCTGAACAGGCTTTAGCACAAACAGGTTTGATGAACGGGACCTACAATTTTGTAACGATGATCGTTGCTCTGGCATTGGTTCCTTTTGCTAAGAAATACGGTTCCCGCAATGTTTATGTATTGAGTTTGGTTTTTACAGGAATTGCATTGTTAAGCATGCCTTTCATAAAAAATGAATATGCGCTGCTTATTCCTATGGTATTGTTCGGTATTGGCTGGGCGGCGATGATGGGGATTCCGTATGCGATGGTTTCTAAAGTTATTCCAGAGCAAAAACGCGGCGTCTATATGGGAATTGTAAATATGATGATCGTGATTCCTATGTTGATACAAACGGTAACATTTGGACCTATTATCAAAAATCTACTCGACGATAATGCGGTAAATGCAATTCTTTTTGGTGGCGTGTTTTTTATTATCGCGGCAGTATTGGCCTTGCGTTTAAAAAAGAGTTATTCTTCAGATGAAATTAATATGTCTTAACCGTTAGGAGGTAATTCAGTATTAAAAATTGATAAAAGGAAACCTTCAGATTTCTTAGGGTGATTCAATAATAGGCTTACTTTTGTACTACTAGCAAACAATAGAATTATGAGCAAAGAAAGTAAGCGCCGTGAGGCTTTAGTTTATCATGCAAAACCAAAACCGGGTAAGATCGCGGTTGTACCTACCAAGAAATATTCGTCTCAACGCGACCTTTCCTTGGCGTATTCACCGGGAGTTGCAGAGCCTTGTCTGGAGATTGAAAAGGATAAAGAAAATGCTTATAAATACACAGCTAAAGGGAATTTAGTTGCCGTAATTTCTAACGGAACAGCGGTTCTTGGACTTGGTGATATTGGTCCCGAAGCTTCAAAGCCGGTGATGGAAGGTAAAGGACTTCTGTTTAAAATTTTTGCAGGAATAGACGTTTTTGATATTGAAGTAGATACCAAAGATGTAGATGCTTTTATCGAAACAGTAAAGAATATTGCGCCAACTTTTGGTGGAATCAACCTCGAAGATATTAAAGCTCCTGAAGCTTTTGAGATCGAACGACGTTTGAAAGAAGAACTCGATATTCCTGTGATGCACGATGATCAGCACGGGACAGCGATCATTTCTGCGGCTGCGTTGCTCAATGCTGTGGAGTTGACAGATAGAAAGATGGAAGACATTCGTATCGTAGTAAGTGGTGCGGGTGCTGCTGCGGTTTCCTGTACGCGACTTTATAAGGCGTTTGGTGCAAAGGCCGAAAATATTGTAATGCTCGACAGTAAAGGAGTAATACGTAGTGATCGTGAGAATCTTTCTGCAGAAAAAGCCGAGTTTGCATCAGATCGTAAAATTGATACGCTAGATGAAGCGATGGTTGATGCCGATGTGTTTATCGGTTTGTCGATTGCAGATATTGTATCTCCCGAGATGTTAAAATCAATGGCGCCTAATGCCATCGTCTTTGCAATGGCAAATCCAAATCCGGAGATCGATTATAACCTTGCGATGGATACGCGTGATGATATCATTATGGCAACAGGAAGATCTGACCATCCTAATCAGGTAAACAATGTGCTCGGTTTCCCTTTTATTTTTAGAGGTGCGCTAGATGTGCGTGCAACAAAAATTAATGAGGAAATGAAAATGGCTGCGGTTAAAGCCTTAGCAGAACTGGCTAAAGAATCGGTGCCGGAGCAAGTGAATATTGCCTATGGCGAAACGCGATTGAACTTTGGTAGCGAGTATATTATTCCTAAACCTTTTGACCCCAGATTGATTGCAAAAGTGCCGCCAGCGGTTGCAAAAGCAGCGATGGATAGCGGTGTAGCACGAGAGCCGATCACCGATTGGGTGAAGTATGAAGATGAGTTGCACGAGCGTATGGGCTCAGACAATAAAATTGTGCGCCTTATACTCAACCGTGCGAAAACGGAGCCGAAGCGTATTGTTTATGCTGAAGCAGATCAGCTTGACGTTTTAAAAGCAGCGCAAATCATTCACGATGAAGGTATAGGTGTGCCGGTATTGTTAGGAAATCGTGAGACCATAATTGAACTTATGGAAGAGCTAGATTTTGATGCTGATGTACAAATAATAGACCCTAAAACACCCGAAGAAAAACCGAAACTTAACGAGTATGCTCAGATTTACTGGCAGGAGCGTAAGCGTAAGGGCGTAACGCTTTATGACGCACAGCGTTTGTTGAGACAGCGCAATTATTATGCGTCAATGATGGTGAAGCAAGGCGATGTTGATGCGATGATCACAGGATATAGCAGTAGTTATCCTTCAGCGGTAAAACCTGTTCTTGAGGTTATCGGTTCGGCGCCTAACGTTCAGAAAGTAGCTGCAGCCAACTTGATGAATACCAGTCGCGGACCTTTATTCTTAGCAGATACTTCGATCAATATTGAACCTACAGCAAAAGAATTGGCAAAAATCGCATTGATGACAGCGCGAACAGTCCGCCTTTTTGGTATGGAACCGGTAATTGCGATGATCTCGTATTCTAACTTCGGTTCTTCAAAAAACCCGCAAGCAGATAAAGTACGCGAAGCCGTTTCCTACTTGCATAAGTATTATCCTGATCTTGCTGTAGATGGTGAAGTTCAGGCAGATTTTGCACTTAACGCAGATATGCTGAAGAGTAAATTTCCATTCTCGAAACTCGCAGGAAAAAAAGTCAACACCTTTGTATTCTCAAATATCGATTCGGCCAATATTATGTATAAAATGGTAAAGGAGTTGAATAATGCAGACAATATTGGTCCTATAATGATGGGGATGAATAAACCTGTTCACGTTTTGCAATTAGGAGCTAGTGTTGATGAGATCGTAAATATGTCTGCCGTTGCGGTGATCGATGCACAGCAAAAAGGAAAGAAGTTACAGGAAGAGCTTTTAGGCGAAAACAAAGCATAACGCCTTAAATAAATAGGCCTTAGGTGTGCTGATTAATTTTAGTACATTTGAGGCCTTAACGTTTTATTAGTACATGATTACGTTTTTAAGAGGGAAGTTAATTGAGAAAAATCACACAGATGTTGTCATTGAATGTCATGGTGTGGGTTACTTTGTGAATATTTCATTACATACATTTTCACTTTTGCCCGAGGGCGAAAGTATTATGTTGTATACCTATTTGCATATTAAAGAAGATGCGCATACGCTTTACGGTTTTGCTCATAAGTCAGAACGAGAGATTTTTAAACTTCTAATATCTGTAAGTGGGGTTGGGACAAGTATTGCGCGTACGATGCTTTCTTCTCTTGAACCTAGTCAGGTTAAGCAGGCCATTGCTACCGGCGATGTTAAAACCATTCAAGGAGTAAAAGGCATTGGAGCCAAAACTGCACAGCGCGTAATTTTAGACTTAAAAGATAAAATTCTTAAAGTTTATGATATTAATGAAGTTTCACCAATTGCAGACAATACCAATAAGGAAGAAGCGTTATCTGCATTAGAGACTTTGGGCTTTGCGCGGAAGCAGGCAGAAAAAGTATGTACAACTATTGTGCGTGATGAACCGCAAGCTTCGGTCGAGACGATCATTAAATTGGCACTAAAAAAATTGTAATAGACATTGGGTACAAAACTACGCTGGTTTTCCTTACAAATGCTATTGATATCAGGAACGCTGTTGTGTTCTATACCGGTGTTTGCCCAAGAAGAAGAGGAACAAGACTCTACAGAAGCCGGTGTAAGCCTAGGGAAATTAAGCTTAAAGAATCCCAATTCTATCATTTCAAAATATACTTACGACCCACTTACCGATAAGTATATCTACTCTGAAACTTTAGGAGCATATAACATCAATTACCCGAGAATTCTCACGCCAGACGAATTCAAAGAATTGGTAAAAAAAGAGCGCATGCGGGCTTATTTTCAAGAGAAAATTGCCGCTGTAGACGGGCGCACCGAAGAAGGTAAAGAAAATCAAAACAGTCTATTGCCCAACTTTTATGTAGACTCTGATTTTTTTGAATCTATTTTTGGCGGAAATACTATTGAATTCACACCGCAAGGTTCGGTAGAAATGGATATTGGAGGATTGTTTACCAAGCAAGATAACCCTAGTTTCTCTCCACGTAACCGAAGCAATTTCAGTTTTGATTTTGATCAGCGTATCAGTTTGAGTTTGCTGGGTAAAGTGGGTACACGCTTGCAGGTGAATGCTGTTTATGATACCGAGTCTACCTTTAATTTTCAGAATCAAATAAAGTTAGAGTACACGCCTAACGAAGATGACATCATTCAGAAAATAGAGGTGGGTAATGTGAGTATGCCGCTCAATAGTGCGCTCATTCAAGGTTCACAAAGTTTATTTGGGGTAAAAACCCAACTTCAGTTTGGAAAAACGACGATCACCGGTGTGTTTTCTGAACAACAATCACAAACCAACCAAGTGGTTGCCCAAGGTGACGGGACGATTCAGGATTTTGACATATTTGCCTTAGAATACGATGAGAACCGCCATTACTTTTTGGCACAATACTTTAGAGATAATTATGACCGGGCGCTGGCAAATTATCCTTTTATCAATTCAAATGTTCAAATCACGCGTATTGAAGTTTGGGTGACCAACCGTACACAGCGGTTTGAGAATACTAGAAATATTGTCGCAATTCAAGATATTGGGGAATCAGATCCTTCAAAAATAGGGTTGCCTAACCTTCCCGGCGGATTTATAAATCTGCCGGCAGGAGCATACCCGAGAAACTCCAGTAATGATTTTAACCCTTTCGGAATCAACGGTACCGCACCTTCTGTGCTTACTTCGGCGATACGTGATGCGGCAACCGTTCAAGAAGGGTTTGGTGGCGTGCAAGTTGCTGACGGTTCAGATTATGTTTCGCTTGAAAATGCACGTAAACTTACCGCTTCAGAATATACCTTGAATACACAATTGGGATATATCTCATTAAATCAGCGCTTGAACAATGATGAAGTATTGGGTGTGGCATTTCAATATACGGTCAACGGCGAAGTGTATCAGGTAGGGGAGTTTGCAAATGATGGAGTAGATGCCACTAGCGGAGCTTATGCCGATACCGATGGTGATGGTGTGCCAGATATTGTTGACGTAGATCCTGATGGAGATGGTGTAAATGATAATGGTCAGGATACCGATGGAGATCAGATCGCCGATGCTGCTGATCCCGATCAAACCAACGGGAGAGATGTAAATAATGATGGTATTCTAGATAGCTTTATTACTCCGGGACAAGGTGGAACTTCGCAAGCTCTGGTGGTAAAATTGCTTAAAAGTAATATCACAGATGTTCAGGAACCGGTTTGGGATTTGATGATGAAAAATATCTACGGTTTAGGCGTTGGACAATTAGAGCCTGATGGTTTTAGAATGAATATCGTTTACAACTCGCCTTCACCTATTAACTACATCACAGCAGCAGCCGGCGGGCCGGCATTACCAGATGATGTGGCAAACACTCCATTATTGAATGTGTTCAATTTAGACCGACTCACACAATATGGTGATCCACAGGTGGGAGGTGATGGATTTTTTGACTTTCAAGAAGGGATTACGGTAAACGTGCGTAACGGAAGTATCATTTTTACTTCGGTTGAGCCTTTTGGAGAATATTTATTTAACAAGCTTCGGGCGAGCAACGGAGAGCAGTATGGAGAGGCTGATACCTATAATGCCAACCAGGCAAAATATGTATACAGCTCACTGTATAATTCAACCAAAACTGTCGCGCGGGATAATGCCGATAAAAATGTATTTCAATTACAGGGTACTTTTAAATCTACGCAAGAAGAAGGAATCCCAATAGGCGGTTTCAATATTCCACAAGGGTCTGTGACGGTTACTGCAGGCGGTCGTGTGTTGCAAGAAGGTTTGGACTATTCTGTAGATTATCGACGAGGTCGTGTGATTATTCTAGATCAGGCGCTCAAAGGTTCAGGAGTTCCTATTCAGGTTTCTACCGAAAATAATGCGCTTTTTGGTCAACAAACTAAACGCTTTACAGGTTTAAATGTGGAGCATCAATTCAACGAGAATTTTGTGGTGGGGGGAACTTTGCTCAATCTCAATGAGCGACCGCTTACGCAAAAAGCCACCTATAGCTTTGAACCTATCAACAATACTATTTTTGGTCTTAATGCTAATTTTTCAACAGAAGTTCCCTTTTTAACGCGTCTGGTCAACAAGCTTCCAAACATTGATACCGATGTACCTTCTACGGTTTCTTTGCGTGGTGAAGTTGCTTATTTAATTCCGGGACAACCTAAAGCTACCGATTTTGGCGGGGAAGCAGCCTCTTACATTGATGACTTTGAAGGAACTCAAACTTCGCTTGATATCAGTTCGCCCTTGCAATGGTTTTTGTCTTCGGCGCCTATTGATTTTGGAGGAGAATTGATGAATGGCGATTTAAGAACAGGCTACAAAAGGGCAAAGTTGGCTTGGTATACGATAGATCCTATTTTTTACACAAGTCAACGTCCTGATGGAATAACAGACGCCGATGTTTCAACCTATGCTACGCGTAGGGTTTTTAGGGATGAGATTTTTCCGGAGCAAGATATTATTGCCGGTACCACGCAGGCGTTGTTTACCTTAGATCTGGCCTACTATCCGGGAGAGCGTGGTCCTTATAATTTTAGTCAGGATGCTCAGGATGGTGTTTTGGAAAATCCCACAGAGAATTTTGGAGGAATCATGCGCCAATTTGCTTCTACAGATTTTGAACAGCAAAATGTAGAGTTCATTGAGTTCTGGGTAATGGATCCATTTATTTATGCTGAAAATGCAACCAATCCCGGAGGCCGACTTACACTAAACTTGGGTAACATTTCTGAAGACGTACTCAAAGACGGAAGAAAACAATATGAAAATGGTTTGCCGCAAGACGGTTCGGCAAGCAATACGGTAGAGACTGCCTGGGGAAAAGTGCCCAACAATCAAGCTTTGATCTATGCTTTTGATACCGAAGGAGAGCAGCGTACCAATCAAGATGTAGGTTATGATGGTTTAAGTGATGCGCAGGAAGCAGAAAATTATCCGGAGTTTGCAGGTCTGGAAGATCCTTCAGGAGATAATTATCAATATTTTGTTTCAGCGACCGGTTCGGTTTTAAATCGATATAAAAATTATAACGGTCTTGAGGGGAACTCGCCCGTTGATGTATCGCAAACAGACCGCGGGTCTACAACGGTTCCTGATGTTGAAGATTTCAACAGAGATTTTACAATGAATACCGTTGATAGTTATTATGAGTATCAACTTGATATTACACCTCAAAGCCTGGATATCTCAAACGAGTTTATCGTTGATCAACGCGATATAGAAGTGACTCTTCAAAACGGAAATACGATGCCGGTAACTTGGTATCAATTTAAAATCCCGATCAGTGAACCTACCGGAAGCAAAGGTGGAATAAACGATTTTAGGTCTATTCGCTTTATGCGCATGTTTATGAGTGGATGGCAAGATCCTACAGTATTGCGCTTTGGAGCTTTTGATCTGGTGCGTGGTGATTACCGTCGTTACTTATACACTTTAGATCCTGATGAGTCAGACCCTTCAACCGAAAATACACGCTTTGAGGTGACTTCAGTAAATATTGAAGAAAACAACAACCGTAACCCAATACCTTATGTGTTGCCTCCCGGAGTTTATCGGGAAGAACTTATCAATAACAATAACAACATCCGCCAGAATGAACAGTCCTTATCTTTAACGGTTTGTGATCTGGAGACTCAGGATAGCCGTGCTGTTTACAAGAACTTCAGGTTAGATATGCGACAGTACGAGAATCTGGAAATGTTTGTGCATCTGGAGTCGCTTATTAATGAAATTCAGGTAGTAGAGAATGAAGTGGTCGCGATCATCAGGATGGGTACCGATTTGACCTCAAATTTCTATCAGATTGAATTACCACTGAGCCCAACGGCTTTCGGGACCAGTAGTCCTGATTTGATTTGGCCGGAAGTGAATCAATTAAAATTACCACTTGAGGTTTTGCAAACGGTTAAGGCGACCTTTTTTAATGGAGACTACAATACGCTTGCAGATCAAATCACCTATTTTGATGAAGAAGGTAATCCTATTGTAGACCCTGCGAGTACGCCTTATGAAACCGGAAAAGTTAGGGTAGGTATTCAAGGGAATCCTAGTTTTGGAGACGTGCGTGTGTTGATGCTTGGTCTTAAAAATGGAAATGACGAAGGTCGCGGTACGGTGTGTGCTGAAGCTTGGTTTAATGAGTTGCGCTTATCTGGACTGCAAAATGAAGGCGGCTGGGCCGGTATTGTAAATATGGATGCCAATCTCGCTGATTTCGCAACCTTTTCAGGAACGGCAAGACAGTCTACTACTGGTTTTGGTAGTATTGATGCAGGGCCCAATCAACGTGCGCGTGAAGACGTGAAGTCGTACGATGTGGTTACTAACGTTAATTTGGGGCAGCTGTTGCCGCAAAAATGGGGGGTAAAAGTGCCTTTCAATTATGCTAAAGGTGTGCAAACCATAACGCCGCAATATGACCCGCTGTATACCGATCTCGAACTAGATGATAGGCTGGCGGCGGCATCTTCTGAAGCTGAACGCGAGCGAATCAAGGAGATTGCTATTGAGCGTACTAAGCGAGAAAGTATCAACTTTATTGGAGTGCGTAAAGAACGTACAGGAGATAAAAAGCCAATGCCGTGGGATGTTGAAAATTTTACTTTTGCTTATAGTCATAATCAAGAAGAGCACAAAGACTTTGAGATCGAAGAATCTGTTGATCAAAATGTGCGCGCCGGAGCGACGTATACGATGGCCTTTCAGCCAAAACCGGTAGAGCCCTTTAAGAAGAATGATTCGCTTTTTACCAGTAAGTATTGGAAGTTGCTGAAAGATTTCAACTTTAATTATTTGCCGGCTAGCGTTAATATTTCTTCCAATATTACAAGACAATTCAGTAGACAGCGTTTTAGAGATATTCTTGCAACTGAAAATTCTATTCCTATCCCAGAATATTTACAGCGTAATTATCAGTTTGATAGAACTTTTACGATTAATTATCCGGTAACTAAGTCCTTGCGTATCAATTTGGATCAGTACCAAAACCGAGTGGTGCGTAATTATTTAAATCCTGATAACTCGCTGGATGAAAATGCTGGAGGCGTTTATTCTCAGTTCTTTGATGTGGGTACACCAGATCGGCATAATCAGACCATGCAGCTCAATTATGAATTGCCGATAAATAAAATCCCGTATCTGGATTTTATCAAATCTACTTATTCATATAGTGCAGACTTTCAGTGGACGCGGGGTTCTTATCAATTGCAAACTTTAGAAGGAATTCCTGATTTGGGGAATTCGGTTCAAAATGCAAATAATCATGCGTTGCAAACAACTTTAGACATGAAGACGCTTTATGATGCTCTAGGATTGTCAAAGAAAACCGCCGGACCTTCTTCTAGATCAGACCGAAGCAGAGCCGTACCTACTTTGGGAACGCCAACGCAGCCCAGACAGCCACAGGAAGAAAATAAATTGAGTGCGGGAGACAAAGCAACCAATACCTTAATAGGTCTTGCTACGGGAATCAAGCGAATACAAGTTAATTATGAGCAAAACAACGGGACGTATCTTCCCGGGTATTTACCGGGAGTAGGCTTTTTAGGAACCGTACGTCCAACGACTGGTTTTGTTTTTGGTAGTCAGGCAGAAGTTAGAGATTATGCTGCGCGTCAAGGTTGGCTTACTTTATATCAAGAGTATAACGAGCAATACAGCGAAGTAGAAAATCGAAACCTAGACATACAGGCTCAAACCAGTTTTCTTGAAGATCTTACGATCGATATTAACATGAACCGTATCTATCAAGAAACTTATAATGAGAATTATCGAGTAGACCCAACGACGCTCGAGTACAATAGTCTTACCGGGAATACGCTAGGTAATTACAGTATTTCGACTTTGATGATCGGGACAGCTTTTAACTCGAGTTCGTTAGAATCTTCAGCAAACTTCAATAGATTCCGGTCTAATCGTCTTGTGATTGCAGAACGTCTTGCAACAGATTTTTATGGTAATGATCAATATCCTCGGGATCAGAACGGATATCCGGTAGGTTTTGGCCGCACAAGCCAGCGTGTATTATTGCCGGCATTTCTAGCAGCGTATACGCCGGGCAATGCTTCAGATGTATCGCTGGGAGCTTTTAGAAGTTTTCCGCTTCCTAACTGGAATTTAAAATATACCGGTTTGATGAAAATCGATTGGTTTAAAAAGCGCTTTAAACGTTTTTCTATCAATCACGGCTATCAAGCAGGCTATACGATAAATCAATTCCGTACCAATTTGAATTACGATACAGATTTGAATAATGATCCCAGTGATGCGCAAACCAATCAGGCAGGAGACTTTATGAATTCGATGTTGTACTCCAATATCAACCTGACGGAATTGTTTTCACCTTTAATTCGTTTGGATTTTGAGATGAATAATTCGGTTAAAATTTTAGCAGAATTAAGAAAAGATCGCACCCTTTCATTGAGTTTTGACAACAACCTACTCACAGAAATTCACGGAAACGAATATATAATAGGGCTGGGATATCGACTAAAAGATATTAGATTTGCTACCAGAATAGGAGGAAGGCAAACCGTTTTAAAAAGTGATTTAAACTTTAGAGCAGATTTGTCGTTGCGACAGAATGAGACGATCGTACGTTATTTAGATTTAGAAAACAGTCAAATCACTGCCGGGCAAGATATTTATGGGTTGACTTTTAAAGCAGATTATGCGTTGAGTAAAAACCTGACGGCGATATTTTATTACGATCACGCGTTTGCGACTTATGCGATTTCAACGGCATACCCGCAAACCACAATACGTTCAGGAATAACATTGAGATATAATTTCGGAAATTAATTAACACTAACTATGAGTTTACCAGCTGATTTAAAGTATACAAAAGACCACGAGTGGGTGCGTATAGAAGGAGATATCGCTACTGTGGGCATTACTGATTTTGCTCAGGGAGAATTAGGAGATATCGTTTATGTAGAAGTAGAAACCGAAGGAGAAACCTTAGATAAAGAAGAGGTTTTTGGAACGGTAGAAGCCGTAAAAACGGTTTCAGACTTATTTTTGCCGCTTACCGGTGAGATCATTGAGTTTAATGCAGACTTAGAATCTGAGCCTGAAGCTGTAAATGAAGATCCTTACGGTAAAGGTTGGATGATCAAAATTAAATTTAGTGACGAGAGTGAGCTCGATACATTGCTTGATGTAGCAGCTTATCAAGAAATCATAGGTGGTTAATCTGCTTAAAATAGCAGTCTACCTTTATACGGCATTCATTGCAAGCATTTGTTTAATGCCTATGCCGCATATTAGCGATGCGCCAGAAGATAGCGATAAGGTCGTTCATCTTCTGGCGTATGCTGTTTTTGTAAGCTTGTGGTTTCTGTTTTTTTATGTTTTAAAGCAGAAAAAAGACAATTTTTCAAGAGCATTAATAAAATCTTGTAGCCTTGCATTGATTTATGGTATAATTATTGAGATTTTACAAGGTGAGTTAACAACCTCTAGGTCAGCAGATTTTAAAGATGTTTTGGCAAATTCAGTTGGGATTTTAATAGGAATACTGATAGTTTTTCTAGCAAAACCTCAACTTAATGCGCTAAAATCAAAACTTTAATTTCGAGTTGATACTATTTTTAATTAAATTAGCAATCCTTAATAACTAAAGATTCACATGGAACCTAAGAAAAATCCTAAAGCAGATCTAAGTAAAAGAAGTGTACTCTTCTTTCAGTTAGGTCTTATTCTGATACTCGGGCTGAGTTACATGGCTATCGAGTGGAAGACGTATGAGAAAAAGGCCATTGATATCGGACAATTACAGATGGACGATATGATTGAAGAAGATGTGCCGATTACTGAGTTAAACACGCCACCACCACCGCCACCTCCTCCACCGCCACCACCAGCACCGGAAATTATTGAGGTTGTTGAGGACGATAAAGAAATCGAAGAAACCGTAATCGAGTCTACTGAAACCAGTCAGGAAGAAGAGATCGTTGAGGTTGAAGAGGTTACTTTTGCAGAAGAAGAAGTGATCGAAGACGTACCGTTTGCTGTTATCGAAAACGTACCGGTTTATCCTGGTTGCGAAGGCGAGAAAGGAAACGATGCTAAGAAAAAATGTATGTCTGAAAAGATTAGTCAGTTTGTGAACCGTAAGTTTAACACTGAATTAGGTAGTGAACTTGGTTTGTCTGGTATTAATCGTATCTATGTACGTTTTAAAATTGATCAAAAAGGTAACATTGTAGATATAGGTTCTCGTGGGCCGCACCCGCGTTTAGAGCAAGAAGCTGCACGTGTAATTAAACTATTGCCTCAAATGACTCCTGGTATGCAGCGAGGAAAGGCAGTAGGGGTATTATACTCACTTCCTATTGTGTTCCAAGTTCAGGATTAATTCTTGAATACATATAAAGTTTAAAATCCCGTCCACAAATGTGCGACGGGATTTTTTTGTGGCAAGCTTATTGTTAAAGTTTTAAAGAATAGTAATCATTAAAACTTTTCTTATGAAAAATTCACAAGAACGCGCTGCAGTCGCTCGGCAAAGCGATGCACGCACAACAAGCAAGCACGACGTAAATTTAAGTAAAAACAACGTCGTTTATTTTCAAATAGGGCTTATTGTAGCTCTTATTCTGGCTATCGTAGTCATCGAAATCAAATCACCTGCTGTGGTTTATGAGCTAGAAGTTCTTCCTGATGTTGCAGTCCTCACGATGAATGAGTGGAATGAACCCATCAGACGTGAGGAGGTAAAACCTAAACCGCCAAAACCTATCGAATCTTTTGATGTTTCGCCGGTGATTGATGAAAATGTGCCTGAGCCCATTGATGATTTAATTTTTGAGGAGCCTGAACCGGTAACAGAGGCAGTACCTGGTTTAGAAGATTTAAAAGATATTCCCGATGAAGAACCGGAGTCTGTACCTTTTATTGCGGTAGAGACTGTTCCTATTTATCCCGGATGTGAAGGTTTAAAAACCAATGCAGAGCGCAAAGCCTGCATGCAGGAAAAACTCAATGCGTTTATCGGTCGAAATTTTGATACGACCTTAGGGGAAGAATATGGTTTATCAGGAGTAAATAGGGTAGACGTGCAATTTACTATTGATGAATATGGTGAAATTATAAACCTTAAAACGCGCGCGCCGCATCCGGCTTTAGAAAAAGAAGCTAAACGCGTTATGAATAAACTTCCCGTGATGGAGCCCGGTAAACAGCGTAACAGAAATGTGCGTGTTATTTATTCTCAACCCATTCGGTTTAAAGTTCAAAATTAACATGATATAAGAATACGTATCGAGAAGCTCGCCTGAAAAGGCGGGCTTTTTTTGTTGAATTACGAGTGCTGAGCTTGTTTTTAAAAAGTGCTATCTTTCCGCAACCTAAATCTTCTAAATTCATGTCTATAAAAAAGGCGATAAGCATTATTCTTTTCTTGTTGGTTATAGCTTCGGTAAGAGCACAATTAATCAATGGTAATTTTGAAAAATATCCTGTTTTTGATTCTTGTGAGCAGGTGAGCGATGCTGCTTTAAAAGAGTGCTTTAATCAAACTTTAATATCGAAAATTAAAGCCGATTTTGTCATTCCGCAGGATATCATTGATTCCAGTTATTCCGGTGATATGGTGGTTTTGTTTGAGGTGACCCGAGAAGGTGAATTTAAAATAATTAATGTCACGGCAGTTTCTGAAGCTTTGCGAGAAGCGCTTATGCGCGTTTTTGAGAAGTTGCCTAAGATCAAACCTGCGACATATAATGGTAGGCCTACGTATATGCAATTCAGTATGCCTATACCGGTGCCCGAAGGGTTTCAGTCTGAATCTAGTAATGAAGAGGATAATGTGTCTTACGGAGCAACTCCGGTTGAAGATCTAGAGTCGGAATATGATGCGATCAAGACTTTTCCATTTAAAAACAGAGAGTACGACTCTCAATTGTATGTGCCTTTTTCACATCAAACCTATAGCAGATTTGATCAGGAGATGAATGCGGTAGGAACAAATGCGCACACGAGTAGTAAGCCCTTCCTTTATACAGAGGTAAATAATTATTATGATTTTAAGCAAAAGCGTGAAACGCTTTATAAGGATAAATCATCTTGGTTCGGGCGTAAGCTTTGGAATGAACATATGGTGACTTTGCAAGGTGATGACTATTGGTTTACGCTGGATCCTGCTGCAGATTTGCAGTTGGGTTTTGAAACTGCAGATAATGAAGATCAAAGTTTTACCTACAACAATACGCGGGCGGTAATTTTTCAAGGAGGTTTAGGAAGTAAACTTAATTTTTACACCGTTTTTTATGAAAGCCAGGGAAGTTTTGCCGGGTATTACAATCGATTAGCACGCTCGATCGCGCCAGATGGCGGAAATCCTGCTATTGTACCGGGAAGAGGTATTGCGGCAGAGGCTGCTGATGGGAATTTTGATTATCCGGTAGCTGAAGCTTATTTGTCTTACTCGCCTAGCAAGTATTTCAATTTTCAATTTGGTCACGGGAAAAACTTTATAGGTGATGGCTATCGCTCGTTGTTGTTGAGTGATAATGCGAGTCCGTATCCATTTTTTAAAATGAGTACGAAGTTTTGGAAGTTTAAATACACCAATACGTGGATGTCTTTAAGAGATGTTCGATCGGATGTCACCGAGAATGGTTCTTTTAGAACTAAATTCATGGCAAATCATTATTTGAGTTTTAATGCTACCAAACGATTGAATTTAGGATTTTTTGAAAATGTGATCTGGACCAATGATAATGACCGAGGCTTTGACTTAAATTATTTAAATCCTATAATTTTTTATCGGGCAATCGAATTTTCAACCGGTTCTCGTGGCGGAAATGCGCTTATCGGCTTGAGTGCAAAATATAAGTTTAGCGACCGTTTTAATGCTTATGCTCAAGTGATCATCGATGAATTTTCAACCGGAGCGGTTTTTAGTTCAAACAAAAGTTTTCAGAATAAACAAGGAGTGCAGTTAGGTGTCAAGTATTACGATGCTTTCAATATTGAGAATTTACAACTTCAGCTGGAGTATAATCAGGTGCGTCCTTATGTGTATAGTAATAATGAGATTGTGTTGAATTATGGTCACAACAATCAGTCTATGGCGCATTTGTGGGGTGCTAACTTTAGAGAGTTTATTGCGATTGCCAGATATCAAAATGACCGCTGGTATGGTACAGCAAAAGCAATTTATGGCAAGCGCGGTTTTGAACTGGGAGCTATAGATGATGTTTATTATGGAGGAAGTATTTATGGAAATGATGAAAATATCCCGAGCGAATTTGGTATTGAGATCGGTCAGGGAAATACGGCAAACACCTTAATCGGGAATATAGAATTAGGTTACATTGTTAATCCTTCTACAAACTTTAAATTGTATACCAATGTCTTATATCGCAATCATACTATAGACCAATTTGACCCCGTGAACTTTGAAGAAAGCACGGTTTGGGTGAATTTTGGTATTAGAACCGATATCTTTAATTGGTATTACGATTATTAAAATTTTAAAGATGAAAACAACACTGCTAGGGCTGGTTGTGCTTTTTTGTGTAACGGCTGTATCTTGTAAAACTGAAACTTCAACTATGAAAGAATTTGATCCAAATTTTGCACACGTCGTTTACTTCTGGTTAAAGAATCCCGACAGTCAAGAAGATCGCAAGGCTTTTGAAGCTTCGTTAAAAAAGTTTTTAAGTACCAGTGAATATGCACAAACGCAATTTATCGGGCAGCCGGCCAACACGCCGCGTGAGGTTGTAGACAATAGTTGGACGTATTCGATTATATTGACTTTTCCTTCCAAAGAAATTCAGAATAAGTATCAACAAGAGCCCGTGCATCTAAAATTTATTGAAGAAGCTGAGCATTTATGGGAGCGCGTTCAGGTTTATGATGCAGTAGGTTTGGAGTAAATCAAAGCTTTTACGGCTGAAGATTTAAGGAGTTAAAGCACTTATATTAAGTTGTGATTTGGTTGTGTAGAAGTACTTCGTGCAGTATCTTTGCACGACTTTTTAAAGCCCTTGAATAACACACTTTTGAGCCTCGTAGAAACCCATAAGTCGCCATCATCACTCTGGATCGATTTCAAAGAAATCACAAAGATGCGTCTTGCTATCAGTGTGGTTTTTTCGAGTATGGCAGGATATCTTCTAGGCGCTTATACATTTGACTGGTTAACGATTCTTTTATTGGCTGTAGGTGGTTATCTTATGGTTGGCGCTTCTAACGCGTATAATCAAATCATAGAGAAAGATCTTGATGCCTTGATGGATCGAACCAAAAATCGTCCGGTTCCTTCGGGCAGAATGAGCGTGCGCACAGCATTTATAATAGCTTGTGTGTTTACTATTTTAGGGCTCATTACGCTTTACTACATCAACCCGATCACTGCGATTTTTGGTGGAATTTCTATTTTTCTTTATGTGTGTGTTTATACACCTTTAAAGACCAAAACACCGCTTTCTGTTTTTGTAGGGGCTTTTCCGGGTGCTATTCCATTTATGATGGGTTGGGTAGCAGCAACAGGAGATTTTGGTATTGAAGCAGGGACGCTATTTATGCTTCAGTTTTTTTGGCAATTCCCGCACTTTTGGGCTATTGGTTGGTTTCTGTATGACGATTATAAAAAAGGTGGATTCTTTATGTTACCTACCGGAAAGCGTGATCGCGGGACCGCAGTACAGGTGATTTTGTATACGATTTGGACCGTTTTGGTTTCTTTGATTCCTGTTTTTGGAGTGACCGGAAGATTATATCTAACGCCTATTTCGGCAGTTTTGGTGGCCATCTTAGGGTTGCTTTTACTGTATTATGCAATTCGGCTTTTTAAATATAAAAATAATGTTACTGCAAAGCGTTTGATGCTTTCAAGCGTAAGTTATATTACCTTGATTCAGATCATTTACGTAGCAGATAAATTTTTGAGATAAGATGGATTATACTTCACAATCTGAACAAGTCAAAATAGCACGTTCAAAAAAAATGATGCTGTGGTTTGGGATCATTAGTCTCTCGATGATGTTTGCCGGTTTGACCAGTGCATACATTGTGAGTAGTGAGCGTCGCGACTGGTTGCGCGATTTTGAATTGCCTCAGGCTTTTTACATCAGCACCTTGATCATTGTTTTGAGCAGTTTGTCTATGCTTGTGTCTAAACAAGCGGTGAAATCGGGAAAAAAGAGTTTGGCTACCCTGTCCTTGCTTGTCACGCTGGCACTGGGAGTCGCTTTTGTGGTGTTTCAGTTTGTAGGTTTTGACCAAATTATCGCTAACGGATACTTTTTTACAGGTAGTGAAAGTACCGTGACCACGTCGTTTATCTATGCTTTTGTAATAAGTCATATTGTACACGTAGCTGCCGGATTGATTGTGCTTCTGGTGGTGATCGTGCAGCAACTAAGAGGTAAATACACTAAAGATCAAATGCTTGGTTTGTCTTTAGGAGCAACGTTTTGGCATTTTGTAGACATCCTTTGGGTGTATCTGTTTTTGTTTTTTCTGTTTGCAGATGATTTGATTCATTAACAAAGACAGCCTATAATACTAACGATTCTTTAAAATTCTTTTTTTTGAATGGTTATAAATACCGATTATTGCTTTGAAAAGCATTTTTAAAATAACTATTTTTGCAACGCTTATAAACCGATATTAAAATATGGACGCTACTGCTGTTAAAACAGGCACCGAAGGCAAAATTTGGGGAGGCGGAGACTCTCAGCCATTAAAAGCGAGCTATGGAAAGATGATGATGTGGTTTTTCATCCTTTCTGATGCCCTTACCTTTTCTGGATTTCTTGCTGCTTATGGATTTTCTCGATTTAAATTTATTAACCAGTGGCCCATTGCCGATGAAGTGTTTACACACTTTCCGTTTTTGCACGGGGTAGATGCACCAATGTACTATGTGGCATTGATGACGTTTATTCTGATTTTTTCTTCGGTAACCATGGTACTTGCGGTAGATGCAGGGCACCAGATGAAGAAGAACAAAGTGATATGGTATATGTTCTTTACCATATTAGGAGGATTTGTCTTTGTAGGTTCTCAGGCTTGGGAATGGGCAAATTTCATTTCTGGTGAGTATGGCGCTATAGAAACTAAAGGAGGTAAAATTCTTCAAGTAGTAAATGCTGAAGGAGAGCAAGTAGCTTTAGAAAGTTTTGCGGTAGAATTACCAAGCGATAGAACACAGCTAACCAAGAGTGAAGCTTTATGGTATGAGTCTGAAAGTTCAATGCCAGATTTTGAACTTGCAGAAGTTGTTGAAGGCTTTAAAGCAAATCCAGATCTTTTGGTGCGTACGCAAATGTTAAACGAAGCTGGAGAAAAGACTATTTTATCTCGTGAAGCATCTTTAGCAAAATTAGAGAATGATGCTATTGGTGTAGTTCAAGGAGCAAACTTGGTGCATAACGAATATGGACCTCCACTTTTTGCTGATTTCTTTTTCTTTATTACAGGTTTCCATGGTTTCCACGTATTTTCTGGGGTAATAATTAACATTATTATCTTTATCAATGTGATCCTGGGAACTTATGAGCGTAGAGGAAGCTACGAGATGGTTGAGAAAGTTGGTCTTTACTGGCACTTTGTAGATTTAGTTTGGGTATTTGTATTTACATTCTTCTACCTAGTTTAATTAATACGAGATTTTAAAAACATTATAATGGCACACGACGCATCAAATCACGGTTCAGCCACAAAAAGAATTTGGACAGTTTTTGCAATCCTATCGGTTGTGACAATTGTAGAAGTAATACTAGGTATTATACGACCAGAATTCCTTGTTGAGACGCATCTTTTAAGAATGCACTTACTTAACTGGATCTTTATCATTCTTACATTATACAAAGCATATTATATTACTTGGGCGTTCATGCACATGGAGCACGAGACTAAAGGACTTCGTCGTTCAATTGTTTGGACCGGAATTTTCTTAGTATGCTATTTGATTTTTATACTTCTTACAGAAGGTGATTACATCTTTGATGTTTATCGAGATGGTTACATCAGCTGGGATTTTTAAGAAGATCAAAACATAAAAAAAAGAGACGGCAATCGCCGTCTTTTTTTATGCCTTGTTTTATGGAAAGCTCCCTGTGATGTACCTTTGCAATCGCTGTTTAAAATAGCTTAATAAGGTTGAGATGAAGAAGTTTATTGTTCTAGGTGTTTTGTTTATTCTACCCATTGTAGCCTACCTTTTCTTTGCTTCTGGTGTGCACAATTTTGCCAAATTACCAGTTATTGAGGAAGAGATTCCAGAGTTAAAGCTTCAGCAAGATGTGAGGTTAGAAAATAAAATCACGGTACTCGGTTTTTTAGGCAATACCATCGAGCGAGACGGCGGTGATCTTTTCAATTTGAACCAAAAAATATTTAAGTCGTTTTCTGGTTTTGATGATTTTCAATTCGTGTATTTAGTGCCAGAGACTATCGATCAGGATGCTTTAGATAAGGTGACCTATGAGTTAAGCCAACTAGTAGACTTATCTAACTGGTATTTTGTACAAACCCCTCAGGCCAATATCAACACGGTTTTTAATTCTTTAAACACGCCTTATTCCCTTCAAGAGGATGGAGGCTCCCCCTATATTTTTATCATTGATAAAGACCGAAAGCTGCGCGGGAGAGATGATGATGAAGATTACGGTGTACTTTACGGATATGATAGCTCTGATATTGCTGAATTGGCCGATAAAATGAAAGATGACGTTAAAATTGTTTTGGCTGAATATCGCTTGGCTTTAAAAAAGAATAATGCAGATCGCAAAAAGTAAATGCAATGAATAGAAAGAAAACATATATTGGTGTTGCCGTGATAGTCCTCATTTTTGGAATCATTGTGATCCCAAAAATTATAGATCGCGTGATGGGTGGCAAGGTGCTCGACAATGACCGACTTAATGTTGTGCAGCTCGATACTCAAGAAGATGATGGCGAGTTGTCTTATATCAATGTCAATGGCGCTGATCGAAAAGTGCCACATTTTGAGTTTATAGATCAAAACAGAGATACTATAACCGAAGATACCTACAAAGGAAAAGTCTTTCTTGTAGAGTTTTTTTTCACTCGATGTCCTACTATTTGCATCCCGATGAACAAAAATCTCGTACATATACAAAACACATTTAAAGACAATCCAAATTTTGGTATCGCGAGCTTTAGTATAGATCCGGAGCATGACACTCCAGAAGTTTTAAAAGAATATACCCAGAGTTACGGTATTACTGATCCTGACTGGCATTTAATGACCGGAGCACGAGAAGAAATCTATGAGTTGGCTAATGTGGGTTTCAATCTTTTGGCTCAGGAGAACCCTAATATTGAAGGAAATTTTCAGCATTCAGGATTATTTGCTTTGGTAGATCAAAATGGATTCATTCGCTCGCGAAAAGATGATTTTGGAAATCCTTTGATCTATTATCGTGGGTTTATTCCGCAAGGAGCGCCGGAAGTTGAAGGAGAAGAAACCTCACAAATAGATATTTTGATGGAAGACATAAACAAGTTGCTTAATAAGAATAAGAAATAAATGGAGAATCTAGCTCAAAAAGAAAAGGTTTATAACCGTTGGATTATTGCGTTGTCGATCGCTATTCCGGTTGCGGTTGCGTTTTTATTCACGATACGCATTCCAGATGTACCTCGATTAGGATTCTTACCTCCAACTTATGCTGCCATCAATGCGATCACCGCTGTGCTGCTTTTTACCGCTGTTATTCAAGTGAAAAAGGGAAACCGAAAACTGCATGAGAAACTCATAAAAGTATGTATTGTACTTTCAGTGATTTTCTTGGTATTGTATGTTTTGTATCACGCGACTTCAGATTCAACCAAGTTTGGTGATGCTAATTTAGACGGGGTGGTTTCAGATGCTGAAAGTGCAGCTGTGGGTGTTTTTAAATATATCTACTATTTTATTCTGATCTCTCATATTTTGCTTTCCATTGGAGTGATTCCGTTTGTGTTGGTGACCTACGTAAGAGCTATGCTGGGTAAATATGCGATGCACCGAAAAATTGCGCGTATTACCTTTCCAATTTGGTTATATGTCGCTGTGACTGGTGTAATCGTTTATTTCATGATTTTCCCATACTATCCGGCCTAAATTCTAAATTATGAAACGTTTTTTGTTATCGTTAGTGTTCCTTTTTATATCCCTTTCTGCAAGTGCGCAATGTGCAATGTGTAGAGCTGTTTTAGAAAGTGAAACAGATAATAGCATGGCAGAAGGCGTGAATAATGGGATTATTTATTTGGCTGCCATTCCCTACTTATTAATGGGTGGATTGATCTGGTTTATTTACAAAAGTCGCAAGAAAGCTAAAAGAACCTCTCAAGATTAAGTTGTGGGATTTTCTTCAGCTTTAGTGTAACATTTTTTGCTTTATCGGGTCTATTAAACAGATGAACGTTAAAATTTTAAACTTTCATCAGTACTTTAAACCATCATCTGTTTATGATCACCATCAAAGATTTGCACAAATCTTATACTATGGGAACAAATTCACTTCATGTTCTCAAGGGTATTAATTTTTCAGTTCAAGAAGGAGAACTTGTATCTATAATGGGTTCGTCTGGTTCGGGAAAGTCAACACTGCTCAATATTTTGGGTATGCTGGATGAAGCAGATCAGGGCTCCTATACATTAGATGGCGTGCCAATAAAAAATCTCAATGAGAAAATTGCAGCCCAATACCGCAATAAATTTTTGGGATTTATCTTTCAGTCCTTCAATCTTATCAATTATAAAAGCGCGCTGGATAATGTGGGGATGCCACTTTATTATCAAGGGATGAAGCGTAAAGAACGCACAGATAAAGCCATGGCTTACTTAGAAAAAGTGGGCCTTGCAAACTGGGCACATCATATGCCTAATGAACTTTCCGGAGGGCAAAAGCAACGTGTAGCTATCGCCAGAGCCTTGGCCAGTGATCCAAAAGTGCTTTTGGCTGATGAGCCAACCGGTGCATTAGACACAAAGACGAGTTATGAGGTTATGGATTTGATTCAAGGAATTAATGACGAAGGGAAAACGATCCTTATCGTAACACACGAAGACGATATCGCACATATGACTAAACGTATTGTGAATCTCAAAGATGGGTTGATCATAGACGATGCACCGGTAAATCAAGTTAGAGCAGCGAGTCATGTTTAGTTTAGAACGCTGGCAAGAAATATTAGAGACTATCTCTAAAAATAAACTCCGTACTTTTTTAACGGGCCTATCTGTAGCTTCAGGAATATTTATTCTGGTTATTCTTTTGGGTTTTGGACAAGGAATGCAGAACGGAATAAGTGCAGAATTTCAAAGAGATGCTGCCAATCGTATTTCAGTGTATAGCGGGGTGACCTCTATGGGCTACAAAGGACTGAATCCGGGGCGATTTATTGAAATGACCAACGATGATTACAATTATCTGGTTTCTAAATATGAAGATGATATCGAATTTAAATCTTCAATTTATCGTGTGTGGAGTGGTACTTTAAATTACGGCGATGAGAGTGGAAGCTACCGCGTTGAAGGTGTATACCCGGACTATCAATTTCTAGAAAACGAAGATCTTGTTGCTGGCCGTTACATCAATTATGATGATCAAAAGTTAAAGTCAAAGATCATGATCATAGGTAATAAGGTGAAGCAAGATCTTTTTGGAAGTAAAGAAGCTGTAGGAGAATATGTTCAAATCAACGGAATCAACTTTAAAGTCGTGGGGGTGTATTCTGATCCGGGAGGAGAGCGCGAAGAGACGCGTGTATTTGTGCCGCTTTCAACATCACAACGAGTGTTTGGTGGATCAGATAAGGTGCGTAACCTAGGATTTACCTTAAAACCGCAGGAGAATTTTCAAGATGCTTTAGCACAGTCGCTTCAGTTTTCAGCAGAAATTGAAGAGTTTTTAAAAGAACGTCATTTGGTAGCGCCAGAAGATACGAGCGCGATCAATGTAAATAACACGCTAGAGAATGCTAAGCGATTTTATGACCTGATAGGTATGATCAAAACCTTTTTCTGGGTCGTGGGTATTTGTACCATTATCGCCGGGGTGGTCGGCGTGAGTAATATTATGCTCATCATTGTGAAAGAACGCACAAAAGAAATAGGAATACGCAAAGCCTTAGGTGCGCAGCCATTATCGATCATAGGGATGATCCTACACGAATCTATTTTTGTAACTGCCATTGCTGGCTTTACAGGATTGATTTTAAGTATGGCGCTACTTGAAGTGCTGGGCCCCAATATGCAAATGGATTATATCAAAAATCCATCGGTGAATTTTAATGTGGCCATAACTACTGTTTTTATTTTGGTACTTGCCGGGGCCTTAGCGGGATTTGTTCCTGCCTGGCGCGCAGCACGTATTAAACCCATAACCGCACTTCGCGAAGAATAACACTATTATGTTTAGTAAAGATCGCTGGGATGAAATTATAGAAGCGCTAAGCCGAAACTGGTTTAGGACTGCGCTTACGGCATTTGGAGTGCTTTGGGGAATCTTTATCCTTGTGGTGCTTCTTGCTGCCGGAAAAGGGCTTGAGAATGGTGTAAAGAAAGATTTTGGAGGCATTGCAACCAACACGATGTTTATGTGGACGCAAGGCATATCGAAACCTTATAAAGGTTTACCTAAAGGTCGAAGATTTAATTATGATCTTGATGACGTGGCGGCAATAAAGCAAAATATACCAGAACTGCGCTTTGTGTCACCCCGCAATCAATTGGGTGGTTTTGGCGGAGCGAATAATGTTGTGCGTGGCCTCAACTCAGGAGCCTTTAATGTTTATGGCGACTATCCTGAATTTATCGAGCAGCAACCTATGAATATTACTTCTGGTCGCTTTATGAATTATGGAGATATTCAGGAGAAGCGTAAAGTGGCGATTATAGGCGAAGGCGTGCGTAACGCTTTATATGAAAATGGCGAAGAGGCCATTGGTACGTACATCAAAATTAACGGAGTCAATTTTATGCTTGTGGGTACGTATGCCAAAGTTGCCAGCGAAGGCGATTCCGAAGAAAATCAAAAGGAGATTTATGTGCCTTTTACTGCGTTCTCCCAGGCTTTCAATATGGGAAATCGAGTTGGCTGGATGGCAGTCACCGCTAAAGATGGTTACTCGATCACCGCGCTCAAGTCTGAAGTTTTTGACATTATAAAAACAAGACATACGATTCATCCCGAAGACGATCGTGCTATTGGTAATTTTGACCTTTATGAGCAATATCAAAAAGTAGACGGACTGTTTATCGCGCTTAAAGTAGTCGCCTATTTTGTAGGGATCCTAGTGCTTCTTTCAGGGATTATCGGGATAAGCAATATCATGCTTATTGTCGTAAAAGAGCGCACCAAAGAAATAGGCATACGCAGAGCATTGGGTGCGAGCCCTTGGTCTATACGGGGTCAAATTCTTATGGAGTCTGTTTTTCTTACTATAATTTCCGGGATGGTAGGGATCTCTCTAGGCGCAGCGCTTATTTATGTGCTTAACGCGATACTCGACGCTAATGGTCCGGTTGAGATGTTTGCCAATCCAAGCGTTGATCTGGGAACAGTGATCACAGCGCTTTTCATTCTTATTTTTTCCGGATTACTTGCTGGTTTTATTCCGGCTCAAAATGCTATTAAAGTTAAACCTATTGATGCCTTGCGCACCGAATAAAAATTTCATCAACAAAACGAATCATTAACTCATGAAAAAATCGGTTACTATTGTTATCCTGGCGGTTATCGCTATCGTTTTTATAGGATCACTCTATTATTTATATCAGAAAAATCAGGAGGACCCTGTGGTGTACACCACCGAAACCCCTTCTAAACAAACCATTGTTAAAAAAACGGTTGCTACAGGAAGTATTGTTCCGCGGGAAGAGGTGCTTATCAAGCCTAATATTTCAGGAATTATCAAAGAGATTCTTGTAGAAGCCGGCGCGTTTGTAGAAGCCGGGGATTTGCTTGCGCAGATCGAAGTTGTTCCTAATGCTTCTTCGCTCGTGAGTGCACGTAATAACATTCAAACGGCTAGAACCAACTTGGAGACCGCAAAGTTAACGCTTGAAAATCAAGAAAGTATTTATCAAAGACAGAAAGCACTTTTTGATAAAGGTGTTGTGAGTGCCAATGATTTTGATAACAGTCAGCGTGAGTATAATCAGGCGGTGCAAAATTTTAAGCAACAACAAGTGAGTTTGTCTAGTGCGCAGCAAAACTATGATATCGTAAAAACGGGTACCACAACTGGATTGGGGAATAATGCGACAACTTCAGTACGCGCAACGATTACCGGGATGGTGCTGGAAGTTCCTGTAAAAGAAGGTAACCAGGTTATTGAATCTAATAATTTTAACGACGGGACGACGATCGCTTCTTTGGCTAATGTTAATGATATGATCTTTGAAGGAAAAGTAGATGAGAGCGAAGTAGGTAAAATTAAAGAAGACCTTCCGTTAGAGATTACGGTTGGGGCTATTGAAAATAAAAAGTTTGATGCAACCTTAGATTATATTGCGCCAAAAGGCGTTGCAGAAAATGGAGCCATTCAATTTGAGATTAAGGGAACTTTGGCCAAAAAAGATTCTACCTTCATTCGTGCCGGTTTAAGTGCCAATGCATCGATTATTCTAGAACGAGCAGATGACGTGCTTGCTATTAAGGAAGCTTTGGTTCAGTATGATTCAAAAACGCAAGAACCATTTGTTGAGGTAGAAACGGGAGACCAGGAGTTTGAGAGAAGAGCCGTAAAGCTTGGTGTAAGCGATGGTATTTATGTAGAAATCCTAGATGGAATTTCAGAAAATGAAAAGATCAAAGTATGGAATGCAGTAAAGCCTGCACAAACTTTTTAAGAAATAATAAAACCTATTGTGTAACACTTTATTGTTAAGTACTACATATCATACAGAATTTAAATCATGAGAAACGCAATACTCTTTTTTATTTTAGTTTTTTCGGCAGCCTCTGGTTTTGCTCAGAAAAAATGGACGCTGCAAGAATGTATTCAGCGCGCGTTAGATGAAAATATTCAAGTGCGTCAGGCGCAATTGGATGTGGCAGCTGCGGCTTTAGATAAATCTGATGCCGAAGGGAATTTTTTACCTACACTTAATGCCAATGCTTCGATATCAGAAAACACCGGTCTTAACTTTGATCCTACAAGTAACTTAGCGACAACCACACAGTTCTTATCTGCTAGTGGTGGGATCAATACTTCCTATAATCTTTTTGACGGCTTGCGTAATTTTAAGCAATTGCAACGTGCAAAGCTTACGGCACTTTCGGCGCAATATGGCTATGAAAAATTAGAAGACGATATCGCGCTTAACGTGGCTAACGGATATCTTCAAGTTATCCTGAACAAAGAGAATTTAAATGTGTTGCGATCTCAAAACGAAGTGACGCAGCAGCAACTTCAACAAACCAAAGATCTTGTTGAAGGAGGTGTTTCTCCAAGGGGGGATTTACTCGAAGTACAGGCGCAAAATGCTAACGAAGTTCAAAATATTGTAGCGGCAGAAAATGCGGTTCAGATTTCTTTGATCAGTTTAGCACAAACTCTGCTCATAAGAGATTATAAGAATTTTGATATTGCAGATGGTGATTACCAGATCTATGGTGAAGAGGTGTTGCTCAAATCGCCTGCAGAAATCACTGATGCGGCTAAAGAGGAGCGCTACGAGGTGAAAATCGCAGAGAACAATTTAGCCTTGGCAGAAAAAGATGTTCAAATTGCAAAAGGAGCGAGTTGGCCTACACTTTCAGCATTTTTTGGGTATAGCACGCGTTATTCAGAGCAAGATATTACAAACACATTTCAAGAGCAGTTATACCTTAACGACGGTATCTCTTACGGCCTGCGTTTAAATGTTCCTATCCTTAATGGATTTCAGACTAAAAATAACATTCGTCGCAGTAAGATCGCGGCAGACCGTGCTGCAATAAATTTGGAGCAAGCACAATTAGATCTGGAGTCTAATGTGTATCAGGCGTATTTAGATGCTCAAGGAGCGCTTAAAGCGTATGAGGCTGCACAAACTGCTGTAGAATCGCAAGAGCTGGCATTCTCTTATTCTCAAGACCGTTACGAAGTTGGGCTTATCAATGCCTTTAATTTCAGTCAGGCAAAACAACGTTACGACAATGCGCAAATAGATTTAAACCGCGCAAAATATGATTATATATTTAAGCTGAAAGTACTCGAGTTATACTTTGGAGTTCCTGTAGAAGAGTTAAAATTCTAGAGCATAACGAGTAGTTTCTTTTTAATAATAAAAAGATGAATAGAAAGACCCTTATAATTATTCTTGTTGCAGCAGTAGTCCTAATCGCTGCGTTAATTGGTGGAAAGAAAGCCGGTTGGTTTGGTAAAACAGGTGAGTTTAAACCTGTAGAAACGCAAGAGATCGCTCTGGCAACTGTTGTTGAAACGGTAGCCGCTACCGGAAAAATTCAACCGGAAACAGAGGTTAAGATTTCTTCTGAAGTTTCAGGAGAGATCATAGAATTACCTGTTGTTGAAGGCCAGCAAGTTGAAAAAGGAGATCTTTTAGTTCGTATCAATCCAGATTTAATTCAGTCTGCGCTCACACAGGCACAAGCATCGTTGCAAAATGTAAAGGCAAATCAGGCGCAGTCAGAAGCGGCTCTTAAAGTGGCAAAGGCCAATTATGAGCGTAATCAAAAACTCTTTGAAAAAGGAGTGATTTCACGATCTGAGTGGGATCAGTCTATCTCTGACTATGAGATCGCTCAAGCCAATGTAAAATCTGCTTATTACAATGTACAAAGTGCAGCGGCAAATGTAAATCAGTCCCGCGATAATCTATCGAGAACAAGTATTTATGCGCCAATTAGCGGCACCATTTCTAAGCTAGATGTAGAGTTAGGTGAGCGTGTTGTGGGAACACAACAAATGGCCGGTACCGAAATGATGCGTGTGGCCGATCTTGGAAATATGGAAGTTGAGGTTGATGTTAATGAGAATGACATTGTGAAGATCAACATCGGCGATTCTACACGTGTTGAAGTAGACGCTTATCTTAAGAAACGTTTTAGAGGGGAAGTAACCGAAATAGCAAATTCTGCGGAAAGTAATCTTACGGCAGATCAGGTGACCAACTTTAAAGTGAAAGTGCGCATTCTTGAAGAGTCGTATAAAGATCTAACCGAAGGTAAGCCTGAAGCCTATTCACCATTCAGACCGGGAATGACTGCAACTGTTGATATTATCACCAACAGAGCAAATGAGGCGATTTCGGTACCTATTAGCGCAATTGTTATAAAAAATGACACCGCATCAGTAGGTTTTGGAGAAACGCAATATGAGGCTGTGTTTGTTAAAAGCGGTGATAAAGCTGCTTTAAAGCGTATTAAAACAGGAATTCAAGACGATTCAAATATCGTAGTCTCAGAAGGTCTAGAAGTAGGAGATGAGGTGATTACAGGTCCTTACAATACCGTGACTAAAATACTTAAAGACGGTGATATGGTAGAGGTGCAAAAAGATGCTAAATTTGGTCCTTCAGAAGAAGACTAGATTATGGCCTTAATACTTTGCTTAGAAACTACAACTACCAATTGTTCCGTAGCGCTTTCCCGTGATGGGGAAGTTCTGGCGCTCAAAGAAGATATGGGACTTAATTATAGTCACGCAGAACGCTTACACGACTATATTGATTCAGTTTTAAAAGAAGCAAAACTGTCCAAAAATGATCTAGATGCGGTTGCAGTGAGCAAAGGTCCGGGATCATATACGGGTTTGCGCATTGGCGTGAGTAGTGCAAAAGGACTATGCTTTGCGTTAGATATTCCGCTTATTGCTACAAACACACTTGAGGCTCTCGCTATGCAGGCAGAGATAACTGATATCAAAACGATCATCCCGGTGCTTGATGCGCGTAGAATGGAAGTCTATAGCGCGATTTTTAATTCAGAATTTGAAGAGAAACGCGGTATTGAAGCGCAAATTATAGAAGAAGATTCTTTTAAAGAACAATTAGCTGACGGGAACTGCTTATTCATAGGAAATGGCGCCGAAAAGCTACAACCTATTCTAAAACACAAACACGCGCATTTTAATACTGAAGCTTTGCCTTCAGCTCGCGAAATGGCATTTTTGGCTGAGGCTAAATATAAAATAAGCGACACCGAAGATGTCGCTTATTTTGAACCTTTTTATTTGAAAGACTTCGTGGTGACAAAGTCTAAAAAGTAACGCCTTATTTCCCAGAAAAAGTAGCTCCACTTTCATTAAACACGTGTACATCGCGTTGTGGAAATGGGATAACAATACCTTTATCTTCAAGACGTCTTTTACCTTCTTCAAGAATATACCAGTGTAATGCCCAGTAATCATCATTAGTTGCCCAGAAACGTAACGACATATTTACAGAACTATCTGCAAGTTCTGTAACAACGATCATCGGTTCTGGGTGTGGATCGTGAAGTACAGTCTCTTGTTCATTTACGAGTTCTAGTAAAATATCTTTAGCCAATTTGATATCACTATCATAAGAGATTCCCCAGGTTTGCGCGTTTCTTCTTACGCCTAATGAAGAGTAGTTGATGATATTATCGTTAGAAAGTTTTCCATTAGGGATTACAGCTTCCTGATTTCCGAAGGTGATGAGACGCGTATTAAAAATCGAGATTTCCTTTACAGAACCGTCAACACCTTGAGCAGAGATCCAATCGCCTACTTTAAACGGACGCAATAAAAGAATTAAAACACCTCCTGCAAAGTTTGATAAAGAACCTTGAAGTGCCAGACCAATAGCTAAACCTGCGGCACCAATTACAGCAACGAGCGATGCAGACTCAACACCAAGTTGTGTGACAACCAAAACAAAGAGTAGTATTTTTAAAGTCCAATTGATCAAATCTGCAATGAATTTCTCAAGAGTTACATCATAATCCTTTTTGTCAAAAAACTTCTTTACCAGACGGTTGATGAGTTTGATGATGTAAAAACCGATAAGTAGTGTTAAAATAGCACCTATCAGACTTGGTATAAAATCTATAATTTTTGTACCAAATTTATTGGCGTAGTCTTCCCATTGGGTAATGTCAAAATCCATATAAAATCTTTTAGTTTATGCAAAGGTCACAGATAATGAGCGTAAATAAAAAAACCGAATGTTTAAATATCGTTAATTGTTAAAGCCTTAATACTTGGGATGCGAAATCTATTTTTAATAATTATTCGATATTAGTGTGAAATAAAAAATCCCGCTACTGCGGGATTTTCAAAGGCTATATGAGTGCCAATTATTTTACTTCAAAAGTGATTTTTACATTCACTCTAAATTCTGAAACGGTATCGCCTGTAACTACAGCACTTTGCTCATTTACATATACCGAACGAATATTTTTTATTGTTTTTGAAGCTTCCTTTACAGCATTTGCTGTGGCTTGTTCCCAACTTTTGTTTGAGCTTGCCAATACTTCGATTACTTTTAAAACTGCCATAATTATTAGTTTAGTTAATTTCTAAGTCGAAATTTGAAGATACGATAATTTAGACGGTTTTAAAAATCAATTTGTTGTTAATGTGTTAACCGTTTATGGCTTCTACGCTGTTGATTTTTCCGCGTAGCATTTCTTTAAGCATATTCTCGATTCCGTTTTTTAGGGTAAAAGTTGAAGAAGGGCATCCGCTGCAAGCGCCTTGTAAAATAACTTTCACATTTTTTGATTCGGGATCATAATGTTTAAAAAGAATATTACCGCCATCACTAGCTACAGCAGGCTTTACATATTCTTCAATAATGTTTGCGATTTCTTTTGACGTGTCGTCCATCGCTTCAAATTCTACTTCTTTTTGCTCTTCAACAGCTTGTGGTGTTTTTTTGAAGTTTTCAGAAATGATCTCTTTTCCTTCTTCAATATAGGTTTTGATAAACTCACGCACTTCTTGAAAAACGTCGTCCCATTCAGCAACATCATATTTTTGAACACTCACGTAGTTAGAATCCATAAACACTTCCTTTACAAAAGGAAAATGAAACAGTGCAAGCGCAAGTGGTGCGTTTTTAGCCTCGTCAATGTTTTTGAATTCTAAAGTTTCAGTAACGATTTTCTTATTGGTTACAAACTTTAAAACCGCAGGATTCGGTGTGCTTTCGGCATAGACCGTTACAGGAACTTTTTTGACTGAAGTTGCATCTTCAATAATAACAACCCCGTTGTCATTTAAAAAGTTTTCAATTTGCGCAGAAAGCTCATCTTGAATGTCGATCCATTCTACGATATTGAATTTTTCAATCGCAATAAAATTTTGTGAGATATAAACCGTTTTTACGAATGGAAGGTAAAAAAGTTGTTGCGCCAGTGGCGAATTTTTGGCTTCATCAATGTTTTTAAATTCATAACTGTTGTGATCAACAAGAAACGAATTTGCCTGGAATTTCTTTATCGCAGGATTTGATGTAGGTTCTATGGTTATATTAAAAGTGCTCATGATTCAATTTTGTGCAAATTTAGCTAATTTATAAGTCGTGACTCTTTTTTTAGTCGTGTATCATGCCAACTCCTTATATTATTTATTTAGATTTACAGGGTTAACACAAATAAAATTTAAGCATTAAACAGCCCAAGGTTATTTTGAAAAAAGTTCTATTCTTAATTTGCTTATTGTGTGGTTTTTACGGTAAGGCGCAAGAAGGCATACCGGTATATTGGGATTACCTAACAGAAAATCTTTATTTGCTTCACCCCTCTATGGCAGGTGCTGCAAATGCTAATCAAATACGACTTACAGGGCGTCAACAATGGTTTGATGTTGAAGATGCGCCTAATCTTTATACCGCTGCAATTAACGGGCGTGTAGGCGAGAAGGTAGGTTTAGGAATGCAGCTTTTTTCTGATGAAAATGGAAATTTTTCTCAGCGCGGAGTATACGGTACTTTTGCTTATCATTTGCTTTTGTCACGTAACTATGTTGACCTCAATCAGCTTTCTTTTGGAGTAAGTGTTGGAGTGATGCAAAATACCTTAGACGAGAGTAGTTTTGATCTTACCGATTTTGATCCCATCATTAGTGGTGGCAGTCAAACCGATAATTACTTTAATGTAGATATTGGGATGTCGTATTACTTTCTTGATTTTTGGGCACATGCTACCGTTAAAAATGTTTTACCGCGCAGTAGAGCCATGTTTACGGCGCTCGAATCTACAAACCAGCGTAGGTATCTGGCTTCTGCCGGATATGTTTTTAGTAAACTGAATAGCCCTTGGAGTTACGAACCTTCTGTGATGTTTCAAGCGACTGATGAAACCCAAGAAGTATCCATAGATATTAACGGAAAAGTGTATCGTAAGTTTGATTGGGGTAAACTCTGGGGAGGTCTTTCCTACCGTAGAAATCTGGACGGTGCCCAGTACCTCAATAGCGATGGAAGTGTTGAAAGTCAAAAATCACAATACATCACGCCATTTTTAGGGGTGACTTATAAGCGGTTTTTAGTTGGCTATACCTATACCTATCAGCGCAACGATATTGTTCTCGCAAATGGTTTCCATCAAATCACGTTAGGTTATGATTTTGGTGTGCGTCGCGAACCTTACGAATGCAACTGTCCGGCGGTGAATCAATAAACTTAAAAAGCTAGATATTTTACTTCTTTCTCCACTTGAAGCTCTTTAGTAAGTGCTTCTAAAATTTCAATAGATGCATTGCTGTAAAGCTTGTGCTTACCAAATTGGTCAACCTGGCTCAAAAGTTGGTTTGCTCCTAAAACGCGTTCGGTTTGCTTTGCTACAGCCTGGCCGCTGTCAATGATTTGAATGTGTTCTGGAAGTATTTTTTTTAAGACCGGAATAAGATACGGGTAATGGCTACAGCCCAAAACAAGATAGTCTATATTTTGTGCAAGCATCGGTTCTATATAGCTCTTCAATAGATTGAAGAGTTTTTCAGTATGTAGTTTTCCGGCTTCTATAAGCTCAACGAGGCCTTTTCCTATGACTTCTACAACGTTGAGTTCGCTAGTATATAAACTAGAAGTACGGGCAAATAAAGCACTGCTTAATGTTCCTTTTGTAGCAAGTATGCCAATGGCTTTTGTTTTTGAGGCTAAAGCTGCAGGTTTTATTGCAGGTTCAATCCCAATAAACGGGATGTCATAATTGGCACGTAGCACATCGATAGCGTTTGTAGTAGCAGTGTTACAGGCTACGACAATGATTTTACAACCTTGATCTATAAGATATTCAGTGTTTTTTACTGAAAGCGCGATGATCTCCTCCTTAGAACGTTCACCGTAGGGTGCATTCTTAATGTCTGCGAGATAGATGCTGTCTTCATAAGGAAGTTTCGCTACGATTTCTTTCCAGATCGAAGTGCCACCAACACCGCTATCAAATACACCAATAGGTCGTTTGTTTTGCATGGCTCAAATATAAAAAGCCCTTCTGAATCAACAGAAGGGCTTTTAAAAATTTGTGAGACATTTAAAGGATTAGATGCCTAATTCTTTTTTAACGTCAGCCATTAGATCGTAACCGTCAGCTAAAATAAGACCAGTACCGGTAGTGCTGTCAAGAACATATTTATATCCTTTTGCTCTAGCAACTTTTTGAATCGCTGTACGTGCTTTTTCTACAATAGGCTGTAATGCTTCAGATTCTTTCTTTTGTAAGTCTCTAAGCGCATTTTGACGATACTCCATAATTTTATTACGAGTTTGCTCTACTTCAGCCTGGCGTTGAAGATTTGTTTCGTCAGTTTGACTTTGAGCCTCATTACCATAACGCTCCATAGTCTTTTTAAGCTCATTTGCCATAGTGTTCATCTCAGCATCATAAGAGTTTTGTAGTTTCTCTAAATCAGCTTGAGCCTGCTTATATTCTGGCATAGAAGTTAACAATTCTTGAGTGGCAATATGTGCTACTTTAGAATCTTGAGCCTGAACAAATCCTGTTGTTCCTAATATTAAAGCTAAGGCTACAACTAGGGTTTTAACGTGTTTCATTTTAGTAATATTAAGTGTTATAATTATTTAAGTTTTACTGCTGCCAATTATGACCTGTTGGCAAGGTTTAATTTATAGAATCTTTTACTTTTTTTCTAGCCTCTAAGATCGAATCTCTTCTGCGTTGACGATCTTCTAAAAGCTTTTGTCTGCGTGCTTCATATTCTGCTTTACGCGCTGCTTGAATCGAATCCCGAGTTGCTTTACGCTCTGCGATGATACGTTCACGCTCGCTTTGTTGTGCTTGAGCCTCTGCCTCGCGTTCTTCACGCTCGTTAACTTGATCTAAAGTTAAGGCTTCATCTCTTTTCAATTCTTCTTTATCAGCTCTAGAATTTACTTGTGTACGTTTTGCAGAACGCTTAATGCTCAATAAAATCTGATCGCTAATATCGTGTCTTTTATTAGCATAAAGCATTACAAGGTCTGAAGATTTGTCTAACACAAAGTCATATTGTCTTGCTTCTGCAATCTCTTGAACCGCATTAAATACCTGATCTTGAATAGGCTCAACTAAAATGCTGCGCTGCTTCATCAAATCTCCATTAGGTCCAAAACGCTTTTGTTGATATTCTAAAACTTCATTTTCAACAAACTTTATCTCATCTTCTCGCTCTTCTATCAACTCTTGAGTGAGCAGCACGCGCTCATTATCTAGAGTTTTTCTCATCTGTGCGATCTCTTTGTTCCTTTTCTCTATCTCGTTTTTCCATTGCGCCACGCGGTTGTCTAACTGCGCTTGCGCTTCTTGATATTCGGGAACATTTTCTAAGATATAATTCATATCTACATACCCTATACGAATACTACGTTGTGCTTCTGCGGTAAGCCCAAAAATCAAGAGGGCGATACTAAGAAAAATAACGTTGGTTTTCATACGCATTAGGATATTAGAAAATATCGTGCCAAATTAAAATTGTTGTCCAATTATAAAGTGTGTTTCCCAGCCGTTAGGACCTCCAACGGTACCAGGAATAGGATCAAACCCGTAACCAAAGTCGATACCTAATAAACCAAATGCTGGCATATAGATACGTACACCGGCTCCGGCTGATCTGTTCATTAAGAACGGATTATAATCTCTAAAATTGTCAAATGATGATCCTGCCTCGGCAAACATCAATGCATAAATAGATGCTGATGGTTTTAAGGTGATAGGATATCTCAACTCAAATTCAAATTTATTAAAAATCGTTGCACCTGTGTTTCCGTTTAAAGTACTTGCTTCATCACGATCTAAAGGAACAACCGATTGGTTAGGATAACCTCTTAATCGAATAACCTCACGACCATCTAAAGCATAACCTCCTAGACCATCACCACCTAAGAAGAACCTGTCAAATGGAGGAATACCACGATCGTTATTATAAGCGCCCAAGAAACCAAAATTAACTTTAGAGCTTAATACCAATTTACCTACAAGTGAAGTAAACCATTGTCCTTCAAACTTAACTTTGTAATACTCTAACCAGTTGAAGCGCTCTTGATCGATTTCTGCGATGCGATCATTGTTTCCGTTTTCTACAGCTGCTGCACGATCGTCTGCTAATTCTTTGTAATCGGTGCCATTCCATAAAGAATATGGCGGAGTTAGCTTAGCAGTAAGGCTGAATTTTGAACCGGTTCTCGGGAAAATAGGGTTAACGTCACCTTCATTACGTGAAATACCAATGGTATAGGCTAAGTTTTCTGAAGAACCATTACCAAAGGTAAATAGACCTACGTTGTAATTCTTCAAATCAAAATGCTGAAAGCTTATGGCGTGTGAGATCGTAAAATAGTTATCTGGTACCTCAAGACGTTTAGCTAATCCTAGCGACCCACCGGTAATTAAGAAGCGGCGATCTCGATCAACATCTGCACCACGCGTTCCATAGTTGTATAAATACTGAACACTATGAGAGAAGCTCATTTGTAATTGCACAGGCTTTTTACCGCCTAACCAAGGCTCTGTAAGTGAAGCACTATAGGTTTGATAAAACGTACTTGCTTGTGCTCTTAAGCTAAACTTTTGACCATCACCCATAGGTAGCGGTTGATAAGCATCCTTGTTAAATAAATTCTGAATAGAAAAGTTGTTGAACGAAAGCCCGAGTGTTCCTACAAAGCCACCACCACCGTAACCACCTTGTAGTTCGATCTGGCTGGCACCTTGTTCAACTAATGCATAGTTGATGTCAATTGTACCATCATACGGATTTGCATTTAGGAATTGTGGGTTAAGTTGTTCTGGATCAAAAAATCCTGTTTGTCCTAATTCACGCGTTGTTTGTAAGACGGCTGCTTGACTGTAGCGTTGGCCCGGTCTTGTACGTAAGTTTCGATAAATAACACGGTCTTTAGTCTTGTCGTTACCTGTGATCGTGATACGGTCAAAATAGGCCAGTTTACCTTCGGTAATGCGTATTTCAAAATCGATAGTATCATTTTCAACATTGGTTTCTACCGGATTTATAGAAGAGAATAAGTAACCGCTGTTTTTGTATAGGTTAGAAAGGTCTTCTGCGTTAGGATCTCCATCAGCAGAAATACGTTCTTTCAATAAAACTCCGTTGTACACGTCTCCTTTTTCAAGACCTAACTGACGTGCTAGTTCACGATCTGAGTATACTGTGTTTCCTAAGAAATCAATATCTCCTATATAGTACTTATCACCCTCTTCAACGCTTAGTTTTAAGGTGATTAAATCATCGCCGGTATGAAGTAAGGTGTCAGAGACAATACGCGCATCTCTAAAACCACGCTCTTTGTATTTATCTACGATAGAAACTTTGTCTTCAGCAAAATCTTCAGCGATATACTTAGAGCGTTTCCAGAAGCGTATAAGGTTTTTACGTTTGGTATTTTTCATCGCTTTGCGCAGTTTTCCGTCAGAAAGCTGCTCGTTGCCAATGAATTCAATATCTTCGATCTTAACACGATCACTGAGGTTTACATTAACCAGCATGTCAACTTTAGAATTCTCTGTGGTATCAGAAGTTGGTCTGGTGATAATGCTTACTTTCGAATTTAGATAACCTTGCTCTTTGTATTTGTTCTCAATGTAGAACTTGGTTTTAGTGATCAGGTTTTCGGTTACCTTAGTGCCTTTTTTAAGGTCGTTATCTTTGATGATATCCTTAGCTTTCTTCTCTTTGATTCCATTGATGGTTACCTTGTTTAACTCAGGTACTTCCTCAATTTCAAATTTAAGGTCAACCACATCACCATTAATTGTAGCATAAAGGTTAATGTCGCTAAAGAGATCAAGATCCCATAGACGCTTGATTACGTTACTAATGCGGTCTCCCGGTAAATACACGCGCTCTCCGCTTCTTAAACGTGTAAAGGCGATAACCGTTTGTTCATTATACTGTTTTGCACCTACTACAGATATCTCACCTATAGTATATTGCTTACCGTTTGAAACCGGTAAATCATCTTGGGCAATTGCGGTAGTAAAAGTTAGGCAGTTTAATAAAAAGGCCAAGAACAGGCCTGCTGATTTAGGCATCTGCTTAATTAATTTGCTCGCTCGTCTTTCCAAATCGTCGTTCTCTTTTCTGATAATTATAAATTGCTTCGTACAGATGTTTTCTTGTAAAATCTGGCCATAATACAGGAGTGAAATATAACTCTGCATAGGCGATTTGCCATAATAAAAAATTACTTATTCGCTGCTCTCCGCTGGTGCGAATAAGTAAATCTACATCAGGCATATCATGAGTATACAAATGCTCCTTAATGACTGATTCATTTATTAAATGTGGCGAAATTAAGTTTTTTTTAACTTTAAGACTGATATCCTGTATAGTTTTTACGAGCTCTTCTCGTGCTCCGTAGCTTAAGGCTAGGGTGAGTCGAAGGCGCGAATTGTTCTTGGTCTTTTCCATAACCTCTTTGAGTTCGCGTTGTGCTTTCTCAGGAAGGCTTTGAAGACTGCCAATTGCCGATAAGGATATATTATTGTCTTGAAGTGTTTTTATTTCTTTTTTTAAGGAAGAGACCAAAAGGTTCATTAGGGTGTCTACCTCTAGTTTAGGACGGTTCCAGTTTTCTGTAGAAAAGGCATAGAGCGTCACAAAAGGAACACCTAACTCTGCGCAAGCTTCAATGGTCTCGCGCACGGCTTTTGTGCCTTTTTTATGGCCTTTTACACGCAGAAGTCCTTGGTTTTTAGCCCAACGACCGTTGCCGTCCATAATAACGGCAATATGCTTAGGGAGCTTATGTTGATCTATTTCGTCTAAAAAATCCATTATTCTTCATTAAAAACCGCAATAGCACGGTTGTCTGCCAAAGGTATAAGTTACAGTGATTCCTGAAAACATATACCAGTCTTTATTATTGATATTACCAAAACTGGCAAAATTGTATTCCTCGGTCCCGGGGTAATTTCCATCTAGATTATCGGTAAATGTATAACGTGCTCCAAGTTCTAAAGCAAGCACAATGCTGCTACCTACATAAACTTTATACCCAATAACCATCGGGATGGACATATCCCACTCTGAGTCTGTACGCACTAGAGCATCTTCAGCCGGATCAAGGGCAAAAGAATCGTGGTAAAAGTAAGTAAATCCTGTATATAAATAGGGGGTGTGTGGCTTATCAAAACTTTGATGCATGTCAAAATCCCAAAAGTTGTATTCAATACCCACCGACCCTTCAATTAATGAGCCTGTGAAGGAGTAGCCGCGTTGTTGTCTTCTGCTATCGTCACTGTCTAGGTCTGAGGCATCTAGATTGGCATAGAGAATGCTCGCTCTAAAGGCGTGCCGTGGGCTGCGATTCCATTTTGCGATTCCGCCAAAAACCAAAGCGTTGGGTGCGATATAGCTAGAATTTCCTACATCACCTATAAAATTGCTTCCGCCTGCATAGACACCTACTTCATAAGTCTGGCTTATGCCTGTGGCTGCACTAAATAGGAGTAGCATAAAAACAGAAAAAAACTTCATAGGCTTCTAAAAGTTTGCAAATATAACATTATTGTTTAGGTGCTCATTATTAAGAATGAAGCATCTTCAGAATAAACAAGATTGCTGCAGATTTATTGCCTAGTTGCGTTTGTCTTCGCCCCACAGTAGTTTTTTGCGTAGTGTGGTTAAAAAGGTGTCTTCTTCTAATAAAACCAATTTAATATTGAAAGGTGCTTTGGTGAGTGTGATTTCGGTTTCTACCGGTAGGGTTGCGATTCTAGAATCTAAGGAAACCAAATGATCTTCCTCACGACCACTTACAGTGAGTTTTATTTCAGTTGAATCAGGAACTACAATAGGTCGCGCATTAAGGTTGTGCGGTGCAATGGGTGTTAAAATAAAGCTTGAGGTTTTTGGCATAATAACCGGTCCGCCACAACTTAAAGAATATCCTGTTGAACCTGTGGGGGTAGAGATGATCAATCCGTCTGCCCAGTAATTGGTAAGCCGCTCGCCATTAAGTGCAGTGTCTACCGAAATCATTGAAGTAGAGTTTTTTCGGCTGACGGTCACTTCGTTCAAAGCAAAATTGAGTCCGCCAAACGTTTCCTCTCCTTCAGAAGTTTTAATGCTTATGAGGGAGCGTTCGGTAATGCTGTAATTGTTCTTAAGAATTTCTTCTACAGAGCTTACCAGTTTGTCCTTGTTCACAGTAGCTAAAAAGCCCAGACGCCCTGTGTTTATTCCAACGATGGGAATATCCAGATCACGTACGTAGGTTACGGTTTGTAAAATGGTTCCGTCCCCACCAATACTGAAAAATAAATCATAGGTATTGTCTAGCTCTTCAAACGTGCTAAAATGGGAATAGGTCTTATTGATATCCTCATTATCGTGAATGAGTTTAAGAAAGTTTTCTTCGATGATAACCTCAACGTCTTTTTGATTGAGTAGATCAAGCAATTGCTGAACGTAGTGTCCTGAATTTTTGTGATAAAATTGACCGTAGATGCCTACTTTCATAGTTATATGTTGAGGTATTTGTCTAAATACTGCGAGCGCTCGCGCAAATCTTTTATGAAGGCGTCTTCCTGATGTTGAGAAACCACAACATAGCCATATCTTCTAAATGCTTGAAGTATGGTGTTGAAGCTCGTGTCTGAACCTATTTTTATAGAAATTTGAGCCACTTCATTCTTAATCTGAGAGATGAATGCCCCAAGTACTTTCCCGTCATTAGATTCTACAATCTGACTGATCTCACTAAAGCTGTAATCATAAATGCCGTGTTCAATAACAATAATGCTTCCGCTTTCACTCAAAAAGGGTGTGCTGTTAAAATAGGTCATCACATCAGCAAGCTCATAATATCCTAAATAAGCTGCCGTGTCTTCATCTAAAACCGGCATCAAGTTAGCGTTGTTCTGAGCAAAAGCTTCTAAAACATTGAGCCAATTGGTGTCTGTGCGCACAAAAAATACCTCAAACATATGATTGTTGTCTGCGATGACCTCTTTGGCATCCAGGCAGTGTACGTCATTTTCATTAAGACAGCCTACGTAAACATCTTCGCGCAAGATGGGTACGTGTGAATATGTGGTTTGCGTAAAGAGCTCTTGTGCGTCTCCCAGCAGTAATTGCTCGTCGAGCGGGTCGATGTCTTTTATGATGTAATCAGTGATTTTCATAGCCTCTTTAATGCAATTTAATTAAAAAAGTAGCGGGCTAGCCCGTGTTACTTCGTATTTTTGCAGGCAAAGTTACAATTATTGAGATGACAAAATTAAGTGTAAATGTTAATAAGATCGCAACATTGCGTAATGCTCGAGGCGGTAATGTTCCAGATTTAATTAAGACAGTAAAAGATATTGAATCGTTTGGTGCGCAAGGGATTACGATTCACCCGCGCCCAGATGAGCGACACATACGTTATCAAGATGCCCGTGACTTGAAAGGTGTGGTTAAAACCGAATTGAATATTGAAGGGAATCCTGTAGAAAAGTTCATCAACCTCGTGCTGGAGGTGCAGCCAGATCAGGTGACTTTAGTGCCAGATTCGGTAGATGCAATTACTTCAAATGCAGGATGGGATACTATTAAGAACAGACTGTTTTTAAAAGAGGTCATAGCCGAATTTAAATCCCACGGAATTCGCACTTCAATCTTTGTAGATCCGGTTGCCGAAATGATCGAAGGAGCTAAGGAAACAGGTACAGATCGTATCGAATTGTATACCGAAGCTTTTGCCGAAGGTTTTAAAGAGGGACATCCTAATGCGGTAAAACCCTATGTAGATGCTGCTTTACTGGCGCAGGACCTGGACCTTGGTCTTAATGCAGGACACGACTTATCTCTAGAAAATATCAAGTTTTTTGCTGATAGTATTCCCGGGTTGTTAGAAGTTTCTATAGGTCACGCGCTAATCGCAGAAGCCTTGTATGACGGCCTGGAGAAAACCATTCAATCGTATTTAGAAGCCTTATCTTAATTTATGACGTTACACAGCAGTATTACCGGTTCAGGAAAGGCATTTGTGATTTTGCACGGCTTTTTAGGAATGGGAGACAATTGGAAAACCTTAGCCAATCAATTTGCCGAAGAAGGCTATGAGATACATTTGGTAGACCAACGCAATCACGGGCGAAGCTTCCATAGCGATACGTTTAATTACGAAGTTTTAGCAGAAGATTTGAAGGAGTATTGCGCGGCGCATAATCTGGAAAAGATCATTCTTTTAGGGCATTCGATGGGAGGTAAAACCGCCATGCTATTTGCAATGCGTTATCCTGAATTACTAGACAAACTCATTGTTGCCGATATTGCTCCCAAATATTACGCACCACATCATCAGAAAATTCTGGAAGGTTTAAATGCGCTTTCTGAAAATGAAGCGGCAAGAAAATCACGAGGTGAGGCAGATGCGTTTTTAGAGCAGTACATTAAGGATTGGGGAACGCGTCAATTTTTATTGAAAAACCTGTATTGGCAAAAAGATAAAACCTTGGCCTTGCGCGTGAATTTGCCCGTGCTTACAGATCAAGTTGAGGCAATAGGCGAAGCTTTACCTACACAAACGGTTTATGAAGGGCAAACCCTTTTCTTAAACGGATTGAAGTCTGATTATATCACCAAAGAGGATACAGCTTTGATCGAAGCTCACTTTCCAAATGCAAAAATAAAGGGAATTGCTAATGCCGGTCACTGGTTGCACGCTGAGAATCCCAAAGATTTTTTTGCTGAGGTGATGAATTTTCTACGATAAACCACTTGGTTTTGCGGTTTAAAGTTATATTCGCCGCTTAAAATTGGTGATTGGTTTAAAAGAATTCTTCGATTGTGATAACGAAGCGCTATACTTAAACGAATTAGTAGGCTTTGAATCATAAAATCGGCGTAAATCGTATTGCAACTCAATAAATTTTTATAACATTGTTTGTAGAATTTATTATGCATGCACAATAAAAATGCCTTATTTTTGATGTATTCTTAAAAAAATTCACCTCAATTATTAAATTATAATTTTACCCTTTTAAAGTATGAAGAGAGTTTTAGTAACGTCTTTATTCTTATTAGCCTCAGCGATAACGTTTGCGGGAGGTTATAGAGTTGGACTGCAAGGACAACGCGCCCTCGCGATGGGGCATACCGGTGTGGCTTATGTAAATAGCGCAGAATTAGCGTTTTTTAACCCTGCTGGTTTAGTGTATTTAGAAAACAAGATAAATGCCTCAGCCGGTGGTTTTGGCGTTTTTTCTAGTGTCGCTTGGCAAAATGAAAGCACAGGTCAATTTGCCAATACCGATAGCCCAATGGGAACGCCCTTTTACTTATATGGGTCTTACACATTAAATGAAAATTTGAGCCTGGGTCTTGCTGTTTATACGCCTTATGGTAGTACGGTAGAATGGCCTACAGACTGGGCAGGTTCGCATCTCGTGAATAACATTGAACTGGCTGCAGTTTTTATTCAGCCGTTGGTGTCGTTTAAGATCAGTGATAAATTCAGCGTAGGTGGTGGGCCGATCTTTGTGACCGGTAATGTAAACTTTAACCGAAACGCAAATCGATTCCTTACAGATCTAGAAGGAAACCGTTCTAATGTTACTATCGATGATAGTGGTGTTACCAATTGGGGATATTCGGTGAGCGCGATGTTTAGAGCAAGCGACAATCTAACGTTTGGTGCAAACTATCGTTCAGAGATCATTTTAGAGTCAGAAGACGGTACAGCAACTTTTGCCAATTTCCCAAATGACAGTGGGCAGCCAATAGTTGTAGGTGGAACAGGAATACCTTCTAACGGTACTCAAGGCTTTAATGCGTCACTTCCGCTTCCTGCAGAACTTACTGTGGGTGGTTCTTACAGCAAAGATAAATGGGTTGTCAACTTTGATTACACCCGTACTTTCTGGAGCGTTTATGAAGATCTTGATATCGTATTTGCAGATGGTTCTGAGTCTATTAATCCTCGTAATTACCAAGATTCTTCAATCTATAAGTTTGGGTTTGGTTACGCTGCGAGTGAGAAATTTATGCTGCGTGCAGGATACTACTTTGACGAGTCTCCGGTACAATCCGGTTATTTTGCGCCAGAAACCCCACGTAATGATAGCAACGGTTTTTCAGCAGGACTCTCGTATGCGATTTCAAATAGTTTCGCAATAGATGCTTCGTTCTTGTATGTTCGATTTAAAGAGGTTAATGAATCCTATGATTATGTAGATGACGGTTCTTCTTTTGGTGGAACATACAAATCAAGTGCATTTGTACCGGGAATAGGACTCACTTATAAACTTTAAAAAAGCTAGACGATGAAAAATTATATTAAATATATGGCTTTGTCAGCCGTGCTTTTAACAGCTTGTGAGGCAGAATTAGACAATCCTATTGAAGATGGCGGAGTTTACTCCAGTGGTTCTGCAGATCTTTCAAATTATGTGGCTGTAGGAAATTCCTTGACTGCGGGTTATGCTGATGGTGCACTCTATGTCACAGGGCAGCAAAATAGTTTACCTAACATTCTTGCAGGGCAGTTTGCCTTAGCAGGTGGAGGCGAATTTACACAGCCGCTTGTTGATGATAATACAGGTGGACTTTTAGCAAACGGAACGCAGATTCAGCCCAACCGTTTTGTGTTAGCTGTAGATGCTGATGGAAACCCTGGACCTGTGCGTCTTCAAGGTACAGCGACTACAGATATTGCCAATGGTCTTGAGGGTTCTTTCAATAATATGGGGGTTCCCGGAGCAAAGAGTTTTCATTTGGTAGCACCGGGTTACGGAAATATCGGCGGAGTTTTGACCGGAGCTTCTAATCCTTATTTTGTGCGTTTTGCATCAGCTGCAGACGCAACCATCATCGGTGACGCAGCGGCACAAAGTCCGTCATTTTTCTCACTTTGGATTGGGAATAATGATATCTTAAGCTATGCGACAAGTGGTGGAACAGGAGTAGATCGTACAGGAAATTTAGATCCGTCTAGCTATGGTCCTAATGATATTACAGATCCTAACGTTTTTGCAAGTGTTTACAGTCAGGAAGTTCAGGCGTTAGCGGCTTCTGCTTCTGGTGGAGTGGTTTTTAATATTCCAGATGTGACTTCAATTCCATTTTTCACTACTGTACCTTATAACGCAATTCCTTTAGATGCTGCAACAGCTGCAGGAGTAAACCAAGCTTATGCACAATACAATGGAGGTCTTGCGCAGTATGCTGCTTTAGGCGTCATTACTCCGGAAGAGCGTGATGCACGTACAATCAACTTTCAAGAAGGACAAAATGCTGTGGTTATTGAAGATGAAAACCTAACCACATTGCCAAATCCTGCCGGTGGAACGCTACCAAATATTAGACAAGCAACTCCTGAAGATTTAATCGTTTTGACTGCGTCTAGTACTTTAGGTACCCTTGCAGATCCTAGTAATCCAAGTTCTGTGATAGGAGTTGGAGTGCCTTTAGGTGATGCAGATGTTTTAATTCCTGAAGAGCAGGCTGCAGTAGTTGCAGCACAAACTTCATACAACGCGACCATTCAAGCTGTGGCTCAAGCAAACGGTTTGGCTTTTGTTGATGCACGTGCGATTTTGAATCAACTGGCTTCAAGTGGAATTTCTTACGATGCGGGAACCTTGACTTCGACTTTTGCAACCGGTGGTGCTTTTTCTTTAGACGGGGTGCATCCTACGCCAAGAGGATATGCCTATTTAGCAAATCAAGCAATTGCTGCAATTAATGAAATGTACGGTTCAACCATTCCTACCGTGAATATTGGTAGTTATGGTACGGTAAACATCAGTAACTAGGTAAAACATTAAGTTTACTTTATATAAATCGCCATCGGTTTCCGGTGGCGATTTTTTTATTTTTACTCGTGAGGGAACAGCAATGCTTTTAGCTTTCAACTTCTTTTTATACTAAATATAAATCTATGAAAACGCTTATAAAACTTTTACTTACTGCGCTGGCTGTGATCATTCTAGGGTATTTGCTGCCCGGAGTAGCAGTGACTTCGTTCTTCACCGCTTTTATTGTGGCTATTGTTCTTGCGCTATTAAGGCTTATTGTAAAACCTATCTTGATCATATTCACGCTACCTATTACCATAATAACATTTGGGATTTTTCTGCTTTTTATCAATGCGATCATCATACTTATCGCAGACTATTTTGTAGGTGGTTTTGCAGTTGATGGCATCTGGTGGGCATTGATTTTTAGTTTGTTGCTATCGCTGTTTCAGTCTATGCTTTTTGCGCTAATAAAAGAGGATTAGAAGCTTGCTGAATACCAAACGCTTATAAACTTTGCGTAGATATAAAAAAGATGTACTTTTGCACTCCAAATTTTATAGGAAAATATCACTAGAAGATGAATATTACACGCGAGAATATTGATGATTTAAATGCAGTACTTAAGGTAGATATTGCAAAAGACGACTATAATGAGAAAGTACAAAAAGTACTTAAAGATTATAGAAAGTCTGCAAACATTCCTGGTTTTAGAAAAGGTCACGTACCAATGGGGCTTGTGCAAAAGCAGTATGGTAAGGCCGTTTTGGTAGATGAGGTTAACAAGCTTTTGCAAGACAGTTTGCAAAAATATCTTACCGAGGAGAAGCTTGATGTTTTAGGTAATCCGTTACCTAAAGACCAAGAAGATCTTAATTGGGATGCAGGTGATTATACCTTTGAATTTGAATTAGGTCTTGCGCCTAAGTTTGAAGTAGATCTTCAGCCTAAAAAAGCGATCACAAGCTATACGATTGTTGTTGACGATAAAATGGTAGACAATCAAATCACTACGATTCAAAAACAATACGGAAAAATCACCAGCAAGCAAGAGGTTGAGAACGATGATGAGGTTTCTGGTAGTTTTGTAAATGAAGAGGCTGAGTTTGAAAAGAAAACTATGTTTGAAGTAGCTAAGCTTAAAGGTAAAGCAAATACTTCAGCATTTGTTGGAGCAAAAGTGGGTGACACCGTTACCGTTTCAACAAAAGGTCTTTTTGAAGAAGCCGGTGACTACCGTTCATTCCTTGGTCTTTCAGAAGAAGAAGCAAAAGAGAAAAATCTTGAAGTTTCTTTTACTATTGAAGAAGTAAACCGCAGAGAGCCTGCAGATCTAGATCAGGAGCTTTTTGATAAACTTTATGGTCCTGGTGTGATCACATCGGTAACTGAGCTTAAAGAAAAAATTAAAGAAGAAGGTGAAAATCAATTCAAGCAACAAAGCGATCAGCAGTTGCTTAATGATGTAACCGAAAGATTGATCGAGAATACAGAATTTGATCTTCCTGCTGAATTCTTAAAGAAATGGATTCAGAGAAGTGGAGAGAAGGAGCTGACTTTTGAAGAGGCTGTTGAAGAGTACGAGCGTTCTGAAAAAGGCTTACGTTACCAGTTGATCGAAGGTAAGATCATCGCAGATAACGAGCTACAAATCACTTTTGAAGAGATCAAAGCTTATGCAAAAGAAATGATCAAAGCACAGATGGCGCAGTTTGGCCAAAACGATCCTAAAGACGAAGAGCTTGAAGGTATTGCAGCACGTATTTTGAGCAATCAAGACGAAGTTAAAAGATTATCTGAGCAGTTGATGAATAAAAAATTGCTTGATTTCTTTAAAGAGAATGTAAAATTAAAAGAGAAAGAAGTGACTTTTGACGAGTTTGTCAAAGAAGTTTACAACTAGTAATTCTCTAATTTATATAGTATCTTTAAGGCGTTTTAACGGTATGTTGAAACGCCTTTTTACTTAAAAATTAGTAAGGTGTTTAATACACCTTTTTTAATGAACTTTTATTTTGGAGTGCTTAGCACTTCAAGAACTTGAAAAAAATACTATGAACTACGCAGACGAATTTAAAAAATACGCGATCAAAGATCAGGGTATAAATAGCATGTACTATGATAAAATCGTAAGCAGCATGTATCCTGTAGGTCTTACTCCAAATATTATCGAAGAACGTCAAATGAATGCTGTTGCTATGGACGTTTTTTCACGTTTGATGATGGATCGCATTATCTTTCTAGGAACCGGGATTAACGACCAGGTTGCAAATATTGTACAGGCACAGCTGTTGTTTTTAGAAAGTGCAGACGCTTCAAAAGATATTCAGATCTATATCAATTCACCGGGTGGTAGTGTTTATGCCGGTTTAGGGATTTATGATACCATGCAATTTATTAAGCCAGATGTTGCGACGATTTGTACAGGTATGGCGGCTTCTATGGGAGCGGTTTTATTGTGCGCCGGAGCTAAAGGAAAACGCAGTGGATTAACACACTCTCGTGTGATGATTCATCAGCCTATGGGTGGAGCACAAGGACAAGCAAGCGATATTGAAATTACAGCTAAAGAAATTCTTACCTTAAAAGAAGAGCTTTACAATATTATTGCGAAGCATTCTGGTCAAACCTATGATAAGGTGTATGAAGATAGTGATCGCGATTACTGGATGAAAGCTGATAAAGCTTTAGAATATGGAATGATAGACGAGATCCTCGCGAGAGATTAAGTAAACCAACTTTTTTAAGTTGTTGAATACCCAAAAGATTGAATTATGGCGAAAGAAGAATTAGAATGTTCATTTTGTGGCAGAAAAAAGCCTGAAACCAACTTGCTTATTGCAGGTTTGGACGCACATATTTGTGACCGCTGCATTGAGCAAGCCCACGGGATCGTGCTTGAAGAGGCAAAAGAGTCTGATAAGAATGGACTAGATGGTGATCTCACTTTAAAAAAACCTAAAGAGATTAAAGACTTTTTAGACGAGTATATCATTGGTCAGGACTATACCAAAAAAGTTATGGCCGTGGCGGTTTATAACCATTATAAACGTTTATTACAGCCAGAAACTGAAGATGATATAGAGATACAAAAGAGTAACATTGTAATGGTTGGGCAAACCGGTACGGGTAAAACCCTGATGGCAAAAACTATTGCACGTATGCTCAATGTGCCATTAGCGATCGTAGACGCAACAGTGCTTACTGAAGCAGGTTATGTAGGTGAAGATGTAGAGAGTATTTTAACGCGGCTATTACAAGCTGCAGATTATAATCTTGAAAAAGCGCAACGCGGAATCGTATTTATCGATGAGATTGATAAAATCGCACGCAAAAGTGATAATCCTTCCATAACACGTGATGTGAGCGGAGAAGGTGTTCAGCAGGCTTTATTGAAGCTTCTTGAAGGAACAACGGTTAATGTACCACCTAAAGGTGGTCGTAAGCACCCTGACCAGAAGTTTATCGAGGTGAATACCGAGCATATTTTGTTTGTAGCCGGTGGTGCGTTTGATGGTATTGAACGTGTGATCAGCAAGCGTTTAAATATGCAAGCGGTAGGCTTTAGTGCAAGTATGAGTGAAGATGTAATAGATCGTGAGAATCTTTTAAAATACATCATTCCTAAAGACTTGAAAGATTTTGGATTGATTCCGGAAATCATTGGGCGTTTACCGGTACTTACGCATATGGATCCTTTAGATGCTAAAACCTTAAGAGCAATTCTTACTGAACCTAAAAATGCGATCATCAAACAATATGAGAAGCTCTTTGAGATGGATGATATTGAATTTGAGATCACAGGTCCGGCTTTAGATTATATCGTAAATAAAGCAATTGAATATAAACTGGGTGCTCGTGGATTACGTTCTTTATGTGAAGCGATTTTTACCGATGCGATGTTTGATCTGCCAAGTTCAGATTTGAACAGTTTTAAGGTAGATAAAGAATACGCAGAGTTTAAATTAGAGAAATCAACCATTAAAAAGCTGAAAGCAGTTTCTTAATGGGTTCGAAATAGAAAAGGACAGGCTCGGAATTTTCCGGGCCTTTTTTTGTCGCTAAAAATTTCAATATCCAAAACTAACCTTAAAATCAAAAAGTTATTTTTTACTAAGCCTTTTAGTCTTGCTGTGAACTAGTTGAAAATTCTGCAGCTGCTGCTACTTTTTCGTAAGCATAAACGTTCATTGTTCTGCTTAACGAATTTTTATTAGAGCTGAAGTAGCCCGAAGTCGAGCTTGTGGGAATGAATCGTATCTCATTAGAAGAAGAATTTATAGTCGTGCCCATATTTTTAGGTGCGCTGTAGGATTTGGTATCGGTAAACGCATAAAAAATATCATAACCACCTATAGATTCTTTGCGGTCTGAAGCAAAATAAAGTTGGGTGTTGTCAGGATTCAAACTCGGGAAGTTCTCATTAGCGCTCGAGTTGATTTGTGCGCCTAAATTATAAGGTTTCCCAATCACTCCATTTTTGAAAACCTGAACCGCATATAGATCATATCCGCCAAAACCACCCGGCATGTTACTGGAGAAGTACAGAAGCTTTCCATCGGTACTTAGCCAAGGGTTTTCAATAGAAAATCCTGAGGCGGCTACTATAATTTGTTTTTCATCGCGCCATAAATGGTTATAACTGGTGCTTTTATGAGCAGTAAATAGCGCGTAGGTATTTGGGGTAGAAAGTGTTTTGGTAAAAAATACTTGAGTTCCGTTTTTGTTAAATGTGATTCCGCCGTGATTGGTCTTACCGGTAAAAACCCCGGGCAAAAGATAAGGAACACTCCAGGTCGATTTTTGTTGCGTAAAGCCCAGAAGTTTATAGTCACTTTGCCCTAAAATGGTACGTCTGTTCAATTTTCGGTTAGAGACTACCACAAGGCTTTTTTGATACATACAGGTAGCATATTCATCAGCTGCTGTATTAAAGCTCAATTCTGTAACAGCATAGGTATTGTCTGCACTAGACATATACCTGTTTGCAAATAAAATGGGTGAGGGCACTCTTGAAAATGCTAAGTCTTGTTGACTTAGTTTGCTTTGTCCCGATAGTAACACTGTTTTCAGCGTTACTATCAGTGTCAAAGCTATAAGCTTCGAAAAGCGTGAGTAATTTGAGTTGTGATTTGTTGCATCCAATTTAAGGGAGACTGGGCGCATATGCCAATATTTTAGTTAAAGCGGAATGAAAATTCGTTAAAGTGAAATTTTGAAAGAAGAAGACTTAAGCAAAAGCTGTGTTTAAAACACGTAACTCTTCAACAAGTTCGCGAGAATTGCTAAGTCGAGGCACTTTGTGTTGACCACCAAGTTTGTTTTTCGATTTCAACCAATCGTAGAAAAGATTGGTTCGTGCATAATGAATTGTAGGGGGATTTAATGTCATGTTGTTTTTACGTTTAGCTTCATAATCGCTATTGATCTCTTGCAAAGCCTTATCAAATATATGGTTGAATTGTTCCGGATTCTTAGGAGCCACTTTAAACTCAATAAACCATTCGTGAGCACCTTTTTCTTTTCCGTCCATAAAAATGGGAGCCGCCGTATAATCTACAATTTCAGAGTTTGTGAGTGCTGTAGCTTTTTTAAGGGCTTCTTCGGCATTTTCGATAATTAATTCTTCGCCAAAGGCATTGATGTGATGTTTGGTACGGCCACTTACGCGTACGCGATAGGGATCGATAGAGGTAAACCGTACCGTGTCTCCCACGCGGTAACGCCACAAACCACTGTTTGTGGTAATCACAATCGCATAGTTCTTTCCTTTTTCAACTTCGCTAAGCGGAATGATCTTCTGGTCGGGTTCTCCGTAACAGTTCATTGGGATGAATTCGTAGAAAATCCCATAATCCAGCATCAATAAAAGATCGCTCCTCCCATTTTTATCCTGAAGCGCAAAAAAGCCTTCAGAAGCATTATAGATCTCATAATATTTAAAGTCGTGACGCGGTAATACTTTGCGGTATTGATCTCTGTAAGGTTCAAAACTCACCCCGCCGTGAAAGTAAACCTCCAGATTGGGCCAAACCTCAAAAAGACTTTCTTTACCGGTAGATTCTAAAATATTATTGATAAGCACCAGCATCCATGAGGGCACACCTGCAAGACTCGTCACTTTTTCCTGAATGGTCTCCTGTACGATCGCTTGCATCTTTACTTCCCAATCACTCATAAGTGAAACTTCATTACCGGGCGTACTGCTGAATTCTGCCCAAAACGGCATATTGTCAATCAGTATTGCCGAAAGATCACCATACGAAGTGCCGTTACTTTCATAAAGTTTTTTGCTTCCCCCCAGACGCAAACTCTTTCCCGTAAATAATTGAGAGTCTGGGTTGTTGTTGAGGTATACGCAAAGCAAGTCTTTACTTGCAGCATAGTGACAATCTTCTAGCGCTTCCGGACTTACAGGAATGTACTTGCTTTTTGCATTGGTGGTACCGCTGCTCTGCGCAAACAATTTAACCGGCGAAGGCCAAAAGATATTGCTTTCACCACGACGCGCGCGCTCGATCATTTCGTGTGAAGCCTCATAATTGGTGATAGGGACTTGTTGGGCAAAATCGTTATAGGAACGAATATCCTTAAACCCGTATTTTTTACCAATCTCTGTGTTTTTTGCTTTGTGTACTAACTTCAGCAACAATTCATTCTGAACTTCGTGAGGATATTTTAGAAACAATTCCATCTGGTGAATACGCTTTTTGAGAAACCAGCTGGCGATAGAATTGACTAAGGGTATCGGCATTTTGTTAGTATATTTGAGCTCTAGTTTATTAGGATTGATAAAAAATCACGCCTAAAAATACTTTTTTTAAATCGAATTAATTCAACATCCTTCACTTTTATGCAATACCAAGGCGTACTCACCAAAATGCAAACCGAACTCCAAAATCCGGTGCAATATTATTTGGTTTTTGAAGATGATTTTATTCACGTAAACCAGCTTTTGGATAAAGAAATACGCATCGAATTTTTAAAATATCAATGCCTCGCATGTGGTCTTAATAAGAAGATATATCGCCAAGGTTATTGCTACGAAGACTTTTATAAAGTGCCACAAGCAGCCGACTGGATTATGAAACCTGAGCTGAGTAAGGCGCATCTGGATCAGGAAGATCGCGATCTGGAGTATGAGAAAAAAGTGCAATTACAGCCGCATATTGTATATCTCGCAAACAGCAGTAATGTAAAAGTGGGCGTAACGCGCAAAACCCAAGTTCCTACGCGTTGGATAGATCAAGGTGCGCACGAAGCGATTGAGATCGTTGAGGTTCCCAACCGGTATTTGGCAGGAATCACCGAAGTCGCTCTTAAAGAACATATAGCTGATAAAACCAACTGGCGCAAAATGCTCAAGAATGAGATCGAAGATGAGAATCTTGTTGAGCAGCGTGATGCCTTAAAACAATACATTCCAGAGGAGGCACTAGAGTACTACATCGCCAGCAATCAGGAAACCAATATTGAATTCCCGGTGTTGCAATACCCTAAAAAACTGAAAAGTTTAAATCTTGAAAAGACCCCAGAGTATCAGGGTGTTTTAAAAGGAATAAAAGGGCAGTACCTCATTTTTGAAGATGGTACGGTATTTAATGTGCGTAACTGGGAAGGTTATGTTGTAAGTATCGGTGTTTCGGCGTAAAGCCCTGGTAAGTCAGGAAAAATAGCATCCTGTAGGTCTTGTAAATACTGGTCTACAGGATTTTTTATGAAAATTAATTAACTAATTTGTTAGTTTAACTAATTAATTAGTTATATTTGAAATGTTCAACACGCAAAATTAATTCCCTAAACAGTAAATTATGAAACAGTTAACCAAAGCCGAAGAAGAAGTAATGCAGATCCTGTGGGATCTTGGTGAAGCCAATGTAGCAGCGATGCTAGAGGTGATGCCTGAGCCAAAACCGGCGTATAATACAGTCTCAACAATCGTACGTATTCTGGAGACCAAAGAGTTTGTAGGATTTAAGAAGCAGGGTAGAGGTCATATTTATTTTCCGTTAGTGAAAAAATCAGAGTACAGCAGTGCTTCGATGTCTAAAATGGTCAATGATTATTTTAACGGAAGCTTCAAAAGCATGGTTTCCTTCTTTGTGAAAAAGAAAGAAATGAGCGCGAGTGAACTCGAATCTATTTTAAAAGAAATTAATAAAGACGACTAGTTATGGTAAGATATATACTCGAAGTTATTGTTTTTCAGGCCTTGTTTTTAGCTGTGTACCAGCTTTGGTTTCGCAAAGAAACCTTCTTCAATATCAATAGAATTTATTTGATAAGCACAGCGCTATTGGCCTTTTTATTGCCCTTTATGCAATTTGAATTGTTTCAGAATCAAATTCCGCTGCGCGAAAACATATTCTTTTTACCAGAAGTGGTGGTAACTGCCGAAGCAAGTGAGGTCGCAGCTGCACCGGTACCACAAGAAACAGACTGGAGTATCTATCTATTACTTTATGCAGCCGGCGTGTTTTTCAGCACGGGAATGCTGTTCAGAAAATATCAGGAGATTCAGCGCTACTTTAGGTTTAAGCGTAAAAATGATACAACGCCTAAGATGATCACCATACCCAACAGCGATGCCGCTTTTACGTTTATGGGAACCATTTTTATTGGTGAAAATATCAATGCTGAAGCGAAAGCGCACATTATGGCGCACGAAGAGGTGCATCTCAAACACTGGCACGGTCTCGACTTGATGCTATTTGAGTTGATGCGTGTGGTGTTTTGGTTCAATCCGTTGGTGTATATCTATCAAAATAAACTAGCTGAAATACACGAATTTATCGCAGATGCTCAGGCAATGCGCAAAACCGAAATGAAAGCCTATTACAATCAGTTATTAAATACTGCTTTTGGTACGCAACATATTTCATTCATCAATACATTTTTCAATCATTCATTAATCAAAAAACGAATAGTTATGTTACAAAAACAAAGTAAACAAAGAGCCGGGCTCAAATACTTAGTCCTGATCCCCATCATTGCGGGAATTCTAACCTACGTAGGATGTACCGATGACAACGGCCTTGCCGAAAATAAAGCAGCACTTACCCTTGAAGAGCAAGTAGCAGATCTGGAGGCAACTTTGGACGCTAAAGAAGAGATAAGTACAGAAGAACGTGAACTTGTAAGTAATCTTTTTAAGAAGGCAAATCAAAAGGCTTTACCACCTCCTCCACCAGCCCCATCAAAACCTAATAATGTTATGCTAGATGAGGCTCTTGTGGGAGAAGGCATAGAGGTCATTGAAGTGGTAGAAACTCAAAGTCAAAAAGTACTTAATGATGTTCCTTATGCCGTTGTAGATGAAGTACCGGTTTTCCCGGGATGTGAAAGTCTGCAAACCAATGAGGAGCGTAAAAAATGCATGTCTGAACAAGTTGCTCGACACGTAAATACAAGTTTTAATACCAAATTGGGTAAAGAATTAGGACTTAAGGGTATCAACAGGATTTATGTGCGCTTTAAAATTGATAAAAATGGTCGAGTTACCGATGTAGCTTCTCGAGGACCTCATCCTAAATTAGAAGAGGAGGCTATACGTGTCGTAAGTACTTTGCCCAATATGACTCCGGGCAAACAGCGTGGAGAGGCAGTAAATGTACTGTATTCATTGCCTATTATTTTTCAAACACAGTAGATTTAAAACCCTAAAACAGCTCCATGCGCAGTTTTTATTTATTTTTATTTTTAGTACTAGCCAGCCGGGCCGAAGCACAAGAAGTTTCGGCTTTGGCCATTGGAGATAGTTTATATGCCGTGGGTAACTACAGCAAGGCCATTGCGCAATATGAGCAAATTGCTAATAAAAACGAGCAGGTCTATTTAAAGTTGGCACGGGCCCATCAGGCAAAAGGAACTCTGGATGACGCGCTGACCAATTATAAATTGGCAGCAACAAGTACAGATGAGGTTATCGCGATGAATGAGTATGGAAAACTGCTTATCACCAAACGTCAATTTAAAGAAGCAGATAGTGTTTTTTCAGCTTTAATTTCAGTTTATCAAACCAATCCAGACTTTTATTACCAGCGCGGAAGGGCTAATGAAAATCGTCCCAGCACAATTTCAATAAAAGAACCTGATAGTATTCTGAAGCAAAAAATAGCAAAAGTGCATAAACCTTTAGAAGACTATGAAAAAGCTGTGGCATTAGACAGTACCCATCAAAAAGCACTCGCTCAAGTTGCTACCTCGTATCTAAAACGGAAGGATTATCCCGTAGTTGAAAGACTGGCGTTTAAAGCTCTAGAAAGTTATCCCACCAATGTTGAGATCATCAGCACACTTGCGCAAAGTTATTATTACAAAGGATGGAATGAAGAAGGCATCGAGTGGTTTGAGAAATTACTCGCGCTTGGGCAAGACACCCAATTCATCAGAGAAAAACTAGGGAATTTGTATTATAAAAAGCGCAAATATGAGAAGTCTGTTGAACAATATCTGGGAGCTTTAAAGTTTTCTCCAGAAGACTGGTATCTCCACGCGACACTTGCCAAATTGTACAATCATACTGCCGATCTAAAATCGGCTGAAACGCACGGGTTGTTTGCCGTTTTATATAAAGATCTTCCGCTTGATGAAGAGTATTATACTTTGGCGCGTACGTATGAGATGAAGAAAGACTGGAAAAACGCCATGAAGTACGTCAACCGGTCTTTAGAAGAGAAACCCGAAAATAAAAACGCAGAATATACCAAAGCCATTATCGCAGACAATTATTATGAAGACCGCCGGGCGGTGCTCAAACTCTACGAGGACTTTATTAAAAAATACGAGAAAGGCGAGTATGCTAAATATGACCCTGTCTTAAGGCTTGCTCAAGAACGTCGAGATAAGCTTAATGAAGAGATCTTTATGGCTGAAGGCGAAGAGGAAGAATAAGCAATGCCGATGCTGAGTATACAAAACAATAGTATTTGAAATTGCTTACAAAAAACTAGTAGGTTTTTGTAATTGAGATGTTTATGTTTGATGAAACTATTCAACTGTGTGCAGGAAGACAATTTTCGCCATACTTCTATTAATTCCTTTCTTTGATGTATTGTCTCAAAGCGTTTCTATAGGAAAAGGGGAAGAAGCAAAGATTATTCAAGCTAAAGACTTTGAGTCCGAAAATTTTGATCTGGAAGCAATTCTTGAAGAAATGAAGAATAGCATAGCGGTTAAAAATCAGGATTTAGATCATAGTGCTGCAACTAAAAGGTGTTTGAAAGAAGACTCAAGAAAAGAGCAACGTATTTGTTTTTCAAGATTTCTAGCTTCTGGGGTTTCAAAATATTTTGATGATAGCACCATTTCCATCCCAGGGAAATACAAACTTAATATTCGATGTAAAATAGATTCTGAAGGAGATTTTGTATTTATTGTTGCTGAGGGTGGTTCTCCCGAGGCTGAATTATCGGCAATAATGGCGCTTAAGAAACTTAAAGGAATTATTCCGGGTAAGCATAATGGAGAAAATGTAGATGTTTTGATTACATTTCCGATAATAGGATTAAAGCGTTAATTTCAAAATTAAAATTCCTTGATTTAGAATCAGCCAGATTTTAAACTATAAATTGCATTATAATAATTCCACAGAAACTCTTGTCAGTGAAAAATTACCTGCTTCTATCTTTTAGCCTTATCTTTTTTCTCTCCTGTAACTCAGAAAAGGGACTCAATTGTTTTCAGGCAGAAGGGGAACGCATCGAGCACGAAATCCCGGTAGAAGCATTTTCTAAGATCATTGTTGAAGAGCGTTTGCAGCTTATTGTAAAACAGGGAGAGACGCAAAAAGTAGTACTTGCCACAGGTGAAAATCTGGTCGATGATATCGAAGTAAGCGTTACCGATGGTGTTCTTACACTGTTTAACGACAACGGCTGCAATCTCGTGCGCGACTACAACATCAGCAAAGTTTATGTAACGACTCCAGAGCTGACCGAAATCCGTAATGCTTCAGGATATGAAGTGCAAAGCGATGGCGTATTGTCTTTTGACTCGTTAACCCTGACCAGCGAAGATGTTGAAGAAGAAGACTTTTATCATAAAGACGGTGATTTTAGGTTGGAGCTTGATGTGAATACGCTCAACATCACGGCAAACGGACTCAGCAATTTCTTTATTTCCGGTGCAGCCGAAACAGCAACTATTGAATTTCTTGAAGGCGATATTCGTTTTGAAGGTGAAAATTTTGCCATTCAAAATGCCAATATCTATCACCGCGGAACCAATAAAGTGATCGTAAATCCCATTCAGTCCTTGCGCGGAAGTGTTTTAAGCACGGGTGATTTAATTTCAGTCAACCGTCCGCCCATTGTTGAGGTTGAGGAGACTTATACCGGTCGATTAATATTTGAGTAGTGCGAAGCGCTTTAGTCATTTCCGCAAAGGCGGAAATCTCACAAATTTCATCCATTTCAAAATCTTGAATCTCTGATTACGGGATACTCACATTTTCCCTTCCTCACAAAATCTCAAACGCTGATTTTAAACCGTATCTTTGCAGCTTAAAACCTCAAAAATACCTCAATCTTGGAAGCTCAAAATAATAATCCATTGCAATCTGAAGCCGAAAACAAACCGCATAAAGCTGGTTTTGTAAACATCATCGGAAACCCAAATGTGGGTAAATCTACCTTGATGAATGCGATCGTGGGCGAGCGCCTTTCGATCATAACTTCAAAAGCGCAAACTACGCGCCACCGTATTTTAGGTATCGTGAATGGTGATGATTTTCAGGCGATTTTTAGCGATACTCCGGGAATTATAAAACCCGCATACGAGCTGCAAGCGTCGATGATGGACTTTGTAAAGTCGGCTTTTGAGGATGCCGATGTGTTGATCTATATGGTTGAGTTGGGCGAAAAAGAGTTGAAAGACGAAGACTTCTTCAATAAAATTCGCAATACTGATATTCCGGTGTTGCTGCTCATCAACAAGATCGATAAAGGTAATGAAGAGCTGCTTGAAGCCAGCCGCACGCATTGGCAAGAAAAGGTTCCGAATGCAGAGATTTTTGCTATTTCAGCTTTGGAAGATTTTGGTGTAAGTCAGGTGTTTGATCGTATTCTTGATGCTTTACCGGTGTCGCCACCATTTTACCCAAAAGATGCGTTGACCGATAAACCCGAGCGCTTTTTTGTAAATGAGATCATTCGCGAGAAGATCTTGATGCATTACAAAAAAGAAGTTCCGTATTCTGTAGAGATCGATACCGAAGAGTTTGTTGAAGAAGAAAATATCATTAGAATGCGCAGCATCATTATGGTGGAGCGCGATAGTCAAAAGGGAATCATCATCGGTCATAAAGGTGCGGCGCTAAAACGCATAGGCGTAGAAGCTCGAAAGGATCTCGAGATTTTCTTTGGCAAACAAGTGCATTTAGAACTCTATGTAAAAGTCAACAAAGACTGGCGCAGCAGCGAGCGCGAGTTGCGTCGCTTTGGATACAATGGGAAGTAATGGATGATAAAAAAATCAATGAAATCCTTATTCACATATCTTCTTTGCCTTTTTCTAATTAGTTGCAACTTATCCTGTGATAAGCTTAGCCAAAAGAAAGAACAATTTTTGGATGAGTTGTTTCCTACTTTTAATTCTGAATTGAGTGATACTCCAGCCAATAAAAGACGCTTTAAAGAATTTTTAAAAGTCAAGTTGAGTGACGATGTAAAGAATATTTATTGTTTTGACGACGTCATTGGAATCGATTCAGATTATATGTTTTCTTTCAATTGTAACGAAGAAACCGCACAAAAAATAATTGAAGTTCATAACTTCGAAATAGACACTACTAATTCAGATAATGCTTTCAATATCCAGCACGATTTTCATTGGTGGGATAAACAACGTATTGTAGAACTGCAAAAGTATAGTTGGACCAATGGTAAAAATTATAACAAATATTTTTGGTATGATTCTAAGCAAGAGAAGGCTTATTTTTTCGATTTTGATCTGTAGAAATAAATGAATTTAAAAAAGCCCCGCATCGCGGGGCTTTTTATTTTTATCTATGGCTGCAAGCCGGCGGTTAGCAGCATCCGCCACCGTCATAGTGAAAAGTGCTTTCACTAATAAATATATCGTCACGATCCAAAGCAGCAAGCGCACCGGCGGTTTTATCGCACACGGCCAATGGTTGGTTTTTCAATAAAACGTGGCCTTTTTTATCATCAAAATAATCTTCTGCGCCGTAATAGATGGCAGCTTTTCCGGTGAAGATACACGGACCATCCTCGGGCATAGGATCTTTAATCGCTGCCACCTCAATCGATTCGATGTAGATGAGTTCGTCTGTCGGGTAGTTTTTAGGATCGAGAATGCGATACGGCTTGCGCGCACGGATTTCGATAGTGCCAAAACCGGCATCAGTAAGTGCTTTTACATATTCTTTTATGGGTAAACTTCCGCTTAGGCATAATGCACGTAGGCGCTCGTCGTTGCGTAGCGTTTCATTCATTTCCTGCTCACAAGTAGGATCGCTCATTACGAGTCTGCCGTGAGGTTTCAGTACACGGTACATTTCTTCAATCGCTTTTTTCAATTCTTCGGCTTGAAAAATATTGAAGAGACAATTTTGAGCTGCTACATCGATGCTGTTGTCTTCCACAGGTAAGTGAAGCGCGTCTCCCTTTTTAAGATCTACAAACTCACTCTTGAACCAAGGATTCAACTCTTCAGCTTCCTCAAAGTTTTTACGCGAAGCTTCGAGCATTTCATCCACCACATCAACGCCTACCACGCCGCTTTTTTGGCGCGAGAAGTAAGCAAATTGTAAAAGCTCCATTCCCCCGCCTACGCCTACATAAAGAACCCTTGGATCATTAGTAAGATCACGCGCATTTACGGTGCTTCCACAGCCGTAATTCATCTCTTGCATAATCTTAGGGATTTTCAATCCAGGTAATTCCCAAATGGGATTTGTGGTGCAACAAAGTCCAATATCTGGAGTGAGTGCAGCGTCACGATATACATTTTTGGTGGTTTCTAAATAGCTCATAATTTCGTTTTTTTAGATTAATACCTTTAAAGTTGAATGCCAAAACCTTGCAAGCCGCTTTCGTATGCCGGCAAAATTTCGGTGTTGTCCCAAATTCCGGTGATCAGGGTTCGGGCGTATTCCTGCGGTAAAAAGTCGGTTTGCATATGTTGGTTGGCCAATTTGTAATTGTAATCCATCGTGTGATGCGTAAACTCAAATTGCCCATCCTGCTCTTCTAAGATCGCATACCACACGTGCGGACTCCCATCATTTGCCGGCATTCCGATCACTCCGGGATTGAGCCAGAGATTTTCATTCTTACTGTGATTAAAGGGTAAACCGCAATGACCGGCGATGATCGCATCGGCACCGGTTGCATCAAAGTTTTTCTGTTTAAGGGACCACTCGGTCGACTTGTAAACAAATTCTGAAACATTAAAATAGTCGCCGTGAACCATCACGAACTTTTTATCTGCAAAGCGGAATTGTATATGGTCAGGTAGAGTGGCAATAAAATCTAACGAACTTTTACTGAGTTTACTTTGTGCATAAGGAAACCACATTTGACTAAACCCATCACAGCGCGAACCTTTTCTAAAATCACAGCCGCAATCTTCTGCGCCATCTCGCAATTGGATCTCTACATTACCTAAAATACTTTGCGCTCCCCAAATTTTAAAAAGTTGTACGACTTCTTCGGGTTGTGCGCAATACCCCACAATATCCCCTGTGCACAGGCAATTTTGTGGTGCGATGTGTTTCGCTTCGGCAATATGCTTCAGCGCTTCTAAAGCTTGAAGATTGCTGTACACTCCGCCAAACAAAAGCACCTTTCCGTTAAGGTTGCCCAGATCTACCACAGTTTTATCCATGCCGGTATCATATATAAAATTAAACAACATCCCGCCGCCCAAATGTTGGCCCATAAAAGCTCGGCATAACGGCCTTCCGTTAGAACGCACCAATCGGGAATAAGCTTAAAAACCAGTAAAAACCCAAAACCGATCCCGCAAAAAACACTCAGGTAAAAACTGAGTTTGGGAGCGGGGAGTTTCCAAAATAGGAATATAGGCGTAAGGCCAATAACCATTGTTCCTGAAATGGTTGTTGCCGATAAAATTTCAGCATCTAAAAAGATAGGGATCGTTCCCAGAACCACAAGTACACACATTGCCAGTCGACCAAAACTGATGCTTTCACCTAGTTTTAAATCTACTGCTGCCAGTTTAGAAAAAGATGAAAACGTAGAGTCTAAAGTCGAAGCTGCTGAAGTGATCATTATAAAATTGATGATCAACAAGATCACGCTACCAAAAGCTTTTCCTACTTCTACAGCCGCCTGGCCTTGCATTCCCATCGCTTTAGCATAAACCCCAATAATGCTGAAAAGCACTATACAGATCGCTCCTAAAATACCTGCCCAAAGAAAACTTCTAAGCGTGACTTTTGGCGAACTTAAAAAGCCGCGGTCTGTCAAAACAGGATCGTGAAACGGATAACTCAAACTTTGAATAAGCGCAGCAAAGAGTAAATTTAAACCGGTATCAAAACTCCAAACTCCAGATTGAAGCGTGTCCGTGACTGTAAAGTTTGTAGATGAATAAATACTTCCTAAAATTACAAACAGTAAGATCCCAAAAAGGCCCATCTGCAAAACATCGGTAAAGATCGAACTGCTCAAGCCACCTTTTAGCGAATACGCAAGCGTTAACAGCGTAAAAACAATAATCGAGGCGTAATATGGAGTGCTGCCAATATCGCCAAAATAACTACCGATCACCATCGTATTGCTCCAAACCTCATTAAACAATCGTATCGCGATCAACACGGAAAACACACGCATTGCATTTTTACCGAAGCGCGAGGTAAGAAACTGATGCAAACTGGTAAAGCCACCACGCGTACGCAGCGAATAAATGATAATACCCGCCATTATAAACGAGAAATAGTATGCGGCATAAGCAACACCACCCACAATGCCAAATTCCAATCCCAGATTGGCCGCATTGGTAATACTCTTGGCAAAGATCCAAGAAATGATCAAACTACCGGTAAGCATAAGGGTATTGGGCGCCTTCTTGCGATGCGTCGCTTTAAAAAAATCATCGGTTGTTTTTGCCAAAGGCGAAAGGAAAAAGAGCGTCACGCTAGACGCGATGATCAAGATCCACTGCCAAATTGCTATATCCAAATTGGTAATTTTAATTATCCCACCAAACGGGACTGTTTAAACTGTTGTCGTTTGTGGCTGCTGCCGCAGCCTGATAATTATCTGCATTCAAAGCTTGCTCTTCTGCCGGGTACGGCATACGCACAGGAATGATCCCGTCATTCAAACTTGCTGCTACCGGTCTAAATTCCGGGAAGCCGGTGCGACGCCATTCGATCCAACCTTCATAGCCATTGATGAGGTTAGCGATCCATTTTTGCGTGATAATCTGTTGTATAGGTTTGGTTCCTGCAGCGTGATACGCAGCCGAGCCGGTCAAGTAATCTGCTGGAAGATCGGTCAGCCAATAATCAAAAGCCAACTGAACACCTTGATTGTATAAGGTTTCGGCATCAGCGTTTATAAAACCTTTTTCTGCAGCTTCCGCGAGGATAAAGTGTGTTTCCCAAGCGGTCATAAAATTAGCGTCTAATTGTGCAGTGTTCTCACGGAAAAGCGTTCCTGCCAACGAATAATTAGCAGGTTCGATCGAAGTTTGTGAGGCATCAATTCCGTTGATGAGTCCGTTAAATTCACCGGAAGTCGAATTGGCAAAAGGACGGAAAAATACCGAAATACGATCATCATCAAGATCAGTCAAAATATCCTCCATAGTTTCAGAAAGCACAAAGTTGTTGAAATCTCCTGCCCGCAATTGCGCAAAGCGAAAACTATTAGGAGCACTTGAAGTGAAATCAAAAACAGCATTATCTGCATTAGTAGTTATGAAATTTCCTTCGGCATAAATCGAAGCGATAGCGGCCGCTACATCTTCCTGATTTGAAATACGCATCAAGGCTTTTAGCTTTAAGGAGTTTGCAAACTGTACCCATTTGCTGAGGTCTCCCTCAAAAAACAGATCGCCTTCTAGAGCCACAGCGCCGGAGTAGGCATTGATCGCGGCAATCCCCTGATCTAGGTTGTCCAGAATTCCGCCTTCTGCTAAATAGATGTCTTCTTGAGCATCATAAGGTGCGGTGACGGTTCCATCAATTCCATTAAATGCTTCAAAATAGGGTATATCGCCAAACAAATCGGTAAGGCCTTGTGCCATATACGCTTTGAGAATCAATGCCGGCCCTTCATAAACCTTAAAGGTTTCAACTTCCTGAGCCTGTTTAAGCAAGAGTTCGTTGTCTCTAAGATTGGTGTAAAAAACAGGCCAAGGATTTCCACCCAATTGCGGCGATTTTAATGCGTGACGGTCAAAGAGGTTAAAGTCTAAAGCCGTGCGATGCTGCGAAAGGAGATCGCCTGCGGCAAAACCTTCATAGCTCATTTGCTCGCCAAAATCATAAATAACCTGGCGTAAAAGTAATCCCGGTTGCACACTAACCGGTGCATTGGGATTGGTATTTTTTTCTTCAAAATCTGTGGTGCAAGCCGTAAAAAAGCTCAGACTCAAGATTAGAATTGTATATATCGTGTTTTTCATCTTCTAACTAGTTTTGATAGGCTTCAAGCCCTAGAAATTAAAGCCTGCTTTTAAACCAATACTGCGCGTGGTGGCGTAGCTCATATCTTCAACACCGCTTATAAAGCCGCTGCCTTGCACTGCGAGTTGCTCAGGATCAAAATGTGGTATTTCTGAAAAGGCAAAGAGGTTACGCCCCACAAGAGCCAGATCGATGTCCATCCCGTTACTCAAGCCTAAAAAGCCATCCTTTAGATTAAAGGTATATCCCACTGAAAACTGACGCAGTTTTAAATACGAAGCATCATAAACATTGTTTTCTTCGTGGTTACGATCGTAAAATTGGCGGTAATAGGTTTCTGCTGAAACCGCTGTGGTATTTTGCACATACTGCGGATTTTCTGCTGTGCCTGTATTGACCACACCTTGCGGAACAATACCTGCTTCCGGGCGATTGGCTGTTTCTGCAAGTTGACCACCTACAGTTCCCAGCGCTCGAGTGCGTGAAACGAGTTCGCCACCTTGTCGCCAGTCAAACAAGAAACTCAAACTCCAGTTTTTATAGCTGAAGCAGTTGTTCCAACCTAGCATAAAGTCAGGGGTGTAGTTTCCTATTTTTTTGAGATTATTGTCTGCAATATAGCTACCGGAAGGAGTTAGTATAAACTGTCCGTCTTCGGTTTTTTGATAGCCGGTTCCGTAGATATCGCCAATTTTTCCGCCTTCTTCTACTTGAAACCAAACCGTCTGGTTGGCACTGTCGTAAATTCGGCTGTAGGCTAAAGTTAGCCTTCCGTCAGATTGCGGTAGACTTTCCACTCTCGACGTATTGCTACTAAAGTTGAACGTAGTATTCCATTTAAAATTAGCGGTTAAAATCGGTGTTAGATCTGCGATAAGTTCGACCCCTTGCGTACGCACTTCACCGCCATTCACCACTTGCTGATTGTATCCCGAGGAGATCGCGATGGGTAGCGAAATGATCTGATCTTTAGTTAACGCATTGTAATACGTCGCATCTAATCGAATGCGATCTTTAAGAAATCTGATGTCGGCACCTACTTCATACGACGTAGTTTGCTCAGGTCTCAGATTAGCGTTTGGTATAAAATTTTGATTGCTGAAGGCGGGTTGCCCATTGTAAGCGGTTTGCGAAATAAACGCACCGCTGGTTTGATAAGGCTGCGTATCGTTACCCACTTGAGCTACACTCGCGCGAAGTTGCGCATAGGAAAAAGCTTTGGGTAATTCAGTAACTTCAGAAAGAATAAAACTCGCCGAAGCCGAAGGATAAAAGAACGAAGTCCCATCTACCGAAAACGGCGTGGCGAGCGCGCTTGACCAGTCGTTACGGCCGGTAAGGTCTAAAAATAGAAAGTCGCGATAGCCCAGTTTTGCTATTCCGTAGAAAGAATTGATGCGCTTATTTGATTCAAATTGAAACACATCAATTGGCGAAGCAGCATTATTCAGATTGAAAATTCCCGGTTGCGCAAGATTCACCGTTTGTGACTGTTTGGTGCTGGCTTTTTGATCCAGACGGTTTCCGCCCAGCGAAACATCAAGAGAAAAGTCGCCAAAGATGTTGTTGTAATTCAGTAAGAAATCGGTGTTGATCTCGCGATAAAAAACATCGTGCTCGGCGTAGCCTCCATTTTTAAAACGGTTAGCGCTGAAAGCACGACGCAGCTGGCGCGTTTCTGAAGAATAATCCATTCCGGAACGCAACGAAAGGCTGAGATTTTCTGTGATTTGCTGTTTGATAGAAATATTTCCAAAAACCCGGTCCCGGTTGAAGGAGTTCCGGTTTTCATACATCGTAAAAAACGGATTGTCAAAATACGTATAGTTGAAGGAGTAGTGCTGCACACCTTCTAATCCCGGTTGCCAATATTGACGCAAGCTGTTAATGTCTAGCGAGCGCGGTCCCCAAGCCACAAGCGCATAATTGACGTTCTCACTTCCGTAGCCGTTAGATGGGCGGTTGTCACTCCCGGAATTGACATAACTGATAGAAGCATTAAACGTGGTTTTGTCAGTCGGTTTAAAATTCAGTTTGGTAGCGACGGTTTGACGGTCCAGATTTACTCCGGGAATGATCGATTCGCTACGTAAATCGGTAAACGAAATACGATAGTTTCCTTTGTCAAAACCGCTGCCTATCGCCACATTATTGATCGTGGTCACACCGGTCTCGTAAAAATCTTTCAGGTTATCGGGATGCGAACTGAAGGCTGTTGGTGTGATGGCGATCCCGTTGTAAAGCGAAGTATCTCCACCACGAACGATCGTTCCGTCAGGTAAAGTTACAGGTGAATCAAATTGCGCTATCAAGGAGCCTTGATCTAAACGCGGTCCCCAAGAATAGGAGATGAGGTCGTTGACCCCGCCACCTAAACCGTCAACAAATTCAAACTGACCGGAATTTCCTTGCCCGTATTGATTTTGAAATTCAGGAAGTTTAAAAGGCGTATCTACAAAAACCGAAGTGTTGATGCTGATGCCTAAACCTTTGCTTTGACTTCCGTTTTTAGTTTCGATAATAATGACACCATTTGATGCGCGCGTGCCGTAAAGCGCTGCGGCACTTGGGCCTTTAAGCACACTCACCGAAGCAATATCGTCGGGATTGACTTCCATGGCGCCGTTACCAAAATCGATCTCTTGAAAACCGGCTGCCGCTTCGTTACTTTCATTAAAAACCGTGTTGTTATTGATGGGTGTTCCGTCAACGATAAACAGCGGATTGTTGTTTGAAAAGGAAGCCTCACCGCGAATGGTGATCTTTGAAGAAGAACCCACGCCGGTTGCACCTTGTGAAACCGTAACCCCGGCTAATTTTCCGGCAAGATTGTCGAGGAAGTTAGGCGCTTTTACCGCAGAAACTTCTTCTGCCTCGATGGTTTGCACTACATAGCCCAACTCTTTAGTCTCGCGCTCGAGACCGAGCGCCGTGATGACCACTTCGTCGAGGTCTGTAGTAGATTCTTGTAAAATGATATTGATAGTAGTTCGCCCGTTGATTGATGCGGTTTGGGTGATGAAGCCAATTGCTGAAAAGCGTAGTTCGTTGGCTGTAGCAGGAACATCTAGAGAAAACATTCCGTTTTCATCGGTTATCGTAGCAGCATCGGTATTTACGGCAATGACATTTACAAACGGTACGGTCGTCCCGTCGCTTGCAGTGGTTACCGTACCCGAAATGGTAGTTTGGCTATTGGCAACTGCACACAGCAAGAGCATGAGCCCAAAATAAAGGTATTTCATTTTTTTGTTTCTGATTAGTAAAGGAAAGCGGCTTGATTGTACAGCATACCGCGAGACAAATGGTTTTGTCCTAAATACTTAAACTAACCGGAGAACCTTTGTTGAAGTAGTTTTGATACTGAAAGGCATCAAAGAAGAACTTTTGGTTGGTGATTGGTCGCGTCCCTCTGTAATGTATGCGTAAAAGCAGTTTTTTGATTAAATATGGAAGTTGCCCACGATGTAAAAGCGGCGCAATATCTGAAGCTGAATCTAAGTCGTGCAGTACCTCAAGGGTTTTAGCTTGAATCTTTTGCTCACGCACTTTTCTAAGAATGATTTGCGTGAGTTTTGAAGTCTGCCAAGGCAGTTCTAAAAGCGCTTGTGCATTAAAATGCGCTCTGTTCAGTCCCATCAAATAAAACCCACCATCAACGGAAGGACCTATGACCATTGGGCAGTTTTGCAATTCGCTTGCGGCGGTAAGTAAATGCTGCTTAGTTAAATGCGGACTGTCATTCCCAATACTGATGACATTGTCATAGCCCAAGTCATAAATTTCTGTAAAGGCTTGTGTATAGCGTTCAGCAAACGTGGAGCCTTTTTGATTCTTTTCAGAATAAGTAAAGAAGGGGAGTCCGCTTTGTTTTACCGTTTTTAAAGTCTGCCGATTGAGCGCTTCAAAGAGTTGCACGCCATTATGCATCGACTTGTGTCGCGCGTCTTCTTCCGCAGAGCGGGCAAAAATTAATATGGCGGTTTTAGTATTCAATAAAGCGGTAAATGCAACGCGTGCTTTTGGTTATTTTATGTTGAATTAAGCTACAGTTCCCTGACAGCTACTTCCTGCGCCGGCAGTACAGCCGTAGCAATGCTGAGAAATGATAATGTTACGATCGTTAAGCACATCCTCATTATATTCTGAAATATGCTTCACTTTTGAATTTACTTTTAAATCCAGCATTTGATTGAAATCACAATCGTACAACCAGCCGTCCCAACTAATCGAGATCGTATTAGTACACATCACATTCGCCACCGCAGCCGGGTTATAAGCCTCAACAAGTTGGTACATATAATCCTCGTAGTTTTCTGAAGCTATCAAGTAGTCCAAAAAACGTGCGATAGGAAGATTGGTGATCGCAAACAGATTATGAAACTGAATACCGAAATCTTCCATCAGGGCTTTTTTGAAATCCTTTTCCATTCCTGCTTGATCAGAAGGAAGGTAAGCACCGTTAGGATTGTACACGAGGTCCAAGCGCAAGTCACTGTCCGGCATTCCGTAGCCAACCGCATTTAATTCCTGTAAGGCTTTGATCGACTTGTCAAAAACACCTTCACCACGTTGCTTATCGGTTTTACCACGCGTCCAGTGCGGCATCGAGCTCACTACGTGCACATTGTGTTTTTTGAAAAACTCCGGCAGATCGTGGTATTTCTTATTGGCGCGAATGATCGTCAAGTTACTGCGCACGATAAAATCTTTAATGCCTGCTTTACTCGCTTCTTCTACAAAACGTCTGAAATTAGGGTTCATCTCAGGCGCACCGCCGGTAAGGTCAAGCGTGTGCGCGCCCGTGTTTTTGATCACTTCGAGACACTGCTCCATCGTTTCCCAAGTCATTATTTCTTTACGATCGGGACCGGCATCTACGTGACAATGCTCACACACCTGATTACACATATATCCCACATTGATCTGAAGGATCTCCAGTTTTTTAGGTCGTAACGGAAATTGGTTGGTCTCTTTGATCTTCTCGGCAAACGTAGGGAGTTCGCCATCGGCAAAAATTCCACTGGATAAAATCTCAAGCTGTTTATTGGCTTGAGCAAGATCGTCGTGACGTTTATGTAGGGATTTTTTTGTTTCAGTAACAGGCATAAAAGCGTTTATTTTTCTTTTTCAATAGCGTCTAAGATAGGATTAAGTTTAAACAAATACGGTCTAAGTGCTACATTTCTAGCTTATTCACTTTATTCATCATCATTGTACCGTGTACGAGGGTAGCGCCACTCTTGATCGCAGCACCTACGTGAATGGCTTCCATCATTTGTTCTTTGGTCACGCCGCGCTGCAAAGTGTCTTTGGTATAAGCATCGATGCAATACGGGCACTGTTCGGTGTGCGCAACGGCAAGCGCAATAAGGGCTTTTTCTCGTGCGGTAAGTGCACCTTCTTCAAAAACTTTTCCGTAGTAATCAAAGAATTTTGTGCCCAGTTCCTCGCTCCATTCGGTGATCTTACCAAATTTTCTCAGGTCTGCCGGGTCGTAATAATTGTTATTAGCCATTTGTTTTTTGTTTTGAGTTATAAAAAGCATAACTACATGAGTAGTTACGGAGATAATTGTGTTGTGGTTTTTTTAATGCGGAAAAACCCTAAAGTTTTTCAATGAGCTGCGTAAAAAGTGTAACCATATCGGGCTCTGCTTTTCCGGCGGCAGCCATAATATCCTGAATGTCTACAGGCGCTAGATTTTCGGGGTCGCACTCATCGGTAATTACAGAAACTGCTGCAACCGGCAAATCGAGGTGATTGGCCACGATCACTTCAGGCACGGTACTCATCCCAACCGTGTCAGAGCCAATGATCTTAAGAAATCTATATTCAGCACGGGTTTCTAGTTGTGGGCCAACTACAGATGCATAAACACCTTCGTGCAGCGTAATTCCTTCTGTCTTTGCGATATCTTTTAAAATACCACGCATTTCAGCATCGTAAGGTGCACTCATATCAGTAAAACGTGAACCTAATTGCTCAACCCCTTTAAAAGCTAGCGGGGAACCGCCTTGCAGGTTGATATGATCCTCGATAAGCATAATCTCGCCTTTTTTAAAGTTGAGGTTGATCGCTCCGGCTGCATTGCTGATGAGTAGTTTTTTTATGCCGAGTTCGTTCATAACACGCACCGGGTAGCTCACATCGCGCAGGGTGTAGCCTTCATAAATATGAAAACGTCCTTGCATCACGATCACTTTTTTTCCGCCTAAGGTTCCGTAGATCAATTTCCCGGTATGGAATTCAACCGTGGCGGTTGGGAAGTTGGGAATGTGGTTGTAACTCACCGAGCTGATGATCTCAACTTTGTCTACAAATTGGCCAAGACCGGTGCCTAAAATGATACCGATTTCGGGAGCTTCAAAACCGCGCTCTTTTAAAAACTGCGCAGATTCTTCAATAAATTTTTTCATGGATTTTTTATTTCAAATGTTCTGGTAAAAAAGGCTTGAAGGCCTCGATACCTTTTATGTCTTCGTAATAGTCTACATCATTACGGGTTTCTAGCAATTTAACAGATTCTGAACTTAAATCGGCAAGCGTGTCTTTAAGAACGGTTTCGGTCCCCCAAGTTTTATTGCTGAAAAGTTCTGGCTTTAGGAAGGTCATTCCGAGTAAATAATACCCGCCGTCTTCAGCCGGACCAACCACAAAATCGTGATCATCAAGCGCTGAAAATGCTTCTTCTAGATCTTTTTGAGAAAGGTCATACATATCGCTGCCAATGATGATCGCTTTTTTATAACCGCTGGCAAAAGCAGTTGAAAATGCTTTTTGCATTCGAGCTCCCAGATCATCACCGTGCTGGAGTTTTTTGCTAAACGTGTTTTCATCCCAATAATCTGAAGCACGTATTTTTTCAGAATAAAAAACCTGTTTATCTAGGCTTAAATTTTGGGTGATGCTAACCGTATGCTGAAGCAAAAATTTATAGATCTCAAGCGCAGCAGCATCGCCTACACCGCCGGCAAGTCGGGTTTTTACTTTACCTAATTCGGGATTACGGGTAAAGATCAAAAGGGCTTTATCTGAGGTAGGGAAATGAAATTCTGTCTCGAAATCTTTTTCAGAATCGGTGTCTTTTTTGCTTAATAGACCCATTGAATGTTGTTAATTGATAAAAGTCAAATTTAATGAACCGGGATTCCCGTCCTTAAATAATCTTCCCAATTTTTTGAAAAGGTATGTACTTTTTGAGTGGTTTTGCCTTTAGCATCCACGATTTTAAAGCCTGCATCTTTCCAGGCAAAAATTCCGCCGTAGAGGTTATTCACGGTTTTGCCGGTTTTACGCGCAAGTTTTTCGCCAAAATCTTCGCTGCGAATTCCCACCGAGCAATAGACCACTACCGGTTTTTTTGAATTCATTAAAGAGTCTAAGAATGCATCTTCAGTTTTTTCTCCCACCCAAACGGCTCCGGGAAGATGGCTTACGTCAAATTCTTCCTTTTTTCGCGTGTCTAAAATAGCAAAAGCTTCAGTGTTCATTTTGAGCTGCTGTACAGAAATGTATGGTATGCTGCGGGTATTATAGGTGTCCAGCAACTTGTCGATAGATTTTTTCTGACAAAAACCTATAAACGGAATTAAAAGCACAACGAGCAATTTGAATTTCATGAAATAGTTTTAAAAAGGCTGATCCTTATTTCTGGTAAAACTTACGAAGAAAGCCTTTTTTTGGTTTGATTTTTATAAAAATGTGAAGCTCGTGAATTATAGTCTGCTTCAAAAAGACCTGTTTAAATAAGCGCAGTTTCCCTTTAGTATTTTATATATTTAGCTTTAAAAACAACTTTCCTTTGATTACAATAGAACCCTTTGATACAACAGAAGATGGACGCCCGGTTTTAAGCGTAAAACTGAAAAATACGTCTGGAATGGAAGCGCATTTTATCACCTATGGCGCGATTTTACAACGATTAATTGTTCCTGATGGCGACGGTTTTACTGATGTGGTTTTGGGGTATAACGATTTGCATTCCTATGAAGAAGATCAGATTTTTATGGGACAATTAGTAGGTCGAAGCGCAAACCGAATCGCTAATGCTACCGTGAGCCTCGACGGGAAAAAAGTCGCTTTGAGTGCCAACGAAGGAACAAATCATCTTCACGGCGGTTTTGAAGGTTTTGGGAAAAAGCTTTGGGAGGTTGCTGAACTAGAAGATGAGGTGGTTTTTTCCTATTTGAGTAAAGATGGTGAAGAAGGTTATCCCGGGAATTTGGAGACTAAAATGTTTGTTAAACTGACTGGAGAAAATGCGCTTGAAATGCGCTTAGAAGCCACAACTGACAAAGAAACTGTTGTGAATCTAACCCGTCATGAATATTTCAATCTGAATCCGTCAAGCGGAGAAGGAATTGCAAAGCATCAACTGTTGATCAATGGAGAAGGAATTTTACCAAAAACAGAGCAAAACGTTCCTGACGGAAGTGTAAAACCGGTTGAGAATACGCCGTTTGACTTGCGCGAACTCAGTATTTTAGAACAGCCACTTGAACAACTTGAAGGCGGTTTCGATCACAATTATGTTTTAGAAAAATACAGTAAAGAAGTGCCGGCTGCCGTACTCGCGGCGCCTTCGGGCACACCTAAATTAGAATTGTATTGCACCCAACCGGGAATCCAGTTTTACAGCGCCAACGGAATTGAAAAAATAGAAAATAAGACAGGAACGATTCAAGGGCCTTCACCGGCTTTGTGTTTAGAACCGCAGTTTTTCCCGGATACGCCCAATCATCCCAATTTTCCATCTACGGTTTTAAAGCCGGGAGCACAGTATAAGCATACCATCACGTATAAATTTTTATAAATGGATACTTCACACATCATCGCTTTTGATCAGGGCACAACCAGTACTCGGGCCATTTTATTTGATGAGCACGGTAAGGTTGTTGCTATTTCGCAAAAGGAATTGAAACAATATTACCCGAAATCAGGTTGGGTAGAGCACGATCCTGAGATGATCTTTCAAGATCAGAAAGAAGTTTTTGAAGCGGTGATCACAAAGGCAAACGTTCCGTTAGATGCTATAAAGGGAATTGGGATTACCAATCAGCGTGAGACCACTATTGTTTGGGATAAAAAAACGGGCAAACCGGTATACAACGCGATTTGCTGGTTAGATAAACGTACCGAAGCCATTTGTGAAGGGTTACGGGAGCGCGGACTTTCAAGATATATTCTGAAAAATACCGGACTTGTAATCGACAGTTATTTTTCGGCAACCAAAATAAAGTGGATTCTCGATAATGTTGAAGGTGCACGTGAGAAGGCCGAAGCTAGCGATTTGCTTTTTGGTACGGTAGACAGTTGGTTGATCTACAAGTTCACAGGCAAACACGTCACCGACCACACCAACGCTTGCCGAACGATGTTGTACAACATTAAAGATTTGACTTGGGATGAAGAGTTGCTTGAAGAATTAACAATCCCCAAAACCATGTTGCCTAAAGTACAGCCATCATCTTCAGATTTTGGAGCAATAAGCTTTCAAGATGCTGAATTTCCTATTTACGGAGTTGCCGGAGATCAACAGGCGGCACTTTTTGGTCAGGGTGGTTATAAGTCAGGAATGGCAAAAAACACGTATGGAACGGGTTGTTTTATGCTGTTGAACACGGGGAAAAAACCTTCGTTTTCTAAAAACGGACTCATTACAACCTTGTGCTGTACGCTTGAAGATAAAACACCAAAATATGCTTTAGAAGGAAGTGTTTTTGTAGGAGGAGCTTCCATTCAATGGTTGCGGGATCAGGTAGGAATTATTGAGAATGCCGAAGAAACCAATGCAATTTGTCAAAGTATTCCGCCGCTTGAAGACCTGTTTTTTGTTCCTGCATTCAACGGTCTTGGAGCGCCTTATTGGGACGGAAACGCCAAAGGAAGTATTCAAGGTTTAACCTTTTCTACGGGTCGTAAAGAACTCGTGAAAGCTACTGTGGAAGCGCTTGCATATCAAGTAACCGACTTGATCAAAGCGATGGAAGAAGACAGCGGCAAGCAAATAAAAACCTTGAAGGTTGACGGTGGTGCTTGTGCTAATGATTACCTGATGCAGTTTCAGGCAGATCTTTTAGATGCGCAGGTTGACCGCCCAGAAATGTTAGAAGTTACCGCCTGGGGTGCAGCCTTATTAGCGGGTATCAAAGTGGGTATTTGGACCCAAAAGGATATTGCCGGTTTACGCACTGCAGATCAGGTTTTTGAACCAAAGATGGGCGTGCGTGAGCGCAATCATAAACAACAAGGTTGGGAGCTTGCGGTGATGCGTACACGTTCGGGGTATGCAGAGGCGGTAGAGAAAGAAAAGAAACAATTGCGTTTCAGTATCATAGACCGTAAACGCTATATCAAAAAGGCGAAGAAGAAAAAATTTGACCTGGTCATTATTGGTGGCGGAGTTACCGGAGCCGGGATCGCGCTTGACGCAGCGACCCGTGGTATGAGCGTTTGCCTGATCGAGAAAAATGATTTTGCCTCAGGAACCAGTAATAAAAGTACCAAATTGGTACATGGCGGTCTGCGTTATTTAAAACAGATGGAAATCGGTCTGGTTAAAGAATCAGGGACTGAGCGCGCCATCGTACACAAGTTGGCGCCGCATCTTGTCGTACCGGAGAAAATGCTACTGCCGCTTATTGAAGGTGGGCAATATGGTAAGTTCTTGACTTCTATCGGACTTAAAGTTTATGACTTGCTAGCTAATGTAGACGATGATGATAAGCGACGTATGTTGACCAAAGAAGAAACTCTTGAGCGCGAACCCATACTTGATGAAAGCACGTTATTGGGAGGAGGTTTTTACGCAGAATACCGTACAGATGATGCGCGACTTACGGTAGAGCTGATGAAAAAAGCAGCCGGCTTTGGTGCAATTTGTCTCAATTATTGTGAGATGGAAGATTTTGTCTACAACTACAAAGGCAAGATCACCGCAGTAAACTGCAAGGATCACAACACAGGAAAAACCTTTGAAGTAGAAGGAAGAACTTTTGTTTCTGCGACAGGACCCTGGGTTGATAAGCTACGGAAGAAAGACCAGTCGATGAATAACAAGCATTTGCATTTGACAAAAGGTGTGCATTTGGTCTTTCCGAAAGAAAAATTACCCGTACATCAATCGCTCTATTTTGACGTACCAGACGGCCGAATGATCTTTGCAATTCCGCGGGGAAGAGTGACTTATGTGGGAACCACAGATACCAATTACTCCGGGAGCTTAGATCGCGTAGTGGCAACTAAAGCCGATACTAAGTACTTGCTCAATGCCGTAAACGGGACTTTTCCAGATATAAATTTGACCGAAGAAGACATCGAGTCGAGCTGGGCAGGGCTGCGTCCATTGATTCACGAGGATGAGAAAGATCCTTCAGAATTATCGCGAAAGGATGAGACCTTCATCAGTAAAAGTGGTCTGATCTCTATTGCCGGAGGAAAGCTTACCGGATACCGTAAAATGGCGCAACGCGTTAATGAAACCGTAAGTAAGCGACTTAAAGAGAAGTTTGGCAAAACCTACGATGAGTCGCGAACGCAACACATCGCATTGACTTCCCACGCGATGCGTAATACTCAAGAGGTTGAAGATTACCAAAAGTATCTGGAGCAGGAATTAGATTTTCTTCAAATTGAGAATGCAGCGTTTAAAGCTTGGTATCTCGTTTCAACTTACGGAAAGCAAACCGATATCATTAAAAACAAGATCAATTACTTTAGAGATGCAGATGTAAATGATCGGCTATTGCGCGCCGAATTGTGGTACAGTGTAAATTATGAAATGACTAACAGTCTTGCAGATTTCTTTGTGCGTCGTACCGGCCGACTGTATTTTAACATCGAGACCGTAGCTCAATACCGTCATATTGCAGTTCAGGATTTTGTCAATTACTTAGATTGGGATGAAGCACGAGTGGCTTTTGAAAACAAGAAGCTTGACGAATTGATTTACGATGCGACGCATTTTTATGAATCTGAGATTCTTAGCTAATTTTCTGCTTAAGCTTTCTACCTCTTAATAATTAAACGTTATTTTTACGCTTAAATAAATAGCCCAATGGATAAAGGATTTTTAATAGATATGGACGGAGTCATTTACAGCGGTAATGACTTGATTCCGGGAGCAGATACATTTATAAAAACATTACAGGATCGGGAAATTCCGTTCTTGTTTATGACCAATAACAGCCAGCGTAGTCCTATTGATGTCGTAAATAAATTACGCCCCATGGGAATTCACATTAAAGAAGATAATGTGTACACCAGCGCGATGGCAACGGCTTGGTTTTTAGGCTTTACAAAGCCTAATGGAACAGCTTATGTTCTGGGTGAAGGAGGACTTTTAAGTAGTTTACATGAAAATGGATACAGCTTGGTGACCCAAGATCCTGATTATGTGGTTGTAGGAGAAGGCCGAAATTTCACTTTAGAAATGGCTAATAATGCGGTAGACATGATTCTTGGTGGCGCTAAATTGATCGCTACCAATTTAGATCCATCGCCAAAGAAAATCGGTTGGTCTAACCTAGGGATCAAAGCGATCGTGAAAATGATCGAAGAAGCCACCGGGCGTAAAGCTTTTTCGGTAGGAAAACCAAGTCCGGTGATGATGCGCGCTGCGCGTAAAAAGTTAGGCTTGACTACAGATCAAACTATTGTCATTGGAGATACGATGGATACCGATATTCTAGGTTCTATCCAAATGGGATATAAAACGATCCTAACGCTTTCTGGAGTTTCTAAGCAGAAAGATATCGGCACATATGCTTTTGGGCCTGATATGATTATTGACTCACTTAAGGATTTTAACATCGACGAGGCTTTAGAAAAGCTTTCTGTTGAAAATAAAGTAGCAGAATTTTGAAAATACTAGTAACCGGCGGACTCGGATTTATAGGTTCGCACACCGTAGTCGAATTGCAGAATGCAGGATATGAGGTCGTTGTAATTGATGATCTATCTAATGCTTCTGAAGAGGTTTTAGATGGTATTGAAGCCATCACCGGCAAGAAGCCAGAATTTGAAAAACTGGATCTAAGAGATCGCAATGCCGTTTCAGCTTTTTTTAAAAAATATGCAGACGTAAGCGGAGCGATTCATTTTGCTGCTTCTAAAGCAGTTGGAGAGAGTGTTCATAAGCCGTTGCTGTATTATGAAAACAATCTAAGCTCGTTAGTTTATTTGTTGAAAGAACTCACAGAAAAAGCTTCAGCTAACTTTATTTTTAGTTCGTCATGTACGGTTTATGGCCAAGCCGATGAACTTCCTATTACTGAAAATGCACCCGTAAAACCAGCAGAATCACCTTACGGAAACACCAAGCAAATCGGTGAAGAGATCATTAGAGATACGGCCAAGGTTTACGAGAATTTCAATGCCATTGCATTGCGCTATTTTAATCCTATAGGCGCACATGAAAGTGTAGAGATAGGCGAGTTGCCGCTAGGCGTTCCGCAGAATTTAGTGCCATTTATAACGCAAACTGCTGCAGGATTGCGTGACGAGCTTAGTGTGTTTGGAAATGATTATCCTACCGAAGACGGTACGTGTGTACGCGATTACATTCACGTGGTTGACTTGGCTAAAGCTCACGTAAAAGCATTGACCCGCTTGGTAGAACATGAGAATAAAACCAATTACGAAGTCTTTAATTTAGGAACCGGAACAGGAAGTTCTGTTCTTGAAGTTATTGAGACTTTTGAAAGAGTTTCAGGAGTCAAATTACCTTATAAAATCGTAGATCGAAGAGAAGGCGATGTGGTTGCAGCTTATGCAGACACAGAACATGCCAATAACGAACTTGGTTGGAAATCAGAATTAACACTTGCTGATGCACTGGATTCTGCCTGGAAATGGGAGAAAAAAGTACGCGGCATTAAATAATTGAATGACCGGTTTGAAAAACTGAAAAAGCCCAAATCAATCTGATTTTGGGCTTTTTTTATTTGTGAAAACTGAAAATTTACAGCTTGCGCGTACTGTTTCTGATGACCAATTCGGTTTCTATAACTTCTTGTTGGGGAGCTTGCTTTTCTTTAGCATTGATGTTTCGTATCGCGATTTCAATCGCTTTTTTTCCCATGATTTCCGCTTGTTGTTTTACAGTGGTAACCGAAGGGAAATAATTGCGCGCCAGCGTTCCATCAGTAAATCCTATCACACTTACATCATTAGGAACTTCCAGCCCTTTGGTACGAATCGTATTCATTGCATAGATCGCGCTCGATTCATCTGTCGTGATCAAAGCATCTATTTCATTCTTGTCAAGAAAAGTTCCTAAATCTTGTTCCAGCGTTGCTAGTTTGGTATATAAAACTTTAGGAACCGCACCTTCTTCTTTAGAAACGGCGGCTTGATATCCCGCGAGTCTTTTATTTCCCACCGAAGTGTTGCTTAAAGTAGAAAGAAAGCCTACGTTTTTACAGCCGGTATTAAACAGATAGCTGGCAGCTTCAAACGCTCCAGAAAAATCATTGATCACTACACTATCGCAGGCAACATCTGTATTGGCGCGATCAAACATTACCATCGGAATATCATAATGCAAAATATCATTAAGATGTTCTATTTCGTTGGTTTCTTGTGTTTCTGAAGTGAGACTTATGATAATCGCATCTACCGAAACATCGCTAAGCATATTGAGACTTTGCTTTTCCTTTTCTAGAGATTCGTTAGAAATACAGGTGACCAAACTATAGCCGTTTTTGGTGGCTTCTTCTTCCATACCCACAATAACTTTTGCAAAAAAGTTATGCATGATATTCGGAATCACAACGCCTAGCGTGTTGGTTCGGCTGCTTTTAAGACCGCGTGCCATTGCATTAGGACGGTATTTAAGTTGTCTTGCAGCTGTTTTGACCAAGAGTTTTGTTGATTCACTAATCTCAGGGCTATCAGCAAGTGCTTTTGAAACGGTCGAAATCGACAATTTCAAATGTTCAGCAATTCCTTTTAATGTAGTTTTAGTTGGCATGTTACTCTTTAGTGTAATGTGTGTCTGCTAAATTACGTAAAGTTTCGGCAGCCATCTCTGCAGTAATGTCTCTTTGTGGAGTTGCAAACATTTCATAACCTACCATAAACTTTTTAACCGTTGCCGAGCGCAGTAATGGAGGATAGAAGGACATATGAAAATGCCAGCAGTCCCAATCTTGACCATCTGTAGGCGCCTGGTGAATTCCTGAACTATACGGGAATGAAGTCTTAAACAGATTATCGTATTTAATAGTCACCGCTTTAATGATCTTTGCATAATCTTTACGCTCTTCTTCAGAAAGGCTTAAAATCGTTTTATGCTGTTTTTTTGGAACGATCATTACTTCATAAGGCCATACCGCCCAGTACGGAACTAAAGCTACAAAATGTTCTGTTTCTACAACGATGCGCTCTTTAAGTTGTAATTCTTCCTTTAAATATTCAGCTAGAAGACTAACGCCGTTATTGCTCCAATATTCTCGTAGTTGTTTGTTTTTCTTTGCTACTTCTTGCGGGATGGTGCGTTGTGCCCAGATCTGCCCGTGTGGATGCGGATTACTACACCCCATCACGGCTCCTTTATTTTCAAAAATCTGCACGTGATTGATATCGGTTTTTTTGCCCAATTCGCGATATTCTTTTTGCCAAAGCGCAATTACTTTGTCAATATTTTCGGTTTCCATTACCGGTAAGGTGAGCGAGTGATCTGGCGAGAAACAAACCACTTTGCAAATTCCACTTTCCGATTCTGCTTTCAATAAACCCGACTTAAATTTTGCCTGAGGGACATCATTTTTTAGGGCTGCAAAATCATTAACAAACGACCAAGGCTCTTTGTAATCCTCATTTTGATGACCTCCGGCGCGCTCGTTACCCGGGCATAAATAACATTTAGGATCATACGAGGGGCGCTCTTCAACAGTGACATCTTCCTCTTTTCCTTGCCAGGGGCGTTTGGTTCTATGAGGAGAGACCAAAATCCATTCTCCGGTTAAAATATTATAACGTCTGTGTGAATTATCATTAAAATCTACCATAGTGAGGCTTATTTGTTTATTGAATACGTTTTCCGCCATTTGCCGGCATTGCAGTAAATGCGGTAAGCTTGATATTAAATTCTTTGCGATATGCTTTTTCGGCTGCTTCAATATACGCTAGAATTTCGTCTTCGTGAATTAGGTTTATCGTACAGCCGCCAAAACCGCCACCCATCATACGACAGCCTAAAACGGCATCGTGGTTTTTAGAAAAATCGGTAAGGAAATCCAGCTCTTTACAGCTTACTTCATATTTATGCTGAAGTCCTTCATGTGAACCGTACATAAGCTTACCAAATTCTTCCAGATTTTCTTCCTTTAAAGCTTTGGCAGCTGCTTCAACACGCTGATTTTCTTCTAGGACATACTCACAACGCTTAAAAACGACAGGTTCAAATGCGTCCTGATGTTTTTGCAATTGCTCTAAAGTTACATCACGCAGCGAAGAAATCTCAGGATACCATTTTTGTAGTAAGCTAACGCCCGCTTCACATTCCGCTCTGCGTACATTGTATTCGCTTGTAGATAAACTGTGAGAAACATTAGTATTAAGCAATAATAATTTATAAGGCTCTATCGCAAACGGAAGCAATTTGTAATCTAAGCTCTCGCAGTCTAATTGAATCACGTGATTTTCTTTACTCATCACCGAAGCAAACTGGTCCATAATACCGCACTTGGTTCCTACATAATTATGCTCTGCCATTTGCGATAATTTGATGATCTCCAAATCGGTTAGACCAAGATCAAACAATTCATTAAGACCTTTTGCCAGACCGCATTCTAAAGCAGCCGAAGAACTAATCCCGGCTCCCATAGGCAGATTGCTGTACATCATGCAGTCAAAGCCGGCGAGTGTTTTGCCCAACTTTTTAATCTCTTCGGTCACACCAATGATATAGTGCGTCCACTCGGCATCATCTGTGGTTGCCTTGTGGAGGTCGTAGGTATAGCTGGTGTTGTAATTAAGACTGTTTATACGACATTGAGATGTGGTTCCATTCTTTTTTAAATGAAACTGGATCGTTTTGTCGATCGCGGTGGGCATCACAAAACCATTATTATAATCGGTGTGTTCACCAATCAAGTTTACCCTCCCCGGAGAGTTGATGATTACTTCTGCACGAAAAGCTCCTAATTGTGCGGTGTGCTCGGGCGACTGTGTAGCTATTAGATTTTCCAAAATACCGTAGGTGATTTAGCTTGTTGCTGTTATTGAATGTCAAAGATACAAATAATATTAAATGTAAATTTTACGTTTAATAAATATTATAAGTATTTTTCAGAATTGTTATGCGATGGACTTGAAGAATGAATTAATTGATTCATTTTGAAGCGATAATATTTTATAGCTGAAGCTTCTCCTTACCGCATTTTCTGGGGAGCATTCTCTGGGCTGAAAATCTAAATCTAAAATTCACGTCATAAATTCTTGTTGTGAATGAAAATTGACGCATTTTTGTAGGATTTTGACATTTTTAAAACATAAAAATAAAAGCGGGCAATTTGAAAAAGCTACCTTTGCCTTTTTTGAAAAACGTTGTAGCTACAGCAACTACAACGGTGTAGCTAATCTAAAGATTATTTTATGGCATTAATTTCCTTTTTAGCATTTACAATTTTAGTAGCAGTCATCTCATGGTTGGCTGTGCGAAAGTCTGATGAGTCAACTTCAGATGGGTATTTTTTAGGAGGGCGAAGTTTAACCGCAGGTGTAATTGCAGGTTCACTATTACTCACCAACCTTTCTACCGAGCAAATCGTGGGACTTAACGGTAGTGCTTATAAAGATGGACTTTCAGTTATGGCGTGGGAGACGCTTGCAGCTTTATCTATTGTAGTGACTGCGATTTTCTTATTGCCGCGATATTTAAAAGGAGGAATTACTACCGTACCTCAATTTTTGGCAGAACGTTTTGATACCACAACCAAGACCATAACCTCCGGCTTGTTTTTAACCGGCTATGTGGTGGTGTTGCTTCCGGTGATTTTATATTCAGGATCTGTTGCCATAAGCGGAATGTTTGACGTACCTACTTTGCTGGGCGTTTCTGATACCACAGCGCTGGTTATTTGTATTTGGGGAATCGGGATCATCGGTTCTATTTATGCGGTTTTTGGCGGATTGAAAGCAGTTGCAGTTTCAGACAGTATTAATGCCGTAGGTTTGATTATTGGAGGTGTCATGATTCCTGTTTTTGGTTTGATGGCTATTGGTGACGGAAGCGTTCTAGAGGGTTTAAGTACATTAGTAGATGCAAATCCTGAGCGTTTTGATTCTACCGGAGAGCCTGGCCAAGAAGTGCCTTTTGCAACTATTTTTACAGGAATGATGCTTGTGCAACTTTTCTATTGGGGAACTAATCAGCAAATTATTCAAAGAGGATTGGGAGCAAAAAGTTTAGCTGAAGGTCAAAAAGGACTTTTGCTTGCTGCGTTCTTGAAGATTTTAGGTCCTATTATTCTCGTATTGCCGGGAATGATCGCGTATTATTATTTTGAAGGCGGACTTGACAGCAGTGATCTAGCGTATCCAGAATTGGTGCGTGCAGTGTTGCCAAAACCTTTAATGGGCTTCTTTGCAGCGGTATTGTTTGGAGCAATTTTGAGTTCGTTTAACAGTGTGTTGAATAGTTCTGTAACCTTGTTCGGTATTGATATTTACAAGCAACATATCAATAAAGAAGCATCAGAAAGCGTGGTTGTAAAATATGGGAAGATCTTTGGGGTTTGCCTGGCACTTGCAGCGATGTTCATCGCTCCTTTGATTGCAAATGCAGGAAGTTTATTCAGTTATTTGCAAGAGATCAATGGTATTTATAGTATTCCGATTTTTACCATTATCGTGGTAGGGTATTTTACAAAACGCGTACCGGCGATTGCCGCAAAAATAGGAATCGTGTCAGGTTCTATTCTATACATCATCAGTCAGTTTGTGATGAAGCCTTATTTTGGAGAAGAGAATTATCCACATTATTTACACGTGATGGCCATTCTATTTGTGACCAATATCATTATTATGTTGATCATAGGAAAAATTGCTCCAAGAAAAGAGCCTTTCGTACTGGAGTACACCAAAAAAGTTTCGATAGAACCGTACAAATATGTAAATCAAGTAGGGCTTGTGATCTGTTTAATTGTGGTAGGTATTTACATCTATTTCGCAAAATAGAGACGGTCTAATACGTTATCAAAAAGCCCATTTTTCAATGGGCTTTTTTTATGGAAGAAATTCTTTAGAATAATTGTATATATTGCTGAAAATAATAAATATGTATAAAGTAGTATTTTTTCTGTTTGTAGTGTTTACTGCAAATCTTCAGGCTCAAGAACCTACTCAGATCGCTGTAGAAAAATCGGTTTGGGGAGTTCAAACGGGTTTACTCGGAATATGGGCTCACAATGAATCGCGATTAACTTCGTCAGTTGCTTTGCGTTCTGAACTTGGCTTTGACGGTGGTTTTTGGGGAGCAGGCGATACTTTTGATTACGCACTCCTTCCGGTGCTGCGCATCGAGCCGCGTTGGTACCGCAATTTAAATAGAAGAGTGCGCAAAGGAAAGTCGATAGCCGGGAATTCTGCAGATTTTTTAAGTCTGAAGTTTGCATTGCTTCCCGATTTATTTTCCATTTCAAGCGAAGATACTATAGACGTTGTTTCTTCAGCAGGTGTTACTTTCAATGCCGGAATGCGGCGTGTTTATGGACAACATTTCAGTTTTGAGTTGGGATTGGGAGCAGGAGTAGCGGCCAATCTTGAAGAGCCTTATCTAAGTGCAGATCCCTATTATTTTCTACCCGATATTTTTCTAAGACTAGGATATTCATTTTAATCGTTCAACATTTCAGAATGTACCCTAGATGAACAGAAGTTTAAAGTAAGCCACCTCAGGGCAAGCTCTTGAGTTATTGTTTGGAAACAAATGTGCAATTTCGTGGCAAGCCTGTCTGCCGACAAAGGCAGGCCTCGGCATATTTAACCCTTAGGGGTGCCAATAAAAAGCCTTGAGACATCGTGCTCAAGGCTTTTTCATAAGTAGGATCAAGTATATACTATCCAGAGCTGATTTAATCGCTGAGTAATCCGCGAGAAATCACAATTTTTTGAATTTCTGAAGTTCCTTCATAAATCTGTGTGATCTTGGCATCACGCATAAGACGTTCTACGTGATACTCTTTTACAAAACCATTGCCGCCGTGAACCTGTACTGCTTCGACAGTGACATCCATTGCTACTTTTGAGGCGTGTAGCTTTGCCATGGCGCTCGAAATATCGTAGTTATTTCCTTGATCTTTATCCCAGGCTGCTTTCATCACCATATGACGGGCCGCTTCGATCTCAACCTGCATATCGGCCAACTTGAATGCGATAGCTTGGTGATTACAAATTTCGGTACCAAAAGCTTTACGCACTTTTGAATAGTCACGGGCAAGCTCAAAAGCGCCTGCTGCGATCCCAAGTGCCTGAGCCGCAATACCAATGCGTCCACCGCTTAGCGTTTTCATAGCAAATTTAAAACCGAAGCCATCTTCCCCAATTCTATTTTCTTTAGGTACTTTTACGTCGTTAAAGATGAGGGAATGTGTGTCGCTTCCACGAATTCCTAATTTTTGTTCTTTAGGTCCTATCTCAAAACCTTCCCAACCCTTTTCAACGATAAATGCGTTGATGCCGCGGTGTTTCTTTTCTTTATCGGTTTGTGCGATCACAAGATAATAATCTGCAGAGCCGCCATTGGTAATCCAGTTTTTGGTTCCGTTAAGAATATAATGATCGCCTTGATCTATGGCAGTGGTTTTTTGAGAAGTAGCATCACTACCGGCTTCGGGCTCACTCAAACAGAAAGCTCCTAGTTTTTCACCTGTAGTTAATTTGGAAAGGTATTTTTCTTTTTGAGCTTGAGAGCCATAAGTGGCTAAACCATAATTTACGAGACTGTTATTTACCGAAACGATTACCGATGCTGAGGCGTCTATCTTCGATAATTCTTCCATTACCAAAACATACGAGATCGTGTCCATGCCACCGCCGCCAAACTCGGTAGGAGCCATCATGCCTAAAAAGCCCATATCTCCCATCTTTTTGATCAATTCTTTTGGGAAATGTTGCTTCTCATCGCGCTCTATAACGCCCGGTAACAGTTCATTTTGAGCAAACTCACGAGCGGCGTCGCGTATCATTATATGCTCTTCGCTTAAACTAAAGTCCATATTAACTTGTGCTTTTAAATTGTACTATATCGTTTTCTTAACTTATCGGCTTTTTTGAATAAAATAAGATAGTAACAAGCAATTTACTATGCTTGCATAATATTTGGTAAAATAAACGAATTTATTTATAGAAAATTCAAAAAGTAATGATAAATATGCTGTAATTTAAATAATCTTTATAATTACAGCTAGTTTTTAAGGATAACCGCAATTAATTTTATGAATTCAACTACATATTTGATGCTCGGTGTTATGAGTGGGACCTCTCTCGACGGGGTTGATCTGGCTTATGTGCGTTTCACTAAAACGCAAAACTGGGAGTATGAGTTGCTTGCTTGTGAGACTGTGGCCTATGATGAGGATTGGGTAGCGCGTTTGCGGGATGCAGTAGCATTTTCTAAAGATGAGCTGGTTGATTTAGATAGGGAATACACCGCATATTTAGCGCAATTGATCCAAGACTTTAGCGCTAGAAATCCGTTAAAGCACATAGATGCGATCGCTTCTCACGGTCATACCATTCTGCATCAGCCGGCAAAGAGGCTTACCTATCAAATAGGTAATCGTTCGGAGCTGGCAAGGCTTTGCGAGAAACTTGTGGTTTGTGATTTTAGAGTAGAAGATGTTGCTTTAGGTGGTCAAGGTGCGCCCTTGGTACCTATTGGAGACCAACTTTTATTTCATAAATACGATGCGTGTTTAAATATTGGTGGTTTCGCTAATTTATCTTTTCAGAATGGGGAAGAGCGTATCGCTTTTGATATTTGTCCGGCGAATATTGTGCTCAATCAGTTAACGCGTGAACTCGGAGAACCTTTTGATCGTGATGGCGCTATTGCGCGTAAGGGAACCGTGAGTCCAGAACTGCTGGCTGCACTTAACGAACTACCTTTTTATAAAGAAGCCGCTCCAAAATCTTTAGGCCTAGAATGGGTTAAGGCCGAAATTTTTCCTATACTTCAAACCTATGAGATTTCGGTAGAAGATAAGATTGCGACGTTTACAGCGCATATAAGTGTGCAGCTGGCTGAAGCTTTTAAGCAGTTGACTTCCAAGAAAAATGGAATATTAGTTACCGGTGGCGGTGCCTACAATACCTATTTGATAGAAAGTACTCAAAAGTTGATGCAAAACACACTTTTTATTCCAAAAGCGAAGCTTATAGAATTTAAAGAAGCACTCATTTTTGCGTTTATGGGAGTCTTGCGCTTGCGCAATACTAATAATGTATTAAAGTGTGTGACAGGTGCTTCAAAAGATCATTGTGCAGGTTTACTGTATTCACCTTAAATTAATATGAAAACGATAGGGAAAACCACCTAAGTCGTTATATTTGCTAACCCTCTAGATTATTTGATGAAAGATTTACTAAAACGTTACGAGAATAAAGAGCCTGAAATTGTATTTCACTGGAACGATCCCGAGACCGAAGCCGAAGGCTGGACGGTGATTAATTCGCTTAGAGGCGGAGCAGCCGGTGGAGGAACGCGTATGCGTGTGGGACTTGATCGAAACGAAGTTTTATCACTTGCCAAAACGATGGAGGTGAAGTTTACCGTGTCTGGCCCGGCGATTGGCGGAGCTAAGAGCGGAATTAATTTCGATCCTTCAGACCCCAGAAAAAAAGGAGTGCTTGAGCGCTGGTATGCAGCTGTTTCTCCTTTGCTGAAAAGTTACTACGGAACCGGGGGAGATCTCAATGTAGATGAAATTCACGAAGTGATTCCGATTACCGAAGAAAGCGGAGTGTGGCATCCACAAGAAGGAGTCTTCAACGGGCATTTTAAACCTACCGAAGCCGATAAGATCAATCGCATAGGTCAGCTGCGTCAAGGCGTGATTAAGGTGCTTGAAAATTCAGCATTTTCTCCAGATGTTTCCAGAAAGTATACCGTTGCAGATATGATCACCGGTTATGGGGTTGCTGAAGCTGCACGTCATTTTTATGATATTTACGGAGGAAATTTAGAAGGGAAGCGTGCCGTAATCCAGGGTTTTGGTAATGTAGGTTCTGCAGCAGCGTACTATTTGGCGCAACAAGGAGCGAAGATCGTTGGGATCATTGATGCCGGTGGCGGACTTATAAATGAAGAAGGTTTTTCTTTTGAGGAAATAAAAGATTTGTTCTTGAATAAAAAGGGCAATAAATTGGTAGCCGAGAATCTCATTTCTTTTGAAGAGGTAAATAAGCGCATTTGGGAAATTAAAACAGAGATTTTTGCTCCCTGTGCAGCTTCAAGATTAGTGACTCAGGCACAAATCGATACGATGATCGAAGCAGGATTAGAAGTCATTTCTTGCGGAGCAAATGTACCCTTTGCAGATAAAGAGATTTTCTTTGGCCCCATAATGGAGCATACCGATTCAAAAGTTTCGGTGATTCCTGATTTTATATCAAACTGTGGGATGGCTCGCGTTTTTGCTTATTTTATGGAGCGTCGTGTACAAATGACCGATGAGGCTATTTTCAACGATACGTCCCTGACGATAAAGAATGCAATAGAAAAAACATATAAACACAACAGCAGTAAGCAAAATTTGAGTAAAACTGCTTTTGAGCTTGCGTTACAGCAGCTCGTTTAATTTTAATAGAAATAATTAACCAACAAACAAATACAAATGTTAAAGTACTTTTTGGGTAGTAGCCCACGCTGGTTTAAGATGGCAATGATTGCTTTCTTGATATTTAATGTCATCTCTTACTATGTTTTAGGACCTATGGTAACCGCTTGGCTTTTTATAGGTGAATTTATTTTTACCCTGGCAATGGCCTTAAAATGCTATCCTTTACAATCTGGAGGTATCTTAGCTTTAGAAGCCTTGATCCTTGGGCTTACCAGTCCTGAAGCAGCGTATGAAGAAGTAGATCAAAACCTAGAAGTGGTGTTATTACTGGTATTTATGGTTGCCGGTATCTACTTTATGAAGCCTATGCTGATGTACATCTTCTCCAAGGTGTTTACTAAAATTAAGTCTAAGGTAGTGTTATCTATGCTGTTTGTTTTTCTTGCAGCAGTGCTTTCAGCCTTTTTAGATGCATTAACCGTAACCGCAGTTTTGATTAGTGTTGCAGTTGGATTCTATGGTGTATATCATAAAATTCACTCAATGGAAAACGCCGACTATGACGCCGACAGCATACCTGATAGGGAAGCGCTGAGTGGGGAAACGCTCGAGCAGTTTAGAGGTTTCTTACGTAGTTTGATTATGCACGGTGTTGTAGGTACTGCTCTTGGTGGTGTGTGTACACTGGTAGGAGAACCGCAAAACTTATTGATCGGTGAAAAAATGGGCTGGGAATTCATTGAGTTTTTTGAGCGTATGGCGCCAATTACAATTCCTGTTTTAGTGTGTGGTTTGCTTACAACCTTTATTCTTGAAAAGACTAAACTATTTGGTTTTGGAGATAAGCTTCCTGATGTAGCCCGTACTATTATAGAAAACTATACCGCTGAAGTTGATGAGAAAAGAACACCAAAGGAATCCTTCGGTCTTTGGATTCAAGGTATTTCAGCAATTCTTTTAATTCTTAGTTTGGCATTACACTTAGCTCCGGTAGGATTTATCGGTTTATTCTTAATTGTAGTTCAAACGGCATTTATGGGTATTACAGACGAGCACAGTTTAGGTAAGGCTTTTGAAGAAGCGCTTCCGTTTACGGCACTTTTAGTAGTATTCTTTGTAGTGGTTGCGATGATTCACGACCAACATTTGTTTACTCCGATTATTGAGTATGTACTTGAGATGGATCCTGATAGCCAGCCTTCTATGTTCTACTTAGCAAACGGAATTTTATCTATGATCAGTGATAACGTATTTGTGGCTACCGTATATATCAATGAAGTTGAATTAGCCTTTGATGCGGGGAATATCACCCGTGAGCAATTCAATCACTTAGCGGTAGCGATCAATACAGGTACTAACCTTCCTAGTGTGGCAACGCCTAACGGTCAGGCAGCATTTTTATTCTTATTAACTTCCTCATTGGCTCCGTTAATCAATCTTTCTTACGGAAGAATGGTAAAAATGGCACTTCCGTATACTATTGTATTAGGAGGTGTAGGATTGCTTGGAGTGTATATGTTCTTATAGAATTTTATAAAACGAATATTCAGGCATATAATTTAAAACGCTTTTGCACGTTAACTTCATAACTAATTAAGAAAACTATGCTTACACTCTTGTTGCAAGAAGGTGCTGAAAACTTACCATCACTTGCTGCCGAAGAAGAACCGGTAGAAAAGACGTTATCGCTTTTTGATCTATTGATGAGCGGTGGATTACCGGGGCAGATTATTATACTCGTGCTTTTTGTGCTGCTTTTTGTAGCGATCTATATCTATTTTGAACGTTTATTTGCGATTAAAGCTGCATCCGGAATGGATAGCAACTTTATGAATCAAATTAAAGACAACGTCGCTAACGGTAAGATCGAAGCAGCAAAAGTGCTTTGTGCACAGCAAAACAGTCCGGTTTCAAGATTAACCGCAAAAGGCATCAGCCGAATCGGGAGTCCGTTAGAAGATATCAATACAGCAATCGAGAACTCAGGACGTCTTGAAGTCTATCGTCTGGAGAAAAACGTAAGTGTATTGGCTACAATTGCCGGTGCTGCGCCTATGATTGGATTTTTAGGAACGGTGATCGGGATGGTACTTGCTTTTCATCAATTGGCAACCAGCAGCGGTCAGGCAGAAATGGGTAACCTTGCAGAAGGTATTTATACAGCGATGACGACAACCGTTGCAGGTCTTATCGTAGGTATTATCGCCTATATTGGATACAATCACTTGGTCGTGCGCACAGACAAAGTGGTGCATCAGATGGAAGCTACAGCGGTTGATTTCTTAGATATGTTAAACGAACCGGTTTAGTATGAACCTACGCGGAAGAAATAAAGTAAGTCCGGAATTTAGTATGAGTTCCATGACAGATATTGTATTTCTGTTGTTGGTATTCTTTCTGCTAACTTCTCCTGCCATTACACCAGATGCGCTTGACCTTATTTTGCCAAAGGCGAAAGGAAAAACGAGTAACCAGCAAAATCTTTCAGTAAGTATTACTAAGGATCTGGATATTTATGTGAATAAAGAACGCGTTTTGCCTAACAACTTAGAATCGTTTATCAAAAGTGAACTTTCAGGGGTTGAAGAGCCTACCATTATTTTAAGAGCAGAAGAAGGTGTTCCTATTGAAGAAGCTGTTTCGGTAATGGATATTGCCAATCGCAATAAATATAAAATCGTTCTGGCTGTAAGGCCTAACTAATACAAAACCGAATCAAATACATCATTTGGTTCGGTTTTTGAATTTCAGTATTCCTAAAACTATGGCGTCTTGAGCTTTTTAGATACAAAACATAAACGCAAATCATTTACATTAACAAGCATCATCTATGCCTTGTTTTTGATTTTGTTGTTTTTTGCCGGACTCACTTATCTAGACCCACCGCCAGAAAGTGGAATTGCTATAAATTTTGGAACTTCAGATGTAGGTTCAGGTAATATTCAGCCGCAAGCTGCAGTTGAATCTGCTCCGCGAAACACCACGCCAGAACCACCTCAAGTAGAAAAAGCACCTGAAGTGAAAGAGGAGGTAGTGACGCAAGAAACCGAAGAAGCGCCGGTTATCAAAGAAGAGCCTAAAAAGGAAGAGAAAAAGCCGGTTGAAGAGCAGCCTAAGAAAACCGAAACCAAACCGGTTGAGGCAAAAAAACCTGACCCTAAACCAGATAAATCTACTACAGATGCTTTGTCTAGTATTTTAAACGGACCCAAAAGCTCGGGAACAGAACGAGGAGGTGAAGGTAATGACAATCAGGCCGGAGATAAAGGAGACCCTAACGGCGATCCTAATGCTTCAAGTTATTACGGTAACGGTAAAGGTCTTGATGGCGACGGAAACTATCAACTCGGCGGTCGTAAGGCTTTGAGTAAACCAAAACGCGTTCAAGATTGTAATGAAGCCGGAATCGTGGTCGTGAGTATTGAGGTAGATCGTAACGGAAATGTGATCAAAGCAACGCCAGGAGTGCGTGGAACAACCAACAACAGCCGGTGTTTGCTTGATCCTGCAAAAGCTGCTGCATTGGCTACCAAATTCAATCCGGACTCTGATGCACCTTCACGACAAATCGGTAAGATCGTATATAAGTTTAGTCTTTCAGAATAATGAACTATCAGCAGACGCTGCAGTATATGTTTGAGCGCTTGCCTATGTTTCAGCGACAGGGCGCTTCGGCATTCAAAAAAGATTTAGGTAACATTACCAAGCTATGCAATTATCTAAATAATCCACAAAACACCTTTAAATCAATTCACGTAGGCGGAACCAACGGTAAAGGCTCAACGAGTCATATGCTGGCTTCTGTGCTGCAAGAAGCAGGTTACAAGACGGGATTACATACGTCACCGCATTTAAAAGACTTTAGAGAGCGTATACGCGTCAACGGGAAGATGGCGGAGGAAAACTTCGTTGTTGAGTTTGTTGAAGCGCATAAGTCTTTTATAGAAGCCAATCAGCTTTCTTTTTTTGAACTTACCGTCGGGATGGCTTTTGAATACTTTAAAAGGCAACAAGTGGATGTAGCAATTATTGAAGTAGGCCTCGGCGGAAGGTTAGATTCAACAAATATCATCACGCCAGAATTATCGGTGATTACTAACATTGGTTTAGATCACACCGCTTTTCTAGGAGATACCTTAAATGCAATTGCAGGAGAAAAAGCCGGAATAATTAAACCGAATATTCCAGTGGTGATCGGTGAACGTCAAGAGGAAACTACAGCCGTTTTTGACACTGCTGCAGAGAAAAGCAATGCACCTATAGTTTATGCTTCAGATTATGAGTTTACTAACTTAGAAAGCGAACTCAAAGGCGCATATCAACAAAAAAATAAAGCAACTGTGCAACAGGCAGTGGCGGTTTTAAATGAAAGAACGGCGTTCACGGTTTGTAATCGAGCCTTGGTTGTCGGGATAAAGAATGTGGTAAGCAATACCGGTTTGTTGGGACGCTGGCAAATTATACAGGAATCCAATCCTAAGATAGTTTGCGATACCGGGCACAACAAAGAAGGCCTGACTTATGTGATGCGTCAACTGGAAGAAGAGCCTTATAAGCACTTGCATATCGTTTTAGGAGTGGTTTCAGATAAAGATTTAGGGAGCATTCTACCATTATTCCCAAAAGAAGCGACGTATTATTTCAGCAAACCGGATGTGCCGAGAGGACTTTCTGAAGAAGATTTGCAGCAAAAAGCAGCTGCATTTGATCTACACGGAAAAAATTTCAAAAAAATTTCAGAGGCTTTGGAAGCTGCTAAAAACGCGTCAAATACTGAGGATCTGGTGTTTGTGGGAGGGAGCACTTTTGTGGTTGCAGAAATAATTTAATTTTTTTCAAAAAAGGCTTTGCGAACTTAAAAATTGGTTTATATTTGCATCCGCTAACAGCAAGGGCGCGTAGCTCAGTTGGTTCAGAGCACTTGGTTTACACCCAAGGGGTCAGGGGTTCGAATCCCTTCGCGCCCACAAAGGCTTCCAGAAATGGAAGCCTTTTTTGGTTTTATACCTTTCCTGTAAACATTCTTGTTAAATGTTAAAATGATTAACATTTATACGATTTTCTCAAATCCCTAGTTACTAAATAAAGCTTCCTGTCCTAAGTTATGCGCAATGAGTGGGTTGAGACCTTTGGAGGCTGATAAATTTGTGTTTTTCTTAAAAAAATATTAAAATTGAATCCCTGAATTTCAAGACTCTGAATTTAAATGATCGTAAGAAAATCTCTCGTAGTAGGTACTTTTCTAGTTCTTATTGCTGTTTTTGCATTTACTAGACCGCAGTTCCATTCTCAAACAATCTCAGAAACATCAGAAGCTCACGCTTTGAGTCCGTTAGCCGTTCTTAAGCAAAAAGAAGAGGCGCATGCCTATAAACTGCGCAAGAAAGCTTTAGAAGAAGCGGTTGATTCTTATTTTAAAGATGCGATTAGAAAGCGTTTGATCATAGGCGCCGGAGTGAGTATTGTTAGTGGTGATTCGATTATTTTAGAATCTGGATTTGGTAAACGAAATGTTTATAAAAAAGATTCGGTAAACGCAGAAACCGTTTTTAGACTGGGCTCGCTTTCAAAAGGTTTTACAGGTGTTTTAGCCGGAATCGAAGTTCAGGAAGGGAATTTAAACTGGGATGACAAGCTTATAGATGCGGTGCCTAACTTCAGTTTAAAAGATAAAAACAACGCCCAAGCGATCACACTATCCAATGTGCTATCACATACGAGCGGTGTTCCGTATCATTGTTATACCAATCTGGTAGAAGATGGCTTGTCACTACAAAAAATCGCGGCGCGCTTTAATGTGATCAATACGTATACGAGACCTGGACTAGTATATAGTTATCAGAATGCGATGTTTGCGATGAGCGGTCAAATGATGCAAGCTGCCACAGGGCAAACCTTACAAGAATTACTTCAGAATAAAATTTTCACACCGCTGAATATGACTACCGCTTCAACCGACTATGAAGCGATGGTAGGGACAAATAATTTTGCATTTCCACATAAAAGCACGTGGAAGGGTTGGCGTCGTCTACCGGTGAACAAGAAGTATTTTAATGCCGTAGCCGCAGGTGGTGTAAACGCCAGTGCAGACGATATGGGTAAATGGATGCGTTTTTTGCTGGGACATAACAAGTATATCGCAGATTCTACAACATTGTCAGAAGTGTTTAAGCCGGAAATCGAAATTCCTGATGCCGGTAAATACTATCAGCGCTGGAAAGGACACTTGAGATCGTCATACGCTTATGGATGGCGTGTGCACGAGTTTATTGATGCTGAAACCGGTGCCGAATCTAAAATGATTCACCACGGAGGGAGTGTAAGTGACTTTAGAAATGAGATCGCTATCTTCCCTGAAGAAGATCTAGGTATTTGTGTATTGTTTAATAGTTTGACGCCTTTAGCAAGTTCAGTAATTCCTGAGCTTCATAAGATCGTTGAAGAAATTATGAATGCGCCAATTGAAGGACTTGAGACCGATAGATTGGCTGTAAATTTGTAATACGATACTGTTAAAATAGTTAAAATAAAAGCTACTCCCTAGAGTGGCTTTTTTTATGGATTTGACAATTAGTTTGAAGCTATTTTTTAAGAATTTAATTTATAGGCCGGTTTACTAAACTATTGCATCAAAAAAAGGACGATTCTTGGCGATTGTAGTCCGTTACTTTTAGGATCGTCCAGTATTAAATAACGTTAAGAGCAATTTACACTTCATCAGGTTGCAGTAACTTAGGTTTAAAATACTTTGTTTAATTTAAGGAACGATAAAACCAACCAAAATGCAAAAACCTAATGAACGACTCAAAAATCAAACAGCAATTGTCACCGGCTCAAGTACGGGTATAGGAGCGTCTGTAGCACTCGCTCTGGGAAGAGATGGAGCCAATGTTGTGGTGAACTATAATTCTTCTGAAAAGGAAGCGCAAGAGGTTGCAGATCAAATCAACGCTGACGACACCTGTGGTGAAGCAATCATATTTCAATGTGATGTAAGCAAAGAAGATGATGTGAAAGCGATGTTCAAAAAAACTATTGAAAAATTCGGGACTGTTGATATTCTGGTCGCCAATAGTGGTTTGCAAAAAGACGCTGCACTGCACGAGATGACCTTAAAGGACTGGCAACTGGTAATTGACGTAAATTTAACCGGACAGTTTTTATGCGCCAGAGAAGCTATTAAAGAGTTTATGCGTCGAGGAATGCGAGAGGGCGTTTCAAAGTCTTTGGGGAAAATCATTCATATGAGTTCTGTACACCAAATTGTGCCTTGGGCAGGTCACGCCAATTATGCGGCTTCCAAAGGAGCGATTAATATGTTGATGGAAAGTATCTGTCAAGAGTATGCGCCACTAAAAGTGCGCTGCAATAGCATTGCTCCGGGATTTATCAAAACAGACATCAACAAGGATGCTTGGGATAGTGAGAATGCGACAGATAAATTATTCAAGCTTATCCCGTATAAGCGATTAGGTGTGCCGGAGGATGTGGGGAGTACTGCAGCGTGGTTGGCTTCAGACGAATCAGAATATATTAATGGTACGACCCTTTTTGTAGATGGGGGGATGACGTGCTATCCAGGATTTACAACAAATGGATAAAAAAAATACAGAAGAACAGAAACGGCTTGATGCACATTATTCCAATCAGGAAGATTGGTTGCAATGGGGGCCTTATTTAAGTGAAAGACAGTGGGGTACGGTGCGCGAAGATTATAGTCCGCAAGGAGATGCTTGGGGCTATTTTCCGCACGATCACGCCCGTAGTCGCGTATATCGTTGGGGAGAAGATGGTTTAGCCGGTTTTACAGATAAGTATTGCAACGTATGCTTTGGATTAGCGCTATGGAATGGTAACGACGCGATTTTAAAAGAGCGCTTGTTTGGTCTTACCGGCCCTGAAGGGAATCACGGCGAAGATGTGAAGGAGCAGTATTACTATTTAGAAAATACGCCTACGCATTCGTACATGAAGCATCTGTATAAATATCCGCAGGCAAAGTTTCCTTACGGAGATTTAGTGCGTGAAAATCAAAAACGCGATCGCAAAGCAGAAGAATACGAACTTATAGACACGGGTGTCTTTGACAATAACGCGTATTTTGATGTAGTTACAGAATATGCAAAAGCCGGTCCTAAGGATATTTGTGTGAAGATCTCTGTGACGAACCGCAATACTAAAAAAGCAAAACTGCACGTACTTCCTCAGCTCTGGATACGCAATTTTTGGAGTTTTAGAGATATGCCGTTTAAACCTTCGATCACAAAGAATGAAGATGATAAAAATTCGGTACATGTAAAGCATCCGTATACGGGGGATTACAATTTCTACTTTGAGACGCCAGATCATCTGTTATTTACAGAAAACGAAACCAATGACGAGCGACTTTATCTTCAGCCTAATGATCATCCTTATAAGAAAGATTTTTTCCATACGGCGGTCATCAATAAAGATTTTCGCCTTGCGAAAAAGAAACAGGAAGGAACCAAGTTTGCCCCGCATTATAAGCGTAAATTAAAAGGAGGAGAGACCGTAGTCTTTAAATTAAGGCTAACCACCGAAACCTTGACTAATGCTTTTTCAGCAGATTTTGATACGCTTTTTACGCAGCGTTATCAGGAATGTGTCGATTTTTATGAGGGCGTGAATCAAATTAAAGATGTGGAGGCAAAAGGGATCCAGCGCCAGGCTTTTGCCGGTCTTTTATGGTCAAAGCAATATTATAACTACGAAGTGGAGCAATGGCTTAAGGGTGATCCCAAAGTGTCTACCCCGCCTGAAGCACGCAAATCAGGTAGAAATAGTAACTGGAAAACGCTACGCAACCACGACATTCATCTTATGCCCGATAAGTGGGAATATCCTTGGTATGCTGCTTGGGATAGCGCTTTTCATTGCATCACTATGGCGTATGTAGATCCCGAGTTTGCAAAAAAGCAATTGTTGCTTTTTACAAAAGAGTGGTATATGGCGCCCAATGGGCAAATTCCGGCTTATGAATGGAATTTTAGCGATGTGAATCCGCCCACACAGGCATTTGCAGCGCTTCAGATTTATAAGATTGAGCGGGATACGATAGGCAAACAGGATATTGACTTCCTTAAACGTATCTTCAACAAGTTGTCACTCAATTTTACGTGGTGGGTGAATCAAGAAGATCGAAGACAAAATAATGTGTTTCAAGGTGGATTCTTGGGCCTTGATAATATCGGAGTGTTTGATCGCAGTAGCGGAATTCCCGGTAATGCACATTTAGAGCAAGTTGACGGTACCTCGTGGATGGCGTTGTATTGCCTGAATATGCTCGAGATAAGTATCAAAATTGCTTTTGAAGATCCTTCATATGAGGAGATGGCGACCAAATTTTTTGGCCATTTTATTTTTATTGCTGAAGCTTTAAATAAGCTGAATGAAGATTACGAAGGTACGTGGGATGAAGAGGAAGGCTTTTTCTATGATAAACTGGTTTTTGAAGACGGAAGTTTTCAGCCGATCAAAGTACGCTCTATCGTTGGGATTATGTCGCTTATCGCCGTGCTGCATATCAGTAAAGAAACGTTAGACCGCCTGCCCAATTTTAAATACAGTGTAAACTGGTTTAGAAAATACAGAAAGGCAAACCTAAAATATCAGGTTATTCAGGAGTTTTCAGAAGAATCTGATTTGCTTCTGGCGCTTGTGCCTAAAGAGCGCGTGGAGATTATGTTGAAGGCAGTTTTTGATAAAGACGAATTTTTAAGTGATCACGGGCTACGTTCCTTGTCAAAAATTCACGAGGAAACCTATAAAATAGACATCAACGGCACTAATTACGAGATTAAATACGAGCCGGCAGAGTCTGAGTCTTCTATGTTTGGAGGTAATTCCAATTGGCGTGGTCCTGTCTGGATGCCGTTTAATTACTTATTTGTAACAGCGATTAAAGAATTTAGAGATTACTACGGAAAAAATCTTGAAGTCGAGTACCCTACCGGCAGCGGCAACATCTTAGGCTTAAATGAGATTCGCAATGACTTGATGAAGCGCTTACTCACACTTTTTCAAACCGATGAAAACGGAGATCGTCCTGTAAATGCACAGCACAGCGAGATTTACAAGGATCCTCACTTTAAAGATTTAGTCATGTTTTATGAGTATTTTCACGGAGATACCGGTCGAGGTATTGGAGCATCTCATCAAACGGGATGGACTGCTTTGATCGCTAATATGATTAATGAAATTTATTAGTTTTATGTCTAAAGGTTTTTTGATAAAATCAACGATACTTCTCGTTCTAGCACTTGTTACAATGAATACTACAACCGCTCAAAATTTTAAGTTTACTAAAGATCACGATGCTTTGCTGGTTAAAGACCTTGATAAATCAGCAAAGTTTTATAGCAGCATTCTAGGGCTGCCTGAAATTTATAATGCTGGGCTGGGGCCTAAATTCAGATGGTTTGCGCTAGATAATAAAGTGCAAATTCATCTTATAGAAAGTGAGGAAGATTTTACGCCGCACAAAGGTGTGCATCTGGCATTGAATGTAGATGATCTGGATGCTTTTATGACTTTCTTGAAAGAACACAATGTTCCTTTTGAAAATTGGCCGGGCGAAGCAAATACGACCAATACCAGGCCAGACGGCGTAAGACAAATCTACTTAACAGATCCTGATGGGTATTGGATAGAAGTGAACACTAATAAATTATAACGTACAGGATGGATTTTTACCTCATAACCGCAATTTTGGTTGGTCTTGCTGCGGCATTTGGCTACATTAATTTACGCTTTCTAAAACTCCCTAACACCATAGGAATTATGCTCATTACCCTCTTGTTTACACTTGGGGTTTTAGGATTGAGTTATTATGATGATACCCTGTTAGAGGCAGAAAAGGAGATCATAAACAGTATAGATTTTGAAAAAGTACTGCTAGACGGAATGCTTAGTTTTCTGCTTTTTGCGGGAGCTTTACATACCAATTTTGAGCAACTCCGCTTACAGCGCTGGCCGGTTATGGTGTTTGCCACAGTTGGTGTTCTCACCTCGACCTTTTTGGTAGGAGGGGCGATGTATTATGTGTTGATGCTTTTAGGTTTTGAAGTCGCTTTCATCTATTGTTTACTCTTTGGTGCGTTAATTTCGCCTACCGATCCTATTGCAGTTTTAGGGATTTTGAAAAAAGCAGGAGCGCCCAAAAAGTTAGAAACAAAAATTGTTGGAGAGTCTCTCTTTAATGATGGTGTAGGCGTTGTTGTTTTTCTTACGCTTTTCAAAATAGCCGGTTCAACCGAAGCGGTGACTCCGGTAGATATTTTGGAGCTTTTTGGTTTGGAGGTTTTAGGAGGAATTGGTTTAGGACTTGCAATAGGCTGGATAGCATACAAACTTCTCAAATCTATAGATGATTATGATATTGAAGTGATCATCACACTTGCGGCGGTGATGGGAGGTACGGTGATCGCACAGCGATTGCATTTATCTGCGCCTCTGGCCATGGTCACTGCCGGTTTGGTGGTAGGTAATGATACAGTGCGTAAGACGACAATGTCTCAACTTACCGAAACCTATGTAGATAAATTTTGGGAGTTGGTAGATATACTTCTAAATACCATTCTCTTTGTACTCATCGGGATGGAACTCTTGGTGCTGAGTTTTGAATTAAGTGCGGTGATTGCTGGTTTAATAGCGATTCCTGTGGTGCTTTTGTGTAGATATATTTCTTTACTCTTACCTATAAATTTCTTTGAAAAACACCTCGATTTTGTACCGCGTACTGATGTTATCATGACTTGGGGAGGTTTGCGCGGAGGTATTTCTATAGCTTTAGCGCTTAGTCTTACACAAGAAATGCATCGGGATTTATTTCTAGTAATTACCTATGTTATAGTGGTGTTCTCTATTTTGGTTCAAGGGCTTTCTGTAGGTACGATCATTAAAAAGTTAGGGGTAAGTCAGGTTTCAGAATCTTCAAGTCACTAAATACTTCCTAGATTGTAAAAAATGCATCTTTTAAAAGTAAAAGATGCATTTTTTATTTCCGTAGATATTAAAAATCATTTTTAGCAGATTTAAAATAATTTTTAATAATAATTATTTTATTTTTGTACAAGTACTTAAGGTGCTAGCCCCTGAATATGATTTTGCCAGATTGGGTTTAGGGACTCGTTCATATTGAACATTTGATCTGGTATTGGCCTCCGCAAGGAGGCTTTTTCTTTTTTAAGAGCCTCAGTTAGGTCGTTTACTCTGCACGCTCTAAACCTTCGTCAATGCGCTCTTCAACTTCTTGTTCTACTTCCTGTTCCACTTCTGGAGTTTCAATAGGTTTCCCGTTTTCTAACCAGAAGGTAAAAAACATCGGGTAATGGTCAGAACCAATATTTGGAAGGCGCTGCATCGTGTCTACCGTAACATTGGTAGAATGAAATAAATGATCTATTGGGAATCTGAGATACCAATAATCGGCGTGAAACGTAGGAAATAATCCCCGCCCAATACGTGGGTCTATGAGTCCGGTTACTTTAGCAAAAAGCCTACTTACTCTAGACCAAACCACATCGTTCAAATCCCCGCAAACAATAATAGGATGGTTATCTTCTAGAACACGCACAGCTTTGCCCACGATCAATAATTCTGCATCGCGTTCTTCTGAAGTTTCATTTTCAGTTGGACTCGGAGGTGCAGGATGTACGCAGATCAATTCTACGGGAGTCGCGCCGCCATGATGCACTTTGGTAAAAATTGACGGTACATCTTTTTCAACCAAATAATTTACTTGGGTTTCAGAGAGTTCATACTTGCTGTACAAATGCATTCCGTAGAAATTATCAAGAGGAACACGCACTACATTAGGATAATCTTCTTCAAGTTCTTTTAAGCCATTTTCCCAGCCTTTGTCAGTTTCCATAACCAGTAAAAGGTCGGGTTGGTGTAGGTTAACCTGCTCGATAAGTTTATGGTATTCCCGGTTTGTTTGTAAAACGTTAGCGCTTAACAGACTTATCTTATTAAGCATTTCGGCATTATCTGGCTTTTTATGCTTCCGCGGAAAAAAGCTGGTATACGGAAAAACTACATACAGCTGAAAACCGAGCGTAATGATCAGACTGATGAACACAACATACTGCCAAGGGCTCTGTGGAAATTCCAGTCCTAGGATCAAGCCAAGGATCACAATTTGTAAGACCGATGTTTGTACGCGAATAAAATCCCAGCCTCTAATGATCCAATGCGTACCCTGCGTTAAGGGAAGAAGGGCAATGACAATTAAAAAGAGGGCAAAGGCATATAAAACCATGGGGAGTTAGTTTGTGAGTTGCTGAAAAAGCTGTTCAAGCGAAGTATTCTTTTTATTAAGCTGGAGAATTTTTAAGCCGTTATCGTGAGCAAAATCAAAAATAGCCGGGCGCATATCTTGCGAGGTATCAAAGGTCATTTCGTATACAAAACCAATGGTATTGGTTACTTCTGCTACACGATCTAGTTGCTGCAATAATTCGATCTCTATGCGGTAATCAAATTCTACGACAATGATTTGCTCTGTACTGGTATTGAGTTCTTCCAGTTTTTTATCTGCTACGATTTTTCCTTTATTGATGATTATTACACGATCACACACGGCTTCTACTTCTTGCATGATATGCGTAGAAAGTAAGACCGTTTTTGATTTGCCTACAGTTCTTATGAGCGCGCGTATTTCCCGCAGCTGATTAGGGTCTAGTCCGGTTGTGGGTTCGTCTAAAATAAGTACTTCAGGATCGTGGATCAATGCTGCGGCCAAACCTACGCGTTGTTTATATCCTTTACTTAGCTGTTTTATTCTCTTAGAAATCTCGGGTTGTAATCCGGTGAGTTCGATTACAGTTTCAATACGCTCCTTAGGCGCTTTGTTCAAGTCAGCGTGTAATTTTAAATACTCTCTGATGTACATTTCAGGATACAGCGGATTATTTTCAGCTAAATATCCCACACTGCGTCTCACGGCTAAAGCTTCTTCCTGGGTTGAAAAGTTATTTACGCTGGTCGTTCCTGATGAAGCTTTGAGATACGTGGTCAAGATTTTCATCATCGTACTCTTTCCTGCGCCGTTTGGTCCCAAGAAACCGGTGACTTCGCCTTTGTTTACAGTAAAAGAGACTTCATCCAGTGCCTTTTGGTCGTTGTAAAATTTAGATACCTGAGATACCTTAATAGACATAGTATGTAGAATTGGAGCAGGTTTAAAGTCTAAAATTACACATTTAGCCTTCAGCCTACTGTTTTTAAAACCTTAAAATTACTTATGTCGTAGTATGCGCAGCGCAAGATGAATGTCTTTGTAGAAAATCTTCTAATAAAGAACCTTAATCTTTGGGTTATATTCTGTTTTATTTAATCATTGGGCGATAATGATTGGATATCTGTAAAAATAGAAGGCTTTTAAAGCTGTTCTTAATTAATTAGTTACTTTAGCAGCATAATAAAAGAAACACATGTCTAACGTACTTTATTTTTATAACCGCTATTACTTCTTTTTCTTCTGGAAAGAGATGGGGCCGCTATAGAGTAACGTATAGTATTACAATATCATATAGGGTCCCGATTTAAAAAATCGGGATTTTTTTTGTTATAAACCGAAGCTAAACAGTTGAAACACAAAGTAGCCATACAAGGAATTAAAGGGTCTTTTCACCATAAAGTCGCTCAGGATTTTTTTAGTGAAGATGTTGAAGTGATTGATTGCAATAGCTTTCAAGAGTTGGTGAATAGACTTATAAGGGGAGAGGCGACCGATGCGGTAATGGCGATTGAAAATTCTATTGCAGGAAGCATTATCCCCAATTATGCTTTACTCGATCATCATAATTTAAATATTGAAGGAGAGCGCTACTTAGCCATAAGTCAAAATTTAATGGTGATGCCGGGCCAGAAGCTTGAAGATATTCACGAAGTGTGGTCGCATCCTATGGCGCTTTTGCAGTGTAAAGAATTCTTTAAGGATAAAGAACACATTAGGCTGGTAGAAGATGATGATACTGCAGGTGCTGCAAAGCGAATTGCTGATGGAAACTTGAAAGGAATAGGGGCTATTGCCGGAACTACAGCGGCCTCAATTTATGGGTTAGATGTCATCGCTCACGATATTCAGACCATTAAAGACAATTCAACACGCTTTTTTGTGCTGAATACTAACGGACGTACAGAGGCAGATGTTCCCGATAAAGCTTCGGTTAAATTTTTGACCGATCACAAACGCGGAAGCCTCGCTGCGGTTTTAAATGTAATGAGTGATTGCAGGCTCAATCTGACCAAGATTCAGTCGCTCCCAGTCATTGAAACGCCTTGGAAATATTCGTTTTTCGTAGATGTAACCTTTGAGGATTATGCAGATTTTGAAAAGGCTAAAAAACTATTAGATATTATGGCTCAGGAATTTAAAATTCTTGGTGAATATAAAAACAGAAAATCATGATTATAGCATCGGCTAACAGGCTTAACCAAACTTCTGAGTACTACTTTTCGCGTAAGCTAAAAGAAGTGCGTGCTCTTGCAGCTGCCGGGAAACCTATAATCAATATGGGTATTGGTAGTCCCGATCTGGCTCCGCCGCCACACGTCATTAAAGCTTTGACAAGTTCGCTGGTAGATGGGCCTGCACATCAATACCAGAGTTACAAAGGACTTCCTCAGCTTACTGAGGCTATGGCAGATTTTTATCAAAAGCGATATGCGGTAACGCTAAATCCTGAAGACGAAATTTTACCCTTGATGGGATCAAAGGAAGGCATAATGCACATCAGCATGGCTTTCCTGAATCCGGGAGACGAGGTGTTGATTCCGAATCCAGGGTATCCAACCTATACTTCGGTAACGCGTTTGGTTGAAGCTGAGCCGGTTTATTACAATCTGGACGCTTCAAATAATTGGATGCCTGATTATTCAGCTCTGGAAAAAAGAGATTTGAGTAAGGTGAAATTGATGTGGGTAAACTATCCGCATATGCCTACAGGAGCAAAAGCGACTACTGCCGACTTTGAGAAGCTTGTGGCGTTTGCAAAAGCAAATGAGATTCTTTTAGTAAACGACAATCCATACAGTTTCATTCTTAATGAAAATCCGCAGAGCATTTTAAGCGTTTCGGGAGCAAAAGAAGTAGCTATTGAGTTGAACTCTTTGAGTAAGTCTTTCAATATGAGCGGATGGCGTGTTGGGATGTTGCTTGGTGCTGCAGACTATGTAAGCACGGTGCTTACTGTAAAAAGTAATATGGATAGCGGAATGTTCTACGGAATTCAAAAGGGCGCAGCAGCCGTATTGACTGAAGGAGAAGCGTGGTTCGACGGCTTGAACGCCATTTATGAAAAACGCCGTGAGCAAGTATGGAAGCTGGCAGATGTATTGGGGTGCACTTACGATAAAAATGCAGCTGGCATGTTTGTCTGGGCAAAACTACCCGAAGGAGCAGGAGCTGCCGAAGCTTTTATCGATGATATTTTGATCAATAAAAGCGTGTTTATTACGCCGGGAAGTATTTTCGGTTCACAAGGAGCCGGGTACATTCGCTTTTCACTTTGTGTAACCGAAGATAAAATTAAAGAAGCCATTGGAAGATTTTAAAAACATATTCGTTCTAGGAATCGGACTTATTGGAGGTTCGTTGGCACGTGACTTAAAACGCGTGTTGCCAGAGAGTACCATCTATGGGGTTGATAACAATGACGATCATCTGGATGAAGCCGTTGGTCTGGGCGTGATCGATCATCCGGCACGATTTGAAGCGATCAACCAAGCAGATTTGGTGATCTTGGCGATTCCTGTGGATCAAGCCAATTTATTTTTACCACCGGTTTTAGACGCGATTGCACCCAATGCTTTGGTGATGGATGTGGGTTCTACTAAGGGCAGCGTGTGTGATGCGGTTCAAGACCATCCCAAGCGCAATCAATTCTTGGCAGCACACCCCATTGCAGGAACTGAATTTTCGGGACCTTCAGCAGCGATCGAGAATTTGTATAAAAACAAAACCATGATTCTTTGCGAGGTAGAGCAAACGCGTGAAGATCTATTGGCAAAGGCCATGCAAATTTTTGAAGCCTTGTCTATGCAAATTCGGTATATGAATCCGCATTCGCACGATAAGCATATTGCTTATGTTTCGCATTTGTCACACATCAGCAGCTTTATGCTGGGGAAAACCGTGATCGAAAAGGAGAAAAACGAAAAAGATATTTTTGATATGGCAGGCAGTGGATTTGCTTCCACAGTACGTCTGGCAAAAAGTAATCCGGCAACCTGGACGCCTATTTTTAAAGAAAATAAGGCTAACGTGCTGGAAAGCTTAACCGAATACATCAATAATTTAACGCATTTCAAAAATGTTCTAGAAGCCGAAAATTATGAAGAGGTTTTTAATGAAATGCACAATACAAACCACATAAAATCAATACTTAAAGGATTATCGTAATCAGCTAAAAGCTGTAAATTTGTTGAATATGGAAAATAAGAAAGAACTTAGAAACTGGTTAGACGCTTTCAATCTGGATCATCCGCTTGTAATCGCAGGTCCTTGTAGCGCAGAAACTGAAGAGCAAGTATTAAAAATTGCTCATGAGCTAAAAGACACAGATGCTACTGTTTTTAGAGCAGGAATCTGGAAACCACGTACCCGCCCGGGAATGTTTGAAGGTGTGGGAGCGCTAGGTTTGAAATGGCTTCAGAAAGCTAAAGAGGAAACCGGTATGCTTACAACTACCGAGGTTGCAAATCCTAATCACGTAGAGCTTGCGTTAAAACACGATGTAGATATTCTATGGATTGGTGCACGTACCACCGTTTCTCCTTTCAATATTCAAGAAATTGCAGAAGCGCTTAAAGGAACAGATAAAACAGTTCTTATTAAAAACCCGGTGAATCCTGATCTGGCTTTATGGTTAGGGGCTGTGGAGCGTTTTTATACGCAGGATGTTAAAAATCTTGGTGTGATTCACAGAGGTTTCTCAACCTATGAGAAAACCCGTTACCGTAACAATCCAGAATGGCAAGTTGCTGTTGATTTACAAAACCAGTTTCCGGACCTTCCATTAATTTTAGATCCATCACATATCGCCGGGCGTCGTGATATTATTTTTGATCTATGCCAGACCGGTCTTGATCTTAATTACGACGGAATCATGGTTGAAACCCACTACGATCCAGATAATGCGTGGAGTGATGCTAAACAGCAAATCACACCGGCGAGTTTGGTGCAGATTATGAAAGATCTAAAAATTCGTAAAGAAGAAGGGACAGCTGCTGAATTCAATAATAAACTGAATACGCTGCGTACACAGATCGATGTAGTTGATCATCAATTGATCGAAAGTTTAGGGAAGCGTATGAAGATCGCTGATGCTATAGGCGAACTTAAAACTGAAAATAACGTTGCAATCCTTCAGTCTAAACGATGGAATGAGATTTTAGGTGCAATGATCTTAGAAGGAGAGAAGCACAACTTGAGTGAAGAATTTATTCTACGTGTTTTCAAAGCGATTCACCAAGAATCGATCAATCACCAGAAGAAAATTTCTAGAATGGAAGAAGCTTAGGCTTTTATACATAGTAAATATAAAAAAGGCGCTCAGTGAGCGCCTTTTTTATTGACAACGCCAACAGGTAAAATACCTGCTAGTCTTATCTCTTGGTGTTTTTATTGGCTCTGCCAAAGGAGTTTAATACTCCGAGGCTTGCCTCGAAATTGAAAATTCGTTTTCAATCAATGCATCGTGGGCTTGCCCTGAGGTAGTTTACTATTCCTGTTTTGGTCTTTTAAAAATATAGCGGGTAACATAAATTCCGTTTTCATCATCTTTACCGCCGTAGCTTTCTACACCACTGTTTACAAATGCGAGTTCCCAGCCTTCTTCAGCCATCGCATTGATTTTTGAGGTCACTACAGCATCATTTGCTGCGATGTTTTGAAAACGTATTCCGCCCAAGTTGAAAAAATTAAGCAGCTTGGTTTCTTCAAAATTCTTTACGCGAATGTCCCCTCGACTTGATTTGTTTCTGGAGTTATCTTCTTCAGAGCGTTCGCTGGTAAACTCTTTGTAGTCACGTTCAGCTTCGGTAGAGATCATTCTAGAGCGGCCAATTCCGTTAGGGATGATAGATTCGATTACGGTTACGGTTTGATATTCCATCACTTGAGCGCAAAGTGGTAGACTTAGTAAGCTAAGTAATAGAAGAAGTGTAGTTTTGATTTTCATACTGTAGGATTTTAGAGATAAGTGATTTTAGTTATTTTTAAATAAAGTAGTTTTACAGGATTAAATTAGTAAAAAGTTTTTTTGAAAGGAACAGTTTATAAATCAACAGGCAGTTGGTATAGTGTAAAAGATGCAGACGGCAATTTTTATGATTGCCGCATCAAAGGACGCTTTAGAATTCAGGGTATTAAGAGTACCAATCCTGTAGCTGTTGGAGATCGTGTGGTTTTTGAGCTTGAAGAAACAAGCGATGCTGTGACCGGTGTGATCAAGGGGATTGAGGATCGTGAAAACTATATCATTCGCAAATCGGTCAATCTTTCAAAACAAACGCACATAATCGCTGCAAATATCGATCGTTGCTTTTTAATCATTACGCTAAATAATCCACCTACATTTACGGCGTTTATAGATCGCTTTCTGGTGACTTGTGAAGCTTATGGAATCGAAGCGATTTTACTTTTTAATAAAGTAGATACCCTTTCTGCTGAAGAATTTGGTGAGGTAAAATACCTCGCAGAAATGTATCGTGAAATCGGGTATACCTGCATTGGCATTTCAGCAAAAACCGGTAAAAATATTGATCAGGTAAAAGAACTGATGACAGGAAAAACCAGTATGTTTTCGGGTCATAGTGGTGTGGGTAAATCAACTCTTGTTAACGCAATTGAGCCGGCTCTTGATCTTAAAACCAAGGCGATCAGTGACCAGCATATGCAAGGTCAGCACACAACAACCTTTGCAGAAATGTTTGACCTTAGTTTTGATGCCCGAATTATTGATACTCCGGGGATCAAAGGTTTTGGGGTAGTTGATATGGAAAAGGAAGAGTTGGGCGATTATTTTCCTGAATTCTTTGCGCTTAAAGAGCAGTGTAAATTCAATAATTGTTTGCACTTAGAAGAACCTAAATGTGCTGTAAAAGAAGCCCTAGAACATGATGAACTGCACTGGTCAAGATATCAGAGTTATAAGCAGATCATTGAAGGTGATGAAGAAAATTACCGTCGTAATGTCTACGATCAAAACTCTTAAAACAAAAAGGTATGCGTGTTGTTATACAACGAGTAAGTGAAGCTTCAGTCACTATAAATAATGTGATCAAAGGTAAAATAGGTCGAGGCTTTGTCGTTCTTTTAGGCATTACTGCCGAAGATACCGAAGAGGATATCGAGTGGCTCACTTCAAAAATTATAGGGCTGCGTGTTTTTAGTGATGACGAGGGCTTGATGAATGAAAGTATTCTCGATAAAAGTGGCGAGATTTTATTGATAAGTCAGTTTACTCTATTTGCCTCAACCAAAAAGGGAAACCGGCCTTCATTCATCAAAGCAGCAAAGCCAGATCAGGCGATTCCGCTTTACGAAAAATTCACAGGAATGCTCTCGCAAAAGCTTCAGCGACAGGTTAAAACAGGCGAGTTTGGTGCAGATATGAAAGTAGCACTTATCAATGACGGACCAGTCACCATAAATATTGATTCGAAGAATAAGGAATAATTTAAGATTATATTAAGATTTTATTATATTGCCATTCAATCTTTTATATGGCAAAAAAATTATTCTTAATACTAAATGTTGTCTGTGCAACGGCATTTAGTCAAAATTTAGAGCTTTCTGCATTAACCGTCAATCCTGAACTTTCCCAAGGAGCAGATAGCGTACTTAGGAACGAAGAAATTACCTTAGATTTATCAGATCCCGGTAAATTGAAAACAACGATCTCACGCGTTGTGACGGTTTACAATAAGGTGGGCTTAGGTGATGTAGCGGCGTATGCGTATTATGGTAATAATTCCAAAGTAAATGATATTGAGGCCGTTATCTACGACATGGCCGGCCGGGAAAAGGATAAGATCAAAAAACGCGATTTTAAGGATTTTAGTGCAGTTTCTGGAGGTTCTCTTTATGAAGATAGAAGGGTATTATATCTTGATTACACACCAACATCCTACCCATTTACAATCCAATTTACTTCTGAAACTACCTCGGAGACGACCGCTTTTATCAGACCTTGGATGCCTATATCTAAATATGATAGCGGTACGGAATTTTCAAAATTTACGGTAATCTACCCGCAGGAACAAAAACCGCATATTAAAGAAACGCATTTTGAAGGCTATGCTATTGAAAAAGAAGAACTAGAAGATCGAACGATTTGGACCGCCAAGGATATAGCACCCATTACCTGGGAATATCATTCACCTGCTTTAGATAAACGCGTACCACGTGTAAAATGTTTTTTTGATAGTTTTTATCTTGAAGGTGTCCCCGGAATCGCTAAAACCTGGAAGGATTTTGGAGGCTGGATGTACAACGATCTGGTAAAAGATACGCAAGATCTAGATGAAGCTACTCTAGCTGAAGTGCGTGCCTTAGTTGCAAATCTAGAAGATGATGAGGCCAAAGCCCGAGCTATTTATCAATATGTACAAGATAAAGTACGCTACATAAGTGTTCAGGTAGAAATTGGCGGCTGGAAACCTATGAATGCTTCAGATGTACACCGCTTAGGCTATGGTGATTGTAAAGCCTTAAGTAATTACACGCAAAGTTTGCTTAAAGCGGTAGGTATCAAATCTTACTATACTGTTTTATATGGTGATCCCGGTAAAGAGTCTCTTGAGACAGATGTGGTAGCCATACAAGGAAATCATGCCATCTTAGGCGTGCAGTTGGGGGACGAAATCAAATTTCTTGAATGTACAAGTCAGGAAACTCCATTTGGTTATATGGGCACATTTACCGATGACCGGGATGTTTTATTACTTACCGAAGATGGCGGGAAACTCGCGAGAACCACTAAGTATGAGCAAGATCAAAATGTGTTAAAGCTTTATGCAGATTTTAAGTTTGATGTAAACGGAGGATTAGAAGGAAGTCTGAGTCGCTCCTCAAAAGGGATTTATTACTCCAGCCGTATGCAGCTTGATCGCATGGATCAAAAGGAGCTTACAGATCATTATTACTCAACATTTGATGCGATCAATAATCTTTCGGTGAGTGCGATTGAGCTTAATAACGATCGTTTGGGCATTACATATGATGAGCGCATGAAAGCCGAGGCTTCAAATTATGCGACAAAAGTAGGTGAGGATTTTCTACTTCGGCCTAATACATTCGCGCTTACTAGAGACGCAATTCCTCCAAGATATGCTGAACGAAAATCAGATTTGATCATTCTACGAGGAACCATCCAGAATCAGGAAGTCCGTATTCAAGTACCCGAAGGATACGCTGTAGATGCTTTACCTGAAGGCGAAAAAATAGAAGAAGCGTTTGGTTCTTATACTACCGAATATCTTCTGGAGGGTTCTGAGCTTCTGTATAAGAGATCTTTAAAATTCAATGAAGGCCAGTATGACAAAGCAGCCTATGAGACGTATCGAGATTTTTATAAATCAATTGTAAAACAGGATAACCAAAAAGTATTAATTAAAAAACTATAATATGCATAAAATTACGCTTTTAGCCTTCTTGCTAGTTGCCTCAACAGCTTTTGCCCAAGACTTTAGATTCGGGAAGGTTTCTATAGAAGAACTTCAGGAAGAGGCGCATCCAAAAGACTCAGAAAGCGATGCGGCTATCTTGTATAGAGAGCAATATTCACATCTCGATTATTATCAAAACAGTGGTTTTAGATTAACTACTGAAGTTTTTGAGCGTATTAAAATTTACAATTCTGACGGTTTTGAGTGGGCGACTCAAAATATTCCGATATACACGGGAGGTTCAGAAAATGAAAGTGTAGGCAAGATAAAGGGTGTTACCTATACCTTAGAAGATGGTAAAATTGAAGAGACCAAATTGCGCAACGATGGAATCTTTGAAGAAGAGAAAAACAAGTTCTATGATTTGAAGAAGTTTACGATGCCCAATTTAAAGCCCGGTTGTGTGATCGAGTTTCAATACCAAATAACCTCTCCATATTATTCATCAATTGACGAAATTAGGCTTCAGGAGGAAATTCCGGTAAATCAGGTAGATGTAAGTTTTTATGCTCCAGAATGGTTGGTGTATCAATTACACAGAAAAGGATTACTGCCATTAAATGTAGAAGAAACAAGTCAGGCAGACCGCATAAATTATTCTGTAAGACAGGGATCTTCAACAGGAAATTTTCAGACCAAAGACCGCCCAAGGTTAGAGACGCGTACAATAGATTTTCAAAGAAAAGGGTATAAAGTTACCGCGTCTGATATCCCGGCAATGCGTGAAGAAGCATTCTCGTCTAATATTGACAACTACAAAGCGGCATTAAATTTTGAGCTTTCGTTTACCAATTTCCCGGGAGAGCCGCTACAAACTATGTCCAGTAGTTGGGAAGCGGTTTCTAAGAGTATTTATGATTCTGATAATTTTGGAGGTCAGCTAAATTCAACGCGATTTTTTGATGATGCCATTGATGAAGTTATAGCAGGTGCGACAAGTCCATCAGAAAAGCTTACACGCATATTTGAATATGTAAAGCAAAAAATGGTTTGGAACAACTACATAGGCGTTTATGCAGATGAAGGTGTCAAAGAAGCTTATAAAAATGGAGTAGGGAATAGTGCAGATATTAATTTGATGTTGGTAAGTATGTTGCGTTATGCCGGGATAGATGCAAACCCGGTGATATTGAGCACTCGAGATAATGGGATCCCGGTCTATCCTACGAGAAATGGCTTTAACGATGTGATCGCCGGAGCAAAATTAGAAGATCATATCTTTTTGTTGGATGCGACCAATAAGAAAGGCGCTCCAGATTTACTGGATGAAAATTTATTAAACTGGAATGGTAGAATGATTCGTGAAGATGGATCTTCAGAATGGGTAAGTCTTTATCCTTCGGCACACGCTACAGAAAGCACCTTGATCAGTACCGAGATCAATGCTGATTTAACCACAACAGGAAGTTTAAAAAGTAGATATACTGGTAACTACGGTTTATTATTCAGGAAAAAATTTGGGGAGAGCTCTCAAGATGATCAATTGAAAGCTTTTGAAGGCATGTATTCTGGGATAGAGCTTGATGGCTTGGCGCTTGAGAATCTTGATAATGTTTATGAGCCTCTTGAAGTAGCTTATGATTTTGAATTGTTGAGCGGTATTGAAGAAGTAGGCGATAAGCTTTATGTGTCTCCATTAATGCACAAAGCAACAGACGAAAATCCTTTTAAGTCTGATGAGCGTTTACATCCTATAGATTTTAGATACCCTTGGAAAGATCGCTACATCATTAATATTAAAATCCCAGAAGGATACACTGTAGAAAGTATTCCTGAAAGCGTTTTGTATAATATGACAGACAAGCTTGCTTCATTTGCTTATCGGGTTTCACAATCGGGAAATAGTATTAATATTTCTACCGATTTTTCTCTCAATTCTTCAATTATAGCTCCAGATTACTATCAGGATCTAAAAAAGTTCTATGAGATGATCGTGACCAAACAAAATGAAAAAATCGTACTTACAAAAATTTAATTTTTAATGAATCATCTAAGACTGAAAAGCACACTCTTTGTAGTTGCATTGATGAGCGTTCAATTGCTTTTGGCTCAGGACTATGATCTTGATAAAGTTTCTGAAGCGGAACTTGAGATGAAAGTCTACGCCAAAGATTCTTTAGCTCCTGCGGTTTATCTGAATAAAATTCGGGAAACCTATGTTGACTATAAAAGCACATCAGGTTTTATGTTTGTGAATGAGGTTACAGAGCGCATCAAGATCCTTTCTAAAGAAGGTTTAGATTATGCAACAAAGCAAATTTTGAGTTATAAAAGCAATGGTGATAAAGAGCGCGTAGAAGATATAGAAGCAGTCACTTACAACCTTGTTGATGGTAAAATTGAAAAGACCAAAATCGATAAAGAAGGTGTATTTGAAAATGAGCGCTCAGAGCACTGGGATGAAACCACATTTACCATGCCGGATGTGCAGGTGGGTAGTGTTGTAGAATGGAGCTACAAAACAGTTTCGCCATACTATAAGATTGATGATTTGGTCCTTCAGGAGTCTATACCGGTTGTTAATTATTATGCCAAGATCAGAACTCCTGGAATGTTTCAGTTTAGAAGAATTAGAAAAGGCTATTTTGATATCAAGCCCAAAGAATCTGTTGCAGACGGTGGTTTCAGTTTTCAAAATAGTTACGGTACATCTACCTATGCAAGTTTTAAAGAACTGGTTGCCGAATATACTTATACCGATATACCCGCAATAAAAGACGAGGTGTATTTGGTGAATCCTAGAAATTATCGCTGGAGTGTTGTTTATGAATTGATTTCGACTGAAATTAATGAGGGGGAGAAAAAGGAATATGCGACTACATGGGAAGAGGTTGCAAAATCTATTTTTAAAGCAAAAGAATTTGGAGGGCAAATGAACCCTTCATCTTTTATAAAAAAAGTAGCAGAAAGCATCGTGGCAAATAACAGCGGAACTAAAGAGCGTATTGATGCTGCGTTAAAATATGTAAAGTCAAAAGTAACTTGGAACGAGAACTACGGAAAATTTACCGAAGATGGTGTGAATAAAGCCTACGATAAAGGATCTGGTGATGTTGCCGAAATAAACTTGCTTTTAACGGTGCTTTTACGCGAATGCGGAGTACAGGCAAATCCGGTTTTGATAAGTACAAAGCAATATGGTATTCCTTTATATCCTACCCGAGAAGGTTATAATTATGTAGTTGTGGGAATCAGGAATGGTCTAAAAACCACTTTGCTTGACGCTACAGATAAGCTGAGCGCGCCCAATATTTTACCTACTCGCGTTTATAACTGGAAAGGTAGAATGATCAATGCCGCGGGAGTTTCTCAAGAGCTTGATTTATTAGAAACGATAAGTCCTAGGCGAGATAGTTATATTTCTGCTGAATTGACAGAGGATGGAAAGTTAACCGGAGTCTTGAAGCAGCGTTTTAGTAGTTTAGAAGCTTTAGAATTACGCCATCAAATAGGAAATAAATCCCTTGTAGATTGGAAGAATGAGCGCGTAGATTACTTTGGAGTAGATCAGATCACAAATCATAAAATGGAATCGCTAGAACTTTTAGACAAGCCCATAACCGAGTCTCTTGATTTTGTAATAGACCAAGCGGTAGATCAAGTTCCCGGCCAGATGTATCTTAATCCGTTAGTGTTTTTAAGACTAGATGAAAATCCATTTAAGGCCGATGAACGTTTAACTCCTGTAGAATTTGATTATCCGGTGAGTCAAAATATAAATATCACAATCAAGTTGCCTCAAGGGTATACCGTGCAGCAATTGCCCGAGGCATCTAGGATAGTTTTGCCCGGTGATATGGGGAGTTTTACGTATTCGATAAACAATTCAGGAAACACACTTCAGGTGATGACCAAGTTTGATTTAAAAGATAATTTTATTCCTGTTGACAGTTACTTAGACCTAAAAGAGTTTTTCAAATTGCGTATCACTAAAGAAGCTGAAAAAGTGATTCTTCAGAAAAGTATTTAATAAGCCGTATGAGTTTGCGTTAATTTTTTTGCTTTACCTTAATTTAGCATCTTCATAAAGATGATACCTATGAAAATTGATGATGCTCAAAAAGCAGTTGATGAATGGATCAATAATCACGGCGTTCGCTATTTTAATGAATTGACCAATATGGCGCAGCTTACCGAAGAAGTACGTGAAGTGGCGCGTATTATTGCGCGTCGCTATGGCGAGCAAAGCGAGAAGGAAAGCGACAAGAATAAAGACCTGGGTGAAGAACTTGCCGATGTGCTTTTTGTCGTATTGTGTCTAGCCAATCAAACCGGTATTGATCTGCAAGAAGCTTTTGATAAAAAGCTTGATCTTAAAACCAAAAGAGATCACGAAAGGCATCACAACAATAAGAAGCTTCAGTAAGCTCATTAACCACCAACCAAAACCACGCATTTTGATACTCAAACTCGACCAAAAAGAACCGCAACTAGCCGGAGAAATAAAAATTACAGGCTCTAAAAGTGAGAGCAATAGATTGCTTTTGCTGCAAGCTTTGTTCGGAGGTTTTAAAATTGAAAATCTATCTAACAGTCACGATAGTCAGGTTATGCAAAAGGCATTGGCTTCAAAAGAAAAGACTGTAGATATACATCACGCGGGTACCGCAATGCGTTTTTTAACGGCGTATTTCGCTGCTTTTGAAGGTAGAGAAACCATCCTTACAGGAAGTTCGCGTATGCAAGAGCGTCCTATTGGTTTACTTGTTGATGCGTTAAGAGATTTGGGTGCAGATATTTCCTATATGAATAATGAAGGTTACGCACCGCTTTTGATCAAAGGAAAAAAACTCACCAAGAGTACAGTCTCGTTTGCTGCAAATGTGAGCAGTCAATACATTTCTGCATTGATGATGGTAGGCGCTTCTTTGCCTAACGGAATTGAAATTGACCTCGTAGGCCAGATCACTTCTGTACCTTATATCGAAATGACCCGATCGCTTCTTACGCAGTTAGGAATCGAAAGCAGTTTTGAAGGGCAGCAGATTAATATTAAACCAGCCGGTGCGATCAACGTTTCAGAAATGGTCGTAGAATCAGACTGGAGTAGCGCGTCGTATTATTACAGTCTGGTAGCGCTTTGTGATAAGGCAAAGCTGAAAATTTCAAGCTATAAAGAAAATAGCTTACAAGGAGATTCTGTATTGGCAGAATTATATCAGAAATTGGGTGTTGAAACCACTTTTGAAGCAAATGCTGTAACGCTTGAGAAAGTTGAAAAACCTAAACCCAGACGTGTAGAGTTTGATTTGGCAAACAGTCCGGATATTGCGCAGACGATCGCAGTAACCTGTTATGGTCTGGGCGTTGGTTGTGACCTTTATGGGTTGCATACATTAAAAATCAAAGAAACCGATAGACTGGAAGCGCTTAAAGCCGAATTGACAAAATTAGGTGCGCATATTTCGGTGACCGATAAATCTTTGCATTTAGAAGGAGAAACCAATTTTCAGTCAGACGTGACCATAAAAACCTATCAGGATCATCGTATGGCTATGGCGTTTGCGCCTTTCGCTTTGCGCGCTCCAATTCTTTTTGAAGATGCCGAAGTGGTCAATAAATCGTATCCTGATTTCTGGGAAGACCTACACGCTTTAGGCTTTAAGATTTCAGAGGTTTAGCACATCATTTCGCTTGTAAATTCAGGCAGTCAGTGCGGTGATCAAATTAATCGTCGATTTACTTGACAACCCCTACCTTGAGGTTGTATATTTGCACGCTATTTTAAATACCTAAAAAACAGAGGTCCCATGGGAATGAAACTTTCACATTTTAACTTTGATTTGCCTAAAGAACTACTTGCTGAGTATCCTGCAGAAAACAGAGATGAGGCGCGTTTAATGGTTCTTAACCGCAAGACACAAACTATAGAGCACAAGTTGTTCAAAGATTTGATCGACTATTTTGAGCCAAATGATGTGATGGTATTGAACAATACCAAAGTATTCCCTGCGCGTCTTTATGGTAATAAAGAAAAAACCGGAGCGCGTATCGAGGTGTTTTTGCTACGTGAATTAAATTCAGAAACACGTCTTTGGGATGTGCTTGTAGATCCTGCACGTAAAATACGTATCGGTAATAAATTGTATTTTGGTGATGATGAAAGTCTAGTTGCTGAAGTAATTGACAATACTACCTCTAGAGGAAGAACCTTACGTTTCTTATATGACGGTTCGTATCAGGAATTCAGAAATAAATTGACTGAACTTGGAGAAACGCCACTTCCTAAATACATCAAGCGTGATGTGGAGCCGGAAGATGCAGAACGTTACCAGACGATTTTTGCTAAAAACGAAGGTGCGGTTGCTGCTCCTACTGCTGGTTTACACTTTAGTAAACACTTATTGAAGCGTTTAGAGATCAAAGGATTGAACTTTGCAGAAGTAACACTTCACGTAGGTTTAGGGACGTTTAGCCCGGTTGAGGTTGAAGATCTTTCTAAGCATAAAATGGACAGCGAGGAAGCGTATATCGATAGAACTGCGACTTCTACCATCAATAAAGCTATTGGAGAGAATCGTAAAGTTTGTGCAGTAGGAACTACTGTAATGCGTGCTTTAGAAAGTTCGGTAAGCTCTAACAGAACGCTTAATGAATTCAGCGGGTGGACCAATAAATTTATTTTCCCTCCATACGACTTCAGTATTGCAAACTGTATGATCACCAACTTCCATACGCCAAAATCAACCTTGATGATGATGGTTTCTGCATTTGCAGGACACGACTTTATGAAAGAGGCTTATGAGCAAGCAGTAAAAGAAAAATATAAGTTTTACAGCTATGGTGATGCGATGTTGATCATCTAATCACTTTTCTATTCAATATTAAAAATCCCCGCGCAAACGGGGATTTTTTTATAATCAAAATTCCGGTCTTAGAGAGCGACTTAATTGATAACTTTGCAAGGTGAAAAATACACAAAAAGACATACGAGCACTATCGCGGGAAGAACTGCGCGATTTCTTTGTTTCGCAAGGCGAAAAAGCCTTCCGTGGAAATCAGGTGTATGAGTGGCTTTGGGTAAAAGGTGCCCATTCTTTTGATGATATGACCAATATTTCAAAAGAAACTCGTGCTTTTCTCGATGAGCATTTTGTGATCAATCATATCAAAGTTGATCAAATGCAGCGCAGTTCAGACGGCACGATCAAAAATGCGGTAAAACTTCACGACAACCTTACGGTAGAATCGGTTTTGATACCTACGGCGTCGCGTATTACGGCTTGCGTTTCTTCTCAAGTAGGATGTAGTTTGAATTGTAAGTTTTGTGCAACCGCCCGATTGAAACGTATGCGGAATCTTAATCCGGACGAAATTTTTGATCAGGTGGTGGCGATCGATCAGCAAAGTAGGTTGTATCACAACAGGCCGCTGTCTAACATTGTTTTTATGGGAATGGGCGAACCGCTTATGAACTATAAAAATGTGGTTAAGTCAATTGAAAAAATTACAGATCCTGAAGGTTTGGGGATGTCTCCCAAACGTATTACGGTTTCTACATCGGGTGTGCCTAAGATCATTAAGAAGATGGCAGATGATGAGGTGAAATTCAATCTTGCGGTTTCACTCCACTCGGCGTTAGACGATGTACGAACCGATATTATGCCGTTTAATGAGCAAATGCCACTACAAGAATTGAAAGAAGCTTTGCAGTATTGGTACGTGAAGACCAAAAAACGCATCACCTATGAATATGTGGTTTGGCGCGGTATTAACGATCAGGATAAAGATATCGAGGCCTTGATAGATTTCTGTCTGGCGGTGCCTAGTAAAGTCAATTTGATAGAATACAATCCTATCGATGACGGACAGTTTCAGCAGGCAGATCCGTTAGCGATCGATCGTTATGTAGCTAAACTCGAGGATCGCGGAATCACTGTTACCGTACGTCGCTCGCGCGGAAAGGATATCGATGCGGCTTGCGGGCAACTTGCAAACAAAAATGCATAGCGTATAAGCGCTATTTTTGCTAATATTGAATAGGTTTTAAATCCAACATAACTGCACTAAAACGAGAACTTGAAAGTAGTCGAACAAATTAAGCAGCCTATTGCTCACGAAATGGAACTTTTTGAGCAGAAGTTCTCGCTTTCGATGAAATCTAAAGTTCCGCTCCTTAACCGAATTACGCATTATATCGTAAACCGAAAGGGAAAGCAAATGCGCCCGATGTTTGTGTTTCTTGTGGCCAAAATGCTGGGCGACGAGCGTCTTAACGATCGTACCTATCGGGGTGCTTCGGTTATAGAGCTTATTCATACCGCAACTTTAGTGCACGATGATGTGGTTGATGACAGCTACCGTCGTCGCGGTTTCTTCAGCTTAAATGCACTATGGAAAAATAAAATTGCCGTGCTCGTCGGTGACTTTCTACTTTCTAAAGGATTGTTACTTTCTATAGATAACGAAGATTTTGATTTGCTGCAGATCATTTCGGTAGCCGTTAGAGAGATGAGTGAGGGTGAATTACTTCAAATTGAAAAAGCCCGTGATCTCGATATTACCGAAGAAGTGTACTTTGAGATCATTAGACAAAAGACCGCAACGCTTATCGCTGCCTGTTGCGCGATGGGTGCTTGCGCCATTCACGCCAGCAAAAAGGATGTAGAGGCGATGCGTAAGTTTGGTGAACTCATAGGTCTTGCGTTTCAGATTAAAGATGACCTTTTTGATTACGGTTCGCAAAAAATCGGAAAGCCTACCGGGATAGATATCAAAGAGCAAAAGATGACGCTTCCGCTTATATATGCAGTGAACAACAGCGACGACAAGCAACGCAAGTGGCTCATCAATTCCGTCAAAAATCACAATAAAGATAAGAAGCGGGTGAATGAGGTGATTGCTTACGTGAAAGAATCTGGCGGACTAGATTACGCAGTGGCAAAAATGAAAGCATTACAGCAAGAGGCATTAAAAATTCTCGATAAATATCCTGAATCTAAGTACAAAGAGGCACTTGTGCTTATGGTGAATTACGTAATTGAGCGAAAAAAATAAATTTTTAAAGTACTGACATTCATTGTTTTAAAAACTTATTTCAAATTATTTTATCTTCCGGGCAACCATTTTAAACTTTTCTGCGTCTTTATTAATGAAGACAGTTTTAAACAGGATTTGTGAAAGTCATTACATTCTTTAACAGCGAGAAACAACTCATAAAGAAAGCCGCGCAGGGCAATCGTGAAGCGCAGCGCAAGCTTTATGATACGCACGCACCTAAAATGCTGGGAGTTTGTCGCCGTTATTTAAATGATGTGATGCAAGCTGAAGAAGCGATGTGTAACGGGTTTTTAAAGGTGTTTAAAAATCTGGATCGCTTTAGAGATGAAGGTAGTTTTGAAGGTTGGGTGCGACGCATTATGGTTAATGAGTCGATCTCTTACTTAAGAAAGGAGCAGAAAATCACGTTTACAGATTATGAGCATCAGGCGGACGATGCAACCTATAATCCTGTGGATAGCGAACTCGATGCTGAAGAAATTCAATTGTTGATAGATCAGCTTCCGGAAGGTTATCGCGCCGTGTTTGTGATGTATGCGGTAGAAGGCTATAAGCATCAGGAGATCGCAAAAATGCTTGATATTTCTGAAAATACTTCTAAATCTCAGCTTTTTAAAGCGCGTAAACTGCTTCAGCAAAAGTTAAACGAACTCAATACCTATCAGTATGGCACCGATAAAGTTTGAAGATAATATTAGAGCGCGCCTGGAGCAACGGGAGATCAAACCTTCTGCTGAAGCTTGGGAGAAGCTAGAGGCTGCGCTTGATCAAGAAGCTAAACCTGCAAAAAGCAGAAAAGGCTACGGTTGGGTTTTGATCGCAGCTAGTTTTATCGGAATTCTAATTCTAGCTGGGCGTTATGTTTTTCAAGATGAGATGGATAAAAACCCTGTAAATCAATTGGTGGAAATTCCGGTTGAAAATAAAGAAGAGCAAAAAACTGAACCTGTAGAAACTCTTCAGCAAAAGCAACAAGAGATCGTACCACAAGAAGAAACAACTGTGGCAGTTCAAGAAGAAAAGCAAGTTGCTGAACCAGAAAAACAATCTTTAGCGCTTCCGGTTCTTAAAAAGTATGAAAATGCAGTAGCTGTAGAGGAATCGCAAGAGCAACCTACTGACGAGAAATTAGATAAAACGACGCAAAGTCAAATAGATGCCGAAGTAAATGATTTGATCAGTAAAGTGCAGGAGCAGCAAAATACTGGAGTTGCCTATTCTGATGCTGAGATTGATAAACTTTTACGAGACGCACAGCGGGATATTATTTCAGAAAAAATGTTTGACCGCGAGCGTAATACGATAAGTGCAGAAGCTTTGCTTTATGAGGTTGAAGAAGAACTGGATCCTTCTTTTAGAGACCGCATTTTTGAAGCGCTTAAAGACGGCTTTATGAAAGCCCGCGAAGCCATTGTTTCTCGCAATAATTAAATAAACTAGCTTGGGGTTACTCTATCCTTTGCCGGTACTAATAAAAATTCATCCATCAATCTAAAGGAAGTTGGTCTTCCCGTCTCGGCGGGACGGGAAGCTGCAACCTTTACTTAAATCAAAAATTATGAGATTCTTACTATTACTTTTAATCACGTTATTAAGTGTTTTGCCGCAAGAAACTTTTGCGCAGCAGACCGAAAAAGAAGAGACGATCGCTACTTTAAACGCTAAAAAAGAAGAAGTGGTACGCGCAGAAAAAGAAGCACTAAAAATCGAAGTGCTTGCCATAAACAAGCGTTTTGAAAATGGAGAATTAACCGAAGAAGAAGCTACTATTTTAAAGAAGGAAGCTGCAAAAAAACACGCTAGAAATATTGAAGATAAACTCGCCATTTTAGAAAGTAAAATAGATTTACTAGAGCGCAACGAGACCGATCTTGATGATGATTCTATCTTTGGGATTTTTATTGGTAGAGATAAATTAACGCTAGGTAAAACCGATGAAAGAGAGGTGGTGTACGACCGCCGTACAACTTCTGATCTCGTGCTGGGAATAGGTTTTAATAATGCGATCATTGATGGCCAATCGCTTAATGACTCGCCTTATAAAATAGGAGGAAGCCGCTTTTTTGAATTGGGAGTCGCCTGGAAAACCCGCGTGTTTACAAATACCAATTTTTTACGCCTGAAGTACGGGTTTAGCTTTCAGTTTAATGGGTTGAAAATGGATAACAATCAATATTTGGTAGACCAAGGTGATCAGACCGTATTAGAAACTTATCCGCTAGATCTGGATAAATCAAAATTTAGAATGGATCATCTGGTATTTCCTGTACATTTTGAAATAGGTCCTTCAACAAAAAAAGTACACGATGATTACTTTAGATATTCTACGCACAATCAGTTTAAGTTAGGATTTGGTGGGTATGCGGGATTCAATTTGCTCACGATTCAGAAATTAAAATATGAAGAAAATGGCGATGATCGCAAGGATAAATTCAAGCAGAATTATAATACAAACAATTTTATTTACGGCTTGAGCGGCTATATCGCTTTTGGAGATACTGCGCTGTATGTGAAGTATGATCTAAACCCAATATTTAAGAATAATCCGGTAGAACAACGCAACTTTTCAGTAGGTCTGCGCTTTGATATGGACTAGGCGTTGGCGGCCCTAGTAAAGTATTTAGAATACCTGTACGATTAAATCTGTACAGGTATTTTTTATTAGTAAATTTGCGACCACCTTTTCATATTGTTAACTGAAGAAATTCTCATTTTTTGATTTCAAAAACTACCATAGATGCCGTATTTGAGACTGCTCGCGTTGAGGAGGTGATTGGTGATTTTGTTCAGCTGAAGAAGTCAGGATCCAATTTTAAAGGTTTGAGTCCGTTCTCAGATGAGCGCACACCCAGTTTTATGGTGTCACCGGTTAAACAAATTTGGAAAGATTTCTCTAGTGGAAAAGGAGGTAATGCGGTTGCTTTCCTGATGGAACACGAGCATTTTACCTATCCCGAAGCGATCAAATATCTCGCAAAAAAGTACAACATTGAGGTTGAAGAAACAGAGCAAACCGATGAGCAAAAGGAGCAGGCCAACGAGCGCGAGAGTATGTATGTGGTTTCAGAGTTTGCAAAAGACTACTTTCATAAAACCCTTATCAATTCTGAACAGGGAAAAGCGATTGGGCTTTCTTATTTTAAAGAACGCGGATTTACCGAAGAAACGATTGAAAAGTTTCAGTTGGGATATTCTCCAGATGTTTGGGACGCTTTTACTTCAGAAGCCATTCGCAAAGGCTACAAGCTGGAATTCTTAGAAAAAACCGGACTTACCATTGTCAAGGAAGAGAAGCAGTTTGACCGCTTTAAAGGCCGGGTGATGTTTCCTATTCATTCATTGAGCGGACGTGTTTTAGGTTTTGGAGGCCGAATTCTTACTAACGAGAAAAAAGCGGCAAAGTATCTAAATAGTCCGGAAAGTGAGATTTACCACAAATCAAAAGTGCTTTATGGTATTTATTATGCCAAGCAAGCGATCGCCAAAGAAGATAATTGCTACTTGGTTGAAGGGTATACCGATGTGATTCAATTGCATCAGTTGGGGATCGAAAATGTGGTTTCTTCTTCTGGGACTGCTTTGACTCCAGAGCAAATACGTTTGATCAACAGGCTTACGCCAAATATTACCGTGCTTTTTGATGGAGATGCGGCTGGACAGCGTGCTTCGTTACGCGGAATCGATTTGATCCTGGAGCAAGGCATGAACGTGAAGGTGTGTAGTTTTCCTGAAGGAGAAGATCCTGATAGTTTTTCAAAAGCGCATACGCTCACCGAAGTTGAAGATTTTTTAAAGGAAAATGCTAAGGATTTTATTCAGTATAAAGCTTCGTTGTTAGTAAAGGAAGCTCAGGGTGATCCGATCAAGAAGGCAGGTTTGGTGCGTGATATGGTAGAGAGTATTGCTAAAATACCTGATGTCATCAAGCGGGAAATCTATGTGCAAGAATGTGCACGCATTATGGATATCAAGGAGGATGTACTTTTTAATACGCTTGCTCAAATACGCAATAAAGGGAAGAAAGAAGTAGCAAAGCCCGCGGAAAAAAGACCTTCTGGAGGCGAGATGGTACCGCTTAAGAATGAAGAGAAAATCAAGTTTGAGCGGCAGTACGAGTTGGAGCAGAACATTATAAAATTACTCATCACCTTTGCTAAAGAACCGGTAGAGTTTGTAGATCTTGTTTATGATGAAGACGAAGAAGGCAAACTCATTGAGCGCGAAGAAAAGCGCGAGCTAATCATCTACGAGAAAATTTATCTCGATCTACAGGAAGATGAAGTCGAGTTTGCAAATGATGATTTTAAAAAGATCTATCCATTACTTATAGAGCACTTAACGCAGGAAGAGGGTGAGATCAAACTCGATAAGTTGGGCGAATTACTCGAGGCTGCCCAAATGGAAAAAATTTCATCGATAGCTTTTGAGCCTGAAAAGCATGAGTTACACGCCTGGGATCGCCACGAGATTTATGTAAAGACTTTAAAAGACAATGCCGGGTTAGAAACCGTACAAACCTTACTGAATCTAAGGCACTTCCTCATTCAGCGTAAAATGGCTGAATTTGGTGAGCAACTAAAAACCGGAGAATTACCGGAAAATGCTCAAGAGTTTATGGAAGACTTTAAGGACTATAAAACCTTAGAGGTACTCATCGCAAAAAAGCGCAATCTGGTGATTATGCCTTTTATGCGTTAAAGGTCTGAAGTTTGAAGTAAACGCGCCTGCTGTATCAATTCTGCAAGGCTGCCTGCATCAAGTTTCTTAAGAAGTCGGGTTTTGTAAGTGCTTACGGTTTTCTCGTTAATATCTAGAGACTCAGCGATATCTTTATTCCTTTTTCCTGAAGAAAGCATATTCAAAACTTCGGTCTCTCGAGTAGATAATTTTTTGTAGCGGTATGCTAATGAGTTGTTTTGCGCAGAATCAGTATTTGAAAGCATTTCAACCAAATTATTGTTGAGGTAAATACCTCCTCGAGCAACTTGTACAACCGCTTTATGCACGGTTTGTGTTTCGGCAATTTTGCCAATATATCCCATCGCTCCCGCTTTAATTGCGCTTAATGCGTACATGCCTTCAGGATGCGTACTAAACACCATGATTTTAATTCCGGGAAAGAGCTTACGCAATTCTTTGATCGCAGATAATCCTTGAAGGTTGGGCATATCAATTTCCATAATGACAAGGTCAGGAACTTGCTCTTCAAGCGATGGAATTAAATCTTTTCCGTCAGAAACCACATCGATAATTTCGTGTGGCGTGTCTTTAAGAATATGGGTTAATCCATCTACAATTATAGGGTGATGATCTGCAACGGTTATTGTAATCATGTTGGAATTTAAGGTTTATGCCAACTAAATTATAACCATTATTTGTAAATGAAAATGCTTTTCGCTGTAAGAATTAATTTACAGGATGAACGAATGCTTTATTTTAATTCGTTAGGAATTTCACACACAGGAATAGGTTCCATCTTATGTTTGTTGGCATTATTAAAGCCTTTGTAGATCGAAAAGACTTTTTGCTCTCTACCTTCAAAATCATCAACGGTTTTACCTTTTTCATCTTGGTACATTGCCCATTCAAGTTCGTCGTAGGTAGCGCCAATTTGATCTTCATCACTGCGGTCGTCTCCCCAGAGTCCGTCTGTAGGTTTTGCCACCTGAATACTTTCAGGAACACCAAGTTCTTTGGCTAGAGCGTAAACTTCACTTTTCATAAGATCAGCAATCGGGCTCAAATCAACACCGCCATCGCCGTATTTCGTATAGAAACCTACTCCAAAATCTTCCACTTTATTGCCGGTACCGGCAACAAGATAACCGTGTAGACCAGCAAAATAATAAAGCGTACTCATGCGTAGTCGCGCACGTGTATTTGCCAAGCTAAGCTCTAGTCCTGGATTGGTTTCAGTTTCAGCGGCAGGTAATGCGGTCTTAAAGGTTTCAAAAGTTTGGGTAAGATCAACACGCACATCAGATACATTTGCAAAGCGTTTTTTGAGTTGTGCGATATGCTCTTGAGCACGTGTTACGTGACTTTCAGGCTGATGAATAGGCATTTCTACACAAAGTACGCGTAATCCTGTTTTTGCACAGAGGCTAGAGGTGGTGGCACTGTCAATTCCACCGCTAATGCCTACAACAAAGCCTTGTATGTTTGCGTTTGTAGCGTAGGTTTTTAGCCAATTAACAATATGATCGATTACTTTTTCGGTTTGCATAAGAAACAGGATTTATAGTTTGTAAATACTACCTTTGCGCAGCAATTTATGATGGTGAATTTACTAAAATTTCAAATGTTTAAAAGGGTGTCGCGCTTGTTAAGTGTACGATTTAGCTTTTTTTTAGGGCTTCTTGTGTTTTTGGTCGTGGGATGTGGTGATGACGTAAAAATCCCTGATGAAATTTCGCAGATTCCAATCGAATTGGAGTTGGATCGATTTGATCAAAAATTCGCAAAAACCGATTCTTCAGGATTAAAAGATTTGATGCGTTCTTATCCTTATTTGTTTCCTGAACAATATACCTATGATTTTTGGGTGACCAAAGTGCAAGACACAATTCAGCTGGAGTTGAATAAGGAAGTTACCGCTGCATTTCCTGATTTTAATGAGGAGTTGGTTGCGCTCGACAATCTTTTTAAGCATATAAAATATTACTACCCTAAAACACCTGTACCTAAGGTGGTGACCATAACTTCTGACGTAGCTTATAGAACTCCGGTGATTTTGACAGATAGTTTACTGGTAATAGGCTTAGATAACTACCTGGGCGAGGAGCATCATTTCTATAACGGGATTCAGCGTTTTTACACGCAAAATTTTAGAAAAGAGCAGATCGATGTTGATGTGGCTGATGCTTTTGTGCAAAAGCGTGTACGTAAAATGGGAAACCGACGCTTTTTAGATGAAATGATTTATCACGGGAAGCGACTGTATATGATGCAGCAACTCTTAACGCTGGAAGCTGAAAATGAAATTATAGGCTATACGCCAGAACAACTCGATTGGGCTGAAGCAAATGAGGTAGACATCTGGACCTATTTTATAGAAAATGAGGTGTTGTTTGATACCGATAGTAAGCTCCTCAGCCGCTTTATCAATCCGGCGCCATTCTCAAAGTTTTACTTGGAGTTCGATAATGAGAGTCCGCCGCGATTAGGGCGTTATATCGGCTGGCAAATGGTCAAGGCCTATATGCAACGCAATAACATACCTTTGCAATTATTGCCAGAAAAGAGCAGTGAAGAGATTTTTAAACAAGCAAATTACAAACCCCGCAAATAAACGGTTGATGAAAACAGAAATAAAACTAAGTGTAGAATTAGACGAAAACAGAGTGCCAGAAAAAATCTCTTGGAATGCGCCTGATGGTGGTGTTTCGCACGAGCCGGCAAAGGCGTTAATGCTTTCACTTTGGGATCATAATAAACAAGAAGCTGCGCGTATAGATTTATGGACCAAAGATATGCCTGTAGATGAGATGAAAGTGTTTTTTCATCAAACTTTGGTGAGTATGGCTAATACCTTTAAGCGTGCTACAGATGATGATAAGATGTCTGCTACGATGATGGATTTCTGTGATTATTTTGCTGAAAAGTTAGAGTTGAAAAAGTAATTGAATTTTTCCGGAAGGTGATGCAGCTCTTGTTTGTCTATAATGCACGTTCCGGAAAATTGAATGCGTTTTTTGATAGTGTTCATAAAATTATGAGTCCGTCTACGTATTCCTGTAGGTTGTGCACGCTTACGCACGACGCATTTCAAGAGCGAAGTCTTTGGAAAGATTTTAGAGAAAATAGCGGTATTGAAATGCTTTTTTTTCACCGAGACGAGTTTCTTCAGAAATACGGTGAAGTTTTAGAAGCGAAATTCAGCTATCCGGTGATCTTGAGGAAAACCGAAGAAAGGCTTGAGGTTTTTATGACTAAGGAAGAATTAAATGCGCTTTCTTCTGAAACTGAACTTATAAAGCGAATAAACGCTAGAATTAAGACTCTTTGAGCTGCGCGTTTATAGCATCAATATAATCGAGAATTTCATCTTTGCCGGTGCTGTTTGTAGCGCTACTTATAAAATAATTGGGCATTTCGGCCCAGGCCCCGGCTAGTAATTCCTGTTTGTAATTTTCGATATTGCGTTCTAAGGCTTTTGGTTTCAGTTTATCTGCTTTGGTGAAAATTATAGAAAACGGAATCTGTTTTTCGCCTAAATATTGCATAAACTCCCGGTCAATAGGTTGCGGCTCGTGTCTACAGTCAATAAGCACAAAAGCAGAAACCAGCTGTTCACGCTCCTCAAAATACTGCGTGATGAATTTTTGAAATTCTTTCTTTACCTTTTTAGAAACACGCGCATAACCATATCCCGGTAAATCAACAAGATACCATGTTTGGTTGATCACAAAGTGATTGATGAGCTGTGTTTTTCCCGGGCGTCCTGATGTTTTAGCCAGATTTTTACGATCGGTAAGCATATTGATCAAGCTCGACTTTCCCACATTAGATCGACCTATAAATGCATATTCCGGCATCTTATTTTTAGGGCACTTGGCAACATTAGAATTACTTACGAGAAATTCTGCAGATTTAATATGCATGGGAAAAAGGTTTTAGATGTTTCGGTCTTTAAGCCATCCTGAAAGAATCTCATTAAATTCTTCAGGGCGTTCCATCATAGCTGCATGTCCACATTTATCAATCCAGAAAAGATCAGAATCGGGTAACAGCTTGTTGAAGTCTTCAGCAACTTCTGGAGGAGTGACATTGTCATTGCGGCCCCAGATGATGCATGTAGAGGTTTTCATGTGAGGTAGGTCCTGAGCCATGTTGTGGCGTATGGCACTTTTGGCAATCGCTAAAGTCTTGATAAGCTTGTTGCGATCGTTTACGGTCTCGTATACTTCGTCTACAATCTCTTTGGTAGCAACCGCGGGATCATAAAAGACGTCTTCTGCTTTTTTCTTGATATACTCATAATCCCCGCGCTTTGGATAGCTTTCGCCCATCGCGCTTTCATAAAGACCAGAGCTTCCGGTAATCACTAATGCTTTCATCACATCCGGATATAATTTGGTGTGATAAAGTGCGATATGTCCGCCAAGAGAGTTGCCTAATAAAATCACTTCCTTAAACCCTTTCATAACTATAAAGTCATTAAGGTATTTAGCAAAGGTTTTTACCCCTGTTTTAATAAGAGGCATAGAATATAATGGTAACTCGGGGATTACAATTTTGTATCCGCTTTCAGAAAAATGATCGGTTACTGCGTCAAAATTACTCAGGCCGCCCATCAGTCCGTGAAGAATTACTATAGGAGTTCCTTCACCAACTTCTAAGTAGGTGAATTTTCCCTCGGTTTTTAATTGGTGCTTCATAATTAATTAGGTCGGCAAGCGGCTTTGCCACAAATATAGACATTTAGACCAAATTGAAAATCTAAAAATACAGTTGTCTGCAAAGCTACAGCCAGTCTGCGATAACAAGAGGTTTTGACACAGGCTACTAGCTTAATGTTAAGGTTTTCAGAATAATTAACAAGTGGGAGAATTTATCAACAAAGTGGTAGAATGTGGGAGAATGTGGTATAAAATTCTATATATTTGAATTTATTATACCTAAAACCTACTGTATTCTTGCTCAGCCTTATAGGAACATATGAGTGTAAAGTTGACGCAAAAGGAAGGCTCATGATGCCGTCTGCGTTGAAAAAACAACTTGCAAAAGAGTTGCAGGAGGGCTTTGTGGTGAAGCGATCGGTTTTTAATTCTTGTCTTGAATTGTGGCCGATGTCTGAGTGGGAGGTGATGATGAAAAAATTAAACGGACTCAATCGCTTTGTTAAAAAGAATGTTGATTTCATTAGGAAGTTTACGGCAGGTGTAAAGTTAGTTGAAGCTGATGCTTCCGGGAGGCTTTTGATACCTAAAGATTTGATCGCGTTCGCGTCAATCACTAAAGATATCGTATTGACTTCCGGAGGGAATATCATTGAGATTTGGGATGCTGTAGGTTATGAAGAGGCGGTAAGTAATGAGGATGGAGATTTTGCAGCGTTAGCAGAAGAAGTAATGGGAGATCAAAACGACGTGCCAGATGGATTATCATAACCCGGTTTTACTAAAAGAGACTGTTGATGGTTTGGCGATCAAACCAGACGGCGTTTACGTAGATGTGACTTTTGGGGGTGGTGGTCATTCCCGAGAGATCTTAAAACGGCTTGGCGATCAGGGTAAACTGTTTGCTTTTGACCAAGATAAAGATGCGCTTGATAATGCACTTGACGACCCGCGGTTTACGTTGATCAATGAGAATTTTCGCTTTGCGAAACGCTTTTTGAGATTTTATGGGGCGGCAAAAGTTGATGGTATTTTAGGGGATTTTGGGGTTTCGTCACATCAGTTTGATGTTGCGGAGCGCGGATTCTCGACGCGTTTTGATGCGAAACTCGATATGCGCATGAATCAAGATGATAAACTTTCTGCATATCACGTGGTGAATGAATATTCTGAAGAAGATCTGGGGCGTGTGCTTTTACAATATGGAGAATTGAGAAGTGCTCCTAAGTTGGCGAGAACTTTGGTTTCTGTGCGAAAGGATAAAGCTATAGAAACTACCGAAGACTTAAAACAAGCGCTTCAGTCGTATCTGCCAAAGGGGCGTGAGCATAAATTATTGGCGCAGATCTATCAGGCGATTCGTATAGAAGTGAATCAAGAGTTAGAGGTGTTGAAGGAGTTTCTTCAGCAAACCGAAGAAATGTTGAAACCGGGCGGGCGCTTGAGCTTGATCTCATATCACTCGCTTGAAGATAGGTTGGTAAAGCGTTATATGCGTAATGGTCTTTTTGAGGGAGAGCCTGAGAAAGACATTTTTGGAAATTTCACCGTGCCTTTTAAAAAGGTTGGCGGTTTGATTGTTCCATCTAAAGAAGAGATAAAACAAAACAACAGAGCGCGCAGTGCAAAATTGCGTGTTGCTGAAAAATTATAACGGAATTGAAAGAAGGAGTTTATAATATACTCAAAGGAAGATTCCTGTTTAGCGATGATGCGGTCAAGAACTGGCGTATGATCATCTTTTTGTCGGTTTTGGCAATAGTGATGATCGGGAGTTCGCATCGCGCAGATAAAAAAGTGCACCTGATCTCGCAGTTAAATGCTGAAGTGAAAGAGTTGCATAGTGAATTTGTAGATACCCGGCTTGAAGCACGCCGGTTAAAAATGGAAACCGTAGTAACGCGGCAAGTGGCAGAACAAGGTTTGGCGCCTTCGTTAACACCGCCCAAAAAAATTAAAGTAACAAAAACACCTTAAGTTCAAAATGGCTACCAGCGAAAAGAACATATTGAACCGGATGTATTTAGTGGCAGGAGGTATGTTTCTCTTCGCCCTTTTTGTTGCGTTTAAACTTTGCAACATTCAGTTGGCTGAAGGTGATAAATACAAAGAGCTTGCAGAGGCGCGTACCGAGCGTATGTTTACGATTCCGGCGAATCGCGGTAATCTCTATGCCGGTGACGGTAGCTTGCTGGCTACTTCAGTGCCTAAGTATGATATTCGTTTTGATGCCTTGGCTCCAAAGCAAGCTGATTTTGAAGAAAATATTCAAGGGCTTTCAAAGGGACTTGCTGAGCAACTGGGTAAATCGCAGTCTTATTATATAGACCTATTGCGCAAAGCTCGGGTAAATAAAAACCGCTACTTATTGCTAGCGCGCAACTTGGGGTATTCAAAATATCTCGCGATCAAGAAACTTCCACTTTTTAATAAGGGTCCTTATAAAGGAGGTATTATCACCGAGCAGCGTACGGTGCGTGAGCATCCACTCGATAAAATCGCAGAGCGAACCATAGGTTACGATCGCCTTACGGAATACGGTCGTTACAGCGAGGCAGGTTTAGAAGGAGCTTTTGGTCCTTATTTAAGAGGTAAGGAAGGAAGACGTCTTAAGCAACGCATTGCAAAAGGACAATGGAAGCCCATTGGCGATGATAATATTGTAGAGCCTCAGGATGGTTATGATGTGATCTCTACGATCGATGTGAATATTCAAGATATTGCTCACCATGCATTGTTAGCTTCGTTAGAAAAGTTTGAAGCAGACCACGGTTGTGTGGTGGTTATGGAAACGAAAACCGGTGAGATCAAAGCGATCTCAAATCTAGGTCGTACCGAAGATGGTGATGGTTATTATGAAGATCGTAATTATGCCGTTTACGAGTCGGCTGAACCGGGTTCTACCTTTAAGTTGATGGCTATGGTCGCAGCGCTTGAAGATCGGGTGATCGATACGAGTGATGTGGTAGATACCGAAAATGGTCGTGTGCGTTTTTACAACAGAACAGTGTATGACTCGCATTGGGGTGGTTACGGTAAAATTTCGGCGGCGCGTGCATTCGAACTTTCATCAAATACGGCTTTTGCAAAAATCATAAATGAAGGGTATAAAGATGATCCTAAGCGTTTTTTAAAACGCCTTTATAATATGGGGCTTAACGACAAGTTAGGGCTCGAGATCAAAGGAGAAGGAAGTCCTAAGTTTCCGTATCCCGGAGATTCTAATTGGTACGGAACTACTTTGCCTTGGATGGCTTTTGGTTATGGAGTTTCGCTTACGCCATTGCAAACCTTGACATTTTATAATGCTATCGCAAATGATGGGGAAATGGTAAAGCCGCGTTTTATTAAAGAGGTGAAAAAGTGGGATGTCTCTATTGAAAAATTTGATAAAGAAGTGATCAATCCGGCGATTTGTTCGCAAGCGACCATAGATAAAGCGCAGGAGATGATGAAAAACGTGGTAGAACGAGGAACAGGAAAAGATATTTATTCCAAAAACTTTTCAATGGCCGGTAAAACAGGAACCTGTCAGACTGAATATTGGAAGGAAGAGGGTAAGTATATCGCTTCTTTTGCGGGGTATTTTCCGGCAGACAATCCGGAGTATTCGTGCATTGTCGTGATTCATAAACCGAATAAAAAGATTGGTTATTACGGAGGTGTTGTAGCGGCTCCTGTCTTTAGAAAAATCGCACAAAAGATATATAGTGACACGCCTATAATTGATGAGGTTAAACTTGCCGAAGCCAATACGGCTTCGGTTGAGAAAGACTTTGAGAATTATTTTGAAAAGGCACAGAAGGCCTCAGAGACCATTCCTAATGTAAGAGGAATGAGTGGCATGGATGCGGTTTCCTTATTAGAGAATTTAGGTTTGAAAGTAGAATTTTCAGGAAGCGGAAAAGTTAAAAGTCAGTCGCTTAAAGCCGGACAAAAACTTAGTAAAAATCAAAAAATCATTTTGCAACTGTCGTGATTCTTTTAAAAGACATATTGTATAAAGTGACGTTAGAGTCTGTTACCGGTAATCCCAATGTGCCGGTAAACGCGATTCATTTTGATTCGCGCAAAGTAGGACTTAATGATGTTTTTGTCGCGATAAGCGGTACGCAAAGTGACGGCCATGATTTTATAAAAAAGGCCGAAGAGCAAGGCGCGATCGCGATCATTTGTGAGCAAATGCCTGAAGATTTTGTCAACGGAATTACCTACGTACAAACTTCAGATACGGCACAAGCACTGGCGGTGATGGCTTCAAATTATTATGAGAATCCTTCAGAAAACCTAAAGTTGGTAGGTATTACCGGGACAAACGGTAAAACCACTATTGCGACATTGCTACATCAGTTGTTTACCAAAGCTGGTTTTAAAGCTGGATTGCTTTCTACGGTAAAAGTTCTTGTGGGAGATGAAGAATTTCCGGCGACACATACCACGCCAGATTCACTTACGATCAATAAATACCTGGCGATGATGAATGAAGCCGGTGTTGAATATTGCTTTATGGAAGTGAGCTCGCACGGGATTCATCAAAAACGTACCGAAGGCTTACACTTTGAAGGCGGGATTTTTACCAATCTAAGCCACGATCACTTGGATTATCATAAAACCTTTGCAGAGTACCGCGATGTGAAGAAATCTTTCTTTGATAACCTGCCGAAGACGGCATTTGCATTGTCAAATATTGATGATAAAAACGGCCAGGTAATGTTGCAAAATACACGGGCTAAAAAGGTGACCTATGCGTTAAAGTCTTTTGCCGATTATCGCGCGCAGATACTAGAAAATCAATTCACCGGCTTGTTGCTTAAAGTGAACGATCAGGAAGTTTGGGTGAAGTTGATAGGTTCTTTTAACGCCTACAACGTATTGGCCATTTATGCAGCTGCAGAATTGCTAGGCTTGAGTCAGCTTGAAGCCCTTCAGTATTTGTCAGAATTAACGAGTGTTAGCGGCAGATTTCAATATATGATTTCGGCAAAAAAGATCACGGCAATTGTTGATTATGCACATACTCCTGACGCACTCAAAAATGTACTGGAAACTATAAATGACATCCGTACTAAAAACGAAGAATTGATCACAGTTGTGGGTTGTGGTGGTGATCGGGATCGAACCAAAAGACCAAAAATGGGGAAAATCGCTGCGGCGCTAAGTACCAAAGTGGTTTTTACGAGCGATAATCCGCGTAGCGAAGATCCGGATACGATTATTGAAGAGATAGAAGCGGGCGTGGAGCCTGTAGATTATAAAAAGACTGTAGCGATCACTTCGCGTAAGCAAGCAATCAAAGCAGCCTGCCAAATGGCAGAAGAAAATGACATCATTTTAATTGCCGGAAAGGGACACGAAACCTACCAAGAGGTAAACGGGGAGCGTACCGATTTTGACGATTTTAAGATTGTAAAAGAACTATTAACCGAGCTGAATAAATAAGCCAAAGGCGAAAACAAAATTTAAATGCTGTATTACCTTTTTGAATATTTAGAGCGTGCATACAACTTCCCCGGGGCAAGTTTGTTTGGCTTTATTACGTTTCGTGCAGCGATCGCGATCATCATGTCGTTGGCGATTTCTACCATTTGGGGAAAGCGCATTATCCTGTATTTGCAGAAAAAGCAGCTTGGAGAATCTATACGCGATCTAGGCTTAGAAGGTCAGGTAGAAAAAGCGGGGACGCCAACAATGGGTGGTTTGATCATCATCCTGGCAACCTTGATTCCGGTGTTTTTGCTGGCTAAGCTAGAGAATATCTATGTGATCCTGCTGATTGTAACCACACTCTGGATGGGTGCGATCGGGTTTATGGATGATTTTTTGAAAATCAGAAAAAAGGATAAAGAAGGCCTTCAAGGAAAGTTTAAAATATTTGGTCAGGTTGGACTCGGGATTATCGTTGGGGCGACAATTTTCTTTCATCCAGGTGTGACTGTAAAAGACGAACTGGCAAACAAGCCGGCGCAACAGGAAGAACTGGTAGATAGTGCTACCACTGAATTTTCTACGGAAGAAAAAGCCTTGACTACCACCATCCCTTTTGTAAAGAATAATGAGGTCGATTATAGCATTTTAGTGAGCTGGCTAGGGGAAGATTATGTGAAATATGCCTGGTTGCTGTTTATTCCTATAGTCATTTTCATTGTTACCGCAGTGTCAAATGGAGCTAACCTCACTGATGGAATCGATGGTTTAGCTGCCGGTTCTTCAGCGATTATCGTGCTCACGTTGGGGATTTTCGCATGGGTTTCTGGTAACATCATTTTTAGTGATTACCTCGATGTGATGTACATCCCACGATCTGGTGAGATGGTAATATTTATCACTGCATTTGTAGGAGCGCTGATCGGATTCTTATGGTACAATACGTATCCGGCGCAGGTTTTTATGGGTGATACAGGAAGTTTGACTATCGGAGGCATAATCGCGGTTATCGCGATTGCCATCCGTAAAGAATTGCTCATCCCGCTTTTATGCGGAATATTCTTTATCGAAACCCTGTCGGTAATGCTGCAGGTGAGTTGGTTTAAATACACTAAGAAAAAAACAGGTGAAGGCCGTCGCATTTTTTTAATGTCACCGTTGCATCACCATTATCAGAAAAAGGGTATTCATGAGAGTAAGATCGTGACGCGCTTTTGGATTATAGGCATTTTACTCGCGATCATCACAATCGTAACGCTAAAAGTAAGATAGATGAAGCGGCTAGTGATTTTGGGAGGTGGTGAAAGCGGAATTGGCACAGCCATTTTGGGTAAAAAAGAAGGTTTTGAAGTTTTTGTCTCAGACTTTGGGAAGATAAAACCAAAATACCTTGACGTTCTTAAAAACAATGAAATTGAATGGGAAGACGGTGGTCACACCGAAGCAAAAATTCTCAATGCAGACCTCGTGATGAAGAGTCCGGGAATTCCTGATAAAGCACCACTCATTAAAAAGTTGGTTGAAGCAGGTATTTCAGTGATCTCAGAAATTGAGTTTGCAGCCCGCTATACCAAGGCAACTTTGGTGGGGATCACCGGAAGCAATGGTAAAACCACCACAACAATGCTTATGGCGCATCTGCTCAAGCAAGCCGGGTTGAAAAGTGTGGCTGCGGGAAATATTGGAGACAGTTTTGCAAAATGGGTGGCGCTTGATGATCAAGATTTTTATGCATTAGAAATTAGCAGTTTTCAGCTGGATGGCATTGTTGATTTTGCCCCGCATATCGCGATTTTGACCAACATCACACCAGACCATTTGGATCGCTACGAGTACAAGTTTGAAAATTATATCAAGTCAAAATTCCGCATAGCGGAAAACCAGACAGAAAAGGATTACTTGATCTATGACGCAGACGATCCTGTGATTACAGACTGGTTAGCAAAGCATCCCGTGCGATCACAATGCATCCCCTTTTCCATTTCAAAACAACTAGAAAAAGGAGCGTATTACGCTCAAGAAGAAATAAACATTTTAATTGACGATACAACGATGACTATGTCAACAAAAAACTTAACTATTAAAGGTGCGCATAACACTAAGAATGCGATGGCTGCAGCAACTGCTGCTCGATTATTAAGCATTCGCAAGGCGACCATTAGAGAATCTCTAGAAGGTTTTCAAGGGGTTGAACATCGATTAGAGCAGGTGCTTAAGATCAATCACGTGTCTTACATCAATGATTCAAAAGCGACCAACGTGAACGCTACATTTTATGCCTTAGATAGTATGAGTGCTCCAACGGTTTGGATTGTTGGCGGTGTTGATAAAGGAAATGATTATACCGATTTGTTTCCTTTGGTGAATGAAAAAGTAAAAGGAATCATCTGTCTGGGTGTTGATAATGCAAAGCTTTTAAATACGTTTTCAGGAATGGTAGAAACCATTATTGAAACCCAGTCTATTACCGAAGCGGTAAAGATCGCTTATAAGTTGAGCGATAAAGGCGATAATGTGTTGTTGTCTCCGGCGTGCGCAAGTTTTGATTTGTTTGAGAACTATGAAGATCGCGGGCGTCAATTTAAAGAGGCAGTACGTAATCTATAAATAAGATTGAGATTTGAGTAAAACCAAAAACATATTTTCAACCCTAAAAGGAGATCGGGCGATCTGGGCAATCACTGCCTTTTTAGCGCTGTTTTCTTTTTTGCCGGTATTTAGTGCGAGCAGCAACCTTGCCTATTTATACGGTAATGGGGAGACGCTGCCGTTTTTGGTACGCCATTTCATGCATTTGGTTCTAGGTTTTGCGATCATTTATGGGGTGCACAAAGTACCTGCGCATTATTTTAAAGGCTTGTCGATCATTGGAGTTCCAATAGTGATCATTCTTTTGTTGATCACGATGGCACAAGGAACCACCATTGATGGAGCCAACGCCAGTAGATGGATTAAAGTGCCTTTTGTTGGGATCACGTTTCAAACCTCGACTTTGGCTTCGGTGGTGTTGATGATCTATATCGCGCGCTACCTTTCAAAAATTAAAGATCAGCAAATCACTTTTAAAGAAAGCATTTTGCCGCTTTGGGTACCAGTGGCTTTGATCTTAGGATTGATTCTTCCGGCCAACTTTTCAACTACAGCGATCATTTTTGCGATGGTGCTCACCTTGGTTTTTATGGGAGGCTATCCCTTTAAATATTTAGCGATAATCGTTGCGACCGGTTTGCTGGCCCTTACGATGTTTATTTTGGCAGCCAAGGCTTTTCCGGGAGTGTTTCCTAACCGTGTGGATACCTGGATGAGTCGTATAGACAGCTTTGCAGATGATGAAGATAGTGAAGGGGATTATCAGATAGAGAAAGCAAAAATTGCGATTGCGACCGGCGGTCTAACCGGTTTAGGGCCGGGGAAAAGTGTTCAGAAAAACTTTTTGCCCCAATCCTCATCAGATTTTATTTATGCGATCATCGTAGAAGAATTTGGTTTGGTAGGTGGTTTAATGTTGTTGCTAATGTATTTGCTCTTGCTGTTTAGAATTTTAGTAGTAGCGCATAAAGCCGATACAGTTTTTGGAAAACTCGCTGTAATGGGAGTAGGCTTGCCTATTGTGTTTCAGGCATTGATTAATATGGCGGTTGCGGTAGAATTATTTCCGGTGACCGGGCAAACCTTGCCACTTGTAAGTAGTGGTGGGACCTCGATCTGGATGACCTGCTTGGCGATAGGGATTATTTTAAGCGTAAGTGCAAAGCGCGAAGAAGTGCGTGTGAAGGAAGAAGAGGAAATGAATCCGCTTGATGTATTAAGCGAAGCGATGTAAACGAAGATAAAGATTTGAAGAACTATAAATTTATACTATCAGGAGGCGGAACCGGGGGGCATATTTATCCGGCGATTGCGATTGCTGATGCTTTGAAAGCAAAGTATCCGCAAGCGGAATTCCTTTTTGTGGGGTCTCAAGATCGTATGGAAATGGAAAAAGTGCCTAAAGCAGGTTACGAGATCAAAGGACTTTGGATAGCCGGAATTCAACGAAAGTTGACCTGGTCAAATTTGATGTTTCCATTTAAACTGATCAGTAGTTTATTCAAGTCGGCAGGAATTATCAGAAGATTCAAACCCGATGCAGTAATTGGTACCGGTGGTTTTGCAAGTGGTCCTTTGCTTGAGATGGCAACACGATACAACGTACCGGCATTGATTCAAGAGCAAAATAGTTTTGCGGGAATTACCAATAAGCTTTTGGCAAAAAAAGTACAGAAGATCTGTGTCGCCTACGATGGGATGCAGCAGTTTTTTCCGCAGGAAAAAATTGTAAAAACAGGAAATCCGGTGCGACAGGATTTGTTGGCTATTGAAACGATGCGCGAACAGGGCATAGAAAAATTCGGTCTAAAAAAGGATAAAAAAACCTTGTTGATTTTAGGCGGAAGTCTTGGTGCTAGAGCGATTAATAAATTGATCGATAGCGAGCTGCAGTTTATTCTTGATCAAGAGGTGCAAATCATCTGGCAAAGTGGGCAGTTGTACTATGAAGAATATAAAAAGCATAATGTCGTTGAGGATGTGCAGGTGTTGCCATACATCGACACGATGAATCTGGCTTATGCAGCTGCTGATATCATTATAAGCAGAGCAGGTGCGGGATCGGTATCAGAGTTGGCGTTGGTAGGAAAACCGGTAATTTTTATACCGTCTCCCAATGTGGCTGAAGATCATCAGACCAAAAATGCAGAGGCGATTGTGTCTAAGGATGCAGCGATCCTGCTCAAAGAAAAAGATGTAAAAGCAGATTTTGAACCTGTTTTTAAAGCGCTTGTGCACGATGAAGCTAAGCAACAGCTTTTGGGTGAAAACATTAAAAAGATCGCATTGCCACAGGCAACGCAACATATTGTAAACGAAGTAGAAAAATTATTAAAGCAGTAGGTGAAAACGCTTGATCACATATCGCATATTTATTTCATCGGCATAGGCGGAATTGGGATGAGCGCGCTCGCGCGATATTTTCAAGCTGCCGGGAAGAAAGTGGCGGGCTATGATAAAACACCTTCGCAGATCACAAAATCGCTTGAAGAGCTTGGAATCGTCATAAGTTATCAAGATGCTGCTGAAGCGATTCCTACGGAATTTAAAACCTCAGAAAAAACGCTGGTGGTATATACGCCTGCGGTTCCTAAAGCACATAAAGCCTATCAGTTTTATTTGGCTGAAGGATTTCAAATTAAAAAGCGCGCTGAAGTTTTAGGCTGGTTGACTCAGGAGAAATTCTGCTTAGCAGTCGCAGGAACTCATGGCAAAACCACAACCAGTGCGATGCTTGGTCATTTGATGGCATTTTGTAAGCTGCCGGTTACCGCTTTTTTAGGCGGAATTGCAGAAAATTATCAAAGTAATTTGATTCAGCACGGTGAGGAAATCGTGGTGGTAGAAGCAGATGAGTTTGATCGCTCGTTTATGCAACTGTACCCTAATATCGCAGCAATCACTTCGATGGATGCAGATCATTTGGATATTTACGGCGATGCCGAAGCCTTGCACAAAAGCTTCAGAGATTTTGCAGCTCAAGTCAAAGAAGATGGTGTGCTGTTTGTAAAAAACGGACTACCACTAGACGGAATTACCGTAGGTATAGAAGACGATTCCGTCTATGCGGCTTTAAATATAAAAATAGAAAACGGGGCCTATCATTTTGATTTAAAACATCCCGATGGGCTTATTGAAGATTTAGTGCTTAACCTGCCTGGTAGACATAATTTGTCTAATGCGACAACCGCTTTGGCGATGGCTTTACATTACGGCTGCCCTGCCGATAAGCTCGCCAAAGCTCTGTTTGCATTCAAAGGTGTTAATCGCAGGTTTACGTATCGTATTAAAAAGGCAAATGAGGTGCTTATTGATGATTATGCGCATCACCCTGCCGAAATAAATGCAGTGCATAGCGCTGTACGAGAGATGTACCCAAACAAGCGGGTTTTGGCAGTTTTTCAGCCGCATTTATTCAGTCGTACGCGTGATTTTATGGAAGATTTTGCAGCAAGTTTAGCACAGTTTGATGAGTTGCTGCTTTTAGATATCTATCCGGCTCGGGAAGAACCTATAGAAGATGTTACTTCTGAAAAGTTATTGGAGTTAATTCCGCTTACGCGAAAAGAAGTTATTTCAAAAGCACAACTGGAAGAGAAGTTGCAGGCGTCAAAAGCCACTGTAAAAGTGATGATGGGAGCTGGAGATATAGGTGAGGAGATTTTAAAACTGACTAAAACATTAGCGGTATGAAAATCAATTGGTTTTACATAAGGATGTTGGTTTTGGTCGCGGTTACCTTGGGTTTGGTTGCCTTTACGCACAAACGCAATGCAAACCGAAAAGTAAAAGAAGTTAAAGTAAATTTTGAAGCAGGTGCAAACCTCTTTGTTACAGCCGAATCGGTTGATAAATTGTTGATACAAAACGGGAAACCTATTGAGGGACAGAACAAAGAAATTTTAGATTTGAAAGACCTCGAAGATAAACTCGATGCGCATGCTATGATCGCCGATGCAGATGTTTATATGACATTAGATGGTGTGGTGGGAGCGACCGTAAAGCAGAGAAAACCATTAGCTCGAGTTCAGACAAAGACCCCATTTTATATCGATGAAGAAGGTAAAACCATGCCTTTGTCAACTAATTATTCTGCCCGTGTGCCTTTGGTGACCGGTGTTTCAAAAGAGCAGGTGAATGAGATTTATCCACTTTTAAACTATTTACAAGAAGATAATGTACTTGCAACTCAGGTTGTTGGTATTTCTAGAGATAAAACCGGCGATTATAGCCTAACACTTCGCGTGTTGAATTATAAAGTTATCGTAGGCAAGATAGAGCAGTTGTCGAGTAAGTTTTCAAATTACAAGGCATTCTATCAAAAGGCGATTAAAGACAATAGTCTTGAAGTTTATAAAAGTATTGATTTGCGTTTTAAAGGGCAGGTCGTAGGGACAAAAAAGTAAGTTATGGAGCATAAGGACATAGCAGTAGGATTGGATATTGGTACCACTAAGATTGTGGCGATGATAGGCCGGTACAACGAGTATCAGAAGCTTGAGATCTTAGGTATTGGTAAATCCAAGAGTTTAGGCGTGCATCGTGGTGTAGTAAATAATATTACTCAGACGATTCAGTCTATCCAACAAGCTGTGCAGGAAGCTGAGAGTGTTTCTGGGATGAAAATTGAAGATGTGGTTGTAGGTATCGCAGGTCAACACATACGCAGCTTGCAACATAGCGATTACATCACTCGGGCAGATGCAGATCAAGTTATTGGTCCTAAGGATATCGATATGCTTTGTAACCAGGTGCATAAACTGGTGATGCTTCCGGGAGAAGAGATTATTCACGTGCTTCCGCAGGAATATAAAGTGGATGGTCAAGCTGAAATCACACAACCTATCGGGATGTATGGTGGGAGGTTAGAGGCCAATTTCCACGTGGTTGTAGGTCAGGTGAGCAGCATACGCAACATTGGTCGTTGTGTAAAAAGTGCGGGGCTTAACCTTGATAAAATTACACTAGAGCCGTTAGCGTCAGCAAATGCAGTGTTGAGTCAGGAAGAAAAAGAAGCGGGAGTCGCACTTATTGATATAGGAGGTGGTACAACAGATCTTGCCATTTTTAAGGATGGAATCATTCGGCATACGGCGGTAATTCCTTTTGGTGGTAATGTGATCACTGAAGATATTAAAGAGGGATGCAGCATTATAGAAAAGCAGGCAGAGCTTCTTAAAATAAAATTTGGTTCAGCGTGGCCGGGTGAAAATAAAGATAACGAGATCGTTTCTATCCCTGGATTACGTGGTAGAGAGCCTAAAGAAATTACGCTTAAAAACCTCTCTAAGATCATTCACGCACGCGTGGTAGAGATCGTTGAGCAAGTGTATCTCGAGATTAAGAATTATGGTCACGAGGAACAAAAGAAAAAACTTATTGCAGGGATTGTACTTACCGGTGGGGGTTCACAACTGAAGCATTTAAAGCAACTGGTAGAGTACATCACCGGGATGGATACGCGTATTGGCTATCCTAACGAACACTTGGCAGGCGATAGCGATTCTGAAACTACGAGTCCGTTGTACGCGACGGCAGTCGGTTTGGTGATGAATAGCTTAGAGCATCAGCATAATAGTGAGGATGACGAGCCTCAGGATACGGCAGTTGTAGAAGAAGAGCCTGTGATCGAGCCCCTTTTGGAAGATGAAACTAACGAGGAAGAAGAAAACCCTCAAGAGCCTAAGAAACAGCGTAAAAGCATTTTTGATACTTGGGCAGAGAAGTTTAAAGACTTCTTAGATAACGCAGAATAGAAAAAAAGAGATAAGCGAAATACGTTTATTAAAGCCAATAGAAAAAGAGAAAACACAAGAAACAACCGGTAAAACGACATATTATGAGCAACACAGATTTTGAAAACATTTCGTTTGATTTACCAAAAAATCAGAGCAACGTCATCAAAGTGATTGGCGTAGGCGGTGGAGGTAGTAATGCCATCAACCATATGTTTAGCCAAGGAATTAAAGGAGTAGACTTTGTAGTTTGTAACACAGATGCACAAGCTTTAGAGAACAGTCCGGTGCCTATTAAAATTCAGTTGGGTGTGAGCCTAACCGAAGGTCTAGGTGCAGGAGCCAATCCAGAAGTTGGTGAGAAAGCAGCTATCGAGAGCTCTGAAGATGTAAAACAGATGCTGGGAACCAATACCAAAATGGTATTTATCACTGCCGGAATGGGCGGTGGTACCGGGACCGGAGCAGCTCCTGTGATTGCAAAAATGTCAAAAGAGATGGATGTACTTACCGTGGGTATTGTGACGATTCCGTTTCAGTTTGAAGGTAAAATGCGTAATGAACAAGCGCAGCTAGGAGTTGAAAAATTACGTTCTCACGTTGATTCGCTTATCGTGATCAACAACAATAAATTGCGAGAGGTATATGGAAATCTTGGTTTTAAGGCGGGATTTAGCAAAGCAGACGAAGTTCTTGCTACAGCTTCAAGAGGTATTGCCGAAGTGATCACGCATCACTACACGCAAAACATTGACCTTCGTGATGCAAAAACCGTATTGAGTAATAGTGGAACCGCTATTATGGGTAGTGCTAATGCTAGTGGTGCAAGTCGTGCTCAGGACGCCATCAGGAAAGCATTAGACTCACCATTATTGAATGACAATAAAATTACCGGTGCCAAGAACGTATTGTTGCTTATCGTTTCAGGAACCGAAGAGATCACTATTGATGAGATCGGTGAGATCAACGATCACATTCAAGATGAAGCAGGTCACAGCGCGAATATCATTATGGGTGTAGGTGAAGAAGAAAGTCTTGGAGATGCGATCTCGGTAACGATTATCGCTACGGGGTTTAACGTAGAACAACAAAATGATATCGTTAATACCGAAACCAAGAAGATCATTCACACCTTAGAAGATGAACAACGTGCACAACACGATTTATCTCCTAAAAATACCGGTGGAACGTTAAATTTTGACACACCTGCTCCTAAAAAGGAAGCGCCTGCGCCAGAAAAAAAGCCTATCGTTCACACGCTTGATGATACTGATGATCCAATGGATTTGATGGTAAACAAGCCTAAGAAAGAAGCTCCAAAATCACAAATGGATTTGATTCCTACCACCGAGTTGATCAGAAATCTTCAAGTGGTTTATGAAGAGGTTCTAGACCATTCAGAACCAGAGATCGAAAGTGTTTACGAACCCGAAGAGGAGGAATTAGAATTTAAAATAGTAAGCGTTGAAGAGCCTCAGGAAAAGCAAGTAGATCTTTTCAGTCAGGAAGAAGAGGAGCAATTTACGCTATCTTTTGACCTTCCATTAAATGAAGAGCAAAAGGAAGAGCCACAAATTACTGAAGCTTTTGAAGAAGAAGAGGAAATTGTATACAGTCTTGATGATGATATTAATGATATAGAGGTCAATAATCCGGTAGAAATCGTTTCGGTTACCGAAGTGAATGAAAACGGAGAAAAGCGTTATAGCCTTGATGATTATATGGAGATGGAAGATCATCTTAACACAGCGCAGCCTACTCAAAAGAAGCCGGTTGAGGCGCCAAAAAAGCAAGAAGAAGAGATTGCTTTTGAGCGTAAAGTTGTAGCGCCTGCTGAAAAAGAAGAACAAGCGATCAAAGAGGAGGATGAGAATCCTATGAATACACCTATTTCTCAATTGCTCACAGAGCGTGCGGCAGAGCGTAGACGTATGATGAAAGAATTCAATTATAAGTTTCATAGCAATCAGTCTCGTATTGATGAGATAGAAAAGCAACCGGCTTATAAGCGTATGGGTGTAAACCTGGATGACGCCCCGAATTCAAAAGGATCTATTTCGCGTACCTCATTAAGTACAGATGAAAATGACGAAATGCAATTGCGTAGAAACAATTCATTTTTACACGATAATGTCGATTAGTTAGTAAAAACCGATGTAGGAGCGGCCGTTAGTGAGAACTAGCGGCCTTTCTTTTTTAATTTTACTATAGTGTGAAAGCTGAATTTTGGCTATATTCGCTCTCCAAAAAAATAGAAGATCATGAGTTTACAGACCGAAGTAATGACGGCGATGAAAGCAGCAATGAAAGCAAAAGATCAAAATGCACTTGCTTCTTTACGCGCTATTAAATCGGCTATTCTTACTGCTCAAACTGAAAGTGGAGCAGGAGAAGAATTGTCTGAAGAACAAGAGATCAAGATGCTTCAAAAATTGGTTAAGCAGCGCAAGGATAGTGCAGCGGTATATCAAGAGCAAGGTCGAGAGGAGATGGCTCAGGAAGAGCTGGATCAGGCTGCGGTTATCGAGCAGTTTTTACCAGAGCAGTTGAGCGAGGAGAAGATAGAAGAAGTAGTCGCTTCAATTATCGAGAAGACCGGAGCATCAGGCATGCAGGATATGGGCAAGGTGATGGGGCTTGCGTCTCAGGAACTTGCCGGAAAAGCAGATGGAAAAACAATTTCTACAATTGTAAAACGTAAATTAGCATAACGATTTTTCGCATTAGCGAAATAAATAGGCTCCGTGGCGCAACTGAATAGCGCATCAGACCTGCCTGCCGGCAGGCAGGTTTCGGCTCTGGGGTTGAGATTGAAATATTGGAAGGATGTATTTTGTCTATGTTTTACAAAGTTTAAAAGATGGTCGGCTCTATAAAGGCATGTCCGAAGATGTAGAAGAAAGACTAATACAGCATAACCGAGGAGAAAATAGATAAACAAAAGGATTTCTCCCGTGGAAATTGGTTTATAGTAAGGGCTTTACTTCCAGATTAGAAGCAAGAGAATATGAGAAATATTTGAAATCTGGAGTTGGGCGTGAATTTTTAAGAAGAATAGTGTAACTGGCCCCGTGGCGCAACTGAATAGCGCATCAGACCTGCCTGCCGGCAGGCAGGTTTCGGCTTTGGGGTTGAGATTGAAATATTGTAAGGATGTATTTTGTCTATGTTTTACAAAGTTTAAAAGATGGTCGGCTCTATAAAGGCATGTCTGAAGATGTAGAAGAAAGACTAATACAGCATAACCGAGGAGAAAATAGATCAACAAAAGGATTTCTCCCGTGGAAATTGGTTTATAGTAAGGGCTTTACTTCCAGATTAGAAGCAAGAGAATATGAGAAATATTTGAAATCTGGAGTTGGGCGTGAATTTTTAAGAAGAATAGTGTAACTGGCCCCGTGGCGCAACTGAATAGCGCATCAGACCTGCCTGCCGGCAGGCAGGTTTCGGCTCTGGGGTTAAGATTGAAATATTGTAAGGATGTATTTTGTCTATGTTTTACAAAGTTTAAAAGATGGTCGGCTCTATAAAGGCATGGCTGAAGATGTAGAAGAAAGACTAATACAGCATAACCGAGGAGAAAATAGATCAACAAAAGGATTTCTCCCGTGGAAATTGGTTTATAGTAAGGGCTTTACTTCCAGATTAGAAGCAAGAGAATATGAGAAATATTTGAAATCTGGAGTTGGGCGTGAATTTTTAAGAAGAATAGTGTAACTGGCCCCGTGGCGCAACTGAATAGCGCATCAGATTTCGGCTCTGAGGGTTGGGGGTTTGAATCCCTCCGGGGTCACAAAAGGTCCAAATAAATGGATGCAAAAACCACGTATTTTTATTAAATACGTGGTTTTCAAGTTTTTAGGCTATCATTTAATTTGAAGTGATTTCAGTTTAAATGGTAGCAATATGGTAACGTTTTTCCTTCGCGGTAACAATTTTTAACCGCTGAGAAAACTACCTCTTTACGAGTTTTGATGGGATTGGATTTGACTTTCGTAACAATCAAGTTTAATTTAAATCAAAAGCTATGCGAACTTCAAAAACCTTTTCAATTCAGTTTTGGGCTGATACACGCAAAAACAAAAATGGAGAAGTGCTTATTTATGCACGAATCACCATGGATCAAAAGAGATTAAGCATTAGTCTCAAACGAAATGTTCCTCTAGAATTATGGGATAGTCAAAGTAAACGGGTTCTTGGTAACTCGGTTATGGCTAAACAACTGAATCAATATCTTGATCTGACCAAATCTCAATTGTATCAAAGCTATATGGAGCTGAAAGCAGCAGATAAGGTGCTAACGGCTCAAATGATCAAGGATTATTTTATGGGGGATGATAAAAGCACTAAAACACTTGTTCAATTGATCGATTATCACAGTGAGAAAATCAAGGGCACACTTGCTAAGGGCACTATTCGGAATTTTCAAATTACGGAAAACTATGTTCTCAAATTCTTAAAATCAAATAAGCTTGAGGATATCTTTCTTTCGCGATTGGATTATAAGTTTATTTGCGATTTTGAGAGCTTTTTGGTGCAATACTATCCTAAAGGGCATCCAAGAGCTATGAGTCACAATACGGTGATGAAACACATTCAGCGGCTACGCAAAATGATTCGACTCGCTTATCATTTAGAGTGGCTGGACAAGGATCCGTTTAGACGCTGGAAAACGACCTTTGAAAAAACAGATCGTGAATTCCTCTCTGAACACGAATTGTCTAATTTGGCTACCTATGAATTTCCATTAGAGCGTTTAGAGCGTGTTCGTGATCTTTTTTTGTTTAGTTGTTATACCGGAATCAGTTATGCGGATTTAAACAAGCTAACACCTAATAATATCTGGAAGGGTGAAGACGATAAAAAATGGATTGTCACGAATAGACAGAAAACAAATACCCGTGTAAAAGTACCTTTAATGCCTACGGCTCTTAGGCTTATTGAAAAGTATAGGGAGCATCCATTAACAGAAGTTTCAGGTACTTTATTCCCACCTATAACCAATGAGCGCGCCAATTTATATTTAAAAGAAATTGCGGAGGCTTGTGGACTTACCAAGAATCTGACGTTCCATATGGCACGTCATACGTTTGCTACAACGGTGACACTGAGTAATGGAATGCCCATAGAAACCGTTTCTAAGCTTTTAGGACATACCAAAATAGCAACTACACAGATCTATGCCCGTGTTTTAGACAAAAAAGTAGAAGAGGATATGAACAAACTTCAAGAAGTTTTGCAATCCAAAAGTAAAACACCTAAACGGCCAATTTCTAATTTAAAAATTATCAGATGATTTAGCGAATCAGAGAATCTCCATTTGAATTCAATTGGTGGGGCAATAGTATTCACTCTAAAGGAAAACAAATACTTTTTAAATATTTATTCTTATTTACGAATTGTAAAACTAGAAGAGGCTGCCTGATTACTCAGGAAAGCCTCTTTATTTTTCAGGGTACTTATCCCGGCGCTGTTCGAGTTAGCAGTTACAGCTATTTCCTGACTAATACCCTTCGTTTACCGTCTGCGAGAGTAATGGACTAAATCAAAAATTATCTATAATTTTTATTGGTTAAAATTGAAAGATTTACATGAACACTGATAGGATAAGGACGGTAATTTAAATCTTGATTTCTAATTGGATGGGTCTGGAAGCAGAAAAGCCTGTTGCTCCTCAGGGTAAGGGCTTGTTTCAATCCTAGTTTCTAATTGGATGCATCTGGAAGAATTGCTCTTGATGCTTTTTGATTTTATCATTACGGGTTTCAATCCTAGCTTCTAATTGGATGCATCTGGAAGTCGTTTTTCAGTCTGTTTTAAAAGGTCTGAGGGCTTGTTTCAATCCTAGTTTTTAATTGGATGCATCTGGAAGTTTTAAGAGCTTTTAATAACTGGGTTAATGAACTCACGTTTCAATCCTAGTTTCTAATTGGATGGATCTGGAAGGATCTATAATGATTATGACAACTTCAGCGCACGGCGTTTCAATCCTAGTTTCTAATTGGATGCATCTGGAAGGTCTCAAGAACTCAAGGGGCGATATGTTGTTTAGGTGTTTCAATCCTAGTTTCTAATTGGATGCATCTGGAAGATGTACCCTTTATATGAAGATGATTATGATGTATTGTTTCAATCCTAGTTTCTAATTGGATGCATCTGGAAGCCGCGATTATTCATTTAATGCGAATGATGAGGTTTGTTTCAATCCTAGTTTCTAATTGGATGCATCTGGAAGATGAGGCTGCTTTAATTGATCAAGAAAAAATTGCCGGTTTCAATCCTAGTTTCTAATTGGATGCATCTGGAAGGCGGAAGAAAAACTGTTGGCTGTTGATGTTAACGAGTTTCAATCCTAGTTTCTAATTGGATGCATCTGGAAGCGCTCCCGGCACGGTCGCTTTGCGCGCACGGTCCAGTTTCAATCCTAGTTTCTAATTGGATGCATCTGGAAGCCTTTTTATCCTTTGAAAACCACGCTTCCTCATCATGTTTCAATCCTAGTTTCTAATTGGATGCATCTGGAAGCTGCTGCTCTTCTGTACGGTATGCATCACCAAAGGTGTTTCAATCCTAGTTTCTAATTGGATGCATCTGGAAGATAAATAGCGGGCTTTCATTGAATGCCGACTACTAGTTTCAATCCTAGTTTCTAATTGGATGCATCTGGAAGACTCATCATCAAACAGGACCAGTCACACGCAGAATTGTTTCAATCCTAGTTTCTAATTGGATGCATCTGGAAGGTTCGTCAAAAGAGATCCCGCAAGCGCGCAAAGTGTGTTTCAATCCTAGTTTCTAATTGGATGCATCTGGAAGTAAATCTGCGCTTAAGGAGCTTGAGAAAGTTTCTAAGTTTCAATCCTAGTTTCTAATTGGATGCATCTGGAAGATCACCACCCGTATGCGCAGCGAATTAGAACGATCTAGTTTCAATCCTAGTTTCTAATTGGATGCATCTGGAAGTTCTTCACTTACTGAAGCTGAGAAACTAAAGTACGTGTTTCAATCCTAGTTTCTAATTGGATGCATCTGGAAGAACCTCAGCAAGGTATAAGTAAGCGTAATACCGGTGTTTCAATCCTAGTTTCTAATTGGATGCATCTGGAAGACTGTGCACAATCGGCATATGTCCACGGGTATTCTAGTTTCAATCCTAGTTTCTAATTGGATGCATCTGGAAGCTTTAAGTTCGTTTTCAATCTCTGTTATTATCTCGTGTTTCAATCCTAGTTTCTAATTGGATGCATCTGGAAGTATGATAGGAAAAGTAAATACGACTACAAGTAATAAGTTTCAATCCTAGTTTCTAATTGGATGCATCTGGAAGATATACCGTTTGTTGTTTAGAATCTCGGTACACTAGTTTCAATCCTAGTTTCTAATTGGATGCATCTGGAAGCCCTTATTTGAGAATAATTGCTAAAAACCAAAGCCCGTTTCAATCCTAGTTTCTAATTGGATGCATCTGGAAGAACTCCCATATATCCAAACCCATCACCAACCCTAAGTTTCAATCCTAGTTTCTAATTGGATGCATCTGGAAGTGCTTATTTTGATCTGGAGCAAGGCGGCCTAGTGAGGTTTCAATCCTAGTTTCTAATTGGATGCATCTGGAAGAAACTTAAGAAATGATTCAGAATGGTCTGAAGCTATGTTTCAATCCTAGTTTCTAATTGGATGCATCTGGAAGGGAGGGCGTTTACTCAAAATCAATTAAGCATAACGGGTTTCAATCCTAGTTTCTAATTGGATGCATCTGGAAGAAGCTTCAAGAAATGGTGAGAGGTTTTGGTATTGAGTTTCAATCCTAGTTTCTAATTGGATGCATCTGGAAGATTGTTTCAAGATGTCTTTGTTCTCTTCAACCCATAATCCGTTTCAATCCTAGTTTCTAATTGGATGCATCTGGAAGACTACATAGCCCCAACCGTTAAAGTAAACGGCAAATGGGTTTCAATCCTAGTTTCTAATTGGATGCATCTGGAAGAACCACAGTTACCACAGGCGCAAAAAAGAAGGCTGAGTTTCAATCCTAGTTTCTAATTGGATGCATCTGGAAGTTAGTGAATGATGATGAGGGTTTAATAATTGATCGTCTGTTTCAATCCTAGTTTCTAATTGGATGCATCTGGAAGTACATTACAGAGCCGACAACTACAACAGCAAGCGTGTTTCAATCCTAGTTTCTAATTGGATGCATTTGGAAGACCGCCCGCCGTACTACACAGCAGTATTCATTCAATTGTTTTAATCCTAGTTTCTAATTGGATGCATTTGGAAGACCGCCCGCCGTACTACACAGCAGTATTCATTCAATTGTTTTAATCCTAGTTTCTAGTTGGATGCATCTGGAAGTTGCAAACTGGATCGCTAGCGGGTATAACAATGCGGTGTTTCAATCCTAGTTTCTAAATGGATGCATCTGGAAAATAGTTCCCGCAGCTCTTTAGCTTCCTCCGGTGTCAGTTTCAATCCAAGTTTCTAAATGGATGTATCTGGAAGCTTAAATTGTCGTTTAAACCGGTTACAAACGCCCCGTTTCAATCCTAATTTCTAAATGGATGCATCTGGAAGAACCGGTCTTTTTGTTCAACTTTCTTATTTTCATTTGTTTCGATCCTAGTTTCTAATTGGATGTATCTGGAAGCGGGAAATGGCAACAGTAAAACTACTGGTAAAGGGGTTTCAATCCAAGTTTCTAAAAGGATGCATCTGGAAGCGTCTTGAAGATATGCGGTGTTAGGTAAACGTGGACGTTTCAATCCTAGTTTCTAAATGGATGCATCTGGAAGACGCCTTCAAATTTCACCTTAAATAAGGTTTTTGCGTTTCAATCCTAGTTTCTAAATGGATGCATCTGGAAGCTTTTCGACTACAATTGTTTCCAAATTGCTTTTTAAAGTTTCAATCCTAGTTTCTAAATGGATGCATCTGGAAGGCTTCCGCAAAATTCATAATCCCATGTAGCATTATCGTTTCAATCCTAGTTTCTAAATGGATGCATCTGGAAGTGCACAGATTTACATAGAAGAAACCGGAAGCGTTACCGTTTCAATCCTAGTTTCTAAATGGATGCATCTGGAAGTAAAAATGAAATCTATTATTCAAACGGTGAAGTAGCGTTTCAATCCTAGTTTCTAAATGGATGCATCTGGAAGGCCTACAGATGAGAACTTAACAACATTCAGAACCAGTTTCAATCCTAGTTTCTAAATGGATGCATCTGGAAGAGTTTTTACACCGCTATGGAAACCAGGCGAAACTTCGTTTCAATCCTAGTTTCTAAATGGATGCATCTGGAAGCTATGCAGGACCGTATAACAGCAAAAGCGGTTAATTGTTTCAATCCTAGTTTCTAAATGGATGCATCTGGAAGAATGAGATCCGTTTGTAATAACGCCCATACATTTCTGTTTCAATCCTAGTTTCTAAATGGATGCATCTGGAAGTTAGAGCTTTTTTATATTGATTTATATCAGTCCTTGTTTCAATCCTAGTTTCTAAATGGATGCATCTGGAAGAGTGCTTGTGGTCTTTTTTAAGGTTAATTTTTAATGTTTCAATCCTAGTTTCTAAATGGATGCATCTGGAAGCCGGCTTCCCTTTTGCATCCAGTGGTCCCCAACTCAGTTTCAATCCTAGTTTCTAAATGGATGCATCTGGAAGAGTGAAAGAGAAAACCACCGGCAAAAAAGCGGACAAGTTTCAATCCTAGTTTCTAAATGGATGCATCTGGAAGCGGCTTGGGCCCGGTGGGTAACCATAGGCACTTTCAGTTTCAATCCTAGTTTCTAAATGGATGCATCTGGAAGAAGGTTTCAAATCGCTTCAATCCGGTTAGAGATTGGTTTCAATCCTAGTTTCTAAATGGATGCATCTGGAAGACCTGAAAACTTCAACTAATGAGCTACACATACTTTTGTTTCAATCCTAGTTTCTAAATGGATGCATCTGGAAGATCTTACAAAGTTCTCTTCATCGCCAATGAAGTAAGTTTCAATCCTAGTTTCTAAATGGATGCATCTGGAAGACACGGGTATTGTTGGCGGCTTTGGTTCAGGTAAATCGTTTCAATCCTAGTTTCTAAATGGATGCATCTGGAAGCAGGATCAAGCATCATTTGAATTAAGGGGTAGTCAGTTTCAATCCTAGTTTCTAAATGGATGCATCTGGAAGAAACTGGACGGCAAACGCAGATGTGCAGGCAGAATGTTTCAATCCTAGTTTCTAAATGGATGCATCTGGAAGCTTACAGCTTTTCTTGCTCCTCTCCAAGCTTCTTTGTTTCAATCCTAGTTTCTAAATGGATGCATCTGGAAGTACCATATTCTTGATAAGCAAAGTCTTTTAATTTTTGTTTCAATCCTAGTTTCTAAATGGATGCATCTGGAAGATCAATAACCGATTTTTTGAAGTCACCACCACCAAGGTTTCAATCCTAGTTTCTAAATGGATGCATCTGGAAGCATTCCATCTTCAAAAGGTGCGAAAGAACTGTTTGGTTTCAATCCTAGTTTCTAAATGGATGCATCTGGAAGAATCTTGCGCGTGATATGAGGTATCAGAAAGTAATGTTTCAATCCTAGTTTCTAAATGGATGCATCTGGAAGTTCATTAGTCAACTGGTATGTAACCGTATTCTGGTTGTTTCAATCCTAGTTTCTAAATGGATGCATCTGGAAGCGAATATGCTTAGGACATTGGTGACAGATGCAAGTAGGTTTCAATCCTAGTTTCTAAATGGATGCATCTGGAAGGTAACTTGAATTGTGTTTTGAGCAGGTAGCTTATCGTTTCAATCCTAGTTTCTAAATGGATGCATCTGGAAGTACCTTCTAATAATCCGGTAAACACTGGAGAAGGAGTTTCAATCCTAGTTTCTAAATGGATGCATCTGGAAGTAAATATTTTCAATTCAGATTCAATGACGTTTAAAGTTTCAATCCTAGTTTCTAAATGGATGCATCTGGAAGAGGAATTTCATTAACACATCGAAAGTCAACACTTGAGTTTCAATCCTAGTTTCTAAATGGATGCATCTGGAAGTCTTTATGCTTTAGCGATATAGAAGCAAAGTATTTGTTTCAATCCTAGTTTCTAAATGGATGCATCTGGAAGTTGCAGCAGAATAAACTACTCCGGCTGCGATTATTAGGTTTCAATCCTAGTTTCTAAATGGATGCATCTGGAAGACGGCCTTTAATAACACCGCCAAACTCCTGCTTTTCGTTTCAATCCTAGTTTCTAAATGGATGCATCTGGAAGCCTGTTCAACATCATTTAGATTGTTAGTAAACTTTTTGTTTCAATCCTAGTTTCTAAATGGATGCATCTGGAAGTGAAACCCTTCACGCGATCACGTGAACGTGCATAATGTTTCAATCCTAGTTTCTAAATGGATGCATCTGGAAGCCGTTTTTATTTAACGGCACTTAATTAAGCTACTTTGTTTCAATCCTAGTTTCTAAATGGATGCATCTGGAAGCCATAACCCCAGCATTGCTTTCTTTTACATATGGAGTTTCAATCCTAGTTTCTAAATGGATGCATCTGGAAGCGCACGCTGTTTTTTGCCAGTTCTTTATCACCGGCCAGTTTCAATCCTAGTTTCTAAATGGATGCATCTGGAAGCTGCAGCAGCGCTACCGCCGCCACTAGATCCTAAAACTGTTTCAATCCTAGTTTCTAAATGGATGCATCTGGAAGATCAAAATTAACCTTAGACGCTATTTTCCCAGACAGGTTTCAATCCTAGTTTCTAAATGGATGCATCTGGAAGTTTAGAAACCATCTGCAAAAACTGCTGCATAGGCATGTTTCAATCCTAGTTTCTAAATGGATGCATCTGGAAGGGTACTTCACAAAATTACACCTGGGATAACATCAGGTTTCAATCCTAGTTTCTAAATGGATGCATCTGGAAGAAAAATCAATTAACTCTTTACGTAAGTCCATATTTGGTTTCAATCCTAGTTTCTAAATGGATGCATCTGGAAGAATCTGTAGTTTTCTTTACCAAAATCTAATTCCCAGTTTCAATCCTAGTTTCTAAATGGATGCATCTGGAAGGATTTTAGTAGTTTCTCCTACAGGCTTAGTCAATTCGTTTCAATCCTAGTTTCTAAATGGATGCATCTGGAAGATAACTATGCCTTACTGTGTTTCGGTCTTTATTTAGTTTCAATCCTAGTTTCTAAATGGATGCATCTGGAAGCATATGCGAGACCGTTATAGACGTTCAAAAAGCTAGTTTCAATCCTAGTTTCTAAATGGATGCATCTGGAAGATTACGGCAATGGGAGTTCTTCAAATATGTTTTACTGTTTCAATCCTAGTTTCTAAATGGATGCATCTGGAAGATTACGAGGTAGATCAAGACGGAAAAAAGGAGAAGGGTTTCAATCCTAGTTTCTAAATGGATGCATCTGGAAGGTTATCAGCATATCTTTTTTCAAGAATATCCTTGAAGTTTCAATCCTAGTTTCTAAATGGATGCATCTGGAAGTGATGAAGTACCAATCAGATAAATAAGCGGGTGCGCGTTTCAATCCTAGTTTCTAAATGGATGCATCTGGAAGTCATTTACTCCTGTATTGTCAGGGTTGAATTCACCGTTTCAATCCTAGTTTCTAAATGGATGCATCTGGAAGCACTCAAATTGTAGCTAATGAGATTGAGAATATGCTGTTTCAATCCTAGTTTCTAAATGGATGCATCTGGAAGAGAACTCAGTAATACATTAATAGATAGGGTTGGTTTGTTTCAATCCTAGTTTCTAAATGGATGCATCTGGAAGCTACAAAGAAAAAAGACGAGAAACCTCAAGAGGAAGGTTTCAATCCTAGTTTCTAAATGGATGCATCTGGAAGACAAAACTAGCGACGGTGTAGTTTACACCGCACCGGTGTTTCAATCCTAGTTTCTAAATGGATGCATCTGGAAGTTGTTGAACCTAAAAAACCGTATCAAGTAGGGAGTTTGTTTCAATCCTAGTTTCTAAATGGATGCATCTGGAAGCCGATAACCTCCAGATGTTTACTGTCTATAATGCTTAAGCTTAATTCTTCAACTTTTACTTTCTTAATTTTCAATATGTCAAAGAACGCTTTTATAGTCATTTTCAATACAGTTCCGTATTGCTGAAGTCCACAATAGCCTGACATAGATGCTTATTTTAGTCGTTGTTAAAATAAATTGTTACCCGGAAAACCTACTTTATGCAGATATTTCTGTAGGTACAATTTAAACATCTTTTTTTATATGTCGTCGCTTTAGGGAATTTATTCCTTTCAATGATTTCAAGCATTTTCTCCGTGCTTTCCATCACTTCATTTTTTGAAGTTTGGTTAATAGGTATTTCTACCAATTTATGTTTGCTACGTGTGTAAACCAAAAAGCCTTTATTGACATTGGCTCCAAAAGTTTCTTCAATCAATAAGGCATAACAGTAAAGCTGTTGTTTATAGGTCTCAAATACCCTGTCTTTCCAAACCGCAAACTTATAATCCAGAGGGGCGTAACTACCATCTTCTAACGACAAGACTTCATCAACCTTACCTCTAAGTTGAGGACTCCCCATATAATGGTCAATCCATTTTTGCTGTACCCCTATTTTTTTACGTAAATAGTTCTTGTTTTGCTCTAACTTCTCATCATGCACTTCACGACCGCGTTGCACTTTGTGGTATTTCTCTTCATTTTGAGGAATACGCAGTACATATTCAAAGTAGGTGTATCGCGGACAATACAAATATTCTATAACCTGAGATGGATAAAAACTGGTCATTAAAAAAACAAAGCTTTTACTTCATCTGTTACAAGCTTTTCATCAAAAGCCTGCCCCAGCATACTGCAATCCTTTAGTTGTTCTTTGTTCATCCGAAACAAGTAAACCTTATCGGTCTCTTCGTTGATTACTTTTTCAATTTGTAACTCGAGACTGTCTTTTTCATTGGCATTTAAAGTTCCTAAAAAACAAGAATATTGTACTCTATATAGGCCGGCATGTTTACAGGCTTTGGAGACCTGACTGCGTGCAGCGTTATTCTTAATATCATAAAGTACCCAAGTGATCATAATTTTTCTATTAAAGTATTAGCAAATCGATGCGCTTCCAGCTGCGTGGCATTCAGACGGGTCTGTAACCGGCCTTTATATTTAATTTTATCGCTATCCAGATATTCAAGATATTCCGGAACGAAAAATGCTTTTCCATCCGGATTGAGGCTTACACCTCCTTCAAATACCTCAAAATAGGATTTGTTCATCTTTTTGGAAGAAAAGGATTTAAACACGAACCGCTCTGCATAAATACGGTAGGGTTCAATAAAATCATAAACCAAGCTTTTGGAATTATAATCGTCCCGATGCATAAAACCAACAAACGGATCCAGTCCGGCCAGCATTAAAGCCCGCTCCACCCGGCTGTATAAAATACCGTAAGCATAATTGAGCAATGCATTAAATTCGTCCTGAGCTGGGCGGAAACTTCGGCCTTTAAAGGAATAAGCATCGGGAATACAGGTGGCAAGGGCTTCAAAATAATGTCTTCCTGCCGAACCTTCCCAACCCCTGAAACTTTCAGCCAACTGATTGATATCAGCTCCGTCGGCTTCCTTGATTTTTTTCCTAAAACCGAGTATCGCCGCTGATTTCTCATCCAGATAGACGTGAAGGTTTTTACGGTGCTTTTTAAGGTCGTTTAAATAATCGGCCTGATTTTCCAGTTTTTGGGATAGCCACTCCTTAATCCAGTAAACACCGGTCTGGTTTAACGAAGCAACCAGTTGCTGTTTTCTGATTTTTGTGGTACTGCCCAACTTACTGTGCCAAAAGCGTCCCATAGGGTGCCCATTGTTTTCTACCAAAACAATATCAATATTATGCTTTAAGGCAAGGGCAATAGCGTCTGTAGTGAGTGCGGCACCTTTTGAAACAATAAAGGAGGTTACTTTGTGAGCAGCAATATGATTTACATTAAAAGGTTGCTTTTTATCCTCACGCACTTTGATCTCAAACATATCGTCTTTAACGTGGAGGTAGGTACCATATGTATTGATGAAAATTTGCATTAGGTGGGTATTAGGGTGCCAAAGCCACGGCTTACAGACTTGCCAAGACCAATTTCAGCAGGCAAGAGTGCGTTGACCACAAAACTGCCGGAAAAGGCAATCATACGGTTTTCTTTAAACATGGTACTTTTTTCCTGAACTTGAACTTTAGCCATCAGGCGTTCATTGGCACTTAGTTCAATCCCAGTATTTCGAAAAAAGCTGAGTATATGGCCTACTAAGATTGCGTTGAGCATCGCTTCTTTTTCGGCTTCTGTCTTTAGATTTTGATATTTAGGATAGTTCTTTTGGTTTAAAGCCATCCAAAGTGTTCCAAATTTATATTGGTGCAACTGATCACTGTAGCCCGTCCTTTCATTACGCAACTCAATATTTTTACTGCTGATGGGATAGGATTGCCCTGAAATATCCAATTCTTTAATTTTAAGAAAGAGTTGGGGTAATAAAGCAGCGCCATCCTTGATGCCGATTAAGGTGGGGACTTTATTGATTATTTTGTACTGAATACTTGGGTATTTGTATCGAAACTTGCCATCTTCGTAATGGTTGTGAAGGATAGGGGAGTGTTGCTTAAATAAATTGCCAAAATACCCGCGTAGTTTATGAGCATCACGGGTTTGTAATTGGATTTCGGGGAATTTGATACGGCAGATCTGCAACTTTTGGGTGGTGGTTTCGGTCATTTTCTCCTAGTTTTAGTGGATGGGCTGATCTTAATAGAGCAGGCTTTTATTTTCGTTTTTTTCTTTAAAATTTAATCCTTTTTTATCATCATAATTTGCATCGATAAACTTAAAGCCTAATGGACCAGAAATAATTTTTACAGAGTTAGCTCTTTTTTTACTAATTGATAATTCGTGATTACTAAGCTTATCTCGGTCTTTGCTATTGTAAAGTTCAGGGTAAAATCGATCTGGTATGACTGAAATCGTATCTAGACCTTCTCGTGTGAACACCTTTTCATCTGTGGTTAAATCTTTGATGAAGTTGTATTTATATTGAATATCTGAATGTTTGTTGAGGCCTTCTAAATATTTATCATTAGATTCAATATCCAAGTCTTTATAAACCACATCTACCAATTCATTTAATTTTTTTTCAGTCAGTCTTCGCCCATTTAATTCCTTGAAATGCCTGAACGTATTTTCTAAGACTCCTTTTACATCATAAATTTTCTCACTTATTTCGTAGTGTTGAAAAAGAATAACCTTAGAATTTTCTTTTTGACGCTTACGGTTAACCCTTCCGGCTCTTTGAATAATCGCATCAATTGGCGCATTTTCCGTATAGAGAATATCAAAATCAATATCTAAAGAAACTTCTACGACTTGTGTTGCAATCAAAACACCTCCTTCATTCTTATTGTCTAAGGCAAAAATTTCTTTCTCTTTTAGAAACCGATCTTTTTTAATAAAACGCGAATGATAGCAGATTGCATCAACACCTGAATCTTCTGCAAGATCTTTTAACTTTTCGTAAAGTTCTATTGCTCTATCAACTGTATTGACGACAATCAAAACTTTTTTTCCTTCTTCTATTTTAAACGTAATTTCTTCAAGAGATTTTTCAATTAAATTATCTCGACTTTCAAATCTGTTTCTAGCTTCATTTAAAAGTTCCGTGTCTTGTATGAGTGAAACATTTCCTAAAGATTTTTCCAATAAAAGCTGCAATTTCAATGGCATCGTCGCTGTCATAATATAAAAGCGCGTGGACTTGCAACAAAAAACTGGACTTTAAGTTGAGTGACTATGCTGCTAGTTTTTGATTATACATATCTATTTCAAATTCTTTAATAGTTCTGTTTCCTAAGTAGGAATGTCTTCTTCTGGTATTGTACCAGGTTTCTATCCACTGAAAGATAGATAACTCTGCCTGTGATTTAAGCTTGTATTTATGCCAATATACCCATTCTACTTTCAGAGATTTAAAAAAGGATTCAGCTACGGCATTGTCCCAGCAATTACCTTTTCTACTCATCGATTGTTTTACCAGGTCATTATAGCTTTTAAGTAGATTAGTAAATCTTTGGCTGGCATATTGGATACCTTGGTCTGAATGGAATATCAAAGGTTGTGTTAGTGTGGTATTTTTAATAGCCATCTGCCAAGCTTTTATAACAGTATCCTCAGTATTTAGGGTATCACTTAAAGCCCATCCTATAACTTTTCTATTGAATAGATCAATGATCACTGTTAGGTAACTCCAACCCTGATTGGTCTGAACATAGGTAATATCGCTTACCCATACTTGATTAGCCCTGGCTACATTAAAGCATTGGTTCAACAAGTTTGGTGCTATGGGATATTTATGGTTACTATCGGTGGTGGCTTTAAACTTACGCTTCCTCTTAGCGTATAAATAGTTTGCCTTCATTATACGGGCTACCCGAGGCTTTGATACCTTAAAGCCCAAAGCTTTCAATTCAGCCTTTATTCTAGGAGCTCCATAGCTTTGGTGACTATCTTCAAATATATCTTTGATTAATGAAGAGAGCTTCTGATTTTCTTTCCAAAGGGTGCTAGGACCAGATTTCAACCAGTGGTAATAACCGCTTTTACTCACGGCTAACATAGTGCACATCTTCTCAACAGGAAATTTCATACGATGCTGTTTTATGAACCTGTATTTTTCTTGTCGCTCGCGGAGAAGATGCCAATCGCCTTTTTTAAGATATCACGTTCTAATTCGGCTTCTTTGAGCTGTTTCTTTAAACGGGCTATCTCTTTTTGTTGATCGGTCATTTTAGGGTTACCACGGCCGGGAAAACTATTTTTACCATAATTCTTTTGCTCTTTACGCCACCGGTAAAGAACAGCAGGTAAGATATCCAGGTCCTCACAAACCTGTGCTACACTGCCTTTGGCGTAACTTAATTCTACTGCTTTTTGCTTAAACTCTAAAGTGTAATGTTTGGCTTTACGTCTCATGATTGCTAAGTTAACAACTTGCAATAATATTCATTCAACTCTATGTCCAGTCTAATGTAGTAATTCCAGCGTATTAAAATTCTCTTTCAAATAGATTATTGTCGAGATAATTAAACCTAATGTATACGGGCTATATAAGTGTATTTCATCAATGATTATTCGGGCATTGAGAAGGTGAAAGGTTTTTACTTCCCAAAAACCCAAATTAAAACCGAGAGTCAACAATTGATCAATTGTGCAGATATTTATATTCTTAAAGAAAGACTTATCTCTAAAATATTTCTTTTGGTCATAAGAATTATCAAATTGTTCTTTGATGTATTGGCGTGCCGAAGAATGGATTAGTTGAGTGTATTCCTCTCCAAAATAATCGGTTAATCTGCTGTAAATTGCATTGGAGGTTACGCGTGTGGGTAATAAATATATTATACGCTCCCAATCCTTTTTTGAAGAAGCCCAGATCAACGCTGCTTCTGTTTTGCCGCTTCCGGTAGGTGCAATAGCAATTACATTTTTTTCTGTTAAACTTTCCTGTTGAAAAGTTTTGAACTGAAACTTATTGGCTATTTCATTTTTGCCGTCTTTTCTAATTTTTGTAATGATCTTTTGAGCTAAAAAATCTGTGTCGTAAGCGATTCCTTTTTCTAGGGAAAGATGGCCAGAAGCTGTCCAATCGGAAATATTAAGAATTGCTTTGTGATAAATATAATTCTTTCTGCTTTTTGGAGTTAAGAAATTTAATTTACTCAATTCTTCATATATCTTTTTCCTAAAGAATAAAACCAATTTTCCATATTCTAAATTAATTAGATTTTTACTAGAAGTGTCAATTTCTATTTTAGAAAAATTATAGTTTTCTGCAATTTGATTTGCAAAATGAATGAAATTATTTATGACATTCTCATCAAGTTTTGTCTCTTTATTTCTATTTTCTGAAATCTGTTGAACAAAACCTTCATCATTAAATGCTTTGTGATGAGAAAAAACGGCAATTAAACTTTCAGGATGTTGTTCATAGAATTTGATATTATCTAAATATAAAAACATACCTGAAAAAAATTCATGCCGAACACGTGAATCAAATTCTACAATTTTTTCCTTCTTTATAGTTTCTTGAAAAAGATTGCAGATTTTACCAAAATCGTGATAAGCGACGGCGTTGAAAGATGTATTCCAAAATTGCTCGTTCTCTATCTCATCGGAATATCGCTCTTTCAATTCAAACCAAATTTCAAGAACCTTTTTAGTATGCTGCGTTAATGTCTCAACAGGTTCAGATTTTGCCCATATTTCTTCGAGTCCGTTCATATTGAGAACAAGGGAATAAAGTGGTTTTTATATTGCAGACCTTTTATATTATAATTGATTTTCATTAGATCACCAATTAGAGAATAGGTGTCGATTTTGGAAACAGTTCGTCTTCCATAGTCGTTTTCATACTCAAACCGAATAGGTAAATCATAAGTTAATGTGTCATTTGTATAAATGGAGAATTCAAAGTTTCCACTATTTGCAAGGCTCATCACTTCATTAACTACATCTCCTTGAACGAAGCAATTTTCAATTTTATCTGCTTCAGAGATTTCTAGGTTGATTTCAATATTTTTAATAGAAGCCAAAGAATCACTATTGCCCATTGTTAACGCATAAACTGGAGATGTGAAAGCTTTATAAAGTTTTTCAACGGCTTTTATATTTTCAGATGAAAAAGCAATAATGAAGGTCGGAAAGATTAAAAATTCTCTTTGAATAATGCTTCCATCCAATCCAGGGTCATATAATCGCATATCACGAATACCTTTGTTATATTTCCATGTGTCTTTACATTTTCCCAAATAAGTACCATAGATTCCAATTTCAAATTTTGACTCATCAAAAAACTCTTGCGCTCTTAATGGACTGTATCCTAAAGCTGCTCCAGCTATCCCAATTACTGTCGTAGGAGGAGGTAATTCTAAAGACTTATGAAAGTTTTGAAAATCAGGATTTCTAAAGGAGGCTGTTTGACATTGTATTTCGATGATAAAATTTTTCATCTTTTATGAATTAACTTCATAGTAAGTATTTACCCAATTTTCAAGCTTGTCGAACCCCTCTTTTAAACTAGACATTCCCTCTTCTTTTTTAAAAACAGCTTCTTGAACGGCGAACACGTGATCTTCCATAAACTTCCCGTAGTCAGATAAAACAGTTTTCAACTTATCAATGTTTACGTTTCCTTCCTCGGTAAGCTCAACAGCTTCTAAGAAAATTGGATTTTTTGATTTCATTAAGCCTGCTGCTATAAACTTAGGAGATATATCAGCTAAAAAACGGGTTTGTCTACCCTGACTCCATAGCATTTGTAGTGCATTTAGAAAACTAATAACCCTAGCTGCTTTTTCTTTGTTATCGACTAAATCTACTGTTTCCAGTTCACGGGTTTTCTCATCTTTTAATTTAGTTTCTTTACCTATTCGATCCAGTTCAATAAGGATGGTTCCTCGATAAACTCCAGAATGGATTTCGGTCTCAAAAATATTGGCATTAAGCTCTATCTTCTTACCCATAAAATTGGTGGCATAGTCTAAATCTCCCTTATAAGTGGCTAATGCCAATAAAGATTCTACACGTATGGGAGATGTCCTAACAGTAGATGTACCTGCTGCACCATCCTTCCCTTTGGATGCATCCATATATCCAAATAAATCATCGTCAATATATTTAATTGGATTCATTTCGGTTTTAGGCGCCCCTTTATCTGTACTAGACGTTCCCACCGGTGAAATTTCACTACCCAACTCTTCCAGCTTGTCGCGCAGCGCCCGACGAATTGCCTGTGATGAGACATAAGGAAGTTCTTCTCCATTTTGTAAGGTTACTTTTTTTATAGGGTTAATATTATCTACTTCTTTATCGCCACCATTCAGGCTGGCAAAAGATACTTTTGATAAATACGTAAGGGTAATACTGTTAACTTTCATTTTAATAATCTTTTTGGTTAGATAAAACAACATTCAAACTATTTAAAGCACCTATTTGTGCGTACTGTTTAATTGCCACGTAATTTTTTTCATTCAAACTTTCTAAAATTTCATTGGCAACAGAAACCTGATATTTACGCTGAATTCTAATTAAGGTTTCCCTGAACTGTTCTATCGTTCGTGCCTTATGAAGGCCTATTAAGTATTTTCTTCCATTTTTTGCATTGGCTTTTTTTTCATTATCATTTTTAGGATTCTCGTAATTAATAATGGCGTAGCCAATACTTTTTCCTAGACCAATAGCCCTCTGTTGTAGCGATTCTTCCATAATTGTAGTTCCAAAATTGATTGATTGTTCATATATTTTTAAAAATTCCAAGACAAGGTCATATCTTCTTGAACCTGGATTATCATTATTTGCTAACAGCAAATAGCTTTTTTGAAATAAAGATTCGATGACGGTCAAAATTGATTTCCCTCTCAGGAGGTGATCTATTACTTTGATCCTGATCTGTCTTTGAAGCTTCATTTTTTTACTAAAATCATTAATAGCTTCTATCTTTGAATTTTTAAAAGTTAACCCCCGCCATAATTCTCCAATAGGTACTCGTTTCTTCTTATTGGATTCCAGTTTATGAATAAGCTGAATAATGAATTTCACATTGGAATATTCTTCATAAAAATTTGGTCTGAGGGTTGAAGCAAATTTATCGGCTTTAAAAGTTACCAGACTTATTGGGCTCTTGTCAATTTCAAGTAAACCTAAAAGCTCATCTGAATCAACTTCTTCAATATTCTTGTAAGCAAGTTCATCTGCAAATTTCTTTTTATAGAAAGTGAGGAGAATAAGGAATACGATTTCTTGAGGTGAGTATGCATCACTATAAGGATTTGAGAATTTGACATCGTCTTTCTTTGAATAACCAAAATTGTGTATTCTTATATTCTGTTGAAAAGAAAAAGCCCACGATTGCATTTCTCTCTTTTCATAGAAAAACTCTTCAGGATAAAGTGAAAGTAATTTTTTTAATGAACTAGTATTAAAAAAAGAGGATATGAATGAGTCATACCCGTCAATATATGCATACATAGCCAAAGAAGGAGAGAAAAGAGCAAGATATTTCGCTTTAAAACTTATTTTTATACTGTCATCGGTTTGTAAAAAAGAATTAAAACTTGTGACACTTGAAGTAAAAGCAAAACTTCCTTTACTTGATACTAAATCTTTGAAAGATTCTTTAGTAACCACGCAATATTTATCTCCTTTTTCAAAATACTTTTTCTTAAATTCAAGCCTAGGTGCTTTAGTATAAGGTTCATTTAAATAAATATTAGAATCTCCTTTACTTTGTTTCTCATCGGGTTTGATCTTCTCATTTTCTATAACAAATCCTTTAAGTTTCAAATTATTTTCAGAATAAACTTTGGCGATATTGTGAGCAAATTCAGGATTTTCGTTAAAGAGATTTGAAAATTTCACTGGTTTGATTCTTGGTGTAGGAGCTGGTCCAAATGGTGCTTTCGTAATAAAACCAGCTAAGCCAAATGATGACATTTTTGGGAATTTACCGTATTTAAAAGGCTTTTCCACAAAATAATATTTATCAGCATCTCTTAACTGCCTTTTAGAGGAAGTGTCATAAATTTCCTTCCCCATAAAATAATATGCTTCTTCTAATAGATGAAGTATGTCGTCTGACTCAATAATCAATTTGTCATCATAAAGCTGATAATTCAGATTTACTGCAGGATTTTTTCTTTCAAACTTAACTAGATAACGATACAGGGCAATTATACCTGTGTTTATGAAAATGTTTGATGTTTTATTGAATTCTATTTTTTTCATTTCTTTTTTTAATAAAACTCTAATTTCCCTAAGTTTTGCTATGACCAAATGACTGAAAGGGTAAGTGCTACTTTGCGAAAGAGCAGCATCAAATTCCTCTTCGTAGAGGTATTCCTAGCTTTGCTAGTAATTATCAATTAAAAGTACTTAAAAGATTTTACCCATTTTTACAGAAAACTGTAAATCACAACGATTTAGAAAAACCGAGGGTATTGAAATACACCTCCAGGCTCCAATGCGAAACTCTAAAAATCACCAAAAGAAATGATTTGGGTAAGAGGAATAAACCCCATTTTCCTCCATTCCGCAAAAAGCTTCTCCCGAAATTTCGGGACGGTAAAAGCGGTTCATTCAAAAATCTTGAACCCAATCCCGATCCCGAAACTTCGGGAGGATTAGGTTCGCTTGATTCTAGTGCACTATAAAATGATTGCTCAAAAAGAGGCTGAGTCAAACTCAAAAAACTACCAACACACTTTTTCAAACGCTCATTTCCTTTTTTCGAAAGAACTAAAATTTAGATTGAGCCGCTTTGCATAACCAGGCTCCGCTGTCGCTCTTTTTATAAAAGCTTTCCTCAATACTAAATTTTAAATGTAGGTAATCGAAAAGGAAACGCGATGGCGCTATGGAAAGTAAATGGATGCTTAGAAGTAGCTAATTTTCGTTTGGATGTATATTGAAATCTATCTAATATGGAGCTTCTATTTTTCTATCAAACTTCAAGAAAAGCGCTCCAGATATATCAAGTAAATGGTTTTTATCCTCCATAAAATTTGAACGCATTTGATGTCAAAATTAATGCGGATTTTAATTGATAACTTAGGGTGTAAAAGTTATCATTTTGAGTAGCGAAGCGGACAAAAATGAGAAGCAAGAGGATAACCCGCTGCGCGAGGTTATATAGCTCATTTTTATTTGTAAATAACTGTTTTTAAGTGAGTTGTGTGATTCTTGTAAAGTATTGAAAACAACTGCTTTGTAGCGATTTTCCGTGAAACGCTTCAAAGCCCTTATAAACAGGGCGATTGATTATCCTAATCTTTAAAAATCTAGTGATGCCTAAACGATTTTCCCGAATAAATTTTCACACCGAAACCGTGGAGCGCTTTAAAAAGTACGCCCTAGCAAATGATGCGAATTATACCGAAACCTTGGAGGCTCTTTTAGACTTTTTTGAGCGGAATTCCATCAGTCCGTTTGAGCCCTTTGATGATTCTAAACAGCGCTTGGAAACACTAATTAATAAACGCATGGATGGGGTAGAAGCTATATTACGAAGAATAGAAACGGAACAAACCAAACCGACCAAGGTACTATTGGATCGACTTTTTAATCAACAGGAAGAAGAACAACCCAAGTTTGTTGAGCGGAAATTTAGGTAGATGAACAAGTGTGTTCTATATTTATAATTTAACTCTTTAAATGGATGGTTCACTCACGTCTGTTGTATAAGTTTTTGCATTTTATGTTATTTATCTGTTCATAACACTCCCTGTTTATTTAATCTTTTAGGGAAGGGTTGTATATGCTGCCTGCATTTAGTGAGTGCTATTAAAATACCTCACCTTACGGGTGTACAAGCACCCTCAGACCCTAAGGGCCAATTATTTATTTTCGTATCAATCGATAAGTAATTCAATACCTGCTTTTTTGGCTTTGTATTCTATTTTCTTAGTCAATTCATAATAATTCCAGTTTCTAAGCACAAAACGTTCTTGCTGTGCGGCCTCGATCTTAGCTTCCTGATTGAGCAGAATTAAGGTGCCGGCTTGTTGTTTGATACAAAAATCAATGAGCTTTCGGCTGTACACATGCAAGCGGTTACTTACGTAGTTTTTTTCCATTTCGTAAAATTTTTCTACTGCTTTAGTTTTGCGTTTAAAGCCTTTTCCAGGTCTGCAATAGGTGGCTCCGCTTTGGGCTCTTTTTTGAGCAGCCTGCAGGGCTAGCCTTCTGTATAGAAATTCCTCTCTGTTGCCAATACGAAGTGTAGCTTTTCCGGATTTCACAGTGATAGGATATTCAAGGGATAAAGAAGCTTCAGCAATTACTTCCGGTTTCAGGTTATGTATTTCTTTTTCGAATTCAAAGGTGGCTAACCAATAAATTTTTTGCTTCTTCAGTTGGATTCTAGAAGTACATAGTTTGATTTTTCCGGCGACTAACTGTTCCAGCAATTTTCGTTTATCGGTATGATCCTTCCCTAAATAGGTTTTTAAGGGAATGGAAAACAAACGAAAACAAAATGCTTTTTGGTTTTCGTTATAGGATAATCCATGAATGGCTACCGGCCCAAAAGGAAACGCGATATTCCTTTTAAAATTGGCAAGCGCGCGTTCTCCTTTACTATATTCCGACAGGTTGTTACGAAAGTTATTGATTATGGTATTGTTCAGGTTGGCTAAAATGTTAGTAGGGATTTCCCCTTTAAAACGATCGGATACCACCCGGTAGGTACAGTTCATTTTTGACCTATTGAGCATGCCGTCTTCCGCTTTTTTTTCATCCGCTAACTTATAGCGTATTCCTTCTGATAAGTAAAAGAATTCTTTGACCCGTTCCTGTATGTACAGATGTGAAATAATGAGATTGGCTGCCCTAAAGCTTCTGTTCTGCCAGCGGTAGAGCGTGTCGTAGACCTCCTTCTTTTCCTCTTTGGTAGGCGCATTCACCTGTAGCTGGATCTTTCGGGTGAGTTTTATCGTTTCTTTTTCCATGACTAAGCGGATTGTTGTTGATTTTGTTTATGCTGTAACAGTTTATAGGCAGCCATAAATTGCTGATGTACTTCCTGTATAGAAAGGTTTAGCTCCTTGGAAATGGCTGCAAAGGAATACTGCTTTTCTGTACGAAGCTGCAAGACTTTTTTCTGTTTGCGGGTCATATTAGCCTGAGCCTTTAACGCCCGGATCGGTGTGGTTTTAGCTTCCGGTGTACTTCCATTAGTAATGATATTCTTAATATCTTTAATAGCGCCTTTTACTCCGATACTGGTTTTAGCAGTGCTGGTTCCCATTGCCTGAGCAATAGCTTTATACTGAAAGCCGTATTTTAAGCACAGTTCCACAAGAAGCTTTCTTTCACTGCTTAGTAAGGGAAGTACCCTTTGAATCTGGTCTAAAGCCTTCTGATCTGCTTCCTGTCTTCGTAGGTGTGCAGCTTCTTCATCCTCGTCATAGCCGCCTAAATAATCCTGATAATTCTCTAAATAGTCTAATCTGCTTAGGTTGCGTTGAAACGCATTCCGGGGCTTGCTATACTGGTAAATGCACTCGCTTTTCATGACAAAGTGTACGAACGCATTTAGATGTTCTGGGGATTGTATGCGATCCCTTTTTTCCCATAAGATGAGAAAGGTATCCTGAAGAATATTTTCAACTGCATAGACATCCTTAAGTATGCTCCTGCCCATCCAGTAGACACTATGGTAATACTGCGTGTAAATCGCTTCAAATGCGTGTGGACAACCTTTTTTGAAGGCATTGTAGTTAGTATCAAGTTGGAATCGTTTCATAAGCTAAGTGTTCTGTATTTCGTTTACATTCTATTCTTTTTAAGGGCGTTTTAGTTAAGCTCAAACCTTCCCGCCGGACTCCAATCACAACCGGGAAGGTTTTTGAACTTAACAGCTTCTCTTTTTCGCAGACCCTAGGGGCTGCGGCACTTTTTTATGGCTAATTCACCGGTGTGCTTAAACCTACCCGGTATAAGCCCAGGCCGCTGTTACAGTGGCGTTTCCCACCCAACTACAGGTTACTTCGTAGGGAAGCAACCCATAACCCACGGGTGACTTAGCGGATGATTACGTGTACCCGTAAACACGAGCTTTGTGCATAGGTAGTAGTGCTTTTGCTGTTAGTTGACTACAACTCATACAAGTTACCGGCCACTATAGCCTATATGATGTAGGGGGAAAAGGATGCGAAGCTTGATAAAGAAGAATACAAAGGCTCTGAACGTGAAGTAGTGGGCCTAATACAAAAAGGCGCAGGTCTCAACTTATTGAATCAAGGTACTGGTATACCGCGCAACAATAAGCGAGAGCCCACGCCCGGGTCGTGAGCATCCCTGCTTATCCTCTCGTTGCTAAAAATTACCAGTTTTTGATTCGAGATTCAAAGCGAATGCTTCTAATATGTTATGCTAAGAAGTTTCGCAAATATATAATTATGAGTCAAATATAGTATTCTTTTATTTAATGCGGAAAATCTTCCGCATTAAATTTTGATTGATATTTTTCCTTTGTTATGTATGAACATCAATTTTCTCATAAGTAATGCCATTTCCGAATGGATTAAAGACGCCAAATCAAACCGAGATTTCGGACTTAATCATGACATTGATGAGAAAATTGTAAGAAGAATTCTTGACGAGAAGGAATATCGTATTCCCGTAGAGACACTTAAAAAGATTTGTGATGCGCGTCAAATAAAACTATCGGATTTTTTTAAACGTGTTGAAGAAAAATACCCGGATCTTAAGCCTTAAAAGCTCACTCTATTTTCCTGTCTAACTATCTGTAAAAGCTATCGATTTTTTGATTTTGACATCTTAAAGCGATGAATTCTAATACTTAGCATTAGTCAATAGTTATATCTTTCCAAAGCATTACTTTTTCTGGTGTGGGGAGTTAAAAGTTAAGAAAATCTTAATTTTCTACGTTTCCAGAGGCGTTTTCATACACTCTTCATACTCTATCCTAGGGGATGCCTAGCCTTTGCCTAGGGGATGGTATACTCGTGCCGTGGGAATCTTCATCATTTTAAACATAGCTCTTAGTCCGAGCATAGCTATACATTTTGGTTTCTAAATCCTGAAATTGTAATACACTCATATAAGATTAAGGAATTAGGTAAAGTACTTCCAAAAGAAAAGACTAGATTTATAAACACAACTTAAAAGTGTTGATATCCCGTAAATTTTGAGGGGATATGTATATATTTAGTGTTGATATAACAAGTTGCCACCAATTAAAAAATGACCTCGCAAAAATTCAAAATTGATTTACTTAAAACGAATTGGATATCTGAAAAAGATACTCAAACGGATTTATGTGCGCACGGACAAATGCGAGTTAAAATCGGAAATGAAATTGTAGTTGACCAATCTGAAAATGATGGATGGACGATAAGTGCAAGTGCACAACTTTTACTTCGGACTTTGGAGCGGAATCATACTAAAGAGAATCCCGTTGGCGACCAATTAATTCCGTGTTGCGGACACTTTTTAGTTTTCGACAATGATATGGACGAAGTTTATATTGGAAGTTGTCCGACAGGAATTGACTGGGAAGTAAAACACAGGAATGGAAATGTAATCCTGAAAACGGAAAGCGGAAATGAAACGGAAATAAATTTTGTGGAATATAAAAATGAGGTGCTGAACTTTGTCGACCAAGTTGAGCAGTTTTATAAAGAAAGTCCCGAAAAGGAAATACCGATAGACGAATTTGACCGAAAAGGTTATTTACAATTCTGGAAAGAATGGAATGAAAACAGAGCAAAGTGGAAAAAATAACTGGTGGCAACACCGTGTATAGCTCATTGCGGCTGAATTCCTAATCGGAATTCATCGCAATTTGCTATCTTTCGGTTACGGCGGAAAATCATAGCTGATTTTCCGCAACGAGCCATACACAAACACGTTGCCAGTAATATGAAAAAAATTCTGCTAATATTAATAATTCTGTTTTCGTTTGAACTTTATTCACAAGAAATAATAAAGTTTTCAGATGCGGAATTTGAATTTTGTCTGACAAAAAAATGCGGAAAAACTGACTGTGAAATAACTAAAATTGAGGTTCTGAAAAATGGAATCTTAAAGCAAACAATAAAACCGAGCGAAAACTATTTCAGCAAAACATTTCCAAATGACCAACTTTTCGCAATTGAGGATATGAATTTTGACGGAAAAATGGATTTTAGGCTAATGGAATTTCTTCCAGCTGGACCGAATGTTCCTTTTCTATTTTGGATTTATAATCCGACAAATGAACTCTTTGAAGAAAACAAAGATTACGGAGAAATAACTTCGCCTGAATTTGATTACGAAAAAAAACAAATTAATTCGACTTGGAGAAACGGTTGTTGCGAACACGGACGAGACGTTTATGAATTGACAAACGGAATTCCAAAATTGACTGAACGATTTGTTATTGGACATAATTCGGAAGACAAAGAATATTACGAACATTGGAAAGTTGAAAACGGAGAATTAAAACTAATCGAAAAGACAGTTGAATAAAATACTACTGGCAACAATGTATAACCGCAATTACGGCGGATTCGACTACGTCCGAATCCACTCGGAATTGCTAACGCCAGTGCTTAACCGAAAATTATTAACTTTAAATCCGTAACTGACGGTTATACGAGACCGTTACCCACAAGCTGAAAACCAGCCGCACAAACAGCACATTTATTTTTTCCCACCGCAAAAAAGCCAACGCTCAAAAAAAATAAAAGAGCTTTTTTTTGCCAAAGCTTCAAATATTATATTTAAGTATTTGCTTAAATAAGAAATAATCGTAACTTTGTTTTATGGAAAATAATTCTTGCATAAGACAACAAGCCGATATTGAACAAATAAATCGTTGCAAAGACACAGTTTCGGACTTAAACGAATCGTTCGACTATTTGGCTAACGGACTTTCATTAGTCGGAAACAGCGTTCGACTGAAAATACTTTATCTACTCTTTGAGGAAAAAAGACTTTGTGTTTGTGATTTAAGCGATATTCTCGGAATGAACATTTCAGCAATCTCTCAACATTTGAGAAAAATGAAAGACCGAAATCTATTGGAAACCGATAGAGAAGCCCAAACGATTTTTTACTCACTTACGGCTGAATACGAAAAATTATTGAACCCATTTTTTGAGATACTTGACAAAAACAAAATTTTAGAAACGATATGAAAAGCGAAAACAAATTAATTGGTGCAGGTTTGTTAACTGCTATTACAGCTTCATTATGTTGTATTACGCCAGTTTTGGCTCTAATCGCAGGAACAAGCGGAATTGCTTCAACATTTTCTTGGATTGAACCTTTTAGACCTTATTTAATTGGTCTGACAATTTTAGTTCTTGGCTTTGCTTGGTATCAAAAACTTAAACCTCAAAAAGAAATCGACTGTGATTGTGAGACGGACGAAAAACCAAAATTTATTCAATCGAAAAAGTTTTTAGGAATTGTGACCGTATTTGCGATTGTAATGTTGTCTTTCCCATATTATTCAGGAATTTTTTACCCAAACACGGAAAAGCAAATAATCGTAGTTGACAAATCGGATATTAAAACAACAGAATTTACAATCAGCGGAATGACCTGTGTCAGTTGTGAAGAACACGTCAAACACGAAGTAAATAAACTAAACGGAATTGTAGATACAAAAGCGTCCTACGAGAATGGAAACGCAATCATTGAATTTGACAAATCCAAATCTAATGAAACGGAAATCGAGAAAGCAATTAACTCAACAGGTTATAAAGTAACCGACAAAAAAGAAATCAATTAGTATGAAAGAATATGATGTATTTATAATTGGTTCGGGAATGGCAGGAATGACCATCGCAAATAAATGTGCCTCAAAAGGGCTAAAAGTAGGAATAACGGATGAATTACCTTATGGTGGCACCTGTGCTTTGAGAGGTTGTGACCCAAAAAAAGTGATTATAGGCGCTACGGAAGTTCGAGACTTTGCTAATAGGCTTAAAGGAAATGGTATTGATACCATACCTAAAGTCAATTGGAAGGACATTATGGCCTTTAAACAATCCTTTGTGGATGAAATGCCACCAAAAATTGAAAAAGGATATAAAAAGAACGGAATAGACACCTTTCATAGTTCAGCAAAATTCCTGTCAGAAAACACATTGGAAGTTGGAACAGACAAAATAAAGGCTAACAAAATTGTAATCGCATCGGGTTCCAAGCCAAGGGTTTTAGAATTTGAAGGTGGTCATTATGCAAAATCCAGTACCGATTTCTTGAATTTAGCAAAATTGCCAAAATCTTTAGTATTCATCGGTGGTGGATATATCGCTTTTGAGTTTGCACATATAGCGGCTCGATGCGGAGCAGAAGTCACTATTGTTCATCGTAGAGAAAATCCCTTGGAAAATTTTGAACAGGATATTGTAAAACATCTTGTTTCTGCCACAAAAGAGTTAGGCATAAAACTCATTCTTAATACAGATGTTACGGCTATTGAGAAAGTGGATAGCCAGTATCGAGTAAAAGGTAAATCTCAAGAGAAAACAGCATATTTTGAAGCTGAAGCTGTTTTTAACTCTGCCGGACGACCACCAGCCATATTTGATTTGGAATTAGACAAAGCGAACATAGCCTTTACTAATAAAGGTGTTACAGTGAACAAATACTTGCAAAGTACTTCAAACCCTCATATTTATGCAGCAGGCGATGCTGCAGATTCAGAAGGTTTGCCCTTAACGCCAGTTGCAGTTCTGGAAGGTCATACGGTTGCTTCAAATATTATTAAAGGCAATTCTAAAGAAATAAGTTATCCGCCAATGCCAACAGTGGTGTTTACGTTACCAACTATGGCTTCTGTTGGATGTACTGAATCGAAAGCGAAAGAGCTGAATTACAATATTCGAATTAATTATAAGGAGGTTGGTAATTGGTTCAATGCCAAGCGTTTGAATGTAGAAGAATATGCGTTCAAAACTATTATTGACGAAGAAACTCAAACAATTTTGGGAGCGCATTTAATAGGACCACATACAGAAGAAACAATAAATCTCTTTGCAATGGCCATAAAAACAAAGATGAAGGTTAATGATATTAGAACAATGATTTTCTCATATCCAACATTGGCTTCGGACATACCACATATGCTTTAATAAAAAATTCAATGGAAACTATATTAAAATCAGAAATTACCTGTCCAGACTGCGGACATAAAAAAGTAGAAGATATGCCAACAAACGCTTGTCAATTCTTTTACGAGTGTGAGAATTGTAAAACGGTTCTAAAACCAAACGAAGGAGATTGTTGTGTTTATTGCTCTTATGGAACTGTACCTTGTCCGCCAATTCAAGAAAATAACAGTTGTTGCTAAAAAGCCAACGCTAAAAGCCATACACATTTGCAATTCACGCCAGCCGACACATAAACCAAAAATTGCAAAAGAGTATGTCTTTGCCAACGCTGAAAACCAAGCTAAACGGAATAAAGCCAGTGGGTAACAACGTATATAAAAAATAGCGGTTTAGATGCTAAATCGAAATGAATTTTATAAATTTAAGGTCTGCGTCTAACCGAAAAGTTCGTGCGTAAAATCCGCTACTTTTCATATACAAGACCGTTGTAGTGCATTTGAACTCCACCAGCAGAATATTTAAACTTCTTATTAAATTATGGAATTATGAAAAAAATTTTTACTCTTTTATTAATTGGAATTTTAGTTTCAAGTTGTTCTAATGACGATGATGAAGGTATTGACTGTTCACTTTTTGACCCGGCTTTTCCTGAAATATACATTAGGATAGTAGATGAAACTGGAGCTAACTTACTCGAAAACGGAACGATAGATCCCGAAAATATAACTGTCGAAGGTGACTTTTCAAATCCAGGCTTTCGATTTAATCCTCCTAATGAGTATGCTGGGCCCGATTCTGAGATAAGAAAATATGACAATACTTTATCTCTCTATATTCCATATGAGTCAGAGTTTGATTATATAATTAATTTGGACGAGTCGACCACAATCGTTCTGGAGTTTGAAGCAAAATTGGCTGAACTTCCTTGTGATGTTTCATTTTTCATTCCGACTAAACTTACTTTTAATAGTCAAAACATAGAATCAGAAAATGAAGAATCTGACCTTATCTTCTTAGCAGAAATTGAAATATAAAAAACGCACTACAACACTATATAAAAACAATGCTTAAATCAGTCTTGAATCGAAACTCCGTGCTCGCCTGCAAAGCCTGATTGTCCGCAGGACAATCACGTTTACCCGCTCGCACAGTTTTTATACGGGACGTTACCTGCAAGCTGAAAAAACCGAACTGTCTGCAAAATAAAATATATAAATGAACATATTAAACAGCTATATTACTTTTCTGCAAGAGTATAAAAAACTTTTGGAGCGTGGTGTTAAAGACATTTTTGCGAAAACAGTTGCACCTAGTTTCATTTGGCTTGATGAAATTGAAAAACTGATTGAAGACAATCTTTGTGAAACTACATTAACTGACTTTTTTATTGGAGAGTATGAAAATAGTAAATCAAATATTTTGTCTCTTGACAAACCACTAAAACCAAAAATAAATATCCCAAACGAATATTTTGGGATAATTGAATTTAATGATGCTAAAAATAAATTTGAGAGCGAAAGCGAAAATGAACTTACTTCATTTAGAAATTCAGCTTTTGGAATACAGGAAATAAATAAAATACAAAGATTCAAAGGTAACAAAGCCGTTTACTCAAAACTTTATAGAGCATATAATGACATTAAAAATGATTCTAACATTGAAATTGTTTTAAGTGTTGGCTTAATTCAGCATTCTAAACAAGGTAGAGGAAAAACAAGTAGTGTTTCAAAAACAAATCAACACCTTTTCCATTTCCCATTAAAAATTGAGCTAACAATAACAAACAAAATAAATCTATCTTTTTCAGAAACGGAAAAACCTTATGTCGATTTCTTTTTTTTAAACAATTTACCAATTGAGAAAACCGCATTAAATAACATTGTTGACAGATTTGAAGAAGAAATTGAAACAAATGGTTTTCAATATATTTATGACAAAAAGTTTAAGGATTTAATTGCAAAAAACTTACAGCAAATATCTGAAAACTCTACGTTTGATAGTAGAATTACAAAACCCTTGTCTGACACAGTAAATACTGATTCCTTCAAGTTTTCTTTCTCGCCTTCAATAAATATTAAAAAACAAAAACCACGGTTTTTCGATAAGCTTACAAAAGGAATAATTGAAGAGAATGAAAATGATGAAAATAATGCGGAACTATTTAATTTATTAATAAGGAATCCTGAAAATGAACATACAAATTCACACGTAAAGCCAAATTATTTTATTGACGAATTGTATGAAGAACATAAAGAAAATAATACCAACTTAAATGCAGAACAAGATTTTTCTGTTTTCTTCCCACTACCCTATAACAAAGAGCAAAAACAAATTTACGACAACTACCTAAAAAACAGAATTACTGTTGTTACAGGTCCTCCAGGTACAGGAAAATCACATACTATCGTGAATATATTGTGTTCTTTATTGGCACAAGGCAAAAGAGTATTAGTAACTGCACAAACGGATAAAGCATTAGAATCTTTATTGGATAAAATCCCACAAAATTTTGATGACTTAGTTTTTACAAAAATTCAACTAGAAGTTGATAAAACAAGGTTCTCCCTTGAAAAAAGTATAAATAATATTCGTTCAATTCTTATTGATGATTTTCACTTAAATATTGAAAAGAAAATTTCAAATCTTAACATTTTAAAAGGAGAATATTTACAATATAAATCGGAAATACATAAAGTTTTAGAGAAAGAATACAATGAAGTTTCCTTAAATGAAAGTTTTAAAGATTTAAGAAGCTATAAATTATGGGATAAATTTCAATCAAAAAATGATGAGAATTGGAATTGGATAAAGGATGAAATAACGTTAGAGATAATTGATGACTTTGTTAAAATAAAGAACGAAATAAACACTTATAAGCAGTTACATTCATTTGATAATTTAATCTTAAAATCAATAGATTTTAACCTCAAAAGCATTTTCGAAAAAATAAATGACTTTAATTTTACTGAATATTTAAACCGAAAAAGTGAAATTGAAAAACTAAAAAGTCATTTGGATATAGATGATATTTCAAAATATAAACTTCTAAAAATTGACTTAAATTCAGTTACTGAAACAACTGAAAAATATAGTAATGCAGATATAGTAATTAATAGTTATCAGCAAATAAACCAACTTAAAAACAAATTAATAAAAAAGAATAAAAATACTGCCGATTTTAATTCAAACTTAAAATATTCTGAAATAGTAGAAAATTCCTCAAAATATCTTCGAGATATTGAATCATTTTTGGCACAAATTGAAAGTGGAAAGGAAAAAATAGGTTTTCTAGCAAAATTCAAAGCAAAATACAAACAAGTAAGTTACCTAGAAAATATTGTTCTTAATTCTAAAAATTGTGACAACAAAACATCTTTAAACTTACTAAAAGTTTATCTAAAGGAAATCCAAGAAATAAGCTCAAACCTAAACAATATTACGAAGGCAGGATTTGATATTGTAATAAATGAAGATTCAGATTTATCTTCAAAATATAAGTTGTTAAATACTGCTATTGAACAAGTTGAAAGAAACTTTACACTTGTTGACCTTTTACAAAAGAACAAAGACATCATCAATTTTTCTAAGATATTTAATATTGAAATTTCAAATGTTGAAGAAATTTATACTACTTCGGTTTCTTACAAGGAGGATTTAGAAAAATTAAAAGATTTAGAACTGAGTGCAAAAAAAGACATAAGCACTTTGAAAGCTGTCAGTAGTACATTTTTAAACTCAAAGCTTTTAAATGATTTTGATGAATTTATTCCTTTAGAAAATATTTCAGAAACAGTCAAATTTAAAGAATTTCAAACAAAATTAAAAGGCACATTACAACAAGCAGATAAAGAAAATCACTTTAACAATTCAAAATCGTTTATTGAAAAGATTTTACCTAAAACACTTCAGTTTCTGCTCGAAACACCAATTGAAAAAATCACAAAGGAAAATTTTGAATTTGCACACGCTAACCAATATTTTTTAGAGAATGAAGTCATTGACTTGCAAAAAACGAAAGAAAAATTAAGTCAAATAAATGATAGAATTTATGAACAGAAATCTGAAATTTTATTTGATTTAGCAAAAAACAACTTCAAAAATAACTTCGACACTAATGAAATTGACAGATTTATTAATCTATTGGTGGAATATCAAACTAATTTATATCAAGGGAGTAGAGGAATAAGAGATAAAGTAAAATTTCAACTTTTAGCGAGAAAAAATAGTGCCGAAATAAGCAATAAGCTTTCTTGCTGGGTGATGAAATTTAATGATGTTTTAAACTCGGTAGGTACAGAACCAGAGATTTTTGATTGCATTATTGTAGATGAAGCAAGCCAGTTAGATTTTAATAGTTTAATCTTGGGTTATTATGCAAGAAATATGATTATAGTTGGAGATGATAAACAAACTTCTCCAAGTGCATTAACAGGAGCAAATGATAATGATTTTCAGTCAATCAAAAATAAATATTTAGAATTTCTAGGAAACGATAGAATACAAATTAGAAGTGATAATAGTTTATTTACTTTATCAAAAATGGTTGCGGGTTCATCCAATTTAGCTTTAAAGGAACATTTCAGATGCGTTTCCGAAATAATTGAGTTTTCAAAATACAATTTTTATGACAATTCATTAAAACCTTTAAAACAAATAAACACAGAAAATAGACTAGAGCCTGTAAAAGCTGTATTTGTTCAAAATAGTTTTTTAGAGGATAGAATTGTTTATGCCGAGATTGAATCGATAAAAAAGCATTTAATTGAAATTATTAAAAACCCAATTTATCAAAATAAAACTATTGGTGTTGTTAGTTTAGGTTTAGTAAAACACACAGAGAAACTTAAAGACATTAAAGAAGATTTATCTGAAATATTTGGAAGAGACAAACTTGATGAAATTAAGTTAATCATTGAAGATTCTCCAAAATTTCAAGGAGATGAAAGAGATGTTATGCTGGTTTCTTTAGGAGTAGCATTAGATTCTGAAAAACTAAAATCTAACGACAATCCAAAACCTAGGTCTATAGTTGATGATGGGAATCTAAAGGATGATTTTAAGAAAATAAATGTTGCTCTTAGCCGAGCAAAAGAACAAATGATTTTATTTCACTCTGTGAAATCAGAAGATTTGAGAAACAATGATTTTAGGCTGAAAATACTTAGCTTTTTCTACAATGAAACTAAAGTAGTTAAACCATTTGAACTACCCGATAATGAAAATTCAAGGAATTTATATAACATTCCAAAACCCTTTGACAGTTGGTTTGAATATGACATTGCAAGGGATTTAATAAATCAAGGCTATCAATTCATTCAACCGCAATATAAAGTAAAAGAAGATGAAACCTTTTATAATCATCATTCTCAAACAGAAACTTATGTGAATTTTAAACTTGACCTTGGAATTACTACATTAGACTGGACATAGAGTTGAATGAATATTATTGCAAGTTGTTAACTTAGCAATCATGAGACGTAAAGCCAAACATTACACTTTAGAGTTTAAGCAAAAAGCAGTAGAATTAAGTTACGCCAAAGGCAGTGTAGCACAGGTTTGTGAGGACCTGGATATCTTACCTGCTGTTCTTTACCGGTGGCGTAAAGAGCAAAAGAATTATGGTAAAAATAGTTTTCCCGGCCGTGGTAACCCTAAAATGACCGATCAACAAAAAGAGATAGCCCGTTTAAAGAAACAGCTCAAAGAAGCCGAATTAGAACGTGATATCTTAAAAAAGGCGATTGGCATCTTCTCCGCGAGCGACAAGAAAAATACAGGTTCATAAAACAGCATCGTATGAAATTTCCTGTTGAGAAGATGTGCACTATGTTAGCCGTGAGTAAAAGCGGTTATTACCACTGGTTGAAATCTGGTCCTAGCACCCTTTGGAAAGAAAATCAGAAGCTCTCTTCATTAATCAAAGATATATTTGAAGATAGTCACCAAAGCTATGGAGCTCCTAGAATAAAGGCTGAATTGAAAGCTTTGGGCTTTAAGGTATCAAAGCCTCGGGTAGCCCGTATAATGAAGGCAAACTATTTATACGCTAAGAGGAAGCGTAAGTTTAAAGCCACCACCGATAGTAACCATAAATATCCCATAGCACCAAACTTGTTGAACCAATGCTTTAATGTAGCCAGGGCTAATCAAGTATGGGTAAGCGATATTACCTATGTTCAGACCAATCAGGGTTGGAGTTACCTAACAGTGATCATTGATCTATTCAATAGAAAAGTTATAGGATGGGCTTTAAGTGATACCCTAAATACTGAGGATACTGTTATAAAAGCTTGGCAGATGGCTATTAAAAATACCACACTAACACAACCTTTGATATTCCATTCAGACCAAGGTATCCAATATGCCAGCCAAAGATTTACTAATCTACTTAAAAGCTATAATGACCTGGTAAAACAATCGATGAGTAGAAAAGGTAATTGCTGGGACAATGCCGTAGCTGAATCCTTTTTTAAATCTCTGAAAGTAGAATGGGTATATTGGCATAAATACAAGCTTAAATCACAGGCAGAGTTATCTATCTTTCAGTGGATAGAAACCTGGTACAATACCAGAAGAAGACATTCCTACTTAGGAAACAGAACTATTAAAGAATTTGAAATAGATATGTATAATCAAAAACTAGCAGCATAGTCACTCAACTTAAAGTCCAGTTTTTTGTTGCAAGTCCACCTTGTAGTGTCAAACAATGGTAAGATGATTGCTATTGAATGTGATGGCGACCCATTTCATTCGCTTCCAGAAGATGTTGCCTATGATGTTGAACGACAAGAATTTTTAGAGCGTGTAGGTTGGAAAGTTTATAGAATTTTATATTCTGCATACAAAAGAAATCCAAGTTCAGAAATTGAAAAAATGGTCAATTTTATAGAAAAATATACCAAAAAAGATAAAGTAATACCAATTGCCAAAGTTTTTAATGAAACTCCTAGAGAGGAAATTCAAAAAAAAACAACTTCATATACACATAAGTCTTTCATTGACAAATTGCAAGATGATTTAGAACAACAAGATGAAGAAATGGTATTAGAATCCATAGAAGAAGTTGAAACTTTTGAAGAAGATAAAATATTGAGATATTTTAATTTAAACTCTGTTGGCACATATACTTTGGAAACACATAAAAGCAATACTTCAATATACTCTTTACCACTATACGAAAGGGATAAAAATGGTTATTTACTTCTAGGTTATACAAATGGAAATTTAAATAAGGTTTCAATATCAAATTTACTTACAAAAAAAATTAATAAGCAGTATCAAAATGGTTTTAATATTCAAGCATCTTTAACTTTTCTTAAAATTGCTAAAAAAGATGATATAGTTGGGCTACATTTTGAAGAAGGAGGTATTAAAAAATTCAAAGCACATTTAATTGAAAATGTAACATCTCATAAATATTTATTTGCACAAGGAAATAAAGTAATTTATAAAGATTATACAAATTTGAAATATGAACTATTCCCAATTGAACAACTTGACAAAATAAAAAGACTTGTTTACCACAGTTTTACAGCAACAGGGAAAGCTCTAAATAACTCAAATTATGAAAATGAGTGGAAAACAATAATACCCAAAAAAAATTTAGAACTACCTTTTAATAATCGGCAAATCAAATCATTAATACAAAAAGCCATTGTAGAAAAAAAGAAAGTAAAAGTTTTGTACAAAAATAAAGAAGGACAAGAAAGTGAGCGGATTTTAAGTAATCTAAACATTATAACCAAAAATGGATATTCTGGATATGATTTTGAAGTATTAAAAGCAGATTGCAGTTTAAGAGGTACTGAAAGGCACTTTAAAATTGACCGAATACGAGAAATTGAATTACTAGACTGAATAAAGCCAGCAGGTAACAACGTATATAAAAAATAGCGGTTTAATCGCTTAATCGAAAGAAAATGAATAAATTAAAGGTCAGTTATAATCCGAAAAGTTAGTGAGTAAAATCCACTACTTTTCATATACAAGACCGTTGGCAACAAGCTGAAAATGATAAACTCAGGAAAATATAAAGATTATTATTGGATTGAAATCGTATCTGAAAAGTACGATATGAATTCATTGATTTCGGAATTTCCTGAATTTATTATCAATAAATACCTTTCAATAATTTCATTCGACAGCGACTCTTTTCTACCGACCGAATCTGAATTTAAAAGAGGTTGGATTTATGAAAACGAAATTGCATATTTTGATGAAGTGACAGAATTTGAATTAACTCAAAAATCATTGTTTGATATCTATGACCAATGGCTAATTTTTGAGAAAAAACAAAGATTTAAAACAATGGAAATTTTTGTCAATTATGGTGGATTTTCAACTGACTTAAATGAATCTCGAAATCAATTGGAATTGGCGGACACAAAGCGTTTTTGGAGTCAAATTGAGGAAATAAAGCCTCAAAAATTTATTCTGAATGGAGATAAACTGATTTTTGGAACAACTAAACAAACTGAATTTGAAAAAGTAAAAGCCAGTTGCCAACAATGTATAACCGCAATTACGGCGGATTCGACTACGTCCGAATCCACTCGGAATTGCTAACGCCAGTGCTAAACCGAAAATTAACGCATATTAAACCCGTAACTGACGGTTATACGAGACCGTCAGACTGTCTCAAAACCTAGGATGTTTCATTTAAAAAGATTAATTTCATGAATGGAATATCAACAAGGACAACCCCGCGAGCAACTTACCCTGTACACTACCTGTTTAGACGATATGATCCCTCAAGATAATAGTGTTCGTCTGATCGATCAATTTGTAAACCTGTTAGATCTGCAAGTGCTGGGCTTTCAATCTAAATCCACACAAGGCAGGCCTCCTTATGATCCTGCAGATTTATTGAAGCTTTACATTTATGGGTATATGAACCGGATGCGTTCTTCTCGCATATTAGAAAAAGAATGCCTGCGCAATATCGAGGTCATTTGGCTGATCAAAAACCTACAGCCTGATCACAACACCATTGCCCGCTTTAGAAAAGATAACCCAAAGGCTATTAAGCGCGTGTTCCGCCAGAGCGTGCAACTCGCGCGTAACTTCAACCTGATCGGGGCTACACTCATCGCTGGTGACTCTACTAAGCTCAGAGCCCAAAACAGCAAGAAGAACCTGCCTGGCCGGCTCTTAGGTTTGTAAAATGATTTTGAATTAATTTTCCAAAAGAAAAGGATGGGTGAACTTTCCTGCCGGCTAGAATTTGAGTTCTATTGCCTGTATTAGTCCCATCCTCAACTTTTGGCACGTCTCAGACCATTTAGAATTTTAGATATTCAGATCTATTAAGAGTCTTAGTCCTAGACGTTTTTTATGAATGTTCAAACAAATTTACAATGAAAAATGAATTTATCGGTATTGATGTATCAAAAGGCACTTTGGATGTGCATTTGTATTGTGGGAATAGACATCAGTCATTCAAGAATAACGTTGATGGAAGACAATCATTGATCGATTGGGTCATCGAGAAGACAAATCTCAAACTAGTTGAGCTTCGGTTTTGCCTAGAGCACACAGGGATTTACTCACAACCCTTATGCGAACTTCTCGAACAAATGGATCTGACTTACTATCTTATTTCAGGACTTGAGCTTAAACGTTCAATGGGTATTAAAAGAGGTAAAAATGACAAGGTAGATGCTAAGAGAATTGCTCAATATGCATTTTTGAGAAGAGACGATTTGATTGCTTATAAAATGCCAGGGCAAACGGTTATTACGCTCAAAAAGCTACTCGGGCAACGCTCAAAGCTAGTCCGTCAAAGAGCTGGTCATAAAGTCTCAATTAAAGAAGAGAAACAAATGTACCCGTCAACTCAAAAGTCGTTCGTGATTGAGTCTTCTGGAGCAATAATAGGTTTTTTGACCCTACAGATTAAATTGATAGAAAAAGAAATCGTCTCCCTGATCAAATCAGACCAAGAGATTTTGAAGACCTATGAAAATATACAAACCATTAAAGGTGTCGGTCCAATATTGGCTGCAACCATGATAGCGCATACCAATAATTTTAAGTCATTCCAGAACTGGCGGAAATTTGCATGTTATGCTGGTATTGCACCGTTTGAGCATAGTTCTGGAACGAGTTACAGGGGCAGGACAAGAATAAGTGTTTTAGGTAATAGAGACTTAAAAACTATTCTGTCATCAGCTGCCGCAACAGCTATTTTACATGACTCTCAATTAAAAATTTATTACAATAAACGATTAAAAGAAGGAAAGAACAAAATGGCAACACTCAACATCATTAGAAACAAAATTGTTAGCAGAATTTTTGCTGTGACCAAAAGGCAAACACCATATGTGGAAACCTTTAAATTTGCAGCATAAAAATTTGGATAAACCTTAGAATACAGGCAGGTAACTACAACAAAAAGAAGATACAGCGCCATCTGGATTACATTGATAAAAAACTCGAAGAACATAACCGGGAACTGGCTAATGCTGATGGAGATCACAAAGAAGAAGTACAACAGCAAATACACACCCGTAAAGCTCAACGTGTAAAATACCAGCAGATACAAAACCAACTGGAGCAGGATACCTCTTCTCCCAATCCGCAACTATCAACCTCTGACCCTGACAGCAGGCATCAAATTGTACGCGGGACCGTTACCGAAGTATGCTACACTGCACAAACCACCGTAGATGCTCAAAATAAAATCCTGATCGATTATAAACTTACCAACGCCAATGATAAAAAAGCAATGGGCGGTATGCTCGCCAGAGCTAAAACCATCTTACGCACAACCCACTTCACCGCCCTTTATGACAAAGGGTATCACACCGGAAGTGAGTTTCATACAGCAGATCATTTAGGCATTGCTACCTTGGTTGCCATACCTGCTATTGGAAGAAAAAGTCAGGCACCAAACCCCAGATACAACGCAGAGTATTTTAACTATAACTCAGATCAAGACACTTATACCTGTCCGCAGGGACATACACTAACCTCTAACGGGACCCAGTACAAAGCACGTAATTATACTTTTAAGCAATACAAAACCAAAGCCTGCAAGACCTGTGCGGTGCGGGAGAACTGTACCACTTCAAAAATCAATGGAAAGGTAATACAGCGCAGTCAGTACACGCAGAACATTCAGGATAATGCCAAACGTATTGCTCAAAGCGGTGACCTGTATAAAAAGCGACAAGCCTTAGTTGAGCATCCCTACGGCACGATTAAAAGGCAGTGGGGCTTTGATCATATCCTTACCAAAAGAGGGCTACAAGCCGCTTCTGCAGATTTAGGTCTTATGCTGCTGGCTTACAATCTTAGAAGGCTAATCAATCTTGGCATCCCCTTCAAGACAGTAATAAAACGAAGTCTCTTACGTATTTTAAAGCTCCTAAAGGGCTTAAAAAGCTCTAAACTTGAATTAGTTCAACTAAAAACTCAAAACACCTCATATGCAGTTTTTGTTGGATATCGCATACACTTCAACTACTTTTAAAATATAAACAGGTAGTTTTGAGACAGACTGCCGTTGCCACCAATTATGAAAAAAATCCTGCAAATAACAATCTTTCTATTTTCAATTGGAGTTTTTGCTTGCGATTGCGATCCGCCGAAAATAACTGAAAAATATACTCAATCTGATTTTGTTGCTAATGTGACAATAATTAAAATCTATCCAAATCAAAAGAATGAACACGGATATAGAGCAGATATTAAAATTAATGAGCTGTATAAAGGCGACCGATTAAAATCAATTTATGTATATGGGAGAAGTGACAATGGAATTGGAACTTCTTGTGATATTTACATTCCAGAAAACACAAATTTAATTGCCTATGCAAGTAAAAACAAAGATGGAAATTACGGAATTGGAATGTGTTCTGGTTTACTTTATTTGAACAAAACAAATCAGAAACGACAGAAAAGAGAATTAGACATTCTAAAAACTTTCAAGTCAAAAAACATAAATTTTACGGACAAAATAAGTTATCGAGAAAAAGCGAAACTTCATAAAGAATTACAGCAGTTCAAAGGAATTGAACTTGAGAAAAAATATGGGATTTATGAAATAACTTTTGCAACTGACTTGAGTATTAAAAACGTGATTGAAATAAGTGGATTTCAAAACCCAATCGACAAAAAATTAATTGAGATAATTAAAAAAACAGAATGGACAAGTTTTGACAAAGGAGTAAATGACAAAGTTCCTGATGACAGTAAATTATTAATAGGAATTTATTTTTACCCAAAAGAAAAAGAAAATCCGAGTTTTTTAAGTCAATACTATCTTTGAAAATAACTGGTGGCAATAACTAGAATAACTAGCGTTCGTGCGGTCAGTAAAGCCCGTCCCGTTGGAGAACGAGAACCTAGCATGAACGCCGTGTTCACTGAACCGGTTGATTGATGGTCAGCCTACTATGGGGATTAGTTTGTTTTTGGGTGAACTTAAGATGTTCCTGCCTTCGGCAGGCAGGTTTTGAGGTTGTAGACCTTTCATTTCATTTAAATCAGCGAAAAACACACAGAAGCTTATATGTTACTTTTGGATATCGCATACACTTCAATTACTTTTAAAAACATAAACAGGTGGTTTTGTAGAACCACTGCCGTTGTAGCCAATTAAAACAAAAAAATGTCGATAACAAAAGAATCAGAATTAATAGGAATGAAAAAAATTAGTGAAGTTGTTGGTACTACACTAAAATTGATGAGAGAATATGCTAAAGTTGGAATGACAACTAAAGAATTAGACCTTTATGGAGGTGAAATTTTAAAAAGTTATGGAGCTAAATCAGCACCTTTTGAAACTTATGGTTTTCCTGGATTCACTTGTATAAGTGTAAATAAAGAAGCTGCTCACGGAATACCATCTGATAAAAAAATATTAAAAGAAGGCGATTTGATTAATATTGATGTATCAGCTGAATTAAATGGATTTTGGTCTGACAACGGAGGTTCTTTTGTTCTAGGAAAAGATATTCATAACCACCAACCTCTTGTAAATGCTTCTAAAGATATTTTACGTAAAGCAATTAAAAATATCAAAGGTGGAGTTAAAATTTCTGAAATCGGATATTTAATAGAAACGGAGGCTAAAAAATCAGGCTTTAAAGTAATAAAAAATTTGGCTGGTCACGGAGTTGGTAGAAGCTTACACGAAGAACCAGAAAACATTTTAAATTATAGAGTTAGAACCAATCGAGAAAGATTTAAAAAAAACACAACTGTTGCAATAGAAACTTTTATTTCAACAAACTCAACAATTGCGGTTGAATTGAATGACGGCTGGACTCTAATAGGAAACAAAGGAGGCTTTGTAACGCAACACGAACAAACAATATTAATTACAGATAAAGATCCAATGATTCTGACTGAATCAAATGGAATATGGAATTAAAAACTGGTTACAATAACACCTACACGCAATGCCCTTCGGGACACTGGGCATAGCCAAACCGTTAGCTGCAAGCTGAAAAAATGAGAAAGTTAATACTGATATTGTTTCTGACCTTAACGAGTTGCTCAATAAAAACGGAATTCTTTATTTACAATGCAAGTGAAGAAATAGTAATTATTGAATACCAATTTATTGAACAAAGTGTATTCGGAGGGTTTGTTTCTAATCCAGAAATGATGGAATCGAATTGGCTGTCAAAACTTAAGGAAATTAAAAGTTCGGGATTGATTATTGATTTGACCAAAAAGCTGGTTTCTTGTAGATTAAAAAAAGGGCAAGCCTTAAAATTAGGATGGATTGGAAACTACAGTCCGCAATCTGAATATAAAAGACAAGAGTTGGCTGAAAACCTAAAAGAATTGCGAATCATTCGCAGTGGAAAAGAAACAAGAATCTTTACGGAAAAAGAAAAAGTTGCTGATTTATTTGAGCGCGTGAATTCAAAGCGATATGAGATAAAATTAAATGAATAAAGCCAGTAGCAAACAAAGAACTGCGTTAAAATCCTCGCGGATTTTCAGTTTAGAATAAACTTACAAAGTTAAGTGCTAAACCTCGCAATTACTCATAACCGTGCGGTTGTGCAACCTTTAATAAAGTTCTGAATGAGAAATTTATTTTACTACTTAATTACGTTTTTACTTCTTCAAGGTTGCGCTTCCTTTGATAAGGATTTAACCAATCCATATCCGCTAAATGAATCAAACTTATCGGAATTAGATGGAGTTTATGATATCAAACAAATTGACTATGATACTGCCTTCAAAAAGTTTGACCGACAAATGTGGACTGGAAATAATTTTCTTCAAGAAATCGACCGAAAACTAATCAAGGACACGTTACATCTTGACAGTCTTAAAAACTACAAATTCGGACTTAAGGTTTTAAATAAAAAAAGGGTTCGAATAAGCTACATTGAAAACGATACTGTTTTTAGAGAAAGAACGCTTAACGCAAAACTTAAAAAAGACGGATTTTTATATTTAAAAAATAAGAATACTGGATTTCTATTAGTTCCCTATATTGCTGGAGCGATTGATATTAAACGAACGAGATTGAGCAAATCTGAAAACGAAAATCTGATTTTGGATTATTCCAATCACAGGTCAGGAGCCTTTTTAATACTAGCATTTTTAGATGGTCGAACTTGGAAAAATCGACTTGAATACAAACGAATAGAATAAAAAGCCGTTTGCTAATAACACTAACCGTTGCACAAAACTGTAAAACATAACATTATAAACTTAAATAAGCCTCCTGAAGCTTCGAGACTAAGCGGTTTTCTTGTTTTAGTTTGTTGATAAAAAGGGTGGTAGTGCGTTAGCATTGATCCATATACTTCTTACACGGTCATTTTTATTGGCGTCGCCAAAGGGTTTAATACTCCGAAGCTTGCCTTGAAATTAAAAATTCGTTTCCAACCCTTGCCTCTTGGGCCTGCCCTGAGGCAGTTTATCCTAAAAATGAAAATAGCGTAAGCAGAAACAAGCTGCAGGTCTACAAGTTTCAGTTTACCAAAAATTGGTATATTTGAATGAATTAAAACGTTATGAAAAACACATCGATATCATTAGGAAATTATTTTGACGAGTTTGTACAAACCCAAGTTTCTGCTGGACGATACAAAAATGTGAGTGAAGTAATACGTGCTGGACTACGCCTATTAGAAAATGAAGAAAGCAAAGCAATTGCGTTACGAAATGCTATTCAAGAAGGGATTGATAGTGGAATTGCTCAAGATTTTGATCCAAAAAAAAATCTTGAGGAATTAAAAGCAAAACGTAGAAATAATGGCTAGCTACGAACTGACCAACAAAGCCGTAGCTGATTTAAATGGAATCTGGGAATATACGTACGAAAATTGGTCGGAGAATCAAGCTGACAGCTATTATGAGATGCTTCTTGATCTTTGTCAGGATATAGCTAATAATCCAGAATTGGGAAAAAACTATGATGGAGTCAAATCTGAGCTTTACGGATTAAAAGCAAATCGACATATCATCTTTTACCGAAAAAGAATTGACCGTCCAATCGAAATTACGAGAATTTTACATGGTCAAATGGATTTGAAAAACAGAATAACGGAATAACGGAATAACGGAATAAAGAAAACTACACAATCTCTACGTTGGTATGGTAGTTTCAGCCTGTGTGCATTTGTATAACAGGAACTCAGAATGAATGCTGTTTTATTGAACCGTCTCGATAATTATCTGGATTCTGTCGGTCTCCGCTCTACGGGTTTTGCTTATTTTGGTGTGAGGGGGGTAGGAAAGTTTTTTACACTGGTGGATATCGAGACCTCTTTAACTACTTTTAAACAAGAAACAGATAGTTTTGTAAATCGACTGACATTGGTAGTAATTATCAACCTTGTGAATATAGTATTAATGTTTGTCTTTTTTTAACCTGTCATTAATTGGCAATTCGATGAACTCTACTATTTGAACTTTTCCAAATTCTTTAAATAAAGGATTTAAAATGATATTTGATTCAAGACTAACAATTGTAGATGGTACCTTTAAAGCAAATCTATTTATGTCTTTTGCTACTTCTGTAAAAACCTTTGTTGTTTTCGAAGAATATGGATATTGACTCCATCTTTCAGGTAACTCATCTAGTTCTTCTATCACAAACTCATCTGGAAACTTAATTTTTGCAATCAATATTTTTTTAGGTAGGTATGCAATGTTTTCAGAATGAACATAATACTCTAATAAAGCTAATGAAATATTTTCTGAACAATAAACTGCTCTAGTACCAACTGAATTCCATCTTCCACCAACTTTTTCAGCACCAATTCCTGATAATGTTGAGTCTTTATATTTTACATTAGCTACTCTGTAAACAATCATTAGCTATAAACATTATATTGAATCCTAACAATTTCATTTTCTACCATTTCAAAGCCAAAACTACTATCAAGTAGCTCAAATGGAATTTTACCTCCAAGAGTCCTTGATGGAGTAATCAACCATTTTTTAAAGTCTTTTTTGGAATCAAAAACCTCATAACCTAACCCAAATAATCGAGCTAATTCATAAATACGTTCTGATATCTCTTTTCCATAAACAGTTTTCTTTTGCATACTACTTATAGATGCAGGAAGAATATTTTCAAACTCTTTTTCTGTAGAATCTGTGTATTGAATCAATTGTTTCCAATCTGATTTTTTAACACCTTCTCTAATACGGCCTATTAGTTCCATTTTATATCCAGGAGCGTCTTTGGAATGCACAACAACCCAAGATGGGGAGAATTTACTGAACTTAACCGATTCTACAGCCTTTCTAGCATCTTTGACTTTTACTGAACCTTGTTTTTTATTTGAACCTGCTGTTTTTGCTTTAGTTTCCATTATTGGATATTTACGTGTTGTCTATTGTAAATATACAATAACATTTAATATTTATAAAACTTATAACTGGCGTTCATGTGATCGACACGCCTGTGTCCGTTTGTAGAACCAGAGTCCAGAATGAACGCTTGTTTTGGCTGAAACGTCCCAATAATCATCAAGGTTTTGTCTGTGAGCCTTATGTGTTGTTTTTGTTGGATATCACCGCGACTTCAATTACTTTTAAGCTGTTAATAGGTGGTTTTATAGACCCCTTGGCATAGTGGGCAAGGTAAAAATAGAATGGATGGGTATAGCAATCGATATCAATGAATCTACAATAAAAAAATATGTGGAGTCATTGCGACCCGAAGATAAAAAAACACGTGAGCAATTGGATTTTGGATATTCTTACGATGGCAAAGTTGCAATTCTTTATGAAGTCAGACCTTTTTGGAACAATCCAGAAGAGCTACAAACTATTGAATTTGCTAAAATCAGATTTTATAAGTCCAGAAAAGAATGGAATTTATATTGGATGCGGGCAAGTGGCAAATGGGAACTTTATGAACCTTTCCCCAAATCAACACACTTGGACCAAATGATTAATGTAATTAAAGAAGATAAATACGGTTGCTTTTTTGGATAATCTTAACCAACATATCATCAAGAATATTGCGCAGGAATTGGATTGCGGATTTGATTGCTATTTGAATTTGAAAACAAATGAAGTTATTGCAATCCCAGGAAATATTTATATATCAGACCAAGAGGACTTTAAAGAGGCTTTTGCAGAGGATTTTGCAAGGATAGAGAATAACAAAACAGATTTTATAAAATTTGATGTTCTCGAAAGCTTTGAGTCCTTTAAAATTATGGAATCGTTTGTACACCAATTAACTGATCAGCATCTTAAGGCAGTATTGGGAAACGTATTAGAAAACAAAAAGCCATTTCAGAATTTTAAAAATATAATAGATCAATCACATTTTAGACAAGATTGGTTTGATTTTAAGCAAAGGGAAATTGAAAAAAAAGTAGCAACCGAATTGAAAATAAGTAAAGCCAGAGCACAAAAATAATTACCATAGGCAGGTCCATTGGATTAAATGTGTTGTGCATATCACTTCGTTTAAACTATAGGATAGTATTTACTTGATCTTTAAAATGGCACAAACAAACAGAAACAACTGGTGCAAATCGAACCGATACTGTAAACTTCCTTTTGAACCCGAACCCTTTAATATAGTAGGCCACAAGTAAGGATAACACTATATGCTCCTTCATTATTTCTATGATATACCTACACTCACCTACAAAAAGTGTGGTAAACTGTGGTTGCAGTGTGGACTCACTGTGGATTCAGTGTGGTTTCATCGTGCTTCATTCTTCTCGATAAAAGGGTTTCATTCCCCTAGTCTTGCCCTGAGGTGATTTACGGGGAGCTTTAGGTCTCTTAACCTGTTCTAGAATAGCTACACCGTTTGGTTTCTTAGAGTCTGAAAGGCTATGTTAATCTATGAGATGAGGGATATAGTACATTACCTCAACGCCGGTTTTCTCGTTTGCAATGATCCTATAAACAATTGGTAATCTGTCAATTTTGGAGATATGCATATCTTTAGTGTCAATGTATATGTTTGCAATACACTCAAAATGACAGAAACCCATAAGCAATACTTCGATTTATATTTAAACCAATTAACCTATGCTACAAAAAAGGAAAAGGAATTCTTTAAAATGCATTTGTCTGTGGCATCTTTTGAGAAAGGGGATTACTTTTTAAAAGCCGGGGAAGTTCAGTCGCATATGTGTTTTATTTGTGAAGGCCTTATTCGAAGGTATTATATAAATGAAAAAGGCAACGCTATAACTACAGGATTCACCAAGGAGTGCGCTTATGTTACCGATTATCCTGCTTATTTAAGACAAATACCTACCAAGTATTACTTTAAATGCTTAGAGCCAACTACAGTTGTGCGCCTGCCGTATTCATCGATAATGGAAAGCTATAAACGATTCAAGAATAGTGAAATGCAAGGCAGGCTTATTGCAGAGATGGTTTTGACTATTTTGAATGATAGAGTTGAGAGTTTTTTGTTTAATACTGCAGAAGAAAGGTACTTGAAATTCATTAATGAAAATCCAGATCTGATCCAGCGCATCAGTTTAACGGATCTATCTTCTTTTCTGGGTGTAGAAAGACAATCCCTGAGTAGAATACGAAGAAAACTTGCCAAGAACTGATTTTGTCACATATGTGACAGGTAGGGATCACTGTTCGATTGCATCTTTGTTACATCAATCAAAACATAACAAAATGAAGTCTAAAATGTTACGTGATATATTAAGCCTATTCTTTTTTGTGCTAGTGGCTATTTCCGCCTTCGGTCAAAATACACCAGAACGCATTCATCAGGATATTAAAAAGCAAACAGCGCAAATTTTTGACAGTCTGATCAACATTCGTAGGGATTTGCATAGGTATCCGGAAATCAGTGGGGAGGAGAAAAGAACATCTGAGAAAATCGCTGAGTATTTGATTGGTCTTGGACTTGAGGTAAAAACTAATATTGGTGGGTATGGTGTAGTGGGAATTTTGAAAGGAGCAAAACCGGGCAAAAAAATAGCCTGGCGTGCAGATATTGATGCCATGCCCTCAACTGCTCCCGATGTCGTCGATTTTGAATCCAGAAACGAAGGAGTTCGTCATATTTGCGGACATGATGTGCATACTGCAGTTGCTTTGGGTATCGCCAATGTCTTGTCCAGCCAAAAAGAACAGTTGGAAGGTACCGTATACTTTGTTTTTCAACCTTCAGAAGAAAATATAAAAGGGGCGTTGGCTATGATAGATGATGGGTTGTTTGATATTATCCACCCGGAAGAGATGTATGCGATGCATGTTACTCCTTTTCCCACCGGAACCATTGCTACAAAATCCGAGGAAATGTTTTCTGATTATAAGCAGATTCATCTTAGTTTCCAAAACGTAACAGATAATAAAGCATTGATCGCTTTTGCAAAACGTCAGATAAGGGGGCTTGAGAATGTTGCTCCTGAAAGTAAATTTTGGAACATGCAAAACATGGGCGATCCGGAACTAGGGATTGCTGCACCAAATTCAATCTACACAAATTTTACCACGGTCGAGAAGAACAACTTCAGCATAACGGAAACAGAAAATAAGCTGGAAATACGAGCTTTTTTAAGTTTTAGTGATAAAAAGCAGCGGGATTCCGCAATTTCGAACCTTAAAAACCAAATACTTGCCTCTCCATATGCAGATAAACTAATAAAAGCAGCATTGGTTGATGTATTTCCAACTTTAGATAATAATGAAAAATTGGTTAATGCCTGTTTAGCTCAGTTATCGACAATTTATGGAAAGGATAAAGTGCTTCGCATGTATGGTGTTGTTGCCGATGGTAGAAGCGATGATTTTGCATTTTTTCAGCCTAAAGTGCCCAGTGTATATTTTTTTATGGGAGGTTCTAATTACGAAAAAGGCATTATTGCGCAAACCCATTCACCCAATTTTACAGTGGATGAAAGCTGTATAAAAACAGGTGTGAATCTGTTTTCGTCTCTTATCGTAGAGCGCTTAAAATAAAAAGAATATTTGGCGATAATTTAATTATGAAAATTAAATACTTGATTATTCTCTTTGGCCTTTTATGTATTTTGAATGCTTGTGATAAGGTTGAAAATAAGACTAATGATTACACGCAATATCATTCAGAAATTATAGCAGCAGAAACATTAATTAGTCTAGAAAAATATGAGAAAGCATTGATTCGTTATGAAAAGTTATTTAATCAGTATGATTTCATTTTTCTTCGTGACTATAAAGTCGCTGCTCAACTTTCTTTCTTAATTGGAGAAAAGGAGAAAGGATTAATTTACATTAAAAAAGGGATTTCTAATGGCTGGGAGTTGGGTCACCTCAAAGAGCATACATTCCTGGCAAAACACCTACTTGCTTCTGATTGGGAGCTGATAGAAGAACACTATGAACACTTACACGATCAATTCTTAAATAGCATTGATACCACTATTAGAAGTAGCGTTCACGCAATGATCGAAAAGGATCAGAAACTCGCGTATAAAGCCTATGTTATAGAAGATGAGGAAGAACAAGAAAAATTCATTTCAGAAAATTTTCCTGAACATAGTGAAAAACAACTGTCCGATTTAATCGATATCATAGAACGCAAGGGGTATCCTGGGGAGTTTCTCATAGGAAATGATTTCTGGGTTTCAACTATTTTGAGTCACCACAATTCTCAAGGAGTTGCATATGTAAGAGAAGATACCCTATTTGATTTTATAAAGCCAAAATTGATGCAATTCCTAAAAGAAGGCTATATCTCTCCATATGAAATTGCATTGCCCGAAGATTGGAAGAAAGCAGTTACCTCAGAATGGAAGGAGTCCTCCTACGGTTATCTTATACCTCCTAACATATCGAATATCTCGCAAATAAATAAGGCAAGAAGCGCTATTGGACTGCCATCAGTTCAATTAAGAAATAAGTTGATCGCTATTGAAACAAAAACTGGAATGCGCCTTTATTTACCAGACTGGGTGAATGGAACAATAAAAATCGAAGAAAAATAAACACACTATGAAACATTATCGTTTTCTACTGCTTTTCCTAAGCATTTCCATTAATGCTTTAGCTCAGGAGCAATCAGATAGTTCTGTTACATCTATTGATGGAATTATCAATGAGCTCCTTGAGGAAATAAGCATAGAAAAAGGGGAGAAAATGGATACTGCAGCAGTTCGGAATTTATTCCATCCAGCAGCCCAATTTACAGTTGCAGATTCTATAAAAGCTGAATCTGTTTCACTAGACGATTTTCTGACGCTTTTAAAAGATCCTTACTATGAAGAAGGATATCTTGAAAAAGAAATCCATAAAGTTGTAGATGAATATAATGGTATAGCTCAGGTGTTTCAGACATTTTATGGAAAGGACTCTGAGGGAGTTGATGATAAAGGAGTGAATAGTTATCAATTAACGTATTATAAAGGGCGCTGGTGGATCGTTAGTCTTTTGTGGACTATGGAATCTAAAGGAAAACCAATTCCTGCAAAATATGGTGGAATTAAATAAGTGGCTAATAAAAGCTATTCATTAATAGAATACCCCGTTACATAATTTAACGGATTATTCGAAGAATTGCATATATGGTCTTTTAGTAAACATTTTTGTTTACTTTATTTGCTATCTTTACAGAAAGTTTTTGCCATGCTACCTGATCTGGATAAAATAAAGGGTGTTCATCCCGGAGCTGTTTTAAAACGTGCTTTAAAAAAGCGCGGGACTACCGCAAGTGATTTAGCGCGAACTATTGATGAGCATAAACAAACCATTAGCGCAATTTTAAACGGGCGAAGAGCCATAAATGCAAAACTTTCTATTAAGCTGGGAGATGTTTTTAGCGTACAGCCAGATTACTTTATGCTCCTGCAAGCCAGCTATGATGTGCAGCAACAAATTGCGGCAAACTATAGGAGAATTCCCAACCTCAATCATTTTAGAAAAGCGCTCTTTTGGGATACTCAATTAGAGCAGATAGATTGGGATAAAAACAAGCGTGCTGTAATACAACGCGTACTTGAGCGCGGAAACGGAAAAGAAATACAAGAGCTTCTTGCATTTTACGGGAGACAGACTGTTAAGAAGATTGTTCAATCGATCAAGAAAAGTTATTTACCCTCTTTTGAAGAAAATCTCAAGAATTATAATCTTATAGAGTAGGAGATAACTCGTTGAGTCTTCTAACTTGGTCATCGAGAGTCTATTGATATTGATTTGTTCAGCGATGCCCATATGGTAGTATAGATTTTGAAAAAATTAAGACTATTCTGAGAGATACTTTTCTGGGCTTGGTAAATCTTATTTAATAGGGTGTATCAAGGGTGACTTGGTGAAATTTGGGAACTCATTAAATTGGACTTTGAAGAACTAGTTGAAATATAATTTTAAATGAGCATTTTTGCTGATAGGCTTGTTGTTTTAGATGAAAATACTACCTTTGAATTGAATGTCAGGTAAATAGCATCAAAACGTAAGGTAGCGATCCGACAAGCAAAAATTTTGAAAATCGCTTAGAGACGCTGTTTTCTAGGGTTTTATTAAAAATACTGAATCCCTCCGGGGTCACAAGTTGAAAAGTGGTTAGTTTGAACAAACTAGCCACTTTTTTAATTTCAGGCTGTTTGTGATCCCTTAAAAAGCCATATCAGTGCTCCATTCTGTTAATTTTATGATAGTGTTTTGTGATGGGAAATTACAGGCTCCTCATAGGTTTTTACAGTAGCGATCTCAATTGTCGGTTGTTATTTTGTTTTAGAGCTACAGGCTTAAGATTACGGCTGCTTTAGGAAAAAAACTTATAAAGCGCGGCTCTAATAAACAGGTTGAAAAAGCATTAATGCTTTTTCAGTTTGCGAAAAAACAAAAAATCAAAATATATAAGCTATGACATCACGAAGAAACTTTATTACAAAATCGGCACTTGCTTCGGCAGCTTTGGTTTCGGCACCTTTTAATACGGCACGGTCAGAAACAAAAATTCCTTTTGCTGCACCTCAAGGCTTGGCGCGAACACCAATAGATTTCCCTGCTATACATGGTATAGGTGGAGTTGCTTTTGGAAATGGTTTTCACAAGAACTCTAACGCGGCAACTACGCAAACCCTTCAAGCGGCCTGGGATAACGGCGTACGTTATTTTGATACTTCACCGTGGTATGGTTTGGGGCTTAGCGAACGTAGATTAGGACATTTTTTGTTTGAACAAAAGCGGGAGGATTTTTTAATTTCAACTAAAGTAGGACGTGTTCTGGAACCTAATGCAGGTTTTACACCAAACCCAGATTTATTGTGGGAGGGAAAGCTCAACTTCAAGCATAACTATGATTACACTGCTGAAGGAGTACGTAAATCTGTTGAAGATAGCCTACATCGCTTGGGCTTAGCCTCTTTAGATATTGTTTTTGTTCACGATTTATCCCCAGATAATGGAGACTTAGGCAAAGATTGGGTTAAACATTTTGAGATCGCGCAAAAAGGAGCATTTCCTGAATTGACCAAAATGCGTGAAGAAGGCCTGATCAAAGGCTGGGGAATGGGCGTAAATACTCCACAGCCCATTTTAAAATGCTTGGAAGTGGCAGATCCTGATGTGATGCTTGTTGCGATTCAATATTCTTTAGCAGAACATAAGAATGCGTTGAATGAAGTTTTTCCTGCGATGGAGAAGAAGGATGTGAGCGCTGTAATTGGAGGTCCATTGAACGCCGGATTCTTAGCCAATCGGGATCGCTGGAACTATGGCGGAAAAATGCCTCAAGACATGGTAGAAAAGCGAGAGAAAATGAATGCTATCATCAATAACTATGGCGTAGATTTACGTACGGTAGCATTGCAGTTCTGTGCAGCGCATCCTGTGGTAGGCTCTGTAATTCCCGGTGCGAGTACTGCAGAGCAGTCTGCAGCAAATGCAACTTCTTTTTCAGTAAAAATTCCTGCCGATCTATGGGCTGAATTAAAAGAAGAAAAATTGATTGAAGAAAATGCGCCTGTTTAAAAAAAAAACAGATGTGTATAAAAAAAGGAAACTGCTTATTTGTAGTAAGCAGTTTCCTTTTACCTTAATAAAGATACTCAAGAGCTACAATATCGTATCTCCCAAATTCTCCGGTCTCATCCAGGCCAAAACAAGAGAGCATTACAGAATTAGGATCCAACCTGTACGGAGTTCCCGGAATATGAACAGCCCCTGAAGGATTAGCGAGTTCGCCAAAACTAGGTCGACCACAACTCTGACGTGTAAACCAGTCAGTATGTCTAAGTCCCAAGGTATGACCAATCTCATGCGTCATAACATGGGTGTTAACTTCTAAACTATAATTTTCCATACCAGAATAGATCTGAACATATAGATAAGGATTTCCTGCAGAAGGAAAACCGGCAACACCACCAGCAGCGCCATTTGGATTTTGAAATACAATAATGTCTGCGTTGGTAAGATCATTGGTGAATGTAAGATTGAAACTTAGCCCTAAATTCAGATCATTATAATTTGCTACAGCTTCGGTAAGTGCATCCTGTTGCAGTGCTGTTAAATTTTGATTGAAGCCCAGGCCTGTATAACCAATTACTTCGATAACTCTGGGAGAAGTTACTAAATTATAGGTGCGGTATTGCTTGTTGCTAATATCAACAGGGCGTATGCTTTCTAATTCTGCAGCACTGATAGCGATATCTCCCTCGATCAGCAAGCTGGTTCTCGTGCTTCCGTCAGGGAAAGTTGTTGTAATGGTTTCTACATCCTCGGGATTCAAGCTCAGCGCTTCAATTTGACTTAGGATTTTAGGCGTAATTTCTAGTTCTTGTTCCAGAGTTTCTTTCTGGTCTGCGATAGGTTGTTCATTTTGGCACGAAAAGAGCAAGCTCAGTGCGCCCAACATAACAAGCGATTTGATTTTCATAATTACTTGGTTTTAAAATGGTTAATAAATCAAGGTTAAGTTAATGAAAATCTTAAGTCAATTTGCAAATATCTGATAATAAAATATTTAAGTGCAGGTTGTCTTGAAATACAACGTTTTCGTCGAAAAATTTCTTGTTGGGTGGGAATTTAAGTTATTTTAAAGATTCCCTAGAACCTCTCCCCTTTAAGCAGCCGTCTGGCCGTCAACTAAGTATATTATTTATTAACCATTTATATATTATTAATTGAATTATGAAAAATTCTATTCTTTTATTAGGTGCGAGTTTAATCTCCGCAGCAGGAATTGCACAGAGCAATTCGAGTACTTTAGAACAGCAGGGTAATGCCAACCTTGGAGTCGTGTATCAAGTAGGTACATACAACTATTCTTATGGGTATCAATTAGGTGATGAAAATACTCTGGATGTTGATCAAGAAGGAGCTTACAACTCAGCGTATTCTTATCAATATGGAAATTTAAATGACGCGGCAATTTCCCAACTGGGTGATTCTAATTTTTCACAGGTTGTACAGCAAATTGAAGGAAACACTGCCGAAATTTCTCAGGAAGGAGCAGTCAATGGGGATTATGTTTATCAGTACGGTACAGAAAATGATGCTACCGTAGAGCAGGTAGGTGATTTTAATTATGGCTATTCTGATCAATCTGGGGCTCAAAACAGTGTAACACTAACCCAATGGGGGAATGATAATGCAGCTTACCAAATTCAAAATGGTAATACAAATTCAGCAACGATCACGCAAGGTGTTGACTATACGGGCTGGGCTTCCTCTCAAATCGGTTTTGCGCAGCAGGAGCAGTATGGTGATGCAAATGACGCTACTATAACGCAAAGAGGACAATATCAATTTGCGCTTCAAGCTTCTATAGGTGATAATAATGAGGTTGTGGCTTACCAAGGTAACGACAACAACTACTCACGTCAATATCAGGAAGGCGATAACAATTTTGCAAATACACAGCAGTATTTCTCTACACAAACCTCTTTTCAAGAGCAAGTAGGAGATGGTAATTATGCAAATACGCTTCAGACTTCAGGAGATCTTAACTTCGCAACAGTAGCACAATGGGGAGATGATAACTATGCTTTAACAAGACAGCTAGGAGATTCTAATGGTGCAGCTGTGACGCAGCTAGGACTAAGTCATTCAAGTACAATTATGCAAACCGGAGCATTTAATGCTGCAGATGTTTTTCAGACTGACTTCTAAATTTAAAGTTGTTTTACTTCTAAAGCCTTGTTTATTTGACAAGGCTTTTTTGGTAAGATTATATGCATTCATTTCAATAAAATAATTAAGTTTAAGTGCTGTATTGCAGGGGCTTTGACTCGTTATAGTCCGGTTTTTGTATCAGAAGAAAATTTTTAGCGGGTTTTATGAGCCGTATTCAAAACAATTTTAAAACAGAGAAAAAGATGCTCAAACTTAGCAGTTTGGTGTTTTGCGCTGTTGTGATTGCGGTACTCAATATTTTGGCTATAAGTTTTCTTTCTCCTATCCCTATGCGCGGCGTGCGGCTTATTTCTACCTGCCTTTTTTTGAGTTACTACACCTTTTTTATTTCAGGGCGTAACAAGTATGTTGTGGCCATTTTAATTGCTTTAGTTGCTCGAGATTATTTTTATATCCATTATGAGCAAGACGATTACGATTATTACTTTTTTGCGTTCAGTATTTTGAGCTATATTCTGTTATTAATAAAGCAATGGCGTAAGCTTATTAAATACAAATTTCAAACACCTTCCCTTTTAGTAGGAGCTCTGCTTACATTCGCTTTTGCTTTTATGCTTGTACAGCTTGAGGAAATTGCCTCTCCAGAATTTAGAGAACCGGGAATAACCTATGCATTTTATATTTTTGGAAGTGCTATTATTGCGCTTTTATTGTCTTCCCTTTATTATTATTACCGTGTAGGAAGTCGCAGGTCTATAATATTTTGTTTTCTCGCGTACAGCTGTTTAATAACAGATGTTGCTTCATGTTTTGCATATTACGTTTCGATTTATGAAATGTACTACTTAGAACGAATAGCCTATGTAACGTCTTTGTTTTTACTTATCAACTACGGTTTAAATACGGGACTTTTAGATCGGGAGCGTAAATACAGCACCGACTATTCAGAATAAACTCAAGATAGCAGCTGAAGTATTCTTTCTTCCTAAACATTGCTTTTCGCACAATTAAAATAACAGCAAAACGCTTTTTTTTTATGTAAATTCGCAAGCAATTAAAAATGCTTATGCTAGAACGATTAAACTTTATAAAACAACGCTTTGACGAAGTAAGCGATCTTATCATTCAGCCAGATATAATCAGCGATCAAAAGCGCTATGTTGAATTAAATAAAGAATACAAAGATTTACGCGCACTTATGGATGAGCGCGAGAACTATATTAAGCATACCCAGCGTATTGAGGAAGCTGAAGAGATCATTGCCGATGGTAGCGATCCTGAAATGACCGAGATGGCAAAACTTCAGTTAGAAGAGGCCAAGGAGGCGATGCCTGCTTTGGAAGAAAAAATTCGTTTTATGCTTGTTCCTAAAGATCCTGAAGACGCAAAGAATGCTGTGATGGAAATTAGAGCAGGAACCGGTGGGGACGAAGCAAGTATTTTTGCCGGAGACCTGTATCGTATGTATATGAAATACTGCGAGAGCAAAGGCTGGAGAACCAGTACGATTGATTACAGTGAAGGAACCAGTGGGGGTTATAAAGAAATTCAGGTTGAGGTGACCGGTGAAGACGTTTATGGAACCTTACGCTTTGAAGCCGGAGTACACCGCGTACAGCGTGTGCCACAAACCGAAACACAAGGTCGTGTACACACCAGTGCGGCTACCGTTATGGTATTTCCTGAAGCTGAAGAGTTTGATGTAGAAATAGACCCTAAAGATGTACGTATAGATTATTTCTGTTCGTCAGGTCCTGGTGGGCAGTCGGTAAACACGACGTATTCTGCGGTGCGTTTAACACACGAGCCAACAGGTTTGGTGGCGCAATGTCAAGATCAAAAATCTCAGCATAAGAACAAAGAGAAAGCGTTTAAAGTATTGCGTTCGCGTCTTTATGATTTAGAGCTTGCTAAGAAGCAGGAAGAAGATGCAGCAAAACGTGGGTCAATGGTAACCAGTGGAGACCGAAGTGCAAAAATACGTACCTATAACTATCCACAAGGAAGGGTTACTGATCACCGTATTAACTTGACGCTTTATGATTTGGCCAATATTATTGATGGAGATATTCAGAAAATTATTGACGAATTACAACTGGTAAGCAATACCGAAAAACTAGCCGAAGGCGGCGATTCTATTTAATCGCTTAATTGTAAATACATATCGTTTTGAACATCAATACGCTTGTTGAGCAAATAAAGAAAAAGAAATCAGTTTTATGTGTGGGACTGGACACCGATCTAGATAAAATTCCTAAACACTTGCTTGAGGAAGAAGATCCCATTTTTGCATTCAACAAAGCGATCATTGATGCGACGCATCAGTTTGCGGTGGCTTATAAACCCAACACCGCTTTTTATGAAGCTTACGGTTTAAAAGGCTGGGAGTCTTTAGAAAAAACGATAAACTATTTAAACGAGAAGCATCCTGATGTTTTCACGATCGCCGATGCAAAACGTGGTGATATCGGGAACACCTCAAGTAGATATGCTAAAGCTTTTTTTGAAGATCTTGGTTTTGATTCGGTGACCACAGCACCTTACATGGGAAAAGATTCCATTGAGCCTTTTCTGGCTTTTGAAGAGAAATTCACCATAATGCTGGCGCTCACGTCTAATCCCGGTGCATTCGATTTTCAAACCCAACAAATTGATGGAACCGAGCTCTATAAAAAAGTTTTAGCGACGTCAACCACTTGGGAGCACAGCGAGCGCTTGATGTATGTAGTAGGCGCAACAAAGGCTGAATTTCTGGTAAATATTCGTCAGATTATTCCGGATGCATTTTTGCTCGTTCCGGGAGTAGGTGCGCAGGGCGGAAGTATGGATGAGGTTTTTAAATACGGAATGAATGATCAGGCCGGACTGCTCATCAATTCTTCTCGCGGAATTATTTATGCATCTTCATCTGAAGATTTTGCTGAAGCAGCAGCAGCCGAAGCAGAACGTCTTCAAAAGCAAATGGCTTCGCATCTCGAAAAACTCGGTTAAACCTGTATTTTTGATCTATGCTAGATCAATTAGGCCGTGAAATAAACCTCAAAAACACTCCCAAACGTATCGTTTGTCTCGTCCCCAGTCTCACCGAATTGTTGGTAGATTTAGGATTGAGCGATTGGTTAGTTGGTGTGACCAAATTTTGCATACATCCTGAAAATCTCAGAAAACAAAAAACTATAGTTGGTGGAACCAAGTCCATTCACGCCGATCGCATAGCAGCCCTAAAACCTGACTTTATCCTGTGTAATAAGGAAGAAAATACTCAGGAAATTGTTGTGGCTTGTGAACAAATCGCTCCAGTGTATGTTTCAGATATAAATGATTTTGATTCATTCTACAGTTTTGTAGATGACTTAGGAACACTTTTACGTTGTAAACCTCAAGCTGAAGCATTGGTAACAGCGGTAAAAAACCGACTTGAGCAATTCAGAGCAAAAATGGTTTCTGAGCCTGTGCGCAGCGTACTTTATATTATTTGGAAAGACCCGCTAATGGCTGCCGGAAGAGTGACCTTTATCAATGTGCTTTTAGAAGTGTGTGGTTTCAGAAATAGTATAGCAGAAGAACATTCGAGATATCCTGAAGTGGATTCAGAGCTGCTGAAAAAAGCAGATTATGTACTGCTTTCTTCAGAACCGTTTCCGTTCTCTGAAAAACATATTGCCGAATTCGAAACTCAGACTGAAGCACAAATTCTATGTGTAGATGGGGAGTATTTCAGTTGGTACGGTAGTAGGCTTCTAAAAGCCTTTGATTATTTTCAGGATTTGGTATTTCAGATGAAGTAGCTAAGTTAAGAGTAGCTGTTCCTGCGTATTTCTTCGGTTTCTTCAGCAGTTTTAAATACATCCCAATCTTTTCCTTGTGTGCGTCGAGCTCCTAAAATGTTAGCAAACTGACCTGCTTTTATGGGATCGTTATATTTAGCAAATCCATAAGCTAATCCACCGGCAAAACTGTCTCCGCATCCTGTAGTATCCACAACTTTGTCGACTTTAACCGAAGCGATCCAGTCTTTTTTGAGTTGGTCATGTTCCATAGCATACAAAATGCATCCCCTGGAGTCCATGGTGACATAGAAATACGACACGCCTTTTTTCAAAACGTGCATAGCAAGATCGTCGAGATGTTCTGTTGCGTTCTCGTCATAAATTGAAGGAATCTCGCGCTCGTATTCACGCGCGAATGACATGCATTGCGATTCTTCTAAATTCATTTTTAAAACATCAATATACGGAAGCCACTCATCACGATCTACCCAAAATTTGCGATGGCGATGCCCTTTAACATCCATAGCTGTGGTGGCACCGTGCGCATCAAAAACGATGGTTGCGTCGCTGTGTTTTTTAATATGTTTGAGTGTGCTCAGGCTTATTTCAAAATCGGTGATGGGAACAAAAACGAAAACCGCAGCATCCAGATGTTTTTTAATATGCTTTGGCCGTATGGGATTCATACAAGCCAATTGTTTTTCTTCGCGATTATTTTGATCTTTAAAATCAAGAAGAATCACGGTGCCGCTGTCTTCTTTAGTGTTGATTCCGCTAAGATCAATATTTTTAAAAGGAGCAAATTCAGAGGTGATCCCTTCTTCATCTTTCTTATGCATATTACTTACGGGTACAACCACGCCTTCATCATCCAATAATTTGGATAGCGCTATCACCGGGTGCGTAACACAGCCATAGCGCATAATAATATCGTTTTCATAAGTTGAAATCGTATCTCTTGGGATAGGGCCGGCAACAACTATTTTTAGCGGATTTGACATAAGATTCTAATCTTGAAGTGCAAACACTTTTTTAAGCAGCGTGGTGGTACGCGCAGAAAAATCGGTTCTTATTTCTTTCTCCTCAACAGCGATCATCGTGTAAACCCCTTTTAAGGCTTCTTTGGTTACATAATCTGTTAAATCAGGATTTACATTATTGGTAAGTGGTAATGCGTTGTATTTGGTGATGAGGTTGCTCCAGATTTGATCAGCGCCCACTTTGCTGAAAGATGATTTGATTACCGGATTGAATTTGTCATACAATTGCGCACTGGTTTTATTTTCCAGATAGGTTGTTGCCGAATTATCAGCTCCCAGAAGTATATTTCTAGCATCGTTGAAGGTGATGCCTTTGACGGCGTCAACAAAAATAGGCGTCGCTTCGCTTACCGCATCTTCAGCAGCACGATTAAGTACTTTTAAGCCTTCATCGGCAAGACTGCCAAGGCCAACATTTCGTAAGGTTTGATCTACTTTTTGTAATTCTTCCGGTAGCAAGATTTTTACTAAATTATTTCCGTAGAAGCCGTCTTTTTGGGTGAGTTTGGTTACTTGTTTGTCGATACCAAAATCCAAAGCCTGGCGCAGGCCGCTGGCGATGGTTGTGTTGTCAATGCCCGTTTGATTGGGTAGATTATCAACCACAGATTGTAATTCGGCACAACTGCTAAGGATTAAAACCGAAAGAAGGGCTACTATTTTTTTCATAGTGTTAAGTTAGGCTATTCTTGAAGATTTAAAAAATGTGCTTTAAGAGAAAATCACGGTTTTATTACCAAAAACTAATACTTTGTGTTCCACATGGGCTTTGATAGCGCGTGCTAAAACAATTTTTTCTAAGTCCCTTCCTTTAAGGATAAAATCCTGAACCGAATGCACGTGAGACACACGTACGATCTCTTGTTCAATAATAGGGCCTTCGTCCAGATCAGCAGTAACATAATGACTGGTAGCGCCTATGATCTTTACGCCACGTTCAAAAGCAGCGTGGTAGGGTTTTGCTCCGATAAATGCCGGCAAAAAGGAATGGTGAATGTTGATGATCTTATTCTTGAATTGTGCTACAAAGTCATCAGAAATGATTTGCATATAGCGTGCGAGAACGATCAAATCGATTTTGTGCTCTTTAATCGCTGCGATTTGTTCTGCTTCAGCTTCTGCCTTAGTTGCTTTAGTCACCGCAATATGTTTAAACGGAATTTCAAAACGTTTGGCTACGATTTCCAGATCAGGATGATTACTGATGATCAGGGGGATCTCAACAGGTAATTCTCCTGAGGCGTAACGTCCTAAAAGATCGTATAAGCAGTGATCATATTTAGAAACAAAAAGGGCTAAACGCGGTTTGTAATATGCATCAAAAAGTTGATAGGTCAATTGATAATCGTCAACAAATTGAGCAATAAACTGCATCTCAAAATCTGCGATGCTAAAACCCTCTTGATCAAATTCACTTTCAACACGCATAAAAAAGATACTTTCCTGGCGGTCTACATGTTGATCGAGATACACAATATTTCCTTGGCGTTCAAGAATAAACTGTGTTATAGTGGTGACAATACCTTTGCGATCTGGACAATTGATTAAAAGCGTAATTTTCTGCATAATTTGAAAAGCTTGGTTGGTTGATTCTCAGCGGATAAAATTAAGTTTGTCTGCTCGCTAATCTAGAAAATAAACTTTCAAATTATAATATTAATAACACAAAATAATTATCAATTAGTTAGTAATTATTTAAATTAGTGGTCTTAAAAAAGCAAAAAATTACGAATGAATCAAATTCAGCCATATAATCCTAAACATAAAGTACGTATTGTAACCGCAGCCTCGCTTTTTGATGGTCACGATGCCGCAATAAACATTATGCGTCGTATCATTCAAGCAACAGGTGTTGAGGTGATTCACCTCGGGCACGACCGCAGTGTAGAAGAGGTTGTGAACACGGCTATTCAAGAGGATGTTCAGGCGATTGCAATGACTTCGTATCAAGGCGGTCATACCGAATATTTCAAATATATGTATGATTTGCTTCAGGAAAAGGGAGCGGGACACATCAAGATCTTTGGCGGCGGCGGCGGAGTAATTCTTCCGGAAGAAATCGAGGAATTAATGAATTACGGGATCACGCGTATTTATGCGCCAGACGATGGGCGTGAGATGGGATTACAAGGAATGATCAACGATCTTGTTGAAAAGGCCGATTTTGCTCCGGCTGCGGAAGTTTTGCCGAAGACTGAAAAAATTCAAATCGCGCTTCAGGAAAAGGACGTGAATGTTTTAGCCCGACTCATTTCCATGGCTGAAAATAATCACGACGTATTTCTAGAGAAATTTAGAGCGGTAGAAACAGCTTCTAGCGTTCCGGTATTGGGAATTACAGGAACCGGAGGTGCGGGAAAATCCTCGCTGGTAGACGAACTCGTAAGAAGATTTTTAAATGATTTTCCTGATAAAAATCTTGGGATTATTTCGGTAGATCCTTCAAAACGTAAAACAGGCGGTGCGCTTTTAGGCGATCGTATTCGTATGAATGCGATCAATTCGCCGCGCGTTTATATGCGCTCGCTGGCGACTCGTCAAAGCAATTTGGCGCTTTCTAAACACGTGCAAGAAGCCGTTGATGTGTTGAAAGCGGCTCAATACGATCTCATTATTTTAGAAACCAGCGGAATCGGCCAGAGCGATACCGAAATTCTTGAACACAGCGATGTGTCTTTGTATGTGATGACTCCGGAATTTGGCGCGGCTACGCAGCTTGAAAAAATCGATATGCTTGATTTTGCCGATCTGGTTTCCATAAATAAATTCGACAAACGCGGGGCTCAGGATGCGCTGCGTGATGTGAAAAAGCAATATATGCGCAACCATCAATTGTGGGAAGTTGATCAAAAAGATTTACCTGTTTACGGAACTATCGCTTCGCAGTTTAATGATCCCGAAATGAATAAATTATATTCCGAGATCATCAAAACACTCAATGCAAAAACCGAAGCGAATTTTGAAAGTACCTTCAGCGCTACCGATGAGTTGTCTGAAAAGATCTTTGTGATTCCGCCGGCGCGCACGCGTTACCTTTCTGAGATCGCCGAAAATAATCGCAGTTATGATGACACCGCAGCTACTCAGGCTGAAGTTGCACAAAAACTCTACGGGATTTTTAAAACATTAGATACCGTAACCGGTGAGTTGCCTAAACTTGACAAGACTGGACTAATTCTAAACGACGCTGCAGAAGATCAGGATTTAGCAAAACTGCTTCTAGCTGAATTTGACAAGGTAAAAATGAATCTGGATCCCTATAATTGGGAAGTGATCTTAGGTTGGCAAGATAAAGTGAATCGCTACAAAGATCCGGTATACACGTTTAAGGTTCGTGATAAGGAAATCAAGATCGAAACGCATTCAGAATCTTTGTCGCACAGTCAGATTCCTAAGGTGGCGTTGCCAAAATATCAAGCCTGGGGCGATATTTTAAAATGGGTGTTGCAAGAGAATGTGCCGGGAGAATTTCCGTATACAGCAGGATTGTATCCGTTTAAACGCACGGGAGAAGATCCTACCCGAATGTTTGCCGGAGAAGGTGGCCCGGAGCGTACCAACCGTCGTTTTCACTACGTGAGCATGGGCCTACCTGCAAAGCGACTTTCTACCGCTTTTGACAGCGTCACGCTTTATGGTAATGACCCCGATCATCGCCCAGATATTTATGGAAAGATCGGAAATGCGGGTGTTTCTATCTGCTGTCTCGATGATGCAAAAAAACTGTATTCAGGTTTTGACTTGGCAAACCCGATGACTTCGGTAAGTATGACCATTAACGGCCCGGCACCAATGTTGCTTGGCTTTTTTATGAATGCAGCCGTTGATCAGGCGTGTGAAAAATACATTACAGAGAACAATTTAGAAGACGAAGTCGAGCAAACCATTCATTCGATTTATAAGGAAAATGGATTAGATCGACCGGTATACAACGGCGAACTTCCCGAAGGAAATAATGGTCTGGGTTTGATGTTGCTTGGCGTTACCGGAGATCAGGTTTTGCCAGCGGATGTCTATTCAAAAATTAAGGAAGAAACGATCAAACAGGTGCGCGGTACCGTTCAGGCCGATATTCTGAAAGAAGACCAGGCGCAAAACACTTGTATTTTTTCAACTGAATTTGCACTGCGTCTTATGGGGGATGTGCAGGAATATTTTATCGAGAATCAGGTGCGCAATTTTTATTCGGTTTCTATTTCAGGATATCATATTGCTGAAGCAGGTGCTAATCCTATTACACAACTCGCGTTCACTTTAGCAAATGGGTTTACCTATGTGGAGTACTATCTAAGCCGCGGCATGGACATCAATAAATTTGGTCCCAACCTGTCGTTTTTTTTCAGTAATGGTATCGATCCAGAATATGCTGTGATCGGTCGTGTGGCGCGTAGAATATGGTCTAAAGCGCTAAAGCATAAATACGGAGCCAATCCTCGAGCTCAAATGCTAAAGTATCACATTCAAACTTCAGGAAGATCTTTACACGCGCAGGAAATTGATTTTAACGACATCCGTACGACGCTTCAGGCGCTGTATGCGATTTATGATAATTGCAATTCGTTACATACCAATGCCTACGACGAAGCGATCACCACGCCAACTGAAGAAAGCGTGCGCAGAGCGATGGCGATTCAGTTAATAATTAATAAAGAGTTAGGTTTAGCTAAAAACGAAAATCCTATTCAAGGGGCGTTTATAATAGAAGAACTTACAGATTTGGTAGAGGAAGCCGTCTTGACTGAATTTGATCGAATTACAGAACGCGGCGGCGTATTAGGCGCTATGGAAACCATGTACCAACGCAGCAAAATACAGGAAGAAAGCTTGTATTATGAGACGCTGAAACACAATGGAGATTTCCCGATTATTGGTGTGAATACGTTTTTAAGCAGTAAAGGTTCGCCAACGGTAAAACCTGCAGAAGTCATCAGAGCAACTGAGGCAGAGAAGCAAGCGCAGATCAATACCTTAACAAAGCTTCATAAAGCCTACGAAGATCAGGCGGAAAATGCCTTGCGTAAAGTACAAGAGGCGGCGATCAACAACGATAATATTTTTGAACAACTTATGGAAGCGACAAAAATCTGTTCGCTCGGTCAAATTACCGCAGCACTTTTTGAAGTTGGAGGTCAGTACAGAAGAAATATGTAAGACCTAATCAAACATTATATCAAAAAAATGCCCTTTTTTCAAAGGGCATTTTTTTAGCACCGCCAAAGGGTTTAATATACCGAGGCTTGCCTCGGAATTGAAATTTCGTTTTCAATCAATGCCGCATAGGCTTAACTTGATTTAGTTTACTGTTTTTAATCTTCAAAATCAAGATCGTCGGGATCAAAAGGTAAATCGTCGTCCGGATCGGGATCGTTATAATTGATTCCCGGTGGATTAAAGAGTCCCCAGCGATCTATCATGTAATTCCACGGGTCAAAAGTCTTTACCCATTCTGCAAATAAAATCCTGAAATCTTCAATCTCGTTACGAAGTAAGTTGAGGTATTCGGTTTCTTTAAAACCAAACATCTCTAAACCGGTCATATGTGTTGCGAGATCGCGTGCACATTTGCGAATGATAGTGGCCTTTTCCATCTTAATGTCATAAAGGTCACAATGATAAGCTCCAGCAATCTTTGAAGGAATGATTGATGCATCTTCACGTATGAACAAGGCTTGACTGCGCAAAATTTCTTGTTCATTTTTGTCTTTTGAGTCAATCTCATAAGACGCTGCAATCTCTGCAATACGATTGGCCAACTTTAAAATTTCGGTTGCTTTTTTAAAGAGTTCGCTATCTTGATAATCATTTTGCGAATTAAAATCGTCTTCTGATGGCATGTGTTTTCTAGCTTTAAATCTGAGCCTTAATATAGGGGTGAAAGGATTGATTTAAAAATACAAAACATTCTTTTCAAAGAAATAGATGTACCTATAAGGTCATCATCCATTTATGCTGAAGCTTTCTGAATTTTCGAATTTCGCGACGCAATATGCGTACGAAGTCTTTTCCATTGCTTTCTGCGCGCTCCAGACGTTCACACGTGCGGTATAGACTAGAAGTCAACTGGTCTAAAGAAGCAGCGTGTTTTAATCGGTCGTCTTGAAAAGCTTGGTTTTCGGCTTTTAAAATTTCCGGAGCGAGTGAGTCTGATTGACGTACGATATCACCGGTAAAATATACGCATGGATCTTCGCTGCCATCTTTCTTGAGATGGGCAAGATCATAAACCAAATAGTTTGATACTGAGCGCGAAAGCTTCAGGATCTCGATTGCTTGGTTATAAAGATGCGTATTTCGTGGTACGTAAGTCATCGTTTAAATTGTGATTCAAATTTAGCGGTATTTCAAAACTTATATATTTTGATTTTAAAGTGTAAATTTGTATTTACTTTAATTTTTAAAGAAATAAATCTAATTTGTTTAAAAATGCATATTGATTCTACAAACTGGAAAATTCTTCAAATTCTACAACGCAATGCGCGTATGAGTGTGAGTGCGATTGGGCGTGAAGTGGGCATCACTTCGCCTGCCGTTGCAGAGCGCATTCGTAAGATGGAAGATGCTGGTGTTTTAATAGGTTATAAAGCTGAAATCTCTCATATAGAATCGGGTCATCAACTTAAAGCTATAATCACGTTGAGGGCTTTTATGGGAAGGCTGAAACCCTTCTTAGAGAAGGTTCATGATTTTAGCGAAGTGCTCAATTGCTATCGAATTACGGGGAATGAAAATATTTTTATGGAAGTGGTACTTTTTGATCAATTCCATCTAGAAGAATTTATCGATAAACTCATTACGTATGGCGAGACCAAAACGCATATTGTGCTTTCTACCGTTATAGAAAATGCACCCATTAGAACTCGCAAGGAAGAACGAAAGAAAAAATCAGAATAGCGTACTCAAATACCACAAGCTGAAAAGAACGAGCAATACGATAGCAAACCAACTGAAATAATTAAGCAGTTTGCTTGGTCGATGTTCTTCTGGCACTTCGGCGCTGTTCATTACCAGTACATTACTGATCGCAAAAAACGGAGCAGTCAAAAAAGAAAGGATGGTTGCAATGTTTACCAGTGTTCCCATCTCGTTGGTCAAAAAGAAAAGAATACCCACAGTGCCCAGAATGAGAATGATGATCCAAATGAGATAACTATTCTTGTTTTCTTTTTCGGTGATAAGTTCTAATGCTTTTGCCATGGAGCGCGGCGAAGCGTCTAAAGTTGTAAGCGTTGTACTAAACATAGTCGTCAAGGCTGCGATACCAATGAGGTAAAATGCCCAATTACCCAGACTACCGGTGTACATATCAATTAATTGCTGTGCAAAAGCAACACCGCTAGAGCTAAAGCTGCTACCGCTATGAAACATAATAAACGTGCCTAATGCTACAAAACAGGTGCCAACGATTATAGTGCCTAGAAAGCCGATGTTAAAATCAAACACAGCAGATTTTGGTGTGATCGTACCACTTTTAGCTTTTTCCAAAGACCATAAGGAATGCCAGATAGAAATGTCTAAAGGCGCGGGCATCCAGCCCATAAATGCGATAAGAAATGCAATACCCACAGAATCTTTAGGAAGAATTTGAGTTAAACTAACAGCTTCAGAAGTTTGTGAGCCTGCCATAAAAGCTGCAGCAAGCGTGCTTATCGTGAGCGTGATCACGATGACTTTCATCAAGCGATCTAAGAGATTGTAGCGGCCAATTATTAAAATTACAGCGCAAATGCCGGTAATGATCAGAGACCAGATTGTGATGTCCCAGTTCACATCAAAGATATAGGTAGCAATACCTGCCGTTACGATGGTTACCGCGGTTTGAATGGTGAAAATCGTAAGTAAGTTGATGCAGAAATAAATTATTAAAACGGCTTTACCCAGACGTTTATAACCGTCTAGAAGACTTTGGCCGGTAGCGGCGGCATATCTGGGACCAAACTGAAAAAAAGGATATTTTATAATGTGAATAAGCACCAACGCCCAGACTAAACCTAAGCCATAATCAGCTCCCGCACGGGTAGACTGAACCAAATGGGATACACCAATAGCAGCACCGGCAAATAAAAGACCGGGACCCAACTGTTTAAAAAATGCTTTCATGATTGCTTATTGCTCTTTTTCAATCAAGTCTGATAGTAAGCGGCGTGCGCGCAATAATTTCACCTTCACATTACTCATAGGTTCGTTTAAAGTTTGCGCCATTTCTTTGTAACTCATTTCTTGAAAGTAGCGCAAATTTATCATTTCTTGATAATGCGGTTTAAGTTTTTTGATATGCCCTTTGAGTTCAGAAAGACTTTGTTCTGTGATGAGCGCGTCTTCAGCAGTTGGGTTGTCGTCAACTACTTTATTCATCTTTTCATCTTTACTGAAATGACGCTGCCTGCTGCTTTCTTTCCGAAGTAAATCAATGTGTAAATTCTTAGAAATCGTGATCAACCACGTACTGAATTTATAGGCATTGTCAAACGACTCTAATTGATTAAAGGCTTTCGCAAAGGTCTGAATCGTAATTTCTTCCGCTTTAAATTCGTCTTTAGTACGGTCAAGCTGAAAGCGGTAAACCATATTCCAATGGGTGTTGAGCAGGTAATTATAAGCGCTCTGACTTCCTGCTTTAGCTTGAATTATTTTGTTATTGACGATGTCTTGATTTACTTCCAACGGCGGGGTTTTACCAGTGTGTTTGTTATAAAGATAAGCAATTGCAAGCTCACTAAAAATGGTTCTAGCAAGAGGGAATAAAATATCAGATCCTGTTCTTTCAGCTTCTTTGCAGCTTTTGCATAAACACGCCAAACATACAACTCACGCGTAAAAAATAAGCCTACCGCAGGTAATAAATATCCTTGAGTGACGAGTACCAAAGCAAAGAGTATAAAAAATAAAAGCTGCGAGGTATAAAACATTCCCAGTTGTAATTGGTGTTTAGGTAGGTACAAATGAGCGACGCCCACGTGTCTTCTTTTCTGAATAAACCAATCCCTCCAGTTGGTCTTTGGAGCAGAAATCGTAAATGCTTCCGGTTTAGTACAGACTGCTACATTTGTTGGTGTAGCATTTTGATTTACAAAAAGATCATCGTCTCCGGGCTTCACGTGATTGTGCGCTTCAAAGCCACCTGAAGTATTGAAAAGCGATTTGGAATAGGCAAGATTTCTGCCTACTCCCATATAGGGATTTTTGCGTAAAGCGTAAGAGCAATATTGCAACGCCGTGAGTAGCGTTTCAAAACGGATGAGTTTATTGAGAACCGATCCTTTAAATTTTTTATAAGCCCCATAACCGAGGACGATTTGTGTTTCTCTTGAAAAGGCTGCGCTCATTTTTTTGAGCCATTGATTTGACGCGGGGAGACAATCGGCATCTGTGAAAACTAAGGTTTCGTATTGCGCATTTTTGATTCCTAGCGTTATTCCTGCCTTTTTTCCGGTAGAAGATTTAAGATCAAAAACTGAAATGTTAGCATTTCTCTTTTCAAAATCCTGCATAATACTCAGGCTTGCATCGCTAGAGTGATCGTTGATCAATACAATTTCAAAAAGAGGATAATCCTGAAAAAGGAGTTTTTCAATTAAACCAAGGAGATGCGCTGCTTCATTTTTAGCACAAATAATGATAGAAATTCCATCAAAATGCGAATTGTTGTTTTCTTTTTTCTCTTCAGCGTTAAATACCGAAAAGTAAAGGAAATACCCTAAGTTGATACAGCAGATAAGGAGAAAGCTGTAAAAGAGGAATGGACTTAAAAAAGTCAAGCCAAGAATTTATGAGGCTTTTTGCGTAGAGCAGTCGCCAATTTCGTCCGGCATCTTACCGCACATACCACAAGCTTCACCACTTTTGTTCAGGTAAGGATTTTGGCTTGCACAAGTTCCGGCAAATTTACCGTCTTTTTTTGCCCAGATCTTAATTGCAATTCCGGCAAAAGCAAGTCCTAATAAAAGTAATGTGATCAATAGTAGTTTCATAACTAAAATATATAGTGCAAAGATACAAAATGAAGCCTTGAGCCCAAAGCAAATGCTTGGTCGTATTTACGGAGTGAGGATAACAAAACCTACTGTTAAATTTGAATCGAGTGTTGTGAAATATGCGGAAGCTAAAAATCCGTTTCAAATAGCATTGAAACGGATTTTTAGTTATTCTATAATATTGACTTCAGGCTGAATCTCAATGCCAAATTGCTGAAGAACTTCTTTCTGAATTCGCAGCGCCAAATCCCAGATTTCGTTACCGCTTGCATTGCCATAATTCACGAGAACTAAAGCTTGATTTTTATGAACACCGGCATCACCAAAACGTTTTCCTTTAAATCCGGCCCGTTCAATAAGCCAACCCGCAGGAATTTTAATTTCAGTTTCTGAAACCGTGTAAAATGGAACTTTAGGATGCTCTTGCTGTAACTTTTCAAACTGCTTTATCGAGATCACGGGATTCTTAAAAAAGCTCCCGCTGTTGCCTAATTCATCAGGGTTGGGAAGTTTTGAAGACCTAATATCAATGACCGCTTGAGCAATATCTTTTATCGTAGGATTATTGATTTGCTTTTCAGCAAGTACTTCTTGAATTGCCCCGTAACCGGTGTTTAATGTATGATTTGTCTTGTCAAGCTTAAACGTAACCGCAGTAATGACGTATTGGTCTTTCAACTCATTTTTAAAAACCGAATCTCTATAACCAAAACGACAAGCTTCAAGCGAGAAGGTTTTTTGTTCTAGCGTGGTTCTGTGAATTGCAGTACAGCTGTGAAAATGATCTTTCAATTCTACGCCGTAAGCACCAATATTTTGAACAGGAGCCGTACCTACATTGCCGGGAATAAGTGCCATATTTTCTACACCACCATAGCCTTGCTCCACACAATGCATCACAAACTTATGCCAGTTTTCGCCGCCGGCAACTTCTAACCAAATCGCTTCATCCGTTTCTTTTACCGTCTTAATTCCCTTTAAAGCGATGTGGATCACAAGAGCGTCTACATCATTTTTCAGCAGCATATTACTGCCGCCACCCAAAATAAACTTTTTAGGATATGCAGAATTTGCCAAAGCTTGTTTAAGCATTTCGATATTTGAAACCGAAATAAATGCTTTTGCTTTTGCTGAAATACCAAAGGTATTGTACGGTTTTAAAGAAGCGTTTTCCTGAATTTGCATTTAGTCTTTATACTGGCTTAAAGCTTCTTTTAAAAGTTCAACCGCTTCAATCAAATCTTCTTTTTTAAGTACGTAAGCGATACGCACTTGATTTAAACCTTCGCCCGGAGTTGAGTAAAAACCTGCTGCTGGAGCGACCATTACCGTCTTTTTGTTGACCTCAAAAGACTCTAAAAGCCACTGTGCAAAATCATCAGAATTCTTTACGGGAAGCTCGGCGATGCAGTAAAATGCACCTTTAGGCTTAGCAACACGCACACCGGGAATAGCTTCTAACCCTGCAACCAGCGTATCTCTACGGTCAACATATTCAGAAATTACCTCGTCAAAATAAGACTGCGGTGTATCTAGAGCAGCTTCACTTGCAATTTGAGCTAACGTTGGCGGACTCAAACGCGCCTGAGCAAATTTCATTGCTGTCGCCATAAGTTCTTTATTGCGACTTACGATGCATCCAATACGTGCACCACACATAGAAAAACGCTTAGAAACCGAATCGATCATAATCGTATGCGCGTCGATCTCACGTTGATTCAAAACCGAATTATGCTGTAAGCCATCGTAGGCAAACTCGCGGTAAACTTCGTCTGCAATTAAAAACAGATCGTGCTTTTTAACCAATTCAGAAAGTTGGTTGAGTTCGTCTTTGTTATACAAGTAACCGGTAGGATTTCCAGGATTACAAATAATGATTGCTTTGGTTTTATCGGTAATCTGTTTTTCAAATTCAGAAATAGGAGGAAGCGCAAAACCACTTTCAAAAGAAGAGATCACCGGCTTTACGGTAACACCTGAAGCTGTAGCAAAACCATTGTAGTTTGCATAAAAAGGTTCGGGGATAATGACTTCGTCACCCGGATCTGTAATGCTTCCCATAGCAAACATAAGAGCTTCTGATCCTCCTGTCGTTATGATGATGTCGTTAGCGTCCATCTCGATGCCTTGTTTGCCGTAATAAGCTGCCAGCTTTTGACGATAGCTTAAAAATCCGGCAGAATGGCTGTAGGATAAAACATCAATATCAGCCTCTTTTACAGCGTCAAGCGCAGTTTGAGGTGTTTGAATATCGGGCTGACCGATGTTTAATTGATGAATACTAATACCTCTGGCTTCTGCTGCTTCAGCAAAGGGTACTAATTTACGTATAGGAGATTGTGGCATCAACTGCCCTTTTTGCGATACTTGCGGCATGTCATTTAGTTTAAGCTGTAAAGTTGCAAATTATAAATGAGAAAAAAATTTAAAGATTGTTAGCGGGTTTTTGAAGGAATATTATTAAATTAACAATAAATGCATTTTAATTATGCGTTATGTTTATTTAATATCGACACTAATTGTTTATATGATAACTTTTGAGGTTTTTCCTCAAGGAGCTTTTCTTTTGCCTGAAGGTAAAAATCATATAAAAATTAAAGCCGATGTGGTGAATAATCTAATGATCATTCCTGTACAGGTTAATGGTGTTGAATTGTCTCTTCTTCTCGACACCGGAGTGCGTTCTACTATTTTGTTTAATGCGGAAGCCGATTACCCGCTAGAACTTAACAATCAATCTACTGTTTGGTTGCGGGGAGCAGGAGATGGGGAACCCACTAAAGCGATCAAATCTACTCAGAACATTATTAATGTTGGAGAAGCGGCAGCGATAAATCAAACCATCTATTACGTTTCTGATAGTGCGCAAAATTTTTCTCCGCGACTGGGATTTCCGGTTCACGGTATTATAGGCTATGCGCTCTTAAAAGACTTGGCAGTGGAGCTGAATTATCAAAAAAGTTATGTGAAGCTTTATGAGCCGGAAGTGTTTCGGTCTAAAAAGTTTCGGTCTTGTACCGAATTAGTATTTGAGTTGAATAAAGGGAAGCCCTATTTAAATATAGGCTTAAGTCAGAACGATACAGATTTTCAGGCAAAATTACTTTTAGATTCAGGAAGCGGTGATGCGCTGTGGTTGTTTGAAAATACGCACGAGGATATTCGGGTTTCTGAGAACTCTTTTAAAGATCATTTGGGCTTGGGACTCAATGGTGAAGTTACCGGGCATCGATCTAGAATTGCGCAGTTAACTTTAGGAGATTTTAATCTTAAAAAGGTGAATGTTGCCTATCCGGACGAATTATCGCTGGCTTATCTCAATGGCGTAGATTATAGGAATGGAAGTATTGGAGCTGAAGTTCTAAGAAGGTTTACAGTTTATCTCGATTATAGCGCAAAGAAAATGTTTTTGCGTAAAAACAGATATTTTGATGAACCCTTCAGGTACAATCGCAGCGGACTTGTTGTAGAGCATTCTGGTTTTGAGCTCGTAGCTGATATTGATTACAGCATCTCAAAAACTTCAGGAAATGCTACAGAAAATAATGCGACCAAAACTATTTTCTTAGAGACCAATATGGTGCAATTTCCGCAGTTGCAGTTAAAACCCAATTATGAGATTGCAGCCATACGTGACGATTCGCCCGGAGCTGAAGCTGGCCTGGCTGTAGGAGATAAACTCGTGAAAATAAACGGCCGAGATGTGCGTAATTTGGAACTTGATGATATTACCAAGCACTTTTTTAAAGAGGAAGGTGCTGTATTGCGGCTAAAAGTAGAACGTAATGGGATGGTGTTTAATCGAAAATTAAGACTTAAGAAACTTATTAAAGACCAGTAAATTGCCTTAACGTATTAAACCCTTTGGCAATGCACGAAAAAAAAGCGACCTATTGGTCGCTTTTTAAATTTTATATTTTTTCGGCTTTTAATTTGTCGCCGGTAGTAAAGTCCCTTTAATTTTTAAGGTATAAGGTTCTGCCGAAGCATTGGTATAAACGGTAATAGTTTTACGTATAGGCCCCGGAGAACGGTTGGTGTCATATTTCACTTTGATCACACCGCTTTCACCCGGCGCGATAGGATCTTTTGGCGGACTAGGAACGGTACAACCACAAGTAGAGTATGCTTTAGAAATAACTAAAGGAGCGTCTCCTGTATTTGTAAACTTAAATTCACGAGTACCATCGCTTCCGTGAGCGACATCACCATAGTCTATAACGTCTGTTTCGAACGTGATCGCGGCTTTTTTATCCTGAGCTTGAAGGCCTAAAGTCATAAGCCCAACAGCAAGTATCAAAACAATTTTTTTCATAATTCTCTGTGTTAATTAGATATAAAAGTAAGCTTATTCTAAAGTTTCTGCAAAAAGAAGCACTTATTTAATATGTTGTTAGGCTTTTTCTTACAATTTTTCAATTGAAAAAGCAGACGTTTAATCTGTCGGTTTTTTTCAGAATACTTACTATTATAAGTACTTTTGCACTCTTAAAGACAAAAACTAGACCAATAATGGCATTAGCTTCAAAATATAGCTCAAAAGAAGTAGAGCAAAAGTGGTATGACTACTGGATGGAACACAATTATTTTCATTCAGAACCTAATGATAAAGAGCCTTACACTATTGTAATTCCGCCGCCTAACGTTACGGGGATCTTGCATATGGGGCATATGTTGAATAATACCATTCAGGATGTATTGATAAGACGTGCGCGCCTTAAAGGATTCAACGCGTGTTGGGTGCCGGGAACCGATCACGCATCTATTGCTACCGAAGCTAAAGTAGTTGCAAAACTCAAAGCCGAAGGAATCAATAAAAGTGATTTAACGCGCGACGAGTTTTTAAAGCACGCTTGGGAGTGGACCGATAAATATGGCGGAACCATTCTAGAGCAACTTAAAAAGTTGGGAGCTTCTTGCGACTGGGAACGTTTACGGTTCACTATGGATGACACCATGTCAGCGAGTGTTATTCAGTCTTTTGTTGATTTGTACAATAAAGGGCTTATTTACCGTGGTCATCATATGGTAAACTGGGATCCAGAAGCACAAACAACCCTTTCTGACGAAGAAGTTATTCACGAAGAGCGTCAAGGATTTTTATATTACTTGAGCTACAAATTGGTTGGAAGCGATGAGACGCTTACCATAGCAACTACGCGACCGGAAACGATTTTTGGTGATACGGCGATCTGTATCAATCCTAATGACGAGCGTTTTACTCATTTAAAAGGGAAGAAAGCCATCGTTCCTATCGCAAACAGAGAAGTGCCTATTATTGAAGATGAATATGTTGACCTTGAATTTGGTACCGGTTGTTTAAAAGTAACTCCGGCACACGACGAGAATGATAAAATGCTCGGAGATACCCACAATCTGGATGTTATTGATATTTTTAATGATGATGCGTCTTTGAATGAACACGGTCTTCATTATAAAGGAAAGGATCGCTTTGTTGTGCGAGAAGAGATCGTAGAGGAGCTTAAAGCTGCTGGTGTTTTAGTAAAAACTGAAAAGCATACCAATAAAGTGGGTACTTCAGAAAGAACAAAGGCAGTTATTGAGCCTAAACTTTCTGATCAGTGGTTTTTGAAAATGAAAGATCTTGCTGAGCCTGCGATCAAAGCGGTTTTGGAAAGTGATGAGGTGAATTTGTTTCCGAAGAAATTTGAAAACACCTACCGTCATTGGATGGAAAACATCAGAGACTGGAATATCTCTAGACAACTTTGGTGGGGACAGCAAATACCGGCGTATTACTACGGCAACGGGCAGGAAGATTTTGTAGTAGCTAAATCTCGTGAAGAAGCTCTGGAGGCAGCCAAAGCAAAAACCGGAAACACGGCATTAATCGATGCAGACTTGCGTCAGGATGAAGATGCCTTAGATACGTGGTTCTCTTCTTGGTTATGGCCTATGAGTGTTTTTGATGGTGTTGCCAACCCTGATAATGCAGATTTTAAATATTACTATCCTACTAACGATTTGGTAACCGGACCCGATATTTTATTCTTCTGGGTTGCGCGAATGATTATGGCAGGTTATGAGTATACCGGTGAAAAGCCTTTTACCAATGTGTACTTAACCGGACTTGTGCGTGATGCCGAGCGTCGCAAGATGTCTAAGTCTTTGGGGAATTCACCAGATGCGATGAAACTCATTGATGATTATGGCGCAGATGGTGTGCGTGTAGGACTCTTGTTGAGTGCTTCAGCCGGAAATGACTTGTTGTTTGATGAAGATCTATGTCAGCAGGGGAAGGGTTTTGTAAATAAAATTTGGAATGCCTTCAGATTGATCAAAGGTTGGGAAGTTGATGCTACTATTCCGCAGCCGGAGTCGAGTGAAAAAGGCTTGGCTTGGTATAACGAGCGTTTCAAACAAGCTACAGTAGAGATTGAAGATCACTTCAGCAAATACCGAATCAGTGACGCGTTAATGACTACGTACAAGTTGGTTTGGGATGATTTCTGTAGTTGGTTGTTAGAGATCGTAAAGCCAGAATATGGCAAACCGATTGACAAGAAAACTTTTGATGCAGTTATCGAAGCTCTAGAAAATAATCTTAGAATTTTACACCCATTTATTCCTTTTGCCTCTGAAGAGATCTGGCAAAATATAGCCACTCGTACTCCGGAAGAAGCCTTGATCATCAATGAATGGCCTGCAATCACTAAGCCTGATGAGGCTTTGTTAGCAGATTTTGATCTGGCTGCTCAGGTAATCACAGGAGTTAGAGCGATTCGCAAGGAGAAGAACATTTCGTTTAAAGATGAGCTGGAGCTTTTTGTGCTGAATACTGAAGATTTTTCAGATGGTTTTGATACAGTGATCACCAAGCTGTGTAACCTGTCTAAAATTGAAAGTACAGACGCCAGTGTAGACGGAGCGCTTTCTTTCCGAGTAAAAGCAAATGAATACTTTATTCCGCTTACGGGAGCTATAGATGTAGAAGCTGAATTGGCTAAGATCAATGAAGAATTGAAATATACCAAAGGCTTCTTGAAGTCGGTTTCCGGTAAACTTTCTAATGAGCGTTTTGTAAATAATGCTCCGGAAAAGGTAGTCGCGATCGAGCGTCAAAAGCAAGCAGATGCTGAAGCCAAGATCGAAGCACTAGAAAAGCGATTAGCGGCTTTGAGCTAAGTCTGGAATACAATAGAAATTTTAAAACTAAGGAATATGTTGAGCAACTAGCTTGATGTATTCCTTTTTTGCTTCAGTAGCAGAAAGTCCTTTGATTTGTATGAGCGCATTGTATTTAAAAGCACTTCGCAAATCGTTTTCCTTTATAGTTTCAATAGGAATGATCTTGCTTTTGTGATTGCCTTGTTTGTAGTACGCGTAAAGCAAAAGCTGAATATCCTGAGGCAACGCCTGAGTGGTAGCGCTCGCTTTTTCGTAAGCAGCCTTGAATTCTTTATCTAACTGTTCTTTTGTCAAACCTGTTTACTTAAGGGTTACTATAACGCTCTGAGCTCCTTTTACCTTTTGATTAAGCTTAACGGCAATAGGCGTGTCTAAGGGTAAAAATACATCAACGCGAGAACCAAATTTGATAAAACCGCTGTCATCTCCTTGCACCACAGTCTCGCCTTCTTTTGCATAATTTACAATACGCTTAGCTAAAGCTCCTGCGATCTGACGGTAAAGCACATCACCAAAAGTCGTTGAACGTACAACTACGGTAGTGCGTTCATTTTCTTCTGAAGCTTTAGGATGCCAGGCTACAAGATATTTCCCCGGATGGTATTTGCTGTAAACGACTTCGCCGCCGGCTGGGTAACGGGTTACGTGTACATTAAGCGGAGACATAAAGATCGAGACCTGTAAGCGTTTCTCTTTAAAATATTCCTTTTCAAAAACTTCCTCTATGACTACCACTTTTCCATCAACAGGAGAGACGATCTCTTCTATGTTTCCGGCGGCTTTTCTAGTAGGATTTCTAAAAAATTGAAGGATTAGAATTAATAAGATTGTTAGTGCAGCATAACATACGTATTGCAGCCAAACAGGACTAACCCAAGTTTGTGTTGAAACAAAACCTATCGCGACAACAAGTAATGTTATGATAATTATGGTATATCCTTCTTTATGAAACATATTCAAATAGTATTAAAACCAAGTAAATAAAAGGACTGGCAAAGAGTATACTGTCTAGGCGATCGTACAATCCTCCGTGGCCCGGCATTAGTGTTCCGCTGTCTTTTACGCCCGCTTCACGTTTGAGCTTTGACTCGATCAAGTCGCCAAACGTTCCCAAGGTGCTCATCACAACAGCGAGTGACAGCCAGATGTTGAAGTTGAGGCTATGTGTTGGGGTGTATTTATCTGTAAATTTATAAATAAAAAAGCTAGCGATACAAGCAAAAACGAGTCCGCCAAAAAAGCCTTCAATAGTTTTCTTGGGAGAGATGCTTGGGAAAAGTTTATGTCTTCCAAAACTTTTTCCTACGATATATGCAAAGGTGTCGTTTGTCCAGATGAGGACGAAAAGTCCGGCAACAGTGTAGGGGGAAAATTCGTCACCGTGGGTTGGGAGCAAGGTTAAAAAAACGAAGCTTGCGATGATGTAAAATATCGTGATGTGTAGCTTTTGAAGCTTGTTGTATTTTCTGATCTTTTCGCTGAAAAGATTTTTCATTAAATAAAGTCCGGTGCAAACAGTAAAAGCAAGCAGGACTAAAGTGGCTGGTTTTGATATCTTAAAGTAGCTGAAAAATAATACAAAGCCGATTAGAATAAGATAAGTATACCAAAATTGAAACCCTATAAGTCTTAAGAATTCTCTAAGCGTAATGATGCCAAATAGTAAGAATAAGAGTATGTACCATTTTTCAGAATAAAAAATAGAAAACAGTAAAATGATAACATATAGAAAGCCAGATAAGGCTCTTACCGTAAGTTCACGCATACTACAAATCTTCTAGTAGTAACAAATAAAGATTTTTTGCGCTACTCCCGTAGGACATAAAATCTTTAGCACCTTCTTTAGGTTCAAAATTTTTAATGGTGGTTATGTTTGTAGGGATTTGCCCGGTATGTTTCTTTTTAATACCTCTAAGGCCTTCACCAATGTTATTGACGATTTGACTCGTAGTAGCGAAAATCACAAAATTTTGAGGAAGCTCTTTAAGTTTCTTCTCTTTGATTTGATTGGAGGAGACCAACAAGCTGCCGTCGTCGGCAATTAAGTTCTCGCAATTAGACAGTAAAAAGCTTGATTCTTTTTGTCTACCAAATTTTAGATTGTATCCTTCAAATACACTTTGAAGCTTTTCGTCGAGGCAAAATACGTCTTGCTCATACCAGTCATTTTCAAGCAAGATATTATCAAAGCTTTCGTGCACTTCATCCATATCAATGCAGTACAAGAACTTGCCTCCGTTTAATATAAAGTGTTTGGTAAAACGCTCATCGGCGGGCGCAGTAATGTCTGGCATGTACTTGCCGCGTTCTGCACCTGATGTTTTTGGTTTTTCAGAACTTGATGAACTTTTCGGTTTAAAAAGCTTATTAAAAATACTCATAAATGAGTGCGTATACGTCTAAATTTAGGATTCTATCAAATATAAAAAATCTTAACTCAACAGCGTGTCAAGTTAAGATTTTATATTGTTTTGAAAACTAGCGTTTTCTAGCTTTCGGTTACTGAAGTGTCATTCACTTCTACTTCTTCACCTTTGTCAAAAGGGCGTTTTCCGAAGATTTTTTCTAAGTTGTCTTTGAAAATCACTTCTTTGTCAAGTAGAACTTCTGCGAGCTCATTCAGTTTGTCTTTATTGTCTTCTAATATTTTGATCGCACGTTGATATTGTGCTTCAATAATTTTAGATATTTCTTTATCAATAAGCTCTGCAGTTCTTTCACTGTAAGGTTTACTGAAGTTGTATTCATTCTGTCCTGAAGAATCGTAATAGGTTAAATTTCCTATTTCATCATTCAACCCATAAGTGGTTACCATCATTCGAGCTTGCTTGGTCACTTTTTCAAGATCGCTCAAAGCTCCGGTCGAAATCTTATTGAAGGTCACTTTTTCGGCAGCACGACCTCCCATAGCAGCACACATCTCATCAAGCATTTGTTCAGGTCTAACGATCAAACGTTCTTCCGGAAGATACCAAGCAGCTCCAAGAGAGCGTCCACGTGGTACAATTGTTACTTTTACTAGAGGAGCAGCGTGTTCGAGCATCCAGCTTACAGTTGCGTGACCGGCCTCGTGAAAGGCAATAGCGCGTTTTTCTTCTGGAGTGATGATTTTATTTTTCTTTTCAAGACCTCCTACAATACGATCAACAGCATCTAAGAAATCTTGACGACCTACCGCAGCTTTACCTTGTCGTGCGGCAATAAGCGCAGCCTCGTTACAAACGTTAGCAATATCTGCACCTGAGAATCCAGGGGTTTGCTTAGCCATAAATTCGGTGTCCAGCTCTTCTGCAACTTTCTTTAAAGGACGTAAGTGTACTTCGAAAATCTCTTTACGCTCGCGTACATCGGGAAGGTCAACATAAATCTGACGGTCAAAGCGTCCTGCACGCATCAAAGCGGTATCTAATACATCAGCACGGTTGGTGGCTGCCAATACAATCACATTGGTGTTGGTGCCAAAACCATCCATCTCTGTGAGTAATTGATTCAGCGTGTTTTCACGTTCGTCGTTCGATCCGCTAAAATTTGCTTTTCCTCTGGCGCGACCAATTGCATCGATCTCATCGATAAAAATGATAGCAGGAGATTTTTCTTTAGCCTGTTTAAAAAGATCACGTACTCGTGAAGCACCCACACCTACAAACATCTCAACAAAGTCTGAACCTGAAAGTGAGAAGAACGGTACCTTAGCTTCGCCGGCAACAGCTTTTGCCAATAAGGTTTTACCGGTTCCCGGAGGTCCTACAAGTAAGGCGCCTTTTGGGATTTTACCACCGAGGTTAGTGTACTTGTCAGGATTCTTAAGGAAATCTACAATCTCTTGAACTTCTTCTTTTGCACCTTCAAGACCGGCAACATCTTTAAAAGAAGTTTTTACATCAGTCTTTTCGTCAAATAGCTTGGCTTTAGATTTTCCGATGTTGAAAATTTGTCCGCCAGCACCGCCAGCACCTCCAGAAGACATTCTACGCATAATGAAGATCCAGATACCGATAATTACCGCGATAGGTAAAAGCGTTAGCAACATATCTCCAAAGAAGGTGTTGTCTGCTTTTAAATATTTACGCGGAATTTCAATGCCTTGATTTTCTTGAATGTCATTTAAGGTGTTCTCAAAATTCTCAAGCGTACCGTAACGAAATTCGTAATCGGCACCACCACTAGAACTCAATAGCGACATGCCATTATCCTGAGGTTTTGAATGCTTTTCTTTTTGAGAAGCTTCCTCGGTAAGATAAATGTAAGCTACTTGCTTAGATTTACTGATGTCAATACGTTTAACATCACCATCTTTTGCATAAGTGATTAATTGGTTTTCCAGAATTTCTTTTGGGTTACCAAAATCTGAACCGCTGCTAAAGAAATTAAGCGCTAAGAAAACAAGAATAATTGCGGTATATATCCACCAAGCACTAAATTTTGGCTTATTTGGGGTGGGCTTTTTAGATTTTTCTGCCATTGATTTTTTTTAATAATTTGATTCGATTGATGTTACTTTGGCGTCTCCCCAAAGGCTTTCAATATCATAATACTCCCTGATGTGTTTCTGAAAAACGTGAACCACAACGTTTACATAATCCATCAACACCCATTCTGCATTCTGCATGCCTTCTACGTGCCAGGGCTTATCTTTTAATTTTTTACTTACCGTTTTTTGAATGGAATTGACAATTGCAGCAACCTGTGTGTTTGAGGTACCATTGCATACGATGAAGTAGTCACAAACCATGTTCTCTATTTCCCTAAGGTCTAATAAATCAATGTTTTGACCCTTCACTTCCTCAATCCCCTCTAGAATAGTTGTTATTAATTGATCTGTACTTACTTCTTTTTTACTCATTAAATCTTTTTTAGTCTGACAAAGTTATTACAATTTTGTTTGATAGTGTTTTTTGCAATCACTTTTAAGCCATTCTATTTGTCGTATGAAAATAGTCAAACTTAATGCCACAACTTCTACAAACAGCTACTTAAGATCCTATACCAAAGAATTAAGTCCCGAAGCTGATGTTTTGGTTTGGGCTATCGAGCAGCGATCAGGGCGTGGTCAACGCGGTGCTTACTGGGAAGCAGAACCGGGCAAAAACCTTACACTTAGTGTGTTTAAGCGTGTTGAAGCACTGCCTATTGACAAGTCATTCTACATCACGATGGCAACTTCTCTAGCTGTTTTTGAAGCTTTAGAGGCTTTAGGTTTACAGCAACTTTCAGTAAAGTGGCCAAACGACATATTGGCAGGAAGATCTAAAATATGTGGCGTACTTATCGAGAGTATCATTCGCAACGGATTAACCGGCGTGATCATAGGAGTAGGACTTAATGTGAATCAAGTGCATTTTTCTAAAGCACCCAATGCAACTTCTATAGCTTTAGAAACCGGGCGTTACTTTGATCTGGAAGAAGTTCTTAACCTCCTCATTCAGAAATTTTACAAATACGTAGAACGTATCGTTTCGGGAGCTTTTGAAGCGTTGAAGGCAGAATATGAGTCTAAACTGTTCAGAAAAGATAAGGCTTCAACCTTTGAGAGCCCTTCAGGTGAGCGCTTTACCGGGATAATAAAGCAGGTTTCAGAAACAGGAAAGCTCATCCTTCAATTGGAAGATGAGCTTTACAAAGAATTTGATCTAAAAGAATTAAAATTGCTTTACTAGATCGTTTGTAAGTTTTCTGCTAAGGTTTGAATGAACTTGGTAATCGGGCCTTTGATCATCATTGACATCATCGCGTTAAATTCACCTTCAAACTCAAAATAGGCTTCACTGCTGTTTTCAGTAAGTTCTTTAATATTTGCGGTAAGTGTAAACGGCAATTTATCACTGGCAGCACCTAAAACTACTTTATTGTATGGGACACTGTTTTTCAGTTCTAAAACAATATCAGGCATTCCCTTCAGTGCAAAAAGAAATCGTTTCTCGCTTAAAATCTCAAATTTACTAATGCTGTCTGGCATTAACTTTTTGTAATTGTTTACATCATTAAGAAAGTTGAAAATCGTTTCAGGGCTTTTATCAATAGTCTTCTTAGGGCTTTCTATGTACATAGTTTTTTATAAGTCTGTGAAAAATTTAAGCGTTTTATATTTTTTATTCGGAAGGTGCAGCCTGCCATGTGTCTGGAGAAAGGCGCCAGGTCTGCAGGGTTAAATGTTCTTTTTCTGAAATGTACTGCGTGTCTGAAGCTTGTTCTAGCAAATGGTCGTAATCACTCAACGTGTAAAGATCAATGCCATATTTTTCAAAGTTGGTTTTTGAAACATCAAAACCGTAAGTAAAAATGGCTAACATTCCCTTGACATTGGCCTCAGCGGCTTTTAAGGCATCAACAGCCATCAAGCTGCTCTTACCTGTACTTATAAGGTCTTCGACCACAACTACCGATTGGCCAGGCTCTAGTTTACCTTCAATTTGATTCTGGCGACCGTGCTTTTTGGCTTCCGGGCGAATGTAAATAAAGGGTAGGTTTAAAAAATCGGCAACGAGCATTCCTATACCTATAGCTCCTGTTGCAACACCGGCAATCACATCGGGCTTGCCGTAAAGCTGCTCGATTTGATTTGCGATATTCTCGCGTAAGTAGTTGCGTATCTGTGGGTAAGATAAAGTAATGCGGTTATCGCAGTAAATAGGCGATTTCCATCCGCTGGCCCATGTGAATGGGTTTTGTGGTTGTAATTTAATTGCATTAATTTGCAGTAACAACTCAGCTGTTTTTTTAGCTGTTTCCTTTTTTAAGATCATGGTACAAATGTATAAAGTTTTTGTAAATGATGTGCCCATTATACTTTCAACTGAAAAGTATATTGGCGAAAATTACACATCCATTCCCATAAAACGTGCAAAAATAAAAAGCATTATTAAACAGGTTAACCGTGGTCAACTCACGCACATCAATTTATATCACGCTAAAGGCAAGAAATTACTCAAGTTTCTGAAGAAAAAATTGCCGGTAGTTGTCGCCGGTGGCGGAATGGTTTTTAACGACCATTCAGAAATCCTTTTCATAAAACGCAACGGTAAGTGGGACCTTCCTAAAGGGAAATTGGAGAAAAAAGAAACCATCGAAGAGTGTGCGGTACGCGAAGTAAGCGAGGAAACCGGTTGTCAGGATTTGGTTTTAGGTGATCTTATTACGGTAACCTACCATGTTTTCAAACGTAATGGTAAGTTTAAACTGAAGGAAACGTATTGGTACAAAATGAACACTACCTACAGTGGACCATTAGAGCCACAACCTTCTGAGGGAATCAAAAAAGTACGTTGGAAGAATTTTGAAAAATCTCAGAAGGCGTTGACAATGTCTTATGAAAACATCAAACTCCTTTTTCCGAAGGAATATTTAATTAGTAATCCTAAAGATCGGGTAGCGTAAGTAGGCCTTTTCATAGTTGTTAGAATGCTCATAAATCCACTCGAGTTGCATGTACCAGTTTTGAGCAAAACGTGTGTCATTTTCTTTTAAGTCTTCAAAAGCTTCTTTCATTTCAGGATCTGCATCCAGTAATTCTTGTGCTCGATCTTCCCAAACGTAAGGCGAGAAATGTTCTTTCTGCTGAAGAATGGTGTCAAAATAATTCCAGTTGAAAAATGAATCTACTCCTGAAGGTTCAAGCATTTCCATAATGTAGCGTAGTCCAGACTGATTGGTTTTAACCACGTAATCTCCTTGTCTAATATTTATTTCTTGAGTTGAAGTTTCAACTTGGGTATTGTAATGCAGATAATGTCCTTCATAGGCTTGGTTACGCGTTTTATAATCTGCAATATGATACACCTCTGCAGTTAGCATACTGTCTTTTTGAAAACGCTCAAAGTCGATTTCATTTTCTTTTAAACGCTCGATCACGTGATGCCATCCCTGCGGAATAACATAAGCAGCAGGAATCGTAGCATCACCGGCCGGTTTCATATAGTTATAATAGGTGACTTCTTTCTCAAAAGGCTTATTGCGATCGTATTTTAAACGGGACATTCCGGTAACGGTACTTGTTTTTCGCTCGCCTTCATAGCCTAAGAAATTAAGCGTTGACGTTTTACTGCTGTCAATTTCAAAGTGTAACGTATACGGCTGTCCGGTAAGCGCCCCGCTTCGGTACAAGGAATCTTTTGCTTTGCGCAAGGCTTGCATTTTTACGCCATCTTTTTCGGTGATCTTGATCATCGATTTCATCAACTCATAGGTTCCGGCAACGCGATCTTTATACGGTTTAAGCATATGTGTTTCTACCATCATCCCGAAGGTATTCCATAAAGTGCTGTATCCCGTAGAATAGCGCGGGTAGTCCATAAATTGAGAAAAGCCAATTTCTGGTACCTGATTAAACACATTGACATAAGGTGTGATTGGCCAGTCTTTAGCAGCCAGATCCTGCTCCAATTGCGGTTGTAATTCCGTATGAAGATAATCGCCTAATTCGTCGCCCAGCTTGTTATGCTGTGTAAACAAATGTGTAAGTACATATTGATAATCTGCACCGTTGCTCACGTGGTTGTCGATCAAAACATCAGGATTAACCATATGATAGATTTCAGCAAAAGCACGCGCATTATAAGTGTCAGCTTTTACAAAATCACGATTGAGATCATAATTTTGAGCATTTCCTCTAAAACCGTATTCTTCAGGGCCGTTTTGATTGGCACGCGTTCCTGTATTTCTGTTGAGCGCACCGCCAATATTGTACACGGCAATGGCACCGATCCATACATTTTCTGGTGTTTCAATTGTGCCGTTGGCCAGATCGCGCATCATCATCATCGTCGCATCAATACCATCTGATTCTCCGGGATGAATTCCGTTATTGATCAAAATGCGCGTCACCTCCTTGGCATCAGCAAATTCTGAATCAAACGTGCGATTGGTGTTGTAGGTTACTAAGGTAAGCGGTTCTCCGCTATCGGTTCTCCCAATTTTATAGGTTTTGATCGAAACATAAGCAGCATCCAGATCATCGTAGTATGCCATTACTTCGTCATAGGTGGGCGTTTGATTACCATTTCCTTTTTCAAAAGGTGTGATTAGATCAAAATCTTCGGGTTTTGGTTTTTCGGCACACGAGAGGGCGATAAGAAATACGAGACTGAGTAGGGCTGCTTTCATATGAATGTTGAATAGTTGAAATGCTAAAATTACTAATTAATTAAAGTTTGAACCGTGGTCTTTGTTCAGAAACTAAAAGAACGGGCGGTATTGCTGAATTCTAAAATCAAAGGTTGAAAATTGCGGATCTTTCAGTCTTTGCTCTTTATAACTTTTCATACTGCCAATGGCTCGGTTGGCAGCGCCGGAAGGTGCGGTTAAGGAAACGGTTTTTACAAAGCGCTTTTCGATTTGAAACTGATGTATGCGCGGCACAATAGAAGAAACGACCTCTAATTTCAAGTTGTTTTCCTTGAGTTGTTTTCTGAAAAAGTATTCCGGGCCGTTTTTGCTGGCACCTCCTGTAAAAATAAGCGTATGGATCTGCGGAAACTCTTTAAGAAAGCCTACCAAATTCCTTAATTCCACTTCTTGCATTCCTAGATCTGAAGCATCAACTTTTTCTCGTTGCGCAGCAGCTACAATATCACAGACGCCAATGTTTCGGCTTTTTAGAAAATGGGAGCGCTGCTCAATAGCGTGAGCGGTGTTTTCATAAACCAAGTTCAAATCAAAAATTTGATCGAGAATGGGCCACAGCATTCCGTTTTTACTTCCGTAGCAAAAATCTACATCTTCAGGTAGCAAATCTCCTGTGGTAAATCGGGGAGGCGGTAACGTGCCTACGATGAGTTTGGTCGCGTGTTCAAGATTAAAAGGAGGATACGGATGCGTGTGCTCAAACATTTAAGAAGGATTAGCTTCTTGCTTCCACTTGATCCCACAGCCTAGACTAGGCTTTTGAAGTTCGTTCTGTTGGCGATTGTTGAATACGTTATCCAAGGCCTCACGCAGGTCTCTTCCGTTTACGGGAATGCCGTTTCCGGGACGGGAATCATCGAGTTGACCGCGATAAATCAGTTTTAATTCCGCATCAAATAAATAAAAATCAGGTGTACACGCGGCGTCATAATCTTTAGCCGTTTGCTGCGTTTCGTCGTATAAATACGGAAAGCTAAAATTATATTTTCTTGCCGTCTCCCGCATCAACCATGGGCTGTCTTCAGGATAATTTTCAACATCATTACTGCTTATAGCAACAAAGCCAAAACCCAGCACCCGGTAATCATTGGCAATACGCACGATCTCGTCATTCACGTGCTTTACAAAAGGGCAGTGATTACAAATAAACATCACTACCGTGCCACGTTCGCCTGCAACTTCTGTGAGCGTTACATTTTTATTTGTGAGCGGATTAGGAAGCGTAAAAAACGGAGCTTGTGTTCCTAGCGGAAGCATATTTGAAGGTGTTCTTGCCATAGTGTGATCTCTTTTTCCAACTGTAAAATAGGTCGTAAATCAGCCGGACTTGTTACAAATACTAAAGTTCTTTTAAATCTTTGGGCTCAGGGAGCTGCCTTTGTAACTTTAATAAAAACTAGCAATTATGAAAAATACATATAGCTCGCTATCCGTAGCGATTGAAGAATTACAGAAGAAAGGATACGATACCGATTTTAATCTGGTTGACGAAGGAATCGAATCTAAAGCACATAAGAAAACCTGGAAAGCAGGACAAATCGAAGTAGAAGAAGCATTTAGATTTGAAGGAATGACCAATCCCGGCGACAACAGTGTACTTTATGTGATCAATACCGATAGTGGCGAGAGAGGCCTTCTGGTTGATGCGTATGGCGCATACAGCGGACAAATTTCTCAAGAAATGATTCAAAAACTGAAGATTGAACATAATGAATAACGACTTGAAATGGTCTGAATTTGCACGCGTAGATATGCGTGTGGGAACCATTATAAGCGTAAGCGATTTTCCTGAAGCAAGAAAACCCGCTTTTCAATTACATATAGATTTTGGTGAAGAACTTGGAGTTAGAAAAACCTCTGCACAAATAACCAAAAAATATGAGCGGCAAGAACTCGTAGGAAAACAAGTGATCGCAGTAGTGAATTTTCCTAAAAAGCAAATTGCAAACTTTATGAGCGAGTGCCTGTTGCTGGGCGCAGTAGATGGAGAAGAAGTCACGCTACTCAATCCAGATTTACCCGTTCCAAATGGGGTGCGCATAAGTTGATATAAAATGTAAAAGCCTCCTAAAAAGGAGGCTTTTTAATGTAGTAGAGTTCGTGACAACTATTGTTCTCCACTGCGTGTTGGGCTGAGGGTTTTTGCTTCTTCTTCGGTGTACATCCTAGACTTAATAACAAACCGAATCCCAAGCGGAATCTCTAATGAGAAACTCGAGCCTCTTCCCGAGGTTATATCAACCGTGAGTTGTGTATGCTTCCAATATTCAAATTGGTCTTTAGACATATAAAACTCGCAGCCGTGTATGGTTCCCAGATACACATCGGTCTCATTGATCATAAGATCGCCTTTGGGGAAACACATCGGGGACGAGCCGTCACAGCAGCCCCCGCTCTGGTGAAACATAAGTTCACCGTGTTCTTCCCTTAATTGGTCTATAATTTCCTTTGCAGCATCTGTTGCTTCTACACGTGGTGTCATGATTTGATTTTTAGAAAAAGCCCATTGCTTTTTTGTCATAAGAGATTAGCATGTTTTTGGTGTGACGATAATGTGCCAACATCATTTTATGGTTCTCACGACCAATACCAGATTTTTTATATCCGCCAAATGGAGCGTGTGCAGGATAATTGTGGTAGTTATTTACCCAAACACGACCGGCCTTGATCGCTCTTGAAATTTGATAGGCTTGGTGTGTATCTCTTGTCCAAACGCCGGCACCTAATCCGTACAAGGTGTCATTTGCAATTTCTATAGCATCTGCTTCATCTTTGAAAGAAGTCACACAAAGTACCGGTCCAAAAATTTCTTCTTGAAAAACACGCATTTTGTTATTCCCTTTTAGGATCGTAGGCTGAATGTAATATCCACCTTCTAAACCTTCATTGTAGGCAGCGCCACCACCGCAAAGCACTTCGGCACCTTCGTCTTTACCAATGTTGATGTAGTTTAAGATTTTTTCATATTGATCATTAGAAGCTTGTGCACCCATCATCGTATCCGGACTTAAAGGATGTCCTAGTTTTATGGCTTTGGTACGTTCTACCACGCGTTCTACGAAAGCATCAAAAATGCTTTCCTGCACCAGTAAACGAGATGGACAGGTACACACTTCACCTTGGTTCAAAGCAAATAGCGTAGCACCTTCAAGACATTTATCAAAGAAGTCATCATCAGCATCCATCACGCTTTCAAAAAATACATTTGGAGATTTCCCTCCAAGTTCAAGAGTGACCGGCGTAATATTTTTTGAAGCGTATTGCATAATCAATTGACCTGTTGTGGTCTCGCCGGTGAACGCGATTTTATTGATGCGCGGACTAGAAGCAAGCGGTTTACCGGCCTCGGCTCCAAAACCATTTACGATATTGAGCACTCCGGCCGGTAGAATATCTTCGATCAATTCCATAAGAATTAAGATTCCAACAGGCGTTTGTTCAGCAGGTTTAAGCACTACGCAGTTTCCGGCAGCAAGCGCAGGAGCGAGTTTCCAGGTTGCCATAAGTAATGGGAAATTCCACGGGATAATTTGCCCGACGACCCCAAGAGGCTCTGTGACATTCAAGCAGACGGTATTGCTGTCTAACTCACTTACCGAACCTTCTTCGGCTCTGATCACACCGGCAAAATATCTAAAGTGGTCTACTGCAAGCGGTAGATCTGCCGCCATCGTCTCCCGTATCGCTTTACCATTGTCCCAGGTTTCGGCACGCGCAAGCGCCTCGAGATTTTGCTCCATCACATCAGCAATTTTTAATAACAAATTACTGCGGTAGGCTGCTGCAGAATTGTTCCACTCAGGAGCAGCCTCCCAAGCGGCATCAATGGCTTTTTCAATATCTTCAGATGTCGAACGCGGTATTTTTGTAAAATTGGCGCCGTCAACAGGAGATACATTTTCAAAATATTGTCCTTTTACCGGGGAAGTCCATTTTCCTCCAATAAAGTTTTCGTACTGATCTTTAAATTTAGGCTTCTCTATAACGTTTGCGGAAGCAGTTTTTACATCACTCATAAGAATTGTCTTTAAATTGTTACACGTTAATTTTCGGTTGAATTAGAATCTAGGAAATGCGCTATGCATTTTAGGTTGTCTAAAGTTAATCAACACATACACAGCTGGGTTGACCAATTCTATCAAAAAAGTGTACAATTCTCTCAAAAATTATAAATGTGTTAATTTTAGCTATATAATATTGTATATTTAATACTTAATCAATCTTACTTTAAGGATAATATAATTTTCATTATGCAATTGCCCGATTCTTTTTTCGAAAACAGAAAGCTTGAAAATCTTGTTGAGAATCAAACCTCATATACCTTAAATAATGCGGCAATGCATGTATTTGAAACCCATCAACAGGCAGAACGTGTTTTGCTACAATTTGACAAGCCGGTACTGGCAAGTATGCTTCACGGAAAGAAAATAATGCACTTGCGTGATCACAACAGCTTTGATTTTTTACCCGGAGAATCACTTATTCTTCCTGCAGACGAAGTGATGTGTATCGATTTTCCTGAAGCGCAACACAGCAACCCCACGCGGTGCCTGGCAATGGCCATTGCAGAAGATAAAATCAAAAATGTGGTGACCTTGATGAATGAAAATATTGGCAAAGCAGATGGGCAAGAGTGGAGCCTGATGGATTATAATTTTCATTTTACTAACGATGCCGGAATCTTTCAGATCTTGCAACGCTTACTCTTTCTTTTTACTGAAAATCACCCTTCAAAAGATTTCTTTGTAGATAATATGTTACAAGAATTGATCGTGCGTATTCTGCAAACCAATAACCGTAAAATCTATACCGATAAAGCGCTTAAGCTTAGCAGCGATAATAGACTGGCTTATATAATTCAATACATACGTGATCATTTGCACGAGTCTCTTTCTGTAGAGTTATTAAGCAGAAAAGCTTGTATGAGTGAATCTAATTTCTACCGTGTCTTTAAGAATGAATTAGGCCTTTCTCCTGTTGACTTTATAAATACAGAGCGTATTAAACTTGCGGTAAGCTTACTCCAAGACCCTAACCGAAAAATCAAGAATATCTATCTAGAATGTGGTTTTGAGAGTAGATCGTATTTTAATCGTGTATTCAAACGTATGAACAAGATCTCTCCGGGAGCTTTTCAAGCAAAAGTAGCTAAGGGCTAAAATTCGACTTCAAAAGACTTCATTTTATGCAAATAGCTTGAGAGTGCTCTGCTGGTAGTCTGCTGAATTTTAAGTTTCATAAATTTGGTCCAGCCTAAAAGAAATCCTTTAAAGCCTAGCGCTTGTCTAGACCAGCGCCAAAGATCAAAATGATCGGTATGCTGTACGATCTTCCCATTTTGAAAGCTAAAGGTTCCAACGACATGATTGATCACTTTTCGTTTTTGTGGCCCATAGGTATAGGTTGCGGTCCATTTTGCGCTCCCATTGTAGTCATTGGCTTGCACTTCGCTAAATTCAATATGCAATGCATCGCCGCCGCGCTCGATCAACATATACCACATTGCAAAAGCCCGCTTCCCTTGAATTTTTCCAAAGGCAGGGTCTTCAAAGATGATGTTCTTTGCGTAGCAGGAGGTCATCGCCTGTGGATCGTGATTTTGAAAAGCTTTGTAAAAATTGGTAATGATCTGTTCGTTGGGATGCATCCTCGTCTAATTAGTGACCTAAAATTACAGTAAATCCGTTGGCTTTTCGATACACTATTGCTTTAAATTAAGGAGTAATCTTTTAATAGCGTTTGGGATCCCCTAGGCTTGGGCTTATTTCATCTTTCATAAAAGGAGTCAACTAGCAAGACCAAAATGGAGACTTATTCCAAAAAGAACTTTAGACTTCACAATAAAGATTTTAATAACGAATTAATAGCGTTGAGCTAACTATTTTTTCAATCGAAGTTCGTGTTCTGTTTCCTCTAAAATAAGTAAATTCAAGGATGAATAAAGGATTTCAATCGTTGTATATAGGTTTTGGTTATTGATTTATAAAAACTATAAATCAAAGCTATCAAAATAACTCATTATTATTGAAGTTCTTTACATCACAGAAATCTTTAAAATCTAGTAGACTTATGGAAAATAAAAACGGAAACGATCACGGAACAGACGGCAAAGTTTGGGACGTAAACGAATCAGCTAAATGTCCATTTTTAAGTGGTGAAATGAATCACGTCACCGGGCAGGGCACTACAAACAGAGATTGGTGGCCCAATCAGCTTAACCTAAGTATTTTAAAGCAGAACTCTTCTTTGGTTGATCCAATGGATGAAGATTTTGATTATGCTGAAGCATTTAAAAGCCTTGATCTTGCAGCGGTAAAGCAAGATTTATACGATTTGATGACCAATAGCCAAGATTGGTGGCCTGCAGATTATGGGCACTACGGTCCGTTTTTTATTCGTATGGCCTGGCACGCGGCAGGAACCTATCGTATTCACGATGGTAGAGGAGGAGCCGGTAGCGGGCAGCAGCGTTTTGCACCTTTAAACAGCTGGCCAGATAATGCCAACTTAGATAAAGCACGTTTGTTGTTATGGCCAATTAAAAAGAAATATGGAAATAAACTTTCTTGGGCCGATCTATTGATTCTTGCCGGAAACTGCGCCCACGAGTCTATGGGATTAAATATGTTCGGTTTTGCAGGAGGACGTGAAGATGTTTGGGAACCCGAAGAAGTATATTGGGGAGCAGAAACCGAATGGTTAGGAAATAAAGAGCGTTATGAAGGCGGCGAACTAGAGAAAGCACTTGGTGCAGCTCATATGGGATTGATTTACGTGAATCCTGAAGGACACAATGCCAATCCAGACCCGGTAGAGTCGGCACATTTTATTCGTGAGACTTTTGGCCGAATGGCGATGAACGACTATGAAACGGTTGCGCTAATTGCAGGTGGACATACCTTTGGAAAAACCCATGGTGCAGCAGATCCTGATGAATATGTTGAGGCAGAACCTGCAGCCGCCGGAATGGAAGCTATGGGAACTGGTTGGAAGAATAATTTTGGTTCTGGTAAAGGAGCAGATACCATTACCAGTGGATTAGAAGGTGCCTGGACCGATACACCAACGCAATGGAGTAATAAATATTTTGAGAATCTATTTGGTTACGAGTGGGAATTGACAAAAAGCCCCGCAGGAGCACACCAATGGAAACCAAAAAATGATGCCGGAGCAGGTACGGTACCAGATGCACACAGAGCAGATGTGAAGCACGCACCTTTTATGTTAACCACAGATCTATCACTGCGTTTTGATCCTGAGTATGAGAAAATCTCCAGACATTTTATGGAGAATCCAGAGGAATTTGCTGATGCGTATTCACGCGCTTGGTTCAAATTAACACATCGTGATATGGGGCCAAAAGAGCGTTATTTAGGAGCTGAAGTTCCACAGGAAGAATTGATCTGGCAAGATCCTATTCCGGCGGTAGATCACGAGTTGGTTTCAGATGCAGATGTAGCGCATCTCAAAAAGAATATATTAGAATCAGGTCATTCAATTTCAGAATTGGTTTCTGTGGCTTGGGCTTCAGCATCAACCTTTAGAGGATCTGACAAGCGTGGTGGAGCTAACGGAGCACGTATACGTTTTGCACCACAGCGCACTTGGGATGTGAATAATCCTGAGCAATTAGACGCCGTTTTAAAAACCTTAGAAGGAATTCAAAAATCTTTTAATGATTCGCAAAGCGGAAACAAAAAAGTGTCAATTGCAGACCTTATTGTCTTAGCAGGTAGTGCCGCAGTAGAAAAGGCAGCAAAAAATGCCGGTCACGATATCAGCGTACCTTTTACGCCGGGACGAGCAGATGCGCTTGAGGAGCAAACCGATGCTTCGGCATTTGACGCATTAGAGCCAGTTGCTGATGGATTCAGAAATTATATGAAAGACCGTTTTGAAATTAAAGCAGAAGAATTTCTCGTAGACCGTGCGCAATTATTAACATTGACACCACCTGAAATGACGGTCTTAGTTGGAGGTTTACGCGTATTGAATACCAATTTTGATGGTTCAGATTATGGAGTATTCACAGATAAACCTGAAACTTTGACCAATGATTTCTTTGTAAATCTATTGGATATGAATACCACCTGGAAAGCAGTTTCTGAAGAAGATGAACTCTTTGAAGGAAGTGACCGCAATACCGGTGAGAAAAAATGGACGGGTACACGTGTCGATTTAATCTTTGGTTCAAATTCAGAATTAAGAGCCCTTGCAGAAGCCTATGCGCTTGAAGATTCAGGAGAGCGTTTTGTAAAACACTTTGTGAAGACGTGGGTTAAGGTGATGAATTTAGATCGCTACGATGTAAAATAAAACAACAGTTTCTATTGAATTAAGTAAAGGCAGTCCGTATCGGATTGCCTTTTTTAGTTTCATATTTTAGGCTTTTTTAACTTGTACATATTGATTGTTCTTATTAAATTATCAGCCTAAGTAAAACCTTTTAGTTTTTTGATAAAAATCAAGATAGTTTATTGATTATAAGATTAGTTTTACTTGGTTAAACCCCAGATCACCATGAAACAAAAATTACTCATTTACACACTATTTTTGAGTGTGTCTTCCCTCGTTGCTCAAGTCGGCATCGGGACAACCTCTCCAAAATCACAGTTAGACATTTCTGCTACCAGCATAAGCGCACCAACCAATACAGATGGTTTGTTGATCCCAAGACTTTCAGATTTTCCTGCTACTAATCCGGGTGCCGACCAAAATGGTATGCTTGTTTTTTTAGCAACAGCTTCCGGAAGTAATCCTATTGGGTTTTATTACTGGAGTAACCCGCAAACCAAATGGATTGGTTTAACTACGGGGCAAACAGGCTGGTCTTTAACCGGAAATACCACAACGATAGACGGTACTAATTTTTTAGGAACTACAGATGATGTTCCTTTAAATTTTAGAATACATAATACTAAGGCAGGTAGAATCTCAAAGACACAAACCTTTTATGGCTATCAAGCCGGAAATGTGAACACAAGTAACAATAATGTTGCTCTGGGTACACAAGCCTTATTAAATGCAACCAATTCAAACAGTACTGCTGTAGGTTATAGAGCCCTTTATACTTCTGTTACAGGAAATCAAAATACAGCTGTAGGGTATGAGGCATTACACAACGGTACAAACAATGATAATACAGCTTTGGGCTTTCGTGCATTAAGAAATACAACCACCGGAAATTCTAATACTGCATTAGGAAAAGATGCGATGCTTAATACCACAACCGGAAATGAGAATGTTGCCATAGGGAAAGATGTGATGCTTTTTAATACCACGGGTTATGAAAATGTAGCCATCGGGAGAGAAGCAATGCGCGTGAATACGACAGGAGGCCAAAATACAGCAGTTGGTAAAAATGCCTTGGCTTCAAATACCACTTCAATCCAAAACACCGCCGTGGGTAAAAACGCTATGATCGCTAATACAACTGGCGAAAAAAACACAGGCATAGGTTCTGAAGCATTAAATAATAATACAACCGGTAGTTATAATACAGCAATTGGTTTTGCTGCCATGTACGACAGTCAAGGAGGACATCGCAACACAGCTTTGGGCTATGAAGCGTTGAGGAACTCAAAAGCAGATGGCAATGTGGGAATTGGTTTTAATACTATGCGCCTCACCAATACCGGGACGTATAACACTGCAATTGGCTATTCTACACTCTACAATAATACAAGTGGCTCAGAAAATATTGCCTTAGGCCATGATGCACTAGATGAGAATACTTCAGGAAGTAACAACATAGCTTTAGGAAGGTGGGCATTTAATACTAATGCAACTGGGAGCAATAATGTTATTATTGGCTATGATGCCGACGCAACAGTTACAGGATTGACCAATGCGATTGCAATAGGTTCTGGAGTTAGAATTGGCGTCAGTAATAAAATACGCTTAGGAAATACCGCCATAACAGTCGTAGAAGCTCAAGTGGCATTATCGACTACTTCAGATAGGCGTTACAAAGAAGAGATAGCAACTCTTCCGTTAGGTTTAGATTTTATAAATCAAATCAGACCGGTAGAGTATGTGCGTAAAAGCAATGCAGATAATACAAAAGAATGGGGTGTTATCGCACAGGAGCTTCAGCAGGTTTTAGCTGATACTGGTTATGATGGTGCCGGGCTTATATCAGAGGATGGGTCTGAAGAACATTACTTATCGGTGCGTTATACTGATTTGATCGCACCAATGATCAAAGCAATTCAAGAATTGACAGAAAAAGATAAGGAAATCCAAAACTTAAAGAAACAGGTTGAAGCACAAGACGCCAAATACGATGCGCTTCTAAAACGCATCGAGGCTTTAGAAAAAGCAATTAATTAAGCTTTAACCTCGTTTTCTAAGGCAGCTCCGTTTTCGAAATCAGTAAGGTTTTGAAGTGTTACCTGCGCAATTTGCTCTAAGGCTTCTTTAGTAAAAAAGCCCTGGTGGCCGGTAATGAGCACATTAGGAAAGGACATTAATCTTAAAAAATCATCGTCTTTATTGACCGTTTCAGAAAGATCATTAAAAAATAAGCCTGATTCTTGCTCGTAGACATCGATGCCCAGATAGCCTAGCTTTTCACTTTTTAAGGCTTCAACCACTGCCGAAGTATCAATTAAAGCCCCACGGCCGGTATTGATGAGCATCGCTCCGTCTTTCATTTTTTCAAAGGCGTTGCCATCTATAAGATGATGTGTATGTTCGTTAAGCGGACAATGCAGCGAGATGATATCTGACGCTTTTAATAGCTTTTCAAGTTCAACATATTCAACACCAGAACTTTTCAATTCCTCATTCGGTTTAATGTCATAAGCCAAGACCTTACATCCAAAACCTAGCATAATTTTGGCAAAACATTGCCCGATGATCCCTGTACCAATGACCCCAACGGTTTTTCCGTAGAGGTTAAATCCGGTAAGTTTTTCTAAAGAAAAATTATTTTCACGCACCCGATTATACGCTTTATGCGTTTTTCGATTGAGTGTGAGAATCAAAGCAACCGCGTGCTCGGCGACTGCCTGTGGCGAATATGCAGGCACACGTACCACTTTGATATTCTTTTCTGCTGCTGCTTTCAAATCTACATTGTTAAAACCGGCGCAGCGTAAAGCGATGAGTTGAATACCATTTTTAGCTAATAGGTCTATAGTGGCTGCGTTGAGGTCGTCATTCACAAAAACACAAACAGCATTAAAATCCTTGGTTAGCGAAGCAGTATGCTCATTTAATCCAGTCTCAAAAAAGGTGAGTTGATGGTTGAAATCAGTATTTGTACTGTCAAAGAAATCCTGATCGTATTTTTTTGTACTGAAGAAAGCGATGTTCATAAGGAGAAGGTTTAAGCACTCTAAGTTATTTTATTTCGGGCTCAAACCAAAGTTTTACTTAAACTAAGAAACTAATTATTTGATGCTGTGATGTTTGTAAATATTTTCGAAATTTAAAGTCACATAACTATTAAGAAACTGCATTAAGCTTAATTTCCTTTTAATCTTCTTCAAATGAAAGCACAAACCATCGATCAGGTCATTGAGCAACTGGACGCTATTATCCTTACCGAAAAACAAAACAACAGCGCTATGGCATTTTTTCCAATTCTTTATAATCGGGTAACTAAGCGCATTAAGGCCGGAATTGAAGCTGAAGAATTTGACGATAACGCGCGGATGGAAAAATTAGATGTCATTTTTGCCAATCGCTATATCGAAGCCTATCAACACTACAAAGCAGGAAATCCTCCTACTGAAAGTTGGCTCAACGCCTTTAAAGTTTCTGAAGCGCTAGTGATGCAACACCTGCTTTTGGGCATAAATGCGCACATCAATCTCGATTTAGGGATTGCAGCTGCTGAAACTACCGGGGCTCATGGTTTGGCTGATTTTGAACGAGATTTTAATAAGATCAACGAAGTACTAGCTGCGATGGTTGCCGATGTAAAAGCTGCCATAGGCAAAGTGTCGCCGCTGTTTAAATTACTAGAATTGGTAGGTAAAGGAAAGGAAGATAAGTTGGTCTCTTTTAGCATTAATATAGCTAGGGACGGGGCTTGGCTATTTGCCAATGAATATGCCGCAGCCGTTAAAAAAGAAGAAGCAATCGCTGACCGTGATCAGGTAATCGCAGCTTTAGCCGTAAAGATTGTAAACCCAAAGAGTAAGCTTTTACAAGTGGTCGCAAAGGTGGTGCGCTTTTTTGAGGTGAAAGATGTGCAGCGTGTCGCAGCGATTTTAGAACGTTGATTTGCTTATTGATCAGGATTTAATGCTTCGACGCTTATAGTGAGCTATTTGAAGCCTTTGATAGGTCATTTACTTTGAACTGAATCATTTCTTTGATGAGCTGTTCTGGAAGCGGTTCGCTATGCGGAAACTGTACCGATCCTTTTCCCTTTTTATAATCTGATAATTGATCCTTAAAATGCTCGTGAGTCACCGGAGTTGCATAGAACCCTAAGTGATTTGCAAATCCGCCAAAATAAACCATTGGCTTCTTATTCAATTTGTAAGCCGGCATATGATAAGCAATACTTTCGGCCGCTTCTGGAGCAACCTGCTGGATAAGGCTACGCATCAACTTCATTTTTTCTTGAACCTCCTCAGGAAATTCTGCGATATATTCGTCGACGTTTTTAGCTTCAGTTGTATTCATAAGTTTAAGATTAACCTCCTAAAGCTAGTGAAAAATTCAATTGCAAATTACTGGCGGTCAAGTGCCTTTTGCATCGCTTCCATCAAAAGTCCAACGTGGTAACCGTCTACTAAGGCGTGATGTGCGTGAACAGAAACCGGCAAAGTCACCTGTCCCGCGTCTTGCTGAATTTTACCAAATGTGATCTTAGGGCAACTGTCGTTAATTGAAAACTTGCGTGCGTGAGAAACTGCACTAAAATTAAACCACGGCAACGCAGAATAGTGAACTACTTGATCTGTCATGCCATGAGGCATCAGTTGGGTTGTGCTTTGAACGCGTTCTTTTTCAGCAGAAAAATGGGTTTTAAAAAGATTAAAATCAGCTTCATGTTTGATCATCGAGAAGCCAAAGGTATGATCTGGTCGCGCTATAGTAGTAGAAACATCAATACGCTCATAAGCTATAATTTTACCTTTATGAATGCGCTGCCTAAAATTGGGGATCGCGTTTACGGCGGTATTCGCCGCGTGCAGATAATAGGCGAAAATGGGTAATGCGTTGGCTTTGCAGTAAGCGTAAGCTCTGGTGAGATCTACTGTGGTTGTTATCCCAAAAAAGGGTTCTTCAAAATCTTTAAAAAAATTAAATTGTTCTTTTCGGGTATAGGTTTCTAGGGCTATTTCTTCTATCATGCTTAATTTTGTTTGTGCAAATTTCAAAAGGCAATAAACCTTAAACAAGGACATGTGTCCCAACTAAACTATGTTTCAAGAAGCTTCTAATTTTCTGAATTTTGTAGAAGAGCTCTATACGCAGGACACAGCTGGAGTATCGCTGGTAGAATTTAATGCGAAAGAGATGCTGATGCATCAAGGATCTGCTGCGCAACATGTTTTTATTCTGAAAAGCGGTCTTTGTAAAATAAGTCTGGTGGAAGAAAACGGGAAAGAATATATTCTGGCATTTTTAAGTACAGGTGAAATTTTAGGAGAATTAGAATTGATACGCGACGAACCGCGGTTATGTTCGGTGCAGGCATTAAACAAAGTAGAAGCTTATAAACTCACTAAAACTTGTTTTCTAAACTTGCTGAATACAGATCTTAAGCTGAATCGCCTCATCATAAATGCCTATGCAGAACGTATTACCAATACCAGTAAAAAAGCTTCTTTTCAGAAATTATATACTTCTGAAAACGGACTTCAACGCATTCTAAAACTCCAAGAGACTGAAAATATCGAGATATCAAAAGCAGACCTTTCTGCCTATCTGGGAATTTCTGTCCGCAGTTTAAATCGATCGCTTAAGAAGTTGAAAGAAGAGGAATAAAAAAAGCCCTGATCACAGGAATCAGGACTTTTACAATTAACATCAATCAAAATTCAGCAGGATTACTCTAGCGTGATTTCCACTTCTTGTGCGATATTTCTGCTTGAGGTTCCTACTTTAATTCTATACGTTCCGGATTCTAAACTCCAGTTGTTTGTGTTTTCATTCCAATAGCTTAATTCGTTAACCGGAATTTGAAGGGTGAGGGTTTCTGAAGCTTCCGGTGCTAAAAGTGAAGTTTTAGCAAAAGCTTTTAATTCTTGAGCTGCGCGGTCTATAGCAGTTTCAGGTTTTGCGACATACACTTGAACCACTTCTTTACCGGCATTGGCTCCTATATTTTGAATTGTCGCAGTAACGTTGATCACATTATTTTCAAGGCTTGAGGTGACCTCGCTTACTGCGAAATCAGTATAAGACAACCCAAAACCGAACGGGTAAGAAACGTCAAGCTTTTGGGTATCAAAGTGTCTGTAGCCAACATAAATTCCTTCTTCATACGTAGTAAAATCTACATCTTTTTCTTGCTCATCCTCTGGTTTTTCAGCTTTTCCCCAAAGCATATCGGTCATTTGCATCGGTTTTCCATCTAATGGAAAGTTGGCGTGACTCGCGTGATCTTCAATATTTACAGGAAAAGTCATCGTAAGTTTTCCACTAGGATTCACTTTTCCGTCTAGAATGTCAGCTACAGCATTCCCGCCTTCCTGACCACCTTGCCAAGCAAGAAGAATAGCATCTGGTTGTGCTTTCCAAGAAGCCGTTTCAATAACACCGCCAATGTTGAGCACCACTACAACTTTTTTACCCGCTTTGTGAAAGGCTTCGGTTGTTTTGTTGAGCATTTCTTGTTCAAGCTGTGAAAGTAACCAGTCGTCTTTAACAACACGATCACCACCTTCACCACTATTACGGCCAATGGTCACGACAGCCACGTCGCTAGAGTTTACAATATCTTGCATCAATGCATCTGTGTATTCAATTTGAGGAGGGGTGAAAGGCGAAAACATGGCATTCATACCTTCGGGCTTTTTAAAGGCTTCTTCATTAGCCGCTTTGTGATCTTCATAAGTTTTCTTGGCAACTTTATTAATCGTGTAGCCATTGTTTTGCAGTCCTTCTTCCAGAGAAACCGTGTAGGCTTCATTCACATCTCCAGATCCGGTACCGCCGGCGATAAAATCATAAGAAGTAACCCCGATTAAGGCAACATTCAAATTTTGGGCTAGGGGCAAAGTGGCTTCATTTTTAAGCAAAACCATACCTTCTGAAGCCGATTTGCGCGTGATCGCTGCATGTGCTTTAAGGTCTGGTTTTTCGCTATACGCATAGCCTTGCATTTTCTGAGATTTGAAAACCAAGGTTAAAATGCGAGATACCGCTGTGTCGATAGCTTCTTCGGTTATGCTTCCATCTTCATAGCCTTCTTCTAGCGCATCCCATTGTTTTTTGGTTCCCGGCTCTAAAAGATCATTTCCTGCATTAACCATCGCTACAGCATCGTTTCCACCAAACCAGTCAGACATTACAAGTCCTTCAAAATCCCATTCGTCTCTTAGAATATCGGTGAGTAAATCTTTACTTTCTGAAGTATAGGTGCCGTTCACTTTATTGTACGAGGACATAATCGTCCACGGTTGGGCATCTTTTACAATGATCTCAAAACCTTTAAGGTAGATCTCGCGCATCGCACGGTCAGAAACGCGTGTGTCGTTATAATTACGATTGGTTTCCTGATTGTTAGCAACAAAGTGCTTAACCGAAGTTCCCACGCCATTGGCTTCGATACCGTTTACCATAGCGGCTCCTATTTTTCCGGTAACCACAGGATCTTCAGAATAATATTCAAAATTACGCCCGCAAAAAGGATGACGGTGTATGTTGGCACCCGGGCCTAGAATCACATCAATTCCATATTCTAAAGCTTCATTACCCATCGCATCGCCAACTTCGGTCACTAGATCGGTGTTCCAGGTAGAAGCGAGCAAGGTTGCAATGGGGAATGCAGTACAATAAAACGTGCGGTCAATCCCCTCACGTATGGGTTCAATACGCAGTCCGGCAGGGCCGTCTGAAAGATTAACCTCGGGAAGTCCCAAACGGGGTGTAGCCACTATCGTACCCACAACACCGGGAATACCGTCATCACGAATTCCCATTGCTGAAGCAAGCCCTGAACCTTTGAGTAAATGAATTTTTTCTTCAATAGTCATTTGCTTTAAAACATCTGCGACGCGCATTTCGATAGGATTGCGATCGTCTTCATAAACGTCTAAAGCGCCATTTCCATTGCGATCGATGAAGGTGTTATCGGCAAGGGTAAGCTCTTTTAGGTTTTTATTTTCGGCATAATCATCTTCAAAACTTAAGAAGGTGTTGCTTACATAAAGGTAGCCTATCACGCCGACGATCAGTGCGATAGCTACAAGTATGCCGAGCGCTTTTAAGGTGATGCGTAAAATTTTTTTCATAATACGATTATTTGTGTCGATACGCCACAAATATAGAAAAATAATAATTGTGTCAAATAGTCACAAATTATTATTTTTGAATTATGAATTACGAGCAATTTCTCAGTGAAGGGCATAAGCACTTCATCCCACACCTTTCTACAGACTTAGTGATCATCGCATATCACGAGGATAAACTAAAGTGTTTATTGTTGCGCATTGCTGATGAATGGATGCTTCCTGGCGGATTTATAGGAATGGAAGAAAGTGTAGATACAGCTGTTGAACGCGTGTTGAGAAGCAGAACCGGACTCACAGATCCTTATTTGCGGTTTTTATCGGTTTTTGGAGACGGCTCTAGAGCCTTTGGCGATGTTTGGAAAGCTCATTTTGAAAGAGGTCAGGTTAAGTGGAATCCAGACTATTGGATCAATAAACGCTTTGTAACGCTCACGTACTATTCACTAGTGAATTACGAAGAAACCCAGCCGGCTATTCAAGATTTTGATGAGGAATTTGGGTGGTTTGCGTTTGACAAATTGCCTAAGATCACGATGGATCACGAGGCCATTCTGCACAAAGCAAGACAAACTTTAAAAGAAGAAGTGGGCTTAGAGCATTTAAGTTATAATCTCCTGCCGGAAAAGTTTACGATGCCGCAATTGCATCAATTGCATCAACATATCTTGGAAGAAAATATAGACCGAAGCCGCTTTCAGAAAAAGATGTTGGCATCGGGACTCTTTAAGCGCTTACCCAAATTGAAAAAGGATACCCCGGGCAGAAATCCTTATTTATACACTAAAATTTAGTCGGTAATAAAGAGTTGCACGATCGTGACAATTCCTATCAACAAAATAAAAGAGAGTGAAAGCTTTCTGAAGTTTTTCTGCGGAATGTAGACCAGTATTTTCTTTCCGATCCACGTGCCAAGCAAACCGATTACAAACAGGAACGGAACATACTTCAGTTCTTCTTTGTGAATGTAGCCGTTGTTGTAATACACAATAGTTCGGGAGAAATCAATGGCAAAATCAATCAAGGCTGAGGTCGCTATAAAAGCACTTTTTTCCAGATTGAAAGCAGCCATGGTCAAGCCGCGTATGGCACCTCCGGTTCCTAGAAGTCCGGCAGAAAATCCTGAGAGTGAGCCACCAACTATTGCATTTCGCGCGCTGGGTTTAAAAACGATTTCACTTTTGATCAGAAAGAGCAAACTAAAACCTACGAGAAAAATACCCAGAATAATTTCAAGAAAATGTACTTGAAGCAGCTTTGATAAGTAGCCACCAATGATCACAAAGAGTACCGAAGGAATACCCAACCGAAGCACCAGTTTTTTATCTACGCCTTTTTTAAAGAGAAAGATCTTACTCAAATTGCTTGATAGGTGAAAGACTGCGGTAAGCCCTAACACCGAATAAAAATCAAAGTAAAAATTACCAATAGGCACAAAAAACACCGAAGATCCAAAACCACCTATGGTTCCGATAATCTCAGCAATTAGAGCCAAGAGTAAAAAAACAACGCTGATGTCTTTCATAAAGCGGTCTTTAGTTGGATTTAAAATTCTTCAACTAAAGATACTTAGAAAATATAAAGACCGTAGTGCATTATCCTCTTAAAACCTCTTGCAGATAGGATGCTGTCTTGCTTGTCTTGCTTACAGCAATTTCTTCGGGAGTGCCGGCAATAACAATAGTACCTCCTTCGTCACCTGCGCCGGGTCCCATATCAATCACCCAATCACTTGCTGCAATCACCTGCATATCGTGCTCAACAAGAACTACAGTGTTTCCTGCTTCCACCAAATGATTGAGTTGCAATTGTAATTTTTCAACATCGGTAGGGTGCAGGCCGGTTGTAGGTTCGTCAAGTACGTATAGTGTTTTACCATTGTTTTGGCGTTGCAGTTCTTTGGCCAACTTGATACGCTGTGCTTCTCCACCCGAAAGTTCGGTAGCGGGTTGTCCCAAACGCAAATACCCCAAGCCAACATCCTCTAGCAATTGAAGCGGTTGATGCACCCGAGCTTCAGCCTTAAAGAAATCGGTAGCCTCGGTTACGGTCATATTCAGTACTTCGGCAATGTTTTTATCGTTGTAGGTAACTTCTAAAGTTTCGGCATTGTAGCGGGTGCCATCACATACGGGACAAGGCGCATAAACGCTGGGTAAAAACAACAATTCTACCATTACTGCACCTTCTCCTTCACAATTGGGGCAACGGCCTTTACCCACATTAAACGAAAAGCGTCCGGCTTTGTATTTTCTCGATTTTGCCAGATCGGTCTTAGCAAAAAGTTTGCGTACGGTATCAAAAAGTCCGGTGTACGTCGCAAGATTAGAACGCGGCGTTCTACCTATGGGTTTTTGATTTACGAGCACCATACGTTTGAGATGCTCGCTTCCTGCGGTAATACTTCCTGAAAGAGGCTGTTCCGTTTCCTGTTGCAAGAGTTCTTCGGACTCTTCGTTTTCTTCAGAAGTCGGGTTTCCTAAGTGTATCTTCATTAACTCTACCAGCGCTTGACTAACCAAGCTACTTTTCCCTGAACCGGAAACTCCGGTAACTGAGGTCAGCGCCCCAATGGGAAAAGCCGCATCGAGTTGGTTAAGGTTGTTGCGCGTGACACCTTCAAGTTTGAGCCAATGTTGAGGTTTTTTACGTGAAGTTTGCTGAAAAGGATTTTCATTAAACAAATGCGCTCTTGTTTTTGAAGCAGCGCAGTCTTTTAAACCTTCCGGTGGGCCACTGTACAAAATCCTGCCGCCACCTTCGCCGGCGTCTGGACCTACATCAACGATCCAGTCGGCTTGGCGTACCACATCGAGTTCGTGTTCTACCACAAAAATTGAATTTCCGCCATCCTTCAGCATCGCTAAGGTGCGTAATAAAGCAGCCGTATCTGCTGGATGCAACCCTGCCGAAGGTTCGTCTAAAACATAAACAACACCAAATAAATTACTTCTTACTTGTGTAGCAAGTCGCAGGCGTTGATGTTCTCCGGGAGAGAGCGTTGGGGTATTTCGGTCGAGTGCTAAATAACCTAATCCAAGATCGAGCAGCACTTCAATACGGCTTACAAAATCTTCGGCGATGCGTTGGGTGACCAAAACTTTTTCCTGATTGGTTTTTGCCAGTTTTTTTAATGCTGAAGCCGAACCTTCACTGTAAGGTTTGAAAATAGCATTCAATTGCTTTAGCGGAAGCTGAGCGATCTCGGCAATATCATAACCTGCAAAAGTTACTGAAAGTGATTCGGGGCGCAGGCGTTTACCGTTACACGTCGGGCAGGTGCTGCCCACCATATATTCAGACACGCGCTTTTTCATCGATGCGCTGGGCGAATTGGCATAGGTGTGTAGAATGTAATTTTTTGCGCTGGTGTAAGTGCCTTTATAGCTGGGTTGCTCGTTGTTCTTTAGCGCTTGCTGTACTTCTTGCGGACTGCGATCACGGAAGACCGGTACGGTAGGGGTTTCTTCAGTAAATAGAATCCAGTCTTTTTCTTCCTGCGGAAGTTCTTTCCACGGGATATCTACATCATACCCCAAGGTGACCAGAATGTCCCTCAGGTTTTTGCCTTGCCAGGCTTTGGGCCAGGCAGCAATCGCCCGTTCTCTAATAGTTAAGCTATCGTCAGGAACCAAGCTTTTTTCGGTTACGGAATACACTTTTCCTAAACCGTGACACTCCGGGCAGGCTCCTTCGGGCGTATTGGTTGAGAAGGCGTCGGCATATAAAAGTTCTTGACCTTCCGGATAGTTTCCTGCGCGGGAATATAACATACGCAGCAAGTTAGAAAGCGTAGTCACCGAACCTACTGTAGATCGGGTAGAACCCGAACTGCGTTGCTGCTGTAGCGCTACGGCAGGCGGTAGTCCGTCAATAGCATCTACTTCAGGAATGGGCATTTGGTTGAACAATCTGCGCGCGTAGGGCGAAACCGACTCTAAATACCTTCGTTGTGCTTCGGCGTATAAGGTGCCAAAGGCTAAGGATGATTTTCCGGAGCCCGAAATACCGGTAAACACTACGAGAGCATCCCGCGGAATTTCAACAGAAACATTCTTGAGATTATTCTGGCGGGCGCCTTGCACGACCACATATCCTTCTTTAGCCATTAGCTTGTTTTATGGGCATCACAGGGGTTGAATCCCCGAAGTATGCCTAGCAATTGATATTTTTCTAACGCGTACCTCACGATCTAGGAGATAGTTTACGTTTGGCGCCGAATATAATAAGAACTGTTTAGCTTACCTGCCGGATTTGGAAGTTTATTGGCACCGCCAAAGGATTTAATACTCCGTCCCGATAACTATCGGAATGCCTCGAAATTGAAAAGTCGTTTTCAACCAATGCCTCATGGGCCTACTCTTGTCGGCAAACAGGCTTGCTCTGAGGGAGTTTGCGAGAATGCTAAGGTTAAGACAGAAGGCGAAAAAAATAATTACCATCTACGTTTATAATTATTCACAAGCGTTATAGGTTTCAATAACCGTCTTTATGTCTTCTTCCTCATAAAGTTTTTGCTCCAACTTTTGAGTTAGGGATGAGCAGTCGTCAAAATAATCTATAGCTCGTTTTCTAAAGGAACGTGAAAGCCTTATGGTAATTAATGGAGAAGCGACCGTTTCTCCCGAACGCATTACATAAAACTCATTGTAGTTGTCAAAAGAATAGCTCCAGTAATTAAGAGGTCCCATTCCGGTTGCTGCAGCTGCTCCAAACATAGGAGTAGCTCCGGAGACACTTACTCTGCGGGCATAAAGCGTTGCTTTTCCGCGAGTAACAATTTCAAAGATTTCCTTTTTTCGTTTGGAAGTAGGGACGTAGATAAAGGTAGCTGTGTTTTGGTCTTTATGAAAGATAATCTTAGCAACATCCTCTTCCTTAAACTTTGTTGTTTTAGCTTCAGAGGTTTTACGGTAACGTACTTTTTCTTTTCCACCAAAATTCACTACGTTTTTTGAAACAACAGGGAGTCTGATTTCTCCACTTAAGGTGTCTCCATTTTTAAGTAGAAGTTGACCCTGTGTCCAGCTGTATTGTGCGTTAAGATTACTGAAGGTTAAAAGGAAAAGCCCTATAAAAATTGAAAAAAGAAGCTTGTTGCTTGGAGAGGTATTATTTGTCATAATAAGGTAAAGGGGGCAAAAATGGACTTCTTTTTTGTTTTAAGTATGGAAAATTCAATCTTTTTTCAGGTAGAAGGTATTTTTTAAGACCGTCTGATCTGCTTTTGGATTGTGGATAGAATCGTATCCAGATCGTCAAGCAACGGTAGGTAATGTGCCTGTTCTGTAGAGTAACTGGTAAGCATAAACATCAGAATGTTATTTTCAAATGTTGTTGATTCTAATAAGTGCAGGTTGCTGAGGCTCGTCGCGCTCTTTGGCAATTCAAGGATGTCGTTAACGCCGGTTTGCTCAAAAATAGTACGTAAGCTGGTATCATGGGTTCTAAACATATCCAATACTTTCTCGCGCTGAACGCTGAGGTCATTTTCTTGCCTTGAAATATCTTCTAAAGTGGCAATCCAGTTGGTAAGCTTTTTTCGCAATTCAGGGTCTGATAAGTTTTTAAGATTACCAGAATTGATCATTTCCTGTAAGAGCGAGTTATTGGGATTAAATCTTATGTCTTTAGAAAACGTGTTGTACAATAAGCGCGAGAATTCACCTTCTGTAGGCGCGCTTTGTGTATTGAGCATATAATTGAGAATCTTTTTGGAGCCTGAATAATTGGTTTGATTTACCGCGATCAATTCGGTTAATTTCGTTTTGCTTGCTTGAAATTCTTGTTCTAATCCTAAGAGATATATGTTTTCATTGTCGTTGTTGATCCGGTTTTGGTTGCTGTTGTCAATAGCCAGAGCGATCAAAATCCCGATCACCACCAGAATGATCTCACCAAGTGCGTAGATGAGATATTTTGAAAACTTTTGCTTAGCAAGTAAATTCAGTCTGATCTTTCTGAAAAACTTCATATCAAGGTTGTAGCTTCAGTTTTGTGAAGCTATATGTAGCTCAAATATAGTGTTTTAAGTGAAATGGAGACGCTCAAAAACGCGCTTTAGAAATGTCCATTTTATGTTCTTAGGCTTAGTTTTTTGTCGTTGATGCTTTTAAAAACATGATTTACAGCGATGCGTAAGGCGTCAGCGTGCTCTTTGTCTTCGAGGAAGTTGTAGAAGATGAGGCTGTTTGCCGTTTTGCTTCAGCTAATTACGGAGTTTGTTGTAACCAAGAAAGCCATCGGCTTTACCGTTTACAAATCGTTGATGCTGCGATACTCCAATTGGATGACTGAAGGTTCTGCATCATTGATCTCCTGCAAGGCTTGCTCATAATCATTTACACTCTCGATCACAACACCGTTGGTGTGGGATTTAAGTGTAGAAAAAAACTTCACTTCAAACCACACTTTTGCCAAGAGCTCTTCTTCTTCAGCAGTGAGACTAATGCCTTCTTGGGTGACACTGTTGAGTTTTTTCTGTGCTGCTGCCTTGATCGCACGTTGGGCAGCCTCGTCTGTAGGTAAGTTGCGCAGGGCACCAATAATAAAGAAATACTTTCCGTAGCCTATTTTATGCAGATACTCATTTCCGTATTGAAGCTTGTAACGCTCAGGATCGTTGTCACGAACTTGAGCCAGAGAATCGCGTATTTCAAAAGAATTTGCTAACCGGTCGATACCTGCTTCATATTTGCCACCACCAAGCAGGACTCCATTTTCGGTAACCGGATATTGCTCGATAACCGACTGATACAATTGGGTTGCAACGCTAAACTGTGTTGCAAAATAGTTGCCGGGATTGTAAAACGCATCAAACAAGCGATACGGAAACATCATACTTATCGGGTCTGCATCACGCTCCCAAGTAACACTTTGCGAAAAACTTTGATTAAGCGGCAGATACGAAGTCTCAGCACCACTAAAAGGATTTCCCAGCGGCGTATGCGTTTTGGTGTCTATCCCGGCTCCCATAGCCTCGTGGTAAGGGTATTCTTGATCCAGAACAACTTCGTCATTTTGTACGACTTTAAGCTGTCTTGTGTTGGCTTCCCTATCGAACGTCGTTGTACTACTGCTGTTTGCCACTTCGTCAGTGCGTGTGATCTGTTGAAGTTCGCCGTTTGCGTATTCATAAACAGTAGTGGCCGAAGCATCTATGATGGTTTTTTGTTTTGGCAGTCCGTCTACATATTCGGTTTTAAACCATAACGAACCATCAGGGCGGTAGTATTTTGACCATAAGGGCAAATTGTCTTCACTACGGCTAATTTCCATATACATATATTGATTGGGGTAGCTGGCGTACACCTGAGCCGATTTGATGTACCCGTTCTCGTAATATTCAAAAACTTCAGTAGGAGTAGCATCTAGACTTTGATAGCGGGCATTTTTGATCCAGCCGTTGGCATAGCTGCTTTCAATTTTAAAATTAAGCGACGGCTTGATACTGAAATCAGGTTGCTGAAGCATCTCATCATCGCGTTCACAAGAGGCGACAAGTAAAGCAAGGCTGAAAAGAAGCAGGCTAAGGTGTAGTTTTTTGAACATCTAACTGGTTTTTTTCGTTTTTTGATTGTAATTCAGAGCGAAAAAATCGTGCCACGATTTAAGAATGAAAATACTGTGGTAAGAGCAGTTAAACGAAACGATTTGATGCCGAATAATTTATAGCCTTATTGCTTGTTGAAAATCGTTCGGAATTATTTTTTAGCGAAACTTTCAATTTTGTCATTTGAAAGAATCACCAGAAAGCCAAAGTTTTCATCAATCCTTCAATGCTATTTCCTTTTTTAAGGCTTGGGCTAAGCTTGTATATTCAGCTTCCAGGTCTTCTCCTTTGGTGATGACTTCGCTCATTTTATTCAGCAATAAAATGTACATATTCTTGACTTCTTGAGCATTGAAAACCTGAACGTAAGCAAGGCTGTCGGTCTTTTTCTCTTCTTCTGTGCGTGCTCTCAGCCGGGCTAAAACTTCGGGATCGATGGTGTAGTGGTCTATAAAATAGGTCTCTAAATGCGCTTTGGTATAGGCGGTGATCTCATCTTCACTTTCCTGATAGTCTTTTACCCGGTCATCAAGCTTGGAAATTTTGTTCTTGAGCGAATCGTTAGAGATCAACTGGATCTTACCCGAATTGATCATCGCATTGTAAATACCGGTCGAAGGATCGAAGGTATGGTTTTTAACATTGGTAGTGATCAACGAATCAAGATGCGGAAGCGGCAGGTTTGAAATTTCGGTAAAGATGGCTTGTTGCAGGCTTCCGTTTCTGTTGATCTGCGCATCAAAGGTCGTATGGAATTCTTCAATATTAATAGTGATCGCCTTGTGTAAGCTCTTCAGGATTTTCAGTTCTTCTTTATCCTGTTGGATGCGTTCGTTCCAGTTATCAATTTTTAAGGCGATCAGGATGCCAATAACCACGAGTATGATTTCGCCGATCGCATAGATCAAATACTTGCTGAATTTATTTTGAGATACGAGTTGCTGTCTGATTTTTCTAAAGATGCTGATCATAGGTGTAGTGCACGTCTTTACGAGGTAAAACGCTCGTATAGAATTCATTTACAGTACTAAAGATAGTATTTTCTATCGCTTTGCCTATACCGAAGCATCTGATGATCGTTTTGAGGTAGTTTCCTGCTTCTGAATAATAAAAGCGGACAGGCAACTCGCCTGTCCACTTTTATAGGGTATTATGTTGCTGATCTTGAAACCGACTTATTCTGCAAGGCCAATTTGCTTCATAAAGGATAAGTTGTCGTAGAACAAATATTCTTCGGTCATTTTGGTGCCGTCCCAATGGCCAATCGTAGCCATTTTGAGTTTGAATTTTTTACCGGTAGGTGGAATGCTTTTACCAGCAGCTATGGGCATAGGTTCTGTAAATGTTCCTTCTAACTCGCCGATCACAGCGGTCCAATCGCCGGTGCCAAATTTTACAGGATGTAATTTTATTTTGGTATCTGGAGCAAAAACAAACATAGGTTTTAGATCGTCGATATGGTTAGGGTATAAGCCTTTAGAAATGCTTCCGTCGGCATTATAAACCACAATATCATCGGTATGACTTTGACTAAAACCCTCCCACTTTTGATTGGTATAAAACTCAAAATCCAGGGTGTCAAAAGCTATAAGGCGTTCTTGCGTAAGACATTCAGCAGCTTTATAGGCTTGCAATTCGGTCTCGAGTGAGGCTATTTTAGCTTCTAAGGCTTCAGAATTTGTGTCGGAACAACTTACCAAGAAGGTTCCTGATACGAGTACAGCGACTAGTTTATGTAGTGTTTTCATAGATTTATATTAAAGAAGTGATATAGAAATGAACCCGGCTTACTGCACAAATTCGCCATTAAATTCTATGTGTACTTCATCGCTAATGATCGCTTCAGGAAAACTTCCGCCTATGGCGTAATCTGAACGTTTTAAAGTTCCTGTCGCTTTAAAGGCAATGGTTTGTTTTGAACTCATTGGGTTTACGGTTTCACCTTGGTAAACCAAATCTAGCGTTACCGGTTTAGTCACGCCGTGCATCGTAAGATCACCGGTAAGTTTGTATTTATTTTTTCCTTTTTTCTTGAGGTTGGTGCTGGTAAAGGTCAACGTAGGATAGGTTTCAATATCAAAAAAGTCGGCACTTTTCAGGTGGTTGTTTCGAGCTTCAACTAACGTATTTATAGAATTGGTCTGTGCTGTTACTTCAAAACGCGCATCGCTAAAATCTGCTTCAGTAGCGGTTACTTCGATAACAGTATCATCAAAAGTTCCGCTGATCTTGTTAAATCCTAAGTGTGTAACTGTAAAATACAGCTGTGAATGCGGCGGGTCATTTTTCCAGATTTCAGGTTGTGTCTGAGCATTTGAAAGCCATGCTCCAAAAAGAAAGATTGCTGTGACAATCAAGTTTAAACGTTTCATTTTTATAGTGTTTTTAATTACGACTACAAAGATGAGAATCGATAGTGCTCCGACTTTTATACTATTCGGAAGCTGTTGGGTAATTTTAGGAAATAAGCGTGTTTCTCATCTCCTCGCGGAATTCCCCGGGAGACTGTCCCGACTTTTTCTTAAAGACTTTCGAGAAGTAGGAGCCTTCCTTATAGCCCAACTGGTAGGCGATCTCAGAGATAGTTTGATCGGTTGTGATCAAAAGGTTTTTAGCCTCGGTGAGCTTTCGGGTCTCAATGATCTCAGAGACACTTTGTTCTAATATAGCGTGGCAAATGAGATTGAGGTTGCGGGAGGTCATAAAGAGTTTTTCGGCATAAAACTCAACCCCGTGGGGTTGTTTGTAGTGTTTTTCTAAGATTTGTAGAAAGTTACCAAAGGCGATCTGTTGGTTTTTTTGAGAAGCGGTTTCCGGGTCACTTTGCTTGCGCTCCCGTTCGATCATCGTCAATAGAACACTTAGCAGCTGCCGGATCAATGCATAATCAATCTGTTCTTGTTGATACTCTTCATACATCATAGTGATGAGGGTGATCAAGCGTTTAAACGTATGCGCATTTGCTACCTCAAGATTGGCGTGATTGTGATACAAGGCATACAACTGAAATGCAGTTTCGGGGATAAACTCACTTTTAAAGCGAATGCCCCATATACTACACTTGCCGTCAACCGCTTTTGGGAGCACGCGATGCGTTTTATTTTTGGTCACAAAACTTACAAAAGGTGCGTTGATGGTCACATTTTCAAAATCTATAAAATGCTCCAGTTGACCTTCAATACCGATCAATAACTCCTCAAAATCGTGATTATGCGGAGCATTAGGCAGTTGAGCAATGCGTTGTGCTTCTTGGGCATCAACTTTGAAAATATGGAAGAGGTTGTTCATGAAATGCGCTGCGCGTTCAGGTTACGGCTAAGGTACAACTTCTTTTGTTTGATGTTTTTAGCATTTTGAAGTATTGAAACGGTAGTAATGCTCAAAACTACCTCTTTGCATTTTAAACTAGTTGAAGCAGGGCGATATCCAACCTAAAGTCTTTGAGGTAACGAAGATGAATGATCAGGTGTTTATATGGAGCTGTGCATAGGTTTTTTAATTTTTATTTGTCATTTCGTTTGGGTCAAAACCATACATAAATCTATTTAGTTGTCCATTTGAACTTTCTAAACCTACAATGTCCATTAATTCCTCAAAGTAAGTACATACTCTTTCTCGGTCTTCAGTGTCCAATTCCATATAAACCTCGGCAAACCTTGAAAGTCCAATTTTAATTTTCTCTTGATATTTTTTCTCAGTCGGATTTTCAGATTCCGCTACATTTTTAAAGTCAGCAGCAGCACGATTAACTTTCTCTGTAAAAATCGGTCGCATTTTTTCGTCAGCGATACCAGCATAATGATTTTTAGCTATGAACTTTTTCTTTGCGATAAATTCTGCAAATTTCTCATTTGCATTTTCAGGTGTTTTCATTCCATTCGTATTTTGTCCGCAAGCAGATAGAGTTAAAAACAGAACAAATATTTTAATGTATTTTGTCATTTCTCAAATTGGTGCCAGCGAAAACCACCTCTTTAATACTTTAAAAGTAATTGAATTACATGTAATTTGAACTCAATAAGCATTTTGTTTTGACTACCGCCACCGTTTGCTTTTTAGTTTTGTATTGGCTTTGTTCTTGACCTTTTTGGTAATCCCATTTTCAGCAAATTGTTTGATAAGATCTCTGGTGATCTCAGGATGATCTAAACAGTGATTCTGAATTTGAGCACTTCCGTTTTCAATGATCTTGCCAACGAGTTCTGTCGAGATTCCGTTGGTAATGAGCTCCAGTCTGTAGGACTCCGAAGTATCATCAACGACGCCCCGTTGAAGTGTCATTCTTGGGTCTTCGTACGGAGGTAAAATACGCATTAATTCTTCTAATTGGTTTACCAAAGCTAACCTTGAGTGTATAGAAATCTCCAGAATTGGATTATCCCAATCGGGATTGACCTCAAACGTGTTAAGGCGGTTGTCGTAATCTTCTAAATAGTTTAAAACCGTAAGATGAAAGCTTCCACTCAAATCCCTTTCCGGTCGCCATTCGACGTCAATGAATTTTAATCGGTCTGGATTTTTAAGGATGAGCAAACTAGAGCCTTCAAAATAGCTTTCAAAACCTTCAATAGGGTCTACTTCATACCATTGATTGTAGTCGACTTGCCACCCGGCTTCGAGTCGAAGGGGTTGTAGTATAATTTCGTTCTTTTTGATGACGTTCTATTCTAGGATTAGGTGTATTCTTTTAACTATAAAGCTATTACATATTGCTCAATTAAAAGCTTGGCTTAGCGTACGAAACATAATTCAGGGCTGAACTACCAAAATTAATGCGCCCTTGTGTTGGTTGCTATCCCAAGTTCGGGATGCTTAGGATCGTAATTTACAGTATTCCCATCAAGTTGTAAAAGACAACTGTTTAACCGCTCTTGTTCAAAAAGAGCAACTTCACAATCCTGATTGATGACCAGGTGTGCAATAAATTCTTCTATACCATTAGCACACATTCCTCGGCCATAGGAACCGGGTTTGGATCGATGCGCATATTTTAGTAATACATGGAATTTATTGTTGATGTGTTTTTTACCAATTATTTCAACTTGTTCGATAAACGTGTTTTTTGATAGCGCACTCAGGTCAACGGTTTTAAGCAATAGTCCGTTTGCGTGTATTGCTATCTGGGCTTGTGTGTTCCAGCTAAATGGATGTACTTGCTGCAGCTTTATTTTTTGTTTTTGACCATTAGCCTTGTTCCATACCAATATACCGGGGCGTTCACGAGGAAGTTGTTCAAAGCGTTCTTTTGTATTTAGGGGTTTACAATGCTCATCTACAAAAGCTTCGCTTCGCTTTTGTGGAACAAACAAGGTTAAGGAGTTGTTACAGATTTCGTCGCTACTAAAACCTATAAGTGGTGTTTTTAAACCGTTATCGATGCGATACCAACCCTCAACCCTGATTCTTCTTGATGGTCCTTGTTCCTTGGGACACGCCTGAGAAGAAGGAACGAGGTATAACTGAAACTTTCTCCCGTTTTCGATAGTGCCTTGGTAACTGGTGTATCTGTCCAACGTGATTTTTTGCTGAACCTCCCAACTTGATTGCCCAAAGCTTTTTAGGCCAAATATCAAAACACTAATAGCAGTAAGAATCGTTAAGCCTTGTTTCATGAGTTTCTAGGAGTATGGATGGTGCTTTTTAAGATACTAAACTGTCAAATACCAACAAACTTTGATGTTTCATTTTAGCAAGTGTGTACTATATTAAGTGGCATTGCTCTCTGGTCTTTAAAGTAATTATTTAAATTAAATGTTATGCTGGATTAAGAAAGCTAACTAGTTCTAACGAGCTTTAGGGAAAGAATAGTGATATTCTTTATGAATCAGAGCTAATGCAAAAGATTTGAAAATCAATCAATTTACTACTCAGTTCCATTAAACTTAACTTTAATCACCAAATACGCTGCTTTCTCTAAAAAACATTACCAACTTTGAAATCAAAATTCAAAGCTATCAAGCACATTGTTAATTGTATTTTGATCGGCAGCAGTTTTATTTTCCCACGAAATTTGCGTTATAGCAAAGATCTTATCGTTTGTCAAATAGAATCGCATTTCAGTTTCTAAGGTTTGACCTGCTTTTTTCCCTTTCCAAATCACTTGAATGTATTGTTTATCATCCTTCTTGATTGTTTCATTTTTTAGGACAATAAAATCTTCAATTGAATTTTCAAGACCGTTAAGAATACCATTTGTTTCAAGTAAGTTTTCATAAGTCAATGTTTGAGGTTTTTCACCCATCTCCATACGAATAGCAGAATTATTTGAATATAGGTGAAAAGTAGCTGCATCAGGTGTATTGGTGTTCAATTCCCAACTGTCAGGAAACTCAATTTTAAAGTCAGCTGTTTCATGAGCAACCCAAGCCTCCTTTTCTTTAGGTTCATCTTGGTTTGTAATTTCGTCTTGACTCTTATTTAAAATTTCGAGATTTCTCATGATATTTTTGCGGTTATAACCTATAGTTTTTTCATATCCGCCTATTTCACTATTCTTTTTCAGTAAGTCGTTGTATAGCAGATTAAAATCTTCTAAATCAGTCAGATTTAATTTTTCTTTATATCCATTGATATGCGATTCAAAAAATGCATTCTGATTATCGTATGCTTTGTAGGCCTCATTACTTTTTAATCTGTCCGGGAAAAAAGTGTTATACCCATTGGAGATTGCCAGCCAGCTGACCGCACCGTTTTCTCTAGGTTTCAAAACGTCGTACACATAGATCAATTCCCAATCTTTAATACGGTATTTTATAAATTTAGTGGGCTCGCTTTCAGATAAAATTTTATCTTTTTTCTTTTCTTTGTATCCTATCCCAAAATCGTACGGCTCCTTACTTTTATATGGACGCGTACTCCATGAGTTTGAGTTAGAATCTGTAATCAGCCTTAATTTTCCTTTTACCTTATCTACCTTTTCTAGGCCTTTTAATTCTATAGCTGCGGTCCAGTCCATCCCTCCAATATATTTAAACTCAATATGGGCGTAATTATCTTTCTGAACTGTTGAGTAGGTCCCAAAACCAATGGCAGGTCTGTATTTTCCGGTATGGAGATAAGCATCTGCGTCAATAGGGAAATAAAAATTTAGATTCTCAGGATCTCCGTAAAGATCATCAGCTTTTTTATAGATATACAGAAAGTTATTGGCCCTGCCGCTCACATCACCCATGTCCCAAAATGCGAGAGGTACTTTTTTTCGAGATTGAGGCTTATAGCCGTAATTGGTTACTGCAGGATAACTTGTACCTTCAATATTTAGGTAGATATTCCTGTGTCTAAAAAATTGAAACATTACTATACGTTGCCAATCTGAAATCTCAAGGTACTCACCTTTTATCTTAGGAAGCGGCTTATTTTGTGCAAGCTCTCCATCTCCTAAATTTAAATAATCATTTAAAAGCTCATAGTTCTTTAAGACTATAAACTTGCCATTATTTAGAAAAACTAGCTCATTATCTTTGGTTTTGAGTACTATGTCAGTTGCTTTGTTCAAATGATCATTTTTAATAAGATCAACCAGATCCAGACCTTTTTCAAAATTTAAGTATTCCCAATTTGCTAGATAATCGTTGCTGGTTGTTGTGATCGGTAGCGTGGATAAATCTGAAATTTGATCAAGTGTTTTGTTTAGGTTTTCTTTATTGTTTTCAAATAATAGTAATGTAATATCACTGCCCAGTAAACCATTAAGGTTCCGTACCTTGGTTAAGGTTTCTTGTGTAGCTTTTTCGATGAGCTGAATGTATTTTTCAAGTGAATTACCACTTAGGTTATTAATTTGGGCAACTGGTGTTTTTGCAGGCTGCGTATAGGTATACTTAAATGAATAATTATTGTTCTTATCAGAAAGCGGCCTCAAATGGAGATAACTTACGTATAGGAACTCATCATTCCTATTTTCTGCATTTTTTAAAGTATAGCCTAATGAATGTTTTTTGTCATCATCTGGGGCGTAGACATTCTTGCGTTCGTTATAGGAACATTCACTACTATCTGAAACGCTACCTATCAATTTATTGATGGCACAGTAAAATGAAGAAATTTTTTCAGCCGCTTGATTCATATTATTCTCTAATCTTTTCTCACGGGCTAAGTTTCTTTGATATTCTTCTTCAGCTTTTTTCTTTCGCGCAGCTTCATTTTCATCCATCATGGTTTTAACAGCTCCGGCAAGACGGTCTGTAGCTCCTAATACACTTTCTTTATATATTTTTTCTTTAGCTTCTATTTCCTCATTTTGACGTTTGATAAAGTCTTTTTGTCTTTGCTCGCGTGATTTTCTTTGGGCGTATTCACGGTCGCTTTGATTCATAGAAGACCTCTCATTTACAGATTCGTCATTCTTATTTTCTTCCTCATTCCTATTTTTTTCTTCCTCTTTATTTTCTGCTTGCTTCTGTTTTAAGCGAGAAGCATTGTCTTTTATTTTTAAATAATTCCTAATCGTTGAAGCAAGTGTTGTTGCTTCACCACCTACTAAACTGAGTATTTCGTGATTTCCAACAACTGCGTGTTTCCAATTTTCTTCACCTTCATCTACACTTCCAGGAACATCAAAGAAAACGCAACTACCTTTTGGTCCAACTTCTGAAGGTGTTCTTATGCTAAAAACATTATCAGGGATATTTCTTACTTCAAATTTTATTTTAGGGAGTGCGCCATCATTTGAGAAAGGGATAGAAAAACCTTTATAGAGTCCTCCGTAACTACCGTCAGGCATCTCTATATCGGGAAACGTATCGTTATCACTATAAAAAGTTCCATCTACATAGATAGATGTTATTCTAAATTCCTTCAAAGTTATTTCTAAGCATCCAACTCCACTCTCCATTTCCCTCCGAAAACTGCCAACTTTGCTATAAATATCAGCTTCGGCTGTTATTTCATAGCCGTCAGAATAACCATCAAAATAAATGGTTTGTAAATCATCGTCTTGAGCTCTTAAATTATTTGATAGTATCGTAAAAACTAGAATGAAAAGGAAGCGTATGTTTTTAATCATAAGTGTTATTTTAAATGAAGCAATACGTGTGAGAATTTAAATTAATTACGATGTGAATTAACTTACAAAGTTTTCATTATCAGCTTGTAAACTGTCTTTGTTCAACTATTTAAAGCTGTGTTTAAGCTTTTGTCACATCTTCATAAAGGCATAATGTTTATACAAGTTAAATATTGGTCTTACTAATTATGTTATAAGTTTTACGATGACTTTTAGGAGGGTATACGGTATGCTCTTAAATTACTAAAGACCTGCTGAATTTGTAAAGATCCATAAGGCAATTGTTGAAATAGGGATCTTTCAGTCTGCTTACAAGTTGTGCTACGCAACCCATTTAAAAGCAATCCCCCTTTTTAGGCCACTTACTTTCCGGATCATCAACCATATTAAAATACGTGACGCTTACTGATCCTACTTTAGAATTACTGCTGTAAGAGAGACCATATTCGTAATAGCCTTTATTTTTTAGTTTATAGGTCATATCTAGAAGCTTAGCCTTTTTTTCGCCATTTATACTATAGCAGATCAAAACGCCATAGACGTTGGAACTCTTTTGATACTTAGAGGCATCTGCACCTATATCGGTGTTTCTGGTGTGCGGTTCAATCCTGATCTTTGTGTGGCCATATTCGTTTTTATAGATTTTATACTCACTGAACTGTACGATCTTTTGGGCCTGAATCATAGACACACAAGACACTATGATTGTTAGTGTTAATAGGGTCTTTGATAGTTTCATAAATGGAAAATTTAAAAAATAGATTTCGAATATAAGTATGCGTCCAATATGTGTCAATACCTACTTCTGGGTATATTGGGATTTAACAACCTCAAGACCACCCAAAAGCGGAGCAGGAGTGCGCGCTTTATTTTTTTCTGAAAAACAGATTGACAAACAGCGATAAATCGGTTTTAAGAGTTCTGAATTCTGTCTAAATCTATATGGTAGAAAAAAGAAAACCGCTTAAAAGCGGTTGAAAAAATTAGGCACTTCTAGAAGTTATGGACTTGTGCGACGCTTACCCGTGTTGGCTGCTGGTGTATTATTTTAATATTTTTCTCTCGTCAACGAGTTTGTAGTTATCAGTTGGTATCGACTTAGTTTTTCCGATTTTGTTCAAATCCCTGAATTCCATTTTGTCTGCCTGGCCTAAATATTCAAATATGTAATCGTATTCTACAAAAGTCCGTTGTTTTCTCCCAGTCATAGTAAAATCTGATTTTCCATTCACTTTGTATCTAATAGGCTTACCAAGTTTAAGTTCTGCTATTTTGTGGTCGTCTCGCTTTGGAATACCAATATGAAATTCGTTGGCTGAATAGTTCAAATGAAGGTCAAATGTTCCAGACTCATTTTTCTCTATTTTGAATATTTCAAAAGTCCCTTTTCTTAAAAGTCGGTTGAAACATATAAGCTGTCGGTTTGCAGATAGCACATCGTTTTTTCTGCTGTTTTTAAACCAACTGGGCCAATTTGTCTTGTCCCAAGACTTTTCGACAAGGAAGGGGTCAAAACCGTTAATGTCTTGAATAATTACAAGGTCAGCAGTTTTTAGATCAGGCTCTTGTTCCTTGTTAATTGGAAGAAGCAAAGTACTGTCTGTCAAGTAGCCTGTCTTTGAAACAAAACTGTCTCCCCATTTGTCAAGAAGTTGTCGAGACTCGGTCGAATAGTCGAGCTTCTCAATTCTCTCGACTGATTTAAATATTTGAATTACGTGTGTCATTTTCACTTGCTGTCAACAGCAGTAGATCTACAAAACTACCTGTTTATGTTTTAAAAGTAGTTGAAGTGACTGCGATATCCAACAAAAACTGCATATGAAGGGTTTAAAGTTTTTAGGTGATGTCCTTGAGGTTTAAATAAATAGGTTTTATTAGAAATTAAGAGCTTGTGCAACGGTTACCAATGTTGTGCTTAGTTTTTTATTCAACTATTCTTATTTTTTTTCGCTGTTCGATTAGTGTTTTTTCATTATTCGCTCCAATGTCAATATATCGTCCGTTTTTGGCTTTTAAAATTGTGTCAAACTTTAAAGTCCTATTAATTTTTAAACCTAACTCTTTGTCAATTATTTCGATCGTTTTAAAAGTTCCAGAAACTCGAAACTCTTTTCCTTTTACATAGATTGATGCATTTTTAGAAATTCCCAATTCAGGAATCATTTCAATCCGATGATTTTTAAAGCGTATACTGTCATTTACTTTAACAGTCAAAGTATCGTTTTCGAATGCAGAATGGAATGAGATATTTGATTGTCATTGTGGAAGATTTTTATAAGAATTACAGGATATCATTCCGCAAATAAATGTCAGTACTAATATGAGTTTTTTATTAAATTTAATTTTTCGCAATTCTGTCAAATTGTAGCCATCTTAAGTTTGATTCTGTTTAAATTATAGCATTAATCAGAAAGAACAAAAGAGCAGGTTAAGGTTACTATAGCCGTTGGAACTTCAGATTCCGTCAACATTGATAATCACTGCTCTTTTCTACTTAGATTTCGATCAGTTCTGTGAGGCGCTAACCTCGATTTAAAGTTGTTGAACACCAAGTAGATCGTCCTTTCCAAAATCTAATTGTTATGAGTAAATATAGTGAAACTTATGGAGTAGATATTAGCAAAGATGTCTTTGATGTAGCAAATACAACAGGCTTTTACCGTCAATACCCTAATACTGTTGCCGGGTTCAAAAAGTTCATTAAAGAGCTTGAAAAATCAGCAATTGTCGTTATGGAAGCAACCGGTTATTATCATTATTGTTTAGCACAATTCCTGTTTGAATCTGGCCAACCGGTTTCTGTAGTAAATCCATTATCTGTAAAGAGGTTTATACAGATGCGTTTATCTAAAGTAAAGACCGATAAGAGTGATGCTAAAGCCATATGTGACTATGCTTTGATCAACCCAGTGCCTTTATATACGGGAAAGGATCAGAATCAAGCAGAATCTCTACAACTTCTACGTTTATTAGAGCTGTACTTAAAACAGCGCACTCAGCTAAAGAATAAAATTCACGGAGAGCAAGCTTTAGGTATACCTTCAAAAGCGGTTTTTAGATCATTGAACAGATCAAAAAAGATATTGGATAAAGAGATAAAATCCCTAGAAACGCGCTTATTATCTCTAGTTAAAGCAGAGCACCAGCAACAGTTGACTAATTTAAAGAGTATCCCAGGTTTAGGAGATAAAACAGCAGCTTTATTGATCGTGTTAACTGATGGTTTTACCAAATTTGAAACTGCATCGCAGCTTTGTAGCTTTGCAGGCACAACGCCCACCATACGGCAATCAGGGAGCAGTGTCAGGGGTAAAAGCAGAATCAGTAAAATGGGTAACCAAAAACTCAGAAATCTTTTGTTTTTATGTGCCTTCTCTGCAAGTAAATACAATACTGCCTGTAGGAAAATTTATGAACGTATTATAGCAAAAGGCAAAAGTAAAAAGCTAGCACTAATAGCAGTTATAAATAAACTAATAAAACAAGCTTTTGCAATCGCAAAGAGCGGCTTGCCCTATGACCCAAATTATGCGACAAAATTGAACTAAATACTCTTGGATTTTAACTCAGTTCTTTGTTGTACGCTGGCTTTTATTTCCATTTATTTTCAAACTCTTCTTTTTTTATTGTAAACTCATTAAATTCGGTCAAATCAATATTTTGGTCGGCAAGCATTCCAAATTCGTCCTCAATATTTTGGTTATCATATTTTAAGACTTTTCCATTGTCATAAATCTCAATTTGTCTTAAAACTTCTCCGTTATTGTCCGTCTCGAAAAGCCAAACTGATTTCCCCCAACTGTCATATTGGTCTCCACGGGTTTCATTCCAATTTCGTTTAAAGTATTTCATTCGGTTATTTCTACCAGTTTTAAATCTAATTCTTTGATGACTTGGTCGATGTCAAATTCGAAATCTTTTGATATGTTTACAATGGCAATACTCCCAAGGTCAACTTGCCAAAACCCACCTCTTTTTGTCAATTCCTCCCCAAGCATTCGATAGTCTGATTCTTTATGGTTTGGTGTCAATCCAAATCTGCGAGTAATAAATTCCGATTCCTTTGTGATTTTTGTTATCACGTGCTTTTGGTCTTCGTTAATTCTCGTTTCAAATTCCGTACCCAAAGTCAGTTTAGGGTTGCAAAAGTCATTGTCAATCATCCGAAATCTATTTTCAGATAACTGTTCAACGTAAAGAGTAGTTGTCACTTTCTCTTCTTTGTGATAAACATCAATCTTGACTTCACTCATTTTTTTCAGCTTGCAGGTAACGGCAGTGGGTCTTCAAAACTACCTGTTTATGTTTTAAAAGTAGTTGAAGTGACTGCGATATCCAACAAAAGCTGCATATGAGGGGTTTAAAGTTTTTAGGTGATGTCCTTGAGATTTAAATGAATAGGCTTTGTTAGATATTATAGAATTGTGTAACGGTTATTAGTGTTGTAAATAGTTATTTTTAATTATCATTTAAGGAATATTCTGTGTATTTGTCATAAGCCATTAAGTCAAAAACTTTTGATTGACCTGTTTTTAACCATCTTTTGTAAATCAGCTTTCCATTCATATACACGTAAAATTCGTTGTCCTTTGTTTCTTTAGTAAATACCATAAATCCAATTTAACAACCGCAATACATTTCAATTTCAGTATTGTTTTCAGTTTCCTTAATTTCAAAGTAGCATCCAACACCATCGTCAGTCGGACCAAATTTGGTTTTCTCTGAATTCCATCCGTGTTCTATGTCCATTGGCGAACTTTTAAAAATTAATTCAACCCATTGGTTTAAGCTTTCTTTGTCGGTTTTCGGTAAAATCAGTTTTGTTATTATTCCACCTGCTTCTCTACACTGTTCTTCCGAGTAAACAATTCCATGTTCAAATTTTTGTTTAAATGCACAAATATTGTAATCAGGATAATCATATTTTTTAATATCCAATTTTTCAGATTCCGCTTTATAATTCCGAATTAGATATAAGTAAGTCACATCCTGTGAGTAGTTCGTTTTTTTCAATTCCGCATTTGTAAGCTTCCCTTCAAACCGAACTGTTTAGAAGTGTAATAATTCTTAATTTTAAACAGTATGAGACGAAGCAAATTCACACCTACACAGATTGCAAAAATTTTAAAGGAGTTCGACAACGGTAAGAGTGTTGAAGAAATTAGCCGCGAATACGGTGTCAGTACCTCTACCTTTTATAAATGGCGTTCTAAATACGCTGGTATGAGCAGCAAAGAACTTAAGCGTATTAAGGAGCTCGAAGCTGAAAACGCCCGTCTAAAGCAGATGTATGCCTCTTTAGCACTAGACCACCAAATGGCAAAAGAGATTATTGAAAAAAAGCTCTAAAGCCCTGCCGTAAACGCACCATAGCTAAAGAACTTATCCGCTACGGCATCAGTAGGGCGTGCCGAGTGCTTAATATGAGTAAAAGTGTTTATTATTACAAACCTTTACCCAAGGATGATACTCCTATAGAACAAGCTCTTAGAGACAAAGCAGAAGAACATTCAGAAGAGGGTTTCTGGAAAGCCTACTGGCGTATCCGTAACGAAGGAAAGCCTTGGAATCATAAGCGGGTACACAGGGTGTATGTATCTTTAGGGCTTCCTTTAAGAAGAAAAGCAAAGAAGCGCCTGCCCGCGCGTATACAGGAGCCTTTGGAGATTCCTGAAGAATTGAATGATACTTGGAGTATTGATTTCGTAAGCGATGTCCTAGAAAACAAGAGACGTTTTAGATCTTTTAACGTAATAGACGATTTTAATCGAGAGGCACTACATATTGAAGTAGACTTTTCTTTAACCAGTAATCGGGTAGTCTGGGTACTTAATCACCTAATTAACCGACGAGGTAAGCCAAATAGGATCAGGATGGACAATGGTCCTGAATTCATAGCAAACCTAACTGCTGAATGGAGTAAAATGCATGAAATTGAATTTAAATACATACAACCAGGCAAACCTACTCAAAATGCTTTTGTAGAACGCTTTAATGGCTCCTATCGCAGAGGTGTCCTAGATAAATATATCTTTGAAAACATTGATCAGGTAAGGGAACAAACTCAAATATGGATGGAAGATTACAATAAATATCGTCCCCATGACTCACTGGGCAAAATAGCACCAGTGCAATACGCAAAACTCCATTCTCTTGGGGCTAGCCCCAAGAGAATGAAAAACAATAATTTTAAACCAGTTTTGGAAGATTAAGCAGTTCTAGTCTGGGGAAGCTTACACATTCAGTTCCGCAACAATTGGTTTTTTCAGCTCAAAACCCTGTCCGATACCAAAAAGTGGAATAATTAGAAATAATATTAATACGAATCTCGATTTCATAATTGTTTACAACGGCAGTCTGTCTCAAAACCACCTGTCTATACTTTAAAAGTAGTGAAGTCACCGCGATATCCAACAAAAACTGTATATGAGGTGTTTTGATTTTTAGGTGATAAGACAACGATCTAAAGTTCACCCAAAAGCGAACGAAAACGGAGCAAGGATGCGCGCTTCATTTTTTCTCTGAAAAGTAGACTAACAAACATCGATAAATCCATTTTAAGAGTTTTGAATTTTGTCTAAATCTAAATGAACATAAAAAAAACGCTTAAAAGCGGCTTTTTTATGTTCATAATATTGCGTTTTACAGTCTTGTGCAACGGTTACCGGTGTTGGCTGACGTTTTTATTTTTTAGGATCATTGTTTTTCAATTCCGAGTTATTTGCCCATTTTTTAAGTCTTTCATCAATTGAATTGAGTCCGAAAAAACTTGCTAAAAGTCCAATTGGCATTCCGATAATACTTCTAATAAATTCTTTCGGATTTCTTTTATAATCTTGATAATAACCAAAATAGATAAAAGCTCCGAAAAAAAGTATAAAGAATGATATAATTAAAAAACCAAACATATTTTAGAATGAACCGTTGTTAATGTGGAATTACTACATTAGACTGGACATAGAGTTGAATGAATATTATTGCAAGTTGTTAACTTAGCAATCATGAGACGTAAAGCCAAACATTACACTTTAGAGTTTAAGCAAAAAGCAGTAGAATTAAGTTACGCCAAAGGCAGTGTAGCACAGGTTTGTGAGGACCTGGATATCTTACCTGCTGTTCTTTACCGGTGGCGTAAAGAGCAAAAGAATTATGGTAAAAATAGTTTTCCCGGCCGTGGTAACCCTAAAATGACCGATCAACAAAAAGAGATAGCCCGTTTAAAGAAACAGCTCAAAGAAGCCGAATTAGAACGTGATATCTTAAAAAAGGCGATTGGCATCTTCTCCGCGAGCGACAAGAAAAATACAGGTTCATAAAACAGCATCGTATGAAATTTCCTGTTGAGAAGATGTGCACTATGTTAGCCGTGAGTAAAAGCGGTTATTACCACTGGTTGAAATCTGGTCCTAGCACCCTTTGGAAAGAAAATCAGAAGCTCTCTTCATTAATCAAAGATATATTTGAAGATAGTCACCAAAGCTATGGAGCTCCTAGAATAAAGGCTGAATTGAAAGCTTTGGGCTTTAAGGTATCAAAGCCTCGGGTAGCCCGTATAATGAAGGCAAACTATTTATACGCTAAGAGGAAGCGTAAGTTTAAAGCCACCACCGATAGTAACCATAAATATCCCATAGCACCAAACTTGTTGAACCAATGCTTTAATGTAGCCAGGGCTAATCAAGTATGGGTAAGCGATATTACCTATGTTCAGACCAATCAGGGTTGGAGTTACCTAACAGTGATCATTGATCTATTCAATAGAAAAGTTATAGGATGGGCTTTAAGTGATACCCTAAATACTGAGGATACTGTTATAAAAGCTTGGCAGATGGCTATTAAAAATACCACACTAACACAACCTTTGATATTCCATTCAGACCAAGGTATCCAATATGCCAGCCAAAGATTTACTAATCTACTTAAAAGCTATAATGACCTGGTAAAACAATCGATGAGTAGAAAAGGTAATTGCTGGGACAATGCCGTAGCTGAATCCTTTTTTAAATCTCTGAAAGTAGAATGGGTATATTGGCATAAATACAAGCTTAAATCACAGGCAGAGTTATCTATCTTTCAGTGGATAGAAACCTGGTACAATACCAGAAGAAGACATTCCTACTTAGGAAACAGAACTATTAAAGAATTTGAAATAGATATGTATAATCAAAAACTAGCAGCATAGTCACTCAACTTAAAGTCCAGTTTTTTGTTGCAAGTCCAATGTATAATCCAATAATTACCGCAATGCAATGAATTCCGAGTAAGTAATATTTCCAGTTCGGTTTGTTATTCAGAATCAGAGCATAAGTTGGAATCTGTATGATTGCTATTAAAATTCCAACAATTCCGATTTCGTTTTTGAATTCCGCAATTAACATTGTGAAAGGGTAAATCAGTTTCGCAGGAATATAAGTTCCGTGGCCTCCTCCAGCCAAAAATATAGTCAGAAACAGCAATAGAATTGTGATTATTGTAGTTTGAACGATTTTCATTTCAGGTATTGCACACAACGTTTTTGTGTAACACGTCGTTGTGCGTTCGTTTTTTTAATTCCATCGTTTGTTTTTAATTCGTGTTTTTATTAACACAAATCTGCTCCAACCCTTATCAATATTAAAACTCAAGTTTCTTTTTCCAATAAGGACTTTACCATCCGAGAGATATGGTATTTGAGATATTATTAAATCCGAATCTATAATTGAATCATTTTCTATTTTGCTTAAGTTTTCTTGATTTTTAAATTCTCCTTTAAAAACTAATTTCAATGTATCCATCGAAATTTTAGTCCAAGTCCCTGTAGTTATTTTTTCCTTTCCAAGCTCATTTGAATTGTAATATTCGAAAGTATTGTCATCTTTCAGTTCAATTTGAGAACAAGCAGTGTAACTTTTTTCACATTTGCCATATAAGCCAACAACCGATTTATTTGTTGAGCACGAACTTAAAAAAGTAAGCAATAAAATCAGTTTAATGAATTTCACGATTTGGTTTTTAAAATGACGCACAACGGCAGTGGGTCTCAAAACTACCTGTTTATGTTTTAAAAGTAGTTGAAGTCACTGCGATATCCAACAAAAACTACATATGAAGTGTTTAAGGTTTTTAGGTGATGTCGTTAAGATTTAAATGAATAGGCTTTATTAGAAATTATAGAATTGTGTAACGAGTACTGGTGAACCGCTAAGATGCGCGTATCACATATAGAGCCTGTGCTGAACTTGTTTCAGTAATGCCGAGCAAGTTATATAGGTATTGAATGATTGATAATCCTATCGGAATTATCAACGATTCAACACCCCAAAATCAACATTATGAGGTAATTAAAAATAAAATATTAACTTTAAAGAACTGGACTAGGGCTTTTCATAGGATACATTGTTGCCTGCAGTATTTTATTTTTCATTCCGAGTATAAGATTTTTACTGCTTCGTCGAATTTTATTGGAAAATTATATTTCGAAGCAATTTTTATTCGTTCAGCACCTAATTCGGCTGGGCTCCATTCATTTGGGATTAATTCAGCCAATCTTAGAGCTTCCGAGTTTAATTTTTCATTTTCACTTTTCATTATTTTTGGTTTCTCAAGATTTCCAGTACTATCTATTTTAATTGAAATCCAAACTGTTCCTTTTTCGTCAGTCAGATTCATATTCGAGTATATTATTTTCGGAATACTGTCAAGGCCGTATTTAAACTTTGCAGGGTATTCAATTGGGTCAATAATTATGTCCGTTTGATTTTCAATTGAACCACTATCCAATTCCGTTTTTTGTTTTTCAGTTTTACAACTAAAAATCAGAATCGAAATTAATATGAGTAGCAGTTTTTTCATATTGCAGGCAACGGCAGTCTGTCTCAAAACTACCTTTTTATGTTTTAAAAGTAGTTGAAGTGTATGCGATATCCAACAAAAACTGCATATGAGGTGTTTTGGGTATTTTGGTGATATACTTTAGGTTTGAGCCTCTCTAAGCCCTCTAATAGCTTTAAAACACTTAAAAAACTATGTTTTATCGCTGCCTCAAGAGATACTTTTAGCTTGAACAGTCTTTTAAGATTATAAGCTAGCAGCATAAGACCTAAATCTGCTGAAGCAGCTTGTATTCCTTTTTTGGTCAAGATATGATTAAATCCCCATTGACGCTTTATGGTGCCGTAAGGATGCTCAACTAGTGCTTGCCGCCTTTTGTAGAGTTCACCGCTTTGAGCAATACGTTTGGCATTATCCTGAATGTTCTGGGTGTACTGACTGCGCTGTATTACTTTTCCATTGACTTTTGAAGTGGTACAGTTCTCCCGCACCACACAGGTCTTGCAGGCTTTGGTTTTGTATTGTTTAAAAGTGTAGTTACGTGCTTTGTACTGGGTCCCGTTAGAGGTTAGTGTATGTCCCTGCGGACAGGTATAAGTGTCTGGATCTGAGTTATAGTTAAAATACTCTGCGTTGTATCTGGGGTTTGGTGCCTGACTTTTTCTTCCAATAGCAGGTATGGCAACCAAGGTAGCAATGCCTAAATGATCTGCTGTATGAAACTCACTTCCGGTGTGATACCCTTTGTCATAAAGGGCGGTGAAGTGGGTTGTGCGTAAGATGGTTTTAGCTCTGGCGAGCATACCGCCCATTGCTTTTTTATCATTGGCGTTGGTGAGTTTATAATCGATCAGGATTTTATTTTGAGCATCTACGGTGGTTTGTGCAGTGTAGCATACTTCGGTAACGGTCCCGCGTACAATTTGATGTCTGCTGTCAGGGTCAGAGGTCGATAGTTGCGGATTGGGAGAAGAGGTATCCTGCTCCAGTTGGTTTTTTATCTGCTGGTATTTTACACGTTGAGCTTTACGGGTGTGTATTTGCTGTTGTACTTCTTCTTTGTGATCTCCATCAGCATTAGCCAGTTCCCGGTTATGTTCTTCGAGTTTTTTATCAATGTAATCCAGATGGCGCTGTATCTTCTTTTTGTTGTAGTTATTCTTCTTGCTGTTTTGGGCTCTGAGCTTAGTAGAATCACCGGCGATGAGCGTAGCCCCGATCAGGTTGAAGTTACGTGCGAGTTGCACGCTCTGGCGGAACACGCGCTTAATAGCCTTTGGGTTGTCTTTTCTAAATCGGGCAATAGTATTATGATCAGGCTGTAGGTTTTTGATCAACCAGATGACCTCGATATTGCGCAGGCATTCTTTTTCTAAGATGCGGGAAGAGCGCATCCGGTTCATATAGCCGTAAATGTAAAGCTTCAATAAATCTGCAGGATCATAGGGAGGTCTGCCCTGTGAGGCTTTGGATTGAAAGCCCAGCGCTTGAAGATCTAATAGGTTTACAAATTGATCGATCAGACGAACACTATTATCTTGAGGGATCATATCGTCTAAACAGGTGGTGTACAGGGTAAGTTGCTCGCGGGGTTGTCCTTGTTGATATTCCATTCATGAAATTAATCTTTTTAAATGAAATATCCTAAGTTTTGAGACAGTCTGACGGTCTCGTATAACCGTCAGTTACGGGATTAAAGTTAATGAATTTCGGTTAAAAACTGGCGTTAGCAATTCCGAGTGGATTCGGACGCAGTCGAATCCGCCGTAATTGCGGTTATACATTGTTACCATACGTTTTTATTTTTTCACACGTTTCAAATTCTGGAATTACTACATTAGACTGGACATAGAGTTGAATGAATATTATTGCAAGTTGTTAACTTAGCAATCATGAGACGTAAAGCCAAACATTACACTTTAGAGTTTAAGCAAAAAGCAGTAGAATTAAGTTACGCCAAAGGCAGTGTAGCACAGGTTTGTGAGGACCTGGATATCTTACCTGCTGTTCTTTACCGGTGGCGTAAAGAGCAAAAGAATTATGGTAAAAATAGTTTTCCCGGCCGTGGTAACCCTAAAATGACCGATCAACAAAAAGAGATAGCCCGTTTAAAGAAACAGCTCAAAGAAGCCGAATTAGAACGTGATATCTTAAAAAAGGCGATTGGCATCTTCTCCGCGAGCGACAAGAAAAATACAGGTTCATAAAACAGCATCGTATGAAATTTCCTGTTGAGAAGATGTGCACTATGTTAGCCGTGAGTAAAAGCGGTTATTACCACTGGTTGAAATCTGGTCCTAGCACCCTTTGGAAAGAAAATCAGAAGCTCTCTTCATTAATCAAAGATATATTTGAAGATAGTCACCAAAGCTATGGAGCTCCTAGAATAAAGGCTGAATTGAAAGCTTTGGGCTTTAAGGTATCAAAGCCTCGGGTAGCCCGTATAATGAAGGCAAACTATTTATACGCTAAGAGGAAGCGTAAGTTTAAAGCCACCACCGATAGTAACCATAAATATCCCATAGCACCAAACTTGTTGAACCAATGCTTTAATGTAGCCAGGGCTAATCAAGTATGGGTAAGCGATATTACCTATGTTCAGACCAATCAGGGTTGGAGTTACCTAACAGTGATCATTGATCTATTCAATAGAAAAGTTATAGGATGGGCTTTAAGTGATACCCTAAATACTGAGGATACTGTTATAAAAGCTTGGCAGATGGCTATTAAAAATACCACACTAACACAACCTTTGATATTCCATTCAGACCAAGGTATCCAATATGCCAGCCAAAGATTTACTAATCTACTTAAAAGCTATAATGACCTGGTAAAACAATCGATGAGTAGAAAAGGTAATTGCTGGGACAATGCCGTAGCTGAATCCTTTTTTAAATCTCTGAAAGTAGAATGGGTATATTGGCATAAATACAAGCTTAAATCACAGGCAGAGTTATCTATCTTTCAGTGGATAGAAACCTGGTACAATACCAGAAGAAGACATTCCTACTTAGGAAACAGAACTATTAAAGAATTTGAAATAGATATGTATAATCAAAAACTAGCAGCATAGTCACTCAACTTAAAGTCCAGTTTTTTGTTGCAAGTCCAGTTTTATATTCAGAATCAGAGTGTCATTTTTAATTTTCCATTCTCCTTTTAATTCCGAATAAATTATTTCGTGATAATGGTAGAATTTAGTCCGATGAAAAGTTCCGTTTTCGTAAAGCACTAAACTATCAGAATCGATATAATTCCATTTTATTCCGCTACCAATTTCCGATTTAGTTTTTTCTTTTTTGAAAACATATTCAGAGTGAATTTCCTGTGAAATCACAAAGTTTATCAAAAGACTAAAAATTAATATTAGAACTGTTTTTCTCAAATGTATGGTAACGGTAACGTATAAGAATAGTAGCGGACTTTTACGCACTTACTTTTCGGTTTGTTACTGTCTTTTGGTTTATATATTTCACTTTCATTTTAGCGATTAAACCGCTATTATTTTTATACAATGTTGTAAGTAGTGCTTTTTCCATTCAGATTGGTTTTCAGCGTTCGCAAAGACATACTCTTTTACAGTTTTGGTGATGCGCTGGATTGAGCGACTGTAAATGTGTATGGCTTTTAGCGATGGCAATTCCATCAGAGTATTAATTCCGTTAACATTTTCTTTATATCCAAATGATTTGCTCCTTGAACCGACTTTGAGTTAAAAGCAATTAAGTCAATCCAATCCATAATTTTTTTCTTTTCGGTTGTTTTTATATCCCAATATTCAGCTAATTCAAGTGATGATGTGTTTATCAAAACTTCCAAAACTGAATCGATGTTATCAAAAAGTTTAATGAAAACTCTTGGGATATCTTTATACGTTTTGTTTTTAATCAAATAGTCATCTTTTCCACCTGCTGTAAATAAATCTCTCACATTTGGACAAACAATAGATTCTCTGGTTACAAGCCAAATTATAAGTCGTGCAAATTTGTCACTACGATTACTAAAAACTTCTGGAAAGCAAACCATTGCTCGGTTTTTGATTTGTTGTTTATCAGTCCGACTTAAATTGTTCCAAATATCAATTACAAGATTGGATGCCTGTTCTGTATCTTGAATCCACCATAAATCTTGCCCTGGCTTTAGTTTACTTTTGTAGTATTCGGTAATCGGTTTAATTGGATTTTTCTTTTTGCGAAGCGTATCATAAGGTGTTTTGATTTTGTCAAAAATCGTTTTGCCTTTTTCCAAGTTCATATCGATTAAATATCGTGGCGAATGAGTTACCACAACTTCCGATAAACATTCTTCGTATGCTCTACACTTAAATTCAATCGGTTTGCCGAGTTTGCCAAATAGCATAAAGATTCTCTCTACATCTTCAACTCTTGTTGATTCCATTACGCTATTTCCCGTTGTTTTCCAATGATTTTGAGTTGTAGATTTTACCTCAATACCATAGAATTTTTTAGCGACAATATCTGGAAACTTTTGTCCACCAATTAATTCGATTGAATTTTCGAAAGGTGTTCCGATTGCCAACTCGCTCATTACATCTCTTGTGTAAGGTTCAAGCCTGTTGCCTTTTAGCTTTTCTATTGTAGCTGGTGATTTCTTTGCGTGTAATTACTTTCGGAAAGTAGATTGAAAGTGACTATCCAAAAATGTGGGATTTGGATAAAATTTATCAGGCATAATTATCTTTTGATTTTGATGCCTGCTAAACATTGCAACATAAGTTTCTTCTGAAACAGTTGCTAATTCTTCTGAAATTTTAATTATATAATCTCCTGTAATACCAATATAACCCAGCTCAAAGGCTTTATCGTGAATACTTGAAAGGCATAAACCGTTTTCAGGATTCAGCCTTTCATTTTGATTTTCAGACCACTTCAAAATATGACTTGCTACTAATAGTCCGTCAATATTGAGACCACAGATAGCACAAGAATTGGAATAATTATTTAAGGTTATTTTTCTGAACAATGACTGGTTCACTCGTGTTTTTACCCATCTCTCTTTATCTAAACCCTTTTTGCTCTTTAAAATATCCAAATCAGCATCTTCCCATCCTGAATATTCCTGTTCGATAGTTTTGTTTTTGTATTTAGCAAGAAGAACTTCACTTTGGTAAAGCATTTCGTCCCAATTATCTTGAAATTCTTTATAAATCTCAATTGCATTTTTGCCAGGATTTGCCAATCCTTTTATACCTCGATTTTGGTGATATGGGTCTTGACTGGAAAGATGAACTAATTTATAAGCTACAGCGCCTGGTGTTTTACCAATTAGTTCAGCTAATTTGATGACTTCAGAATTTCTATTGTTGAATTGTCCATAACGAATTTTGGTATACAAATTCATTACAAGCATAAACTCTTCCCTTGTCCAAAGTCTTCTACCCATTTTCTTTTAAGGAAGTTAAAGCCGTTTCAATTTTTTGAATGGTCAATAAGTACTCTTTTTTTAATTCATCAAGTTCAATGCTCTCAAATTCATCATTTAATAATGACAAACTACTTTCCAATGCATCTTGTATTAAATCTAAATCCATTTTTATGTTGTTAAGCTGCGTTAGGGATAGAAGTGGAAAGCCCACAGCGAGGAACGAGCGAGGACTTGTAACAGATAGCCCGACCCGATAGGGTAACGCCCAAATATCCATTATCTCCAATACTCGAAAAATCACTTTGGATGATGTCTTTAACATTAGAGAGATTTACTAAACCTTTTACGTTTTCAGCAACAAATATTTTAGGTTGAGTAATTTCAATTACTTGTTTCATCCACATATAGAGTTTCCCTCGGGTTTCTTCTGTGGCACAAGTTTTTGTGTTAAGTTCTCCCTTGTGGTTTTTGTGAGAGTTGAAACCTTTTCTTTTTCCTGCTACGCTAAAGTCTTGACAAGGAAATCCACCTGTTACAATGTCAATATCTTTAGGAAATACATTTGTGCCACTTTGGTGTAGTTTAACTAAATCCACGATACTGTCCGTTTGAAAATCCTCTGCGTTGTGTCCTCTTTTAGCAAAGTAATGTACCCAAGCGTTTCTTGCGTCTTTGAGAATATCATTCGCAAAAACAGTTTTAAACCGTGTTTTCTTTAGCTCAACAAAGTTGTTTTCAAGTTCCTTTTCGATAAAGTTAGGGCTTAAAATTTCATTAACTGAAGATTTTAAAACAGAAAACTGTCCCTCAAAACCCAAGTCCATTCCACCACAACCCGAAAAAAGCGATAGCATATTTAGAGTGGATTTATCTTTTTCTGTGCTTTCTTTCTTTTTTGGATAAAATTTGACAGCTAATTGAGGTTCCTCAATCACATTTGTATTTTCAATATCTTTTGTAAGTGTTCGCATATTTAGTTCTGGACTGGTTGTGATTTTAAATATTTGATTTTCTTTTCCGCAACTTTTAGAGCTTTGCTTGCACAGTCTTCATCTGCTATTTCGTACGCAATTTTGTCGCTGATATATTGTACTAAAAGTTCATTCTTATCGAGCTCTAAAATTTCAGCGAGTTTTTCCAACATTTCTTTGGTTGGTTTTCGTTCGTTTCGCTCAATTTTGCTCAAAATGGCTTGGTCAATATCGACATAGGCAGATACTTGTCTTAATAGTAATCCAAGTTCTTGTCTTTTGTTTCGTAAAATTTGTCCGATTGTTTCCATTTGAAGATTTTAACTTGACAATAAGTGTCAAATATAGTCTGTCAAATTCTTGCAAACAAATAATTCCGATTGAATTTTCCCGAGCGTTGGCAAGACACAGCTCTTTTAGTTTTTCAGAGTTGGGTTTTGCGTTGGGAAAAACTAAATGTGCTGTTTGTGTGGCTGGATTTTCGCATTACTTACAACGTGTTGTATAAAAATTGAAGCCATAAATAGACCTTTTTGTTGGCGTTAACAAAATGGTATTAATAAACACGCAAAAGCTTTAAAATTAAGCACCTTAACAGGCTTTTGTTTTTATACTTTGTTAGGGTGCGTTATTTTAAAAATGGTACTAGGATTTAAAAAACAATTTGTAGAAAAGATAAAAGCTGGTAGTAAGAAACACACTATTAGAGAGGACAAAAAAAATCGTTGGAAAGTAGGTAATAAAATACATTTTGCTACTGGCATAAGAACAAAAGCCTATAACCAATTTGCCGATGGTGTTTGTACTTTAATTGAACCTTTTGAAGTTAAATACAAATATGAGGATAGAAAAACTACAGCAAATGTGTTTGTGAATAATGAATTATTAGGACAAGCTATTTGGTTTGATTGTAAACTAAAATCTTCTAGTTTTTCTGTAGATATGCTTTCGGCAAATGATGGTTTTACGAGAACCAACGATTTTTTTGATTGGTTTGATAAAGACTTTAAAGGTAAGTTGATACATTGGGATTTGCACTAATGCACCCTAACGGCAGTCTGTCTCAAAACTACCTTTTTATGTTTTAAAAGTAGTTGAAGTGTATGCGATATCCAACAAAAACTGCATATGAGGTGTTTTGGGTATTTTGGTGATATACTTTAGGTTTGAGCCTCTCTAAGCCCTCTAATAGCTTTAAAACACTTAAAAAACTATGTTTTATCGCTGCCTCAAGAGATACTTTTAGCTTGAACAGTCTTTTAAGATTATAAGCTAGCAGCATAAGACCTAAATCTGCTGAAGCAGCTTGTATTCCTTTTTTGGTCAAGATATGATTAAATCCCCATTGACGCTTTATGGTGCCGTAAGGATGCTCAACTAGTGCTTGCCGCCTTTTGTAGAGTTCACCGCTTTGAGCAATACGTTTGGCATTATCCTGAATGTTCTGGGTGTACTGACTGCGCTGTATTACTTTTCCATTGACTTTTGAAGTGGTACAGTTCTCCCGCACCACACAGGTCTTGCAGGCTTTGGTTTTGTATTGTTTAAAAGTGTAGTTACGTGCTTTGTACTGGGTCCCGTTAGAGGTTATGTAAGCTTCCCTTCAAACCGAACTGTTTAGAAGTGTAATAATTCTTAATTTTAAACAGTATGAGACGAAGCAAATTCACACCTACACAGATTGCAAAAATTTTAAAGGAGTTCGACAACGGTAAGAGTGTTGAAGAAATTAGCCGCGAATACGGTGTCAGTACCTCTACCTTTTATAAATGGCGTTCTAAATACGCTGGTATGAGCAGCAAAGAACTTAAGCGTATTAAGGAGCTCGAAGCTGAAAACGCCCGTCTAAAGCAGATGTATGCCTCTTTAGCACTAGACCACCAAATGGCAAAAGAGATTATTGAAAAAAAGCTCTAAAGCCCTGCCGTAAACGCACCATAGCTAAAGAACTTATCCGCTACGGCATCAGTAGGGCGTGCCGAGTGCTTAATATGAGTAAAAGTGTTTATTATTACAAACCTTTACCCAAGGATGATACTCCTATAGAACAAGCTCTTAGAGACAAAGCAGAAGAACATTCAGAAGAGGGTTTCTGGAAAGCCTACTGGCGTATCCGTAACGAAGGAAAGCCTTGGAATCATAAGCGGGTACACAGGGTGTATGTATCTTTAGGGCTTCCTTTAAGAAGAAAAGCAAAGAAGCGCCTGCCCGCGCGTATACAGGAGCCTTTGGAGATTCCTGAAGAATTGAATGATACTTGGAGTATTGATTTCGTAAGCGATGTCCTAGAAAACAAGAGACGTTTTAGATCTTTTAACGTAATAGACGATTTTAATCGAGAGGCACTACATATTGAAGTAGACTTTTCTTTAACCAGTAATCGGGTAGTCTGGGTACTTAATCACCTAATTAACCGACGAGGTAAGCCAAATAGGATCAGGATGGACAATGGTCCTGAATTCATAGCAAACCTAACTGCTGAATGGAGTAAAATGCATGAAATTGAATTTAAATACATACAACCAGGCAAACCTACTCAAAATGCTTTTGTAGAACGCTTTAATGGCTCCTATCGCAGAGGTGTCCTAGATAAATATATCTTTGAAAACATTGATCAGGTAAGGGAACAAACTCAAATATGGATGGAAGATTACAATAAATATCGTCCCCATGACTCACTGGGCAAAATAGCACCAGTGCAATACGCAAAACTCCATTCTCTTGGGGCTAGCCCCAAGAGAATGAAAAACAATAATTTTAAACCAGTTTTGGAAGATTAAGCAGTTCTAGTCTGGGGAAGCTTACAGTTAGTGTATGTCCCTGCGGACAGGTATAAGTGTCTGGATCTGAGTTATAGTTAAAATACTCTGCGTTGTATCTGGGGTTTGGTGCCTGACTTTTTCTTCCAATAGCAGGTATGGCAACCAAGGTAGCAATGCCTAAATGATCTGCTGTATGAAACTCACTTCCGGTGTGATACCCTTTGTCATAAAGGGCGGTGAAGTGGGTTGTGCGTAAGATGGTTTTAGCTCTGGCGAGCATACCGCCCATTGCTTTTTTATCATTGGCGTTGGTGAGTTTATAATCGATCAGGATTTTATTTTGAGCATCTACGGTGGTTTGTGCAGTGTAGCATACTTCGGTAACGGTCCCGCGTACAATTTGATGTCTGCTGTCAGGGTCAGAGGTCGATAGTTGCGGATTGGGAGAAGAGGTATCCTGCTCCAGTTGGTTTTTTATCTGCTGGTATTTTACACGTTGAGCTTTACGGGTGTGTATTTGCTGTTGTACTTCTTCTTTGTGATCTCCATCAGCATTAGCCAGTTCCCGGTTATGTTCTTCGAGTTTTTTATCAATGTAATCCAGATGGCGCTGTATCTTCTTTTTGTTGTAGTTATTCTTCTTGCTGTTTTGGGCTCTGAGCTTAGTAGAATCACCGGCGATGAGCGTAGCCCCGATCAGGTTGAAGTTACGTGCGAGTTGCACGCTCTGGCGGAACACGCGCTTAATAGCCTTTGGGTTGTCTTTTCTAAATCGGGCAATAGTATTATGATCAGGCTGTAGGTTTTTGATCAACCAGATGACCTCGATATTGCGCAGGCATTCTTTTTCTAAGATGCGGGAAGAGCGCATCCGGTTCATATAGCCGTAAATGTAAAGCTTCAATAAATCTGCAGGATCATAGGGAGGTCTGCCCTGTGAGGCTTTGGATTGAAAGCCCAGCGCTTGAAGATCTAATAGGTTTACAAATTGATCGATCAGACGAACACTATTATCTTGAGGGATCATATCGTCTAAACAGGTGGTGTACAGGGTAAGTTGCTCGCGGGGTTGTCCTTGTTGATATTCCATTCATGAAATTAATCTTTTTAAATGAAATATCCTAAGTTTTGAGACAGTCTGACGGTCTCGTATAACCGTCAGTTACGGGTTAGTAAGCGTTAATTTTCGGTTTAGCACAGGTTTTAGCAATTCCGAGTGGATTCGGACGTAGTCGAATCCGCCGTAATTGCGGTTATACATTGTTGGCAAACGTTTTTTTATTCCATTCAACATTCAATTTTTCCAATTCAGCGTTGAATTTATTTAGAGTTTCAGAGTCGATTATTTTAGTGTCAATTTGTATTTCTGATTTGTCCGTTATCAGTATATATTTATTGTCATTTAGAATGATTCTTTTTATTTTGGATAAAGGGATTGACTTTCCGAATATTTTTCGAGTTTTTATAATTCCATCGCGAATAGTTAAATAATATATTTTTTTATCAAATAAGAAATATAAAAAGTATCCTACTGAACAAATCAATGCTAAATAGTCAAAAGTGTTAGGTGATTCTTTCGTAAATCCATATCCAGCGTAGATTCCCCACAGAATCGCTGAAATTAAACTAATAAAATCTCTTTTCTTTTTGTACGGTATTTTCATTTTAAATGTTTGCTAACGTGTTTGTATATGGTTTGTTGCGTGGTTTAAGTACCTAATTTAGCAAATAAAAACCGAATAGAAAATCCGCGAGGATTTTCGTAAGTAGGCTAGAACTAGCAATAAATTATATACGGTGTTGTAAAACGTTTTTTATAATTCAGCTTTGTATAGATTTTCCATATTTTTTAATGGTCTACCCAATAATTTTTCAGCTTCTTTCTGTCCATTAGCCTTTTGGTCTGAAGTCAGTTTCGTTTCTAATTCTTCGATTTCTTTTACAATCTGTTGTTGTTTAATATAAGAGAAGTCTTTTTTAAATTCATTAAATATCAAAAACCATTGATAACTTTTAAATAAGTCTTTTTCCAATTCTCCTCCATCTCTATACATTTGTGCGAGTTGTAAACGAACAGAAGTTATATATCCGCTTTTTGTTAAATTTTCTGGATTTTCTAATTTTCCAAGACGAGTTGCCCATTCCAACATTTTATCCATATTTTTTTCAACTCCCATTCCAGAATAGTAACAATTAATCACATTCCACATACAAGTTCCGTCTCCATTTTCAGCACATTTTAAACCAAATTCAAAAGCTTTGTTATAGTCTTGTTTAACTCCATCTCCATTTCCATAAGCCATCATCATTTGGTAAAGTCCATCATTAAATCCCTGTTCAGCAGATTTTGAGAACCAATAAATTCCTTTTTCAATATTTTGTTCGATTCCAGTACCAGCTCTATAGCAATAACCCAAATTATATTGAGATTCAGCATTTCCCAATTCCGCTGCTTGTTTTAAAATCGGAACTGCTTTTGCGAATTCTTGAGTTTCTATTAGCTTTTTTGCTTGTTCATTCAATTCCGATGCATTTTGTCCAAATGCAGTTAAGCAAATTAAAGTCAGAAATAGGAAGGTTAAATTTTTGTTCATTCGTTTTTCGTAAATGTTTTACAACGTGTTTGGCTATGGTTTCGTTGCGTGAAAATTCGGTAGAATTTTCCGCCGTAGCGACTAATATAGCAAATTTGCGTGGAATTTTCGGTTGAAAATTCCGTAGCAATGAACTATAGCCGGTGTTGGCAATAGTATTTTAATTTCCATTCCAATTAATTCGGCGTCTTAATTCGTTAAAGTCAAAATCTCCAATCTGTATAATATTCCCATTTTTATCTATATATCCAATTTTTTCACATTCATATCTAACTCCTGGGTGTTCACCTTTATTTTCGTCGTTCTTAATTTTGACACATTCGGATTGAAATATTGCAAATCCATTGTCAAATTCTGTTACTCGTTTAAATTGTGGTTTGATTATAATTTCTCCAAGAGAGTTTGCAAATCCAATTTTATTATTTTCACCTACAATTCGAATTCGATTTTCTTTTAAATAGTCAGGAAATGGTTCTCCTTGCAATCTATTATAAACCTGAAATAAGTAATTTTCATTAATGTCAATTGCACTCCAACCGCCTTTTCCTTTTATTTCAAAAATTGCAAAATGGTTAAATTTATTCTGAAGTGTATTTAAATACTTTGAGCTATCTAATTTTAAAATTGTATCACCGTCTTTAATAATTGAATAAACTTCTCTATTTCCATTCCATTTTTTTCCAATCTTATATTCATATTTTTCTTGAGAAAAAGTTGAAATTTTAGAAAGTAATATCAGAATTAAAATTATTCTTTTTAGGTCCATTTTTTACATATTATTGCCAACTTGTTATATCAGCACAAATATAGTTGATTATCAGAGTCCCTGTCGGGATATCAACACTTTTTATTGCTCTTTTTCATTTTCTGTTATTGGCAAAATCACGCCGTAAAACCCAGCGCTAAAACAGGTTAAAGCACTGGGTTTTGTACGCAATTCCTGCGTGCTTTAACCATTATTCATCCATAGTTTATCCGTTGTTTTACCATTAAACCCCAGTGTTTATGGGCAAACAATGCTTAATTAACGGATAATCAATGATTAAAGGGCGAACAAAATCAAATGAATATTAGGTTATTTCCTAATTTGCATTTAGCTTAGTTACCTGATAATCAATAAATTAAAACTATTATGGGAATGATGTCAAATAACGGTGGAGGAATGTGGTCCGGGCTGGTTGGTCCGGTAGTATTCGTACAAGACAAAAATGGGAAAACTATTGTGCGTAGCAAGCCGGTTTACAAGAAGAAGAAACTTACCCCTAAGCGACAGGAAAGCTGTGATCGGTTTACACGTGGTGGTGATTTTATTAAACCGATATATCCGTTTTTAAAAACGAGTTTTACCGATTGGCTTGAAATGAAAACTGCTAGGGATGCTGTACGCAGTTATACACTTACATATGCGGTGAAACAAGAGCAGGGGAAGCCGGTGATCGACTATCCTAAATTCCTGATCAGTACCGGGAAGCGAAGAGCTTACCATCCTGTACAACAGCAACGGGAGCATACCGAAGTATTTCTGGAATGGCAGCCCGATAGCACGCAAGCCTTTGCGCATGCTGACGATCTGCTGAGTGTGATGGGCTATGTGCCACAAACCGGCGCGTATGTGTTTTTTGAAGCCTGCGCGACACGTGCTGCCGCACAGGTAGCATTAGAACTTCCGGAAGCGCTCGCAGCGGCGCCGGTACATTTCTGGGCAACCTTCAGCACTCCTACAGGCGATAGCTATGCTTACAGCACCTATTTAGGGCTGTTGTAAGCTTTCGGGAAGCCGGGGCTAGCCTTGCATACGCTTGAGCAATTGTTTGATATAGGCTTTACGCACCATAAGATCCTCTAGCGAGGCTTCATAAGTCTGCGTAGCGCTCAATTTTGGGAAGCTGAGTTTGCCTTTGGCCAGCGAGTTACTCACTAAGAGATTGCCATAATTAAAGGCGAGAATCAGCTGCTGCAAACCGTCCTTGGGTTGGGGTTTAAAGCCTAAACGGGCTGCGGTGCGTTGATTCACGATATAGCTCGTCCAGCGGAGGGTAAGCGGTGCTTCCTGCTGCTCATAGGTTGCTATAAGATGCAAAAGCCCTTCTAAGTAGTGTTGTAGAATAAATGCAGTCCGCGCTTTGCCCGACGCTTTAAAGTCTAAAACATAGACATAGTCAAACAAGGTGCCGCCGTGCAGGTTAAGCACGCCGTCTTTAGGTGCTTCGGCCAATAGGAAAACGGAATGATAGCTCAGCTTTCCGGCTTTGACCATTCCGGGGACGTCTACAAAGGGAGCCAGAAGTGTGATGAGTATAAAACAGATCAAAATACCCACAAACAAGAGGTGCAACCACCAGAAGAGAAGAAAAGCCAATATGCCAAGTATAACGGTAATGCCTATGGCATATAACATATAGCGGTTTTGTTCGGCTGAAGTTTTAGCGAAATAGGGGTGTTGAAACGTGTTGCGCATAACAAAGGATCACTTGCCCGCAAAACTCGTACTTTCCTGTGAATTGCAAAATGAGCGATCAGCTTTTCGACAAGTGCTTCAAAAGTTGGTTTAAGATCTCGTCTTCTTCATCCAGCAAATGATCACGAATAAACAGATCGGGGAGTACCCCTTCGGCGCGCTCACTTCCATTTACACGTACGATATAGCCTTTGGCAATTTGTACTTCAATACCGGTAATGGGTAAGGTATACCGAAACACAGACGCATATAAACTGGGATAATCTGCGGTTTCTTCGCCTACCAGGGTAGCCAACTTATAGTCTTGAAGCTGTGCTGCCGTCACTGCGGCCTGCGAATAGGATTGCCGGTTGATGAGTGCATACACCTTGCCGGTATACCGCAAGTGTTCCGGTTGGGGTGATGTAGGCTCAAAACGATAGGCGTATTGCGTGCCGTTAGGGCGGTTGAGTGCCCGCTTCCAAAAGGCAGCAGTCGTGTCTTGCTTGGCCCTGATGTGTGCTTTAAGCGCTTCGCTCGTTTTTAGCCGGAAGCTGGAATTCCATTGAAACGGCTGCCGGGCAAGATAGCCTACCAGATAGTCGCTAAAGGCATCATCCCCTCCGGGATTGTTTCTCAGGTCGATGATAAGGTTTGCACTTTTGCGCGTGTTGATCGCTGTAAAGGCCGAATCGATAAAGCTTTTATATTCTTCAAGCGCACCACTAAAAGCGCCCGGACTCAAATACGCAGCCTGCTCATAGAACTGCAGCTTTTGTGTGCTGTTGATCACTTCGTTTCTACGCATTTCATAAGCTTCTATCGCGGGTATAGCAGCTAAAGTGTAGGTTTTGGGATGACCGTCTTCCTGCAGCGTTACGCTGAAGTTTTCCTGTGTACCAAAGACTTGCCAGTAATAGCGCGGGAAAGAAAATCCTTCTAAAAACGCATTGCTAAAATAGGGACGTTCGGCAGCGATCTGGGGGCGTATGCGGGAGACGATCTCGGTTATGGGCTGCCCATTGATGCGTAGCAGCCGTGTTCCGGGGTGAATTTCAGCTTCTGTAGACCAATTCTTTCTTACATACACCGTATCGGCTTCAAAGGCAAGCTCCAGCGGGAAAACCGTACCGCCTTCTTGTGCATAAGCGATGTAGGACGGGGCAGGGAAATCAATAAGCGTGTGTCCGTTCTTCAATAAGGCGGGAAGCTGTTGCAGCAGGTTTGTGGTTTCTAAAAGGCTTAGAGAATCCTGCGTGATCTTGTTGTATACATCTTGATACCCTGCTTCAAAAGCTTCTGGAGTGGTATAGGCAAAGGCATTATAGTGCGCGTCGATCAGCGTTTTTTTAAGTGTGTTCAGTTCTTCTCTGACCTCTTGTTTGCTGAAATAGGTTTGACCAAAACTCAAGCTGGTCATTAAAAGGCCTAAGGTCAAAAGCAATTGATGTTTCATTTCAGAGGTTTTTTAAAAGATGAGGTGTCGGTATTTTCGTTTCCTGAAGCAGTGTCGCGCAATTCAAGCATGTCTTTGTTGCTATTGGGGAACAATTTTAAAAATTTCTGCGGAAGTGGTGCCGTAATTGCGACGGGTTGCAGTTTTTGCGGGTGATTAAACCGAAGACTGAAGGCGTGCAGATACATGCCTTTTCCCTGAAGCAGAAGTTCTTTGGGGCAATAGTCCCGATCGCCTAAGATGGGATGGCCTATTCCGGCGAGATGTTTACGCAGCTGATGCCGCCGTCCGGTTTGAGGTTGCAGGCGCACAAGATTGAGTTGTTCAAAACGTGGCGAAGCTACCGAAGCCACAAGGGTATACACAGAAACGGCTGCTTTACCGTCAACAGGTGTATTGATGGTTCCTGACGCGGGCATCACGCCAAGGGTCACCGCATAATAGGTTTTGGTAATTGCTTTGTCTTCAAAAAGTTGGTTCAGCTGTCGGATGCTTTCGCGGGTTTTACCTACTAAAACGGCTCCGGTAGTTGCATAATCCAGACGGTGTGCCGGTTGTGGCGTGCAGGCATCGGGTGCGCTGCTTGCATTTAGATTTTGCGGTAGCGCGCGTGCCACCGTTTTAAAACTGTTGCCACTGACTAAGATACCGGCAGGTTTGTGTACCACGGCTAGAAATTCATCTTCATACAGCACATCTAAGACTAACCGAAGCTTTTTCTGATTATTCGGTTGTTGCGGTATGCGCAAGCTAAGCTGTTCACCACCTTTGATCCAGGTAGCCGTACTCGCCGGCCTACCGTCAATGCTTAGGTAGCCTTTCTTCAGCAATTTCTTCAATGCCGACTTGGTAGCAGCAGCTTTAAAAATGCCTACGCCGTATTCTTGCAACCGCAAGGGCTTTTCCTGAGGAGGGACGCTATGGGTTTCGGTGGTACTGATACTTTGCTTTTAAAAGAAGAGATTATAAAAGAAGCTGGAGTTTATGCGGCTTTTTTTCCGCTTAAAAACGGCTAAGGATTTTTTCATAGTAGTTTTCGCTTTAGGAACTTAAAAAGAAACTACTGCTGCAGTACGTAAAAGATAAAGCACGGCAAAAGTGCCTAAGCTTCCCACAACCAATGTGCCTTGCCAGTAAAACACACGAGGCGTCCACGTGTTCCACGCTTTTTTACCGTATGCTTTTTTAAAATGTGGGTGCGTAGTACAATAAAAGGCAGCGCTGATCACTACAAAAAGTAAGCAAGCAAGAAGGTAAAAGCTGTTCATAGTACGACTTTTAAGATTGATAGCTCAAGATAGGATTTTTAAAAAGATCTCTAGCTGTTGTGTTTAATCCATAAAATAGTGCAGCTAAGGACTAGCGTATTCCGGGTAATCCTTTAAGCTTCAAATCGGCATATACTTCCTGAACCCCATGATAGCTTTTGCCAAAGTCTATAGCTATGGTGTAGGTAATATTATAGGGTTTTAAAACAGCATCTACTTTGGCCTTGTTCCTTTTTGCGCTAGCTAAATTTTGGCGGTGTTTGTGTAGTGTGCCTATAGCCATACCTAGTGGAGCTAAGCCTATTGCCATTATGGTGAGCGGTACCGTTGAAATAAACCCTTGGTCGTAAACATAAACCCCAAAGAGGTAGCCACCGGCGATCACTGCCAGACCAATACTTAAAAAAGCAAAAAAGTAAACGTAGGTGAGTAGCTGTTGTTTCTGGAGTTTCGTGTAGTGGATGTTCACTTCTTTAAGTCGGTCTTCAAACTTCTGGTTCAATGTGATTTTTGAGCAGGTATTGCTGAATTCCGGCTTACGTGCGGTTAACGCACAGGTTGTTCCCTGAGCCAAACTTTTTTCTTGGTGGTCGCATAAATTGCAATGAAAAGAAGGATGCATCTGCTAAGCGGTGTTTTGATCGTTAAATAGGTCTGTGGAAGATACTCTTTTTCGCTTAGTAAACCTTGAAGTACACCTCGTGTATATCAATTCATGGATTAGCAAGGCTTAAGCATCCAATACGCCTGCCTCAATAAAACCTTCAGGAGATCTCGAAATGAAGCTTGTGTTTCTAGCGATTACCATCGCTGATTGCACCGAGATGGCTTATCGGGATACGCGTAAGCTGTACATCTTCTTTGTTGGTAGCATAGCCCACATACAGGTGCTCTTGCCAAAGCACACTTTTGGGGTAGCTGTAGCCGGCGCGTTTGTACTTGCCGGGCACGCGTAAGGCTTGCAGGTCATTACCGCCACTGCGCAGTCTAAACGCTCTGTCGAAGAAAAACCCGTCATCGCTTAAGGTGATCACCAGCGGAAAGCGGCGTTTGCTGCCGGTGGGGTTGTTGACCATAAAGGCGGTGCCGTCGGGTAAATTCCCTGCGCTTTGTTTGGCTCGGGAATCGGGGGTGTTGATGAGTACGGGTGTAGACCATGTAACCCCCTGATCTTTGCTAAGGGAAGCCAATTTTTTAAACGAACTTTCCTGATCCCGAAATACCATTACCACAGCATCGTCGCTTCGGGAAAACCAGGAAGGTTCGATGCCGCGGCTCATCGTGGGGCTGCTGCCGGGCATTGGGGGTAGTGCTCCTGCGGTCCAGCCGCTTACCCCAAGGGGATCATCGGTATAATACGGGGTGCATTGCAGTCCCGGTTGCAGGTGAAAAGCAGTAAGCAAGCGACCACTTGGTAAAGCGCGTACATCTTGCTCGATGATGCCTAATACCGGCTGCCCGTAGGCTTCTGTTACCGGTCGTTCTTCTGTCCACTGTATACCGTCTGTAGAACTTCGGTAAACGGTATGGCCTTGCTTGGGATCTTTTTCAGCATCCTGCCATACATTGATATATGCGATCAAGGTCGTACCGTCACTATACCAGCCGCCGCTGGTTTTTATGCCGTGCTCTCCCATTGAGGTTAGTGGTTTTGGAGTGTCCCAATGCTGCCCGTCACTACTGCTGCTGTACATAACCTGAGTGTCTGGGCCGTCCTCATCTTTAGACGAACTCTGCCACTGCGCGTACAATTTGTCTTTAAACGGAAACAGAACCACCCCGTGATTGTAGGTGTTCTGCGTTGCTTTGGGAGCAAAGAGCGTAAAGGTTTCCGCTCCGGGAGCTTCATCTAAGCCTAAGGTATTGGGCTTGTCCAGATTAAAAAGCGGCGCAACACGAAAAGGGGCTGCGGTTTCTTGAGCTACTGAAGAAAACATCAGAACACTTAATAGGCTAAACACGAGGAATAAAAGTCTGTACATAAGGTGGCAGGTGGTTTAAATCATTCCTGTTCTGCTTCAAGTCTTTTGATCATTTGTTTCATCTCCTTGATCTCTTTCTTTTGCGCCTTGATGATTTCATCTGCCAGTTGACGTACTTCAGGATCTTTGATCTCAGCACGGGTACTGGTCAAAATAGCGATCGAGTGATGAGGGATCATGGCCTTCATCCAGCGTACATCTTCAATGGGCGTTTGAGTGCGTACCAAGGTGGTGGAGACTCCCATCAATAGCAGGCTTCCGCCTATAATTCCTATATTTTTGGCTTTGTTGGTATACATTCCCCGCATAAAAAAGAACATAACCAGCGCCATACCTCCAATCCCTATAAAAGTCATATACATACGCGTCCAACTGAAAAAAATATGACTCAGCTCATAGGTGTTGAAATACATGGTGATGTACATCGATAGCGCAGAGCAAAATAGCATCAAGACAAATTTGGTATAGTTTTTCATAGATGAAAATTTAAGGGTTAGTTGATTTTCTTAAAGTTAGATAATGCGCAAAAGATGAGATGAGTCCCGGTATTTAATTAGGAAGAGTTTAGCGTGTTTATTGGGATTCTTAACAAATCCCTAAGGTTTTGCAAGATTTGCCAGACAGAATTTAGGGATGTTCTACAATTAATAGGCATACCTTTTAAAGAATTGTTCGGCATCCTTAAGCTCTTGCAGGTTTAGAATATAGCATACTTCGACTAAGTCTGAAAAATCGACTCCGCCTTTGGCGATCGCTGCGTTGTTGTGCCGTCCTTCCTTCCCGTTGTACTGTGCCGAAAGTTTAAAAGCCAACTCCCAGAGCTTTTCAAGTTCGCGGTTCTTTAAGGTCAGGTTTAAAGGATTCACCTGGGCATCCCGCAAACCCGGCGAACCGTTACCTGTAGCGTTGCCGTCCGGGATCTTACGATAATCGGTAGTCGCTTTGACGTAAGTGAGGGCTTCGGGTGACGTTTTACGTTCATTCCAGTCGCTGTGTTGTACGATATGAATGCGCTTATGGGAATCAAGTTGAGGTACTTTTTGCAGTACTGCTTTGACCAGCGCTGCCGAAAAATCAGATTGCCCGGCCTCGGCGATCCAGAGGTCGCCATCTTGTTGTAAGGTTTCCAGCAACATAGGGAGTAGCTTCTCGATAGCCTGAGCAAAACCGTTGTGCGCGTCCGTCCATCGCGTGCCATAGGCCTGTTGCATCAGTGTGTTTGGCGGTACATAAAGCCCATCCTGAATGCCATAGGTTCCGGCGACGCCGTGATAGTTCAGCTGTTCCAGATCGGGGTGGGATAAGAGGGTAGCAAACCCGGCGATCGAGTGCAAATCATCCACATCGGTCTTACAATCGTAAAATAGCAGCAGCAGGTCTTTCTCGATAGTAAAGTCCGTTGGTTCTAAGTTGGAAGCTTCTTGCGCATAAGCGGTTGTACAAACGACCAAAAATGTGATACACAGGATAAGAATAGATTGCATAGGCTGTTTTTTGATGGACCTATAAATTAAGCATATTCTTTAGGATAAGCGTGGGATTTGTGGGTAAATGATTGGTTTTTAGAGTGCTATTTCTTTTGGTTGGCGATCTTTTGGTTGATGTTATCCAGGTCAATTTGATAGAAAGTCCATTCGGGATCTCCTGTTGCCAAGACGAGTTCTAAGGCTTTTTCATAGTGTTCTTTAGCCTTAAGCAAATCATCCATTTCTTCATACGCCATACCTAAAGTCGAGTGGGCATCAAAAGAATTAGGGTGTGCTTTTACATTTTCTGTAAATACTTCTACGGCGTACGGTTTGTACTCCTCAATTTTTATGAATTTATACCCTAAGTCGATTAACGCATATTCATTGGTGACCTCAAAACCATACTGTTCAGAGAGTTGGTCAAAATAGGCTAAGGTTTTTGTAAGCGCCTGTTGCGGTCCGCCTTGAGCTTTAATGGCTTCGGGAGTACTGGGCACTTCGTACTGGGTAGGTTCAAAAATATAGCGAAGCCCAAAAAAGGTAGATGGCAGACCGAGGGATCCGTGAGATTCTAAGGGCATAGACTCGTATTTGTAGCGTATGTTGGCATCCTTATGCGCATTGCTATAGTTGGCAAACTCACCGTTCAATTTGTAAATATTCCCGCGCATGGTACCGCCATTTTCTGTAGCTAAAGACACGTAGTAGGAGGTGTTTTTAAGTGGAGCAGGATCAGGGAATACATCTTCTAAAGCTTGTTCTATGGTTTTGTTTGTGTACCACAAACTCGGACTGATGATCACGTGACTGCTAAAAAGTTCCGGTTTTTGGAAAATAGTATAGACGCTAAAAAGTCCGCCTAAAGAGTGTCCTTCTAAAATACGATATGGGGAAGCTCTATAGTTTTTTTCAATATGCGGAATGAGTTCTTTTTCGATAAAAGATAAAAAGGCATCTGCTCCAGCGGTTGTTCCTAATCTTTTTTGATGATATTCTCCTATTTCTGAAGCGTCAGGGGTAAGGTCTCGAGCTCTGTTCGTATTGCGTATGCCTACAATGATCAAGTCGGGAATCTTTCGGTTAAGTATCAGATATTCTACCGTGCCCACTACGTGTTTAAAATTGTAGTAGCTGTCTAACAGGTATAATACGGGATAAGTCTTTTTTGTAGTGTCGTAATTTTGTGGTAAGTGAATGTCCAGTTTACGCTCTTCTTGCATGAGTTCAGAGTATAGGCTTTCGGTGTGGCCAATGCTGATATCGTTTTGTGCGGTTGCTGTAATGCCAAAAAACATAAGAACTAGAAGGAAAGAACATCTCATAAAGGAAGGTATAGTTTATAACGTAATTCCTTTAAAGCTAAGGTTTCTAAAGTAGAAGAGGTTTGTATTATACTTAAAGTTTAATACAGCGTGTTTTGGAATAGAGCTTGAAAAGCATTTACTTTAAATTAACTAATAAAAAAAGCGACAGCTCCTAAAGAACTATCGCTTTTTAATAAAGTTTGTCTGGCTTGAGCCTAGTCGGCGTAGGCGTGTTTATACGGTTTGCCCTGTAAGATCTTCAACATATCTTGCTCCAGACTTTCAATAGGATATTCTACAATGCGGCCCAGCTCGGTACCGTTCTTACTAAAGATCAAGGTAGGTACGCGCTTGATGTCTTTGCCTTTTTCCAAGCCTTCCGGCGTGGTTTTAGAGCGATCTACTGTGATGAGTTCGATGTCTTGTGTCTTTCCTGCCGCATCTAAGATCTTGTAGAAGCGAGGCGTCTCGCGTTTACTATCGCCACACCAGGTTCCCATAAAAATGGTCACGTCTACATCTTCTAATAGCGGCTTGAGTTGCATCACCACGTCTTTATTGATGTCATACTCGGCATAGCGTGGGTTAAACCACGAACCAAAAGTACCGGTTTGCAGTTCCATACGCTCGGTCGCACCGGTGAGCATTTCCGGTTGTTGTGGCGTTGCCGGTTTAGCCGGAGCTTCCGGTGCTGCAAGAACCTCAGGAGCTTTAGAAGCGCTGGTCGTAGTGGTGGTCTTGCAGCTCACCAATGCACCCAGTGCAAGGGCTAAAAGGCCTGTTTTATAGGTTTTCATAGTTTGTTTGTTTTAGCTTACCAGGCTTTCCTGGTCCATTTCTTCAGGTTTGTCAACACCCATCATATCTAAAATGGTAGGAGAGACGTTTCCTAAAATACCGTCTTTTACGCTCTTGATGTCGTTGTCTACCACGATGATCGGCACCGGGTTGATCGTGTGTGCCGTGTTTGGCGAACCGTCTTCATTTTTCATGGTTTCGCAGTTTCCGTGGTCGGCGATCACGATGGTACTGTAGCCGTGCTCCAGACCGGTCTCGATCACGTCTTTAGCGCAGCTGTCTACCGCTTCGCAGGCAGCGATGGCAGCTTCGATCACTCCGGTGTGTCCTACCATATCCGGATTGGCGAAGTTGAGGCAAACAAAGTCTACTTCTTCTTTTTTCAATTCGGCAGTGATCTTATCACGCACTTCATAGGCGCTCATTTCAGGCTTCAGGTCGTAAGTTGCTACATCTGGAGATTTTGCGATCAAACGGGTTTCGCCTTCAAATTCTTTTTCACGTCCTCCCGAAAAGAAGAACGTCACGTGTGGGTATTTTTCAGTCTCCGCAATACGAATCTGCTTTTTCCCTGCAGCAGCAACCACCTCACCAATCGTATTGGTCAGGTTGTCTTTATCAAAAATGATGTGAATGTTCTCAAACGTCTGATCGTAGTTGGTCATCGTCACATAGTACAGATCGAGTTTTTTAGTATCCTGCTCAGGGAAGTCTTCCTGAGAAAGCATACGTGTCAATTCGCGTCCACGGTCGGTACGGTAGTTGAAGAATAAAACCACATCGCCTTCTTTGATCGTGGCAACGGGTGCATCATTTTCGGTGATCACCAAAGGTTCTAGGAATTCGTCGGTAGTACCGTCTGCATAGGATTGTTTGATCGCAGCAACCGGATCTGTAGTTTTGGTCCCGATCCCTTTTACTGCAGCGTCATAGGCTTTCTTAACACGCTCCCAACGGGTGTCACGGTCCATCGCAAAGTAACGGCCGGTGATGCTCGCCAGTTTAGCTCCGTTTTCTTTCGCATACCCATCAAGGTCTTCAATAAAGCCGGCGCCGCTTTGTGGGTCCACGTCACGACCATCGGTAAAAGCGTGTACATAAACTTCTTCAACACCCACTTCATTGGCCGCTTTGATCAGGCCTTTGGCGTGGTCGATGTGCGCGTGCACCCCACCGTCTGAAACCAGACCTAAAAGGTGAATAGGCTTCTTGTTCTCTTTCGCGTAAGCAAAAGCATCTTTAAGCTCCTTTTGTTCGCGTAATTTATCTTCTTTAAGCGCCTTGTTGATCTTGGCAAAATCCTGGTATACAATGCGACCCGCGCCCAGGTTCATATGACCTACTTCGCTGTTTCCCATTTGTCCATCAGGCAAGCCTACATTACCACCGTGAGTAAGCAACTGCGCGTGTGGATATTTGGTGTATAACGAATCAATAAACGGAGTTTCAGCAAGATCTACTGCAGAGACTTCTTTATTAGGTGCAAATCCCCATCCATCGAGGATCATTAAAATGACTTTCTTATTCATGGTTTTTCTAGTTGTACTACAAAGATAATCACTCTTAACGCGAATTACGAAAACTTTGCGTTTTAATAACGTTGGCTTCGGGAGTGTGTTGCAATGAGATCAATTGCGGTATTTTGTTATAGCGGCACGTATTTTCTCAATACGATTATCGGGGTCAGGGTGGCTGCTCTGAAACTCCGGTATGCGCTGCCCGCCACCAGCTTCTTTTAGAATCTGCATCACCTCGATGAGCGCTTCGGGATCGTAACCGGCCTCAAGCATAAATTTTACACCCAGATCATCACTTTCGAGTTCGTCCCCGCGACCATTTTTAAGCAGGATGGTTTGGCCTAACTGACTGGCGAGCATTCCCGCGTCTGCACCTACTTGCGCCCCGGTGGCCACCGTATTGGCAAGTTCGCTTTGCGCAATACGCTCCGCCGAATGTCGCCCCACCACGTGACCGATCTCGTGCCCCAGAATACCGGCTAATTGATCTTCGCTGTTCAGTCGTTTATAAAGCGCGTAAGTAATAAAGATCTGACCGCCCGGTAACGCAAAGGCATTCACCGTATTGGGATCACTGAGTAAATGAAATTCATAGGTATAGGGTGTTTCTTGAGCGATGGTGTTGTCTACCAGTTTTTTACCAACAGCATCCACCTGATCTTGCAGGCGCTGATCCGGGTATAAGCCGCCGTGTTGTTCGGCCATTATGGGAGCATTCTGTAAACCGATGGCGATCTCTTCTTCGGTAGAAAGACTAATGGCTTGTGTTCTGCCGGTATACGGGTTTTCTTCCTGACTCCCGCAATAGCGGATAACGCCAAAAGCAACGATGGCTACGCCTAAAACTAATTTGAGTGCTCTTCCGCCTAATTTCATTTTTTAAGGATTTTAGCTCAAAAGAGCAGGGTTGATGTCTAAAATATTCTCTGTACGGTACTGGTTGATGAATGCTGAAGTAAAGGAATCACTCCCCAGTAAGTGTTCCTGCTGAAGGATCTTCGCTACATCCAATTGTTTATACTGTTTAAGATAACCTACCGAAAGGGGTGCGTAGCTAAAATGCCACGGCTCATAGTTGAAACCCTTGCGGCCATAGTCATTGGTGTACACCTCATAAAAACCGAAGGATTCCGCGTGTTCATCCAGCCAGGCTTTGAGTTCGCAAAACGGACCAGTACCGTGAAATTTATCAGGGTCAAGCACATTGCTGGTCACACCAGTTCCCGACTGAATGATGTCGAGATCGGTTGCCCAATGGTGTCGCGAAGTCCCGGGAATGGTGCTGTACTCGATGATCTTTTTGATCGCCTCTAATTCGGTCATTCCATTACGCGTATAACTTTTGAATTTACGTTCCCAAATGCGGTTTTGATGCGCATAATCGCGATAGCTCGACACCACTTGAATACCAATACCGTCTTGTTGTGCGGCAGCAGCCATTGTATCGAAAGCTTTCGCCACTGCAGGGCGCAGGCGGTAGCCGTCTTTTTCAATAAGCTCGGGACTGCCTTGGCCTATAAGTTGGTCTGCACTCAAGGTTTCTTGAGGGAATGCCCAGTTTGGGAAGCTGCTCAATGCGGTGGTTGCCAGAGCGGTGGTTTGTATAAAGCGTCTGCGTTTCATCATAAATTTTTATAAAGCAGGTAGTGTGTGCCTATGGGTTCGATCTCAAAAGGTTCGCCTTCAATTTTAAAGCCTTTACGGGTATAAAAGTTGAGTGCTTTAATACGGGCGTTACACCAGAGTAGGTCATAGCCCTGAGCTTTAAGTCGTCGTTCACCTTCGGTCACAAGAATATTGCCGAGACCTTTACCTTGATAGGCTTCTAAAACAGCCATACCACGCAGCTGGTATTGCTTGCCGGTAAATTGTGTTTTGGCAGCGTTCATAAAGGTGACCACCCCAACGAGTTTTTCAGCATCAAAAAGTCCTAAGTGAAAGGTATCTTCGGCATCATCACCCGGCATTGCGCAGGTCTCGACAGGTCTGCCAGCGCGTAGCACAGGATGCCGCACAGCATAGGTTTCGGCAGTTGTAATTTGCTTAACGGTAAAATCTTTTTGGGTCAAATTCAATAGGGTTTAAGCACGCACATCGGCGTAGTCGGGGTTCTCATCAAATTTAACTTCGGCAAACGGGCAAAGCGGCTCTATTTTGATGTTGTTAGAACGCGCCCATGCAACGGTGTGATCCAGTAATTTGCTGGCGTATCCCTGATGTTCAAATTCCATTTTTGTTTCGGTATGATCTACAATGATCGTACTGCTATCTTGCACGGTATAGGTGAGTTCTGAGATCTTTCCGCTTTCGCTTTCTATCCAGAACATTCCGCGTTTATCATTTTCTCTGTGTTGAATAGTATAATCCATTATTTTTGTGTCAATTTTCAATACTTCAGTGGGCGTACTTCAAGATTCATTGCCTGCGCATGGTCTTGTAATGCAACACTTTTTTGTTTAATACCTTTTCGACCTTTCTGAAAAGGATATGCTTTTAAAATTAGCAATTATGTCCAAAATTACGGTCACCCGTTTGTATAAAGAAGACATTAACACCTTTTTACCACTGGTGCAGGAGTTGATGGAGCATAGCGTAGCAGAAGACCTGCTGAAAGCGCGTTTTGCCGAAATGTTTGAACACCGGTATCAATGTCGGGGAATCTATGTAGAAGGAGAACTTGCCGGCGTATTTGGCTTATGGTTTGCGGTGCGGCATTATGCCGGTAAAACCTGTGAGGTAGATCACGTCTATATTAAACCCGAATACCGCAATCAAGGTTTAGGCAAACAAGCCTTTCAATGGATTTACGATTATGCACGGGAGCAAGGTTGTGAGACTTCAGAACTGAATGCGTATGTGCATAACTTTCCCAGTCACAAGTTTTATATGAATGAAAACTACGTGATCAAAGGCTATCACTTTTTGAAGAAACTCTAGCTAACGGTAATTACGCTGTCTGTAGGCAATTCATACGGCGCCTTATCGGCTTCAAAAATACGCGCACTGTGTGGGCCGCGTAAGGTGTATACCCGCTTTTTGACTTCGATCCAGCTGCCTTCACGCAGCCCGACTACAGGAAGCGCATTGAAATGGTGAAATTCTTTAATTCGGGTTTCCCGGGTTTCACCCATATGCGTGCTGCCTTCTACAGGATCTAAATAATGCGGATTGATATTGAAAGGAACCGCACCTAAAGTTTTAAAACTAGGCGGATAAACAATAGGCATATCATTTGTGGTTTGCATACTCACTCCGGCAATATTGGTGCCTGCGCTGGTACCCAGATACGGCATATTCTCATACAACCGATTGCGCAGCGCTTCAAGCACTTTTTGCTCATAGAGTTGTTTTACCAGTAGAAAGGTGTTGCCGCCACCGGTAAACACGCCTTGTGCTTTGCTGATGGCTTCAGCAGGATTCTTAAATTGGTGAATGCCTACGACTTCAATATTCAATTGCTTGAAAAACTCTTGCGCCTTGGCGGTGTATAATTCGTGCGATATCCCACCCGGCCGTGCATACGGAATAAAAATAATACGGCTCGCATCTTTAAAATGCTGTGCTAATTGCGGTTTTAAATAGTCAAGGTAAGCGCCACCGTGAACGGTAGAGGTACTGGCGAGAATTAAGTTTTTCAAAAGGTTTCGGTTTAGGACTGTCAAAGGTAGGGGACTGTAGGGATTTAACAAAAAATTACGCGCATTTATCGGGAATTTTGAACTACTAGTTATTAACTTCATTGTAGATTTCAAAAAACCTTCCTTATGAGACTTTTTATGCTTTTTGTTGCACTGTTTTTAACTCAGGCCGATGCGGTTTCCCAAAAGATCGCGCGGGTAATGATCGATGGTCAGATAATCGTTCCTGCAGGAGATGATGCGGCCGGTATTGTGATCTATAATAAAACAGCACAGCGCGGGACGATCACTTCAGAAGAAGGTACCTTTGATATTGCCGTAGCCCGCAACGATGAGGTGGTAATCCAATCGGTACAGTTTGCACCCATTACCGCGATCATTGATCAAGGGATCGTAAGCAGCAAGCAAATGAACGTGACCCTAAGAGAGACGGTAAATGAATTGGATGAAATTGTCGTACGTCCTTATGATCTTACTGGAGATATCGTGGCAGATGTAAATCGTGTACGAACTATAGATCCGGTCCCTTTTGATGGAAGCGACATCCGTATGGAAGACACGCAGTACGACCGGTATTCTGCTGCCGAGAATGTGGCGATAGATGATCAACGCTGGAGGTATGGACTCAATTTTGTAAACATATTTAAAGCGATATTCAAAAAATCTGATGATGGAGCCACTCCAGAGAATACCGAAGAAGAGTTGGCGCAGATGTATTCAAACACCTTTTTTCAGAATAATCTGAATATAGAACAGGAGCGTGTAGGCCAATACATTCAATACGTCGCAGAAAACGGACTGACGAAAGAAATGATGGAGCAAGGGAACGAGTTGGCGCTGATCCAGTTCTTGCTAGAGCAGCGCGATGCATTTAAAAAGACCTTGTCAGACAACGAGTAGGCATAAAAAAAGCAGCCGATAGGGCTGCTTTTGATTATCTCTTTGTGATAAATCACATTTCTAAATCTACGTGCGTGCTAAAATGCGCGTGGTACACGTACTGGGTACGTTTTGCGACGCAACGAGTCACGCAGTTTTTGTTGTCTTTCATCAAGGACTATAGTGCCCGGATGTAAAAAAGTGCCGGTCAAGACTTTGGAGTCGGTAGTTACTGAAGCTTTAGCTTCAGTGGCTTGCGCATCTTTTTTGAGGTTGGTACTTGCAGGAGTTTCAGAAGGCATCTGAACTGCACTTTGATTAGGGGTTTCTTCTTGAATAGGTGCCTTTTGTGCAACACAAAATGCAGAGCATAGAAGAAGAAACAGTAGGGGTGAAAATTTCTTCATAATTACTAAAACGATTTAATGAGGCAAAACTACTAGTAAGAACCTATTAATGCAATATTTTCTTCATAAAGTTTTCTTAACTATCGGTTAATGAGATTATAAAGGCGTTCAAAGGCTTGATTTTGCTGAAAAGCCAAACTTCTTTAAAGAGTCATTTTTGAGGGAAACTTAGCCTCAACTACGTTCAAATACCCATAATTTTAGTGTAACAAGAAGCTTTATCAGTATACTAACCCGTTACTTTTGCAACGCAAGGATACCAGAGACGTATTTAAAGCGAAGGAATATTTGATATATGGCAAAGCGTATTGCTTTTTTCTTATGGTTTATAGGCTGTTGTGGCTTTAGTTTGAGCGCTCAGGAAACGAAGATGCTTGAAGGTCGCGTGATCAATGATTCTATTGATCACGAATACCTACATATATTAAACCTTACGCTGCAAAAAGGAACGATCACTACCCGTAGCGGTAATTTTACCATTCCGGTGCGGGAGAACGACACCTTGTATGTCTCGGCACTTCAATTCAAGCATCAGGAAGTGGTCATCACGCCCGAGCTCTTTGGACGGAATTATGTGGAGATCAAACTGGAAACCGAAGTGACCGAACTTGAGGATGTCAATATTAGCGATATCGAATTGAGCGGCAGGTTGGGAGACGATATGAATGTGCCTAAAGTAGAAAAACCTTTTGATCCCGGGGCGGCCGGTTTGCCGGTGTACACGGGGCCGGTGCTTACTTCAGAAGAGCGCAAGCTGTACACCGCAACACATACCGGAGGCGGTATCATTCCTGTAGATGCTGTGATCAACGCGATTTCTGGTCGTACGGCCTATCTTAAGAAAATCGTCAAAATATCAAATATGGAAATCCGCGTTCAAAAAGCGCGTAACCTCGTTGCCGATTCAACGTATATGTTTCAGTTGAAGATTCCCGCACGCTATATCGATGATTTTGCACATTATGTGTATATGGATCGTTCTGAAAACTTAGAGATCGCCTCGCGTGACAATCAGCTCTCCTTGATGGAGCTTTTGATGGAGGAGGCGCCTGCTTATTTACGTTCTAAAGAAGAAGAAGGAGTGTCTGTAGATTTTCCTTCAGAAAAAAACTAATGCGTTTATGGAATGTCTTTTGATACAAGCTAGGCGGTCAGGCTTTATAAAAAGCGTAATTTTACGGCACTTATGAAAAAATTAAGCATTCTACTTTTAGTTGCTTTGCCCTTGATGGCAGCGGCAGCGCATAAATATTATTTCAGCGTAACACAGGCAGATTATGATGCGCAGGAGCACTCCTTAAAAATGGTGACTCGTGTGTTTTATGATGATCTGGAAAAAGCCTTTCAAGAGCGTTATGATGCTTCGATAAAAGTAGATGCTACCTACGATCAGGATAAATTGGATGCATATATTCAGCGCTATTTTGATCAGAAGTTGATCATTTCGATAAACGGAAAACCACAACAACTTAACTACATTGGGCATAAGGATGAGGTAGACTACGTCGTGTGCTTTATCGAAGTCACCGGGATACAAGATTTGCGCTCGATAGCTATAGAAAATACCTTATTGATGGATGTATTCCCCGATCAAAAAAACGTGATTCATCTTAACGCAAAAGGGAAGAAAAAGAGCTTTTTACTTACCGAGGGAAATGATAAAGCGATGTTAAATTTTTCTGAATAATTTACTAAGATTCGGTTAATCTTTACTTTTATAAAATTCACAAGCACTTAAAATAGATTTAATTTTTATGAGAACACTCAAGCACACGCTTTTTGCAGTGTTACTTCTGGTTGGAGCAACAGCAGTTGCGCAGGAAGAGCAAGCACCGCAAGAAAAACAAGCAGGGCATGTAAACACGAATAAGTTTAGACAACTTTATAACGAGTTTGCAACGCCTAATCAATTTCGTACGGCTTCGGGAGCACCGGGACCTGCCTATTATCAAAATGAGGCCGATTATGAAATTAAGATTGAACTTGATGATGAGAAGCAAACCATAAGCGGTTTTGAAACCATCACCTATCACAATAACAGTCCTGATCAGTTAGAATATCTTTGGGTACAATTAGATCAAAATGTACGTACAAAAGATTCTCCTGCCTTAGAGCGTAACGGGAGCGGGATGTCTCCTGTAGCACAGCCTGCGGGCATCGTTTCACAATATATGACCGAAGCTTTTGACGGTGGTTTCAATATCACAGAAGTGTCTCAAGACGGTACGCCTTTAGAGCATATGATCAATTACACAATGATGCGTGTAGAAATGCCTGAGCCATTGGCACCGGGTGATTCTTTTGAATTCAGCATACGTTGGAATTATAATATTCCTGAGCATACTGTAGATCGTGCACGTTCTGGATATGAGAGTTTTCCTGACGGAAACAAAAACTATGTGATCGCACAGTTCTTCCCAAGAATGTGTGTGTACAATGACGTAGAAGGCTGGCAAAACTACCAGCTCTGGGGAAGCGGTGAATTTGCGCTTCCTTTTGGAGATTACGACGTAGAGATCACAGTACCTGCAGATCACTTGTTAGACGGAACCGGTAACTTGGTAAACCGTAAAGAAGTATATAGTAAAGAAGAATACAAGCGTTGGGAACAAGCGACCAAGAGCTATGACAAGCCGGTGCTCATCAGAACACAGGCTGAAGCAGAGCAAATCGAACAAGGACGCAGCACCAAAACTAAAACCTGGAAACTTCAGGCAGAGAATGTGCGTGACTTTGCATTTACCTCTTCTCGTAAATATATTATGGACGCACAAGCGGTTAAGTTTCCTAAAGGAGACGTAATGGCGATCTCGATCTATCCTAAAGAAGGAAATCCACTTTGGGAAGAGTACTCTACAAAAGCTGTTGTACAGACTTTAGAATCGTACTCTAGAATGACTTTTGATTATCCTTATCCTAAAGCGATCTCTGTTCACGGAAAGAACCAAGGGATGGAATACCCAATGATCTGCTGGAACTACGGACGTCCTAATGAAGATGGAAGCTATAGCGATCGTACTAAATTTGGAATGATCAGTGTAATTATTCACGAGGTGGGACACAACTTCTTCCCGATGATCGTAAACTCTGATGAGCGCCAATGGGGTTGGATGGATGAAGGAATCAACACCTTTGTACAGTATGTAGCCGAGCAAGATTTTGGTGAGAAGTATCCAGAGGCGATTGCTCCTAATGCAAAGTATCCTTCACGTCGTGGAGAAGCTTCTAAGATCACCGGTTATATGGGTGGTAATCAAGACTTTATTTCGCCAATTATGTCAAACCCAGAGAACGTTTATCAACTAGGGAACAACGCCTACGGAAAACCGGCAACTGCGCTTAATATTTTAAGAGAGACCGTGATGGGACGTGAGTTGTTTGACTATTCATTTAAAACTTACGCACAGCGCTGGATGTTTAAACACCCAACTCCTGAAGATTTCTTCCGTACTATGGAAGACGCTTCTGCAGTTGATCTAGACTGGTACTGGAGAGGATGGTTCTATACTACTGAAAACGTAGATATGGGTGTTGAAGAAGTAAAATCATATTACTTGACTGATAAGCCTACACAAGCAGGAAAGGAATTGATGCAACGTTATGGGGTTGATCCTAGCGGAAGAGATCTTGTTTATGTTGTTGAAGAAGGTGGTGAAGACTATGATCCGGCAATGAAGAACAAGTCGAGCTTAGAGAACGCACCAAACCTTCAAGAGTTCTTGATGGATAACCTTTCTCCTGCAGAACGAGCAAACTTAAAAACACCTAAGCATTTCTATGCGATCAAATTCAATAAGCCGGGAGGGATCCCAATGCCTATTATCGTTGAGTATAGCTATGCAGACGGAACTAAAGAGAAGGTTACCTATCCTGTACAAGTATGGCGTAAAAACGACGCTCAGGTGACTAAAGTATTGGCTACCGATAAAGAACTTACCGGAGTATTACTTGATCCGGATCTTGAAACTGCCGATGTTGACGTTAGCAACAACAGCTGGCCAAAACAAGAGCAAGAGAGCGAGTTTGACAGCTTTAAAGAAGGTACCGAAGACTAGTACGTATTAAGACAGATTTATTATATTAAAAAGCCGATGTTCTTACATCGGCTTTTATTTTTCCTATATATTTGCAGTGTTATGAGTATACCACTTTTTATTAGCGGAGGAGAGATTGCCTTTGTGATTTTTATTGTGATTATGGTTTTTGGTGCCGATAAAGTTCCGGATATCGCCAGAGGTCTCGGTAAAGGTATGCGCACCCTGAAGAACGCTACAGAAGATATTAAATCTGAAATTACCAAGAGCGCAGATAAGCAAGGCATCAATACCGATATCGCCAAGGATATGAAAAAGGAAATTGACGATGCTAAAAAGAATATCGAAGAGATTACCGGATCGGTAAAGCGTAAATTCTAAAGTACTTTTTGAAGGATTCTAAGCGGTTTGTAAATGCTCAGGTTAGTTGCGTTTATGGTCGCTGTAAGGTTAAGGTTGTCAGGAGATTGTATTGGTCAGCTTTCCTGTTTTTTTGATCAGTTCTAAGATAGCCACAGCTGCTTAATGTTAAATTTTGACACTTTGTAAAAATTTACACGGCTAAACCGAGAATTTAGTAATATCTTAAACAAGAAATCGATTACCTATGATTTCTATCCTATAAATACTCTGGGTGATTGTTTATAAGCAGAGTATTTTAGAACAATAATTGTATTTATTCTAAGTGTTAATTATGAATCCCGACTTGTTTCAAGTCGGGATTTTTATTGGAATCAAAAGGAATAATGCTCTGAGGAAATTCAACTACCCGCGTTTCCTGCTTATGGTGAGTCCGTCGCGAATGGTGAGCAATACGGTCTCCAGACGTTCGTCATCCGCCAGTAGGCGATTGTATTCTAAAAGCGCTTTTGTAGAGCTGTCTTTAGGATTTAGCGGCTCTACCACTTTACCACTCCACAATACATTGTCAGAAAGTAAGAGTCCGCCCGGTCTGATACGGTCAACGATCATATCAAAATAAGCGGGGTAATTGGGCTTATCTGCATCCATAAAAACGAGGTCAAAGTCTTCATCCAGCTGCGGAATGATCTCTAGCGCCGGACCCAAGTGTTGTTTGATGTTAGCTGCATAGGCCGAAGCATCAAAGTACTTTTTTTGCAGATCAACAAGTTCTTCATTTACATCTATGGTGTGCAAGATGCCGTCAGGTTGTAAACCTTCAGCTAAGCATAAGGCCGAATAGCCGGTATAGGTGCCTATTTCTAGAATGACCTTAGGATTTACCAGTTTAGCGATCATACTCAAGATACGGCCTTGGTAATGCCCGCTTAGCATACGCGGTTGAACCACTTTTTGATAAGTCTCCCGGGTAAGCTGGCGCAGTAACTCGGGCTCCTTTTCAGAGTGCGCTACTGCATAATCGTCAAGATCTTCTGAGATAAAATGCATAGTTTAATCTTCTTCTTCAAGGCCTTCTAGGACCTCCTCATCGTGTAACATTTTGCGGGTTTCCTGCTTCATCAAGTCAAGTTTATCGCGTAAACTCATATCAGTGGTGAACTTGCCGTCGTAGATCAAATTTAAGATGGCTTTATCCTGAACCCTGCCGCGGCGCATCGCTTCAGAATAGCGCAAGTCTTCTCTAAAGGTAACTAGGGAGTATTTTGAAAAATATTCGGTAGGGAAGGCTTCTTCAAAAGCAATTTCAAGTTTCCGCTTCTCTTGAAAAATAGGCCTCGCCGTATGCGCTTTCATCTCGTGAAAATTATCTACAGCGAGATCTGCAATCGCATCAGTATCTTCTTTGCGCTCTTCTTGATAAGCTTTAAAAACCGCTTTCCAGTCTCCGGCATGCTGATCAAGATATTGATCAAGCACATAAATATCTTCAAAAGCAGAATTCATTCCTTGCCCATAAAACGGAACAATGCCGTGTGCGGCATCGCCTAGCAATAATACTTTACCGTACGCGTGCCAGGGTGAACATTTGATAGTACCCAGCGGTGATGTAGGATTAGCGTGAAACTCTTCAAGCAGGTCTGGCATTAGCGCTAGCGCATCAGGATATTCACGTTTAAAGTAATCTACGACAGCCTCATCGGTATTGAGACTTTCAAAGCTGTCTTTGCCCTCATCCCAAGAAAGGAAAAGCGTAACAGTGAAACTGCCGTCAAGGTTAGGCAAGGCGATCATCATATCTTTCCCTCTCGGCCAGATATGCAAAGCGTGTTTCTCTACAAGAAAGCCGCCATCTGCTTTAGGAGGAAAAGACAATTCTTTATACCCGTGGGTTAAAAAGTCTTGACCGTAGCTGAATAAGAATTTACGATGATCCAACATACTCTTGCGCAGGGCAGAACCTACACCGTCGGCGCCCATCACAATATCGGTTTGATAGGTGGTGGTTTCTCCGGTTTTATAATCTTCAAAAGTAGCTTCAGCCGTCTCGAGGTTTACCCCAGTACATTTTTGATTGAAACGCATTGTGATTTGCGGCATAAGCTCACATTCATCAAGCAGCATTATGTTGAGGTCTTCGCGAGAGATCGAATTGATATATTCATGTCTTCCGCTGTACGGACTCATAAATTGTTCTCCTTCGGTGTTGTGAATCATGCGACCGTGCATAGGAATACAAAGCGGAAGCACTTTATCTTCAAGACCGGCAAGGCGTAAGCCTTTCATTCCGCGGTCTGAAAAAGCCAAATTGATCGAGCGGCCGCTATCTACAACTTCTTTGCGCAGATCGGGACGTTTTTCCATCAGGGTGACTTTATACCCGCGTTGGGCCATACGCAAGGCGAGCAGTGAACCGCAAAGCCCGGCGCCTATGACTAAAATATGTTCTTGGTTTGGAGTTTTCAAAAGAGGTTTGTTAGTTGGTACGCTAGCGTACAATTATATGTTGGCTAAAAGTTGTTTAAGGCGTTGGGTCATCTCGTAAACATCCTCATAGCTGTTATAAAGCGGAGCAGGAGCTACACGTATTACATCCGGCTCTCGCCAGTCGCAAATAATACCGGCTTGCATAAAACCATCGTGCATGCTTCGGTCTGCATTTTTAACTTGAATAGAAAGTTGGCACCCGCGTTCTTCCGGATTTTCAGGAGTTAGGATAGAAATGCGCTCATCATTCAGTTGGTTGATGAGGTATTCTAAATACCCTGTGATCTTTTTAGATTTAGCGCGTATGTTTTTAAAACCGGCTTCAGCAAAAATCTCCAGAGAGGCGCGTATAGGCGCCATCGATAAAATAGGCGGATTGCTCAATTGCCAGCCTTCTGCTCCAGGAATAGGGTCAAAGTCCACACGCATATTAAAGCGGCTTTCCATTTTATGTCCCCACCATCCCGTAAAACGCGGGATATCTTTGTCATTTGCGTGTCGCTCGTGTACAAAGCATCCGCCAATAGCACCGGGGCCGCTGTTTAAATATTTATACGTACACCACACGGCAAAATCAGGGCCGTTATAGTGCAAGTCTGCATCTATATTGCCCACGCCGTGTGCCAGATCAAAACCTACCTTACAGCCGTAACGGTGACCTAACTGTGTGATTTCTTTTATAGGGTATTTTTGACCGGTATAATAATTAGAATTCCCCACCATTACCAAGGCGATTTCTTCTCCATGTTCAGCCATTAGCGCTTCGAGATCTTCAAAGCGGTTGAGGTGCTCGCCCTCACGCGGTTGCCAAAGTATAAGCCCTTCTTGAGGATCATAACCTTTCTCTTTGATTTGCGATTTGACCGCGTAACTGTCAGAAGGAAAAGCGTCACTTTCTATAAGGATTTTATAGCGTTTAGCTGTCGGTCTGTAAAACGAGACCATCATCAAGTGCAAATTGGTAGACAGCGTGTTCATAAGTACTACCTCTTCAGGTTTTGCACCTACGATTGCTGCCATAGGTTCGCGCATAACCTCGTGATACGTCGTCCATGGGATAGCTGCTTTAAAGTGACCTTCAACCGCGATATCTGCCCAATTGCTTAATTCTTGAGCAACATATTCTTTTGCTTTTTTAGGCTGAAGTCCTAAAGAGTTTCCGCAAAGGTAAATGAGGTTGTTTCCTTGCGCGTCTTTAGGAATATTAAACATATCCCGAAAGCGGGCTAAAGGGTCTGCTGCATCAGCCTGTTTTGCGTAGGCTAAAGTGTCTTGATACGTGGTTTTTTCAATTTCTGGCATAGACGGTAAAAATAACACATCGGCAAACGTGCGGCAAACTTAGCAGGCATAAACCTTAAGCCTAAAGAGACTCACTAAATCCTTTTAAGCCTAGGGTATTTGTAGTAATTTGCTAAGCTGTTTTTTATTGGTGCCGCCAAAGGGTTTAATACTCTTAGGCTTGTTTTTAAATTGAAAATTTAACTTTAATAACTTTCTTTAGGGCTTTCCTTTGTCGACAGACAGGTTTGTCCTGAGGTAGTTCACTTTAAAATTGATGCAATCACTTGGTTTAGTATTTAGCCGTTTACGGTATTTTACGCCGGTTTTTTTATTTGCAACCTTAAATATTCTTTACGGTACCTGGGCTATTTATATCCCACAGATCACTGCAAAACTGCAGCTCAATGAAGGAGAATTGGGCTTTGCCGTGTTTTTTATGGCGTTAGGGACGCTTTGTACCATTCCTTTTGTGCCAAAGCTTATCAAGAATCTTGGTTTGGGAAAAGCGGTTTTATTTGCTGTGATTGGCTTTTGTTTGTTTATCCTTGGTCCGTTTTTGGCTAAGTCCTATGTTTTGCTTTGTGCGTCTTTGTATGGAGTAGGTGTCTTTTCAGGATTACTTGATGTAGCGATCAATACCTTGGTCACAGAAGTTGAGCGTAAAGACAAGGTGCATTTTATGTCGGTTTCTCACGGGTTTTTCAGTTTAGGCGGGATGCTGGGAGCAGGTTTGGGAAGTTTATTAATGCCGTATATCGCTTTTGCGGAATGTCATGTTGCCGGAGTAAGTCTTATCTTGATTGTGATCAATCTTATTTTATCTAAAAACTATTACCGAATAACGAGCACTCAGGAAGCTGAAGAATCTAGTTTTAAGCTGAAAAATCTGAAGCCTTTGATCGGTTTGGCATTGATTGGTTTTCTGGTAATGGCTGCCGAAGGCGCTATTGTAGATTGGAGTGCGTTGTATCTAGAGCAAGTAACTTTGGCTACCGCAGCCTTATCAGGCTTGGGGTATACTATTTTTAACGGGACGATGGCATTGGGCAGATTCTTTGGCGATGCCGTTTCTACACGATTTGGTTCGCGTTTGATTATGATCATCGGTTCTTTTCTTGCGGCCGCTGGTTTTGGTCTCACCTTAGTTGCCGATACAACCACTGCGCTTATAGGTTTTGCAGTCGTGGGGATGGGCTTGTCTATTGTAGTTCCTGAATTGTTCAGATATAGCGGTAATTTGAAAGGAATACGTGCCGAAGAGGGCATTAGCTTTATTGCCGGAACCGGATTTGTAGGCCTACTTCTTGGTCCGGTATTTTTGGGCTTTTTGGCACAAACCTTTGATCTTAAAGGAAGCTTTATTGCACTTCTATGCTTTACCGCAATCGCCGGAATTGTTGCGCTCAGCCTTAGGCGAAACTAAAAAGCACGCCTAAGGGCGTGCTTTTAAAATTTTATAAGCCTAAGCTTTATTCTGTTTTTACTGCGATGTCTGTGAAATAAAGTCTAAAATTTTTATCTTCAGTTTTGTGATCTGAGGCGATTTTAATTCCATTGTAATCCTCATAATCGTCCCAGGTGGTCACCATAGAGAATTCTGAAACATTTCCTCTTCTAAAAATCCATTCGCGTACCATAAACTCGTCATCATAGAAAAAGTCATAGGCATCTCCCGGAGTATAGCCTCCTTCGTCACCATAGGTAAGGGTGATCTTATGAAATTGCTTCTTGCTTATAGGCGCTGTTGCTGTGTCTTGTACGGTAAGATTTGAACTTTCTTTATCCCAAACCAAATGCATAGGAGCTAGAAGCCAGAAGGAGTCATTGATAAAGCCTTTATCTGTAGCGGTGCTGGTGTTGTCTACGCTAGATCGGTTATACGTGATGGTGTCCTGAGCTGTCATCTGGGTGATGTCCTGTGTTTTGGGTTTCCAGATCCAGGATTTCTCGTAGTGTTCTTCTCCGCGGTCTACATTAAAAGTGAATTGTACTTCAGAAACCTGATCCCATTGGTCTAAGCCATTGGCTTCAGCGATCTTATAGGCAACTTCCTGTTCTGGTGTGCGTTCTTCTTCTGCGACTTCTTCAGTAGAGACTACGGGAGTTGTTTCAGGAGTTTCCTTGGTTTCGGTTTTACAAGAAAAGAGCGCCAGAAGTATGGCGGTACTGAGTATTATTTTTTTCATCGTTTTGTTTTAGCTATTAAAAATACAAAGTAGATTTTGACCAATAGCATTTTAAGGTTTATTTATTACATCAGCATAGCAGCTTACCGTAAGTTTTCGGCTAAAAGTCGACTATAAAATCTAGATTTATAATCAACTTATTTAAAATACATTCAATGAAAACACTACTTCACAAAGCAGAAACGCGCGGAGATGCAAATCACGGCTGGTTACACAGCAGACATACGTTTAGTTTTGCAAATTATTACGATCCGCAGCGTATGAACTTTGGTGTTTTACGCGTGCTTAATGACGATAAAGTGAGTGGGGGAATGGGATTTGGTACGCATCCGCATCAGAATATGGAAATTATTTCCATTCCTTTATCCGGTGATCTGGAGCATAAAGACAGTATGGGAAATACCACCGTCATCAAGGAAGGAGATATTCAAGTGATGAGTGCCGGAACCGGAGTGCAGCATTCTGAGTATAACAAGAATAAAGACGAGGAGGTGCGTTTTCTACAAATTTGGGTGATTCCCAATACGCAAAATGTAGAACCGCGTTATGATCAAATCACTCTTGATCGTGCCGATCGTAAGAATAAACTGCAGCAAGTGCTTTCTCCTAATAAAGAAGACGCCGGTGTATGGATCTATCAGGATGCCTGGTTCAATATGGTAGATTTGGATGCCGAAAAAGAAGTGGTTTACGATTTCAATTTAAAAACAAACGGACTCTACATTTTTGTTTTAGAAGGAAGCATAGAAGCAGGCGGGCAAGCTCTGGAACGAAGAGACGGTTTGGGTGTTTTTGATACTGATGCTATTACCTTAAAAGCGACAGCAGATGCTTCTGTTTTGTTGATGGAAGTGCCGCTGCAGCTGTAAAACCTTGATGGGCTTTCTGAAAAATTGACAGTTTTTTTCTCGTGAAATCTGATGGTACTTTTTTTGCTTTGAGTTGACGAGAAACTATTAATTAAACCTTCGATTTATGGAAACACCAATTAAGTTAGAGTTAGTAGGACAAAAAGGAGAACTGTTTGCCTTAAAATATCCGGGATTGCAAATTCCTATTCACGTTAATGACGAACTGTTAGAAAAATTTAAGGCGAGTGATGAGTATATTGTGGTTGAAAATTTATCAACCGCTGAATATTCAGAACAATCTTGGAGTTCTTCGGAAACCAAAAATCAAATACGAGCTTAAAATACTAAAAAAGGCGACGCATTAGGGTCGCCTTTTTTATTGGCACCGTCAAAGGGTTTGATACTCCAAGGCTTGCCTCGCAATTGAAAATTCGTTTTCAAGCAATGTCTCGGGTTTGCCCTAAAATAGTTTACTGGCAATATCTAATACTTTGTCACTTCAAAGCCTTTCTCGAATTGGTTTACTGTAGTCTACTACATCGTTGCCTTAAGAAAATCAGCGCTTACTTTACGATTTTAATAACATCCGGCTGCCCGCGATTTGTAATAACATAGATTAATTTTGCATTTTAGAATCAGGTTATGACAAAACGCTTCACCACTTCTTCGCGCACGACGATCATTTTAATTCTGGGAACCCTTATTGCAATTGGTCCGTTTTCGATTGATATGTACCTGCCGGGTTTTGGTAATGTTGCAGACGATTTTGGAGTAGATATCAGCAGAGTAGGTTTAACCTTAACCAGTTACCTTATTGGGATAGCACTGGGACAACTCGCTTACGGACCTTTGATGGATCGGTTTGGGAGACGTCGCCCACTAATAGGCGGCCTTATCCTTTTTACGGTCACTTCACTTATTTGTGCAGCCAGCTGGAATCTTAATATTTTAATCGCCGCCCGCTTTTTTATGGCATTGGGTGGTTGCGCCGGTATGGTGGCTTCAAAGGCGATCGTAAGAGATCTTTTTGAAAAGAAACAAGTTGCAGATGTACTTTCAACATTAATGCTCATTATGGGGGTTGCTCCCATAATCGCTCCTACTGTAGGCGGACTTGTAATTGGTGCTTTTGACTGGGAGGCGGTTTTTTATATTCTTGCTGCATTTGCAATTATAATGTTGGTTTTGATCACCTATGTTTTACCGGAAAGTGCAGAACCCAATCATACCACCAGCCTAAGGCCAAAGAATATTTTGCTAGAGTATGTTTCAATCCTAAAAAACAGGGAGTTTTTCATTTTTGCAATTGCTCGCGGTTTTACAATGGGATGCTTGCTAAGTTATGTAAGTAGTGCTCCTTTTATTTTTATTGAATTTTTTGGCTTAACGGAACAACAATTTGGTTGGGTTTTCGGGAGTAATGCTCTTGGTTTAATTCTGGGAAGTCAAATCAATCGCTTGGCGCTGAAGCGTTTTTCGCTGTTGCAAATTACAGTAACCACCTGTGTAGCGCTTACTATTTTAACAGCGCTCGGACTAGGGATTAGTTTCGTCGAAATCAATTTCTGGATCGTATATCCATTTCTATTTACAATGTTGTTTTTAATAGGTTTTCAAAACCCTAATGTTACCGCATTATCTCTTGATCCTTTTACCAAGCAAGCAGGAAGTGCTTCTGCACTTATAGGAAGTATTGGGATGATCTTTGGCTCGGTTGCCAGTATTTTGGTCGCAGAGCTCGTTACCGAAAGTGTAAAGCCGCTACTTTTTATCTTATTTGGTAGTGCGGTCTGTAGCTTGATCCTTGTTTTATTCTACCTTAATAAACGTAAGGCTTATAAATTTCAGACCACATAGTAGTGTCTTTTATCCCGATTTTTGGGTTTATTAGCTATAATTCAAATGGTTTTATTGTAACTAATTAATAATTAGTATTTTAGGCGATTTTTTAAGATGAAGTCCTCGCGATGAGGAGTTCTTACTAACATTTTAAAAGCCTATTATGAGATTAAAATCCCTACTTCCTCTTAGTATTGCGCTGTGTATTACATCAATTACCACTTTTGCCCAAGATAAAAGCTATGACATTGGCTTGTATCTCGGAGGTGTGAATTATTATGGCGAAATTGGTAAAAAGAACTTTGTGGCACCCAACCGCGCTTTTTTAGGCATTATTGGCAAGATGAATTTTAATGAAAATTTAAGCGCCAGAGCAAGTGTAACCTACATGACTTTGTACGATGATGATCGGGATGCAGACGACGGATACCGAGGAACCGGAAGAAATAACTCGCTTTACTATTCTTTTGATAACAGCCATCTGGAACTCACCGCAGCATTAGAGTATGTGCCATTTTCATTTTTTAAATCCTCATACAATCCAATTGATTTTTATGTCTATGGCGGAATAGGCGCGATTTACGGCGACGAATTGTATTACCCGTTGTCTGCAGGGTTTGAAGATGTACAAGCGGTAAAATATGGCACGCGTACCCGTATGATTATTCCTTTTGGTGCCGGGCTTAAAACCTTCATTGGAAGCCAATTTATGCTCGGTATAGAGTTGGCTCCACGATACAATTTCAGTGATAATTTAGATGGAAGCCATCCGGATGAGGAACAATTGGAGCCAAATCAACTGCCTAACTTCATAAATAATGATTGGTACACGTATATAGGTTTGACCTTGACGTACCGCATTGGCAAAGGTGGACGTAATGCTTGCTACTGCACGCTTTAATCACCACTGTTTTCTTCGGTAATACGTACTTCGTTTTATCTTTGTCCTATGGCGAGAAGACTAGATAGCATTACCGATACCAAAAAAACAAACGTGCGTGCTTCCTTTCAGGCACTGCGCTACATTCCGCGATTTTTTAAAGAGATCAGTCGGGTAAGTAAATTGCTCTTTGGTCTTAATCTTCTGGGGCGTATAATCAATGCATTCTCACCGGTGGTGATTCTATGGGTAGGAAAATTGATCATTGATGAGATCATTACCCAAATTAACGCATCACCTGCAAATTATGAGCAGCTTTGGAACTATGTGCTGCTGGAATTTGTCATCATCATTATTGCCGACATCATCAATCGAGGAATCGCGATTTCAGATGGTTTGCTGGGTGATAAATACAATATCATTTCTTCAGAAAAAATGATACGTAAAACCAGTAAGATCGACATGGCGCAGCTTGAAGATTCTGAATTTTACGATAAGCTTGAACGTGCACGCCAGCAAACTCAGGGCAGGGTAGGACTTATGAGTACATCACTCAGTCAGTTACAAAGCCTTATTTCTATAAGTACACTTATCGCCGGGCTGGTCTATTTTCAGCCGATGTTGATCGTCTTACTGGCACTTAGTATCATTCCGTTATTTATTAATGAAATTCGTTTTAGCGGGCAGCAATATTCGTTATCACGCAGCTGGACTGCCGAGCGGCGAGAGCTTGATTATCTGAGATATATTGGGGCTAATGATAAAACAGCTAAAGAGATTAAACTCTTTGGGTTGACCGATTTTATTGCAAGTAGATTTAAAAAACTCAGCGAGGAATATTATCAAATAAATAAGAAACTTACGATCAAGCGCAGTGCTTACAGTGCCGTTTTTAATATTCTGGGAGTGGTGTGCTATTATGCTGCATATCTGGTGATCATCAAAAGTGTTTTGGATGGGCAGATAACCGTAGGAGAATTGACCTTTTTATCAGCCTCCTTTAATCGCTTGCGCAACAGCTTGCAATCCTTTTTTACCAATTTTACCCAGATCACTCAACGTGCGTTATATCTTAAAGATTACTTTGATTTTATCGATTTGGAAATTCCTGATGCTCAAAAATCATTTCTAGAGTTACCACAAGCGATCACCCAAGGTTTTGAATTGGTAAATGTGCATTTTGGTTATCCTGAAAGTGAATACGAGGTTTTAAAAGGGGTAAGTTTCAAATTGAAAGCGGGAGAGAAAATGGCTTTTGTAGGAGAGAATGGAGCGGGTAAAACCACATTGATCAAGTTGATGCTTCGTTTTTATGAACCTACACAAGGAGAGATCTTGCTGGATGGCGTAAATATCAATCGATACGATAAGGCACACTATCAGAAGATGTTTGGTGTGATTTTTCAGGATTTTTTCAGGTATGAGTTTACGCTGCGCGAAAATATAGCCGTAGGGGCCATTGATGCAGTTACAGATAATCATCGCATTGGGCAGGCCGCAGAATTGAGTTTGGCGAGTGAAGTGATCGATGCGCTTGAAGAAGGTGTAGAAACCCAATTAGGTAAACGCTTTAAAAAAGGGCAGGAACTTTCAGGCGGACAATGGCAAAAAGTAGCTTTGGCACGTGCTTATATGACAGATGCTAAAGTGATGATTCTAGACGAACCAACTGCGGCTTTAGATGCTAAAGCAGAGTACGAGGTTTTTGAACGGTTTATTGATCTGACTAAAGGAAAAACCAGCATAATCATATCCCATCGTTTCAGTACAGTGCGTATGGCAGATCGTATTCTGGTTCTTAAACATGGAAAAATCCTGGAGTTAGGAACGCACGACGAACTGATGAAAACCCCAAAACTCTATGCCGAACTGTTTGAGCTACAAGCCCAAGGCTATAAATGATGTTTAAAGTCCGTTTGCGCTAAGTCCGCCATCAACCACCAGATTTTGACCAGTGATGTATGAAGATTGGTCCATCGCAAGAAAGGCAATCGTATTTGCCATTTCTTCAGGCTGTGCAAAACGCTTCAGTGGAGTGCGCTCAATAATTTTATCGTAACGCTCTTTTTGATCCATTACCGGTTTAACTAACGGAGTTTCTGTATACCATGGAGAAACGGCGTTCACACGAATATTTTTATCGGCCCATTCTGAAGCAAGGCTTCGGGTTTGTTGTAAAAGACCGGCTTTGGCCATCGCATAAGGTGCACCGCTTTTAATATCCTGAGAAGCTGCAACCGAAGCTACATTAATGACTGAAGCTTTTCCTGAGCGTTTAAGAAGTGCAAAAAACTTTCGAGTCAATTCAAAGGGAGCCAAAAGATTGGTGTCTATAATTTGCTGATATTCTTCAGGTTCAAAAAGAATGGCTTCTTTGCGAATATTCATTCCTGCATTATTGACTAAAATATCAAGAGAACCGCTACGCTGAAAAACAAAATCTGTTAATTGATCTTGATCATCTTCAGAAGTTACATCGGCTTGCATACCCGAAGCGATAAAGCCTTGTTCTCCCAATTCTTGCTGAAATGCGGTAACGGCTTCACCATCGCGTGCGGTAAAGATGACTTTAGCACCAAGTTGTGCAAATGCAAGAACGGTAGCTCTGCCAATCCCTTTAGTTCCTCCGGTTATTAATGCTGTTTTTCCTTCTAAATTCCACATAGGTTAATCTCAATTTGCCGGCAAAACTACAAAGAGATTTAAGGCTATCTGCAGGGATGGAGCATAAATTTTAAATCGCTCTTCGATTTATGCATAAAAAAAGCCGTACTAGTTAGTACGGCTTTCAACTTATAAATGCGATAGATTTAATCTACAGCATCTTCTGCAGCGTCACCAATGTCATCTGCTGCATCTTCAATTTTATCTCCGGTAGATTCTTCACGACAACTTTGTAGTGTTGTGCCCATAACTCCGGCTAGAAATAGAAATAAAAAAATACGTTTCATAATTAAAAATTTAAAGGTTAGAATTTTGGTTGTTTTACAAGCGTCTGCCTGTTGCTAGTTTGTAAAGAATCGCAATTACAGCGAGTACCAGTAGAATATGTATTAAACTACCTACCGATTCGGCGAAGCCAAAATAGCCTACAAGCCATCCTATAATTAAAATCACTACAATAAGCCAAATTATGTCTCTCATAACTAATTTTTATTGGTTAGTGATATGAAATTAATTGATTGTTGCAGAAGTGAGTCTTTGGTTAACAGTGAATTAACGGCAGTTCTAGAATTTTTGTGGATTCTTTATGATTTCCTGCGCCCGTTTAACAAGTTGTTCTAATTCGTCCGGATCTTTTTTGTCGAGCATGCTCATCATCATGTTCATGCGTTGGTTGTTCTTGAAATGTTCTCGTTTTTCAAAAAGAAAATTCCAGTATAAACTATTAAAAGGGCAGGCGTCATCACCTGTTTTTTTACTTACACTGTATTTACATGAACTGCAATAATTGCTCATTTTATTGATGTAGCTTCCGCTGGAAACATAGGGTTTTGTCGCGACGATGCCGCCATCAGCAAACTGACTCATACCCCGAGTATTTGTGATTTCTACCCACTCGAGGGCATCAATATAAATGCCCAGATACCAAGCGTCAACTTCATCGGGGTGTGTTTGGGTGAGCAGCGCATAATTTCCTGTGATCATCAGGCGCTGAATGTGATGTGCATATGCGTGGTCTAAGCTTTGCTTGATGGCATGGTGCATGCAATTCATTTTTGTTTCTGCCGTCCAATAAAAATCAGGAAGCTCATTTTGATTGTCTAGTTTGTTGCTGCGACGGTAACCGGGCATTTTCATCCAGTAAATTCCGCGCATATATTCACGCCAACCTAAAATCTGTCGTACAAAACCTTCAACCTGGCTGATGTCTATGTCATCTTTGTTTGCTCTCCAGTGATCGATCACTTTTTCTATCACCTCAAGTGGATGCAAGAGTTTGCTATTCATCGCAAAGCTGAGTCGGCTATGAAAAAGATAAATTTGATCAGGATCCATCGCATCTTGATAATCTCCAAAATGTTTCAGTAGGTTGGAGCAGAAATAATTGAGCACGCTTAAACCGTCTTCACGACTCGTAGGCCAGTTGAATTGTTGCTCATCAATACTCCCCATCGTCTTGACGCCGGCTTCTTCTATCATCTTACATAGTGCCGAAACATCTTTTCTAAAACCACGCTCATGCGGAATTTCAGGCGCTCCTTTCCATTTCTTACGATTGCTTTGATCAAAATTCCATTTTCCGCCTTCAGGATCTTTAGCATTTGCCATCATAATGTCGTATTTCTTGCGCATGTCGCGGTAGAAATATTCCATCGTATAGGTTTTCTTTCCTTTAAAAAAAGTTTCCAGATCGGTGCGTGAAGTGAGGAAGTGTTCTGTGTCTACTGCATCAGAATCAAGCTCAAGGGAATCGCTGAATTCTTTGAGTTGCTGGTCGAGTCGATATTCGTCAGGAAGTTGGTATTCAAAGCGTTCGATGTGATGCGCTTTAAAAAGCTTTTCTAAGTTTTGGGTAAGATCTTGCTCGTTGTCAGGATGATCTAATTGATAATAGATCACGCTGTGTCCGCGTTCCTGAAGCCACTGGCTAAAATTGCGCATTGCGCTAAAAAAGGCAACCACTTTTTGAATATGATGCGTAACATAGTCGGTTTCCTGCCGCATCTCTGCCATAAAATAAAGCACCTCTTCATCGGTCTGGTCAAACCAAGAGTGCTTATGATTTAATTGATCTCCTAAAAGTAATCGTAGTGTTTTTGCCATATTTTTTTAATCAAAAAGCGACTCCTGAAGCCAAAGTCTGCGGAATTTCCCATCACCATCATAGCGCTCTGCCTGACTTTTAATATTGAATTTTCTATCTCGAGGATCATTGCCAACGCCGCTGTTGTACATCCAATTGCCGTAATTGCTGTGCACATCATAATCGATCAACATACTCTCAAAATAGGCTGCGCCTATACGCCAATCCTGTTGTAATTCTTTTGCCCAGTAACTCGCAACATTCTGGCGGCCCCGGTTGCTCATCCAGCCGGTAGCAGCAATTTCTTTCATATTGGCATTTACAAAATCATATTTTGTCTGGCCATTGATCCATTCTTTTTTTGCGGCTTTGTTGGTTTTCCAATCGTAGTCTTTCTCCAGAATTCCACCGATCTTAAAAATTTGATCACCGTATTTTAAGGAAATGTATTTGAAGAAATCGCGCCACATCAATTCAAAAAAGAGCCAATAAGTACTTTCATTTTTGGTTTCCTCTTGTTCAAAAGCTTTTATTTTCCAGTAAATGGTACGTGCTGAAATGCCTCCGTTTGCCAGCCAGGCCGAAAGTTTTGAGCTGTAGTTTTTTCCGGTAAGTCCGTTACGTGTTTTCTTATAAACCGCGAGTTTTCTGGTCTGCCAGAAATAGTCTTCAATTCGGTTTAATGCTTGTTGTTCTCCACCTTTAAAAGGAAATGCGGATCTATGATCTGGCGTAAAACTTTCTAGATTTAAATCCTGAAGTGTAGGAATCGAAGTTGAATTTTCTTCAAAGTTCGTTTGCGGAAATTCAGTAATCGAAACTTCCTTTCTGATATTTAAGTTTTTCTCGCATTTTTTGCGCCATTGCGTAAATACGTTAGGAATTGCTTCAATGGATTTATATGGAAGGTCTTCAGGATGAATGAGAAATTGATCATAACTTTCGGTAAATTTAACCGATGCGGAACACGATTCTTTCACCTTTCTAGTGACTTCCTGTTCTTCAGAGGTCCATTCTTCTTGAAAGAAGAGCTGATCTATTTGTAAGCGTTCTATCAACTGCGGAAGAATGTCTTCCGGTTGCTCGTTGTAAACAAATATGGGGATATTCAACTCGGCGAGATGTTCTCGTAACTCGGTAACCGTTTCAATTAAAAATTGTGCGCGAAAACGTTCGGTCTTTTTAAAACCGAATTGATCTTCTTGAAATTGTCTGGGGTCAAAACAGTAAACAGCTGCAAGTAGATTGGCATTTTTACTAGCCTTGAATAGGCTCGTGTTGTCTTTTACGCGTAAATCATTTCTAAACCAAACCAGATTATTCATACGTTTTTAGTTCTTCTGCAGCGTTCACTGCAGTATTTAACATCATCCCAATTCTTCTCCCACTTTTTGCGCCATGTGAATGGCTTTTTACAAACGGCACAAATTTTTTCCGGAAGGTTTGCTTTTTTATGAGCCAAGGTCCTTAATTGAATTTACAGGTTGGTCAGGTTGTGCGTAGGTAAAACGGTTCAGGATTTGAGGAAGTGCATACCCGTCTAGCCCGTCGATACAAACCGTTTGAGCACGTTCTAGATTGAGCCAGCCATCTTCTGCCTGAATTTCACGATCTACATAAATATGCTGGATTCTGCCAATTATAAAATGACAATCATTTTCTTTGATAAAATATTCATTCTCAAAAGTGCATCCTAATTTGATTCTGCTCTGTTGCACATAAGGCGCTTTAAAGTCATCGAGGTATTCTTCGTTTAATAAGGTTTTGTCAAACTCTGAAACTGTACCATCATATTTTGCTGAAGTTTTATGCGCTTCTTTTATGAAATTTTGATTTACGTGGTTTACCGTAAAAACTCCTGTCTTTTTGAGATTTTCATAGGTGTTGCGATCTACAGTAGTTGGGCGTAAAATAAAGCCAAGTAGGGGCGGGTTGCTGCCCAAATGGGTAACCGAACTAAAGATGGCAACATTCGTGATTCCGTCTTCTGAAATACTCCCTAAAAGATTAGCAGACTTGAATCCCGTACAACTGTTTATAAAGTGCGCACGGTATTTTGAAGGCAATTCTGCTATTTGCTCTGCTGTATAATGTCTCATAAAAAAAGGGTAAGAATTAACTCACCCTAAAAATATGATTTGTTTAATCTTAATGCTGTTAACATTAAACAAAATAACAAAATTTTAAAAGTCTATGCTTCCTGCTGTTCTGCTTTATACGTGGGATAATCGGTATATCCTTTTTCTCCCTGGGTGTAGAACGTATCTTCATCCCAGTCTGCCATAGGAGCATTCATTGCAAAACGTTCTACCAGATCTGGATTCGAGATAAATAATTTTCCAAAAGCGACCAAGTCTGCATTTCCTTCTTCTATTACTTTATTTCCGCTTTCTTGATCAAAGTTTGCATTGATCATCAGGTTACCGTGATATTTAGGACGATAATGCTTTGCGATCTCAGTTTCTAGATAGTCAATATCGCTAACATCTGTAAAGGGTTCAGATAAGTGTAAATAGGCTAAATCGTAGTTGTTCAAACGTTCTACGATATGATCAAACGTTGGGATGGTTTCTTCGGTAGCTTCGATTCCAAATACTCCATTTAGCGATGGATTTAAGCGCACTCCAATTTTATTTTCAGGAAGTACTTCTTTTACCTTGTCTAGAGTTTCAAAGAAAAAACGAACTCTGTTTTCTATGCTTCCGCCATAGTCATCAGTTCGTACATTTGCGTTCTTATTAAAAAATTGATGAAATAAATAGCCATTAGAGCTGTGTATTTCGACCCCGTCAAAGCCTGCTTCTATAGCATTTTTTGCAGCGTTTACAAAATCTTCCTGAGTTTGTTTGATTTCCTCCAGCGTCATTGCTCTGGGCTCTTCAGTTTCTTTAAAGCCTTCTGGAGTGTATGCTTTTGCATTTGGGTTTACTGCACTTGGTGCCAATGGTTTTTCTCCGTTGTGAAAATCAGGATGTGACATTCGGCCCACGTGCCACAACTGGATGAATATTTTACCGCCTTCGGAATGTACTGCATCTACAACTTTTTTCCATCCTGCAACTTGCTCAGCGGTATGAATTCCGGGAGTGTGAATGTAGCCTACAGCTTGCTCAGACACTTGTGATCCTTCAGTAATGATCAATCCGGCACTGGCTCTTTGGGTATAATATTCGACGTGCATCTCTGTAGGAACATTGCCGGGATTGTCTGCACGACTACGTGTCATAGGAGCCATAACCACACGATTCTTCAGTGTTGTTGCTCCAAGTTTAAATGATTGTAATAAAGGTTGATCAGTTTTCATAATTTTTCTTTTTCAATTTAGCGATTGATAAGTCAATCGTGCTATATACTAGATTTTTGTCCTAAAGATTCGTAAAGCCTAACAAATAAGCTTGTTAAACGTTTTATAAAATAGGAATTGAAAGCGCGACTAGTGAATCAATCATCTAGATTTTCACGCATTTCTCTCTGGCGCATAGGCATGTTGTCTATGGTTTCAAAAATGGCAACAACATCAAATGGAACATTTTTCTGCATCTTGACGCCACCATCTTTTCCGATTAGGGTAAAGCCTTCAAAATTGGTAGGAATGTCATAGCGTTTTCTAAGTGGGCTTACGTGAAATCCTGAAAGTGCTTTGAGATCTTTATCATAGATGCGTCCTTTTGCGAGTGCAAATAAGAGAATGTTTCGGTCGTCGAGTTTTTTAGGCGAACTTTTAACGCGCTCCCATTGCGAAATGAATTTTTCTGAAGTAAGATCTTGAGTTGAGAGGACAACGATACGATTACGCCATTTATATTTTGCGAAATCTTCTTGTGCCGAAGCTGAAATTGAAAATAGAATCAGAGCGAGGTTGGCTATTCTTTTCATAGATGTTCATTGTCTTTTAAAAGTTCAGGGAATTGCTTTTTGAAACGATTAAGTCGTGGGAGAGAAACGCCTCTAATGTAAGGGTCATTCGGATTCTTGCGCTCATAATCCTGATGGTAGGCTTCGGCTTCCCAGAATTTTTGAAAGGGTAAAACCTGGGTTACAATAGCTCCGTCATAAACGGTTTCATCAAGTTCTTTTATGATACTGTCAATGATTTTCTTTTCTTTTTCATTTTGGTAGAATACAATAGAGCGGTATTGTTTGCCCTTGTCAGGGCCTTGCCGGTTGAGGCTGGTAGGATCGTGCGAACCAAAAAAAGCAAGAACTAAATTGCGGAAGCTTACCATTTCTGGATTGTAAAACACCTCAACAGCTTCTGCGTGTTGGGTTTTACCATAACTCACTTGCTTGTATGTAGGATTTTCTTTAAACCCACCGCTGTAACCGCTTACAGCTTCTTGGACTCCTTTTATACTTTCAAAAATAGCTTCTACACACCAGAAACAACCGCTGGCAAAGTAGGCGCGTTGGTAACCATCTATGGGTTTCGTTTGTACAGGATCAAGTTGCGCCATTTTTTGCTCATAGTCAGAGGGCTCAGAATTTTTACAATTCGAGAAGAAAAGTAATAGCAATAATAGCCCGGTAATGAATCGCATAGCGTGGTTTTTCTTTTAAAGTTAAGGAGAAGAACCACGCGACTCTCCTAAGAGGCTGTTAAACTGGTCTGTAAGCTATATTGAAACGAGTCTTTCCGGCTGACAGTAGCGGGCTTAGAAGGCATTTGTTGATAACAACTTTGTATCTGGAGCCCTGTCTTCAGGTATTATACCCTTTTGATGGGAGCAATAAAAAAAAGCCCCGTAAAAACGGAGCTTTTCAAATATATCTTAGAAAAAGATTACAATTTTGCGAAAATTGCTTCCATTTTTTCTGCTTCTTCTTTAGCTAGTTCTTCGTCAACAAGAATACGACCACTGTGCTCATCGGTAATGATTTTTTTGCGACCGGCGATCTCTACTTGTACCTGCGGTGGTATCGTAAAGAAGGATCCTCCTGAAGCTCCACGCTCGATTGCTACTACTGCAAGACCATTACGCACATTAGAGCGAATACGCTTGTAAGCTTTTACCAGACGCTCATCGATTTGCTCCTCATAAGCTTCTCCTTTTTCAAGAAGCGCTTGCTCCTCTTTTTCAGTTTCTGCTAAGATTTCATCAAGCTCGTCTTTCTTGTGTTTAAGGTGCTTTTGGCGCTCCTCAAGACGTTCTTTTGTAGTGTTGATCACTTCGTTTTTCTGCTCGATTTGAGCACGAAATTCTCTAATATTCTTTTCAGCAAGTTGAATTTCTAATTCTTGAAATTCAATCTCTTTGCTAAGTGAGTTGTACTCTCTATTGTTACGCACATTTTTTTGCTGCTCAGAATATTTCTTGATAGCTGCTTTAGCGTCTTCAATAAGGATTTTTTTCGCTTTAATCTGATCATCGATCAAGCTTAACTCACCACCTAATTTGTCAAGTCGGGTATTTAATCCTGCAACTTCATCTTCAAGGTCTTCTACTTCTAAAGGAAGCTCACCACGCACATTGCGAATGGTGTCAACGCGAGCGTGTATCAACTGCAGATCATATAATGCTCTGAGTTTTTCTTCAACAGTTGCTTCGGTCTTTTTTGCCATATTATAAATACTTAATAGGATTGGTGTTTTCGTCTGATAAAACGACTGCAAAATTAGTAAATTTTTTCGTAAGATAGTCAGTCAGAATATTTTTTGTGAATTGCTCACTCTCATAATGTCCTATATCTGCTAAAATAAGTTGACCTTCAGCTTGATAAAACTGATGATATTTCAAATCTGCAGTGATCAATGCATCTGCTCCCGAAGCCATTGCGGCTCCTATGGCAAAGCTTCCGCTTCCACCTAAAACGGCTACTTTTTGTACAGGTTTGTCTCTTAAAGCCGAATGGCGAATGCCTTGTGCATCAAAGACTTTTTTTACATTTTCTAAAAAGCTACGTTCATCTTGTGGTGTTTCTAGTTCGCCAAGCATTCCCATACCAATGTTTTGATTGGTGTTGTCTAAGGTAGTGATCTCGTAGGCTACTTCCTCATAAGAATGCGCGTTAAACAATGTTTTGAGGATGCTTGATTGCAGCCGCGCTTCAAAGGTTACATTCAGTTGAACTTCTTTTTCTATTTGTAATTCTCCGGCTTTGCCTACCGTAGGATTGCTTTGCTCATTTCCTTTAAAAGTACCTTTGCCTTTTGTACTGAAACTGCATTGCTCATAATTGCCTATGTTGCCTGCGCCGGCGGCAAAGAGGGCCTCGCGAACCGAGATCACTTCGTTTTTAGGAACATACGTGGTGAGTTTTTTGATGACTCCAGATTTAGGAATTAATACACTGCGGTTTTTAAGACCTAAAGCATCACACATGCCTTTGCTTACACCGTGTGGCATATTGTCTAGCGCGGTATGAATGGCATAAATGGCAATTTCGTTTTTAATGGCTTTGAGTACCACACGTTCCACATAATTTTTACCGGTTATTTTTTTAAGTCCGCCAAAGATTATAGGATGAAAACTCACAATAAGATTGCAATTTTTTGAGATGGCCTCATCTACGGTTTTTTCCAGTGTATCGAGTGTGACGAGCACTCCGGTAAGCTTGGTGTTTTGATCGCCTAGTAGTAGTCCTACATTGTCAAAATCTTCGGCGTATGCCAGTGGTGCAAATTCTTCAATCGCCTGAGTAACCTCTTTTATAGTCATGGATTTTGTGTCTTTCAGAAAGCGTTAAAGATAAAAATTGCAGGTGTGGATGACTATGGAAATTAAATAAAAGTCTACTTCGAGTTTTTATTAAGGTACCGTTATTAAAGAAAAGTAATACCTTCGGGCTGTGAGAACATTGCGAAAAATACTTTGGCCTTTTGCTGTCCCTTATGATGGAGTAACTCGTGTGCGCAATTATCTTTTTGATAAGCAGATTTTTGAATCACGCTCGTATGATTTCCCTGTAATAGGAATTGGGAATTTATCTGTAGGCGGTACGGGAAAAACTCCTATGACCGAGTATGTTTTGAATTTACTCAGGAACAAACACACCCTTGCTACGTTGAGCAGAGGTTATGGCAGAACGACTAGTGGATACCGTGATGTAACTTCAGATTCTAAAGCGGTTGAGGTGGGAGATGAGCCGCTTCAGTTTGCAATGAAATTTCCTGAGGTACACGTTGCGGTTTGTGAGCGTCGTGTAGCAGGTATTGATAAATTACGTCTCAAAAAACCAGAGCCAGAAGTTGTTATTTTAGATGATGTTTTTCAGCATAGAAAAGTGAAGCCTGGCTTTTTAATTATGCTCACGGCGTTTAATGATCTTTTTTATGAAGATCTGGTACTTCCTGCCGGAAACCTTAGGGAATCAAGATCAGGTGCCGAAAGGGCTCATGCGATCATTGTGACCAAGTGTCCTGCTGATTTGAGTTTGGAAGCGCAAAAAAGAATCGCTGAGAAAATAAGTGCATATGCTGAAGCTAAAGTGTTCTTTAGCACCATAGCTTATGGGGAATTGTACGATGACACACAGAAGATTGATTGGTTACAATTGACAGATCAAAAAATAAGTGTGGTTACCGGTATTGCGAAGCCTGAACCTTTTTTAGCATATTTGACAGCGAAAGGATTGCATTATGACCATATTGCTTATGGTGATCACCATAACTTTTCTGAAAGGGAATTGGCAGCATTAGATAAAAAAGAATGCATCATTACTACCGAAAAGGATTACATGCGTTTAAAAGGAAAGCTTAAAAAAGCACACTTATACTATTTACCGATAGCCTTTCAGTTTTTAAAAGATGCTGAAGTTTTCAATGAATCGATACTAGAGTTCGTAGAAAGCTAATGCCTACAGAATTACATTTTTACGTTTTAAGGCATTGTGGATTTTAAAGAAAAACTCTTCAACCTTATAGGGTTTTGGGATGATGTCGTTAAAGCCGGCCAGATAAAAATCATCTATATTTTCATCAATAGTAACCGCGGTTAATGCGAGTATAGGTAAGTCTTTATTGAATTCTCTGATCTTTTGAGTGGCTTCAATACCGCTTATTCCCGGCATATGAATATCCATCAAGACAAGGTCAAAAGGTTCAAAACGAACTTTCTCGATCGCGATTTCGCCATTATCAGCTACTTCGCATTCCATTTCGTTTTTCTCAAGAATTTTTCTGGTGATCATTTGGTTGATCTTGTTGTCTTCAACAACCAATAACTTTCTGCCTTTTAAGGCTTCATAATCTATATTGTACACGCGTTCTTCAGGTTCGTTTGCTTTACTTTTGGCAAGGCCATATTTGATATCGAAGAAAAATTTAGATCCTTTACCTAAGGTACTTTCCAGTTCGATTTTACTCTTTTGAAGGGAAAGCAGTCGTTTTACAATAGAGAGGCCAAGACCGGTTCCACCAAATTTTCTGTTGATCTGTACAGAGCCCTGCGTGAAATTCTGGAAAATATCTTTTTGTTTTTTCTTACTGATTCCTTCACCGGTATCTTCAACTTCAAAATGCAAATACGTTTGTGTATCGTTGCGGCTAAGTTGTTTGATCCTAATAAAAATATCACCGTCACGCGTAAACTTGTTTCCGTTACCAATAAGGTTGATCAAAATTTGCGAGATCATAAGTGGGTCTCCTATAATTTGATCGGGTATTTCCTCATCATATTCCAGTGTAAGCTTGTTGCCTTTTTCCTGAGCAGAGCGCTCTAGAGCAAAAAGTACATCATCTACGCGCTTGCGCAGGTTGAAAGTTGCTTGTTCTACTTCAACTTTATCGGCTTCAAGCTTGTTGAGATCCAGAATGTTATTGATGAGAGACAGTAAATATTCTCCCGAAAATTTTAAGGAGTCTAAGTGCTTCTTTTGTTCTTCGGTTGGGTTTTCGCTCAATAAAAGGTGCGTAAGACCGGTAACTGCATACATCGGTGTTCGCAATTCGTGTGTAATGGTCGAGAGAAATTGTGCTTTTACAACAGAAGCCTTTTCTGCGTTCTCTTTTGCGATCATCAATTCGGCATTTTTAGCCTGTAATAATTCGTTTGCTTTTGCGCGAAGGTTGTTGTTTTTATAAAGCGATAGAGCCAATAGACATAAGATGGTAAATAAGGCAATGATTAAAACCGTTGTTATCTTATTGGCTTGCACGCGTTTGCCCGGGTCATAATCGTCTGCGTTTATATTGGCGAGTAATGCATTGCGAATGGCGGTATTTCTCACATTATTGTTGGCATCGCCAAAATAGGTGAGCCTTTTTTGATTGTATAAGGACAAGAACGAAAACGCTTCTTCATATTCCTTGCGCTCAGAATGTACCTTACTTAAAAGATTAAGCGCATCAACTTCAAGCTGCGGATAGTTGTTATTAAGACTGATCTCGTGTGCGCTGGTAGCGTACTCTAGGGCAGGATCTAGTTGACCCAGTTGCAAATTGGTTTTTCCTTCCTGCAGGTAAACACGACACAATAAATAATTATTTTTTGACTGAGTTTTCTTAAGAAGCGCTTCTGCTTCCTGGAATCGTGTTAGGGCTTCTTCATCTTGTTTGAGTTCTTGATAGATGTTTCCTTCGTAGAGATAGGTGGTCGCTAATTGAACTCTGGAATTTTCATCACGCTGATTTTGATAGATGATTTCAGCATTTTCAAGAAAAGGTAAGGCTTTTTCACTGTTGCCTGTCTTGATTAAGATTTGGCTGTATATAATGTAATCTTGTCCTAAATTATTGAGCTCTTGCAATTCCTGATGCAGCTTAATAGCATTGAGGATGTAAGGTCCAGCAAGTTCGTATTGACCTAACTCGTAGTAGATTTTTGTCAACAATTGATTGCTGATCGCTTCATTACTACTGTTCTTGGATTCTAGAGAAAGTGCTTCAGCCTTTTTAATGTTTGCAATTGCCTCGTCAAAATTTGCACGATCCATTGCTATAACCCCTTTTAAGAGAAGCGAATCGATCTGAATGTTTTGTGCATTTTCAGCCCGACTTGGTTTTTGACCAAATCCCACAAACGAAAGGAGAAGTAATAAGACGACAAGTAGCTTTCTGTCGATCAACATTTTTAGACACATTAAGATACTAATATAGACACTTTGTTGAAATATCAGTAGAAATCTCTAAATAATTTATGAGATTTTGAGGATTAAGTCGATCAAGCGTGAGGAATATCCGGTTTCGTTATCATACCAGCCAATGAGTTTCACCAAGTTGCCAATAACAGAAGTCATTTGGGAGTCAACTATACAAGAATGAGGATTGCCTACAATATCAATAGAAACCAGAGGGACTTCGGTATACTGAAGGATATTTTTTAAAGAACCGGCGGCTGCTTTTTGAAAGGCTTCATTGATCTCTTCTATAGTTGTGTCGCGAGAAACATTTAAGGTAAGATCGGTTAGGGAGCCATTAGGTACGGGGACCCGTATGCCACAACCTCCTATGACTTCACTTAGATCTGGGAATATTTTTGTTAAAGCCTTGGCAGCTCCGGTAGTGGTGGGCACGATAGACTGTCCTGCAGCGCGAGCCCGTCGCAAATCAGGATGTGGTTGGTCGTGTAAACTTTGGTCTGTGGTGTAGGAATGCACGGTGGTTATATATGCCTGCTTTATTCCACAGAGGTCATTAACGACTTTTATCATAGGTGCCGCATTATTGGTCGTGCAACTCGCGTTAGAAAGAATACGCTCGGTGCCATCAATTTGAAAATCGTTAACGCCTAAGACAATTGTTTTGATACTGTCATCTGTCGGAGGAACGCTTAAAATAACTTTTGGCGCGCCTGCATCTAGATGCGGTTTTAAAAGATTATAAGTTTTAAACTTTCCCGTTGCTTCTATGACAAGGTCCAATTTGTGACGATGCCAGGGGATTGCTCCCGGACTACTTTCTTGATATAAAGCAATAAGAGAATCATCAACTTTTAAACCTTTCTCAGTGTGAGTAACCTCGGCATTGAATATACCGTGAATACTGTCGTATTTAAGCAAATGTGCTAAAGTTGCTCCTTCTGCTTTATCATTTATAGCGACAACTTCAATAGTGGGATGCTTATGTAGAAGGCGAAAGAGTCTTCTTCCTATGCGTCCAAAACCGTTTATTCCGATTTTGATTTTAGCCATAAAAAATACCTCTAGTTGATGTGCTTTTGTGCTTTGTATGAAGAACGAACGAGCGCGCTACTTTCTACATGGCGGAAGCCCATTTCTAAACCGATCGTCTCGTATTTTTTGAATTGATCTGGAGTGATGAATTGCTTTACAGAAAGATGCTTTTTTGAAGGCTGAAGGTATTGACCTATGGTTACAACATCTACATCTGCCGCTCTAAGATCTCTAAGCGTTTGTACGACTTCTTCTTCAGTTTCTCCTAGCCCTAGCATAATACCAGACTTGGTGCGTCTAATACCTTGTTCTTTCAAATATTTAAGCACACCAAGACTACGCTCGTATTGTGCTTGTATACGCACTTCACGCGTTAAGCGTTTTACCGTTTCCATATTATGAGAAACCACTTCTGGTGAGACTTCTACAATCCGGTCGATGTTACGCTCGTTTCCTTGAAAGTCAGGGATAAGAGTTTCTAAAGTGGTGTCAGGATTCATACGTCTAATGGCTTTTACCGTTTCAGCCCACATAATTGATCCCATATCCTTCAAATCATCACGATCTACCGAAGTTATCACCGCATGCTTGATTTTCATCAACTTTATAGATCGCGCTACTTTTTCTGGCTCTTCCCAATCAAGTGTGTCTGGTCTCCCTGTTTTTACTCCACAAAAACCACAAGAGCGTGTGCATACATTACCCAATATCATAAAGGTAGCGGTGCCTTCGCTCCAGCATTCTCCCATATTAGGACAGCTTCCTGAAGTACAAATAGTATGTAAATCGTACTTGTCTACAAGGCTTCTGAGTTCGGTGTACTTCTTGCCGGTAGGCAATTTAACGCGCAACCATTTTGGTTTTGGTTTATGTACAGGTGCAGCTATGGTTTCAGTATTCATTACAATTTTTTTAGGGATACAAAGATACAAACTGTGTTTTAAATAACAGTTTGTTATTAATGATGTCTCAATAGTCTCGTTTGTAGTCTTAAGCTAACAGTGTTTATTGAAAATTAAGCTGTTAACAAGGCCTTAGCACTTGCGTTAAAATTTAGGTAATTAGGAAATCCTTGTGATAAACACCTTGATTATCAGGCTACTTTTACATCAGTATTAAACACAAAAACACTCTATTATGAAACGATTTACACTTCCTTTTTTGATTATTGCAGTTATAACGGGAATATATGGTTTTGGAGGTTTTGATCTTTGGGCTACCGAAGCTGCACGAATTCTGTTTTTAATTTCAGCAGATTTATTTGTGGTTTCACTTTTTGCTAAGTTTTTATTTAAAAAGAGTCCTAAGCGCGTTGCGCAACAGGTAAAATCATAATTTACGACCCTTTCACCCATATATTTAAAACTGCTTTTTTACTTAGCAGTTTTTTTTATGCCTAAATTGTAGCACAGTTATTGATACACTTTTTAAAAACTTTTATGCGAAATAGCTTACTAATCACCCTTTGCTTGTTTGCGATACACTTTGCAAATGCTCAAGAACAAACTTTACTTCGAGGCGCAGTTACCGAAACTACTGTAACCAATGACTCTCTTGATATTTCGTACTCCATTTATCTTCCTCAAAATTACGATCCTGAGAAGCTGGCCAAAGCACTTTTTGTATTTGATCCTGAAGGGGAAGGTACTAAGGCAGCTCGTCTGTTTGCTTCGGGGCTGCAGGGAGAGGATTTTGTCATTGTTTCTAATAATCATCCGATGTCCTCAACAATTGACAGCCTTGATGCCAATGCAGATAATGCCCTTCTCATTGTGCGTGATGTTTTTAGAAAAATAGCTGTAGATAAATACCGAGTTTATTTTAGTGGACTTAAAGGCGGAGCTAAAACGGCGAGTGCGTTATCCTATTTATTTAAGAGTTCGGCTAATTTGCTCCTTATTGATGATATGTATTTTGCAAATCGCTTTGCTAATCAAGCGCAGCGCAATCTGGCGATAGGTGTTATAGGTAAAGCCTCACCTAACTTTTATCCCATGGAAGATTATTTCTATATGCTGAAAGCTTACGGCAAGAACAACGAGTTGTATACCTATGATGATACGAGTGAATGGCCGTCTGCAGCTTTTTTAGGAACTTTAGTTAAACGACTCGATCACCTTAATGTAGAGCATTATAATTTAAAGGTCGAGGATTCCGTTTGGCAACGTCAGGCATCAGTAGATCTCAATACGGTACAGGGTTTAATCAACGACGGTCAATTGGTAGTGGCTTATGATCTTGTGAGAGATCTTAAAGGCGATTATCGGGGTGAAGTAGATCTTGATCCTATACGTGAAGTTCAACGTTCTTTGCGCAGGTCTGATGCCTATAAACAGGCGAAGCGCCTAAGTAGAAAAGATGAGGTTCAGGAAGGATTACTCCTTGATGATATCAGCTATTTTTTAGAAGAAGACCTTGCGCTGGGTAATTTTAAAAATCTTGGCTATTGGGATGACCGAATTCTACAATTTAAAACAGCTGCACAAAATCCGGCAAAGCCCATCGAGCAAAAAGTGGCGCGGCGCATGTTAGGCTACATCGATTATACGGTAAAAGATTTTTTGGCGCTCAATAGAGTAGCGCTTTACGACCAACGCATTTTTGCTAATGTTCTTAAAACTATTCTAGATCCTGACGATTACTATGCTTATTTAGATATTATTAGTCTTGCGGCTCAAGATGAGGATGAAAATACTGCTTTTTTCTACCTCGAAGAATTGCTGAAACAAGGCTACACAGACTATGATAAACTCTACGACATTCCGGATACGGAGTTTGTAAAAATAAAGCCTGTTTATAATCAACTTATTGAAAGCTACCTGGGTAAATCTAAATTTTAAGAGTATTCGCGCGACGCTTTACATAAAACAATAGCGCTAAAGCGAGTAAGGTTATAAGGCCCATGATTGCCCAGGTTAGATTGTAACCTAACGAATTTACCAATTGCATTCCGCTGTTGTGGCCAAATATATGCGCTAGTGAAAAAGACATGCTGTACAGTCCCATGTATGCGCCTTGCCTCCCCAATTTGGCACGACGAAGCGCAAAAGCATTTCCAAAAGGGAATGCAACCATTTCACCTAATGTAGCGGTAGCCATACCTAAAACGAGAACGCCGGGCCAGCCTTCAATATAAAAGAAAAGAAAACTTAAGCCGGTAAGCAATAAACCTCCAATAACATTGCCAATCAAATTCCAGCCGCGTCGCTCCATGTATGCAATGAGTGGCATTTCAAACACAAAAATCATCAGGCCGTTCATGCCTAGCAGAAGACCTATTTGAGACTCGGTGAGCAAGCGTACTTCTTTATAATAGACAGGCACGGTTGAAAAATATTGAACAAAGACAACACCAAATAAAGCAAGTGCAATCAGGAAGATTACATACAAGCCATCTTTGTGAGGTGCCAGCGGATTTTCCACAAGTTGTTCTTGATCAACTTCTTTGGCCTTTTTCGGGTTTAAGGTTTGAATTAAAAGAAACCCTGCAAGAATACAGGTAATTCCGTCTGCTAGAAAGAGTCCGTAATAACCAATACTGGCGATAATAATTCCGCCCAAAGCCGGTCCGGCAGAAAAGCCTAAATTAATCGCAAGGCGTATAAGGGTTAAGGAGCGCGTTTTATTTTCAGGTTTACTATAAGCACTTAAAGCTACAAAAAAGGCAGGTCGAGACATATCTGCAACGGTGATCAATGCAAAAAAGCCCAAGCATACAGCCCAAAAACTGGTAATGAATTGAAGCCCTAAAAAACCAATTCCTGTTGCTATTAAACTTAAAAGTATCGTCTTATAATAGCCTAGTTTATCTGATAAAATGCCACCAAGCCACGAACCGAATAAGGAGCCAAAACCAAAGCACGTCATGACCCATCCTACGCTGCTCAAACTAAATCCCAGATCATCGCGCAAATAAAGCGACAGAAAAGGAATGACCATTGCTCCGGCACGGTTGACCAAAGTAATAAGAGCCAGCCACCAAATTTCTTTTGATAGGCCTTTGAACGTGTCTAAGTAAGAGGTAAATAGTTTTTTCACAGTGTTATTAAGTAAACTGCCTTAGGGCAAGTATATGAGTCATTGGTTGGAAACGAATTTTCAATTTTTAGGCAACTCGGAGTATTAAACCCTTTGATGGCGCCAATAAAAAAAGTCTGACCGAAAGGCCAGACTTTTAATGTTGTGATATAAAATAATAAACTATCTACACAACGCGTCTGGCAAGGTAACCTGTACCTTCACATAACGATATGATGTAAATAGAGTTTTCATGAATTCTAAAGTTGTTTTAAAACTACTAAAACTTTTTAAAGCGTAGTCTGTGTTTTTTAACTTTTTTTGATTTAGAGACTTTCGGTTGTCAATTCCTGAGCAGCTACGGGTAAATATAATTCAGTGACCCATTCTGCTGGGTTTTCGGTATCGTCAGGTCCTACAACATAAAATTCAAAAGGATTACTATCTGGCGCAAGGGCGTATTCGTTTTCAGCCATATACTCATAGGTTTGCTGCCACGCTTCATCAAGATTGCTCAAATCTCCGGTGAGTTTGGTTTTGATAACCGTATATGCCGGTAAGAAGCCACAAAGAATATTGCTGTCTTCAGGAACCACAATACGAGAAGTTGTTGGGATTCCGCTAGAAATTATGGCTGTATTATTTATCTCGTCTTTTGAGTTATAAATAGTAAGTGGTTTTCCTAAAATGGTAATGTTGTTGCCTTCCATAAAACGCTTTACCGAAGGAATCATCTCCTGCACTTCCTTGCTCACATTGCTCAATGTTGTCGAAGTGGTAGCATACATATAAAAGCCGCCGCTGTATTGCGTGATGCCATTTACATCAATATTGTACACTTTCATTGCGGCACGCACGTTTTCGTCCAGCGCTGAAAGTCCCTTTTTGTACATTTTATGCATTTCTCCATCAAAATCATAACCGCCGATAGTGAAATAAGCTTTGTCCATCAAGGTGTGTTCCCCACGCATCCCCCAAGTTACCTTAGTGCCATTTTCGACCTTTTCAAATTGCCAATATACGTTAGCTGTGCGCTCGCCCCCGGGAGTGATAAAAGTTATGTCTTGTTCTATACGCTGGTTCTCTATAACAGAGGTCGTGCGCATCGAGCCGTCAACCTCTTTTCCATTCCAAGAATAGCTGGCACCTTCACCACTGGTGTTTTCAGGATAGTTAAAAACCATTGTAGGGTCTTCTTGTTTCCAAGGTCCCCATTCTTCCCAAGTTTTATAGTCGTTTACTTTTTTGAAAACCAGACTTAAAGGTGCTTCAATGACCTGTGTTTCTTCGATCTCATAACTACCATCTTTAGTGGCAAAATAAATAGCTCCGGCAATAAAGACGATAAGCAGAAGAAAAAACAGGTATTTTAAAATTTTCATGGAGGAAGAGGTTTAACTGCTAATTTAACAATTTACTCCATATTCTAAGCGATTCTCAGGAAACTTGCAGCTATAAAAATCAATTATTTATTTAAGGTGATTTTTATTAAAAACAGAATCGCAACAAATGCGATAAAACCTACCAAAATCCATAAGGATCCTTTGTACTCTTTTTTGTGAAGTTTTCGGTCTTTGCGATAACTCATCCAAATGAAAAAAACGAAGGCGATGAAGAAAAGCCCTGCAAAAACCAACTGTCCCGTACTAAACATTTTAATGTATTTTTAGTCAAAATTAAGTCTTTAAAACAGAATATTACGATGAAAAAACGATTAGCTGCGGTACATAAATTTCATAGCACTTTTGGATTAGGAATTGAAGAAGCTCCAAAGGCCGACTTAGGCGAGGCTAAAAATTTGTTGCGTTTCAATTTGATGAAAGAAGAGAATGAAGAATATCTAGAAGCAGCCAACAATAATGACCTTGCAGAAGTTGCCGATGCGTTGGGCGATATGCTCTACATCTTATGCGGAACCATTTTAGAACACGGGATGCAGCATAAGATCGAAGAAGTTTTTGACGAAATTCAGCGCAGTAATATGAGTAAGTTAGGAGCCGATGGGAAACCGGTGTACCGCGAGGACGGCAAAGTGCTGAAAGGGCCAGATTATTTTAAGCCAAACATTAAAAAGATCCTGAATAACTAATCTAGTTTTTTTCTCCACTTATTAAGGCTAAATTCGCAGCCTATGAGCGCAATCAATTATGTTTCGGTAGAGTCTATCGCTAAAGCGTTTGGCGAGCGGGTATTGTTTAAAGATTTGTCTTTTGGTATTAACGAAGGACAAAAAATTGGCTTAGTTGCCAAAAACGGTACCGGTAAAACGTCGATGCTTGATATTTTGGCAGGAGCCGAAAATCCAGACAGTGGGCAGGTGGTATATCGCAAAGGTATCAAGATTTCTTTCCTTCCGCAGGAACCCGATCTTGATCCTAACCTCACTGTAGAGCAAACTATTTTTGATAGCGATAATGAGATCTTAAACGTGATTTCGGCCTATGAGCACGCCCTTCAAAATATGGAAGATACTGAAGCGTATCAGAAAGCTTTTGATCAGATGGAAGCCCATCAGGCTTGGGATTTTGAAACCCAATATAAACAGATATTATTTCAGCTTAAACTGGATGATCTTGACCGTAAAGTTGAAAAGTTAAGCGGTGGACAAAAAAAGCGTTTGGCACTCGCCAATATGCTGCTCAGCAAACCCGATTTACTGATTCTTGATGAGCCCACAAACCACTTAGATCTTGAGATGATCGAATGGTTAGAGCAGTTTTTTACCAAAGAGAATTTCACCCTCTTTATGGTAACGCACGACCGCTACTTTCTAGAGCGCGTGTGTAACGAGATCATCGAGTTGGATGAAGGTAAGTTGTATAGTTACAAAGGAAATTATGCCTATTACCTAGAGAAGCGCGATGCGCGAATTACCAACGAAGAGGTAGAGACCGGGAAAGCAAAACAGCTTTTTAAAAAGGAATTGGAGTGGATGCGTCGCCAGCCCAAGGCGCGTACTACAAAGTCTAAATCGCGTATCGATGACTTTGCCGAAATAAAAGAACGCGCACACAAACGCCGTAACGATCACGAGGTACAACTCGAGCTGAATATGGAGCGTTTGGGAAGTAAGATCGTAGAGCTACACAAAGTTTCTAAGTCGTTTAAAGACCGCGTGATCCTCGATAAGTTTGACTATAATTTTCAGCGGGCAGATCGTATTGGGATCATCGGTAAAAATGGAACCGGGAAATCTACATTTCTCAATATCCTTACAGGAAAAATGCCACCCGATGGCGGAAAGATCGTGATCGGGGAGACTATTCAATTTGGCTATTATACACAAAAGGGAATTGAGATCAAGCACGGTCAAAAGGTGATTGATGTTATCAAAGAATTCGGTGATTATATTCCGCTGAAAAAGGGGCGCCAGATTTCTGCAGGTCAGCTTTTAGAGCGTTTTCTTTTTGACCGAAAAAAGCAATATGACTTCGTTGAAAAATTGAGTGGAGGCGAGCGTAAGCGTTTATATTTATGTACGGTGCTTATTCAGAATCCTAACTTTTTAATTCTGGATGAACCTACTAACGATCTGGATATTGTGACGCTCAATGTGCTTGAGAGTTTCTTGCTGGATTATCCGGGATGTTTGATCGTGGTTTCGCACGATCGTTATTTTATGGATAAGATCGTTGACCATCTTTTTGTATTTAGAGGACAAGGTGTGGTTGAAGATTTTCCGGGGAATTACTCTGATTTTAGAGCTTATGATGCTGGTCCGGCAGTTATACAGGAGGAAGATCCGCAGCCTAAAGTGGAAAAGGAAACCAATAAAGACAATTGGAAAACAGCCGGAAGTGCACTTTCTTATAACGAGCAAAAGGAATACAACCGACTGGAACGCGATATCGCCAAGCTTGAAAAGGAAAAGGAAAAGAAGGAAGCCGAATTTCTAAATCCTGATTTGTCAGGAGATGAGATCAATCAAGCTTCTGTGGAGTTGCAGCAGATTCAAGATAAAATAGACGAATTTACCGAGCGTTGGTTTGATCTAAGCGCCAAGATGGAAGGTTAGGCTAAATTAGAATTTTGAAAACCGAAACCTGAGAATGTGGTACATCATTAAAGCTTATTCACAATTTCTGCGGAAAGCAACCAATCAGCACGGGGTGCATTCTCCTTTTGTGTACACCTTTGTCACTAAATGTCTTTACCGAAAAACTTCGAAAGAAGCTAAAAACCAACTTAAAGCGTATCGAGAGGATCTTCTTCAGTCGAATGAGGTTATTGAAGTAACTGACTTTGGTGCGGGATCGCGTGTTTTTAAAAGCAATAGACGCGCGGTTAAAGATATAGCCAAACACGCCGGAGCGCGTTTTTCCAGAATGAAACTGCTTTATCGTGTAGTGTCCTATTTTAAACCAAAGGCTATTTTAGAATTAGGTACCTCTGTAGGTTTAGCTTCAGTTTCTTTGGCTTTGCCTGAAACAGCAAAAATGACTTCGCTAGAAGGTTGCCCGCAAACCGCTGTCGTGGCTCAGAAGCATTTAAAAAGCGCAGAACTTTCAAATGTTGAGGTTATTGTAGGTGATTTTAAGCAAACGCTTCCTCAGGTGATTTCAGAAAAGTTTGATCTTATTTATTTCGACGGAAACCACAGTAAGGAAGCAACCTTAAACTACTTTGAGCAATTATTGCCTACTGTACATAACGACAGTGTATGGATCTTTGATGACATCTATTGGTCGCCAGAAATGACGGAAGCCTGGGAGTTGATCAAGCAACATCCTCGGGTGAGCGTTACTGTAGATTGCTTTTGGCTGGGTTTTGTGTTCTTTAGAACCGAGCAGGTTGAGGAGCATTTTAAAATTAGGGTTTAAAATTTGTAACTCCTTTCTCGATTTATCTACTTATATTCAAAATATAGAGTAATCATCCTATGAGCAGCTTAATTGATATTACAGATATTCGTCGTGATTTTCCATTGGGAAATGAAATCGTTCACGTTTTAAAAGGCATCGATTTACAAATTGATAAAGGTGAGTACGTTGCGATTATGGGGCCTTCCGGTTCCGGAAAATCTACCTTGATGAACCTTTTGGGGTGCCTTGACACACCGACTTCCGGGACGTATATTTTAAATAATCGGGATGTGAGCGCGATGACCGATGATGAGCTCGCTGAGGTGCGTAATAAGGAGATCGGCTTTGTTTTTCAGACGTTTAATTTACTGCCTAGAACGACTGCTTTAGATAATGTTGCTTTGCCCATGGTGTACGCGGGATATTCAAAACCGGAGCGCCACAAACGTGCTGAAGAAGTGCTGCAAGATGTAGGTCTTGCAGATCGTATGGATCATAAACCTAACCAACTCTCAGGAGGGCAGCGGCAGCGGGTTGCTGTAGGTCGCGCTTTGGTCAATAAGCCTTCAATCATTCTTGCCGATGAGCCTACCGGAAACTTAGACTCTAAAACTTCCGTAGAAATTATGAGCCTTTTTGATGCGATTCACGCTGCCGGAAATACCGTGATCTTAGTTACGCACGAAGAAGATATTGCAGAGCATGCGCATCGTGTAATTCGTTTACGAGACGGACTGATCGAGAGTGATGTGCGAAGGACTGTTGAGGTATAGATTACCATTCTGCGGCTTATTTATAGTAAAAAAGGAATATGCTTGAATTTTTGATGTTTAATTATGGCTGTTGATGGAACAAATGGAAGGTTTAGTGCACATAATCAAAGATTTAATGAGCTTCGACGTAAAAAACTGAAACGCCGGGAAGAAAAATTATTTCGTAATACTTTAAAAAATCCTGACAAAGATAAACGGGCAAATTTTAAAGAGTTAGATCCAGACACCACTGCCAAGGTAAAATCTGAAGTTAGAAAAAAAGCGCAAAAATTATTACGTAGGGATTGGTATATGCTTATTGTTTCCATTATTATAGCAGTCGCTTTATGCTATTACTTTTTCCATTAGATTTCACTAAAAACCTTTGTTAGGTTAATGCTTTAAGCTTCTAGTCGACTTGTTCTTCAGTTTATTTTTGAAAAATCACGTTTATGGTATAATTGCTAAAACTTATCAAAACAGACTTAGAACGTTTTCGCGAATGCGTATTTTTGATAAAAATTAAACGATATGAAAGCAGTTGTTTCTCCGGCTAAATCGCTGGATTTTGAATCAAAATTGCCAACTACTAGAAGCTCGCAGCCTCAGTTTTTAGAGGAAGCCGAAACGTTAAATAAAAAACTAGAGCGCAAGACCAAAGCTGAAATTTCAGATTTGATGGGTATCAGCGATAAGCTTGCAGATCTTAACTACCAGCGCTACAAAGAATTCTCGACACCTTTTACTAAAGAAAATGCGCGTCCTGCGGTGTATGCCTTTGCCGGTGACGTGTATACGTGGCTTGATGCGTATACGATACCGACTGAAAAGCTAGATAAATTAGAAGATACACTGCGTATCCTTTCTGGTCTTTATGGAGTTTTAAAACCTTTTGATCTCATGCAAGCCTATCGCCTGGAGATGGGAACCAAATTGAAATCAGGTCATAATGAGGACTTGTACCAATTTTGGGACGATAAAATTACTGAAGCTTTGAATGCTGAATTGAAAGAAGACGAACTGTTTTTAAATCTTGCGAGTAATGAATATTTCAAATCGGTAAAGCCTGAAAAATTGAAAGTTCCTGTAATTACTCCTGTATTCAAGGATTACAAAAACGGAAAACTCAAGATCATCTCCTTTTATGCAAAAAAAGCCCGGGGTTCTATGGTACGCTACATTATAGATAAGGATGTGCAAACCATAGATCAACTCAAGGGCTTTGATTACGACGGGTACGGCTTCAGTGAGCAATACTCCGATTTAGACAAAAACGAATTGGTATTCGTTAGATAGTTGGTCTGTTTTTTACGGCTTTTTATCTGCTAAACTTTTATCAGAGGTCGCTTTGTCGGCCTCTTTTGTTTTGGTAGCCGTTTGTTTTGTGGGGACATCTGCAGTTGTCGCACTGCTTTTTTTCTTCCGCGGTCTTAGTTTACCGTAAGTTCCGCGATGTATTTTTCCTCGTTTTGTTTTTTGATCTCCTTTTCCCATTTCTTATTTGATTTTTTAGTTGTTCTACTTAATATAAGAAATCAGAACCGGAAGACCAAACCGCATATTTTCAGTAGCTTAAATTTCAATTTCAGCAATTAAAAAAGGCTATCTGATTAAAGATAGCCTTCTGTATTTTTATGTGGAAAATGCTTATTTAACGTCCATCAATTCTACGTCAAAAACCAAAATCGCATCTGGTGGAATCACACCACCGGCACCGCGACTACCATATCCTAAATCTGAAGGAATCACAAAACGTGCTTTGTCACCTACCTGAAGTAAGCCAATACCTTCATCCCAGCCAGAAATTACCTGACCTACACCCACTTGAAAGTCTAGAGGCTGATTTCTTTTATACGAAGAGTCAAATACCGTACCGTCAGCCAACTGACCTTTGTAGTGTACAGAAACCATTTTACCTTTTTCAGCCTTTTTACCATCACCTTTTTGGATGATCTGGTAACGCAGACCGCTTTCAGTTTCTTTAAAGCCTTCGCTCAATTTATTAAGTGCTTCAGCTTTTTTTGCGCGTTCTTCAGCGATACGTTTTTCACGTGCTCCTTCAAAAGTTCTAAAAGCCTCAACAGCATTAAAGTTTTCGGCATCTGCACCTTGGCGAATGATTTCTACTTTATCCATAGTATCGTCCTGAGCGATTGCATCTACCACATCTTGACCTTCTACAACGCTACCAAAAACGGTGTGCTTCCCATCTAACCAAGGAGTAGCGGTATGCGTGATAAAAAACTGGCTTCCGTTTGTTCCCGGGCCTGCATTTGCCATAGAAAGCTTACCGGGAGCATCGTGCTTTAAGCTTGAGTCAAACTCATCGTCAAACTGGTAACCTGGGTTCCCGGTTCCGGTTCCTTGAGGACACCCACCTTGAATCATAAAATCTGGAATTACACGGTGAAATTTCAGTCCGTCGTAATACGGGTTTCCTTGTTTTTTAGCTGAATTTTCAAGGTTTCCTTCGGCTAAAGCGACAAAGTTTCCTACCGTTCCCGGTGTTTTTTCATGTTCTAATTTCACTAGAATTTCGCCTTTTGGCGTGTGAAACTTGGCATATATTCCGTCTTGCATCGTATCAATTTAAAAATGAGGTGCAAAAATACGTCTAAACTGGGCAAACACAAAACCCTAATCAATTTCTTAGCGGCTATAAAAAAGCTCCTTACTGTAGTTAGTAAGGAGCTTTTTAGTGTCATTTTCGCAAAAGCGAAATCAAAAACTTATTATACTTCAATCGCAGGTACTTCATAACGCCATCCAAAAGGATCTTCAGCGCGATTCGCTTGTAATTCGGTCAATTGTTTTTTCAGTTTAGTGGCGTAAGCATCTTCAACTAGAGGAAGATCAAAAGCTTTCTCTTTGTGTGTGAAGCCCGAGATAGGAGAGATCACTGCTGCGGTACCTGCACCAAACATCTCTTTAAGTGAGCCATTTTCTGCAGCCTCAACAATTTCTGCAACTTTTACCGGACGCACTTCAACATTGATGCCTTGGCTTTTTGCCAATTCGATCAAACTTTTACGGGTGATCCCATCAAGAATGCGATCGCTGGTAGGTGCCGTAATAAGCGTGTCGTTCACTCTGAAGAAAACGTTCATGGTACCTGCTTCTTCTAGGTATTCGTGCGTGTTAGCATCTGTCCATACTACTTGATTATAGCCTTTTTCTTTTGCTAATTCAGTAGGATAAAACTGTGCTGCATAGTTACCGGCAGCTTTTGCATAACCTACACCGCCGTCTGCAGAGCGGCTATAGTGATCTGCAAATAATACTTTTACCTGACCGCTGTAATAAGCTTGAGCCGGTGCACAAATGATCACAAATTTATACTCGCTAGAAGGCGATGCCGAAACACCATTTTCAGTAGCGATTACAAAAGGACGAATGTAAAGCGAATTGCCTTCTCCAGATTTAATCCAATCTTTATCTAGATTTAAAAGTGTATTAAGACCGTCAAAGAAATACTCTTTGTCAAAAGCAGGCATCGCTAGGCGCTCTCCCGATTTGTTGATACGGTTGAAGTTCTCTTCAGGGCGAAACATAAAAATGTCGCCATTGTCATCTTTGTAAGCTTTCATACCCTCAAAGACGGCTTGACCATAATGAAAAACCTTTGCTGAAGGATCCATTTGCAGTGGACCATAAGGAAGAATTTCCGGCGTTTGCCATTTTCCGTTTTTGTACTCACAAACAAACATATGGTCTGTAAAGACGGTACCAAAAGCGAGATTACTAAAATCAACCTGATTGATTTTAGTCTCGGCGATCTTGGTTACTTTTAATGTATCTGTCATTATTATTGAATTTTATCTTGCAAATTTATCATTTTCTCAAAGTCCGTGTGTGCAAGATTTCATTAAATTTACAGGCTCCCCTATTTTTAAATAAATTATACACGATGAAAAAGTATTTAGTATTAGCATTTTTAGGTATTGGTTTAATCGCTTGTAAGGAAGGCGCTTCAAATCAAGAAGATGTAGCGACAGTTTCAGAAGAGCTTACCAGCGAAGAACCAGGGGTTTTTGGAGAAGAATTCAAGAACGAAGCGACGCTCACAGCTTTTGAATTAGGTGATATTTATAGCAACCTTAAAGTGGGGGACACCATCAATGTAACCTTTGAAGGCCCAGTTCAAGAAGTGTGTCAGGCAAAAGGGTGCTGGATGCAAGTTGATGTTGGGGCGGCAGACCCGGTGATGATCAAGTTTAAAGATTATGGTTTTTTTGTACCTAAGGACATAAAAGACAAAAAAGTGGTTGTTCACGGTGAGGCTTTTATCAGCGAGACATCGGTAGAAGAGCAGCAACATTATGCTAAAGACGGTGGTAAATCTGAAGAAGAAATCGCTGCGATCACGATGCCTAAAAAGACCTTAGGCTTTACTGCGAGCGGAGTTAAAATCGCAGAGTAGGTTGAAACGTAAAATCGTAACCACCGGTGACGGCTCTACGACCATTCAAATTACAGACTGGAACGAGCAGTACCACTCGATGCACGGGGCTGTACAAGAAGCGAGGCACGTATTCTTAAAAATGGGATTGGATTTCTGGATGAATGAAAACCCTGATCAAAACAGCCTTCATATTTTAGAAATAGGTTTTGGTACCGGTTTAAATGCGCTGCTAACCTTGATGCATGCAGAAAAATCTTCGGTAAACCTTTTATATGAAGGAGTCGAAGCCTATCCTGTTTCTTCTGAAGAACTAGCGCAGCTTAATTATCTGGAAGCTGCAGATGCGCAGGCATTTGAAGCAGTTTTTGAAAAGATGCACCAATTACCTTGGGAGCAAACCGAAATAATTACGGAAGCTTTTCAGCTTAAAAAGCGTAAGCAAACCTTTGAAACACTAGAAGATCAAGATCAACACGACTTGATCTATTTTGATGCTTTTGGTGCGCGCGTGCAACCCGAACTTTGGGAGGAGCCTATTTTTGAAAAAATGTACCATGCTTTAAAGGCACGCGGAGTACTTGTAACGTATGCAGCTAAAGGAAGTGTGCGTCGTGCGATGCAAGCTGTGGGCTTCAAAGTAGAGCGCTTGCCGGGACCTCCGGGAAAACGCGAAATGCTTCGGGCGGTGAAAGTTGGAGCATAAGCCTTCCCTAGCGGAACAATTCCCAGTCTAATTTCAAAGAGAAAATATTAGAATAGATCGCAGCGCTTTGATCTCCAATATCGGTTAGTGCATAATCAATATGAATCCCTTTGTATTGAAAACCTACGCCAATGTTAGGTTGAAAACCTATACGGTTGCTTCCGTCGAGCTGGGTGATTTCTTGAAAGTTGCCAACACCGGCTCTAATGAAAACAAGACCGGTATAACCAAATTCTATTCCTGCCGCCGGCGTAGCACTTACAGCAGCGCTTGAGAGAATATCATTGGTTTGTGTAAAGCGCATCATCAAATCAACTTCAGCTTTAATCGAATAATCGTAATTAATAAGCCAATTACGTGCGACGCCCAATTGTAATTTTGGGATGGTAACTTCCAGTGTTTCTGGTAATTCCTGATTTTGACCTTCAACCGCATCGCTAATCGTAGCAAATTGTTCTTCATCTATAGCCCATGTATTTACCGATGTGGTAATGTCACGCGCCATAGCTCCAAAATGCCATTCCCCCACGCTGTACTGCACGCCTAAGTCAATCCCAAAACCCCAGCTCGATGCAAAATCTCCTATAATACGCCGTATCACTTTTGCATTTGCTCCAATGTTAAGACCCTGTACCGGCATCTCGCGGGCAAAAGAGACAGTCAGTGCATAATCTGCGGTAGAAAATAAACTGATCCGGTTGTAGTCGATGTTCCCGTCTGCGTCAATAAGTTGGGTCGTGTTGAGAATGTCGTCCACACCAAAGCGAATCAAAGAAACACCCAGGGCTGTACGGTCGTCTAAGGGTTTTGCAAAGCCGGCATAATCGTAAAGGGCAATATTGGCAAAATAACTGGCGTGCATCAGCGCGAGTTGATTGTCCTCGAGATTTACCAATCCGGCGGGATTCCAATACCCACTGTTCACATCAGAAGTGCTGGCAGTAACGGCATTAGCCATCGCTAGAGAGGCGGCATCTACCCCAATGTTCAAAAATTCATTAGAATACGAGCGTACGGCTTGCGCTTTCAAAGAAAGAGCTGTGCATAGGAGCATAAAAGAGAGTAGAGTGCTTTTCAAGCCAAACGCCGTTTTGGTGTAAAGGTGGTCAAATCTGCTGAGAATTTAAATTTTATTTTTGGCGAAGCTAAAGGGTTTAATGCTCCTTTATTTACATCAAAATTGACAATACGTTACTTATAAATGTCTCACAGTCTTATCTGAGGTTGTTTAAGCTGAAAGCTTCGCTTGAAAACGTTAGGAGTTTCATAAGTCTTCTTTTTGACCGTAGTTTTTCGCTATTTTTAGCAGCGAAAAGAATTGTGAGATTACGCTAATAACAAACCTATGAACATCAAGAGTTATATTCCCAATGCATTTACAATGGCCAATTTATTCTGTGGAATGTTGGGTGTGTTTTTTGCAGCTACCGGGCATTTAGATTATGCAGCATATGCCGTAGTTGCCGGTGTTTTCTTTGATTTTTTTGATGGTTTTTTTGCGCGTATGTTTAAGGTGGAAGGCGAACTCGGGTTGCAGTTAGATTCTCTGGCAGATGTAGTTACCAGTGGGGTAGTGCCGGGGATGGTGATGTTTCAGATGCTGCATAAATTAGAGAACTGGAACACCGGAGAGCGCTGGGTAGAAGCCGGAATGTCCTGGGACAGTGTCTCGCTGCTTCCATTTTTAGGTTTTGCGATCACATTGGCTTCGGCATTCAGGCTGGCTAAGTTTAATATTGATACCCGCCAAACTACATCATTTATAGGATTGCCCACTCCGGCGAATGCACTTCTAATTTTAAGTCTTCCGCTTATTGTACAGTTTCAGGATTACGCGATCGCCGAAACCCTGATTACAAACACCTGGTTTTTACTGGCGCTTACTGCACTAAGCTGTTATATGCTCAATGCAGAAATTCCGCTCTTTGCCTTAAAATTTAAAAGTTGGGGCCTAGCAGAAAATAAGATCAGATATGGCTTTTTACTTTTGGCGATCATTCTTTTGTTTTGGTTGACTTTTGCGGCTATACCTGTGATCATTGTGCTTTATGTATTGCTTTCATTGATCTCAAGAGCTTGATGACTTGCCTCTTGCAACGTTCGGGTATAATGCGTGTCTTTTAAAAGAATCAAAAAAACTGAACCAATGCAAGCACAATCCTTTAAACTTACTGTTCTCTTCATTTTTGCACTTTGCTTTTCTGTAAATGCTCAAAAAACCATTTCAAGAGGCTGGACCTCCTTTGCTCAGTCTATTGAAGTGAAAACAGAACATACTGTAAAATTCAAACTTACCGGAAAAATAAAAGTGATTTCAGAGGACCCCAACGGTGTTGCCGGGCTGTGGGTGCGCGTGGATAATAAAAACAAAGAAACCGGTTTTTTTGACAATATGATGGATCGTCCCGCCACTTCATCTTCGTATCAAGAATATAGTATTAACGGTACTTTTGATGCGCAGGCAAAAACCTTGAATATTGGCGGTTTGTGTATGCAAAACGGTGCCTTCTACTTTGACGATTTCAAATTGTTTTTAGAAGATGAGACTGGGCAACTGGTTGAGGCGCCTATTGCCAATGCCTCTTTTGAAAAAAGTACTTCAGCACACCCCTTGCAAAACTGGAGCAGCGGTATTGCTGAAGGTCAACAGGTAAAGGTCAAAGAATATAGTGTTGATGTTACAGAAGATGCTGCCTCAGGAACTCAGGCACTTTTGATAAAGGGAGTGGGAGCAACACCTGCAAGACCAATGGAAATTATTGCCGAGGAAGGTTTTACTCCTCAAATGGGAGTGCTCGTAAGTATGCTTGATGCGATGAAGGAACGTGTTGAAGGAGCAGTGAGCGGGCATTCGGTTTATGAATTAGATTATTTAATGGATGATAAGGCTAACAGTATTGGCGCACTTATTTATCATCTTGCTGCAGCCGAAAAATTATATCAGGTCCTGACCTTTGAAGGGCGATTTTTTAATGAAGAAGAGGAAGCCAAATGGGGAGCTGCACTAGATTTGGGAGATCTAGGACGCGAGCAGATCAAAGGGAAAACAGCTCAATATTATTTAGATTTGTATAATGACGTTAGAGCCGAGACTAAAAAAGAGCTTGCTAAGCGTGATGATGCGTGGTTGCAAGAGGAGATTCCCGGTGCAGGAATGACCAATTTTTATGGATGGTTTCACGTAATGGAACATCAATCGAGTCATTTAGGTCAAATCTTGTTGCTTCAGAAACGTATTAAGCCAGAAGAAAAAGAAGAAGAAATTCTTCCGGCAGCGCAGCTTAAAAATTAATTATGAGCATTTCAGAAAACCTACTCAATCAAGTAAAGCAAATAAAATCCTTAGCAGAAGCGGGCCTTGTTTATAACAAAGAGAATTATGATGCCGAACGTTACGAAGAGTTGCGTGCATTGGCTTTAGAAATGATGAGTATTTTGAGCGATTTGCCGGTAGAACAGCTCACTGGTTTTTTTCTACCGGAAACAGATTATCCCACGGCTAAAGTAGATGTACGCGGACTGATTTTAAATGCTGAAGGAGAAGTTTTATTAGTTAAAGAAACCGTTGACGGTAAATGGACGCTTCCGGGAGGTTGGGCAGATGTAGGACTCACGCCTACAGAAAACGTATTGAAAGAAATCGAAGAGGAAACCGGTTTTAAAGCAGAAGTAAAACGCTTGCTGGCAGTGCTCGATAAACGAAATTATGCGCACCCGCTGCAACCGCATTACGTGTATAAATTATGCTATTTATGCGAAATTACAGCAGGTGATTTTGCGCCCAATTTTGATATTGGTGAAGTGAATTGGTTTGCGCTCGATGCGTTGCCTGAGTTGTCAGAAGATCGTATTCTTGAGGAGCAATTGAGCAAACTTGTAGCGATCGCAAAAGGGAATGAAGCTGTGTTTTCAGATTAGTGGTTATGCGATTTCCATTTGATCCTTCCTTAAGACATCATCTATTTATCGCTGTAGGCTTATTTCTATGGGTTTTTGTCTTTTTGTTCTTTACAGAGCCTCTTGATATCAAAGAGCTTTATTTTGATGAGAAGTTACTTTATTTACCGGTTTATAGCCTTGTGGCCTCTTTCGGTTATCTCTTGCTTTTGCCTTTGCAGTCTTGGCTTTATGTTTATAATGCCAGAGTTTGGAAGTTAAGTTCTGAGTTTTTGATGCTGTTTGCCTTTTCTCTTTTGGGGCTCGTAATGGTGCGTCTGGTATATTTATTTGTTGTAGTTCCTTATGAGCCCAACCCATATTCCTTATTGTATTTTATTAAATCTATTTACATCCCGGCGCTTTTGGTGGTTTTGCCTATTGTTGAGGCGGGGAGGTATGGTCTTGGTCGTTATCTGGAGAAAAGGGAAGAAGAACAAAAAATCACTATTTCCGGATCGGGCAATTATGAGGGGTTTAGATTGGCGTGGAACCAACTCATTATGATAAGCAGTGCAGATAATTATGTTGAGGTTAGTTATACCGAAGACAATCGCGTTAAAAAACATCTCATACGAAATACACTAAGCGCTGTTGCTTCAGATTTACCACAATTGCTTCGGGTGCATCGTTCGTATTTGATCAACCCCGATCATTATAAGTATATAAATTCTGAAAATGGCAAGTTCAAGATCACGATGATTCACGATTTGCAATGTTCGGTTTCAAAAACCTATCTCCCTAAGGTTAAAGACGTACTTGATTTCACCACAAACTAGCGGTGTTTCATCCCAAACACCCATGAATAGAGGCTTGGCTTAAAGTCGCTTTTTAGATTTGTCTCATCAAACTTTTAAAAATCGAACCGATGAAGACTGCTCTTAAAATTAAGATTTCGCTCTATTTTCTTTGTTTAATTATGCTTTCAACCTGCTCTTTAATGGCGCAGGAAGCTGCTTGTGATTGTTCAAAGGATCTGGAGTTTTTGGTAAATGTTTTAAAACAAAGTCCTGCTTATAAGATCGATTACGGCAAGAACACTTCCGGGTTTGATAAGGCTGCGGAAGTTCTTTTAGCAAAAGCTGAAAGCACAACTTCGATTTTTGATTGCTATGTTTTACTGGCCAAAGCGGTTAGTCTTTTAAATGACGGCCACAACAGTTTATATGGAATACAGCAAGAAGTTGCTGAAGAATTAACGGAAGCCGAGAAAATTACAGCTTATCAAGAAACTGATTTTTATGCTATGTATCCGCATTTTGATGCTGTTTCAGAGCTTCAGCAAAGGCTTAAAACAGTTCCAGAAAGCGCGGTTGAAGGAGTCTATTCGGCAGGTTCTAAATTAAAAGTAGGCGTTGTAAAACGTAAAGGTGAAGAGGGGTATGAGATGCGCATTCTAGAATCTCAATTGCCTTTATGGAGCGCAGGAGAACAGTTAGGAATCTTACTGCCGCAGTCTCAGGGGAAGTTCATTGCGGTAATGGGGAATTATCAGACCAAAACCCCGATGATGATCAGAACTGGACTGAACAACGGGACATTTTTCAGTCTGAGCTTGAAAAAGCATGTTGATCAAAAAGACTTTTGGCTCCCAAAAAATACTGAAGAAAACTATCAGTTTGAAGGTTTGGACAGCGAAGTTTCTTATATCAAAGTGGGGAGTTTTAGCGGTTTTAATCCTACGCTTTCAAAGGCCGAAGCATTCTACGAGACTTTAAAAAACAAACAGCTGGGTGATCATCTTATCGTTGATCTAAGAAATAATTATGGAGGAGGAGATCGTAATTCTAAACTGTTGTACAAAATACTCAGGCGCTATGCTAAAAGGCATCATCTCTATATTTTGATCAATCAAAATACGGCAAGCAATGCAGAACAGTTTGCGTTAAAAATGCGCGCTTTAGACAATGTGATGGTGTTAGGAGATTATTCTAAAGGAATATTGACCTACGAGCTTGAGGGTAAATCGCATAAATTACCCAGTGGTTATTTTAAATTGAGTCTTTCTTCAAAAGCACATAAAAAGTATTTGCCTTATGAAGGAATTGGAGTAACGCCAGATGTGTTTTTAGAATATTCGGCAGATTGGATCGAGCAAACCCGAGCCTATATCAAAAAATAAAAACAGGTTTTTTTATTGAAACAATTTCTTTTTACGCAGTTCAAAGTTTTGACCTAAATACACTTTTCGCACCATTTCATCTGCAGCCAACTCTTCAGGAACACCGTGTTTTAGGATGCTTCCTTCAAACATAAGATAGGTGTGATCTGTAATGGCAAGCGTTTCCTGAACGTTATGGTCGGTAATTAAGATTCCGATATTCTTTTGTTTCAGTTGCGCGACAATGCGTTGGATGTCTTCAACCGCTACCGGGTCAACTCCGGCAAAAGGTTCGTCAAGCAAAATAAAATTGGGATTGGTTGCGAGCGCGCGCGCGATTTCGGTACGGCGGCGTTCACCACCAGAAAGTAAATCTCCGCGGTTTTTGCGAATGTGCCCCAAGCTGAATTCATCGATGAGTTCTTCCATTTTGGCAAGTTGTTCTTTCTTGCTCAATTTGGTCATTTGCAGAACGCTCAAGATATTCTCTTCAATGCTCAGCTTTCTAAAAACCGAAGCCTCCTGAGCCAAATACCCAATACCGTTTTGTGCGCGTTTGTACATCGGGTATTTAGTAATGTCTTTATTGTCGAGGTAGATCGTTCCGCCGTTAGGCTTAACAAGTCCTACGATCATATAAAATGAAGTGGTTTTTCCTGCACCATTGGGACCTAAAAGTCCTACGATTTCGCCTTGCTCAACTTCAACCGAAATGCTTTTTACCACTTTTCGGCCTTTGTAAGACTTCATTAAATTTTCTGCTCGTAGTTTCATGTGTTTTAATTTAAAATACCACGTTTACACAACGCAGCTTTTAAGACTCAAGTATTATTTTGAAGCGTTTTCTTCAAGAACCTCCCAGTATTCATACGCACGACGCAAATGTGGGATCACGATCGTACCACCAATTAATGTGCCGATGCTAAGCGTTTCCATAATTTGAGCTTTGGTAACCCCTTCTTTGTGGCAGCTTTCTAAATGGTAGCGCACACAATCGTCACAGCGCAAAACGGTAGAGGCAACAAGACCTAAGAGTTCTTTGGTTTTTACGTCTAGAGCTCCGGGAGCAAACGCGTTGGTGTCTAAATTAAAAATGCGGTTGATGATCTTGTTTTTATCACCTAGAATTTTCTCGTTCATTTCTGAACGGTATGCATTAAATTCTTCAACTTGATTTAAGGTCTTTTCTGACATATATAGGGGTTTTATTGTTGTTTGTTGCGTTTTTGAGCGCGTTTCAGTTCGCGTGCTTCTTGTCGTGTTACAAATGCTGAAATAAAAATACTTACTTCATATAAAATCAAGATAGGTATTGAAACAATGACCTGAGTTGAAATGTCTGGCGGAGTGATTACTGCCGAAACGACAAGCACGATGATCAAGGCGTATTTGCGATACTTTTTAAGGAATTGCGGAGTGACTAAACCTATTTTGGTAAAGAAATAAATGATGATTGGCAATTCAAAAATAAGTCCTGCGGCTAGTGCGCTGGCACGTACTAAGCCGATGTAGGAGCCAATGTCAAATTCGTTTTTAACCATATCACCTACAGTGAAGCCGGCTAAGAAATTGATTGAAAGCGGCGCAATGATGTAGTAGCCAAAAAGCACTCCCATAAAAAACAGCAGCGATGAGATCATGATAAAGCCTCTCGAGTTTTTACGTTCCTTTTCATAAAGTCCGGGAGAAATAAACTTCCAGAATTCATAGATCACATAGGGGAATGCTACTACGATACCTACAATAATCGAGGTCCAAATTGCAGCATTGAACTGCCCGCCCATCGTACGGTTCTGAATGGTAAAGTCCATCTCATTAACACAGCCTTTGTCTGAGCCTACCATTTGTGCTACTTTACACAGTAACTCGTATGAAATAAAATCTGGATTAGCCGGAGCAAATATGATCGAGTCAAAAATAAAGTCCTTAAAAATAAAAGCAACCGTACCTACAATGACAATAGCCAAAGTTGCTCGTATAAGGTGCCATCTCAGTTCTTCAAGATGATCTAAAAAGGACATTTCGTCCGGATTTGCTTGCGTGTTTTTCGCCATTATAGAATTCCTTCTTTAATTAAATCGTGCAAATGTACCACACCTGCATAATTATTATCGTGATCTACAGCCAAGAGTTGTGTAATACTGTTTGTTTCTAGAATATCAAGGGCTTCGGTGGCCATTGCATCTGTAGTAATTTGCTTGGGGTTTTTGCTCATAATACTTTCTGCGGTAAGGCCTGTGAGCACTTCATTCTTTTCAAGCATGCGTCGTATATCACCGTCTGTGATAATGCCTACGATTTTATCGTCTTTGGTTACGGCAGTCACTCCCAGTCTTTTTTGTGAAATTTCGATAATTACCGCTTTTATGGGAGTGTCGGGTGCTACTTCTGGTTTGTCGTTTAGTGCAGTAAGGTCACTAACGCGTAAATACATTTTCTTTCCTAAAGCACCGCCGGGATGATACTTGGCAAAATCTTCTTTTGAGAATCCGCGAAGGTCTAAAAGTGCTAAGGCCAGCGCATCGCCCATAACCAACTGCACCGTGGTGCTGGTGGTGGGTGCTAAATTATGCGGGCATGCTTCTTTTTCGGCGTAAGCCAAAATAAGCCCATCTGCATTTTTAGCAAGAAACGAATCTTTATTTGAAGTCATTGCGATCACCGTATTCTCTTGATTTTTGATCAGGGGAATCAACACTTTTATTTCGGCAGTGTTTCCGCTGTTTGAAAGACAGATCACTACATCCTCTTTCTGAATAGTGCCCAAATCTCCGTGTATAGCATCAGCCGCGTGCATAAAAACCGCAGGTGTTCCTGTAGAGTTTAAGGTCGCTACTATTTTTTGCGCTATAATTGCACTTTTACCAACGCCCGAAATAATTACCCGGCCTTTGGCGTTGTAAATACAAGAAACAGCTTTAGCAAAGTCTTGGTCAATAAGGGTGTGGAGATTAGCGACAGCTTCGAGTTCCATCGCGATGGTTCGCTTGGCGCTGTCTAGAATCTGCTCGTAGGTGTTCAAAAGATATAAGATTAAGCCGTTTGTTAGTGCTGTAGAAATTACTATATTTAGAATACAAATGTATGCAAATTTGAATAAGCTTTAATGAGTTCAGAAGAAATAGACTTACACGCGTCCCTTAAAAAATATTTTGGTTTCAGCCAGTTTAAGGGCTTACAGGAAGATGTTATAAAAAGCATTATTGAAGGGAAACATACTTTTGTGATTATGCCCACCGGAGGCGGAAAATCACTATGTTATCAATTACCTGCTCTAATTAAAGAAGGAACAGCAATTGTTGTGAGCCCTTTAATTGCATTGATGAAAAATCAGGTCGATGCGCTAAGAGGCATTTCAAAAGAAAATGGTATAGCACACGTGCTGAATTCGTCTTTGAACAAAGGGGAGATCAAACAGGTGAAGGAAGATATCGCTAACGGAATTACCAAACTGCTATACGTTGCTCCTGAATCTCTTACTAAAGAAGAGAATGTTGAGTTTTTAAGGTCGCAAAAAATAAGTTTTGTAGCGATCGATGAGGCGCATTGTATCAGCGAATGGGGACACGATTTTAGACCAGAATATCGAAATCTAAGACAGATCATCAAGCGTATAGGTGATGATATTCCTATCATCGCGGTTACTGCTACTGCAACGCCTAAGGTGCAGGAAGATATTATGAAGAACCTCGGGATGTCTGGCGCAAATGCGTTTAAAGCTTCTTTCAATAGACCGAATTTATACTACGAAATACGACCAAAAACCAAAAATGTTGATGCAGATATCATTCGCTTTGTAAAACAAAATCAAGGCAAAAGCGGAATCATTTATTGCCTTAGTCGAAAACGCGTAGAAGAGCTCGCGCAAGTTTTACAAGTAAACGGAATTTCTGCTGTGCCCTATCACGCAGGGCTCGACGCAAAGAGTCGCGTCAAACATCAAGATATGTTCTTGATGGAAGATGTAGACGTGGTGGTGGCAACCATCGCTTTTGGGATGGGAATCGATAAGCCTGATGTGCGTTTTGTGATTCATCACGATATCCCCAAAAGTATAGAAAGTTATTATCAGGAAACCGGCCGTGCCGGAAGAGACGGTGGCGAAGGACATTGTTTGGCATATTACAGCTATAAAGACATCGAGAAACTCGAGAAGTTCATGAGCGGTAAGCCTGTAGCTGAGCAGGAAATCGGTCATGCTTTGCTTCAAGAAGTGGTGGCTTATGCCGAAACGTCGATGTCGCGAAGAAAATTCATACTGCATTATTTTGGGGAAGAATTTGATAATGAGACCGGCGAAGGTGGTGATCTGGATGATAATGTGCGTAATCCTAAGAAAAAGCACGAGGCTCAAGATGATGTGGTCAAGCTCTTAGAGGTGGTAGACAAAACCGGAGCGATTTACAAAGGCAAAGAGTTGGTTTTTACCTTGGTAGGTAAATCAAATGCCATCATCTCTTCACATAAAACGGATGCCGATTCTTATTTTGGCTGCGGAAAAGATAAAGAGTCGTCGTATTGGAAAGCCTTGTTGCGTCAGGTTTTAGTGGCGGGTTATTTGCGTAAAGATATCGAGACTTATGGTGTGATCAAGCTTACTCCAAAAGGTAAAGACTTTATTAAAAATCCTGAATCTTTTATGATGACCGAAGATCACGCTTATGATGAAAGCGCTGATTCGGTCGCTGTTGCCAGCGGTGCTAAAGCTGGTGGAGGAACCGATCCTAAACTGGTCGCGATGCTGAAGGATTTACGCAAGAAAGTTGGGAAACGCAAAGGAGTGCCGCCGTATATTGTATTTCAAGATCCTTCTTTAGAGGATATGGCGATTAAATATCCAACCTCGATCGCAGAAATGGCCAATGTATTTGGTGTTGGTGAAGGTAAGGCTAAAAAATACGGGCGCGAGTTTGTAGAATTGATCGCTGCTTATGTTGAAGAACATGATATTCTCAAACCTGATGATCTAGTAGTAAAATCTACTGGATCTAATAGCGGACTAAAATTATACATCATTCAAAACGTTGATCGTAAACTTCCGCTTGATGATATAGCATCAGCTAAAGGGTTAGAAATGCCTGAATTTGTTAAAGAGATGGAAGCTATTGTCTATAGCGGAACCAAGCTCAATATCAATTACTGGATCGAAGACATTCTGGATGAAGATCAGCAGGAGGAGCTTCACGAATACTTCCTTGAAGCTGAAACCGATAAGATCGAAGCTGCTCTTGATGAATTTGACGGCGATTACGATGAAGATGAACTGCGTCTGTATCGTATCAAATTTATTAGTGAAGTCGCGAATTAAAAGCACTTACTCAGTTATTCTATTCTATTCATTTGTTGACAACTTTTAACAAAGTTACTCTGTACTACAGTTTCATAATTAAATGTTAAAAGTTATATTTGTCGGAGATGCAATCCCGACTTGTATGAATATACTTACAGATTCGTTGCTTTTCCCTAAAAAATGGGACTTAAGTCAGCGGAGCTTTGCCTTAAAGTCACGTATTTACGGGCAAAAGATCTTTCCTTTCATCGTCAAATTATTTTTTTTGGCGCTCTTCGCGACACTCGGGTCGTGCATTCCAACCAAAAAGTTAACCTACCTTCAAGAGACTCAAGCTGCGCAAGACAGCATTATTCAGGTTAACCTTCAGCAACAACCTTATCGAGTTCAAGTTAATGATGTTTTAAGCATTCGTGTTAAAGCATTAGATCAAGAATTGGTAGCTCTTTTCAATCCGCAGGCGGCCTCTGAAGAAGGAGGTAATTTAGGAGAAGGTTATTATTATGACGGTTTTGCTGTAGATCGCCACGGGGCAATTCGCTTGCCAACGCTGGGAGAAGTTCAGGTTTTAGGATATACAACCGAAGAGATTCGCGAAATTATAGAGAAAAAACTCCTAGACGATTACTTTACCGAAGAAGCCAATATATTCGTAACCGTTAAGTTAGCGGGGATCAAATATACCATTGGAGGAGAAGTGGGAAGTCCCGGAGTGAAAGTAGAATTGGTAGAGCAGCTGTCTTTATTAGATGCCATTGTAAATAGCGGTGATATTTCAGAATATGGTGATCGAACCGATGTGTTGATCATTCGTCAATATCCGGGAGGGAAGAAGATTCATCATATCGATATGACCAAGATCGATGCACTCAATTCGCCGTATTATTTTATTCAGCCCAATGACGTGATCTTGGTTAACCCGTTACCACAAAAATCCTTTGGAGTAGGAACCACCGGGTTACAGTCTTTAACCACTATTGCTTCTATATTAACTCTAGCAACCACAACCATTCTTTTATTTGCACGCCTTTAGATGGAAGATGAATTTGAAATAAAAGATTTACAAAACTTCTTTGACTTCAGAGGTTTTCTGCTGAAGATCCTTGCGTGGTGGCCGCTTTTTGTGGTGTGTATAGGTATTGCCTATTATATCGCACATTACAAGAATGTACGCCGTCAAACGGTGTATCGTATGAGTAATATGATCACGGTAAAAGATGATCAGAATCCCTTTTTTACTTCAAATACCAGTTTGACCTTCAACTGGGGAGGAACCACAGATAAGGTTCAAACAGCCATCATTTTGCTACGTTCCAGAAGTCATAATGAGACGGTGGTTGAGCAATTGCAGTATTATGTAGACTATTTACAGCAGGGGGAATATCATTTGGAAGATATTTACGGGGCAACACCTTTTGTTGTAGATGTTAATACCGCACGGCCTCAGCTTTTAGGGAAACAAGTAAAAGTTGTTTTTACAAGTGCTACCGAATATGAGTTATCGATCGATTTTAACGGGGGCTCGGGTTCTGCTCAAAATTATGACACAAAAGAAGTACTCAACTTACCTTTGCCTGCTGCACCCATTTCGGGATCTTTTGCGCTTGGAGACCCTGTAGATCTTCCTTATCTCAATTTTAAATTGAACCCTTCCGGATTACCGCCGGAACTGGGGAAGGAGTATATAATTCGCTTCAATAGTTTTAATGGTGTTGTAAGTCGTTACCGTGATATAGGCATTAGTCAAACGCCATCAGGATCCAGTATTCTTACCTTAAGCTTAACCGGAAATAACAAAGCACGTTTGGTAGATTATCTAAATGCGTCCGTACGGATTTTGGCCGAAACCCAGCTGGAGCGTAAGAATTTATTTGCGACCAAAACCATTCAGTTTATCGATAGCAGCCTTGCTGTAAAATCGGTAGAGATGAAGAATGTGCAGGAAGAGCTGGATAAATTCAGAGATGAAAACAGCAGCATCGGTATAGGAAGTAGTGAAGAAAGCCTGATCGCGAAGATCACTGAGTTGGATGCGCAAAAGCAGAATCTGGAGCAACGCTTGCAGTATTATCGAGACTTAGAAACCTATTTGCGTACGCGAGAAGATTATGGTACCGATATTCCGGCGCCTTCCATAACCGGAATCGGGGAAGGAAGCGTGACGAGTAGCGTTTCCAGTATTATCGAATTAGCCGAAGAACGTCGGCGTTTGGCCTACACCGCAAAACCCAATAATCCGGCTTTTAGAGACTTAGACCGTCGTATTGATGCAATTAAAGCTGTGCTTTTTGAAAACATGGCTTCGAGTCAGCAAATCTTGCGCGGACAATTGCAGGAAGTGCGTAATGAAATTGCAGCAACTGAAGGGCAAATGCGTAAGCTGCCGCAAGAACAGCAGCAGTTGTTTGGTATACAACGGCGCTATAACCTAACCGAAGGAGCTTATGGGGTGTTTTTAGATAAACGCAGCCAAGCCGGGATTGTAAAAGCAGCCAATGTCTCGGATATCGTCATCATTGATGAGGCTAAAGATACGGGGGGAGGGGCTATTGGTCCTAATACAGAGGTGAGCTATGTAATGGCGATCGTAGGTGGTACGGTGGTACCTTTGATCATCGTATTTTTAGTGTTTTTCTTTGATACTAAAATTGGAAACCCTAACGAGATCAAACGCTTATCAAGCATTCCGGTGCTGGGTGCGATAGGCAAGAGCGCTTCAAAAAACAATCTGGTGGTTATTGAAGATCCGCGTTCGGCAATAGCTGAGGCCTTTAGAGGCTTGCGATCGAGTCTTCAATTTATCTATAGAAAGCAACAGCTTGAAGGCGCAAAAACGGTGCGTGTTACTTCTTCAGTAAGTGGAGAAGGAAAGACCTTTTGCAGTATCAATCTTGCCAGTGTATTTGCCTTAAGTCAGCGTAAAACCGTATTGGTTGGTTTAGATCTTAGAAAGCCAAAGATCTTCGGGGATTTTGATTTGCCCAATGTCAACGGGGTTGTGAATTATCTTATTGGTGATAGCACTTTAGAAGAAATCATTCAGCCAACTAAAATTCCACATCTAGATGTGATACTCGCAGGGGCTGTTCCGCCAAACCCGTCTGAGTTATTGATGAGTAGTCAAATGGATGTGCTGATGGAAGCGCTCAAGAAAGAATACGACTATATCATTTTAGATACACCACCTGTAGGATTGGTGTCTGATGCTTTAGAGCTTGACACCTATGTGGATGCTACTTTATATGTAATTCGACAGCATTATACGAAAAAAGGTATGTTGCGGTTGATCAATGATAAGTACAAGAAAAAGGAGATCACTAACATCAGTTTTGTGTTGAACTATTTCAGTGCCAAAAGCAAGTTGGGATACGGTTATGGTTATGGGTATGAATACGGCTATGGCTATGGAAAATACGGCGAAGCCTATCGCCAAAAGAAGTCCGGAGGTATAGCTAGTCGTGTCAAGCGCAAAATGAAACGAGCAGCTCGCTGGATCAATGAACAATTGGAGCATTAAGTAATGGCAGAAGAGGAGGATTGGTTGTATGAGATCAATGCGAAGCAATCGTTGCTTGCTATTGATTTTAAAGAGATCTGGCGATACAAAGATCTGTTGTTGCTCTTTGTGCGGCGGGATATTGTTTCCGCCTATAAGCAGACGATCTTAGGGCCGTTATGGTACTTAATTCAGCCGTTGTTTACCGGAGTGATCTTTACGTTGGTATTTAACAATATCGCAAGTATTCAAACCGGAGGGGCACCACCTTTTCTTTTTAATTTGGCAGGGATCACTATGTGGAGCTATTTTTCACAGTGTTTAAATACAACCTCCAATACTTTTGCTAGTAATGCGGGTTTGTTCTCTAAAGTATATTTTCCACGGATCATCACCCCACTGTCTCAGGCGATTTCTGCCTTGTTTAAGTTGAGTATACAGTTGCTCATCTTTGCTTGTTTTTATGTGTATTTTGTGTTGAAGGGCTACGCATTACAACCTGATGTTACGCTGTGGTTGTTTCCGGTGGTGTTGGGAATCCTGGCCGTTTTAGGCTTAGGTTTAGGGATGTTGATCAGTTCGTTGACCACGAAGTACCGGGATTTTAGAATCCTGATCGGGTTTGCGACGACCTTGTTGATGTATGTCTCTGCGGTGATGTATCCTATTGCTGAAGTGAAAAATAGTAACAGTTTAAGTGCATATGCCTGGTTGATCGAACTGAATCCTATTGCGATCCTTATTGAGGCCTTTCGGTCTATGAGTCTTCAAGAAGGGCTTTTTGATTGGGGACTTTTGGGATATTGCGGGGTGCTTAGCCTAGCGGTATTTTTTATTGGCTTGATCGTTTTTAACCGAACCGGGAGGAATTTTATTGATACGATATAACTGAAAGTCGATAGGTTTTAGTCGATAGCTGGTAGTTGGTAGCTTGAAGGAGATAGTGGTTAGTCGGTAGCTTATAGTCTATAGCTTTTAGGTCTTAGTCCGTAGGTTTTTTTAAAATAAGGAGTGCATTATGAAGGAGGTTAGTTTTGATTTTGAGGGATTGAGCGTTTATCAGAAAGCGCTGGATTTTATTGATGAAGTATATAAACAAACAGAATCATTTCCGAAGTAGGAGCTTTACGGACTCAGCTCTCAATTTATCAGAGCAGCCTGTTCCATATCGTTGAACATTGCGGAAGGTAAAGGCGATAGTAATGCGCAATTCAACAGGTTTTTAAATATTGCTAAGAATTCGGCGAAAGAATGTGTGGTGTGTTCCACAATTGCTTTTAGGCAGGGTTATATTAAAAAGTCAAAGGATTTGGACAATCGCCAGCAGCTAGCGGAGTTATTGAAAATGATTGCTGGGCTGCAACGGTTTTTAAAAGAAGGATAGCTTTTAGCTGTTAGGTAATAGGCGATAGCTCTTAGCTTTTAATATTACCAACTGACTATCGACTATAACCTATTAGCTACAGCCTAATTCCCAATATAAAATATGTCAGATATTATCCTCAAAGCCGAAAATATTTCTAAACAATACCGACTGGGAACGGTAGGGACGGGTACGTTGCGGGATGATCTTAAGCGGAATTGGGCACGTTTACTAGGTAAGGAAGATCCTTTTTTGAAAGTAGGTGCGGTAAATGATCGCAGTCAGCAATCGACCGAGGACTATGTATGGGCATTGCAAGACATCAACTTTGAGGTTAAACAAGGGGAGGTTTTAGGAATTATAGGGAAAAATGGAGCAGGAAAATCTACTTTACTTAAAATTCTTTCCCGTGTTACTGCACCAAGTACCGGAGTTATTAAAAGCCGGGGCCGGATTGCCTCTTTACTTGAAGTAGGTACGGGTTTTCATCATGAATTGACCGGGCGTGAAAATATCTATTTAAATGGGGCCATACTTGGGATGCAAAAAGCGGAGATCACCCGAAAGCTCGATGAGATCATTGCTTTCTCCGGGTGTGAACGTTATATCGATACGCCCACCAAGCGCTATAGCAGTGGGATGACCGTACGTCTGGCCTTTGCGGTGGCTGCGCATTTGGAACCTGAGATCCTTGTTGTGGATGAGGTGCTTGCGGTGGGAGATGCTGAATTTCAAAAGAAAGCTATTGGAAAGATGCAGGATATATCTCAGGGAGAAGGGAGAACTGTATTGTTTGTTAGTCATAATATGGAAAGTGTTCGCAATCTGTGTACACGCGGACTTTTACTGGAGCATGGAACTTCTATTTTTGATGGAAGTGTGGATGATACTGTTGGACATTATTTGAGTTTGGGAGTCCAAAGGAATACATCAGACCGCATCTCAATAAGTGATTATGAACGAAGCGGAACCGGTATGGTAAAAATAAATTCTGTTCGCTTTTTAAATGGCGGTCAGTATCAGAAACCAACGACCGGAAAGCCTTTAGATATTTGCTTTCACCTAGAAAGTGCTATTGCTTATCAAATAAAAGATGTGAGGCTTGACTTTCGCATAGATGATATTACCGGTAACAGGTTGCTATGGTTTAGTACCAAAATGCAAGGTGAAGACGGAAGTTCAACTACTTCAAATACAATCGTTTTTAGTCTTGATAAATTACCGCTTAATTCCGGTTCTTATTGGGTGACTACGCATTTGACTTATAAAGGAGAAGTTACAGACTGGGCTAAAAATGCTTTTCAATTTGAAGTGGCTGAAGGGTTTTTCTACAAAGGTTATAAAGAGGTAGCTTCCAGTCAGAGTAAGATTTTAGTCGACTATAAGGTGTCTTATGATGTTTAAAAAAATAAAGCGTATTGTTAATGAACTTAGAGTCAATCAGAGGAAGACTTTAGCTGCTCAAGAAAAAAATCGATACGCACAAGAGCAAGTTTATGCGTCCAATAAATTGAGTGCTATTTTGCCAAAGTCTCATTTTATACCTGAGACCGGATGGTCTATGACACCAAAAGCCTTATTGCATTGTTTGAATATCATCCAAATTCAAAAAGCTACCACTATTATTGAGTTTGGCAGTGGAGCAAGTACCATCTATATCGCTCAAATTCTTAAAAATCAAGGTGTGGATGCTACATTTTATTCTGTAGAGTCTGACTTAGATTGGAAAGCAGCTATAGAAAAACAACTTGAAGTGTTGGGCCTTGATACTTATGTTAGCCTAGTACATTGCCCGATAGTTCGCGTTTCAAAGGAGCTTTTATATAAGGAGCAACAAACGTGGTATGACACCAAGGTGCTAAGCAATGAGATAGGAGCTGCTATTTTTGATTTTGTTTTGGTCGATGGACCCTTTGGAGGAAGTACGCCTTATGCGCGATACAGTGCTTATCCTTTTTTGAAAGATCATAGTCATACAGACACGGTATGGTTTCTTGATGATACCGGCAGACCTATGGAGCGTGAAATTATACAAACCTGGCAAGCCAAGAGTAATTTAAACGTTAGTTTATATAAGCGGTATGGGGTTATGGCTTCTGCATCTAAATTTGATGCTAGTCCATATGCTTTTCAATAAAAAAAGCCGATTAAGTGTTTAACCGGCTTTCTTAACGCATAGTTTAGACTACACGTACGATGTTCAAAGTATTGAACGCCCCATTGTTGAGGTGGTATTGTACTCCGTTCATTTCCTGAAAAAAGGAGAGTTGTAGCAGCATCATCGTGATGCCGGCCCCTGTAACCGCAGCCGGAGCAAGTGTCACGTTATCTGATGTCAGGTTGATGGGTAGATTCACCGGATCGCTCAGTTGTAAATCCATGACTTCGGTTGTGAAATCTAAATTTAAGAAGGCCGATTGCAAGGTGACATGGGTAGCTCCCGGGGGAGCAACCAACTGGGTGCCGGGAATAAAGTCGAGAATACTGATCTCACCGGTGGTTGTGTTCACGGTATAGTCGGCACGAAGCACTTGCGCCAGAATTGCATTTTCATTACAATCAAAATTTTGTAAGAGTGCTTTGCCTTCGGGAGTGGTCAGGCCCACCGCAGGATTCCGTAAACCTCTTGAAGAGATTGTGTCCTGATTTTTGATCAGCATCATTGTGCTCATAAGTCTTGAAGGCAAGGTGTTGTCTTTAGAATTACAAAATAGTACGTAGAGCGCGCGCCGAAGTATTTTACCTGCGGTTGCTGCTAAGCCAAATTCTTTGGCGTTTTCCCGAGTACGTATAAATGCCGGGTCGTTTTGAATACGCTCTTTACTGATACCGCCTTTGGTGCGAATGAAGTAGCCGTTTTTTCCTTTGTAGAAGGTTAAGTCGTCGAGCGTACCTTCAATTTTAATTAAGCCTTTGAGTACAGCCATACTGATATGTGTGTTAAATTAAATGCGTTTATTGGCACCGCCAAAGGGTTTAATAGTCAGAGGCTTGCCTCGAAATTGAAAATTCGTTTCCAAGCAATGCCTCATGGGCCTGCCTTTGTCGGCAGACAGGCTTGCCCTGAGGTAGTTTAATTCTTGTTTCTTAAGTACAGCAGGTCTAACCTGTTGGTGACTTCTTAGGAATATGCAGCTAAAGCAAACTTATAACGCCGAAATTAAGCTGCTTTTTAGGTTAAGGCAATTGGGAGTGGTCATTCCTGCCGATTTTGCCGTTATTGCCGATTCTGCCGGAATCAGGTGTTTTTTTAATGGAGGTCTAGCACGCTTTACCTACGCTTTATCTGCGCCTTTGCTACGGATGAGCTACGGCGTTGTCAAGTACTATGGAGAAGACTAACAATGTATCTCTAAAAAAATGATTTTAGAAGTTTTAAGTTATGCAAGAACATCCCTTAGTTTCTATAATCATCCCAACCTATAACCGGGCAAATCTGATCGGGGAGACCCTTGATTCTGTATTAGCGCAAACTTATACCAACTGGGAATGTATTGTAGTGGATGATGGAAGCACGGATACAACTGATGATGTTCTTGCAGCTTATGTAGAGAAGGATTCTAGATTTCAATATCATCATCGACCCAACAATCGACCTAAGGGGGCTAATGCGTGTAGGAATTATGGATTCGAATTGAGTGAAGGAGAGTATGTGAATTGGTTTGATGATGATGATTTGATGTTAAGTCATAAATTACATGAAGGTGTAAAAGAACTAGAAAAGGGATTGTTCAATTTTATGATTTGCCAATCAGAAATGTATAGTTTGAAAGAAAACAGAACTAAAGGATTAAGATGTCAAAAGTTAGTGTCTCAAAATCCACTTAATGATTATATACAATTTAAAATCTTCTGGTTAACAGGAGCACCACTTTGGAAAAAAAAATTTTTAATAAAGAATAAAATTTATTTCAATGAAAAGTTATATCAATCCCAAGATTATGATTATCATATTCGAATCCTAGCATTAGGAGAGTCATATAAAACTTCTGATAGAATTGGAGTTATGATTCGTGAACATGAAAAGAACATGTCAAATAGTATTGTGGACAACCATCACAAATTTTTATCAAATGTAATTGTGAGGTTTTTGGTACTAAAGAACTACAATCACCTAATAAGTCAGGAAACTAAACGCTATCTATTTACAATACTTTATCAATATTTTTTAAAATCTGTTGGTTCTCAGGATCTTGGGACTCGGATGAAAACTTATTCATATGTAATAAGAAGTTTAATATACGTTAATAATCCGTTACAGTCAAAGCTATTAGCGTCTGTAAAGTGGTTTTTAGGAACAATTACAAAAAAATCTATTTATCTGAAACCTTTAAAGATACTTATATAAAAGTGATAAGTATAATAATACCCTGTTATAATCAAGGAGAATTTATAAGTGATTGCATAAAGTCTGTTAAAAATCAGTCTTACACGGATTGGGAGTGTATAGTTATCAATGACGGGAGCACTGATTACTCTAAAATAGTAATTGAGGAGGAAATAGCTAATGATAATCGTTTTGTTCTCATTAATCAAGAAAATAAGGGGCTAAGTACTGCGCGTAACATCGGTATTGCTTTAGCGACAGGAAAATACATACTACCCTTAGATGCGGATGATCGAATTGATAAAAATTTTATATCCAAATCATTTGAGGTTCTCTCGAATAATCCAGATATAAAGTTGGTTTATACTTTAACTGAATTTTTTGGTAATATTCAAGGTGTTTGGAAATTACCATCGTACTCTCAAAAACAATTAAGTAGAAATAATATTATTCCCTGTACAGCAGTATTTAAAAAGGAGGACTGGGTTGAAGTTGGAGGGTATGACGACAATCTTATCTACGGCTGGGAAGATTGGGATTTTTGGATAGGCTTACTTAAGGGAGGGGGAAGAGTTTTTCAAATTAAAGAGGTCTTGTTTTATTATAGAAAAAAGGAAAACTCCATGTTGAATGCAATGACAAAAAAGCATATGGAGTACTCTTTAAATTATTTAAGCATAAAACACGCAGATTTTTTTGTTAGGCATTACGGTTCGTTTAAAAAACTAGAAGAAACTATATTCAATTTAGAAGATAGACAATTTAGATTATTTAGCAGCAAGAGATTTGTTTTGGATCTATTTTTTAGAAAATTTTTGCACCTAGCTCTATTTTCTAAGTATGACAAATTACATAAAAGTGAGTAAAATACATTTTCTAGCGTACTATCTGCCTCAATACCATCCAATTCCAGAAAACGATAAATGGTGGGGGAAAGGTTTCACTGAATGGACTAACGTGACAAAGGCAAAACCATTATTTCGAGGACATAAACAACCCAAATTACCTGCGGATTTGGGTTTTTATGATTTAAGGCTCCCTGAAATTCAAGAGGAACAATCAGAGCTAGCATTGGATAACGGTGTAGATGGTTTTATCTATTATCAATATTGGTTTGGAGGAAATAAATATTTACTTGAACGTCCGGCGGAACAAATGTTAGAAAACAAAAAGGTTAAAATTCCTTTTTGTTTTTGTTGGGCAAATGAGACCTGGAAAGGAATATGGCATGGGGTTGATAGTCCAGATACAATCGTGAAACAGGAGTATGGAGATGAAGCAGATTATAGACGGTATTTTGATTATTTATTGCCCTTTTTTAGGGATGAGCGCTATATAAAGGTTGAAAATAAACCAATGTTTCATATCTACCGGATAGAAGATATTCCAAATTTTAAGTATTTTTTAGAGCTTTTTAATTTCTGGGCTATTCAAGAAGGATTCAATGGAGTTCATTTTATCGCTACAATTGTTAACGATTTAGAAATAATTAAATCTAATGAACTTATTTTTGGCCAAGTAGGTATTGATATATTTAGAAGGATGAGATATAACCAAGATACTTGGTTTAAAAATGGCTCATTTTTAAATAAAATTGAAATGAAGTATAAAAGCCTCATTGGACATACTAATAAAATAGGCGAGAGGAAACGCCCCTTAATATTTGATTACAAAAAAGGGGCAAGATTATTGTCTCAAAATATACCTCATAAAAAATATATTCCCTGCGTTTTTCCAAATTGGGATAACTCTCCAAGATCAGGAAAGAAATCTCTTATATTTAAGAATGCCACACCAAACGCTTGGAAAGAACATTTAAAACATACAATAGAGGTTTTAAAAAGCAAACCAGAAAACCCGCAAATAATAATTATTAAATCATGGAACGAATGGGCAGAAGGTAACTATCTTGAACCTGATCAAGAGTTTGGTATTTCTATGCTAAAAGTGGTAAAGGAATTAAAGTTGTCTTTAAAAGGTTAAGTTATAAAAAAAACAGATTTAATTAGTATAATAATGCCTATATATAATGGCGAGAGTTACTTACAGGAAGCTCTTGACAGTGTAATTATGCAGTCACATCAAAATTTTGAGTTGATTTGTGTAAATGATTTTTCTTCAGATAAAACTCAAGAAATTTTAGAGGCAAATTCTAAAGAAGATAATAGAATTAAAGTTATAAATAATACTAGAAATCTTCAGTTGCCAGCTTCTTTAAATCTAGGTCATAAAATGGCAACAGGTAACTATATCACATGGACCTCTCATGATAATGTTTTAAAATCCAATTGTTTGGAGGTTTTGCTGACTGAAATAAATAAGGAGGGGCTAGATATAGTTTTTTCCGATTATAACATAATAAATCAAGACGGATACGATGTAAGGTATATGAAAACTGGGCCCGTTGAAAACCTTCTATTTGGAAATGTTATCGGCTGCTCATTTCTTTATACACGTAAATGCTATAGTTATTTAGAGCCCTATAATGAATCTTTCTTTTTACTCGAAGATTATGATTTTTGGTTAAGAGCTTCTGCAAGATTTAGGATGGGACACGTTAATCATAGCTTATATAAATATAGAATTCATAAAAGAAGTCTTAGTAGTGCTATTCAAAACAATAAAGATTATTTATCCGAATATGATAAAAATCTTTCGCAAATGTTCTCAAGTTTAACAAGATTACATAACTGGCCTAACAATATTGGAGTTTTTTTAGTCTATCTAACAATAGCTGATAGTAAATCAGTTTTTTTTTATTGGGAAAATAAAAAATCAGTTTTAAAAAACTTTAGTACATATTGTAGGAGAAGTAATCAAGATTTCAAACTGACGCAATATTTTTTAATTAAGAGAATTAGAGAAGTAATACTTTCTAAAAAAGAATTACAAAATGTTCGGATTCTTTTTAGAATTATATTTCAAACTCCAGAAATTTTATTTGATACAAATTTCAGTAATAGAACAACCCTAAACATTTTATATAAATGTTTAAAAGGAAATCTTAAATAGAATGGTTTCTATTATAATGGCAACCTACAACAGAGCCCATTTCATTGAGGAAACTATACAAAGTATACTTAATCAAGTTTATAAAAGTTGGGAATTATTAATAGTAGATGACGGAAGCGAGGATAATACTTTGCAAATTTTAATACCCTATTTACAAGATCCCAGAATACGTTATATTCAAAGAGATGATAACTATAAAAAGGGACTTCCGGGTTGCAGAAATATGGGGATAGATCTTTCTAAAGGAGAATTTATTATCTTTTTTGATGATGATGATATTGTTCATCCGCTAAACTTGCAAATAGCAATAGATCAAATACACTCCCGCCCAGATTTAATGTTTTGTAGGTATAGACGGGAAGTTTTCGAAGGGAAGTTTGATAAGGTTTTTGACACTTCTCAGAAGTTAGAAAGCTTTTCTATTCAAGGCTTAAAAGACTATTCAAAGTTAATTACACAAGAATTACCATTTAATTCTTGTTCTGTATTATGGCGAAAAGAGTGTTTCAAAGATATCCGTTTTAATGAAGAACTCCTGTATGCTGAAGAGTGGGAGTGTTATACTAATATACTTACCGAAGGGAATAATGGTATTTCAATAGATAAAACACTCTATTATGGGCGAAAACATGCTCAGTCCAATACGGGTGAGTTTTATAGAGGTAAACCTTTAAGAGTTCAATCACACATTAAGGCAGCGAAAAGCATAATAGATATACTCAATAAGAAAAAACTAATGACTTCACGGCTTTTTAAGTATTTTGCTTGGATGGCTGTTTTGTTGGAAAGTAAGTCTCTGTATAAATATTTAGACAAACACTCATCGATTGATTATTACACGACATCAAAAACGGCTTTAGTGTATTATTTGAGTCCAGTAGTACTCATTTTAATGAGATTTAAGAAAAGGCTGGTAGTTAAAAATATAATCTAGCAGTATTGTCAAACATTTAATTCTTTCCGAAATATTGGCTGTGAAAGGTAGCAGTGCTTGGAAAGCTAATTATTCTTTTTTGTGATCTCTAAATAGTAGTTAGGTTTTTTAATTGAACCAATTTCAAAATGAAAAACGATGCGTGATGGTTTAAATCCCCAAAAAAAGGATGCTCTGGTAGCGTGCACCTATAACCATAGGGTAATCATGGTTGTGTACATTCCTGAGTTTAGAGGTTATTATGCAAAAATGTTTGAAGTTTTTAAATTATCGATCGAGTCTTTAATAAAAACACTCCCGAAAACATCAGCAATTACACTTGTGGATAATAGTTCTTGTGAAGAAGTGAAGAACTATCAGATTGAATTGCATAAAGCCGGAAAGATAGAAAGCTTAATTTTATTAGCAGATAATATTGGTAAAATTGATGCTCAAATAGGTGCAGCCAGAATGTCAAGAGAGCCATTAATAACACTTACAGATTGTGACATATTATTTGACATAGATTGGGTTCAAGAAACTATTAAGGTTTTCAATACAATTCCCAAGACTGGTTCTGTTGCGCCTTACCCTAGTCGTAGATCATTAACATATGCGACCTTTTCTGTCCAAGAGGCAATTCTTAAAAGAAAATATAAGCTAGAGTTTAAACCAATTCCCGAAAATTTTGAAAACTATAATATGTTTTTGGAAAGTATAAATTGGCAGAAGGAAATAAATCAAAATGCACTTTGGCCCATATTAAATGTCGGAAACGTTAAAGCTGTAGTTGGAAGCGATCATCAAGTTCTTACTTTGCGCAGGGACATATTATTTAATACAGTCCCATTTGAACCTTCTTATATCAAAGTAGGGAACCACTCTGAAGAAAATTATGTTGATTTACCAATTGATGTTTTTGGTTTTTTCAGATTGTCCCTTAATAAGTACAAGGCTTTTCATATGGGCAATTCCCCCGAAGCTTGGATGTATGATAAGTTAAATCATTTATCCTACAAATCAGAAAGCCTTATTTTGAAACTAGATGTAAATATGAAATACCCTAGGTCTAAAAATAGATTACAGTTTCAACTTAGGAAAAAACTCATAAAAGAGCTTTTTAAGTTTTATGTGCCAAAAGCCTATAAAAACTAAAATTTGAGAATTTTAGTTTTAGCAGAAACCCTAGATATAGCAGGTAGTAGTGCCGGGAAAGCCAATTATGCCTTTATAAAATCTTTGTTAACAGCCGGCTTTGAAATCACCGTCTATCATTATACCTATAAGGAGATACACTTAGCTGGAGTTAAACCGATCTTAATTCAAGAACGAAAAACAGATTTAAATTACTGGCTAAGTCGGGGACAGCGGGTTTTGCAACGCATTACCCAAAGGAATTTTTCTAAGTCTTTAGAGAACAGGTTTGGATTTTCTTTTACCTTCTTTAATGATGTCAATAGTATGGTGGCGGCTTTAAAGCCATTACATATAAAGGATTATGATTTGGTACTCACATTGAGTAAAGGGGCGAGTTACCGTACGCATGCTGCTTTGTTAAAATTGCCTGAATGGCAGGCTAAATGGTTGGCCTATATACACGATCCTTATCCTTTTCACTGGTACCCAAAACCCTATGATTGGCAACAACCCGGAAGCGTACAGAAGGAAGCCTTTTTTAAAAGGGTAGCTCAAAAGGCAAAATGGCTGGGCTATCCTTCCCAGTGTCTGCAAGACTGGATGGGAACTTTTGAAGCTAATTTTAAAACCAAAGGGATCGTACTACCGCACCAAGCCAGTGAAGCTGTTTTTGTAGAAAAGGTTTTGCCTGAGTTTTTTAATCCTGTTCATTTTAATGTATTGCATGCAGGAAACTTATTAAAACAACGGAATCCGTTTCCATTAATACAGGCCTGGAATCTGTTTTTAGCGCAGCACCCCGAAGCTGAAGCGCAAGCCAAACTCTTATTAATAGGTCCGGGAGCTTATCATGAACCAGAACTGTCTAAAGTTTGTAGTGGAACAGAAACTATTTATCGCTATTCCGGATCTATGGATTATGAACAGGTGCGTTTGTTGGAGCAGCATAGTGCCGTGAATATCGTTTTGGAAGCAGCAGCTGAAGTGAGTCCGTTTTTACCGGCTAAATTTCCGAACCTTGTTCAAGCTAATCGTCCGGTATTACATCTGGGGCCAAAACATAGTGAAGTGCGTCAGCTTTTAGGTGAAAATTATCCATTTGTTGCTGAAGCTAATGATGTTAAGCTTATAGCATTTAGACTTAAAGAGTTGTATGATCAATGGAAAAATCATACAGTTTTTAATTTAGATGTAAAACTTCATAATTATTTTTCACCTGCGTATTTAAGAGCAACTTTAATTGAACTCATATCCAAATGATTTCAGATGCTAAATTTTCTATAGTTATTCCGGTATACAATGGTGAAAAGTATTTGAAAGAAGCATTGACCAGTGTACAAAAGCAAAGTTATTTTAACTGGGAGTGTATAGTTGTCGACGATGGCTCTACGGATTCAAGTGTAAGTATTGCAGAGCTTTTTGCTTTACAGGATAACCGGTTTAAAATTTTTCAACGGCCAAATGGCTTACCTAAAGGAGCGAATAGTTGCCGAAATTTTGGTTTTGATCAAACCTCCGGAAGTATTGTTAACTGGTTTGATGCGGATGATTATATGCTTCCTGAATTTATTGAAACTAAAATACAAGCTTTTAAGAAGGGTGTAAAACTTGTGATAAGTTCTGGCTTTTTCACAAACGAACTGTTAGAAAATAAAAAGTCGATGCAGATATTCCAGACACAAGAATTATATACAGATTATTTTTTGTGGAAGTTAAAACTTACTACAGCTTCTGTTGCTTTTAAGAAAAGCTTCTTAACCAGTAAAACGCTTTTTAATAGTACCTTAAAAAAAAGTCAGGAGTTTGAATTCTTTACAAGATTTTTTGTTGACTTAAGTTTTGAATCATACTGTATTATAGAAGCGGAATTGTTTTTATACAGATCACATCCTTCATCAAAAACCTCGTTAAATCAGGGGTATAATGCTGATTTTAAGGAGTCTGAAGCCTTCACTGTTTTAGAAAATTTTAAGCGATCTATAGCATATTCAAATACTACTGTAGCAAACAGTTCTTATCGTTTATTGATCAATTTATTATACAAGGCAATAGCTAATAATCATAGCAGCAATATTGAAGTTATTTATAGAGGGCTTATGGATAATTTAAAAGCCACTCGAAGAGGAGTAATAGCCTCTCATATTTTAAGGAGAATGATTAAGTGTAATAAATTATTTAATATAAATTTTCTTCCTTGGGACAAGTTGCTCAAAAAAATAAATGTTTATTAGATTCCAAATGAAGAATTACCTTGTCCTAATCCCCGCCCGTGCCGGTTCGCAACGCCTTCCCGGAAAAAATATGCGGCAATTAGGAGATAAACCGTTGGTGGGGCATAGTTTAGCATACGCTCAAGATAATGGTTTTAGTAATATGGTAGTCACTTCTAATGATGCACGTGTTCTTGAATATGCAAAAGAAGTAGGTGTTGAAGTTATTAAAAGACCGGATGCCTTAGCAGGTAATGAAGAACCTGTTGTAACCGCTTTGCAACACGCGGTAGATCAATTACAAAAAAAATACGATGCGGTTATTTTATTGCAGCCTACAAATCCGTTGAGACCAGAAGGTCTTCTTAATGAGGCTGTTTCGGTTTTTGAGCAAGAGGGTTGCGACAGTCTGATGACCGTTTCCCGAAGCGAACATAAATTGGGAACCATTTCTAATCATCAGTTTATCCCATATAATTATCAAATGGGGCAGCGCAGTCAGGATCTCGAGCCTTTGTTTTATGAAAATGGTTTGCTTTATATTTTTAAAACGGAACTATTAAAGCAAGGAAAGCTTCTTGGAGCAAAAAACTACCCTTTGATTGTGGATCATCCTTTTGCCGAGATCGATATTGATACAGAAGCTGATTTTAAAAAGGCTGAGTTGTATTTGAAGCATTATACTAATTAAGACTAAACACAGACTTTTGAACCCATACATACAGATCGAAAACCGAAAAATAGGACCAGATTACCCACCGCTTGTCATCGCTGAGATTGGTATTAACCATGAAGGATCTCTAGAAGTGGCTAAGGAAATGGTGGATGCAGCCCACCGCGCAGGAGCGGAAGTGGTTAAACATCAGACGCATATTGTAGAAGATGAAATGAGTGGTGCAGCGAAGAAAGTGATTCCGGGAAATGCAGCTATTTCTATTTATGAGATTATGAAGCGTTGTGCGCTTGATGAAGCGGATGAAGTTGCTCTGAAAAACTATGTAGAGAAAAAAGGGATGCTATTTATCTCAACTCCTTTTTCGCGTGCAGCAGCAAATCGTCTAAACACCATGAATGTTTCGGCTTATAAAATCGGTTCCGGAGAATGCAATAATTATCCCTTGCTTAAGCATATCGCAGGTTTTGGTAAACCGGTTATTCTTAGTACCGGGATGAATACACTTGAAAGTGTTTCTAAGGCTGTACAGATTTTTAAGGACGCCGGTACACCTTTCGCATTGCTGCATACGACTAACTTATATCCAACACCTACTCATTTAGTGCGGTTGGGCGCGATGACTCAACTGCATCATGCTTTTCCGGATGTGCCTTTCGGCTTATCAGATCATACCTTGAACAATAATGCCTGTTTGGGCGCAGTAGCTTTAGGAGCTTCTATTTTAGAGCGGCATTTTACCGATCATATGCAGCGTACAGGTCCGGACATTGTCTGCAGTATGGATGAAGAAGCCTGCGCTGAACTCATTCAGTCAAGTAAAGAAATCTGGCTCATGCGCGGTGGCGAAAAAGCCCCGGCTAGGGAAGAACAGGTAACCATAGATTTTGCATTTGCAACCGTTTGTACCATAGTCCCCATAAAGGAGGGTGAGGTCTTTACCGAAAAAAATATTTGGGTGAAGCGTCCCGGAACCGGGGAAATTTTAGCTGAGCAGTTTGAAGATATTTTAGGGAAAAAGGCAGCAAGAACTATTGCAGAAGATGAACAGTTGAAAGCAAGTGACGTGCTGTGATTAAAAAAATAGCTTTTCTTACCGGCACTCGGGCAGATTTTGGGAAACTGAAATCGCTTATTCAGGCAATTCACGATTCAACTGACTTTGAATATGGAATTTTTGCAACCGGAATGCATCTGCTCGAGCAATATGGGCTCACTGTTATTGAAATTGAAAAAGCAGGTTTTCAAAATATTGAGCGCTACTCGAATTATACCTCTGAAGCCACTATGGACCTCACTCTGGCTAGAACTATTGAAGGTTTTTCGGCCTATGTGAAAGCATTTCAGCCAGATTTAATAATCGTTCATGGCGACCGGGTCGAAGCCTTGGCCGGTGCAATCGTGGGTTCATTGAATAATATTCTAGTTGGTCACATTGAAGGTGGCGAACTTTCAGGAACGGTTGACGAACTCATTAGGCATTCGGTGAGTAAATTGAGTCATATTCATTTCGTCTCTCATGGGACGGCAGCTAAGCGTTTGGTACAAATGGGCGAACTCGAAAGCAGTATTTTTAACATCGGTTCGGCTGATTTAGATGTGTTGTTCAGTGAAACTTTACCCAATCTCAAAACTGTAAAAACTTATTACAACATTCCGTTTGAAAGCTATGCGGTAGTTTTATTTCATTCCGTAACCACAGCTCATCAGGAAACTGCCAAGCACGCAGATGATTTTGTACAGGCGCTATTGGAAGATAATCAAAACTATGTGGTGATTTACCCCAATAGCGACCTAGGTTCTTCGGCTATTTTGGAGGCCTATCGTAAATTTGAAAAGCATCAGCGATTCCGGCTTTTTCCGTCCTTGAGGTTTGAGTATTTTATTACCTTGCTCAAAAACGCGGCGTTCTTAATAGGAAACAGCAGTGCCGGTATTCACGAGGCTCCCTATCTGGGTATTCCCACAGTAAATGTAGGCAGACGTCAAGAAAATCGCGACTTGCAGACTGACAGTATCATTCACGTGGATAATGCTAAAGCAGCTATTTTAAAAGGTATCGCTTCCGCGAAAGCGCTAAAGGTCAATCCAAAAGGGACAAAAAGTACTAAAACAGCAGCTTCTGGATTTCTGGAAGCCTTAAGAACCGAAGCCTTTTGGAAAATAGACCATCAAAAGCAGTTTCGAGATCTTTAATTTTGAAAAATGAAATATGCATTTTAAACTTCTAACTTTGAATCTAAAATCTTGAATTTAGAATCTCAAAAGGCCTTAGGAATTGTCATTACAGATGGGGTTGGTTTTCGCAACTTTGTGCTGAGCACTTTCATGACTGAAGCAGCCCGTTCTTTTAAAAAAGTAATTATATTTTCAGGGCTTCCTTCTTCAGCATTTCCTGAGCTTGATAAAACTGTTTTTACGATCGTTGAACTTCCTGTTTTTACTGAAACTAAAAAGAACTGGTTTTGGCGTAAACTGAAAGAAGTAGCACACCTGCAGAAACATAAATCCAATCCGGGTATTGCAGATAATTATGAGATGAATAAGGCAAAAAGCTGGAGCCCGCACGGGCTTTTGGTTCGCCTGGTTTATACCGTTAGTTCAGTATTTTATAGTGAAAAGAATATACTCAAGTATGAAACGCTTCAGGAGCAGAGCTTTGCAAAAGACGCAACTGTAGCTAAATATGGTGAAATTTTAAGGGATCATAAGCCAGATCTGTTGTTTTTTACGCATCAGCGACCACCCTTTATTGCTACTCTAGTTTTTTGGGCGAAAAAGTTACAGATTCCTACCGCCTCGTTTATTTTTAGTTGGGATAATCTGGCTTCAAAAGGGAGGATGGCTGCGACTTTTGATTACTTTCTGGTCTGGAGCGATTTGATGAAACACGAATTGCTTCGGTTCTACCCATACACCAGAGCAAAAGCTATTTCAGTTGTAGGTACACCTCAGTTTGAACCTTATGTGTTACCCCAATTTGACCTTTCCGAAAGGAAGTTTTACAAGACTTTAGATTTAAATTCTAAAGAAAAAATCATCTGTTACAGTTGTGCTGATGCTTCTATTGGAGCAAATGATCCTTTGGTAATTGCTACTTTGGTAGAGGGGATTCGTTCAGGAGCAATCGATTTGTGCCAGCTTTTGGTACGAACTTCACCGGCTGAAGACGAGCAGCGATTCGCAGAAACCAAAACAAAATACCCCGAGATCAAATGGAATCATCCTAAATGGGAGCTTACCCGTGAAGGGCATCCCGAGCCCTGGTCTCAGCGGGTACCAACAGTTGCCGATTTGTCTATGCTTAAAGCAATTTTAAACTATTGCGACTTAAACGTCAATATGCTTTCAACGATGAGCCTTGATTTTATGTTGTTTGATAAACCTGTGGTCAACACCGTTTTTGGTAACGTGGAGAACGGACTTTATAATGATCAGCGCTTTTTACAGTATGAGCATTATGACAATGTGGTTAAAAGTGGTGCGGTTAAAATCGCAAAAAATGCAGAAGAATTGTATGCTGCTGTAAACGCATACCTGCGTAATTCCAATCTGGATCTGGAAAATCGCAGGAAGCTTATCGATATGCAGGTGGGAAAACCTCTTGACGAAACCACTCAAGCTTGTGTACAAGCTTTAAAAAATACTTTATGAGCACCAAAAGATTAGCGGTAGTTTGTAATTATGTTCTTCGAGCCGATCGCATCGGCGGGATGGACCGTTTTTTTGTGACTTATGATAAAGCAGCGAAAGCTAAGGCCTATGAGGTAGATTGGTTTTTCCCGGATGTGGTGGATAAAACATTTTACGAGGGTGTTGCCCTTTTTTCTGCGGAAGGAAATTCAAGTGTGGAAGCCTTTTTTCTCAACTACCTTCAGGAAAATGAAAAAACCTATACCGCACTGGTTACGCATTTTACCGAACTATGCAGCCCTTTTTATAAGAAAGCAAAAGTTGCCGGAAGCATTGAAACCATTATAGCAGTAGATCACAATCCACGTCCTTTAAATGGTTTCCCTATTAAAAAACGGTTGAAGAACCGTCTCAAGGGCTACTTACATCATAAGGCTATAGACCGGTTTATAGGAGTGAGTAGCTATACTGCCCGGAATATTGTAGAAGATCTGGGGCCGGTAGTGGCTAAAAAGACCGGGGTGATCTATAACGGGATTGATACTTCTGTATTTAAAAAGAGAGAAAATCAAGATCTGAATCCAGAACGTAAAGTTCAGTTTGTTGTGGTTTCTCATCTTAGGGAGTCTAAAGGTATACAGGATTTGATTGATGCTTTGGGTTATTTGTCAGAAGCTATAAAAAAACGTCTACACATCAGCATTTATGGGGAAGGCCCGCTGGAAGAAGGTTTAAAGCAACAGGCTAGAGACAATGAGGTCGATAGGTTACTAAGCTTTAAAGGAAGTTCTTCAGGGATTCCACAACTTCTGGCCGATTATGAGTACCTCATTCAACCAACGTATATGGAATGCTTCAGTCTCTCCATCCTAGAGAGTTTATCAGCAAATGTTCCTGTTATTACTACAACAGTTGGCGGCAATCCTGAGATTATTAAAGAGGATGTGAATGGGTTTTTATTTCAACCAAAGAATAAACGGGCTCTTGCAACTATTATTGAAGAAGTAGTAAATGGAGGTCGAAAAATAACTGAAGATACTTCGGCTTTAATTGAAAAGGAATATTCACTAGACCGTATGGTTGCAGAACATATTAATTTACTGGACTGATGCACATTGCTTTTTTAACACCCGAGTACCCTCATAAAGATCTTAAGGGGTCTGCCGGTTTAGGAAGCAGTATTAAAAATCTGGCAGCAAGTTTGATTCAGGCCGGGGAACGCGTTACGGTTTTTGTGTACAGTCAGGCGGAAGATAGGGAATTTGAAGATCAGGGAATCAAAATTCACAGCATCGCTAAGCGGAAGTATAAACTTGCAGGCTGGTATTTGCATCGTAAATTTTTACAGCGTTATATTAATAAATTTATTCTTCTAGAGGGAATAAATGTTCTCGAAGCACCGGATTGGACCGGAATTACGGCTTTGATGCGTTTTAAATGTCCGTTGGTTATTCGACTTCATGGGACCGATGCCTATTTTTGTCATTTGGAGCAACGCACACAAAAAACTAAGAATCGCTGGTTTGAACAACTAGCACTTAAAAATGCCGATCATATTCTTGCAGTAAGTGCTTTTACCGCAAAACTGACCAAAGAAATTTTTGGACTGAAAAAGGAAATACAAGTAATTCCTAATTCAATCGACACAGAACTCTTTAAGCCTTCAAAAGTTGAGGCTGAAGCTCATCGAATCCTATATTTTGGAACCTTGATTCGTAAGAAAGGAGTGTTGGAATTGGCAAAAATTTGCAATTTGCTTTTTCAAAAGACTAAAGCGGTCAAACTCATTTTAGCAGGAAAAGATACAATCGATGTACTAGTGAACCGTTCTACTAAAACTCTTTTTTTAGAACAGCTTCAGGCGGAATATCATAGTCAAGTGCAGTTTGTGGGAGTATTGCCCTATGCTGAAATTGAACATGAACTTGCACGAGCTAGTGTGGTTGTGCTACCTAGTTTTGCTGAAGCCTTACCCATGACCTGGATTGAAGCCATGGCGATGGAAAAGGCACTTGTAACTTCTGATATTGGTTGGGCAAACGAGGTGATGATCGATGGTGAAACCGGGTATACGGTAAATCCAAAAGAACATCAACAGTTTGCCAATAGCATTCAGGAACTGTTAGAAAATTCCAAACTTCGTTTAAAAATGGGTAAGAAAGCACGAGCACATCTGAAACTGAATTTTGCGACTGAGGTTGTGGTAGAACAAAATGTAGCATTTTATAAAACTGTTATCAACGAATGAATCGCTATATAACTGATACAGGAGAAATCTTGTTATACACGGGTGCTCCTGATTTAAATATGCTAGATCAGTTGGCTAAGGGACCAGGGGATCTTTGGCATTCCAGTTATGATCAAGGTTTTAAAAATTGTTTCCCGGAAATCGTTTATCAAACAGCTACATTCTGGTGGTTTATCAATGATTTTGAAAATACTACGAGTTGTATAAATTGGCGCGTAAATGCAAGCTGTTTTGTAATTCGAGAGAACGTTTGGAAGTTGCTTAATGGCTTTGATGCACGGTATAATAGCGAAATAATGCAAGGGATTGATCTTGGCTACACGCTTTTAAGAGAACTTGGGGGAGTTCCCATTTACGTCAAAGGCTTATACGCATTAAGTGCAAATAGCGCAAACATTGAGACTGAAGACAGGTATGCATTTTATCGTAAACATTTCAAAACTGGGCATAGTATTTATATGATGCTCAGGCAGCCTCTTTCTAAGTGGTTTTCTGAGCTGTATTATTTTATTGAATCCGCTACCCATCAATCAGCTACATCGAACTTAGTAACATTGCCTTTAAAAACTTTAGTCACTATAGAGGCTCCCAAAGTTTCTGTGGTAATCCCTACTATGTTTCGACAGGAATATACTGTACAGCTTTTAAAGGATTATGCAGCGCAAAGTATTTTACCTATAAAAGTCATTGTAATAGATGCAACTCCAGAAGAATTCAGAAATGTAGCCCTTTATAATCTAGACTTACCGTATGAATTCCAATTAATTTGGCAAGAATCTACCGGGAGTTGTCGTGCTCGTAATGAGGCTTTAGAATATTGTAAAGGGGATTATATCATTTTTGGAGATGATGATATTAGAATACCTCCGGATTTTGTTGAAAATCATATTCGTTTTTTAGAAACCTATCAGGCAGATGCTTGTAATGGAAGAGATATTAGGGCTGCGCATTATACAAATGATTTGACTGATTTGGATGCTTTTTTAAAACGGTCTCCAACAAGTTTGCAAAAAGCCGGAGTAGCGCATCAATTTAGTAATGCTAATAGTTGTGTAAGAATGCAATGGGTCAAAAAGCTGATCGGGAATGATGTTAACTATGATGGTGGGTACGGAGAGGATAGCGATTTTGGCCTGCGTCTATTAAAAGAAGGAGCTGTAGTAATGTATAATCCGTTTTCGGTTAATTTGCACTTAAAGCCACCAGCGGGTGGATATAGATTTTGGGGGCAAGAAAAACCAACTTCAAAACCTTGGGAGTTGAATGCACCTGTAGGAATGTTAAAACCTGTGCCAAGTCCAACAATACTCTATTATACCTTAAAGCATTTTACTCCAAGTCAGCAGAAAGAATATAAATACAAGCATTTTATATTGAATTTGGTTAATGGTAAATCCTATTTAGTACTGAAGCGGTTGCTTAATGTTCCAAAGAAGTTGAAGCAGTATAGACTTTCGAAATGGTATGCACAACGCTTGATCGCACTTGGAGAACGTTATAAATAGCCTTTTAGTTTATGCCCATTTTTTCCTTAATTATATGCACCTATCAGCGCTCACAAGCATTAGTAACCTTGTTAAAATCGGTTCAAAAGCAGAGGCTTTATCCCGATGAAATCTTAGTGATCGATGGTTCGATAGATAACCAAACTGAAAATGTGCTTATAAAGGAGGTTATTAAAAATCTAAAGTATTTTAAGGTTGAAAAGCAGGATCGTGGACTTACCCTTCAGCGGAATTTTGGGATAGAGAAGCTTAATCCCAAGTCTGAAATTGTGTGTTTCTTGGATGATGATGTGGTCCTTGAGCCTGATTATTTTGAGCAAATTCTTCATACTTTTCATGAAAAACCTAATGCTGTTGGGGTGGGAGGTTATATTATCAATGAAGTAGCTTGGGAATCCGATCAAAATGAGCCACGAGCAAGTTGGTTTGGTTTTGATGGGTATCAACGGAAAGAAGGTAGTCGGTTTCAATTGCGTGCGTTATTTGGATTACAGCCTGATGCTGCTCCCGGATTTATGCCTAATTTTGGACATGGACGATCTATTAGTTTTTTACCCCCTTCCGGAAAAACATACCCAGTAGAGCAACTAATGGGAGGTGTGGCAGCTTATAGGAAATCCTTGTTTGAGAAACTTAGTTTTTCCAGCTATTTTGAAGGTTATGGCTTGTATGAAGATGCCGATTTTAGCTTGAGAGCTTCGAAGTTGGGTTCTTTGTGGATCAACACCAGGGCACAATTGTCACATTATCACGATCCTTCAGGAAGGCCTGATCTCTATAAATACGGGAAAATGGTGATTCGAAATGGTTGGTATGTGTGGCGGGTTAAATATCCAAATCCGAATTTAAAAGCACGCTTTAAATGGAATGCGACTGCATTATTACTTACTCTCATTAGAGTTACAAATGTGCTTACAGCTGTAGATAAAAAAGGAGCATTTAATGAAGCTGCTGGTAGGGTCGCGGGATGGTGGAGTTTGCTTTTTAATAAGCCAAAGCCTCAATGAAATTTGCAGTAATTACACATATTGAGCATTTTGAAAAGGATGGAGATTTTTATTCCTATGGCCCATATGTTCGTGAAATGAATTTGTGGTTCAAAGACGTAGATGAAGTTGATGTAGTAGGTACGTTCAGCTCAAAAAATCCTGGAAGTATAGACTTAGCTTATAAAGCTAAAAGTTTACGATTGATCAAAGTCCCTTCGTTTGACATTACCGGTATTGCTCAGGTAGGGCGAGCACTTTTGGTGCTGCCGGTAATAATTAAGAAAATTTATTGGGCAATGTCGGGTGCAGATCACATTCATCTGCGTTGTCCCGGAAATATGGGTTTGCTCGGTGCACTTGTTCAGCTATTTTTTCCAAAGAAGACAAAGACGGCAAAGTATGCGGGAAACTGGGATCCTAAGGCGAAGCAGCCCTGGAGTTATAATCTGCAAAAATGGATATTAAGCAACCGTTTTTTGACCAAAAATATGCAGGTTTTGGTTTACGGAGATTGGCCTCATCAAAGCAAAAATATTAAGTCCTTTTTTACCGCGACCTATACCGAAGCCGATAAGAAAGCGCTTCCTCAGCGTAAATATGATTTGCCTTTGCGTTTTCTCTTTGTAGGATCTTTGGTTCCGGGTAAGCGACCGTTGTATGCTTTAGAGCTAGTAAACGAACTCATCTCCAAAGGTTTTCCGGCAGAACTTCATTTTTATGGTGACGGACCCTTAAAGGAAATGCTTCTCGATTTTATCACGGAGCAGCATCTAGAAAAAAGTGCTTTTCTTCACGGAAATCAATCCGCTTCTGTGCTAGGTGAAGCCTACACGAAAAGTCATTTTTTAATACTTCCTTCTAAAAGCGAAGGCTGGCCAAAAGCCATTGCAGAAGCCATGTGGTGGGGTGTTATTCCTATAGCTACTTCAATTTCTTGCGTGCCGTGGATGTTGGACCATGGTGATCGCGGTGTTTTGGTCAACGCTGAGCTTGAATCTGATATAACCAAATTAGAAGCACTTTTAAAGGATAAAGCCCGACTGAGATACATGGCACAAAAAGCTTCCATATGGTCACGTACGTATACTTTAGATTTGTTTGAAGCTGAACTTAAAAAGCTCCTGTAAACCGTGCGTATTTTACAACTCATAGACAGTCTAGATACCGGTGGTGCCGAACGCGTGGCGGTCAATTATGCCAATGCCTTGTATGACTGTATAGAGTTTTCAGCTTTAGGGGTTACACGAAAGGAGGGTGCGCTAAAGGAATTGTTGTGTGATGAGGTGCCGTATTTATTTTTAAAGCGAACAAAAACTGTAGATATAGCTGCACTGCTTCGGTTGAGACGTTTTATAAGAGAGCATAAAATTCAAATCCTTCAAGCCCACGGAAGCAGTTATTTTATAGCTTCTTTAGTTAAAATGATCACCCCGGGACTTAAATTGATTTGGCACGATCATTACGGGAATAGTGAGTATTTAGAAAACCGAGCTGTTGGATTTTTAAAATGGAGCAGTAAAACTTTTGATGCTGTTTTTGCGGTAAATGAGAATTTAAAACTTTGGGCACAACGTACATTAAAAGTTAGTAATGCTTTCTATGTGCGTAATTTCATTGCAGAGGCATTTCCTTTAGAAAGCTCCAAGAAGTTTGCAGGAATTAAAGGGAAGCGAATTGTTTGTGTTGCTAATTTGCGAGGGCAAAAAAATCATCATTTGCTCTTAGATGCTTTTGAAAAGTTACTTGAAACAGATTCTGAGTATACCTTGCATTTATTTGGAGAGGCACCAAACACTTCCTACGCAACTTCGCTTTTAGCACGCATCGCACAATTCCCCGTTAAAAAGTCGGTTTTCTATCACGGGGTTTATTTAAAAATGTCGGCGATTTTACCGCATTTCGATATCGGGGTACTCGCTTCAGCTTCAGAAGGCTTACCTCTAGCATTGTTAGAGTATGGGCAAGCCGGACTTCTCATAGTAGCAACAGATGTGGGGCAGTGCAAGGAAGTGCTCGCCGGTTTTGGATCTTGTGTTCCTGCGAATGATACGGAAATTTTAACTTCGGCGCTGCTGAGTTTAAGGGATACTAAAAACGAAGCGGAAATCAATGCAATACATTTTCAGAAACGCGTTCTAGAGCACTACGGCGCACAGGAGATCGTAAAGAAGGTAATTGGTATATATGATCAAATTATTTAAAAACTATAATAAGCGGTATTTGCAACTTATAGGGCTTCATGCTGCTATAGGCTTTGCAATCTATTTATTTCGGTTTTTAGGTTTGTTCTATTTTCTAGGGTCTATCGTTTTTTTTGTGATATGGACATTTCAGACAAAAAATAAAAATAATCAGGCTTTACTTGCGGCAGCTTATATGACTGCAGGTGAGGTGTTTTTTAGAATGACCGGTGGGAGTATTATTCCTTGGGAAGCGGGGAAGTATTCTGTGATCTGTTTCATTCTTATCGGCTTGTTTTTTAGTGGAACTTCGCGGAAATCAGCACCCTACTGGCTCTATTTAATCTTGCTTATTCCGGGGGTTATCTATGCTGCCGAAACCCTGAATTTTGATACGAATGTGCGGAAGGCTGTTATTTTCAATTTAAGTGGTCCATTTTGTTTGGGGATTTCCGCGCTGTATTGCTATGACCGTAGAATTACCCGTAAACAGTTGCATAATGTGGTTTGGTGTCTTTTAATGCCCGTGATCGCACTTTCGATCTATTTATTATTCTTTACACCCGATACCCGGGACGTACTTAACGGAACGCAATCTAATTTTGCACTTTCCGGGGGGTATGGTCCTAACCAAGTGTCCACCGCCCTAGGTATTGGAATGTTTGCCTTAGTCGTTCAACTCTTTGTCAACAGCCGCAATAAGCTCATCTTTTTTATCAATCTTGGATTGCTTATGTTTTTGGCCTATCGTGGAATTATCACTTTTTCTCGAGGCGGTGTGTTAACGGCTGCGCTTATAAGTATCGCTTTTATCGTGATGTATTTTCAAGGGGTTTCCGGGAGAAAGCGAAATGCTATTTCATTTTACTTAGTGATCATCGGAGGCGCAATCGCCATCACTTGGTTGATCTCCTCCGTCCGCACGATGGGGCTTATCGATTTGCGTTATGCCAACAAGGATGCAGCAGGACGCATTAAAGAAGATCTGTCTACAGGAAGAGAAGAACTTATTACTTCAGAACTCACGTTTTTTGTCAACAACCCAATACTAGGGATCGGTGTAGGGAAGACTAAAGAATACCGCGAAGAAAAACTCGATATACTGGCTGCTTCTCACAATGAGATCAGTAGGCTGTTGTCAGAACATGGCGTGTTTGGGTTACTTGCTCTTTTTATTTTAGTATTAACCCCATTGTTTTTTAGAATAGGAAATAGAAACAATTATTTGTTCTATTCTTTTTATGGATTTTGGTTTTTGACCATAAATCATTCCTCTATGCGGGTCGCGGCTCCGGCATTTATTTACGCGCTGGCGCTTTTAAACGTAATTAATGAGAAAAAAAATACTTTATCTCGGCAACAAATTAGCCCATAAAGGCTATACCCCAACAGGTGTCGATACTTTGGGGTTGAGGCTGGAGCAAGAGAGGTTTTCGTTACGTTATGCAAGTAGCAAAAGTTCTAAATTTCTTAGGCTTTTTGATATGCTGGTTGAGGTGTTCAAAAGTCGTCATTGGGCTGATTATGTTTTGATCGACACCTATAGTACGCAAAGCTTTTGGTATGCCTATCTCGCGGCTCGTCTTTGTAAATTATTCAGCTTAAAGTATATTCCTATTCTTCACGGTGGAAATCTTCCGCAACGCTTAGAAAAAAGCCCGAAAGCATCCAGACGTATATTTGGGAAGTCCTATACTAATGTAGCACCCTCTTTATATCTCAAACGAAGTTTTCAAGAAAAGGCTTATCAGAATGTCAAATTAATTCCCAATGCTATTGATTTAAGTTTATATGAATTTAAGCAGCGGTCTAATCTTAAGCCCAAATTGCTATGGGTGCGTTCCTTTGCAGAGATCTATAATCCCATTTTGGCGGTAGAATTAGTTCATAAACTAAAGCAACAGTATCCTGAAGCCCAGCTGTGTATGATAGGTCCTGATAAGGATGGATCGCTAAAAAAGTGTAAAGAACACGCTGAAAAACTTGGTGTTCAGGTGCAGTTTCCGGGAAAATTATCCCGTGAAGCTTGGTGTTCTATGGCTGCGGAATATGATATCTTTATCAATACGACACATTACGACAATACACCGGTAAGTCTTATTGAAGCTATGGTGCTAGGACTACCGGTCATTTCTACTGAAGTAGGTGGGATTCCTTATTTAATCCGTCATCAGGAGAACGGACTTCTTGTTCCTGACGGAGATGCGCAGGCATTTATTCATTCTATAAATCATTTATTGCGTGATCCAAAATTAGCTTATTGTCTTTCTGAATCAGGAAGAGCAACAGCTGTAGGTTTTGCCTGGAAACAGGTAAAATTACAGTGGCATAAGTTATTGTCTTAAAATAGGTTATATTTGAGGCACCAAACAGCCCCCTTCATGTCTTGGATACCCAAAATTCATTTTGAAATTTCTGAGCGTAAAATTTTATTACGCGTCTTCGATTTGGCTTCGATTACCTTGATGCTTATTCTTGTCTACAGTTTATTTCATTTTGATTATTTGAAGATCAGGTATAGCAGGTGGGGATGGATTTTAGTATTATGGCTTTACTACACGGTTTTTGCAGCGATTTTTGAGCTGTATGATTTACAAAAAGCTGCATCTTTTCAAACGACACTCAAGAATGTTCTACTTACCGTTTCTACAACGGTTTTGTTTTTTATACTAACGCCATTTGTCACACCGGTTTTACCAGACAACCGATTGCAAATACTTATGTTTTTTGGTTCAATGGTGGCAGGGATACTCTTTTGGAGATATGCCTATATCAAACTGGTGTCAGCCCCACGTTTTAATAAACGTATTTTAGTAGTGGGAAATAGCTTTGATATCAACCTTATCGCGGCCAATTTACACAGAGCCGACCCTAATTATCGCGTGATCGGTTTTGTAAATACCGATGAGGTGCATCCCGAAGATTTTGATAAACGACTTAAAGCCATCGAAGTACATAATTTGATCAAAGCCATCAAGCGCTATACAGTTTCTGAAATTGTCGTGGCAAGTTCGGCGAAAGGGGTTGGGGTTGATCTGTATAATAAGTTGCTTGTGTTGTTGGAGCGTGGTTTTCCTATACGGGAGTACACTCAGGTTTATGAAGAAATTACACATCGGGTTCCGGTGCAGCACGTAGAGCGTGATTTTTATAAATATTTCCCATTTAGCCGAAGCAATAAAAACCGATTCTATCTTTTTATCAGCAGGTTGTTTAATGCGATTTTTGCATTATGTGTAGTCTTTTTGAGTCTTTTTATTTTTCCGCTTGTCTTTCTCGGGAATTTAATCGCAAATCGCGGTCCGCTTTTTTACACCCAAGAGCGTGTTGGACTTAATGGGAAGCCGTTTAATATCATCAAATTGCGTACGATGATCGTTGATGCCGAAGCAGGAGGTGCGCAGTATGCGAGTAAAACCGACAGGCGTATCACTCCTTTTGGTAAAATTCTACGCAATTTACGTATTGATGAAATTCCGCAATGTATCAATATTTTAAAAGGCGAAATGAGTCTTATTGGTCCCCGGCCAGAACGTCCCGTTTTTGTAAAAGAACTTTCAGAAAAAATACCGTTTTACGAGATCAGACACGCGGTGAAGCCGGGACTTACAGGTTGGGCACAAGTGCGCGGCCGGTATGCCGAATCTGTAGATGATACGCTCGAAAAATTGCAGTACGACCTATTCTATATCAAACACCGCAATCTCTTTCTTGATCTAAATATCTTGCTGAAAACCATCAGTACGGTAGTATACTATCGCGGGCAATAAGCTATTTTGCTTTTTTGAAAAAGGAAAGTAGAAGCAAGATACTTGCCGGTATAAAGGCAAGTTTAGCAAGATAATCCCCATAACGTACGTAAAATGTAAGGCGGTCATTAGTATTGATCGTGCCTTTTAAACTTCCGCGTAAACCGTAGCCCAATTCTTTTGTAATTGCTCCTTTTTGATCGATAAAAGCCGAAATTCCCGTGTTTGCACTGCGTGCAATACTGCGACGGGTTTCAATGGCTCGTAATCGTGCATAATTAAGGTGCTGTTTGTGTCCCTGGGTGTTGCCCCACCACGCATCATTGGTGATGATCGCGAGAAACTGGGCACCTTCTTGAACATAACCGGTAACAAAGTCACCGTAAACAGATTCATAACAAATCACGGGACCTACTTTTGTACCATCAGTTCCGGTAAAAGCAACACGATTTTCTTGCGTTGTTTTCATAGAAACCGTGCCGCCCAGATCAAGCATCACATCACCCAATACAGGTTTTAAAATACTTTGATACGGAAAGTTTTCAACGCCAACTACGAGTTTACTTTTATGATAAATCTGCGTGCTGTCAGAAGCGTTTAAAAGAAAAGCCGAATTGAAAAAGTCTGCCCAAATAGGATTCCCTATGCGATCTTTGCCTACGTAATTTGAGGTAGGTAAGGTAGCGGCTTTGTCGTTGTACACGCGGTAAAATTGTATTCCTGCGAGATAATTTAGGTTGGGATAGTTACTTAAAAAACTCGTTGCTTTTTCCTTTTCCGTACTAAATTCAAAATTACGAAGATCAACCCCGGCACCTTCAGCAAGTACGGTTTCGGGAGCGATAAGATAATCTGTTGAAGGGGTAAGCGTCTTGAAAGCTTCCTCAAAAAGTAGATCTGCAATGCGCTCGTTTGTCGTATTGTATTTTTCGGTGTACGGGTCAATGTTGGGTTGAAGCAGTACAATTTCAACGGGGTTTTCAGTTTCGATGTAATTCGCTAAAATAAGCTGACTGATTCCAATAGGAATTAAAATGATTCCGAAGGCAATAGCTATTTGGATGCTTAGCTGCTTTATTTTTTTAGTTTCCTTAAAGGCTAAAAGTGCTTGAAAAAGTAGTGCATTCAATACCCAAACCCAAAGTGTTCCGCCAAAAGTCCCGGTGTATTCATACCATTGAATCCAGCCCGTGTAGGTTGCAAAAGCATTGCCTAAGTTGAGCCAAGGCCAGGCAAATTCCCAGTTGAGATGCATAAATTCATACAGCATCCACAGGGCTACGAGAAAGACAAGGCTTAGACGGTTAGAAAAGCGTTTGCTTATGCGCACATAAAGCATCCATACAAAAGTCATAAGCAATGCATTTGCCAGCACGGCAAACCACATCCCGAAAGGAGTAGAATTATAAAGCCACCACGTGGTGATGATATTGAAGGTGAAAAAAGCGACGTAAGCGAGCCCAAAAATTTTGAGTTTTGGGCTTTTTGCTGCTTTAGTGTTGAGATTGTGTGTAGCTAACAGCAGAGGAACAAACCCAAAAAACAAAAGCAACGGAAATCCATAAGTCGGCCAGGCTAAAGCTAGTAATAATCCAGTAGCAAGTGCCAATAAAAAGTTTTTCATAAACAGTTTCTAAGACTGAAGCAAGTTACAGTAACCTCAATTTATAACGTAAAAGCAGAGCTGAAAATATATACGCCATTGTGTTAAACCTATTTAAAAGGCGTCCTGCACTTTTTGAATTGTGGCTAACTTAGGACAAAAACCAAAAATGCGAATTCTTATTACAGGTGCTACCGGTTTGGTAGGGCAAGAGCTTACGAGGCAATTGCACGGAGCCGGTCACGAGGTGTACTACTTGACTACAAGCCCGAATAAAATTGAAACCAAATCTAATTATAAAGGATTTCTTTGGAATACGGCCAAAGGCGAAATTGATAAGGCTTGCCTAGATGGCGTTAGTACCATCGTACATTTAGCCGGGGCAAGTATTGCCGAGCGTTGGACCGAAGCCTATAAAAAAACAATCTTAGAAAGTAGAACGGAGACTGCAAACCTCCTTTTGCGTGCTTTAAAAGAAACAGATCACGAGGTAGAGCAGTTTGTTTCAGCGAGTGCTATTGGGGCATATGCTTCGTCTAAAACACAACTATATACGGAGTCTTTTGAAAAGTACAATCCGGGATTTTTAGGTGCGGTCGTTGAAGCCTGGGAAAAAGCAGCAGATCAATTTGAGACCTTAGGACTTGAAGTTGCCAAAGTGCGTGTTGGTGTAGTTCTGGCAAAAAATGGCGGAGCTTTAGAAAAGTTGATTCAGCCTATAAAATATTATGTAGGGAGTCCGTTAGGCGATGGGCAACAATGGCAATCCTGGATTCATCTCGAAGATCTTGCCGGGATTTTTAAAGAAGTGATTTTAAACAAAAATAATGGAGTTTATAATGCGGTTGCGCCTGCGCCGGTTACTAACGAAACCTTGACAAAAGAAGCGGCTTTGATCTTAAACAAGCCTCTTATTTTCCCTAAAGTTCCTGCCTTTATGCTCAAATTGATTTTAGGCGAAATGGCCGCAGTGGTTTTAGAAAGCCAGAAAGTAAGTTCCCAAAAAATAGAACATCAAGGCTATTCTTTTAAATACACGCAACTCAATCAAGCATTGAAGGATTTACTTGCTTAATACGCTTTGCAGAAAGTAAACTACCTCAGGTCAAGCCTGTCTGCCGACAAAGGCAGGCTCATGAGGCATTGCACGGAAACGAATTTTCAATTTCGAGGCAAGTCTTGGAGTATTAAAACCTTTAGCGGTGCCAATAAAGCGCATAAAAAAACCGGCTTCAAGCCGGTTTTTAAATATGATATTGTTGCAAATTACATTTGCTGATTAGCAACAATAGAAATTTCTAATTCGATATCATCGTTGATGAATTTGTCACCAAGGTTATCAAAAACAGATTTAGAACCGTAGTTTACATCCCAATCTGTACGATCGATAGTGAATGGCTCAGACTTTAAAGTCATTGTGTTACCAGAAACTTCATAAGTTACAGGAAATTCAATGTTCTTTTTAGTTTCTTTTAAAGTCAAGTTACCTGCCATCATTTTCTTTCCGTCTTCACCTTCAGTGATTCCTGTGATTTCAAATGCAGCTGTTGGATATTTTTGAACATTAAAGAAGTCACCTTCTTTACCTTCAACAGTTCCTTTTAAGTGATCTTCAAGACTTGCTTTTTGATCTCCTTCTAAATCTTGAACCGTGATAGAAGTCATATCGATAAGAAAGCTTCCGCTTATTTGATCACCTTCAACACGTACAACTCCAGATTCAAGACCTACAATACCATCGTGTGTTCCGGTTGGTTTTTCACCTAACCATTTTATTTCAGAAGCTTCTTTGTCAACCATATATTTGGTTGCTTCTGCAGTTGCCTCAACAGCAGCTTCAGCTTCAGCAGCTTCAGTTTCGTTTTTCTTTTCGTCTTTACAAGATACTAAAGCTGTAACCATCGCAGCCATAGTAAAAAGCGTTAAAAATTTAGTTTTCATTCTATTTACCTTTTTTAGTGTTAATTGAGAGCTCAAAATTAACAGAAGAATTGGTTTTACCTCTTAAATAAACTATAAAATATATCGGTGACATTTTGACATTTTTGTAGAATTGGCAGTACTTTTGCCGTTTGCAAAGCAAATTAGAAAAACAATGAGTTCAGAAAATAAAGAAGAAACACTTCACGAGAACGAAGAACATAAAGCACAAGATGTGCAAAGCGCTGAACATGAAGCTGAAGACAATGCTTCTAGTGCTGAAGCTGCCGAGACCAACGAAGATGAGTTGGCAAAATATCAAGCCGATTTAGAGAAGGAAAAAGATAAATTCTTGCGTCTTTTTGCTGAGTTTGAAAACTATAAGCGTCGCACAAGTAAAGAACGTGTTGAACTGTTTAAAACTGCCGGTCAAGAAGTGATGCAGGCGATGTTACCTGTTTTAGACGATTTTGATCGCGCGATGGTTGAGATTGAAAAAGCAAAAGACAAGAATCTTGTTAAGGGTGTTGAGCTTATAAGTAATAAGTTGAGAGAAACCCTTAAGACAAAAGGTCTTAAGCAAATGGAGGTACAAGCTGGTGATGCATTTGATGCAGATGTACACGAGGCGATCACTCAAATTCCTGCACCGCAGGAAGATCTTAAAGGAAAGATCGTTGATGTGGTAGAGAAAGGCTACGAGCTTGGGGAGCGTATCATACGTTATCCTAAAGTGGTTGTAGGCCAGTAATTGTAGATGAATTTTAAAGATTGAAGAAGAGATAGGGATGAAAGAAGATTATTACGACATACTAGGCATAAGCAAGAATGCGACTGCTGCAGAGATTAAAAAAGCGTATCGTAAGAAAGCCATCAAGTATCACCCAGATAAAAATCCGGGAGATTCTGAGGCAGAAGATATGTTTAAAAAAGCAGCAGAGGCCTACGAAGTCTTAGGAGATGAGAACAAGCGTGCGCGCTACGACCAATATGGTCATCAAGCCTTTGAAGGCGGTGGCTTCGGCGGTGGCGGAGGTATGAATATGGACGATATCTTCAGTCAGTTTGGTGATATTTTCGGAAGTGCTTTTGGCGGCGGCGGCGGCTTTGGTGGTTTTGGCGGTGGCTTTGGTGGTCAACGCAGAACTAAGGGCAGCAACCTGCGCATTCGCGTGAAGCTAACCCTTGAGGAAATTGCCAACGGTGCCGAAAAGAAAATCAAAGTTAAGCGTAAAAAGCAAGCTAGCGGAACTACTTACAAAACCTGTTCTACGTGTAACGGAACCGGGCAGGTAACACGAGTTACCAATACTATTTTAGGTAGAATGCAAACCGCTTCGCCGTGTACAGCCTGTGGTGGTAGCGGTCAGATGATAGATTCTAAACCAAGCGATGCTGACGCGCAAGGAATGAAGACCGAAGAAGAAACGGTTTCTATTAAAATTCCTGCCGGAGTAGTAGATGGGATGCAATTGAAAGTTACCGGAAAAGGTAATGAAGCTCCAGGAAACAACGGAATCGCGGGAGATCTTCTTGTGGTTATTGAAGAAGCAGAACACGAGACCTTAAGCCGTGAGGGTGATAACCTGCATTATGACTTGTACATCAGTATCCCAGAAGCTGTATTGGGTACCAGCAAAGAGATTGATACCGTTACCGGAAAAGTGCGCATCAAGATCGAAGAAGGCGCGCAAAGCGGAAAAATATTACGCTTACGTGGAAAAGGTATTCCTTCAATTAACGGTTATGGTAAAGGAGATTTACTGGTACACGTAAATGTGTGGACACCAAAAAACCTTAAGAAAGAACAACGTGAATTTTTTGAAAATATGTTAGACGATGAGCACTTCTCACCGCAGCCACAACAGGAGGACAAATCCTTCTTTGAAAAGGTAAAAGACATGTTTTCTTAAATTTTAAGATGTTATTAAGAAAAAAGTGTATATTTGAATATCACTAATCACTAGTTAGTGATATTTTTCTTTTTCATAGCAATTTTTTTCCCATCCTTGATTCACATTAAGGGTGGGTTTTTGTTTTAGGGCCTTGGTATACCGGTTTTTGATACTAAATAATTCTTAACTGGCCTTTGAGGTCTATGGTTTTCAATATCTTTAGCTTTTATTGGCATAGCCAAAGGGTGTAATGCCCCATCCCGATAGCTATCAGGATGATACAAAATTAAAATTTGTTCGCAACGAATGCCTTATGGGCTTGCCCCGAGGTAGTTTACTACAAACTTCTATGACAGACCTTTTAGTCGCTGACCATATTCATAAAAAATACGGGAAATATACCGCTCTGAACGATCTTTCTATCCAAGTTCCTAAAGGAAGTGTTTTTGGACTTTTAGGACCTAATGGCGCGGGTAAAACGACGCTCATTCGTATTATTAACCAAATCACAATGCCAGATACCGGTAAGGTGTATCTAGATGGCGAAGCGCTAGATCAAAAGCATATCATCAATATAGGTTATATGCCCGAAGAGCGTGGCTTGTATAAGTCGATGAAGGTGGGAGAGCAGGTTATTTATTTGGCCCGTCTTAAAGGACTGACTAAAGCTGAAGCTAAAGAACGTAGTGCCTACTGGTTTAACCGTCTTGGGATGATGGACTGGTGGAATAAAAAAATTCAGGAGCTTTCAAAAGGTCAAGCGCAAAAGGTGCAGTTTATTGTTACGGTTTTGCACAAACCGAAATTGCTTATTTTCGACGAGCCCTTCAGTGGTTTTGACCCTATCAATGCCACGTTGATCAAAGATGAAATCCTGAAATTAAGAGATGACGGTGCGACAATATTATTTTCTACGCATCGTATGGAATCTGTGGAGCAGATGTGCGATCATATTGCATTGATGCATAAGAGTAATAAGGTGCTTGACGGTCGTCTTTCAGATATTAAAAGAGCATACCGCACAAATACCTTTGAGGTTGGGATTCAAACAGGAGATGATAGTGTTCAAAGTCTTGAAACACTTAAGAAAAATGTACTCGAGAGCGCAAGCGATGATTGGCAGCTTAATGCGGCACAGTTTAAAACGATCAACGAGAACGATCTCAAACTTCAAGTAAAAATTCCAGATGGCTTAAGCCCTAATGATCTTTTAGGCTTCCTTGCAAACAAAGGGACGATCAACCATTTTGTGGAGGTAGTGCCCACAGCAAATGATATTTTCATTCAAACTATAAACGCAAATTAATGGGGTCTTTAGCATTAATAATCAAGAGAGAATATAAAGCCCGCGTAAGCAATCGCTCGTTTATTATCATGACTTTTCTGAGTCCGTTGATCGTGGTCGGGATGATTATGTTAATCACGTATCTCACGCAACTTAATCAAGCCGGAAAGCAAACCATTGTGGTGGTTGATGAGAGTGGATATTTTTATAAGGAATTTGAAAGCACTGCCAACATAGATTATCTCGATCTTTCTCCGCAAGGGTTGGAAACCGCAAAAGATTTGGTGGAAGAAAATAAATACTTCGGTTTACTATATATTCCTGAAAACGTTAAGAAAAATACCTCTGGCGTTCGCTTTTACGGCAATGAAGCGCCGGGAATTTCTACAATTGAAGGGATTGAAGAGCAAATTGAAACCAAACTGACCAATGAGAAATTACTAGACCGCGGGGTTGATCTTGATCTGATAGATGCTTCAGAAACCCAAATAAGTATAACTATTGAAGATTTTGCCGGAGAGCGTACTTCAAAAATTTCAAACTGGATTAAAGCCGGTTTTGGAGGTGGTGCCGGTTATCTTTTGATGATGTTTATCATCATTTACGGCAATATGGTGATGCGCTCTGTGATTGAAGAAAAGACCAATCGTATTATCGAGGTGATCATTTCTTCGGTAAAACCTTTCAAATTAATGATGGGTAAAATTATGGGTACCACGCTTGCAGGAATTACGCAGTTTATGATCTGGCTGCTGATTGGCGGTGGTTTACTTACCTTTTTAAGTCTGTATCTGGGCTTAGAGGGCGGTGCGCCCAATGCCGCGGTGGGCAATATGGCCACAACAGATTTAGACAAAATCGAATTGATTCTTCTGGATGTACTTAATCTGCCACTTCTAAAGCTGGCGTGTTTCTTCCTGATCTACTTTATTGGGGGCTACTTTTTATACAGTTCGATCTATGCGGCCATTGGAGCTGCGGTTGATAGTGAGACCGACACGCAACAATTTATGTTGCCTATTATAATGCCGTTGATGCTAGCGATTTACGTTGGCTTCTTTGCTGTGATCGAAAATCCAGACGGTTCTATCGCGACCATATTTTCTATGATCCCGTTGACCTCACCTATCGTGATGTTGATGCGCATTCCTTTTGGAGTGCCGTGGTGGCAGTTGGCACTCTCTGTGAGTATTTTGATCGCAACCTTCCTTTTTACGGTTTGGTTCGGTTCAAAAATATATCGAGTGGGAATTCTTATGTATGGTAAAAAGCCTACCTATAAGGAAATTTTAAAGTGGATGAAGTACTAGCATGATTCAGGAGGATGTAAAAGAAACAGTAAAAGAAGGCGCCGAAAAAGTAAAGGACGTCATCGAAGAAAATGTATGGGGAACCATTCAGGATTTTCTTAATCTGGGTATTCACTTTAAAACGGGAAATACGCCGATAGATTTTACGGTTGGTCATTTACTACTCGTGATTCTAGCATTTATTGTGGCTACCGCTGCTTTGCGCCTGATACGAAGTTTTATCACGCGTAATATGGATCTTGAAAATGAACTCAAGTTCAAAAGCATTTTCAAGTTCATCAGGTACATCGTTTATGTCATTGTCGTGGTGATTACTTTAAGCGCTTCGGGAATTGACGTCACCGTATTACTTACTGCTTCAGCTGCTTTATTTGTTGGTTTAGGTCTCGCGTTACAGGATTTATTTACAGATATCATTGGCGGAATTTTCATTATGGTCGATAAATCACTTTCGGTAGGAGATGTGATCGAGATCGACGGTAAAGTAGGTCGTGTTTTTGAAATTAAACTGCGTACCACACGTGCGCTTACCCGAGATGATAAAGTCATCATAATACCTAATCATCACTTTATCAATGAGATTGTTTACAATTACACTCAGAATCATAAAACCACTCGGGAAACCGTGAAAGTAGGTGTCGCCTATGGAAGCGATACACAGCTCGTTCGTAAGATTTTGTTAGACTGCGCCAATAAACAAAATGGTGTGCTCAAGACCCCGAAGCCTACAGTGCTCTTTGAAGATTTTGGAGATTCTTCGTTGAATTTTGGCGTTTATTTCTTCATCAATGACAGCTTTTCAGATCCGCGGATCAAGAGTGAAATTCGTTTTAGAATTGACGAAGAGTTTAGAAAGAATAATATTACCATTCCCTTTCCACAGCGGGATGTACACTTTTTTCCAACCGAAAATAAATAAGAAAACCTTTTATGTCAAAATATATTCTGGTACCTGTATTGCTTTTTGTGATGTTTACGATGCGATCGCAAACCACAGATATCGCCAGGGTAGAATATATGCACATTCCGTTTAGTAATTCTAACAATTCGGTAGGACGATTCAGAGCACTTTTGCAAGTTCCTATTCCGTTAGATAAAGAGCTCAATAATATGCTGGTAGCCGGTTTTCAATATCGAAACATCAATATTGATATCAAAGATGCGGTTCCAGATGGTTTCAATATTCACGATGTGAGCACGCTACATCGTATTTCGGCTTATGCCGGATATGTGTGGCGGTTTAAAGAAAATTGGGTTTTTGGTGTAAAAGCCGGCGCCCGAATCAACTCCAATATCGCGGGCACTTTAGTTCCTGATGATTGGATTTATACGGCTTCTGTCTACGCGATAAATGATAGAAAGAAAAATTCTCCGACAAAACCGTATCGCTGGATTTTTGGTTTGGATTATTCTACAACTCCGGGGCGTAATTTTCCGCTTCCGCTAGTAAATTACTATAGAGAATTTCATCCCAATTGGACATACACCTTGGGTGTGCCCAAAACCAATGTGCGTCATTATTTGAATGACTCACATAAAGATGCACTGCAGGCTTTTGCAACCTTAGATAACATTTTTGCAAACATTCAGAACAATATGGTTATCGATGGGCGCACGGCTGAAAATATTTCGATGACCATTATTCTGGCGGGTCTGGGTTACGAACATTTTTTTACAGATCATTTACTATATTATGCCTACGCAACGCATTCTGTAAGCAATGATTTTAGATTGCGGAATAATAACCGGGATGATATTTACACGATAAATAGTGACAACACGTTTTATTTTAGAACGGGTGTGAAATTTAAATTTTAAGTATGTCAAAGATTTTAATCATAGAGGATGAGGCGGCAATTCGTCGCGTGCTCGTCAAAATTTTAACCGAAGAAAATAAGGCGTATCAGGTTGAGGAGGCTGAAGACGGTCTCGCCGGAATGGAAAAGATCAAAGACAACGATTATGATCTTGTGCTTTGCGACATCAAAATGCCTAAAATGGATGGTGTTGAAGTACTTGAGGCGACCAAAAAAGTAAAGCCCGAAATCCCGATGGTTATGATTTCTGGTCACGGAGATCTTGATACAGCCGTAAATACAATGCGATTAGGAGCATTTGATTACATTTCAAAACCACCCGATTTAAACAGACTGCTTAACACCGTGCGTAATGCTTTAGACCGAAAGAACTTGGTTGTAGAAAATACGCGACTTAAGAAAAAAGTAAGCAAGCAGTACGAGATGATCGGGGAGAGCGATCCCATCACCAAGATCAAAGATATTATTGAAAAAGTAGCGCCAACCGAAGCGCGTGTTTTGATCACCGGTCCCAACGGTACCGGTAAAGAACTTGTTGCGCATTGGCTGCACGAAAAAAGTGATCGTGCAAAAGGACCAATGGTTGAAGTGAACTGTGCAGCGATCCCTTCTGAGTTGATCGAGAGCGAACTTTTTGGCCACGTAAAAGGAGCCTTTACTTCAGCAAATAAAGACCGTGCCGGGAAGTTTGAAGCCGCAAATGGCGGAACGATCTTCTTAGACGAAATTGGCGATATGAGTCTTTCGGCGCAAGCTAAGGTCTTACGTGCTTTGCAAGAAAGCAGAGTGTCTCGCGTAGGTAGCGATAAAGATATTAAAGTGGACGTGCGCGTGCTTGCAGCAACCAATAAAGACCTGAAAAAGGAAATTGCAGACGGTAAGTTTAGAGAGGACTTGTACCATCGTCTTGCAGTTATTCTAATTGCGGTACCGGCTCTTAATGACCGCAGAGATGATATTCCGCTTTTGGTAACTCATTTTGCCAATAAGGTTGCCGGCGAACAAGGTACAGCGGTCAAGAACTTTACAGATAAAGCGGTCGAAAAGCTACAAGAATACGATTGGACGGGAAACATACGCGAACTGCGCAATGTCGTAGAGCGTCTAATTATTTTGGGTGGTAGCGAAGTTTCTGAAGAAGATGTGAAACTCTTCGCTAGTAAATAATCAGCATAAAAATTTAGGCTTATGAAAGCTTCAGACTATCAAATTACGGGACCCGTAAAACTTTCAGAACGTAAAACCCACGAGGATTTTGGGAAGACCAAAGAACTCGAGCAAGAGTTGGATGAGGTAAGTAAAAAGATTGCCGATATTCAAAATGCGATGTACGCGCATGGGAAATATGCTGCGCTTATCTGCATTCAAGGTATGGACACTGCCGGAAAGGATAGTCTGATTCGCGAGGTTTTTAAAAACTTTAATGCTCGGGGTGTGGTGGTGCACAGTTTTAAAACGCCAACGTCTTTAGAATTGGGGCACGATTATTTGTGGCGTCATTACATCGCATTGCCGGCTAGAGGTAAAGTGGGTGTTTTTAATAGAACGCATTACGAGAATGTTTTGGTGACGCGCGTGCATCCTGAATATATACTGAATGAAAACATTCCTGGGATCAATGAAGTTTCAGATATTGATGAAGCCTTTTGGGAAAATCGTTTTGAGCAGATCAATAATTTTGAAAAGCACATCGCCGATAACGGAACGATCATCTTCAAATTTTTTCTACATCTCTCTAAAGAAGAGCAAAAGAATCGTTTGCTTAGAAGATTAAATAAACCGAATAAAAACTGGAAGTTTTCCGCAGGCGATCTTAAAGAGCGCGCCTTGTGGGATGAGTATCAGCAGTGTTACGAAGATGCGATTAATAAAACTTCAAAATTTCACGCACCTTGGTATATCGTTCCGGCAGACGATAAACCTACCGCGCGGTTGATTTTAGCTAATATTCTTCTAGAAAAGCTTTCGTCTTACAAAGACATTAAAGAGCCGGAACTCGATGAGAAGACTAAAAGTAATATTGATGCGTATCGCAAACAGTTGGAATCAGAATAATAGTTGAGAACTTTATAATTTCAGCATTACATTTAATGAAACTATCAAAAATCGGCACGGAAGTGGCGATTTTTCTGTTTAATGGCGTAAATACCGCAAGAGAATATTATTTTTAGGACTCATCTAAAACACAACTAATTTTGAAAAGAATTTTCCTCTTCGTCATGTTGTTTGCAGGATTCAATTTGGTTTCTGCTCAAACAACTAAAGACTCCTTACAACTGCGTAATTTTTACGATTTGTCCTTATTGAACGGGAACAGCTATCAGTGGCTTGACGAACTATCAAATGATATAGGTCCGCGTCTTAGCGGAAGCACCGGCGCAGAAAAAGCAGTGCAATGGGCAAAAAAAGAACTTGAATCAATCGGACTTGATAAAGTGTGGCTACAACCGGTAATGGTTCCCAAATGGGAGCGAGGCGCACCGGAAAAAGCACATATTGAAGGTCCTGACGGAAGCATAGACGTTCCTGTTTGTGCTTTGGGTGGTTCTATTGCTACGGCGCCTTCTGGGGTTACTGCAGAGGTTGTTGAAGTGCAAGGTCTTGATGATCTAGCAAAATATGGCGAAGACCAATTGAAAGGTAAAATCGTTTTTTATAATCGCCCAATGCAGGCCGATTTGATCCAGACGTTTTCTGCTTATGGCGGTTGTGTAGATCAGCGTTATGCAGGTGCTATGGAAGCTGCAAAATATGGTGCTGTGGGTGTTATTGTGCGTTCGATGAATTTAAGAATGGACGATCTTCCACACACCGGTTCGATGTCTTACGGAGACTTGCCTAACGACAAGCGTATTCCAGCAGCTGCCATAAGCACTAATGGAGCAGCGCTGTTGAGCAAAATGCTTAAAAAAGACAAGAGCACGCAATTCTATCTTAAAATGAATTGCAAGAATTATGAAGAAGATGTGCCTTCGTTTAATGTGATTGGTGAAATTACCGGAAGCGAAAAACCTAACGAATTTATGGTTGTAGGTGGTCACTTAGATTCGTGGGATCTGGGAGACGGAAGCCACGATGACGGTGCCGGTGTGGTACAAAGTATGGAAGTGTTGCGCTTGATGAAAGCTGCAAATTATAAACCGAAGCACAGCATACGTGTTGTACTTTTTATGAATGAAGAAAACGGCCTGCGCGGCGGTACAGAATATGCAAAAGTGGCGAAGCAAGAAGGAGAGAAACACGTTTTTGGTTTAGAAAGCGACGCCGGTGGCTTCACACCTCGCGGATTTTCTTTTGACGCTGATAAGGCCAATTTTGAGCAGGTACAAAGCTGGATTCCGTTGTTTAAGCCGTACTTGATTCACTTTTTTGAATTAGGAGGTAGCGGGGCAGATGTTGGTCCGTTAAAAGAAGAAGGAACTGTTCTTGCAGGACTACGTCCTGATTCGCAGCGTTATTTTGATCATCACCACGCTTCTAATGATACGTTTGACGCGGTAAATAAAAGAGAATTAGAGCTGGGCGCGGCGACAATGACCAGCTTGGTTTATCTTTTTGATACGTACGGCGTGATTCCTCCAATAACTAATGAGAAGCCGCTTAAAGACTAAGATTGTTGTTAAACTTCTACTAAGTAAAGACCTCGTTTTCACGAGGTCTTTTAATTTTATAGCAAACCAAACTAACAACTAAATCATGGCAATATTAGGCTCCATCATAAAAGGGATTATCGATATTTCAGATAAAGTAATTCCAGAATCCAATCCGCTTGAAGAACAGGAAGAGGTCTTAAAATCTTTATTAGAAAAAGCCAAAGACACCCAGTTTGGAAAGCACTATGATTTTAATGCGATTTTAGAATCAGAAAATCCGGCAACCTTGTTTGCAGAAAAGCTTCCGTATTTTGATTACAACAGTATCAATGAAGCCTGGTGGTCAAAATTGCACGAAGGGGAGACTGATGTCACTTGGCCGGGAACTCCGCATTATTTCGCTTTGAGTAGCGGGACCACAGGAAAAAGCAGCAAGCGCATTCCGGTGACCGATGAAATGGTTGATGCCATTCGTATGGCTGGGATCAAGCAAGTGGGGGCTTTGGCCCACTTTGATCTAGAACCTGACTTTTTTGAAAAGGAAATCATGATGTTGGGTAGTTCTACAGATCTCGCAAAGCGAAATGGCCACGAGGAAGGAGAAATAAGCGGAATTAGCGCAAGTAATATCCCGTTTTGGTTTAGAGGCTATTACAAGCCGGGAGAAGATATTGCCAAGATTGAAGATTGGGATGAGCGTGTACAACACATTGCAGAGAAAGCCGAAGAGTGGGATATAGGTGCCCTAAGCGGAATTCCAAGCTGGATCGAGTTGATGTTAGAAAAAGTTATCGAGTATCACAACTTGAATAATATTCATGAGATCTGGCCTAACCTTCAGGTATATACTTCAGGAGGTGTAGCGTTTCAGCCGTATGAAAAGAGTTTTAATGCACTTCTTGGGAAACCCATTACGGTGATTGATACTTATCTCGCTTCAGAAGGGTTTATCGCATTTCAGGCAAGACCAGGAACAGACGCGATGAAATTGGTCACTGATAACGGTATTTACTTTGAGTTTGTGCCTATGAACCCGGATTATATCAACCAGGATGGTTCTCTGGTACAAGATGCGCCGGTAATAAGTCTGGCAGATGTAGAAGAAGAAACCGATTATATTTTGATCATTTCTACCGTTTCGGGAGCGTGGCGTTACTTGATCGGGGACACGATTGCTTTTACCAACAAAGAGCGCGCAGAGATCAAGATCACGGGAAGAACTAAATTCTTTTTGAACACGGTGGGGTCGCAACTTTCGGTTAATAAAATGGAAGCTGCGGTACAGGAACTCGAAGAACAATTCGATATTAAAATCCCGGAATTTACTATTGCGGCAAAACGTAATCCCGAAGATGATGAGTTTTACCACTATTGGTATTTAGGGACCGAAACTTCAGTTTCTAATGAAGAACTGGCAGATGCTTTAGATAAAAGTTTGCAGGAAGCCAATAAGAATTATGGTGTCGCACGCAGTAAAGCGCTAAAAGGTGTGTTTGTAAATACGGTGAACCCCGAGATTTTTTATGAATGGAGTGGTGCCAACAAGAAAAAAGGCGGACAAGTAAAAATGGAAAAAGTGATGAACGAAGAAAAGTTTGCCGAGTGGGAGGAATTTGTGCAGAAGCAATTAACTAATTAAAGCTAGTTGCTAGAATTTAAATTGGAATGGAATATTTCGTATTTGTTTTCTCTTTTACCATAATACTCTTATGTTCATTTATAGTAGTCCTTTTATTAAAACCTATTTTAAATTTACTGAGTAAGCGCTTTTTCAGGAATTGGAATGTGAAAAATATATTGCTGAAATCTTCAGCAACACTATTTGCAATTTCAATTATTTCATCTTTCTATCTTTCTTATAGGATTGTATATCCTTCTGATTCCGAATTAATAGGAACTTTTGAAAATTCATTTAAATTAAAATATCCTAGTTCGGGAGTTATAATATCAAAAAAAGCAGATAGGGGATTTAACGACTCTTATACATACTTTACTATTAAAATTGATAGACAAAATGAATACGATAAAATAAAGTATGATTTAGTCAAGCAAAACTATAAAATAAGTAGTCATCATTCATATAATAGAATGAGTGATACGATTTATACTGTAACGAGATTAAACACCTTTAACATTCAGTTTATAAATAACAATGAGATTTTCTTTGAAGAAATTAATTGAATTTCTAATTAGAAATTACTCCTTGTTAATCAGTATCATAATCTCTTCCGGGGACAAATAAAGTTTTTTGATACGCGCTTTATACTTTGCTGAAATATGCGCGTGATTGAGGATGAAGTCTTTGGTAACCAAAATGTATTTTCCCATACCGTGCGAGACAGCGAATGTGTCTGCCGCACGCTCTGCTTCCCTGATGAATTTAGGGAAATACAAATATTTAATACCAAACCAAATTAAATCTAAACTGCTGCGATCGCGATAATCCATAATATGTCCCAACTCGTGGCCTATCCATCCAATCAAAACATCTGAAGGAATATCAGTGATCTTAAAAGACTCAGATTCGATCTTTATTTTTTTACTGATGAAAATCACATACGACCTTTTCTTTCTTGGTTTTAGCAAGGATTTGAAAGCAGGTTGCGCCTGCATGGTAGACTTCTTTATGTCTTTCTTAAATCGAAAAGCAATAGGCGTTTCTGCAAGTTCAGGGTAATACGAGAGCGCTATTTTTATTTCGTGCGAAATGCGTTCAGGTATTTCTTTGTTTTTGAGTTCGTGATCGTTGTGCATAGCTTGGTAAAATTACGCATAGCGCAAGCCTTCAGCTGTTAATTAGTTTTTAAAATGCAGCTCAGGTTAAATTTAAAATAAGGTTCGTCTCAAGTAAACTTGTTGTTGAACTTAAATCTTACTTTTGCAGTCCGCAAAAAAATACCGTTGTGCTATCAAATTATACTAAAGAATTTCGACAAAATTTAAAGATTGCTTACCCGGTGATGTTGGGGCAGTTGGGCCATATTCTTGTTGCTTTAGCCGATAATCTTATGGTAGGGCGTTTGGGAGCTGCACAACTCGCCGCAGTCTCTTTGGGTAACAGTCTTATCTTTATTGCACTAAGCTTGGGAATTGGTTTTTCTTTTGCGATCACGCCTTTAGTTGCTGAAGCCGATGGTGCAAATGATACACAAACCGGGCGCAATTATTTTCACCACGGGATCGTGATGTGTGCTTTAAATGGTATTTTACTTTTTGTCTTATTACTGCTGGCCAAACCTATCTTATACTATCTCGATCAGCCTGTTGAGGTGGTTGAACTCGCTATCCCGTATATGGATATTGTAGCATTTTCATTGATCCCGTTGATGGTGTTTCAGGCATTTAAACAATTTGCAGACGGCTTGTCAAACACAAGATATGCGATGTATGCTACTTTGGTTTCAAATGTGGTTAACGTGTTTTTCAATTTTATTCTTATTTACGGCTTTTGGATCTTCCCGCGTCTGGAGCTTGTTGGTGCCGCCTATGGAACCTTGATCTCGCGTTTCTTTATGCTGTGGATGCTGTATTATATTTTAAGCCGAAAAAAGAAGTTTCAACCGTATTTTGTGTGGACGCGTCGCAAAGCGTTTCAGCTTCCTATTTTTAAAAAGCTTTTTGATCTGGGCTTTCCAACGGCAATGCAAATGTTGTTTGAAGTGTCGCTTTTTACTTCTTGCATTTTCTTATCTGGAATTTTAGGAACCAACGCCCAGGCTGCAAATCAGATCGCGCTCAATCTTGCGGCGATGACGTTTATGATCGCAGTGGGACTTGGGGTTACCGCAACCATTAGAGTGGGCAATCAAAAAGGAAAAGCCGATTTTGAGAATATGCGTCGCATTGCATTCTCGCTGTTTTTACAGGTGTTTTTGATCGAAGCGGTTTTTGCCGTTGGGTTTATACTTCTCAAAGATATCCTCCCCACATTTTATATTGATAATGTTGAAGTGATCCTACTTGCTGCGCAGTTGCTTATTGTGGCGGCACTTTTTCAATTGAGTGATGGTTTGCAGGTGGTTATTCTGGGGGCATTGCGGGGATTGCAAGATGTAAATATTCCCACGTTTATTTGTTTTATCGCGTATTGGCTGGTTGGGTTTCCGGTGGCTTGGTATTTTGGTCAGGAAGATCAAATGGCAAGTCAGGGAATTTGGTATGGTTTGCTTGCGGGGCTTAGTGCTTCGGCGGTGTTGTTGTATATTCGTTTTAATTATTTAAGCCGAAAACTGATTCATCAGGTTTCCGAAGGAAAAACTACAGCAGGCTAATTATGAACGAACTCCTCACAGACCAAATTTTTGAAAATCACAATTTTGCTGAAAACCCATTCGTTGCAGATTTTGAAGATTGTGTATTCAGGAGTTGTGTTTTTGCGAAAGCCAATCTTTCAAAGCTTACGTTTACCAATTGTACGTTTGAAAATTGCGATTTGAGTGGAGCCAAATTGGTACAGACGGCCTTTCAAGAGTGTGAATTTTCAGCGTGCAAAATGCTAGGTATTGCCTTTGAAGCTTGTAACAGCTTTCTGTTTCAGGTATATTGTTCGCAATGTACGCTTGATTTTAGCAGTTTTTATCAAGTTGATTTGAGTTCGTCTCAATTCAGTCAATGTCAATTAAAAGAAGCCGATTTTACTGAAGCTAATCTTTCAGGCGTCTTTCTAGACGAATGCAATCTTGCAGGAGCCACTTTTGACCAAACCAATCTGGAACAAACCGATTTTTCTTCGGCGGTACATTATGAGCTCAATCCTGATGAAAATAAAATACGCGGAGCGATCTTCAACAAAGGAGGTTTAGCCGGATTACTCCGTAGTTATCACATTAAAATTGTTTGATCTTGAACCCGGAAAGCCTTATCGAACTTGCCTATTACAAAATGCCTTTTGGCAAATACAAAGACCGTTATTTGGTAGAAATCCCGGAGTACTATTTTGGGTGGTTTAAGCAAAAAGGCTTTCCTGAGGGAAAACTGGGTTTTATGATGCAGCAAATGCACGAGATCAAAATCAATGGGTTAGAAGAGCTTATTTTTAAAATCAAACGGCAATACCCAGCGCCTCAGCCTAAAAGAAAACCTTAAAAATTATCCTAAAAACCACTTAAAAGGTTCGTCAATAAATCGCTATCTTTGCATCCCGTAGACGCGCTCTTCATGTTAAAAAGAGCTTAAAAAATAATCAGGATACAGATGGCAGATACAAAGTACATCTTCGTCACGGGCGGGGTTTCTTCTTCATTAGGTAAAGGTATAATCGCAGCTTCATTGGCTAAATTACTTCAGGCAAGAGGCTATAGTGTGACTATTCAAAAGCTAGACCCATACATTAATGTTGACCCGGGAACACTTAACCCTTATGAGCACGGAGAATGCTATGTAACCGATGATGGTGCAGAAACCGACTTAGATTTAGGGCATTACGAGCGCTTTTTAAATGTAAATACTTCTCAGGCAAATAACGTGACCACCGGTCGCATTTATCAAAGCGTTATAGAGAAAGAACGCCGCGGTGAGTTTTTGGGTAAAACCGTTCAGGTGGTGCCGCATATTACCAATGAGATTAAAGAACGTATCAAGCATCTGGGGAATACCGGAGATTATGATATTGTGATCACTGAAATTGGCGGGACTGTTGGTGATATTGAGTCTTTACCGTATATCGAATCGGTACGTCAGTTGAAATGGGAATTGGGTGATGAGAATGCTTTGGTCATTCATTTAACCCTTGTTCCTTATCTGTCGGCTGCGGGTGAATTGAAAACTAAGCCAACGCAGCACTCGGTGAAAACCTTGATGGAAAGCGGAATCAAAGCTGATATTTTGGTTTGTCGTACCGAGCACGAATTGAGCGATGATCTTCGTGAGAAGTTGGCGCTGTTTTGTAACGTGCGTAAAGAAGCGGTGATTCAGTCTATTGATGCGTCAACGATTTATGACGTACCTAACTTGATGTTGGAAGAAGGTCTTGATGCGATCACGCTTCAAAAGTTGGGGCTATCTCAAGACAGTGAGCCAGAACTTACGCGTTGGAACGAATTCTTACGCAGACATAAAAACCCAAAGGCCGAAGTGACGATTGGTCTTATTGGTAAATACGTTGAGCTTCAGGATTCTTATAAATCGATCTTAGAAGCCTTTATTCACGCCGGTGCAGAAAACGAGGTTAAAGTACGCGTAGTGCCTATACATTCTGAATTTATTTCGCAGGATGTGATTCAGAATAAGATCTCAAAATTAGACGGTCTACTCGTAGCTCCAGGTTTTGGTGAGCGCGGTATTGAAGGAAAGATCAAAGCCGTGCAGTATGCCCGCGAACATAAAATTCCGTTTTTAGGAATTTGTCTAGGAATGCAAATGGCAGTTATTGAATTCTCACGCAACGTTGCAGGATTGAAAGATGCCAATTCTACCGAAATGCAAAAAGATACTTCGGCTCCTGTAATTTCGTTGATGGAAGATCAAAAAGACCTGAAGCATATGGGCGGAACGATGCGTTTAGGAACTTGGGACTGTAAATTGGCGGCAGATAGTATTGTTGCTGATGTTTATAAAAGTGAACTGATCACAGAGCGTCACCGTCATCGTTATGAGTTTAACGATAAATACAGAGAGACACTAGAAAAGGCCGGACTTAAAATCACAGGTACAAACCCAAAAACCGGATTGGTAGAGATCATTGAGATGGAAGATCATCCTTGGTTTGTAGGCGTTCAATACCATCCTGAATATAAGAGTACTGTGGCGAACCCACATCCGCTTTTTGTGGCGTATGTTCAGGCTGCAGTAAAATACAGTCAATCAAAAAGTTCCGACAATGTGGCACAAAACTAATCTGTGGGATTGTTATTGCTTCTAGCCACTTAACTTAGCCGGGTTTCCCGTAAACTAAATTACATACGAATACAATAAGGCGTGAGCCTCGATGATTATGGAAGAAAAGAAATTTGACAAACAGTCAATGATTGGGTTCCTTTTAATAGGAGCTATTTTATTATTTATGCTTTGGCAAAACCAGCCAACTGAAGAAGAACTTGCTGCGCAAAAAGCACAAGAAGAGCAGGTTGAAGCTCAGGAAGCAGCTGCAGAAAAAGCATCGCAAACCGATGCTGTAGTTGAAAGCACCACGCCGCAAAATGACTCTTTGGCATTAGAGCGCTACAAAGCTACTTTAGGAAGTTTTGCGTACTCAGCGACTTTACCTTCAGCGACAGATGATGTTACCGAGCTGGAAAACGATGTGCTTGCGCTTAAAGTGAGCAACAAAGGTGGTTTTATTACTGAAGCACGTTTGAAGAATTTCAAGAGTTATGATTCTGTTCCTGTTTACCTAATTAAAGATGGAAACAGCCGATTCAATCTTACCTTCAGCACTACAGATAATCGCACCTTGAACAGTGAGAACTTGTACTTTGAACCTTCACTTTCAAAAGAAGGAGAAAATCAAGTGCTGTCTATGAAACTTAAAGTTTCAGATTCAGAATATTTAGAATACCGCTATACGCTGACGCCAGATGACTATATGATGGGCTTCGGCATCAAAACAGTAGGATTACAAAATGTAGTTAATACTTCGCAGCCTATCAATTTAGATTGGCAACTGAAGGGTTATCGTCACGCAAAAAGTATTACTTATGAAAACCGTTATACGCGTTTAACTTATGAATATGAAGAAGGAGACCACGACAAATTAGACCAGACCGGTGATGATGATGCGATCGAGACCGATGTAGACTGGTTTAACTTTAGACAGCATTTCTTCAGCTCTATATTATTAACCGATCAACCTTTTGATGAGGTGCGTTTTTCTTCTAAAAATTTGGTTGAAGATGAAGAAGTTGATACCGTATATACCAAGCAGTATGCAGCCAATATGACGCTGAAGCCGGTAAATGGCGAGCTTAACTATGCGATGGACTTCTATTATGGTCCAACCGATTATCAGATCTTAAACAACTACGATCGAGATATTGACGAAGCGATGCCGTTAGGTTGGGGGATTTTTGGTGTGATCAACAAATACTTGATCATCCCGTTCTTTAATTTCTTGATCGCTTATTTCCCTGCAGGAATTGCCATTATTTTATTGACGATCTCGATCAAATTATTGCTTTCTCCGGTGCAGTACAAGCAGTACTTATCTCAAGGAAAGATGAAGGTTTTAAGACCGGAGATCAATGAGATCAACGAGAAGTATGCAGATAACCCGATGAAGAAGCAGCAGGAAACGATGAAGCTTTATAGTAAAGCCGGTGCCAGCCCCTTGAGTGGTTGTATTCCCGGATTGCTTCAGATTCCTGTGTTCTATGCCTTGTTTACCTTTTTCCCTTCGGCATTTGCATTAAGACATAAGAGCTTCCTTTGGGCAGACGATTTATCGAGCTATGATAAAATTGCAGACTTGCCGTTCCATATTCCGTTTTACGGAGATCACGTGAGTTTATTCCCGATTTTGGCATCTATTGCAATCTTTATTTATATGACGATGACAACGGGTCAAAGTATGCAGCAAACACAGCAGCCGGGAATGCCGAATATGAAATTCCTGATGTATTTATCACCAATTATGATGTTGTTTTTCTTCAACAACTATGCGAGTGGATTGAGTTTGTATTACTTTATTTCAAACCTGATTACCATCGGAATTATGCTAGTGATCAAGAATTTTATTTTAGATGAAGATAAAATTCACGCGAAGATCGCTACAGCTAAGGCAAAGCCAAAAAAGAAGAGCAAATTCTCTCAGAAGTTTTCTGAAATGATGGAGCAAGCTGAAAAACAGCAGCGCAATAAATAATCTTTTTTGTCCCACCACAAATTGAAAAGCTTCAGTACCTTACTGAAGCTTTTCGTTTTTTAGAAATACGCTCTTTGTTTTCGTAATTTTGCACAAAAGTATTCGACTTAGCATTCAAATTGAACTGTATGAAAACCGTAGTAGTAGGCCTTAGTGGTGGTGTAGATAGTAGCGTCTCAGCATATTTGTTGAAGGAGGCCGGTTATAATGTGATTGGTTTGTTTATGAAAAACTGGCACGATGATTCGGTGACCATTTCAGATGAATGCCCCTGGCTCGATGATAGTAATGATGCCATGCTCGTTGCAGAAAAACTTGGGATTCCCTTTCAAACGGTAGATTTGAGCGAGCAATATAAAGAGCGTATTGTAGATTATATGTTTTGGGAATATGAGATGGGACGCACACCTAATCCTGATGTGTTGTGCAACCGTGAGATCAAGTTTGATGTTTTTATGAAAATTGCGCTCGATCTCGGAGCAGATTATGTGGCTACAGGACATTATTGTCAGCGAGGTGAGACCGAAATTGATGGGAAGCCTGTATATCAATTGCTAGCCGGAGCGGATGCTAATAAAGATCAGTCGTATTTCTTATGTCAGTTATCTCAAGAACAGCTTGCCAAAACCTTATTTCCTATTGGGCATTTGCAGAAAAGCGAAGTGCGTAAAATAGCAAAAGCACAAGATTTGGTGACTGCAGAAAAGAAAGATTCTCAAGGTTTATGCTTTATCGGGAAAGTACGCTTACCTGATTTTCTTCAGCAAAAATTAAAGCCGAAAGAGGGCGTGATTGTAGAAATTCCTGCGGAACGCGCTCAGGAAAAAATTAACGATTTTCAAGAAGCTAATGATTCTGATGTCGCCGTGACTGATGTTGCTGTATTAGCTAAAAAACCAAAGTACAGCATTGCCGAAGGTAAGGTTGTAGGCAAGCATCAAGGGGCGCATTATTTTACAAAAGGGCAGCGCAAAGGTCTTGCCGTAGGGGGTACGCCAGAACCGCTTTTTGTGATAGATACAGACGTTGAAGAAAATGTGATCTATACCGGTCAAGGGAAAAACCATCCGGGATTGTTGCGCAGCGCGTTGTTTGTGCAAGAGGATGAGGTACATTATATCAGAGAAGATCTAAAACTTCAGGAAGGAGAAGTTGTAGAAACTAAAGCACGCATTCGTTACCGACAGCCGCTTGAAAAAGCCTGGTTGCATAAAGTGGAAGATGGGCTTTTTGTTTCTTTTGAAAATCCACAATCTGCGATTAGTGAAGGACAATTTGTAGCTTGGTATGATGGCGACGAATGCTTAGGTAGTGGCGTAATCTCATAAACTTTTATTTTGAATAGAATCACAGCACTTTTTGATATTGAATATCCACTCATTCAAGCCGGAATGGTGTGGAACAGCGGTTGGAAACTTGCCAGTGCAGTGAGTAATGCCGGCGGTCTGGGACTTATAGGTGCGGGTTCTATGTATCCCGAAGTACTGCGTGAACATATTCAAAAATGTAAAGCAGCAACTACAAAGCCTTTTGGCGTAAATGTACCATTGCTGTATCCGGATATCGATAAACTGATGCAAATCATTATCGAAGAAGGAGTTCAAATTGTATTTACCAGCGCCGGAAATCCTAAAACCTGGACGACGCATTTGAAAGATCACGGTATAAAAGTCGTGCACGTAGTAAGCAGTGTAAAGTTTGCGTTGAAAGCCCAGGATGCAAGCGTTGATGCTGTGGTCGCTGAAGGTTTTGAAGCAGGAGGCCATAATGGTCGCGAGGAGACGACGACTTTTACGTTGATTCCCATGGTGAAAGAGCAGCTAGAAATTCCTTTAATTGCCGCAGGTGGTATTGCAACAGGAAAGGGAATGTTTGCTGCGATGATTTTGGGAGCGGATGGTGTACAAATAGGTAGCAGATTTGTCGCTACACCTGAAGCAAGCAGTCATCAAGCTTTTAAAGATTTGGTAGTAGAGGCTAAAGAAGGCGCTACCGAACTTACTTTAAAAGAGCTTGCTCCCGTAAGATTACTGAAGAATAAGTTCTACACAGACGTAAAGCGTCTTTATGAAAGCACGCCGACCAAAGAAGAATTGAGCGCGCTATTAGGACGTGGAAGAGCAAAAAAGGGAATGTTTGAGGGCGATCTTGAAGAGGGCGAACTAGAAATAGGTCAAATCGCCGGACTCATTCACGAAATTAAACCCGCAGCAGAAGTAGTCGCCGAAATCATTACCGAATTTAAAGCGATAAAACTTCCGCAGTTATAAATAAGAAAGGCGCCATCGGCGCCTTTTTAATTAGTTAGTTATAGGTATTTAAACCGTTGTCTTTGTCCAAGACATCGACTCAAAGATGGCTTTAATTAAAGCATTATACTCCTTTTCAGAATTACCTTTTACGGCCATTGAGAAATCGGCATAAACCGGTTGAGAGTCTCCGGCTTCAGTCAATTGAATTAAATAGTGATCTACTTGTGCGGAACCTATACTGTTCAATGCACGGTAAGAATATACTTCATAATCACCCATTTTCTCAGGAGTATTATTTTCAATCCTTTGCTCCAAAGCTTCATCAGTACTCATCGTCATAGAAACAATAAATCCGTCGGTTAGTCCACCGTAAAATGAATTGTCTTCACCCGTATATCGAATTGTCAATTGATTTCCTTTGCCTTCAACTGATGCGTGCTCCGGATGCAGAAAATTTAGTTTCCACCCGTTCATAAGGTTCGGGCTTTTGTATAAATCATAACCTTCGGGAACTACAACCTTGGGTGGCTCGGGTTTTTCCAGTTGTTGCTCTACGACTTCATTTTGTGCCAAATCTTTCTTAGCCGTGTTAGTATTACAAGCAAATAATGCTAGTGATAAAAGTGCTGTGCTGGTATATATAAATAAACGTTTCATCTTTTTAGATTTTTTAAATGTTTAGTACTAAGCTAGGGCTATAAACTACACGTCGCTGCTTAAGAAATATTAAAAAAACAGCGGTTCTGTTAAGCAATGTTAATCTGAAAATCTAAAAATTCACATAATTTATAATTTTAAATACTTGATAATTAGTTTTTTTGAAATCTATTGTCGACGTTTTTAGTATGAGCTGTTAAAACTGAAGCAAAGCACTTTACTTTTCAGGTGAGCTACGGGAATTTTTACAAAATCATTTCAGGAACGAGTTCTTTTTTTAAGCTTATAAGACTTTTTCCTGACTGTGTTTTTACAAATTTGTGCAAGTGACTTTCGTCTGTAAACCCAAAATCAAGACTGAGTTGTTTGGTACTCTGATGACCGTGTTTGAGTCGTTGTTTTAAAAGATTATAACGATAATCTTGTATGTATTTTTTAAGTGAAGTGCCAATATTTTTCTTGAAGAGGATACCGATATAATTTGGAGAATAGTGAAAATACCGAGCGATCTCTTTTTGCGATACACTTTTTGGATCGTAAATATTGAGTTCGATGTATTCTAGCAGGGCCTCAGTGATGTCAGAATCTGCTCTTCGTTTTTGTTTTTTATCGCAATTGGGGCCGTTTCTGTTCAGTACTAGTAAAATCGCTTTGAAATGATGGTTGACCAATTTTTTGCTCAATAATGCATTTCGTTCATATTCAGTTACAATAAGTTTAAAGAGATCATCAACGATGTTTATGTCTTCTTTGTTTTTCAGCAGATTGCGCTTTCGACTCCATTTTTTACTGAGCAATTTATCAATATGTTGATTCCATACAGCAGGATTTTCACCGTCAAACGTATCGAAGTAGAGTTTGGTAAACTTGAAGTATACAAAGTTTGTAGGCTCCTCAATGATGAATTCGTGTTCGTCTTCAGGGCCTAATAAATACAAGTGTCCCGCGTGATAGGGTACCAAACTATTATTTAAATGATGAATACCAGAGCCCGACCTGATAAAGATGACTTCGTAATGATTGTGGTTATGCAATGGATGCTCCCAAACATCGGTGGTAAAGTCGTCAACGATTAATCTGTTAAACTGAGTATAACGTTTCATGATGTAAAATTACAGTTTAATGATATGTTTTTACAAGGGCTTGTGTGTTAATCTGTTGTTATTTCGTAGTAGAAAAAGAAAAACTTTTGTTTAAATATTTAGATAATCTATCGATTGTTTCAAAATTGAATATGCTTGGATCACTTAAAGGCTATGAAAAATAAACACGCAGCATATACCTTAGCCCGATTACCCATTGGCTTTAGTTTTTTGGGACACGGGTTTATACGTATTCCTAAACTAAGCGCTTTTGCTCAGGGCATGACAAACTCTTTTGCCGAAACTTATTTGCCGGTTGAACTCGTTAAGCCTTTTGCCCTTATACTTCCTTTTGTAGAATTACTATTAGGAATCGCGCTAATCATTGGTTTTAAAGCAAAAGAGACGGCTGCTGTGGGTATTTTACTCATTTGTGTTCTCATTTTTGGATGCTCATTTCAAGAGAATTGGTCGGCTATTGGTATTCAACTGTTTTATGGTCTATATCTGGCGATACTCTTTTTGTTTTCAGAATACAATCAAGGACTATTTAGCAAAAGCAACTAACAACTAACAACTAACAAAAGCTATGGATTTAAAGTTAAAAGGAAAATCTGCATTGGTAACCGGTTCAACAGCCGGTATAGGAAAAGCCATTGCAAAAGGACTTGCGCAAGAAGGCGCACACGTTATCATAAATGGAAGAAAAGCAGATGACATCGCAGAGGTCATTAAACAATTGAAGAAGGAGACAGGCAACGAGGAGATTACAGGAATCGTTGCCGACTTTGCTAAGAAGGAGCACATAGATCATCTGCTTGAAGAAATTCCGGAAGTTGATATTCTCGTGAATAACGTTGGAATTTTTAATCAAGTAGATTTTGAGAATATCACTGATGAGCAGTGGTTTGAAATGTTTGAAGTAAATGTGATGAGCGGCGTACGTCTAGCCAGACATTACTTTCCTAAAATGCTTAAAAAGGATGAAGGACGCATCATTTTCATCTCGAGTGAATCTGCGCTTAATATTCCTACTGAAATGGTGCATTATGGCTTTAGTAAAACCGCACAGCTTGCGATCTCAAGAGGTCTGGCAAGACTGAGTAAGGGAACCAATGTCACCGTAAACAGCGTATTGCCGGGACCAACAATGAGTAGAGCTAATGCCAACGACCTAAAAGAAACTGCCAAAGAACAAAATACTTCGGTAGAAAAAGTTGTTGAAGCGTTTTTTGAAGAGCGCAGACCAACTTCTTTAATTCAAAGATTTGCAGAAACTGAGGAAGTTGCCAATATGGTCGTATATGTTGCGAGTCCGCTTTCGGCAGCAACAAACGGAGCAGCATTACGAGTAGATGGTGGTGTGGCAAACTATATTGTATAATGCTAAAATAACTGGATAATGAAAAAGATACAAATTGGTACAACTGACTTAAACGTGGCACCTATTAATTTAGGTGGAAATGTTTTTGGTTGGACCTTAGATGAAAAAGAATCCTTTGAAATTCTTGATTCCTTTGTAGATCACGGCTTCAATTTTATTGATACCGCAGATATGTACTCGTACTGGGTTGACGGAAAAGAAGGTGGTCAATCTGAAACCATTTTAGGAAAATGGATGAAATCTCGCGGAAATAGAGAGATCAAATCATCATGGCGACTAAAGTAGGTGGAGAAACCGGAAAACATCCTGTTGATACGAGTAAAAAACACATTCTGGAAGCGGTTGATAAATCACTTAAGCACTTACAAACCGATTATATTGACTTGTATTATACGCATTTTGATGATGAAAAAACTCCTGTAGAAGAGACGCTTGAAGCCTATAATGAAATTATAAAAGCAGGAAAAGTCCGTTATATTGCTGCATCAAACATTTCACCAGAACGTTTAGAAGCCTCTTTCGCAGCTTCAGAAAAGTATAATTTACCCAAATATCAAGCCTTACAACCGCATTACAATTTAGTTGAACGTGAAGGCTACGAGAGCAACTATGCAGCTTTAGCCGAAAACTATGAGCTCACGGTTTTCCCATATTGGTCATTGGCTTCAGGATTTTTGACCGGGAAATACCGCTCTGAGGAAGACCTTAATAAAAGTGTACGTGGAGACAGTGTGAAAAAATATTTAGATCAAAAAGGTTTAGCGGTGTTGAAAGCATTAGATCAAGTCTCTAATAAACATAATACGTCACAAGCTACAGTTTCTTTGGCTTGGTTGATGGCGCAGCCGCATATAGGTGCTCCTATTGCAAGCGCAACGAGTGAGAAGCAATTAAAAACCATTTTTGAAGCGCCCAAATTAACCTTAGATAAAGAAGATCTTGATGCGTTAGATCAGGCGAGTAAGTAAGTTTTATGACTTGTTAAAAAATAGAAAGGGGAACTTTTATTAAAAGTTCCCCTTTCTATTTGAAGGCTAGTTCAAATAAATAAATTATTCATTGGCAACAATTTCAAAAGAGAAAATGTTACAGAAACGCCCAGGGGTTTGTCCCCATTGTGTAGTGATTTGTCCAATGGTTATGTCAGAAATTTCATCAACAGAAAATTCGAGTCTATAGGTTTCTGGGTTGCTTACGGCGGTTGTGTGAATGCGTTCATAAACCAAAACTTCTGAAGCCGTGGTCACATCGGCTACATCTGGTAAGGTCATACCTTTGGCAACTACAAAGTACGATCCTCCTTCGTCACTCTCGCTATGGTTACTGTCACGTACCGAAACTTCTAACGCATATTCACCGGGTTTAGCCTCTACCGTTTGATAGATTTTTCCGTTGGTAATGGCGGGAGCTCCCCATCCTGATTCAATATTGAAAATATTATTATTCCACTCATCCCATCCACCGTGACCTCCGGCGTGCACGCGTACAGGTTCTGTAGTAGTCCAGTCTTGTAGAATTCCCCATCTACCTTGCACCGAAGAAGCAAGGAAAGGTACTGCTGCATTAACTAGGGTTGGGAACGGCGGCTCTGGTTTAAAACTGGTATAGTCTGTATAAAACGTATCTATTGATACAGGAGAAGGAATAAATAGGCTGCGATAGCTGTAAGAAGCATTTCTCTTGAAATTTTCTATACGTACTTGATCATTTTCAATAGGTAGATAAACAGTTTCCATCTCACCGTCTGTATTCTCATACATGATTTCGGTACCAATCACACCTGTGGTAAGATCCATTCCTCCATAAACGATTTCTAGTTCATTTCGGCTTAAATAATTGGTGTCTACAGGTCTGTTAAATAGCGTGCTTATGTAAGGATCGCCGTAAACCTCAGATCCTCCGGTTAGAATTACCGATCCGTTGCCTGAGGCATCAATCGTTTGCGCTTCAAATGTATAAAAGCCTTCTTCTAAGTCTTCGATAAAGGTAGCGATATGTTGCTCTTCACTGCTAGAGCTTACAGAAATGCTTTTAGCATCTGCTTTGTCATTCCAATAAATGGTGACTTCGGTGATATTAGAGTTTGCGGGAATGGTACCCTCAATGAGTACTCTGTTCTTACCAGATTTAGCTGAAAATGCCTGCAGTTGAGCTACGCTGGTTTCTTCAGGTCTTACCGGTAAGGTGTCATCTGAATCACACGAGAGTATACCCAAAGCAGTAATTAGAAAGAAACTGAAAACCAGCAAAGTGTTAAAACGTAATGATAACTTCATATGTTACAATTATTAAAATGAACTTAAATTAGCGAAATCGATATCGCAAAACATGTAAAATCTTAAATATTTGTAAAATTAGGGAAGGATTTTTTAAAAGCTACCCTGTGCTATCCTGCTTGAAGCGGTTTGATTTTCAGTGGATTGCTAAAACGTTTAACTGAGTGTTTGACCGGTCCTTTACTGTATAATTGAGTTTTAGAAGGATTAGGAGCGACTTCTCGCCACATCACCTAGAATATAGTCTTCAATGGTAATATTAGCGTCATTGGTGTGAAGGACACTTATTTCTCCTGTGGTTTCTAAGATAACCGCTTTTACCTGATTGAGTCTGATCACATTTGCTTCTCGTAATTTAGATTGCAGTTCAGCTTGGGTGACTTTACTGGCTTTCATGTTCTCTTCTAGAACCTCACCGTTTTCCATTAATAATAGAGGATCGTTGTCTATTAGATCTTCGGCTTTTTTAGACTTGAAGCGCAATAGGGTTACTGCATAGTTTAAGGAAAAAAGCGCAAGTAGTATGAAGGCGCCCAGAAGAATTGCCGGTTTACTAGAATTGATGCTCATCCCAATAATATTACCAATGGCCACTGTGATGACAAAGTCAAAACCGGTCATTTTACTAAAACTCTTCAACCCAAAAATGCGGGTAAGAATAACCACAAGCAGAAAAATAAAAAGAGTCCCCAAAAAGACTTCGGGGACCATATTTAGATTTTTAAAAAAGTAAGAGGTTTCCATAGGTTGTATTTTGGTTAGGTTGATTTTGAAGTTACATATACAAACCTTTTTAAAAGTCTTGTTACCTATTAAATAATCACTAAAGTGTAGCTAAGACTTTGCCAAAATCACCGCTTGATAGGGGGCAAGGCTTAGTGTTTTGGCAGTCTTTTTCAGATTAGAATAATTGTTGATTTTTAGTTCTGAAAAGCTGCTGAGACCTTCTAATTCTACTGAAGTTTGCTCTTGGCTAAAGTTGAGTACGATTAGAAACTGCTCGTCGCCTAAACTACGTGTGTACGCATACACTTGCGGATGCTCTGGAATCAAGAGTTCGTAATCTCCATAAATCAAAGCGTCTGCATTTTTTCTCAAAGCAGTCAGTTTTTTAAAATGATTTAATACCGAATTCTCATCGGCTTCTTCAGCCTGAGTATTGATTTCAGCATAATTAGGATTTAACGGTAACCACGGATTTCCAGTGGTAAAACCTGCATTTTCTGAAGCGTCCCATTGCATCGGTGTTCTGCCGTGGTCACGGGAGCCAAAGCGTAAATTCCGCATAAATGCTTCCATATCTTCATCTTGACTTTTTGCCTTTTTGTATCCGTTTATTGCAGCGATATCCTGATAGTCTTCAATGTTTTGAAGTTTTGGGTTGTTGGTCATTCCTAGTTCGTCTCCAAAATAGCAATAAGGTGTTCCACGCATAGTCAAGATAAATGTGTTGAGCATTTTTGCAGACGGAGCGCGATAGGGCAGACTATCATTAGCATACCTGCTCACCATACGGGCTTGGTCGTGATTGGATAAGAAAATAGAGATCCAGCCTTTATCGGCAAAAGCACTATCCCATTTTGAAAAGGTTTCTTTGAAAGTTGAAAGTTTGTAACCGTCTACTTTAGGAATGTCAACCCCGTCAAAGGCGTATGCCATATTGATCTCCTTACGATCAGCATCTACGAGTTCGTGCGCCTCTTCCAGCGTTCTTCCTGCGCCTTCGGCAACACTCATCACATCATATTTACTAAGAACCTGCTCATTCATTTCTTTTAGATACTCGTGCAAGCCATCTTGCATCGCATAATACTGAATGAAGTTTTTCTCAAAACCCTCGGGAAACTCAGGAAATGTAGTGTCTTTTGCTGCAAATTGAAATGCATCAAGTCTAAAGCCGTCAACGCCTTTCTCAGCCCAAAAGGTCATAATATCATAAACTTCTTGGCGCACTTTAGGATTCTCCCAGTTTAGATCGGGCTGTTTTTGAGAGAAATAATGCAGGTAATATGCATCGGTTTTCTCATCATATTTCCAGGCATTTCCTTCAGCATCAAAAAGGCTATAGCGATAAGGGGGGGCTCCTTTTTCTGCGGGCCACCAGTGGTAATAATCACGATAGGGATTGTCTCTTGAACTACGACTTTCTTTAAACCACGGGTGCTCATCGCTGCTGTGATTTACCACAATGTCCATCACAAGTTTAATATCTCTTGCGTGCATCTCAGAAAGCATCGTGTCAAAATCTTGCATAGTGCCAAAATCACTCATAATATTTCTATAATCGCTCACATCGTAGCCATTATCATCGTTGGGCGAACTGTAAATCGGGTTGAGCCATACGGCAGTAACTCCAAGATCTTTTACATAGTCTAGCCGGTTGATGATACCTTGTAGATCTCCTACACCGTCACCATCTGTATCCTGAAAACTTCTAGGGTAGATTTGATAAACTATGGCTTCTTTCCACCATTTTTTATCAATAGACTGTTCTTCTTCACGGGTAGGGATTGGCTCTTTTTTCTTTTCGGCACAGCTGTAGAGTGTCAGACTGATTAAACTCAGAAGTAAAATTTTTTTCATTGTTCTGGTGTTAATATGGTGATAGGTAGAATTTGGTCTTTTCTAAGTATTTGTTCTTGAATAGGGTATGACCCAATCTTATGGTTAAAATAGCGATTTAAAAGATCACTACAACGCTTTCGTTTCTTTTTTTATGCAGCTCGTAAATTATATTGGTTTGTTTCCTAAACGCTTTTATAAGTTTATTTTTGTTGTAAATATGTAACTATGACACCAGTTCAAGTATGGATTTCAGCAGCCCGCTTGCGTACACTGCCGCTTTCGGTTTCAGGAATAATTGTAGGTAGCGCGCTTGCTTACCACGCGGGAGTTTTTAGGTGGGATATTTGTATTCTGGCTTTGCTGGCGACTTTAGGGTTTCAAGTACTTTCTAATTTTGCAAATGATTATGGCGATGGAGTAAAAGGAACTGATAATCACGAGCGCATAGGTCCGGCGCGGGCGATGCAAAGCGGTCTTTTAACGGCCAAGCAATTAAAAAACGGAATGATTTTTACCGCGACTCTCACTCTTTTAATAAGTATTGCGCTTATTTACACGGCCTTTGGTTGGGAGCGCTTCTTAGAGTCTACACTGTTCTTTGTTTTAGGAGTTTTAGCGATTTTGGCTGCAATAAAATATACCGTAGGCAAAGGCGCTTATGGCTATCGTGGTCTAGGCGATTTGTTTGTTTTTATATTTTTTGGTCTGGTCGCAGTTGTGGGAAGCTATTACCTCTACGCGCTACATCTGGATTGGACGGTTTTTCTACCCGCATTAACGATTGGGTTTTTAAGTATTGCGGTGCTCAATCTTAATAATATGAGAGATCGTCTTAGCGATACACGAGCAAATAAAAATACGCTCGCCGTATTTTTAGGAGCAACTAAGGTCAAGTATTATCATTATTCTTTGATCCTGGGTGCTTTTTTAGCGAGTTTACTCTTCTTTTATCTCACAAACACATTCTTGTGGTCTGCAATCGCATTTGTGGTTTTTATTCCGTTAGGGAAGCATTTGATCCATGTTTCAAAAAATGAAAACCCTGCCTTGCTTGATCCTGAACTCAAAAAAGTGGCATTGGCTACTTTCTTCTTTTCGGTCTTGTTTACGTTGGGTTTTCTGTTTTAAATCTTTTTTTAACGAAAACTTATAGTAAAGGATTTTTTGATGTGCTTCTGCTTGACGAAATTTAGTTGCAAAAATTCACAATTATGAAAATTACCTACTACGGACAAAATTGTTTTGCCTTTGAAACTGAAAAAGCAACGATTCTTACAGATCCGTTTATTACCGGAAACGAACTAGCCAAAGACAAAGTTGACATTTCAACCTTAAATCCAGATTATATCTTTTTGACACATGCGCATCAAGATCATACCTTAGATGCTGAAGCTATTGCCAAACAAGCTGATGCTGTTATAGTGAGCAATTTTGAGATCGCAAATCATTACGGTGAAAAAGGGATCGAAACGCATCCTATGAATCACGGCGGGAGTTGGTCATTTCCTTTCGGAAAAGTAAAGTATGTAAATGCGATTCATACGAGTTCATTTCCCGACGGAAGTTATGGTGGTCAGCCGGGCGGATTTATTTTCAGTATCGACGGAAAAACTATTTATATGGCAGGGGATACCGCCCTTACAATGGACATGAAGCTCATCCCGATGGAGTTTGATCTTGACCTTGCGATTTTGCCTATAGGTGACAACTTTACTATGGGAATCAAAGACGCTGTTCTAGCAAGTGATTTTGTCGAATGTAAAAATATCATCGGGTGTCACTATGATACCTTTGGCTACATTGAGATTGATCACGAAGGTGCGATCAAAGCCTTCGATGCAGTTGAAAAGCAACTTACACTTTTAGAAATTGGTAGTTCGTACGAACTCTAAACACACCATTTTTGACAGCATCTTATAAAAAATTCGTTTTAAATTTTAAACGCCCCAGCGGGACTTCGCGGGGCGTTATGAATGTAAAGGAGACCTGGTTTATCAAAATTGAAGAACTGGGTAAGGTTGGTTTTGGAGAATGTGGAATCCTACGCGGACTCAGTATTGACGACCGTCCTGACTATGAAGAAACGCTAAAATGGGTTTGCGATAACATTCATCTTGGAGAAGAAACCCTTTATGAGCGGCTTACCGATTTCCCGAGCATTCAGTTTGGGGTAGAAATGGCGTTTAGGTCTTTTCGTGCTCAAAATCCTTTTGAACTTTTTCCTTCAGCATTTACTCAGGGAAAAGAAGGAATAGCCATTAACGGACTCATCTGGATGGGAGAACCCGATTTTATGCAGGAGCAAATAAGCGACAAACTTACCGCCGGATTTGATTGTATAAAGATGAAAATCGGTGCGATAGATTTTGATGCTGAAATTGAATTGCTTCAAGGAATACGAGACCGTTTTCCAGAAGAGGAAATAACACTCCGCGTTGATGCCAATGGTGCTTTTGCTCCAGACGAAGCGTTACAGAAATTAGAACGTCTTGCAGTATTAGATTTGCATTCTATCGAGCAGCCTATCAAACAACATCAGGAAAATGAGATGGCGCAGTTGTGTGCAAAAACACCTTTGCCTATTGCGCTGGATGAAGAGTTAATCGGTGTTTTTGGTTATGCCAAGAAAAAAGAATTACTGCAAAAAATAAAGCCACAATACATTATTTTGAAACCCAGTTTAGTTGGTGGCTTCCGCGGATGCGATACCTGGATTCAACTTGCAGAAGAGCAGGGCATAGGATGGTGGATTACTTCAGCATTAGAAAGTAATATTGGCCTCAATGCCATTGCGCAGTACACCTATTCAAAACAAACCACAATTCCGCAAGGATTGGGTACTGGCGCGTTATATACAAATAATGTATCTTCCCCTTTAGAAATTAAACACGGTGAATTGTGGTACGTACCGGAGAATCGCTGGAGTTTTCAATTTTAATTTATGTTTATAGCACAGGCGTATAAAGCGTTGCACGAGTTTTGGAGGTATCTGGTGGGCTCGGTTCTTATTATTATCGCATCAGTAATTGGTCAAATACCACTTACACTTGCCATTCTGGGAAAACTATGGATGGATAATGACGGCAATCCTGAAGAATTAGGAGACGCAATGGGCAGCCTCGATCAAGCTACGTTGATGGGGGTATTGGATAAAAACTTGACTTTGTTCCTTATGCTATTGTCTTTTGTTTTTGCTCTTGGCGGAGTTTTTCTTGCTGTAAAATATTTACATCAACAGAAGATGAAAGACATCATTACCACTCGAAAGAAATTTGATTGGGGACGCGTTTGGTTTGCTTTTATAATGATTACCATTTACACCATAGGAACTACATTGCTCTCCTATTTTATGGCTCCGGAAGAATTTGAAGTTACCTTCAATTTGATTCCGTTTTTAATTTTGTGTGTGGTTGCCATTCTTTTTGTGCCCATTCAAACCAGTGTGGAAGAATTTGTGTTTCGAGGATACCTGATGCAGGGTTTTGGTATTTTGGCAAAAAACAGATGGTTTCCCTTGGTGATGACTTCCTTTATTTTTGGAGGATTACATTATTTTAATCCGGAAATCGGTGCTATGGGTGACATTGTAATGGTATTCTATTTTGGTACCGGTTTACTTCTGGGAATTATGACCTTGATGGATGAAGGAATGGAGCTTGCTCTAGGCTTTCACGCAGCAAACAATTTAATTTCAGCCTTATTAGTTACCGCTGATTGGACCGCATTTCAAACTTATTCTATTTTTAAAGATATCTCAGATCCTACTGCCGGAATTGTAGACGTATTGCCCGTTTTTATAATTTATCCTATCTTTTTAGGGATTTTGGCTTATAAGTATAAATGGACCGGCTGGAAGGAAAAACTCTTTGGTCCGGTTGACAAGCCAAAAGAATTACAGCTTGACGATAATTTAGTGCCTGATTAAATTTAAAGTGATGTCTAAATATCCTGTACACCCAGAATTTCAACTTAACGGAACTTCCTATAAGGCTTCCGGGCTTAGAGATTTTGCTCAGGAGATTCAGAAAACAGGAGAACTTTATGAGCAAGAACTTGGCGAATTTATCCTAGACTGGCTCAATGATAAAGATTATGTTTTAGTCAATACTTCCGGTTCTACAGGAGCGCCTAAAAGTATTAAGCTTCTTAAAAAACATATGATCAATAGCGCTAAAGCTACAGGAAAGCGCTTTAAGTTAGAAGCAGGAACTACAGCTCTACATTGCTTGCCTACCCGTTTTATCGCCGGAAAATTGATGCTTGTACGCGCCGTAATTTTAGGTTGGAAACTCGATGTTGTTCCGCCTAAATCCAATCCGTTAGATCAGGTGTTGAAGCGTTATGATTTTTCTGCAATGACGCCTTTTCAGCTTGATAATAGTATTGCAAGAATGCATTTGCTGGCTAAACTCATTGTAGGTGGTGGGCCATTTTCCCAAACTTTAAAAGAGCTGGTTCAGGATTGCCCGACCAAAATTTACGAGACCTACGGAATGACTGAAACCGTAACCCATATCGCAGTACGTCGTGTAAATTCAAAAAAGAATAGAGAAACAGAACCTCCATTTAAAACGCTTAGCAAAGTCACCGTGAGTAAAGATGAGCGTGGTTGTCTGGTCATCAAAGCGCCAAAAGTTGCGACAGATCCTATAGTTACAAACGATTTGGTGGATTTGATTTCGTATAAGAAATTCCAATGGTTAGGTCGTATTGATAATGTCGTAAACAGCGGCGGCATCAAATTGTATCCAGAATCTATCGAGAAAAAACTGGCGCATCAAATAGATGTTCCGTTTATCATTGGTGCAGAGCAAGATGATGCTTTAGGAGAACGCCTAATTCTTGTTATAGAATGTGATAGTTTTGACGCTTCCCGTCTCAATTTTGAGGTTTTAGGAAAGTATGAAACTCCAAAACGTATCTTTTGTACACCTAAGTTTGTACGCACGCATAACGGAAAAGTAAAGCGTGGCGCTACCTTAAAGTCCCTTACTGCAGCCGAAGAAATTTAGGCACAATTTATGCTAATTTAGAAGCCGTACAGAATTCTTAGAATTAGGTTTAACTTAGTATCTTTAGCAAAAATTTATATTATGCGCTATATTTTTATTATCGCAATCACTTTATTTTCAATGCAGTCAATCTATGCTCAGTACGGGTATGGTAGAGGCTACGGGGGTTATGGCGGTTACGGTCGCAGCCGAATGAGCAGTATGGGAGCCAGTCAAACACCTCAAGGCCCTACCGAAGAACCTCCTACAGCTGCAGAAATTGCCGAAGAGCGTTTACCAGATTATGTTGCCGAGTTTGAACTTGACCCTTTTCAAACCGAAGTGCTGCGCACCTATTTGGAAGATTATTTTAATAATATAATGGCATTGCAAAAAGATCAAACCAAAGATCAGGAAACTATGCGTAAAGATTTTGAGCGTATGCAAAACGAGTTTAAAACCAATCTGAAATCTATAATGACCGAAGAAGAAGTAGAAAAACTCATCGCGATGGATTTTTCCAGTTCCGCAGTGCGAAAGCGAAAAAAGAAACGAGATAATTAATATAGAAAAGGTGCTTTAAGCACCTTTTTTTATTGGAGCCTAATATGTAATTTAGGTACGACTTTTAAATTCTCCTAATGCATAGATTTCTTTACCTAACTGTTTTCTCCATCTTTCTTTCTTTTACTACTTACGCTCAAATTTTACCCGAACGCGATCGTGCGGCTTTGGTAGATAAAATACTTGAAGAGCGTTTTAAACGTGTTTTGCCCGATGTGATGTCGCGTACCGGCATTGATATGTGGGTGCTTATCACGCGGGAGTATAATGAAGATCCTGTTGTGCGTACCATGTTACCGGCGACTTGGCTCAATGCAAGAAGACGTACCATGCTTGTGTTTTACTGGGATGAAGATCGATTCAAATTAGAAAAACTAGCGGTGGCCCGCTACAATATAGGTGAGAATATCACTTCGGCTTGGGATAAAGAAAAACAACCTGATCAATGGGAAGCCTTGATGCAACTCATAGAGGAGCGCGATCCGGAGAAAATTGCATTGAATTATTCTGATAACTACGGAATTGCAGACGGAATTTCCAAAACAGATTATGAGTTGTTTATGAAAGCCCTTCCTGAAACTTATAAAAACAAGGTAGTTTCAGCTGAAGCTCTTGCGGTAGGTTGGATTGAAACACGCAGCGCACTTGAGATGCAACTTTTTGAAGAGTTGGTGGGCATTACGCATGATATTATACAGGAAGCCTTCAGTTCAAAAGTCATAACACCTGGTAAAACTACGACCGAAGATGTGGTTTGGTTTTTTAGACAAAAGGTTACCGAGATGGGACTGGATACGTGGTTTCACCCTACAGTAGATATTCAGCGTTCTAATGAACCGCTTGAAAGTCATATCACAGCTTTTACAAATCATAGCGAAGGACAGGTTATTCAGCCCGGCGATTTGCTGCATTGTGATTTTGGTATTTCTTATTTACGACTGAATACAGATTGCCAGGAGCACGCTTATGTTTTAAAAGAAGGAGAAACGAAAGCACCAGATTTTCTAGAGGAAGCCTTCAAAAAAGGAAATCAAGTTCAGGATATTTTTACTTCAAACTTTGCTACCGGAAAAACCGGTAATGAGATTTTATTAAAATCCCTTGCTGAAGCTAAATCAGCTGGTTTGCAGCCGTCAATATATACACATCCACTTGGGTTGTACGGGCATTCTGCGGGACCTACAATTGGAATGTGGGATGCACAAGAAGGCGTTCCCGGTCCGGGCGACTATCCACTTTATGAGCATACCGCTTATGCGATAGAATTAAACACGACCGTAAACATCCCGCAATGGGGGAAAGATATTCGCATTATGCTTGAAGAGGATGGTTTTTGGGGACCAAAGGGTTTCAAGTACATCAATAAACGTCAGGAAGAACTGATCCTTATTGACTAGGCTTGAGCAGCCGCTTGCTTTGCTCTTTTCTTACGTAAGGCCATAACGCTAATCGATAATAAAATCCCTCCAAAAGCGAGACAGGCTCCTACAAGTTCTGGCGAAGTGTAACCATATCCCGCTGCGATAGGTAGGCCCCCTAAAAAGGCGCCTACAGCATTGGCGATATTAAAAGCCGCTTGATTTACCGAAGAAGCGAGCATTTCTGATTCTTTGGCCGATTTGATCATTAACATTTGAATGGAAGGCGCTGTTGAAAAAGCAAAAGCCCCTGTGACAAATACCATTAGTAACATTGCCCATTGAATAGGAGCAATTAAAGAGATTGTGATTAGACAAAGCGTCATCGCGCTTAACAAGATCGCAGTAGCTTTTATAGGTGAAAAACTATCGGCAAGTTTTCCTCCTAAAATATTTCCGCAGGTCATTCCTAGTCCGGCAAGCATAAGAATGAAAATGACCATATCGTTATCAAAACCACTAACTTCGGTAAGCAAAGGAGTAATATAGCTGTACCACGCAAAAAAGCCTCCGGTTCCGATGGCTGTAATGGCCAGAATTAGCCAGAGTTCGGTACGTTTAAAAATCTTTAAAGCCTGTTTAATAGGAATAGGTTCTGATTTTTCAATCTTCGGAAGCCAAAAGCGAATGGCAATTACGGTGAGTAAGCCTATGAAAACTACGATCATAAAGGTGTAGCGCCACGAAATATTATGACCTACATAGGTGCCTAAAGGAATACCAATAATATTAGCCACCGTTAGACCACTAAACATCATAGCTACGGCACTGGCCGCTTTTTCTTTGGCAACAAGTCTGCTTGCAACTACAGCACCTACGCCAAAAAACGCACCATGAGGTAAGCCGGAAAGCAATCTAGAAATAAGCATTAAACCGTAACTCGAAGCAAAAACCGATAGCGAGTTGAAGACTGTAAACCCGATCATCAAGGATAAAAGAATCTTTTTTGGCGAATAATTACCGGCAATTGCCACAAGGATTGGAGCGCCAATAACAACACCTAAGGCATAGGCAGAGATAAAGTGTCCCGCTTGAGGAATAGTTACATTCAGATCTTTGGCCACATCCGGCAAGATTCCCATCATCACAAACTCGGTCATACCAATACCAAAACCACCTATTGCAAGAGCAATCAGACTCTTTTTAAACATAAAAAATGTATTTTTTTACCTGACAAATATTTCAACAGGTCACAATTTTGCAAATATAGGATAGTTATTTGGGCTAATACTGTTTAGACTTAACCGATTTAGTCGAGTATAACTGTAAAAATAAAACAGGTTTACTATAGGTGTTATCTATAGTAAACCTGTTTTATTGGCGCCGCCAAAGGGTTTAATGCTCCGAGGCTTGTCTCGAAATTGAAAATTCGTTTCCAAGCAATGCCTCTTGAGCCCGCCCTGAGGTAGTTTACTTGACAATCAAGATTAAAAGGCTTGAGCTTTACCAAGAAGGAATACATTAAACCTGAATCACACCAAGATTGAATTTTTTCTCAATAGGTGCATGGTTTGCTGCTTCAATACCCGTAGAGATCCACTTTCTCGTATCTAGCGGGTCGATGATCGCATCGGTCCAAATACGAGAAGCGGCATAATATGGTGAAACCTGCTCGTCATAACGAGCTTTGATTTTGTCATAAAGTTCTTTTTCAACTTCGGGCGTGATCTCTTTGCCTTGTTTTTTAAGCGAAGCCGTTTCAATTTGGAGTAAGACTTTGGCAGCGCTGTTACCGCTCATTACCGCTAATTCAGCCGAAGGCCAGGCAGCGATCAATCGAGGATCATAAGCTTTACCACACATCGCATAATTTCCGGCTCCATAAGAGTTTCCAACTACAATGGTGAATTTAGGCACTACACTATTGCTCACGGCATTTACCATTTTGGCCCCGTCTTTTATGATGCCTCCGTGTTCACTTTTGCTTCCCACCATAAAGCCGGTAACATCTTGTAGAAAAACCAAGGGTATTTTTTTCTGATTACAATTGGCAATAAAACGAGTGGCTTTATCTGCGCTATCGCTATAGATCACACCACCAAACTGCATCTCGCCCTTTTTAGTTTTTACGATCTTGCGCTGGTTGGCAACAATACCTACTGCCCAGCCGTCAATGCGCGCATATGCTGTGATCAAGGTTTGACCATAACCTTCTTTATACTCTTCATATTCCGAATTATCAACCAGACGTTTTATAATTTCGGTCATATCGTATTGGTCGCTACGCTTGGCAGGCAGGATTCCGTAGATATCTTGCGGATCTTCTTTGGGTTTTGCGGCTTCGATTCGATTATATCCGGCTTTTTCAAAATCACCTATTTTACCCATTATATTTTTAATGCGTGTAAGTGCATCCCGGTCGTCAGAAGCTTTATAGTCGGTTACTCCACTAATCTCGCAATGCGTAGTTGCTCCGCCTAAAGTTTCATTGTCAACCGTTTCACCAATGGCGGCTTTCACGAGATAACTTCCGGCGAGAAAAATACTCCCGGTCTTATCTACGATCATCGCCTCATCGCTCATAATGGGCAGGTAAGCACCTCCCGCAACACAGCTACCCATCACGGCACTTATTTGAGTAATGCCCATACTGCTCATCACCGCATTATTTCTAAAAATGCGACCAAAATGCTCTTTGTCAGGGAAGATCTCATCTTGCATTGGCAAGTAGACCCCGGCACTGTCAACGAGATAGATGATGGGTAATTTATTTTCTATGCTTAGTTCTTGCGCGCGCAGGTTCTTTTTTCCTGTAATAGGAAACCATGCTCCGGCTTTTACAGTAGCATCATTTGCAACGACAATACATTGCTTTCCACTTATGTGTCCTATTTTAACCACAACTCCGCCACTAGGGCAGCCACCGTGCTCTTCATACATTCCTTCACCGGCAAAGGCAGCGATTTCAATAGCTTTTTCGGCGTCATCCAGTAGAAAATCAATGCGCTCTCTAGCGGTGAGTTTTCCTTTTTCGTGATGCTTAGCGATGCGTTTTTCGCCACCGCCCAGCTTTACTTTGGCCAAGCGATGCTTTAAATCGGAAACAAGAAGCTTATTGTGATCTTCGTTTTTATTGAATTTTAAATCCATCTATAAATTATATAAAGAGCATTCCCAGAGGCTTTAAGAATTAAACCGGAAACACTCACGTATTGTAAAATTGAATGTTAACGAAAATACGAAATCACTCCCTCATGAAATCGTTATACTTATGTGAAAAACGCGATATTTGCTTTTTAAACCAAAACCCAAGGACGCTTGAAATGCTGTTAAGCTTGAAAACGAGTTGGGTAAATTTTAGCTTCTGATGCCTGTCAGAGCTACAAACAAATTATTATGATGAATAAGAATACAGTACTAGGTTGGGCAACGTTTATAATGATCGTTGTAGGCTTAGGACTTATAGCATTAGGAGCCTTTAAATATTCTGAAGTTGCCGGTTGGGGATTTGCTTCAGTAGGTATAGGTTTCTTTGCAATCGCCTGGGTTTTTAATGCATTAAAAGGAAGAGTTTAATGGCAGACCAAGCGCTCAAAGAACAACTTCTAAAACACCTTAAGGGCGGCGAGGCATTTATGCCCGTAAGTGAGCTTCTTGAGAAAATCTCATTTAAAAAATCGGGTAAGCGCCCGGTGGGGTTGCCGTATTCCTTTTATGAGATTTTCTATCATATGGTGTATGCCCAGAAAGATATTTTGAGCTATTGCACAGCTGAAGATTATAAACTACCGGCTTGGCCACGCGATTATTGGCCTGATGCCAGTAGTGCAGTTTCAAAGGAGTCTTGGGAAGCGCTTAAAAATCAATTTAAAGACGATCAAAAACAACTGGCTGTGTTTGTCGAAACTGTAGATACCCATTTACTAGATGTGGTTAAGCACGGTAAAGAGCAAACGGTGCTACGCGAATTGATGCTCGTCATCGAGCACAACGCATATCATGCAGGGCAGTTAGCCATTATTCTTAGGTTGTTGGGTTTGCTTTAAGCCAAGAATTCTTGTAAGTTGAAGGATAAAATTTAGATTCAAAAAAATAAAACAAACGGAACATGAGTGACGATAAAAAAATAATATTTTCAATGACCGGGGTGAGTAAAACCTTTCCCGGTGCCAATACTCCGGTACTTAAAAATATCTACCTGAGTTTTTTCTACGGAGCCAAAATCGGAATTTTGGGGCTTAACGGTTCGGGTAAATCTACTTTGCTGAAGATCATTGCCGGGATTGACAAGAACTATCAAGGAGATGTAACTTCAGATAAAGAATTCTCTGTAGGCTATTTAGAGCAAGAACCACAGTTAGACGATGACAAAACGGTTCTTGAGGTAGTAAAAGAAGGAGCTGCAGATACGGTTGCAATTCTTGATGAATATAATAAGATCAATGATCAGTTTGGATTAGAAGAGGTGTACAGTGATCCAGATAAAATGGAAAAGCTGATGAACCGTCAGGCTGTACTTCAAGATGAGATTGATGCAAGAGGCGCGTGGGAGTTAGACAATAAACTTGAAGTAGCGATGGATGCGTTGCGTACACCACCTGCAGATCAAAAGATTGGTGTGCTTTCTGGTGGAGAGCGCCGTCGTGTTGCTTTATGTCGTTTGTTATTACAAGAACCTGATGTATTGCTGCTTGATGAGCCTACCAACCACTTAGATGCAGAGAGTGTTCACTGGTTAGAACATCACTTGGCACAATATAAAGGGACGGTTATTGCCGTAACGCACGACCGTTATTTCTTAGATAATGTAGCAGGATGGATTCTTGAGCTAGATCGTGGAGAAGGAATTCCTTGGAAAGGAAATTATTCTTCTTGGTTAGACCAGAAGTCTAAGCGCATGGCACAAGAACAAAAGCAAGCCAGCAAACGTCAAAAAACCTTAGAGCGTGAGTTAGAGTGGGTGCGTATGGCACCAAAAGGACGTCAAGCCAAGCAAAAAGCACGTTTGAGTAATTATGACAAGCTGCTTTCTCAAGATCAAAAACAAACCGATGAGAAATTAGAAATCTACATTCCCAACGGCCCGCGTTTAGGTACTAATGTGATCGATGCAAAAGGCGTAAGTAAAGCCTTCGGCGAAAAACTGCTTTATGAAGATTTGAATTTTGTACTTCCGCAGGCAGGAATCGTTGGTGTTATTGGTCCTAACGGTGCCGGTAAAACCACGATCTTCAAAATGATAATGGGAGAGATCGAGCCGGATAAAGGCGAATTTACTGTAGGAGAAACAGCAAAAATCGCATACGTAGACCAGTCGCACAGTAATATTGATCCTGAGAAAACCATTTGGGAAAACTTTAGTGATAAACAGGAGCTAATCATGATGGGCGGTCGCCAAGTTAACAGTAGAGCCTATTTAAGTCGATTCAACTTCAGCGGAAGCGAGCAAAATAAAAAAGTAAGTATGTTGTCTGGAGGGGAGCGTAACCGCTTACATCTGGCAATGACCCTTAAAGAAGAGGGTAACGTATTGCTACTCGATGAGCCTACAAACGACCTTGATGTAAATACTTTAAGAGCTCTTGAAGAAGGACTTGAGAACTTTGCAGGCTGTGCGGTGGTAATCTCTCACGACCGTTGGTTCTTAGATAGAATTTGTACACATATTTTAGCTTTTGAAGGGGATAGTCAAGTCTATTTCTTTGAAGGTGGTTTCTCTGATTATGAAGAGAATAAGAAAAAACGTTTAGGCGGAGATCTTATGCCAAAACGTATCAAGTATAAAAAGTTGGTGCGCTAATTACTGTAAAAAACAATTTATTGGCGCCGCCAAAGGGTTTTATACTCCGAGGCTTGCCTCGAAATTGAAAATTCGTTTTCAAGCAATGCCTCAAGGGGTTGCCCTGAGGTAGTTTAATAAGAAAACCTCACAGCTAAAACCTGTGAGGTTTTTTTTGGCACCGCCAAACAGAAACAAGTCCCGGGCTTGTTTCGAGGAAGTTTACTTTTAGTACTTTTAGAGAAACTAATAAACACAGATAATTTTGAGTTTTGAAAATATAAAAGCCATCGCATTTGATGCAGATGATACGCTCTGGGTGAATGAGACATTTTTTAGAGATGCAGAAGTTGCGTTTGCAAAGCATCTTGCTGCGTATGGTGACCAAGACGAGATCGTTCAAAAACTTCTGGATACCGAAATAAAAAACTTAGACACCTACGGTTACGGGATCAAGGGATTTACCTTGTCGATGTTAGAGACTGCACATCGGTTGATGGGCAAAAAGATGAATGCTGAAACCATAGATTTTATATTGAATAAAGGCAAGCAAATGCTCGCTGAACCTGTTGAGTTACTTCCGCATATTGAAGAAGTTCTAGGCCAACTTTCAAAAAAATATAAGCTGGTAGTAGCGACTAAAGGTGACCTGCTTGATCAAGAGCGTAAATTGATCAAAAGCGGCTTGATCGATTATTTTCATCACGTGGAGATCGTTTCAGATAAAAAAGAAACACAATACAAGAAACTGGTAAAACATTTAGATATTCAGCCTCAGGAATTCTTGATGATCGGTAACTCGCTAAAATCAGATGTTATCCCGGTACTTGCAATGGGCGGTCACGCTTTTCATATTCCATTTCATACCACGTGGTCACACGAACAGGTAGATGAGGAGATCAATCACTCAAAATTCAAGGCGCTTAAAAGTGCTCGTGAACTTTTAGATATTCTTTAGGTCTTATTGTCTGCGTGGTAAGAAGCTGCGCAGGGTATATATCACTGCGGCGATGCCCAATCCTAAAAGTAAACCTTTGCCAAAACTGGGTTGAAAAAACCAAATGCTTATAGCGATAACAGCCAATACACCAAAGAGAATCGCTGCGCGTTTATGTTCTGCCTTCATACTTCAAAGATACAGTTCTGCAATTTGTTTAGTAGGCTATTAATAAAAAATTAAAGCAGCTGTGTTTGACTTTTTTGTATGTTTGATTGCGATTTTTAAAGTGCATTTTAAAAGTTTTTTTCGTTAAAAAACAGTAAATTATAAAGGCTGTTTTATCACTTTTATACACTTTTGAAGCAGCTTTAACGTTTAAAAATAAAACAGAATCTAATCAATACTTATTTATGGAAAGTGAAAATAAAAACACCGGCATTAAGATCATTACCGGTATTCTTGCAGTACTTCTTGTGGTAGCAGGGGCTTTTGCTATAAAGTTGTACAATCAAGAAAAGAATACAAAGGCCGAGTTGACCGAAGAAAAGGAGCTTGTGCTTAATGATCTAAAGCAAATGGTTACCAAATATGACGCGGTGATCGAAGAAAACAATTTAAAGGATACCGAACTGAACCAAGCGAGAGACCGCATACAAGTTCTTATAGATTCGGTGCAAAAGATGGAAGCTAATATTTCTGTTTTGCGTCGTTATCGTGATGAGGTGTATAAACTTAAAAAGGAGCGTGAGTATCTTTTTGCCCAAAACGACAGCTTAAAGGGAATGAACAAAATGCTCGCTATGCGCGTGGATAGTACGACTTACGAACTTGAAGTTTCTAAGATGAAACGCGATAGTCTGGCGATGGTTAAAGAAGAGCTTGCAGAAAAAGTTGCACTGGGTTCTAGTCTTGCTGCTAACAAACTTGTGGGAACCGGAGTGATCGTGAGAAACAGTGGTAAACTGGTAGAGAATGATAACGCGCGCCGTGTTGATCGCATTAGAGCGTGTTATACAGTACCTCAAAACCGAATCGCAGAAGCCGGAGATAAGCAGCTTTACGTGCAAGTTTTAGATCCGCAGAATAACATCTTGGGAGAAAACAAGACGGTGACGATCGATAGTGTGACCTCGATCACGTATAGTGCGATCTCTAAGTTTTATTATGAGAAAACGGCTTTAGATATCTGTGAAAATGTTGCGCCAAGAGGTGACAAGTTTGCTGAAGGTTTATACAAAATCAACATTTTTGATGGTGGTAAAATGATCGCTTCAACAAGTCTGGTTCTTGACTAGGTAGCAATAGAAAAAGGATAAAAAGAAAAGCTTCGGAGAACATCCGAAGCTTTTTTTATTAACACCGTCAAAGGGTTTTATACTCCAAGGCGCTTTATTTTCCACCGTTAGCGCGTAAATCTTCTAAACAGAATTCACCAAAAGTCGGTAACCCGCTCATATCTGTACTGGTAGCATCTGCGACGGTTTGAAAATACATCAGGCAGTTTTCCTGATCGCAGTGTTTATTTGGTGTTGCGCCACCGTCGTCATCTGCGGTTTCATCTTCGTGATCACGCACCATTTCTGTACCCAGATTTACTAAACCAAATAAGTGACCAAACTCGTGTTCGGTTGTGATGGTTTCTAACTGGGTTAAACTTGGTCCCGTTATGCCGCGGCTAAATTCTCTAAGCGTTTCTCCAAAAATGATACACGAGGTATTGCGATAGGCTGTACCAAGAATTCTACTGTTGCCTTCGTCACTTTCAGAATTCTGATCTGCAAAAAAGACCCAGACGCCTAACTCGCTTCCTTCATTAAAAACAGTGCGATTGTCATTTTCTATCTCAACATATTCATCTCGATTGAGAGCACCTACTGTAGTTGCAGGAACTACCGTTTCAGTAAAACGTACACCGCCGGGTTTGTTAAGGCGGGCAGTAAAAAAACTTCTAAGATTATTCAGCGTATTTTCAGAAGGTCTAAAGCCGTCTACATAGGCGATCTCTACATTCATCGAGGTGAACTCTTCTGCACTCAAAAAAGCTCTGGCAGATGCTCCCAAGGATTGTCTATTTGCTGCCGTTGGATCTGGAGGTGTGGTCTCAGAATTATTAGTATCACTAGAGCAGGATAGTATTAAAAAGGCAAATAGTAGCGTAAAATAGGGGGTAATTTTCTGTAAAATCATTGTATTAATTTAGGTTTCGCTAAAATAACTAAACGTTTTAGCTTGAGCTCTTGTTGTAAAAGCTTTGTGATGTTTTTAATATTTACGCTAATTTTTAGGATTCAGTTTTTATCAAGCGTGCTAAAAAATCATAATGTGGCCCGTCACAAATTTTTTCGCAAGTAAAACCTGCTTTTTCTGCTTCTTTTTTTAAAGTTTTAAAATCTAGATACAACCAGTCAAAAGCTGCTGAGGTCTGGTTTTTATAGTTGATTTGAAAGGTGACCTCCCCATAATAATCACGACTTGCGTCACGCCAGTAACTCCCATCTTCTTCCTCATACATAAAAGCGATGTCTGAAGAGTCAACCAGAATTTGACCGTCGGTTTTGAGTAAAGAACGCAAATGGGTGAGATAGCTTTCAGTCTTTTTAAGCGTTTGAAAAATACCGGTGCCATTCATTATTAATAAAAGCGTATCGTAGCCACTTTCTCTATAATCTAAGATGTCTGTGATTTGTGTGCTCTTAACTCCGCGACTTTTACAAACCTCAATAGCTCCTTCAGAAATATCTAAAGCAGTAACCTCAATACCTTTATTTTGAAGGTATAAAGTGTGGCTTCCGGCGCAGGCACCAATGTCTAAGGTTTTTCCTTGAGCCAGTTGAAGCGCTTTTTGTTCCACTTCAGGCATTTCTTCATAACTGCGGAAGAGATAAGGAACAGGAATCTCATCATCTTCGGTAAGTGACGAGATCACTGTAATATCTTCAGAATACTTGTCGTTGTGAAAATCAAGTAAAGCTTGACCAAATATATCGGGGTTTTTAGAATCTTTTTTGGCCATAAACTATAGGGGCTTTAAATGCTTATTTTTGCGGTATGGATGAATTTATTGAGCAGTTGCCCAATCTGGCCAAAGATAAGCATAAAGAGACTGCTGCCTATTTTAAAAAGCTGAAGCGCAAACCGCCCAAAGATCTGGATTATCAGATGCAGGAGTTGCACGAGGAGGAGTTTGAGCGCACCGACTGTCTTACGTGCGCAAATTGCTGTAAAACAACAGGACCGTTATTTACCGATCGTGATGTGAGCAGGATCGCCAAGCATTTTAGAATGAAAGATGCGCAGTTTATTGAGACCTATTTGCGCGTTGATGAAGATAACGATTATGTATTACAGGAAGTGCCGTGTACCTTTCTGGGAGCAGATAATTACTGTATGATCTACGATGTGCGCCCCAAAGCCTGTGCCGAATTCCCGCATACAGACCGAAAGAAATTTCAGCAGATCACCAATCTAACCTTAAAAAATGTTGCGATTTGCCCGGCGGCGTATAATATCGTTGAGCAAATGAAAGAACGCATTAAACTGAAATAAGACGTATGAAAAGCATTATAAGTATTTTAATTCTAGCTTTTACAGCAACAGGTTTTAGCCAACAAATTGACGCCGATAAAAGTGCGTTTGCACACACGTTTTCTATTGTTGCTCGCGACGCTGAGACCGGAGAAATGGCTGTTGCGGTACAAAGCCATTGGTTTAGCGTGGGTTCTTTGGTAAGTTGGGGAAAGAGTGGAGTAGGAGTGGTTGCTACACAATCTTTCGTGAATCCTTCTTACGGTCCTAAAGGTTTAGCCTTGATGCAGGAAGGAATGTCTGCGGAAGCTGCACTTGCACAGCTTATCGCCGAAGATGAAGGGAAAGCCTATCGGCAAGTCGCTTTTTTAGATGTCAACGGAAATGCTTCAGCCTACACGGGTGAAAAATGTGTAGTTTATGCCAGTCAGATTACCGGAGATAATTTTTCGGTGCAGGCTAATATGATGTTGACCGATCAAACTGTTCCTGCGATGGCTGCGGCTTTTGAGAAGCATAGTAAACTTCCGTTAGCAGAGCGTATGGTTGAGGTTTTAAAAGCGGCCCAAGCTGCAGGTGGTGATATCCGCGGAAAGCAATCTGCTGCACTGATCGTTGTAGGACCAGAATTGGTTGAGAATCCGTGGGAAGAATATAAGATCAATTTGCGTGTAGATGATCACCAAAATCCCATTGAAGAATTAGATCGGTTACTGAAGGTTGCCCGAGCATACGAATATATGAACCGCGGCGATCTGGCTGTAGAAGCAGGTGATATGCCCGAAGCGTTAAAACAATATGGTACCGCCGAAACAATGTTTCCCGATAATTTGGAAATGAAATTTTGGAAGGCGGTAGCGATGGCCAATGACGGTCAACTTGAGGAAGCAAAACCTATTTTTAAGGCGATTTTTGAACAGGATGAAAATTGGCGCGAAATGATAGGACGCTTAGTAAAACCGGGATTGCTTACCGTGAGCGCATCAGAAGTTGAGCAAATTCAGAATTTATAATTCAACTTGAAGTTTTTTAGAAAGCATAAAAAAATGCCTGAGTACGTTACTCAGGCATTTCTATTTTTATATTTAATCGACTTTAGTCGTCTAGTCCACCGCGACGGTTTCCATCACGAGGTGTTGGCCAAGTCATTTGCTCACCAGATCTTCTGTTTATAGGAAGAACGATTTGCTCACGAGAAGTTTTTTCGTCGTCTTCACTTGCCATGTACGCTAAAACCGCAGTCAGGATCGCATTGTTTTGCACATCGTCCCAAACGATCTTATCATAAGTATCACGGTTGGTGTGCCAGGTGTAGTTCCAGTAATTCCAGCTTAACGAACTTAGGTTGAATGCAGGAGCACCAGCCGCTACAAAAGAAGCGTAGTCAGAACCACCACGACCAGGAGTTCCCGGGAAATGGGTTTCAATACGTGCTACTTCATCAGGAACAGCGCTTAACCAACTGCCTAAATAATCGTAAGCATTTAAGAATCCGTTTCCTGAAATATTAGCCACGCGACCTGTACCATTATCCTGATTAAATACCGCTTGAACACCCGCTACGATTTCCGGATGATCTTTTACAAAAGAACGAGACCCGTTAAGCCCTTGCTCTTCACTTCCCCAATGTCCTACGAGAATGGTGCGTTTTGGATTAGGATAAACTTGCTTTAAGATGCGCATAGCTTCCATCATTACCAAAGTTCCTGTACCGTTGTCTGTTGCTCCCTGGCCACCATCCCAAGAGTCAAAATGGGCTGAAAGAATCACATACTCATCAGGCTTTTCACTTCCTTTTATTTGAGCGATGGTGTTGAATGTTGGCATTTCACCCAATTCTTCAGATTCTGCAACCACTTTGATCACAGGCTTGTCGCCGTAATCTGCAAGACGGTAAAGCAGACCATAATCTTCTAAAGCGATATCCACCATCGGGATTTCTTCGGTATAGGCAGAAAATACTTTGTTTACACCAAAACCGCGTGACCAGTTGCTGGTAATCACACCAACAGCTCCTGCTTCTTCTAATATTTTAGGAAGTTCTCTTGAAGAATATCCTGTAGCTTTGATGCGCGCATTCCAAGCGTCATTAAGCGCATCACGGTCTTTTTTCATTTTCTCAAAAGACTCAGGAGTCGCCCATTCTTCCCAATTGTCGTCAGGTCTACCGGTAGGTTGTGGCATAGAAACCAAAACAAATTTTCCTTCTACCTGAGAAAGCATATTTTTAAAGCTAACCGAATCTTTAGCTTCCGGAAGCACTACAACTTCAGCCTCTACACCTTTTGATTTGGTTGCAGGAGACCAAGCCAACTGCATACCTTCAAGACTTACACTGCGCGGACTAACCAAATCGATATGGGTGATGCCACGATCCCAACCTTTCCAAACGCCCCACTGCTGATTTTCAGCTTCGATACCCCAATCGGTATAGGTGTCAACAGCCCAATCGTGCGCTTGTTTCATTTCTGGAGTTCCTACAAGTCGTGGTCCCACAACATCCAGAAGTTGGTGAGCAAGTAGTTTAAGTTGTGAATTTTCGGTTGCTTCTTTAACGATCGCGTCAACCGTTTCTTCTTGCGTTTGCGCAAAAAGGCCGGTGCTCAGACTGGCGCCAAGCATACATAAGTAAAACGTTTTTTTCATTAAAATAAATTTAAGTGCTTTTAAGTGTTAGACCTTAAAATTAAAACTTCGATTGGTTCTGCTGAATAAAAAGAGCGATTAATCATTCTCGCTTTTTACTTTTATCGAAAAATAGATTTAATCGAGAAAAATTCAGAATTAATCAGCAATCGCCGCAAAAACAATATTTCTTAACTTCCAAGAGGTTTCATCTCCACCTACTTGCTGTGTTTGCTTCATTATAATACCGATGAGTTGTTCTTCAGGATCAGCAAAATATTGCGTGTTGAAATAACCGCCCCACTCAAAAGTGCCTGCACTTCCATTACCGCCTTTGGCAGCACCTAGGTCATCAACTACACTAAACGCAAGGCCGTGATGTGAACCATTACCTTTCCAAATATCTCCAATTTGATTTTTTAGAATAAAATCGACGGTTGTACGGCTTAAAATTCTGTTTCCATTGAGTATACCTTTATTGAGGTACGTTTGAAGAAATTGCGCATAATCTACCGGAGTGCTTGAAAGTCCGGCGCCACCGGAGAAGAAAGTCATTTTTCCTTTTTTTGGATAATCAGGATCGTAAAAGGTGGTTGGGAAATCAATCCAATCACCTTCCTTCTTCGTTTGAACAGAAACCAGAAGGTCTCGTTTTTCTTTTGGGAGATAAAAGAACGTGTTGTTCATTTTTAAAGGTTCAAAGATTTCAGTTCTAAAAAACTCGTCAAGCGGCTTGCCGGAAATGATCTCAATAAAATACCCCAATACGTCGAGCCCTTCGCTATACGTGAAATTCTCACCGGGATTGTGATGCAATGGCAGTTTTGCAAGTTTCTTGACACTTTCTTCAATCGTGATTTTTTCAGTAGTAAAAAGGTCGGTGATGCCGGCTTTTTTATAGATCTTCTTAAATCTGGGGTCGCCATCGATAGCACCATAGCCAATTCCTGAGGTGTGCGTAAGCAAATGTCTAATCGTTATGGGACGTGCTGCCGGCTTGGTTGTATAGCTTCCGTCAGGTAATAGGGAATCTAAGACCTGAGCATCTTTAAACTCAGGAATGTATTTTGAAATAGGATCGTCAAGTTGAAATTTCCCACGCTCCCAAAGCATCATCACTGCAGTTGAGGTAATTGCTTTGGTTTGTGATGCGATTCTAAAAATGGAGTTCAGATCAAGGGGTTCACCTGCTGCATTTGCGGCTCCAAATGCTTTGTGGTATACAATTTTACCATTACGGGCAACCAGAGCGACCATTCCCGGTACTTGCTTTTGAGCGAGAGCCTCAAGCGCCATCGTATCAAGATAAGCAAGTCGTGAACTGCTCATTCCCGCGGCTTCCGGTCGCATCTTAGGGAGCAAGCTTTCTTGTTGCGCATAGCCGGAAATTTGAAAAAGGAACAAGCAACAGTAGATGGTACACAGATTTAAAATAGGTTTCATTGCGTAGATTGAATTAGTTGAAAAAAAATACCCCGGGAAAATCCCGAGGTATAAATTTAGACAAGTTTAGATTCTAAAAATAATATATCGTTTGCGTAATCATTTAATATTGCTCTTGGCTTCACCAAGTGTGATCACACGATTTGTACCCTTAATAGGTTTGCTATTGACAAATTGCTCTTCAATCAATCGCACTTCGTTATCTTGAGATTGATATTGTTCTAAGGTCAGTTTCAGCGTATGATACCCAACCATATTAAAGAGGATCGTGTCTTTCTTTTCTAGTCCGTGTGCTTGTTCAAAATAAAAAATACCGTCACTCTTTGAAGTAACCCCTTTTTTAATTGATTTTATAAAAACGTTCACGCCTTCAATTGGTTCTTGTGTTTTAGCATCGGTGATGGAGCCATAAAGGCGCTGGCCGTAAAATGGGATGCTGAAGAAAAACGCACAAATTAAAATTATAATAGACTTCATAGTTTAAATTTTATTGGCAAGACCAAAGGCTTTAATAGCCGAGCTTGCCGCGAAATTGAAAACCTGTTTCTAACGAATACCTTAGGGCTACCCCGAAGTATTTCGGATATCAAACGATATAGTGATTTACTACATCGTTATAACAGGTTGGGAAATTAAATAATTTAAACGTTTTAAAACGTTAACGCCGTATTTAATTGCGTTAATTAACGTAAAAATGCTGTTTTAAAGGCGCTAAGTTCAGCGTAAGCTCGATTAATCTAGCATTTTTATTGGCACCGCCAAAGGGTCAAATACTCCGAGGCTTGCCACGATATCGAACATTCGTTTCCAGACAATGCCTCATGGGTTTGCTCTGAGGTGGTTTACTGCTAGATTTTTGATATTGAATTTGTTGTGGAATTGTTCAATTGGAAATTCTGCGGTTTGAAACAGTGCTTAAGATCTATTTATATAACAAATACTTGCTGCGTAGTTTTTTGAACTGTTCCAAATCAATTTGCCAGCTTTGTTCTATCTCATCTAGAGATAATCCTGATTCGATTTGCTTTTGCAGTTGTGCAGTCCCTGCGTGTGCCGTAAAATTTTTAGTATTGAAGAATTCTTCTTTCTTCTCATAATTGCGATACGCGTCCACAATAAATCGCAGATCTACTTTTTGTAAAGGGGCTTGGTTTCTCAAGTCTAATCCGTTACAAGTTTGTCCTTTGAACTTGGGGTTTTTAGAACCAAAATTAGGTTGCGGAGTATAATTCAGCGTATACTTTTCTGCCGGAAGATATGGAGCGCCTATAATTTGAAACTGCATTTCTGTACCACGACCTGCGTTAAGCGTGGTTCCTTCACACAAACCTAAACTTGGATAAAGCATGACGGCCTGGTCATTAGGTAAATTAGGAGAAGGGCGCACCGGTAGGGAGTAATGCATATCGTGGGTGTAATTTTTCATAGGAATCACCGTGAGTTGCGGTGTGTTGTTTGTTTCTAACCAATTTTCTTCAGCCATCATTTGTGCATATTCACCAATGGTCATCCCGTGAACGAGCGGTACACCGGCGTGCATTCCTAAAAAGCTGGTGTGTTCAGCTTCCATAACGGGGCCGTCTACATAACTTCCGTTAGGATTAGGACGGTCTAAAACAAGAATAGGTATCGAAGCTTCCGCGGCAGCCTGCATCACGTAGTGTAACGTAGCGATATACGTGTAAAACCGAACGCCCACATCCTGAATGTCAAAAACTAAAATATCAATACCTACCAGCTGTTCTGGTTTAGGTTTTTTATTGCTTCCGTATAAAGAAATTACCGGTAAGCCGGTTTTAGGATCTTTACCATCTTTGACAGCTTCACCAGCATCGGCGGTTCCTCTAAAGCCGTGTTCAGGAGAAAATACTTTTACAATAGTGATGTTGTGTGCTATTAAAGAATCTACTAAGTGCGTATACTTTTTTTCTGCAGAAGTAGTTTGAGCTTTTAGAATAAGCGAACTTGGGTTTCCTACTACCGCTACTTTTTTGTCTTTTAATATAGGTAAGTAAGCTTCGGTTTGATTTGCACCCAAGACTAAAGCTTCCTTCAGTTTAGCGGTGCTACTATCAGTCGGATTAAAATTTATGGGTTGCTCAGCTTCAGTTTGATTTTTGGTTTCGGAAGCGTTTCCGCAGGAAATACTAATTACACAAACTAAAAAAAAGGTACTTTTGAATAAACGAAACGCCATAGGACGATTGAATTTTGAATATTTTACAGCTAAACGCATAATTGGCGCAAAGAAGTATAAAAGTACTGCTTCGACTCCTATAATTAAAATTGCAATTATCGCCATTGTTTTGGGAATGGTTATGATGATGATCACCATTGCGACGGGTGTTGGGCTTCAGCAAAAGATCAAAGAGAAAGTTTCAGCTTTCAATGGGGATATCATTATTTCGCAATTTGATGGAAATAATAGCGACATCACCTTAAATCCTATTCCTAAAAATCAACCTTTCTATCCTGATTTTGAATCGGTACCCGAAGTTACTCACGTGCAGACGACCGCAACCAAAGCCGGAGTTATACGCACCGCGACAGATTTTGAAGGCATTATTGTAAAAGGAGTAGGAGCAGACTATCGCTGGGATTATATGGAAGATTTTCTAATCGAAGGTCGTGTTCCCGATTACACCCAAAATTTAAATACTGAAATACTCGTAAGCAGCTATCAAGCTAATCGCTTAGGATTTAAAAACGGAGATAAGGTCATTGTATTTTTCTTGAAGGAAGATGGAGGCTTTCTAAACCGAAGATTTGATATTGTAGGGATTTACGATAGCGGATTTCAAGAATTTGATGAGAGTTTTCTATTTGCTGATATCAGGCATATTCAAAAATTGAACAAATGGGAAGAGGATCAGGTAGGCGGTTTTGAAGTTTTTGTAGACGACTTTGATCGTCTTGATGAGATTGGTACTGCCATTTATGAGCATACAGACTCGTTTTTAAATACCATGACGATCACACAGAAATACTATTCTATTTTTGAGTGGTTATCGCTTTTCGACTTTAATATTGCGCTCATCATTGTGGTGATGATCATTGTAGCCGGGATCAATATGATCGTTGCACTACTCGTACTTATTCTTGAGCGCACTCCAATGGTAGGGATCTTAAAAGCATTGGGAGCAAATAATTGGAGTATAAGAAAGATCTTTATGTACAACGCGCTGTATCTTGTGGGCGTTGGATTGTTCTGGGGGAACATCATAGGCATCGGCTTATTATTGATACAAAAGTATTTTGGACTCATTACCTTAAATCCAGAAACCTATTATGTAAGTGAAGCCCCGGTTTATATCGATTGGTATTATATCGTATTACTCAATCTGGGTACTTTTCTATTGTGCGCGCTTATGCTTTTGATTCCATCTTATGTAATCACGCGTATTTCTCCGGTGAAGACGATAAAGTTTGATTAGTGCTTCCTTTACAATTGAGAACGTTTTTATGACAATTGAGTAAGATCTAATTGAGCAACTTGCTGTAAGCCTGCATCTTTGAGGTGTAATTAAAACTTCAATTATGGAAACAGCAATACGCATCGCAATTTATATTCACGCTTTTTTTGGAGGAATAGGTTTGATTTCGGGAACCTTAAGTCTAGTAACCAAAAAGGGAAGTAAAATTCACAAAAAATCAGGGAAGTGGTTTGTTATAGGTATGTTGGTGAGCTCAGGACTTTCTTTACCTATCGCCAGTATGCCCGGGCATTACAGTCCGTTTTTATTTTTGATCGGGCTTTTTACCATTTATATGGTTCTTGTGGGAAAACGTGTGTTACGTTTTAAACTTAAAACGGCACAAGTAACAAAAGCAGACTGGGCGATCACAATCACGATGACTATCTTGTCTTTAATGATGATTCTTTCCGGAGTTTTAAATGTTTTTGGAAACAAGATTCTTTTTATTTTCTTCGGAATAATCAGCCTTGTATTGTGTTTTCAAGACTTTAGGTTTTGGCGTAATCCCAGAAAATCAAAAACAGGCTGGTTGGCGCAGCACATTGGTAAAATCACAGGCGCTTACATTGCATCGGTAACGGCGTTTCTGGTTGGAGGTATGAAAGTGCAGGGCCTAATGGTTTGGATTCTTCCTTCGATTATAGGTAATGCGTTCATCATTTATTATATCATAAAAATACGTGGCGGATTTAAAAAGCGTAAAAAAGTAAATTCTTAAATCTAAGGTTGAAAACATCAAATTGTTGTTAAACCTTCAGTGAGGGTCGGTTTTTATCTATAATTTTTAGAAATAGTTTATCGGTTTTGGTTTTCAGTAGCAAATTCTTCAAACTGGTAGGCTTCAAAAATCGAACCTTATGCATTACGCTGAAAATATATTAGGAACAATTGGGAACACGCCGCTTGTAAAAATGAACAAGCTCACTGCGGAATTACCTTGCCTGGTACTCGCTAAGTATGAAACCTTCAATCCCGGAAATTCTACTAAAGATCGGATGGCGTTAAAAATGGTTGAGGATGCTGAAGCTGAAGGTCTGATCAAGCCGGGTGGGACCATAATCGAAGGAACTTCGGGAAACACAGGAATGGGATTGGCGCTTGCAGCAATTGTTAAAGGCTACAAAATGATTTGTGTAATTTCAGATAAGCAGAGTAAAGAAAAGATTGATGTGCTTAAAGCAGTAGGTTGTGAAGTTGTGGTTTGTCCCACAGATGTTGCGCCAGATGATCCGCAATCTTATTACAGTACTTCAAAGCGCTTAGCTGAAGAGACGCCCAATTCTTGGTATGTTAATCAATATGATAATCCTAGCAATACCAAAGCGCATTTTGAATCTACCGGACCCGAGATCTGGGAACAAACCGATGGAAAAGTGACTCATTTTATTTGTGGTGTAGGAACCGGTGGAACCATTTCGGGTGTGGGGAATTATTTGAAATCAAAAAATCCCAATATTAAAATTTGGGGTGTTGACACCTACGGCTCGGTTTTTAAAAAGTATCACGAGACCGGCGTTTTTGATGAAAATGAAATCTACCCATACATTACCGAAGGGATAGGGGAGGATATTCTACCAGAAAATGTAGACTTTGAAGTAATCGACGGCTTTACCAAAGTAACCGATAAAGATGCTGCGATTTATACCAGAAGATTGGCAAAAGAGGAAGGCTTCTTCCTAGGGAATTCAGCGGGAGCTGCAATAAAAGGATTGTTGCAGTTGAAGCAGCATTTTAAAAAAGGCGATATAGTAGTAATCCTTTTTCACGATCACGGAAGTCGCTATATCAATAAAATATATAATGACGTGTGGATGCGCGAAAAAGGATTTTTAGAATAACTTTAAATGAGAGTTATTTTAGCTTTCTTCACGATTCATCGTCATTCCTTGAATCATATAATCAGCATCTTCTTCACTACTTTTAACGATCATTGCAGAGCCATTGTAGGTCATCGAGTTGCCGTCTTTGGTTAAAATGGTATATCTAAACGGTAGCTTCACGTCGGTTCCGTTGGCTCCTTTTACAACTTCAGGATTGGTGGTATAGCTTACCGTAGCAGATTCAACATCGGCATATTTTTCGGCAAATTCAGAAGGGGTTGTACGGTCGCTGTTGGTTTTTGCCAAGCTCTCGTAAGCTTCGTTAAAAGTTCCTCGCTCGATGGCATCAAAATAGTCGTTGATGACTTTTTTTGCGCTATTGATTTCTGCTAAATCTTCAGGCGAAGTTTCTCCATCTTCCCCAGAGGTTTGAAACATATCTTCAGGAGTTACTTGTTGGTTTTGTGCTTCAAGTTCGATCTCGCCGTTATCTTCTGTTTTTCGGTCTCCGCAAGAGGCAACTAATACAGATGCCGCTAGGCCTAAGGTTAAAATTGAATTTTTCATAGTTGTTTTTTAGTTTTTTATAAAATTAGTCAGGCTTAAGTGTTGAGGCTATTAAGGTTATGCTAAAATTGCTTTAACTTTAAGCTAATGAAGGAGTCCTTTTTACATTATATATGGCAGTTTAGAAAGTTTGAAGGAGCTACTTCGGGCCAAATTCTGCTATCTGATGAAAAGAAAAAGATTCAAATTCTTAATCCGGGAAGGTATAACCAATTGGCAGGCCCCGATTTTTTTAATGCTCAGGTACGCATAGATGATCAGCTTTGGGCGGGCAACGTAGAGATTCATAGTAAAAGCTCCGATTGGTATATGCATCGACACGAGACCGATGCGGCCTACGATAATGTGATTTTGCACGTCGTTTGGGAAGATGACTGTGCGGTGTATGATAAGGCCAATTTGCCAATACCTACATTGGTGTTAAAAAATAAAATACCTACTACATTGCTTCATAACTATCGCAATCTGGTCGAAATACAAAAGTCGGGCTTTATCAATTGTGAGACTTCTATCGCTGAGGTTCCGACTGATCGTTTGGAACATTGGCTAGAGCGTGTTTATTTTGAGCGCCTGGAGTACAAAGTGACTCAAGTGCAGCAAAAATTGACAGCGACCCAAGGCGATTGGGAAGCTGTGCTGTTTCAAACATTGATGCGCAATTTTGGTACTGTCATCAATGCTGATGCTTTTGAAGAGCTTGCTCAGAAAATACCTTTTAAAACAGTGCGTAAACTCGCGCGTCAAGAACAGCTTGAGCCTATTTTGCTAGGTCTTGCCGGTTTGCTTAAAGCGCGTTTAGATAGTCAAGAACTTGTGCAGTGGAAAGCCGATTTTGACTATAATCAAAAAAAGTTTGACCTTCCAAGCGCTATTGATCATCAGGTTCAATTCTTTAAATTGCGACCACCTAATTTTCCTACGATCAGGTTATCTCAATTGGCGATGTTGTACACCAAAAATGATACGCTCTTTTCTAGCCTTATGAACGCAAAAACACGAGATGAGATTCAGAATATATTTAAAGTAGAAACCTCAACTTATTGGAAGACCCATTTTACGTTTGACAAATCACATACGCCTCGGTCTAAATATTTATCCAAAGCCTTTATAGATGTACTTATTATAAATACGATCATCCCGGTGCAATTTGCTTATGCTCGCGCCCGAGGTTTGGATAATCAGGAGCAATTATTGATGCTGTTGGCGAGCATTCCGTTAGAGAACAATAGGGTGATTAAAAATTTTGAAGAAATACTGAAGTTTAAAAAAGATGCCCTGCACAGTCAGGCGTTACTCCATTTAAAAACGAAATATTGTGATTTAAATAGATGTTTGCAGTGTGAGTTAGGCAATTATTTAATTGCTAATGCTTAGCAACTATACTTTTATTTTTGAAGAGTAGTTGTATTTTGCACTTGAATAAAACCTGATCCTATGAAATTAATTTATGCGATACGGCACTTTTTTGAGCGAAACGGTTTTTATGTGTCGTCAAGACTTGCAGATCGTTTAGGAATACGAGCCAAGAATGTACGCTTGTTTTTTATCTACCTGTCTTTTGCTACAGCAGGCTTGGGCTTTGCTGTGTATTTGGTTTTAGCTTTTTGGCTTAGGCTGAAAGATCTGGTTTATACTAAACGAACCTCTGTTTTTGATTTATAATTTATGCTGAAAATTTTTAGAAGCCGAATCTACGTAGCCATACTTTTAATCATAAGTATGCTGATGCTCGGTGTTTTTGGGTTTCGGTTTTTAGCGGAATACTCCTGGACTGATGCCGTTTATATGACGATGATCACCATTAGTACGGTAGGTTTTGGAGAAGTGCAGCCGCTTAATGATTCAGCAAAGATTTTTACGGTAATTTTAATTTTGGTGAGTGTGATCGTTTTGGGGTATGCCATTTCGATCATTACCGAATACATTTTGAGTCGCAGTAATTTTGAACTTATAAAACAGCGTAGTGTGCAAAAAAAGATAGACAGTTTAAATAATCATGTTATTGTTGTGGGGTTTGGTCGCAACGGTAAGCAAGCTGCCCAAAAACTTACTACATACGGGAGGCCTTTTGTTGTGATCGAACGTGACGAGGAAATCGTGAATAAATTTCATTCTGACACCAATCTATTTGTCACCGGGAATGCAAACGAGGATGAGGTTTTGGTTCAAGCCGGTGTAAAGCGCGCTTCGACTTTAATTTCTGCGTTGCCCGATGATTCAGACAATTTGTTTGTGGTGCTTTCTGCGCGTCAGATAAATCCGCAGCTTAAGATCATCAGTAGGGCTTCAGAAGAAACCACCTATCAAAAACTGAAATTTGCCGGGGCAGATAATGTGATTATGCCAGATAAAATTGGTGGAGACCATATGGCTTCGCTGGTGGTAGTGCCAGATTTAGTGGAGTTTCTCGATAATTTACAAGTAGCTACCGAAGGTCGTGTGAACGTTCAGCAAATAACTTTTGAGGCGGTTTGTCCTGATTTAAAGACACGATCGATACGGGATATTGACCTGCGGAATAAAACCGGGTGCTCGATTATTGGATATAAATCGGCAGATGGTGATTATATCATAAATCCTGAAGCTTCGCTCAAATTAGAGCGAGGTTCTATACTTATTGTCATAGGAAGGCCCGAACAGATTGAAAATTTACATAGAGAATTTGCGATTTAGTGTTATGTTTACGTTTCGGTAGTGTGCAATACATATTATTTAATGATTGTAAGGCCGCTTCAATCACTAACTAAATATTTTGCTTGCGCATGAAACACAAATTATCCCTACTTGTTTTCCTATTCATTTCTTTTATTGGTGCTGCTCAGGAAGCAGCCGAAATAGGAATAGATGATCAGATCGATCAGGCTTTTGCACCAGTCTCTAACTTCTTTTCAAGTGTGGTGTTTTTTACTGTTTTTGATATTCCTTTTGTACTGATTCTACTCGTTTTTAGTGCTTTGTTTTTTACTGTTTATTTTGGGTTTCCAAACTTTAGATATTTCTGGAGAGCGATTCAAACTGTTCGCGGGAAATATGAAGATATTGAAAATCACGGAGCCAAAGTTTTATACGGTGAAGATGGAATCGCTAATGGTGTAGATTTGAATGATGTAGATATTGAACAACATATCGAGACGCTTGATGATGATCTGGCAATTGATGGTGATATTGTTGAAACTATAAGAGACGAGTCCTCAGCAGGTGAAGTGAGCCATTTTCAGGCCCTTGCAACTGCAGTTTCAGGAACTGTAGGAAACGGAAACATCGCAGGTGTGGCACTTGCAATCGCACTTGGTGGTCCCGGAGCTACATTCTGGATGATCGTGTGCGGACTTCTGGGTATGTCTAGCAAATTTGTAGAATGTACTTTGGGTGTTCAGTACAGAGATGTAGGAGAGGATGGTACTGTGTATGGTGGTCCTATGTTTTACCTGACTAAAGGTTTAAAAGAAAAAGGTTTTGCTACGCTGGGTAAAATAGCAGCAGTAGTCTTTGCAATCTTTTGTATTGGTGGATCATTTGGTGGCGGTAATGCCGCTCAAAGTAATCAGGCAACCATTGTTATTAAAGAACTATTCAACCTAGAAAGTGCAGGAGCAGGATTTTGGATTGGAGTAGTAATCGCGATATTGGTTGGTATCATCATCATTGGAGGTATTAAACGAATTGCTCAGGTAACAGAGAAAGTGGTTCCGTTTATGGCAATTATGTACCTTCTTGCTTGTATTTATATTATAGGATCAAACTTCTCATTAATCGATGATGCTATAGGGCTTATAATTGAAGAAGCCTTTAATCCTACTGCTTTTGGAGTTGGGTCAATCATAGGAGTGCTTTTGGTAGGTTTTAAACGTGCAGCTTTTTCTAACGAAGCGGGAGCAGGTTCGGCATCTATTGCACACTCAGCAGTACGTACAAAGTATTCTGCTAGTGAAGGTCTTGTGGCATTGCTAGAGCCATTTATTGATACGGTTGTAATTTGTACAATGACTGCGCTCGTGATCATTATTTTTAACTTTGGAGGCTTTTTTGAATATGGAGGAGACGGTTCTGGAGCTGTGATCATTGATGGTTTGTCTTACGAAGGTGCAGGAATCACTTCAAAAGCCTTTGCAGAATATATTCCGTTCTCTAATATTTTCCTGACGGTTGCGGTAGTGCTGTTTGCAGTTTCTACGATGATCTCTTGGTCGTATTATGGACTTCAGGCGTGGAAATATTTATTCGGAAGAGGAAAAGCTGCAGATATGGTTTACAAACTTTTGTTTCTAACTTTTGTAATTATTGGTGCTGCGGCAAACATGAGATCGATCTGGGATTTTTCAGATGCAATGATCTTTGCGATGATCTTTCCTAACATGGTTGGACTGTTCTTCTTGTTTCCGGTTGTTAAAAAGCAACTCAACAGATACCTTGACGCAATTAAGCTGAAGAAGGAAGCCTTAAAATAATATTGAAGTTTTCTATAGAAAAGCCCAATCTGTATAACAGATTGGGCTTTATTGTTTTAGGATAATTGCTCTTGAGTTTTTGAAATTGCTATCGCAATAAATTCTAGATTTTTTAGCCTTAAAAACAAGCTTAGGTTTTGCTGCGAATTATGCAACGGAATTCTATTTTAACGGCATTTACCTTTGAAAAAGCCTATTTTTTTAGCATCTTGCTGCTTTTACTTCAAAAATTTTATTCAAATACAAAAGTACTTATGAAGAAAATTATGTTTTCCATTTGTTGTCTAATGTTTCCTCTTATGACATTTGCTCAAGAAGAGATGAGTGTAGGGGAATCGATTAATGCAGCTTTCGAAAAATATACCACCCCTATTGTAGAAACAATAATGTACCCGATTGTTATCGCCGGAAAAGAATTACCTATCGTAATTCTTATTTTGCTTTTAGGGGCTTTGTTTTTTACACTTTACTTCAAAGGAGTTAACCTAAGATATTTTAAAGATAGTATTAAAACCGCGTGGGGAAAATATGATGATCTTGATCATTACGTTCCCGCCGAAGAAGATATTGTAGTTGAGGACGGCAAAGTAAAAGATACCGTCAAGCTTACCGGTGAAGTTCAAGGTGAGGTAACACACTTTCAGGCCTTAACCGCTTCGCTCTCTGCAACTGTAGGTTTGGGTAATATCGCCGGGGTTGCTGTAGCCATCGCAATTGGTGGGCCAGGAGCAACGGTATGGATGATCATCGCCGGACTTTTAGGTATGGCGTCAAAGTTTGTAGAATGTACGCTTGGTGTAAAATACCGCGAAGTTGATGAGCAAGGTAAAACCTACGGTGGACCAATGTATTACCTTTCAAAAGGTTTAAACGAACTCAAAATGATTTGGCTGGGTAAAATTTTGGCCGGCTTTTTTGCGATAATGTGTATTGGTGCTTCTTTTGGAGGTGGAAACATGTTTCAGTCTAACCAGGCTTCTTCACAGTTGATTCAAATGACCGGTTGGGATAGTCCTAACGCAGGATTATATCTTGGGATCATTATGGCCGTAGTTATCGGTCTTGTGATCATCGGTGGAATCAAGCGTATTGGTTCTTTTACAGAAAAAGTGGTTCCTTTTATGGCGATCATTTATGTATTGGCTGGTTTTATAATCATCGCGATCAATGTAGATATGGTAGGTTTTGCACTTGGCCAGATTTGGGATGGGGCGATGGATCCTAATGCTGCTTTTGGTGGTGTAGTAGGTGTGATGATTGTAGGTTTTCAACGTGCAGCGTTCTCTAATGAGGCAGGTGTAGGTTCTGCAGCAATTGCACACTCTGCAGTTAAAACACGTTATCCTGCAAGTGAAGGTTTAACGGCTTCTTTAGGACCCTTTGTTGATACAGTGATCATTTGTACGATGACCGCAATTGTAATTATTATTACAAACGCAAAACACAATCTGTTTACTTACGGAAACCTTGATGCGGCAAGTAATGTGATGCTTAATGAAACCAATGAGCCTATTAATGGTGTAGATCTTACTTCGGTAGCCTTTGATTCGGCAATTCCTTACTTCTCTATCGTACTGACTATCGCGGTGGTGCTGTTTGCTATTTCTACGGCGATTTCTTGGTCTTACTATGGGCTTCAGTCTTGGAAGTTTTTATTCGGAAAAGGCAAAGTAACCGATATTGTTTATAAGGTACTCTTCTTAGTTTTTGTTATTGTGGGAGCTTCATCAAGTTTAGGAGCGGTAATCGCTTTCTCTGATGCGATGATCTTTGCAATGGTATTTCCAAATATTATAGGTCTGGTCCTGTTGTCGCCCAAAGTGCGGAAAGAACTGCAAGCCTATCTCAATGCAATTAAGATTGGGCGAATGGATGCGACCATTGATAAAGATTCAAAAAGCACCAAAAAGGCTTCTTAACTTAAGAACTTAATTATGAAACTAAAATCCCACTTCTTTCTGGATAGCAGACAACGAAGTGGGATTTTGCTTTTTGTGCTTATACTAGTGCTAAGCTGGCTGCTCTATTTTTCTAGAAGTTATTTTTGGACTCCGGAGCAAATAAGTGATGTTGATCTTGAAAATTTTGAGCTTCAAATAGATTCTCTGCGTAAACTCAAGGTACAAGAGTTAGAGGAGAAGCCGAAAATCTACCCTTTCAATCCTAATTACATCACAGATTATAAAGGCTACACGTTAGGAATGTCGCCTGAGGAAATTGATAAATTGTTGCGCTTTCGCGAAAAAAACGAATGGATCAACTCCGCTGAAGATTTTCAAAAAGTGACCGGCGTTTCAGATTCTTTGCTAGCGGTGCTCTCGCCTTATTTTAAGTTTCCTGATTGGGTAACAAAAAGAGAGCAGAAACCTTCCACTAAAAAACGAGATGTAGAGAAAGCACCTGTTTCAGATTTAAATAAAGCAAGCTTTCAGGAATTAATGGCGGTCTCTGATATTTCAGAAGAACTCGCCAAGCGCATACTTAGTTATCGTAAACGCCTCGGCGGATTTTTAGAAGATAATCAACTTTATGATGTTTACGGGCTGTCTTCGGCGCAAGTGCGGGCGCTTAAAACCCATTTTACCGTATTGACAAAACCTGATATTGAAAAGCTGAATGTAAATACGGCAAACGCTTCAGATTTGGCTACAATTCCATACATTACTTTTGAAATTGCACGTGATATTATAGATTATAGAACCTTGCATGAGGGGGTGTCTAATCTTGATGACCTTCTAAAAATTGACGGAATAACCGCATATAAATTAGATCGAATTAAATTATATTTGTCGACCAATCAAAATTGAGTAGGCATTTTTAAGATAATGTAGTTCCTACCGGCAAAACTTCCTTTCCAATTGCCTATTTATTAATTAAAGAAGATTAAATGAACAACGTTTATTTTTCAGAAGAGCATAAGCTCTTTAGAGAAAGCTTGAGAGATTTTTTACAAAAGGAAGTGGTTCCTCATATTGAGAAATGGGAAAAAACGGGAGAGATAGAACGCTTCATCTGGAAAAAGATGGGCGATATGGGCTATTTTGGTTTGGCATATCCGGAAGAATATGGCGGCCTTGATCTTGACATCTTTTACACACTAATTTTTCTAGAAGAATTACAACGCATCAATAGCGGTGGTTTTGCTGCTGCAATGTGGGCACACGCATATCTCGCGATGACGCATTTAAAAGCTGAAGGTGATGCTGCGATAAAAGAAAAATATTTAGCTCCAAGTATTAGCGGAGATAAAATAGGCTGTTTATGTATTACAGAACCTTTTGGTGGTTCTGATGTGGCAGGAATGCGTAGTACGGCTGTACGCCAAGGTGATCACTATGTCTTAAATGGTTCAAAAACCTTTATCACCAATGGTGTGTTTTCAGACTATTTGATCGTTGCTGCAAAAACAAGCCCTGAAAAAGGTAATAAAGGATTGAGCATTTTTGTTGTAGATCGTGAGGCCGAAGGTGTAAGTGCAACCAAATTAGATAAATTGGGTTGGCGAGCATCAGATACCGGCGAAATTGCGTTTACAGATGTAAAAGTTCCGGCAGCTAATTTAATGGGAGAAGAAGATAAAGGCTTCTCTTATATTATGCAGCATTTTGCGTTAGAACGTCTTATTATGGGAGTTAATGCGCACGCAAGAGCAGAATATGCTCTTGAATATGCTTTAGAGTATATGGGCGAGCGCGAAGCTTTTGGTAAAACCATTAATAAATTTCAAGCTTTGAGACACACAGTGGCAGAGATGGCAAGTGAGATTGAGATGGTAAAAGCCTTTAATTACAGTATTGCTTATAACTTAGATAAAGGGGATTATGTCGTTAAAGAGGCGAGCATGTCTAAGTTAATGGGGACTAAAATAGCAGATGAGGTCATTTATAAGTGCTTACAAATGTTAGGCGGATATGGCTATATGGAAGATTATCCTCTCGCTCGAATGTTTCGCGATAGCAGGTTAGGCCCTATAGGGGGCGGAACCTCAGAGATACTCAAAGAAATTATTGCTAAGATGGTAGTTGATAAAAAAGAGTATCGACCGGCCACAAAATAGCAGGCTACTTCATGGTAAGTCTATGAGACGTTAGTTGGAAACGAATTTTCAATTCAGAGGCAAGCCTCGGGTTGTTAAATTCATTGGAGATAATAAATTTAAAAAGCTGCTTGCCAGTTCTAAAGATTGGATTATATTTGCAGCCTGAAAACTGAAAAGAATTTTAAAGAAAGGAGGTACCACTATGTTAATTATACCAGTAAAAGACGGAGAAAATATTGATAGAGCGCTGAAGCGTTTTAAAAGAAAATTTGATAGAACGGGAACTATGCGTAAGCTACGTGATCGTCAAGCTTTCACAAAACCTTCTGTAGAGCGTAGAAGAGAGATTCAGAAAGCGTCTTACATTCAAGGCCTTCGTGATCAAGAGAATATTTAATAATTTCCGTCGGTAAGTTATAGCTTACTATGGTTATTAGCAGAAAGACTAATCCTCTTTCAAAATATTAAATCCGCTAAGATTTCTTAGCGGATTTTTTTGTTTCTTACTTTTTGACTTATGATTTTTCTTTTAAACCATGTTTTTGGGATTGTCTATCTTACTTAAAAATTGAAGTCATGTATTTTTCTGCTTTTATAAATTATCTGGAGCTCGAGCGTAAGTATAGTAAACATACGGTTCTTGCTTACCAGAAAGATTTAGAGGCATTTTTTCTCTTTCTTAACGAGCACTATGCGGTAGAAGACCCAAAGGAGGTTTCTTATGTGTATGTTCGTGCCTGGATTGTGCATTTGACAGATGTGGGTGTATCGCATCGTAGTATCAATCGTAAAATATCTTCGTTAAAAGCCTTTTTTAAATTCTTGCAGAAAACCGGTGATATCGAAGTTTCTCCACTTGCTAAGCATAAGTCCTTAAAAATAAAAAAAGAAATACAGGTTCCTTTTTCAGAGACTGAAGTGAATACAGTGATAAAAATGCTTCAGTCAGGTGAGGATTTTTCTGAATTGAGAGATTTGGCTATTGTCACGCTCTTTTATGCAACCGGAATGCGGCGAAGTGAATTGATAAATTTGAAAGTTGCTGATATAGATTTTGATCAGCACAACATAAAAGTACTTGGAAAACGCAACAAAGAGCGAATTATTCCATTAATTCCTTGGTTAGAAGATGGGCTTAAGAAATATCTGAGTGTGCGTGAAAACTATGGGGTTGATAAAAATTCAGGCTTTTTATTGCTGACTGATAAAGGAGATAAATTATATGAAACGTTTGTTTGCAGAATCATAAATCGTTATTTTAGTAGAGCCTCCCAAAAAACCAAAACAAGTCCACATATGCTTAGGCATACTTTTGCGACTCATTTGCTTAATAACGGGGCAGATTTAAATGCTGTAAAAGAATTGCTGGGCCATGCGAGTTTAGCTTCTACCCAAGTCTACACACATACAAGTATTGCAGAGTTGGGAAGAGTCTACAAAAATGCACACCCACGTAATTTAAAAAAACAGTGATTTTTCAATTAATAGTAACTTTTAATATGTGAATCTATGAAAGTAAATGTGCAAACCCCCCATTTCGTAGCAGATCAAAAACTCATCAACTTCATCCAAAAAAAGATGGATAAGCTAGAAAAATTTTATGATCACATAATTTGTGCTGATGTTTTTTTAAAATTGGAAAACACTAGCGATAGACAGAATAAAATTGTCGAAATTTTGCTCAGTGTTCCCGGTAATGAGCTGATAGTGAAAAAACAAGCTAAGTCCTTTGAGGAGGGGGCTGACAGCTGTGCACATTCTTTAGAGCGCTTGTTGATGCGTCGAAAACAAAAAATTCGTGCTTCTGCGTGAAAAAAAATTGAAAAAAGTTTTGTGAATAGTAAATTTATTCTACATTTGCAGTCCGTTAGAAATAGCGGACTTTTTTATGCCTCTCGGGGCGATAAAAAGCCGATGTAGCTCAGCTGGCTAGAGCAGCTGATTTGTAATCAGCAGGTCGTGGGTTCGAGTCCCTCCATCGGCTCAAAATAAAGCTCTTTTGGAGCTTGCGCAAAGCGCGGTTAAAGCGTTTTTTGAAATATTGAAAATACCAATCGGGGAGATACTCAAGCGGCCAACGAGGACAGACTGTAACTCTGTTGTCATTAGACTTCGCAGGTTCGAATCCTGCTCTCCCCACAAAAATTTTGCCAGTATTAATAAATGTATTAATTTTGGCGCCCACAATGCGGGAGTAGCTCAGTTGGTAGAGCGTCAGCCTTCCAAGCTGAATGTCGCCGGTTCGAACCCGGTCTCCCGCTCTAAAATATCCTCCTTTGGAGGTGATTTTTCTAAGTCGATAATATTCGATTTTTATTTAAACCAAACCTGATAGGCTTTGGTTTTAGTCATTAGATGACTTTTAAAGCCCTTTAGCTGCATAGGTCAGCCCGGGCAAATCTGACTTCGGTCGTTTTTGATAGGGTAAATATAAGCCGACGTAGCTCAGGGGTAGAGCGTTTCCTTGGTAAGGAAGAGGCCACGGGTTCAAATCCCGTCGTTGGCTCAACAGCAGTCGCTGCTACTTAAACTAGTACCCTTGGTGCTCGGTTTTTGTGCGTTTAAGAAAAACCATATAGCTGCGTATCAGGTAAGTTTAAAAATTGAACACTAATAATAACTAAGATTAAAATTATTTAAATCATGGCAAAGGCAACATTTGATCGTTCCAAACCTCACTTAAATATTGGTACTATAGGGCACGTTGACCACGGTAAAACTACCTTGACTGCTGCTATTACTACTGTACTTGCAAACGCAGGTCTTTCTGAATTAAGAAGTTTTGACTCTATTGACAACGCTCCTGAAGAAAAAGAAAGAGGTATTACTATTAACACTTCTCACGTAGAGTATGCTACGGCTAACCGTCACTACGCGCACGTTGACTGTCCAGGTCACGCGGATTACGTAAAGAACATGGTAACTGGTGCTGCTCAGATGGATGGTGCTATTCTTGTTGTTGCAGCAACTGATGGTCCTATGCCACAAACTCGTGAGCACATCCTTCTTGGCCGTCAGGTAGGTATTCCTCGTATCGTTGTTTTTATGAACAAAGTTGATATGGTTGATGATGAGGAGCTTTTAGAGCTTGTTGAAATGGAAGTGCGTGATCTATTGAGCTTCTATGAGTATGATGGTGATAATGGTCCTGTTGTACAAGGTTCTGCTTTAGGTGCACTTAATGGTGAGCAAAAGTGGGTTGATAAAGTTATGGAGCTTATGGAGGCTGTTGATAACTGGATCGAAGAGCCAAAGCGTGAGGTTGATAAAGACTTCTTAATGCCAATCGAAGATGTATTCTCTATTACAGGTCGTGGTACTGTTGCTACTGGTCGTATCGAGACTGGTGTTGCTAACACTGGAGATCCTGTAGAGATCATTGGTATGGGTGCTGAAAAACTTACTTCTACTATCACTGGGGTTGAGATGTTCCGTAAGATTTTAGATAGAGGTGAAGCTGGTGATAACGTAGGTATCTTATTGCGTGGTATTGAGAAAACTCAAATTTCTCGTGGTATGGTAATTACTAAGCCTGGTTCTGTAACTCCACACACTAAATTCAAAGCTGAGGTTTATATCCTTAAGAAAGAAGAAGGTGGACGTCACACTCCATTCCACAATAACTACCGTCCACAGTTCTACGTACGTACAACTGATGTTACTGGTAACATTTCTCTTCCTGATGGAGTTGAGATGGTTATGCCTGGTGATAACCTTACAATCACTGTAGAGTTGATTAACTCTATCGCGATGAATGTAGGTCTACGTTTCGCTATCCGTGAAGGTGGTAGAACAGTAGGTGCTGGTCAGGTAACTGAAATTCTTGAATAATCACGAATTATAGATTTATAGATCAAGGCGTTCGTGTAAACGAATGCCTTGATTTTTATAATAAAATTTAGCACTGCTTGCGGTGTTAAATATACGGGTTTAGCTCAGTTGGTAGAGCACTGGTCTCCAAAACCAGGTGTCGGGAGTTCGAGCCTCTCAACCCGTGCAAAACAGAATCAAATTTTAATTTGATTATAATTTTTCAGACTACTTAGAGTAGTTGTTAAAAGGCAAAGTGTCTTTTTAAAAGAGTTAAACGATATGGCTGGATTAATTAATTACCTTCAAGAGTCTTATAACGAATTAAAAAATCACGTTACTTGGACTCCGCTTTCAGAAGCTCAACGTCTAACCGTTGTAGTTATTGTTTTTACAATTGTATTCTCATTGGCGATTTGGGGTGTAGATACTGTGTTTAGTAGAGCGATTAAGGCTTATTTTAATCTGGTAGGAGCTTAAAACAATCACAATGGCTATAGCAAACAATACCAAAGATTGGTACGTGGTAAGGGCCGTAAGTGGTCAAGAGAATAAAGTAAAGGGGTATATCGAGCAAGAAATCTCTCGCTTTAATCTTGAAGATTATATCGAGCAAGTACTTGTGCCTACTGAGAAGGTGGTTCAAATACGTAACGGTAAAAAAATCAATAAAGAGCGTGTTTACTTCCCTGGTTACATTATGATTCATGCGAATCTAGGTGGTGAAGTAACGCATATGATAAAATCTATTAACGGTGTTATTGGATTTTTGGGTGAAACTAAAGGAGGAGATCCTGTGCCGCTCAGAACTTCAGAGGTTAATAGAATGTTAGGTAAAGTTGATGAATTGGCTGTAAAGACAGACAATGTTGCAATACCTTTCGTCTTGGGAGAGACGGTAAAAGTAATCGATGGTCCTTTTAACGGTTTTAATGGTACTGTTGAAAAGATTAACGAAGAGAAACGTAAGCTTGAGGTGATGGTGAAAATATTCGGAAGAAAAACACCATTAGAATTAAGTTACATGCAAGTTGAGAAAGTATAAGTGTTACAACATATATAAGATATCGTTCTTCTGCTTCCACTAAAGAGCATATCAAACTAAATTTTTAAAAATGGCAAAAGAAGTAAGTAAGGTTGTTAAGTTGCAAGTTAAGGGAGGGGCTGCAAACCCTTCTCCCCCAGTTGGACCAGCTTTAGGTGCTGCCGGCGTTAACATCATGGAGTTTTGTAAGCAATTTAATGCTAGAACTCAAGATAAAGCTGGTAAAGTACTTCCTGTAGTTATTACTGTTTATGGTGATAAGTCTTTTGACTTTGTGGTAAAAACACCACCTGCTGCCATCCAATTGATGGAAGCAGCAAAGATCAAAGGGGGTTCTGGTGAGCCTAACCGTAAAAAAGTTGCTAGTGTAACTTGGGATCAAATTAGAGCTATTTCAGAAGACAAAATGCCAGACTTAAATGCGTTTACTGTTGAAAGCGCAATGAGAATGGTTGCAGGTACTGCAAGGTCTATGGGAATAACTGTAAAAGGGCAGGCTCCTTTTTAACATCCAAAAAAGCAATTTAAAATGGCAAAAGTAACAAAAAAGCAAAAAGAAGCACGCGCTAAGGTTGATGCAGGTTCTACCTACACTTTAGCAGAAGCTTCAGCTTTAATAAAAGAAGTAAGCAAAGTAAATTTTGATCCTTCTGTTGACTTAGCTGTACGTCTTAATGTAGATCCGCGTAAAGCGAATCAAATGGTGCGTGGTGTGGTAACTCTTCCTCACGGAACCGGTAAAGATGTTAAGGTTCTTGCTCTGGTAACTCCAGATAAAGAAGCTGAAGCTAAAGAAGCGGGAGCTGACTTTGTGGGTCTTGATGAGTATTTAGAAAAAATCAAAGGCGGTTGGACAGATGTTGACGTTATCGTAACTATGCCAAGCGTTATGGGTAAATTAGGTCCTTTAGGACGTGTTTTAGGTCCTCGTGGACTTATGCCAAACCCAAAAACCGGTACAGTAACAATGGATATTGCTAAAGCAGTTTCTGACGTTAAAGCTGGTAAGATTGACTTTAAAGTTGACAAGACTGGTATTGTACACGCGGCAATTGGTAAAGCGTCTTTTGATGCTGAAAAGATTGCAGCTAACGCAAGAGAATTGATAACCACATTAGTAAAATTGAAGCCTACAGCAGCAAAAGGTGTTTATATCAAGAGCATCTTTATGTCTAGTACTATGAGTCCTAGTGTTGAAGTAGATTCAAAACGTTTTGCTGAGCAGTAAAAGTTAAATTATGACAAGAGAAGAAAAATCACAAGTAATAGAAGATTTGACTGCGCAGTTGGCTGATAGTGCTAATATTTATTTAGCAGATATATCAGGTCTTAATGCTGACACTACGTCTAAGCTACGTAGAGCTTGTTTTAAGGCAAACGTAAAACTGGCCGTGGTTAAAAATACATTGCTTGCTAAAGCAATGGAAAGTTCAGAAAAAGATTTTGGTGAATTACCTGAAATTTTAAAAGGGAATACCTCAATCATGCTTTCTGAAACTGGTAATGCGCCTGCTAAGGTAATTAAAGAGTTTCGTAAGAAATCTGATAGACCTTTACTTAAAGGAGCATTTATTGAAGAGGCAATTTACATCGGTGACGATCAATTAGACGCCCTTGTAGATATCAAATCAAGAGAGGAACTTATTGGAGAGATCGTTGGACTTCTTCAGTCGCCTGCTAAGAACGTTATTAGCGCTCTTAAATCAGGAGGTTCTACTATTGCTGGCCTTGTTAAAACCCTTCAAGAAAGAGAAGGTTAATCAAGTACGCACTTAATAATTATAATAAAGAATTTTTTTTTAAAACGATAGAAAAATGGCAGATTTAAAAGATTTCGCAGAACAACTAGTTAACTTAACAGTAAAAGAAGTAAATGAGTTAGCTACTATTTTAAAAGATGAGTATGGTATCGAGCCTGCAGCTGCAGCTGTAGCAATGGCTGGTCCTGCTGCTGGTGGTGATGACGCTGCTGAAGAGCAAACTGAATTTGATGTAATCCTTAAAGCCGCTGGTGGTTCTAAACTTGCAGTTGTAAAACTTGTAAAAGAATTAACTGGAGCTGGTCTTAAAGATGCAAAAGAGCTTGTTGATAACGCACCAAGCCCAATCAAAGAAGGTATTGCTAAAGACGAAGCAGAAGCTATCAAATCTCAATTAGAAGAAGCTGGAGCTGAAGTTGAGCTTAAGTAAGCTTAGCTACTATAAATACAAAGGTTTAGGTCTGTTCGATTTATCGAAATGGGCCTAAACCATTTGTCGTATATAAGGTTTTCTTAAAAAATACGACTAAAATTGCCTTAGATTTCTTAAGTTAAGAAGTCAGTGAGTTTGTATAAACAAGCTCTCAATTTATTTTAATTAAATTCCGTTCGTTGAAGATGCAAGCAAAACAAGCTGAAAGACTGAATTTCTCATCGGTAAAGAACAGACCTGAATATCCAGACTTTTTGGATATACAGATTAAATCCTTTCAGGATTTCTTTCAATTAGAGACCAAATCTGAAGAAAGAGGAAATGAAGGACTTTACAACACCTTTCTAGAGAACTTCCCAATTACGGATACCCGTAACAATTTTGTACTAGAATTTCTGGATTATTTTGTAGATCCACCTAGATACTCTATTCAAGAGTGTATCGAGCGAGGCTTAACCTATAGTGTTCCATTAAAAGCCCGTTTAAAATTATACTGTACTGATGAAGAACATGAAGATTTTGAAACCATAGTTCAAGATGTTTATCTTGGTACTATTCCTTATATGACACCTAGTGGTACTTTTTGTATCAATGGTGCTGAGCGTGTTGTTGTATCGCAGCTGCATCGTTCACCTGGTGTTTTCTTTGGTCAGTCTTTTCACGCTAACGGTACTAAGCTATATTCTGCACGTGTGATTCCTTTTAAAGGATCGTGGATAGAATTTGCTACAGACATTAATAGCGTGATGTATGCGTACATCGATCGTAAGAAAAAATTACCTGTAACAACACTTTTCCGTGCAATTGGTTTTGAGCGTGATAAAGATATTCTTGAGATTTTTGACCTTGCAGAAGAGGTTAAGGTTTCAAAAACAGGTTTGAAGAAATATTTAGGTCGCAAACTTGCTGCACGTGTATTGAATACATGGCACGAGGATTTCGTTGATGAAGATACTGGTGAAGTAGTTTCTATTGAGCGTAACGAAATTGTATTAGACCGTGATACTGTTCTTGAGAAGGAACATGTAGAAGAAATTTTAGACGCTGGAGCTAAGACGATTCTTCTTCATAAAGAAGATAATCAATTAGCTGATTATGCGATCATTCATAATACACTTCAAAAAGACCCTACTAACTCAGAAAAAGAGGCAGTAGAACATATTTATCGTCAATTGCGTAATGCTGAGCCACCAGATGAGGAAACAGCGCGTGGTATTATTGATAAATTATTCTTTAGTGATCAGCGTTACAACTTAGGTGAAGTTGGTCGTTATCGAATGAACAAGAAGTTAGGTCTTGATATCGGTATGGATAAGCAAGTGCTTACCAAGCAGGATATCATTACCATCGTAAAATATTTAATTGAGCTTATCAATTCTAAAGCTGAGATTGATGATATTGATCACCTTTCTAACCGTCGTGTACGTACCGTAGGGGAGCAATTATCTACGCAGTTTGGTGTTGGTCTTGCTCGTATGGCACGTACTATTCGTGAGCGTATGAACGTTCGTGATAACGAGGTGTTTACTCCAATTGATTTGATTAATGCGAAAACCCTTTCGTCTGTAATCAATTCATTCTTTGGAACAAACCAGTTATCTCAGTTTATGGATCAAACCAATCCTCTTGCAGAGATCACGCACAAGCGTCGTCTTTCAGCATTAGGACCTGGTGGTCTTTCTCGTGAGCGTGCAGGTTTTGAGGTTCGTGACGTACACTACACACATTATGGTCGTCTTTGTCCTATTGAAACTCCTGAAGGTCCAAACATTGGTTTGATCTCTTCTTTAGCAGTATATGCTAAAGTGAACAATATGGGCTTCATCGAGACTCCATATCGTACTGTAACCGATGGAAAAATTGACTTAGAGACTAAGCCAAAATATTTAAGTGCTGAAGAAGAAGAGGGTATGTTGATTGCGCAAGCAAACAACCCTATGGACGATTCTGGAAAGATTGAAGAAGAACGTGTAATTGCGCGTATGGAAGGTGACTTCCCGGTTGTTGAGCCAAATACGGTTCATTATGCCGATGTATCTCCAAACCAGATTGCTTCTATTTCAGCTTCTTTAATTCCGTTCTTAGAACATGATGATGCAAACCGTGCGTTGATGGGATCAAACATGATGCGTCAGGCAGTACCACTTTTACGTGCAGACTCACCTATTGTAGGTACAGGTCTTGAACGTCAGGTAGCTTCTGATTCACGTGTATTGATTAACGCTGAAGGTGATGGTGAGGTAGAATATGTAGATGCTAATGAAATCACCATTAAATACGACCGTACCGACGAAGAGCGTATGGTTAGTTTTGATGGAGATAGCAAAACCTATCAGTTGATCAAATTCCGTAAGACAAACCAAAGTACTTCAATTAACTTGAAGCCTATCGTAAGAAGAGGAGATCGAGTTAAGAAAGGTCAGGTTCTATGTCAAGGTTATGCAACTGAGGCTGGTGAACTGGCACTTGGTAGAAATATGAAAGTAGCCTTTATGCCTTGGAAAGGGTATAACTTTGAGGATGCGATCGTAATTTCAGAAAAAGTAGTACGCGATGATATTTTTACGTCTATTCACGTTGATGAGTATTCTTTAGATGTTAGAGATACTAAATTAGGTAACGAAGAATTAACAAACGATATTCCTAACGTTTCTGAAGAGGCAACAAAAGACCTTGATGAAAACGGTATGATTCGTATTGGTGCAGAAGTTAAGCCTGGAGACATTTTGATTGGTAAGATTACTCCAAAAGGAGAGTCAGATCCAACTCCGGAAGAAAAGTTACTTCGCGCGATCTTTGGTGATAAAGCCGGAGATGTTAAAGATGCTTCTTTAAAAGCTTCTCCATCATTGAGAGGGGTTGTTATTGACAAGAAGTTATTTGCCCGTGCCATTAAAGATAAGCGTAAACGCGCTAAAGATAAAGAAGACATTGCTGCATTAGAGGCAGAGTACGATCAGAAATTTGATGACTTGAAAGCTGTTTTAGTTGACAAACTTTTCCAGTTAGTTAACGGAAAAACTGCTCAGGGAGTTAAGAATGATCTAGGTGAAGAAGTGCTTCCAAAAGGAAAGAAATTCACACTTAAAATGCTTAATGCAGTTGAAGATTATACACACCTTAATCAAGGTACTTGGACAACAGATGACGCGACTAATGTTTTAATCGCAGACTTGTTGCATAACTACCGTATTAAAGAAAATGATCTTCAAGGTAATTTACGTCGTGAGAAGTTTACCATTTCTGTAGGAGATGAACTTCCATCAGGAATCATCAAACTGGCAAAAGTTTATGTTGCTAAAAAACGTAAGCTTAAAGTAGGTGATAAGATGGCGGGTCGTCACGGTAACAAAGGTATTGTTGCGCGTATTGTACGTCAAGAAGATATGCCATTCTTAGAAGATGGTACTCCTGTTGATATCGTGCTTAACCCACTTGGTGTACCTTCTCGTATGAACATTGGTCAGATTTATGAAACTGTTCTTGGTTGGGCAGGTCAGAAATTAGGTCGTAAGTATGCAACGCCAATCTTTGATGGGGCTACTTTAGATCAAATCAATGAGCTTACAGATCAAGCAGGTATTCCTCGTTTTGGTCACACGTATCTATACGATGGTGGTACTGGTGATCGTTTTGATCAGCCTGCAACCGTTGGTGTGATTTATATGCTTAAACTAGGGCATATGGTAGATGATAAGATGCACGCACGTTCTATTGGGCCTTACTCATTAATAACGCAACAGCCATTAGGTGGTAAAGCACAATTTGGTGGTCAGCGTTTTGGTGAGATGGAGGTTTGGGCACTTGAGGCTTATGGAGCTTCAGCTACCCTGCGTGAGATCTTAACCGTTAAGTCTGATGATGTTATTGGTAGAGCCAAGACGTACGAAAGTATCGTAAAAGGAGAGCCAATGCCGGAGCCTGGTTTACCAGAATCGTTCAACGTATTGATGCACGAACTTAAAGGACTTGGACTAGACATTCGTCTAGAAGAATAGATACTTACAGGTTACGCTTCCGCGGAAGCGTAACTTGATTTTATAAAGTATCAAGCAGTTAAAAAAGAATAATTTTCGACATAAGGTATTATGGCAAGAGATAATGATAAGAATGCAGTAAAGAGATTTGATCAAATCTCTATTGGTCTTGCATCTCCAGAGGCGATTTTGGCTGAATCGCGCGGTGAGGTGTTAAAACCAGAAACTATAAACTACCGTACGCACAAGCCTGAGCGTGATGGTTTGTTCTGTGAGCGTATCTTTGGTCCTGTTAAGGATTATGAGTGTGCTTGTGGAAAGTATAAGCGTATACGCTATAAGGGAATTGTATGTGACCGTTGTGGTGTAGAAGTTACTGAGAAAAAAGTACGTAGAGATCGTGTAGGTCACATTAACCTTGTTGTGCCGGTTGCACACATCTGGTACTTCAGAAGTTTGCCAAATAAAATAGGGTATCTTTTAGGTCTTCCGTCTAAGAAATTAGATATGATCATCTATTATGAGCGCTATGTAGTTATTCAGCCGGGTATTGCTAAAAATGAAGAAGGTGAGCCATTACAAAAAATGGATTTCCTTACTGAAGAGGAATACCTAAACGTTCTTGAGTCAATTCCTCAAGAAAATATGTACCTTGAAGATAGCGATCCAAATAAGTTTATCGCTAAAATGGGTGCGGAGTGTCTTGTAGACTTATTGAGACGTATCGATCTTAATGAGTTGTCTTATGACCTGCGTCATAAAGCAAACAATGAGACTTCAAAACAAAGAAAGAACGAGGCGTTAAAACGTCTTCAAGTGGTAGAGTCTTTACGTGATGCAAATAAGAATCGCGAGAACTTGCCAGAGTGGATGATTATGAAAGTAGTTCCGGTAATTCCACCAGAATTACGTCCGCTTGTACCACTTGATGGTGGTCGTTTTGCGACTTCAGATTTAAATGATCTGTACCGTCGTGTGATCATTCGTAACAACCGTTTGAAGCGTTTGATGGAAATCAAAGCTCCAGAGGTAATCTTACGTAATGAGAAGCGCATGCTTCAGGAAGCGGTAGATTCATTATTTGATAATACACGTAAATCTTCAGCGGTTAAAACCGATTCTAACCGTCCTTTAAAATCACTTTCAGATTCATTGAAAGGTAAACAAGGTCGTTTCCGTCAAAACTTACTTGGTAAGCGTGTTGATTATTCTGCACGTTCGGTAATTGTTGTAGGACCAGAATTAAAACTTTACGAGTGTGGTTTGCCTAAAGATATGGCGGCTGAACTTTATAAGCCTTTCGTGATCAGAAAATTGATCGAGCGAGGAATTGTAAAAACCGTAAAGTCTGCTAAAAAGATTATAGATAAAAAAGAGCCAGTAGTTTGGGATATCTTAGAAAATGTTCTTAAAGGACATCCGGTATTGCTAAACCGTGCTCCTACGCTTCACCGTCTTGGTATTCAGGCATTTCAGCCAAAACTTATTGAAGGTAAAGCTATTCAATTACACCCATTAGTATGTACGGCATTTAACGCCGACTTTGATGGTGACCAGATGGCGGTTCACTTACCATTAGGTCCTGAAGCTATCTTAGAAGCGCAAATGTTGATGCTTGCTTCAAACAATATCCTTAATCCTGCTAACGGTGCTCCTATTACGGTACCTTCTCAGGATATGGTATTGGGTCTTTACTATATGACCAAAGGACGTAAGAGTACTCCAGAACATCCAATTTTAGGAGAAGGGATTACTTTTTACAGTGCAGAAGAAGTTGTTATTGCGCACAACCAAAAGCGTGTAAATATTAACGCTAACATTAAAATACGTACCAAAGATTTCAATGAAGAAGGTGAACTCGTTTACCAGATTATTGATACTACTGTAGGTCGTGTTTTATTTAACGAAAGCGTTCCTGAAGAATGTGGTTACATCAACGAAGTATTGACTAAAAAGTCATTAAGAGATGTAATTGCACGTATTCTTAAATTGACAAGTGTTCCGCGTACCGCTGAGTTCCTTGACAGTATCAAGACGCTTGGATATACATTTGCATTTAGAGGTGGATTATCGTTCTCTTTAGGGGATATTATTATTCCTGCAGAGAAATATGAAATGATCGAAGAGGCAAATACACAGGTAGACGGAATTATGTCTAGCTATAATATGGGTCTTATCACCAACTCTGAGCGTTATAATCAGGTTATTGACGTGTGGACTTCTACAAACGCATCATTGACTGAATTGTCTATGAAGCGTATTCGTGAGGATCAACAAGGATTTAACTCGGTGTTTATGATGCTTGACTCGGGAGCTCGTGGATCTAAAGAACAGATTCGTCAGTTAACCGGTATGCGTGGTTTGATGGCCAAGCCTAAAAAATCAAATGATGGTGGAGGAGCAATTATTGAAAACCCGATTCTTTCTAACTTTAAAGAAGGTTTATCAATTCTTGAATACTTTATCTCAACGCACGGTGCTCGTAAAGGTCTTGCAGATACCGCACTTAAAACGGCAGACGCAGGTTACTTGACCCGTCGTCTTGTAGATGTATCTCAGGATGTTATCGTGAATAGCGATGATTGTGGTACACTTAGAGGTGTGGAAGTTTCAGCATTGAAGAAGAATGAGGAAATCGTTGAAACGCTTGAGGCACGTATCATTGGTCGTATTGCATTAAATGATGTGATCAACCCACTTAACAGTGAGGTAATTGTTGAGGCTGGTGCAGAAATCACTGAAGAGTTAGGTGCTGAGATTTCTAAAGCTCCAATCGAAAGTGTTGAAGTTCGTTCACCATTAACGTGTGAGGCTAGTAAAGGAATTTGTGCTAAATGTTATGGTCGAAACCTTGCAACCAATAAAATGGTGCAAATGGGTGAAGCTGTTGGTGTTGTTGCTGCACAGTCTATTGGTGAGCCTGGTACACAGCTTACGCTACGTACCTTCCACGTGGGTGGTATTGCAGGTAACATTTCAGAAGAAAATAAAGTTATATCTAAATTTGATGGTCGTCTTGAGATCGAAGATCTTAAAACGGTTGAAGGAGAAGCGCCAGATGGTTCAATTTCACAAATTGTAATTTCACGTACTTCAGAAGCAAAAATTGTTGATGCTAAGACCGGAATTTTATTAAGTACTAATAACATTCCTTACGGTTCTCAACTGTTTATGAAAGATGGAGATAAAGTTACTAAGGGAGATACTATCTGTACTTGGGATCCATTTAACGGTGTAATTATTTCAGAATTTGCCGGTAAAATCAAATATGAGAATATAGAACAAGGGGTTACTTATCAAGTTGAAACTGATGAACAAACCGGTTTCCAAGAGAAAGTAATTTCAGAATCTCGTAACAAGCGAATGATTCCTACCTTACATATTATGGGTAAAAAAGACGAAGTAATTCGTTCATATAACTTACCTGTGGGAGCGCACTTGATGGTAGATGATGATGAGAAAATTAAAATAGGTAAGATTTTGGTTAAGATTCCTCGTAAGTCTGCAAAAGCAGGGGATATTACAGGGGGTCTGCCACGTGTAACAGAATTGTTTGAAGCACGTAACCCTTCTAATCCAGCTGTTGTAAGTGAGATTGATGGTGTTGTTTCTTTCGGTAAAATTAAACGTGGTAACCGTGAGATCATTGTTGAGTCAAAACTTGGTGAAATCAAGAAATATCTGGTTAAACTTTCTAATCAAATCTTGGTTCAGGAGAATGACTTTGTGAGAGCAGGTATGCCATTATCTGATGGTTCTGTAACTCCAGAAGATATTCTTTCGATTAAAGGGCCTTCAGCGGTTCAACAATACTTAGTAAACGAAGTGCAAGAAGTTTATCGTTTACAGGGTGTGAAAATTAACGATAAGCACTTTGAGGTAGTTGTACGTCAAATGATGCGTAAGGTAAGAATTCAGGATCCGGGTGATACGATTTTCTTAGAGAATCAACTAGTACACAAAGATGACTTCATCACTGAAAATGATGCTATTTTTGGAATGAAAGTTATTGAAGATGCTGGTGATTCTGAAACCTTAAAAGCAGGGCAGATTATTTCGCCTCGCGAATTGAGAGATGAAAATTCTATCTTGAGAAGAGAAGATAAAAATCTTGCAACGGCACGTGATGTTGTAGCTGCTACGGCAACTCCGGTATTACAGGGTATTACAAGAGCTTCACTTCAGACGAAATCATTTATCTCGGCTGCTTCCTTCCAGGAAACAACTAAAGTACTTAACGAAGCTGCTGTAAGCGGTAAAGTAGATACTTTAGAAGGTCTTAAGGAAAATGTTATTGTAGGTCATAGAATTCCTGCTGGTACCGGTTTACGTCGTTACGACAAACTAATCGTAGGTAGCAAGCAAGAGCTTGAAGAACTCAATGCAGCTCGCGAAGAAGTAAATTTTAATTAAGAATATTCAAATACAGAAAAACAGCTTCAGAAATGAAGCTGTTTTTTTATAGCTAAACTTGTGATTTATGGCAGAAGAAGATAAAAATCAAAACGGGCAGTTAAATATTGAATTGGATGAAGCAACAGCTCAGGGACAGTATTCAAACCTGGCAATAATCAATCACTCGGTCTCTGAGTTTGTGGTTGATTTTATAAGTATTATGCCGGGAACTCCTAAGAGTAAAGTGAAGTCAAGAATTATCTTAACTCCCCAACACGCAAAGCGACTTGCCAAAGCGTTACAGGAAAATGTAAAGCGTTTTGAAAAAGCGCATGGCGAAATTAAGGACTATGAAAAGCAGCCTATTCCATTAAATTTTGGTCCTACTGGCCAGGCTTAAGAATAATAAAGGTCAAGCATAAAAAGAAAAACTCCTGAGATCATCTCAGGAGTTTTTCTTTTTATAACGAATATTGATAATTTTCTCGTTTCAATAAATTTTGGTGATAAGTCTAAAAAAACGATCTGTTTTAAGCTTGTTTAAATCGCTTTTTGAAATTATCTGAATAAATCCTCCCGTTGGTGTAAGATGGTCTATTTAAAGCGCTTATTTGAATTCTGAAACGAAATGTAGCTTAACGTTAGGATATTTTTGCTGCGTCACCTGTAATGTAAAAGGGGAGTCGGCAAGAAATACAAGTTGTCCTCTTTTGTCCTTGGCCATAAAGCGTTGTTTCACCCGTAAAAAGTCTTTGAACTCTTCACTCTTAGGATCTTTAGGTTCTACCCAACAGGCTTTGTGCACGCTTAAAGGTTCGTAAGTACATTTAGCACCGTATTCATGTTCTAAACGGTATTGAATCACTTCATACTGAAGTGCTCCTACGGTACCTATAACTTTTCGGCCGTTGAGTTCAAGCGTAAACAACTGCGCAACACCTTCATCCATCAACTGATCGATTCCTTTTGCTAATTGCTTAGACTTTAAAGGGTCTGCATTGTTAATATAACGGAAATGCTCCGGTGAAAACGAAGGAATCCCTTTATAATGAATTTCCTCACCTTGTGTAAGGGTATCACCAATTTTGAAATTACCCGTGTCATGAAGTCCTACGATATCACCGGGATAGGATATGTCTACGATTTCTTTTCGCTCAGCAAAAAATGCATTTGGGCTAGAAAACTTAAGTTTCTTGCCATTTCGCACGTGTAAATAGGGGGTGTTGCGTTCAAAAACACCGGAAACGATTTTTACAAAGGCCAAACGGTCTCGATGCTTGGGATCCATATTGGCGTGTATTTTAAATACAAAACCTGTAAAATCTTTTTCTTCTGGTTTTACAACACGTTCTTCGCTTTCTTTAGGGCGTGGAGGCGGAGCGATACTTATAAAACAGTCGAGGAGTTCGCGAACGCCAAAATTGTTAAGCGCAGATCCAAAAAAGACCGGCTGTTGCTCTGCTTTAGAATATGCCTCTTGATCAAAATCGGGATAAACACCAGTGACCAATTCAAGCTCTTCTCTTAGAGTTTCTGCCGATTCATTACCTATTAACGTGTCTAATTCTTCAGAATTTAGGTCTTCTATTTCAATAGTTTCTTCGATGTTCTTACGGCTGTCTCCACTAAAAAGGTTGACATTCTTTTCCCATATATTATAGATTCCTTTAAAGTCATATCCCATTCCTATAGGGAAGCTTAAAGGAGTGACGTGTAAATCTAGCTTCTGTTCTATTTCGTCAAGAAGTTCAAAAGCATCTTTACCTTCCCGGTCGAGTTTATTTACAAAAACAATCATCGGGATCTTACGCATTCTACAAACCTGAACTAATTTTTCGGTTTGTTCCTCAACCCCTTTTGCTACATCAATAACAACGATAACGCTATCAACTGCAGTAAGCGTTCTAAAGGTGTCTTCAGCAAAATCCTTGTGTCCCGGTGTATCTAGGATGTTGATTTTTGTACCGTTATATTCAAAGGCAAGTACAGAGGTAGCTACCGAAATTCCACGCTGGCGTTCGATTTCCATAAAGTCACTCGTGGCTCCCTTTTTGATTTTATTTGATTTTACAGCACCGGCCTCTTGAATGGCGCCACCAAATAAAAGAAGTTTTTCTGTTAGCGTGGTTTTCCCTGCATCAGGATGCGAGATTATTCCGAAAGTACGTCTACGCGCAATTTCCTTTTTAATGCTCATGGATGTCAAATTTAAGAGGGCAAATATACATTAAGTCAGCCACTTTGAAGTATTCAATACAGACTAGTATTTCTTGAATTTGGCAAAACATTAACAGTTGAAAATGAGGGGTGTAGAAATCTCATTTTTGCCACAAATTACTATGTTTTGTAAGTTTTATCTTTAATGCTTCTTACTTGTATGAACTACTAATGTGTATTTTATCGATTAATGTGTGCTTATGTCTAAAAACCATCAAGCTTTTGTCTTTGCGCTTAATCGATTAATATATTTGTTGTCCCAACTTAAAATACGTTTATAAATTGATCAGTAGAGCTATTTCTTATTGACGCAGGCGTGTATTAAGTTGATTCTTCTCCACTTTAAGGTAAAGGGTTTTACGATAAGCATTCTTGAACTATTTAAGCAAGAAACTTGAACATCAATTGAAACATTTGTTTTGTTCAATACGTATACTCGCAAAGTATACTTTAAATCGAATATTATTAAAACAACTTTACCAATTTTTTCAATCAAACGTTGGCTAAAAAAAGCGAGCTATAAAGCTATGCTTGCGGGATTTGGTAGAGTTCTTTTCAAATAATTATTCGGGTATTTAAAATGATAACGAGGAACTATGTAAAATATTTTGTGTCGTTATCTGCTTTTATAAATCTAGTGAGCTTAGCAGTGGTTAATACTGTTGTTACAATTGCTAGTGGTGCGATGAGAAATTTATTTTGCAAACTAAAGGTGCAGACATTGGAGTCGAGCATTTTAAACAATAAAAATATAAATAGCGGCTTAGCTTCCCGAAGTTTAGCTGTATTAACGTTAAAGCATAGATGATCGGGATGTGTTTGATTTAAGTGAGTTTTTCTTGTTTACAGTCGAATACAAATGATTCCAACTTCAAATAGAATAATATATGAAATATAAAACTACTCCCACTTACACAAAGTGTGTCCAACGCTTTGTGATGTTTTTATTTTTGAACCTTTTAGCGTTGGGTGTTAATGATACACTTTATGCTCAATGTGATGGGTATGATGAGGTGTCTGTGACCTCAGGAAATTACACATTTCAATCTGGAGAGCGCTATGCATTTAAAAGTGCAACGCCAACGACAATTATATTAGGCGATGTGAACTTTCAAAACGGAACTGCCGTTTGTGTTGGTCCTAATGTTACGTTAATCATTCAGAACAACATTAATGCTTCTGGAGCGGTAACGTTTAATGTTGAAGGAACTTTGCAATTCAATCAGGCGGTCAATTTCAACGCCAATCTTGATATGACTATTGCTGAGGGTGGTGTATTTCAAACCGGAAGCAGTGGGACAGTTGATTTTAATATAGCCGGGTCTGGAGTAAATAGAATATTAAATAGTGGGGAAGTTAAAGTGGGAGTTTTGACTTTTTCCAGTGGATCGTCTACTAACACGATCGATAATTCAGGAACCTTCACTATTTCAAGAAATATTAATATCTCTGGAGATACAGAGTTTCGCAATCAAAAAGATATTTATGTTGGGGCTAGTTTTAACTGTAATGCTACCAGTGTATACGTAAACTGTGGGGTTATAGAGACTGCTACAGGTTTTAATTTAGGTGGTGGCCGTGTAGTAAACACGGGTTCATTTATTTCAAATAACGGTTCTATAGATTTTGGAAGCAGTACCGCGCGATTTGAAAATTACGGTATAGTGTAGGTAGAACAAGTTAACTTTTCTGGAGTTGATGGTTCTTTATATGGTGGTTTCTATAATGAGGGTAGCGTTGTTTTAGATAATAATTTTCAGGCTTCAGGGAATATTTTAGGACCTACAGATAATTCTAAACTTGGTTATTTTGAGTTGGCTAATGCTTCAACTTTAAATAGTGGAACCATTGGACCTAATTTAAATTTCAAACGAACTGCTGGGCCTTCTAATGCTAGATCTGTTTTTGGAAATAATGCAAGAAGCTTAACTATTTTGCCTGGAGTTGTTTACGATTGTGAGTCAGGAACTTGCGCTGCAGAGAAAGTTTCTGCAGGTCTTCCTTGTCCTGATCTTTCTGGTAATTTTCCAGCTATTTCTTTAGTTAAGACTGGTGTTTTTCAAGATGAAAATGGAGATGGTAGAACGCAAGTTGGTGAGACTATTGATTATACTTTTGAGATTACAAATACTGGTCAAAAAGTACTTAGGGATATTGTTATTGAAGACGGTAAGCTTGGTCTGGGTACGTTAAGTGTGCCTGGAACATTAGATCCGGGGGAATCCACTACGGCAACAGCATCTTACTCGGTAATTGCAGCTGATTTAACAACAGGTTCAGTTTATAATGAGGCTACAGTAAGAGGGATTGATGAATTAGATACCGAAGTTTCAGCTACTGATGATTTTACGGTGTTCTTCAATAACTATTGTTCTGGAGTTGATACAGATGGTGATGGAATACCTGATAATTGTGATGATGATGATGATAATGATGGTATTTTGGATGCTGACGAAGGAAATTCTTCTGTAGCGGTATTAGCAAATCCTAGTCAAGCAACAGTGAATGATTTAAATAATACAGGGACAGGACTATTTGAGTTAAATGTTCCTGGACCGGCTTCTTTAGCTAGTGGAGGTGTTAGAGTAAGTGTTTTAAGTTATAATAACTCAAATCCTAACCCTAATAAATGGCGTATTTTTCAGCCTGTTCTTGATAACGGGATAATCAATATAAACGGAGGTGATGTTGAGTTTGCTACAGAATATCTAGATGTTATAAATGGTATTCCGAGAACTGTAGAGTTTGATTATGGCCAGTCAGCGAGTGAGCTTTCTACGACTACCTCAAAATATAGATATGTTGTAGGAATCGCAGGTTTAGGTGGTCCTTCTTCGCGAGATGAAATGGGGGTTGACATAGCCAATGTTACGCTAAGAGTTATTGGTAATGTTGATGTTTTTGATACAGATACTTATTCCACTTTTGCTGGTAATACACCGCCCGAAAGAAATACATTAGGCAATACAATTTCATCTTCAGAACCACGAACTTTTCAAGGGTATACGTTCTTTTATATCGACGATGAGAATGTTTCTAAATTTGAGATTGAATTTCAGAATGAAGATCCGCACGGAATCATTTTCGGAGTGCTTGAAGAGCGATTTAGAGATACAGATGGTGATGGGATCGTAGATTCTAAGGATGTTGACTCAGATAATGACGGTTGTCCTGATGCTATTGAGGGTGCAGGGTCTTTTAATAAAACACACCTTACGGCAGACTTGAATCTTGCTAACACACCAGACGGTGTTGATGAATTTGGGGTGCCTACCATAGCAGGTTCGCCTCAAGGAAATGCACAAGCGGTAATAGATAATTCAATTTCTGCTTGTTATGTGCCAACAGCAATCGACGATGAAAGACAAGTAAGTCTAAATACATCCCTGAATATTGATGTGTTGGCAAATGATGATTTTGGAGGGGATGGCCCGTCTGCATCTCAACCATTGATAATTACCGAGCAACCTGCAAATGGCTCAGTAGTTATAAATGACAACGGAACTCCTTCAAACTTAGCAGATGATACTATAGTTTATACGCCAAACCAAGATTATGATGGTGTTGATACTTTTAAGTATAAGATTGTAGACCTAGATGGTGACGAGAGCGAAGCAACCGTAGAGATAACAATTTCTGATGTGATTGTTGTGCCTCCTGGAGAACGTGGATGTGATTGTGCGCCATTATACAGCAGTACGAATTTCAAAAATCCAACATTGGTATCTGGCTCAAGTGGTCAGGTAGGTGCGGTTTATAGATTTTCAAATGTATTTTTAGATAGTCCTGAGCCTATTGATGCATTAGTGCGAATTGAAGCGATGCGTAATGGAGCGACGCTAGCGAATATTGATGTGACTGGAGATGGTGTAGATTCAAACTTTCAGCCACAGTTAAACAGTACCAACAACGGAGATCAAAATATTGAATTTGATATCACTTTTGTCGAGTCTGGAGGAACTTATGGCGATGAAGTTGTGATTTCATTTTTTGCTACGCCTTTCGATATTGATGGGGATAGTGTGCAGACAAGAGAGTATGCAGAGCTTACGCTTTCTGATGCTTATTATCAATCAGGAAATACACTCATCAATATTGAGCGCAGACCTAACTCAGTAAGAGGAACCGCTGCAAATGAGAGTACTGCACCAGGTGGAGATATTTCTACCGATCCACGTTACACGTTTAGTACGTATTATGAAGGAAGATCTTCTCTTAAATATATTATAGGAAAGCAAAACGGAAATATAGATCGTTACTATTCTTTGGCGTTTAGTAATGCAAATTATAACAACCCGCAATCTTATATTGTCACTGCACCTGTAATTTGTGGTAATGTTTCAGATGAAGGAGGTCAGCCTTTAAGCGGAGTTAGTGTAAAAATCGAAGGAAGTGATGGTAGCTCTACAACCTTAACAACCAATTCAAATGGTGATTATCGATATGCTACTGCGATTCCGTCAGCATTAGTAGATGTTGTTTATACAATTACAGAAACCGATTTGGATGGTTATGTTAGTGTTGATGATGCTGAAGGTGATCCTACCGATAATGTGATTGTACGCACCATCAACTTGATCTCGTCTTGTCAAAATAATTTTGTTGATGATGGTAGACCTGAAGCTAATGACGATAGTGCAGAAGTAAGTCCGTTGCGTCCGGTTCAACCTATTGATATTGATGTTCTTGCTAATGATAATTTTGGTCCTGATGGTCCGTCAACAGGAGCTATTACTACTGTATCTCAACCTAGTCTAGGTAGTGCAGAAGTAAATAATGCAGGTACACCAAACGACCCAACAGATGATTATATAACGTACATTCCTCCGTCTGAAAATTTAGTTACAGTCACCTTTAAATATCAAATATGTGATGAGGATGGGGATTGTGATGACGCGCTAGTTACTGTTACTGTTAGTGATGATAATCCGATTGCTGAAGATGACAACTATACCGTTTCTGAAGACTCTCGGGATAATGTATTAGACATATTATCAAATGATTACTTCGGAAATGATGGTGCTGGTTCAGTTTCAGTACTTTCTGGTCCTGCAAATGGTGTTGTTGTTCTTAACGATAATAATACACCTGGCGATGTTTCAGATGATTTTTATGAGTATACTCCAAATGCAGATTTCTTTGGTACTGATTCATTCCAATATCAGATATGCGATGGAGACACGCCTGTTGGAGATCGCGATTGTGACGTTGCAACTGTAACTATTCTTGTTGAGGCAGATCCTACGCTTTCAGTTGACCCTGTAACGGTTACCGAAGGAGATCCACTTACTTTTACATTTAGTATAAATACAGTTTCTGCTGAAGACATTGTTATTAATGTAAATACATCAGATGATACAGCTATTGCAGGACTTGATTATACAGCTGCAGTAAATCAGTTGATTACTATTCCTGCTGGTCAGCTATCTGTTGATTTTGTAGTGAATTCGCTTGAGGATCAAATTTACGAAGTAGCAGAGTCGTTCAATATTTCTGGTGCGGTTCAAACGAATAATACAAGAAATTTAAATGTAGCCACCACCGGAACGATCACCGATAATGATGGAGATGCACCAACCTTGAGCATTTCAGATGTAAGTGTAGTTGAAGGCGTAGATGCAGTTTTTGCGGTAAGCCTTGATAAACCAAGTTTTGAGTCGATCACGGTAGCCCTTGCTACAGCTGAAGGAACCGCTTTAGATCCTGAGGATTACACGGGTTATAGCGGAGGGTCGATCACTTTTGCACCTGGTGAGACGAGTAAAAATATTACCATCGCAACCATTGATGATGCTATTTATGAAGTAACTGAAAACTTCACTTTAAATGGAGAGGTAACTTCAGGCACCACAGTAAACACAACCGCTAGTGGAACCGGAACGATCACCGATAATGATGGTGATGCTCCAACATTGAGCATTTCAGATGTTACAGTAGTTGAAGGCGTAGATGCAGTTTTTGCGGTAAGCCTGGATAAGCCAAGTTTTGAGTCGATCACGGTAGCCCTTGCTACAGCTGAAGGAACCGCTTTAGATCCTGAGGATTACACGGGTTATAGCGGAGGGTCGATCACTTTTGCACCTGGTGAGACGAGTAAAAATATTACCATCGCAACCATTGATGATGCGATCTATGAAGTAACTGAAAACTTCACTTTAAATGGAGAGGTAACTTCAGGCACCACAGTAAACACAACCGCTAGTGGAACCGGAACGATCACCGATAATGATGGTGATGCTCCAACATTGAGCATTTCAGATGTAAGTGTAGTTGAAGGCGTAGATGCAGTTTTTGCGGTAAGCCTGGATAAGCCAAGTTTTGAGTCAATCACGGTAGCCCTTGCTACAGTTGAAGGTACTGCTTTAGACCCTGAAGATTATACAGGTTATACTGGAGGGGCGATCACTTTTGCTCCTGGAGAGACGAGTAAAAATATTACCATCGTTACCATTGACGATGCTATTTATGAGGTTGATGAGAACTTTACCTTAAATGGGGAGGTTACTTTAGGAACCACAGCAAACACAACGACTAGCGGAACCGGAACAATCACCGACAATGACGGTAACGGACCAACGATCAGCATTGCCGATGTCACTGTAGCAGAAGGAGATGATGCGGTATTCTATGTAACTACGGATCAGGTGAGCTTTGAAGATATAGTAGTAGCTATCACTTTTGCAGATGTGACTGCAACAAGTCCTGAGGATTATACCTATACCAATCCACTACAGGTAACCATTCCTGCGGGATCAACTACTAGTGAGGCGATCACGGTACCAACGGTAGACGATGCGATCTATGAGGTAACCGAAACCTTCACGATCACCGGAAGCGTAAGCAGCGGTACGACAGCAAACACAACGACTAGCGGAACCGGAACGATCACCGACAATGACGGTAACGGACCAACGATCAGCATTGCCGATGTCACTGTAGCAGAAGGAGATGATGCGGTATTCTATGTAACTACGGATCAGGTGAGCTTTGAAGATATAGTAGTAGCTATCACTTTTGCCGATGTGACTGCAACAAGTCCTGAGGATTATACCTATACCAATCCACTACAGGTAACCATCCCTGCTGGATCAACTACTAGTGAGGCGATCACGGTACCAACGGTAGACGATGCGATCTATGAGGTAACCGAAACCTTCACGATCACCGGAACGGTAAGCAGCGGTACGACAGCAAACACAACGACTAGCGGAACCGGAACGATCACCGACAATGACGGTAACGGACCAACGATCAGCATTGCCGATGTCACTGTAGCAGAAGGAGATGATGCGGTATTCTATGTAACTACGGATCAGGTGAGCTTTGAAGATATAGTAGTAGACATCACTTTTGCCGATGTGACTGCAACAAGTCCTGAGGATTATACCTATACCAATCCACTACAGGTAACCATCCCTGCTGGATCAACTACTAGTGAGGCGATCACGGTACCAACGGTAGACGATGCGATCTATGAGGTAACCGAAACCTTCACGATCACCGGAAGCGTAAGCAGCGGTACGACAGCAAACACAACGACTAGCGGAACCGGAACGATCACCGACAATGACGGTAACGGACCAACGATCAGCATTGCCGATGTCACTGTAGCAGAAGGAGATGATGCGGTATTCTATGTAACTACGGATCAGGTGAGCTTTGAAGATATAGTAGTAGACATCACTTTTGCCGATGTGACTGCAACAAGTCCTGAGGATTATACCTATACCAATCCACTACAGGTAACCATCCCTGCTGGATCAACTACTAGTGAGGCGATCACGGTACCAACGGTAGACGATGCGATCTATGAGGTAACCGAAACCTTCACGATCACCGGAAGCGTAAGCAGCGGTACGACAGCAAACACAACGACTAGCGGAACCGGAACGATCACCGACAATGACGGTAACGGACCAACGATCAGCATTGCCGATGTCACTGTAGCAGAAGGAGATGATGCGGTATTCTATGTAACTACGGATCAGGTGAGCTTTGAAGATATAGTAGTAGACATCACTTTTGCCGATGTGACTGCAACAAGTCCTGAGGATTATACCTATACCAATCCACTACAGGTAACCATCCCTGCTGGATCAACTACTAGTGAGGCGATCACGGTACCAACGGTAGACGATGCGATCTATGAGGTAACCGAAACCTTCACGATCACCGGAACGGTAAGCAGCGGCACGACAGCAAACCCAAGTGCAGATGCTACCGGAACGATCACCGACAATGACGGAGACGCTCCAAGAATCAGTATTGCAGATGTGAGTGTCGAAGAAGGCGATGATGCAGTGTTCTATGTAACCACTGATAAGGTAAGCTTTGAGGATATCGTAGTAGATATCACCTTTGCAGATGGAACAGCAACAAACCCTGCAGATTACGGTGATGGTACACCATTACAGGTTACCATTGCAGCGGGTACACAAACCAGCGGAGCGATCACGTTCCCTACCGAGGATGATACGATCTATGAAGAAGATGAATTCTTCACGGTAACCGGAAGCGTAAGCAGCGGCACGACAGCAAACCCAAGTGCAGATGCTACCGGAACGATCACCGACAATGACGGAGACGCTCCAAGAATCAGTATTGCAGATGTGAGTGTCGAAGAAGGCGATGATGCAGTGTTCTATGTAACCACTGATAAGGTAAGCTTTGAGGATATCGTAGTAGATATCACCTTTGCAGATGGAACAGCAACAAACCCTGCAGATTACGGTGATGGTACACCATTACAGGTTACCATTGCAGCGGGTACACAAACCAGCGGAGCGATCACGTTCCCTACCGAGGATGATACGATCTATGAAGAAGATGAATTCTTCACGGTAACCGGAAGCGTAAGCAGCGGCACGACAGCAAACCCAAGTGCAGATGCTACCGGAACGATCACCGACAATGACGGAGACGCTCCAAGAATCAGTATTGCAGATGTGAGTGTCGAAGAAGGCGATGATGCAGTGTTCTATGTAACTACGGATCAGGTGAGCTTTGAAGATATAGTAGTAGACATCACTTTTGCTGATGGAACAGCGACGAATCCTGCAGATTACAGGGATGGTACACCATTACAGGTGACGATTCCGGCGGGATCAACTACTAGCGAGGGTATTACATTCCCAACGATCAACGATACTGCTTTTGAAGACGATGAGACTTTTATAGTGGTAGGTACTGTTGTAGCAGGAACAACCTCTAATGCTACGACAAGAGGTACTGGAACAATAATTTCAAATGAAATCTTAGCGATCAATGACATCAACGATACGTTCGAAGGTCAACCGGTAAGCGGAGATGTAGGAACTAATGATGAGAACCCTGATGGACCAGCAGGTAGCGAGGTGTACACAGTGCTTACGCAGCCAACCAACGGTACGTTAGTTTTCAATCCTGATGGAACCTATACCTACACACCAAACGATGGTTTCATCGGTGAAGATACCTTCAGCTATGAAGTATGTGACGGTGGTAGTCCACAGGCTTGTGATAATGCAGATGTAATCATTCAAGTGCTACCTATAGCTAGTCCTGAAAATACAGCTCCTATTGCTAACGATGATACAGCCATTACAGAAGAGAACACTCCTGTTGACGGTAATGTATTAATAAATGATTTTGATCCTGACGGCGATACAATTACCGTAACTGGTAATACACAACCAACTAACGGAAGTGTAACTGTAAATCCTGACGGAACCTTCATCTATACTCCGGAGTCTGGATTTGTAGGCGAAGATACTTTTGAGTACACGATATGTGATGATGCAGATCCATCGTTATGTGCAACCGGAAAAGTAACTATTGAAGTTATTTCCGATACTAATAACACAACAGTAGCCAATGATGATGCATTTTTTGGGTATACTGAAGAGGAAATCATCGGTAATGTACTTACTAACGACAGCGATCCTGAAGGTGATGCGATCAATGTGATCAGCAATACGCAGCCTGCAAACGGAAGCGTAACGGTTAACACAAACGGTAGTTTCACTTATGTGTCAAATGCAGGTTATAATGGTGCAGATCAGTTTACATACACTATTGAAGATGCAAATGGAGCACAGGACACGGCAACGGTTTACATAAGCCTGGAGGAAAAATCATTCACAATATCTATTGCCGACGGCGAATGTGATGGAGATGTTCCTTATTTGGTTTATGATATTGACCTAAACAATTTTGCTGCAACAGGACCACTTACCATAACATTCTTAGATAATTCTGGTAATAGTCTTCTAGAATACACAGATCTTCCTTTAACAGGAAGAGTGCTTTGGCTAGGTGCAGAAGTAGATGCTAATGGTAACCCTACTAATTGGCCTGGATGGATTCTTGAAGATGGTGTTTGGGTTGAAGGTGATGACGGATTTTTAGATGTAAGACCTGATGTAAATGTGGTATTCTCAATCAATCCTAGTCAAACTATTGTAGTGAATTATCCTCCATCAGATCCGTACTGTTACTCAGGACCACGTTTAGATGGTTTAGTAAGTACTACAGATGTTTCTTGTTTTGGAGATGCCAATGGTGCAATTGATATAACCACATCAGGAGGAACAGCTCCATTCAGCTTTAATTGGAGTACAATAGATGGTAGTGGTTTGGCTGATGGGCAGGAAGATCAGACAGGCTTAACTGCTGGAGTTTACAATCTTGTGATTACGGATGCTGTAGGTATCGAGAAGGAATTTAATATAGAAGTTGCTCAGCCAGAACAACTAGAACTTGTGTTTACAGACGTTGTAGGAGGATCATCTAACTTTATGTGCTCTAATGGAACGGCTACAGCCACAGTTTCTGGAGGTAGTGGAAATTATACTTACCTGTGGAGTGCTAGTGCTGGTGGACAGACTACTGCTGTGGCGACAGACCTTACTGAAGGTGTGCATAGTGTAACGGTAACTGATTCAAATGGTTGTGAGATTACACAAGAGGTGACAATTACTTGTAACACCATCCTAGCGATCAACGATATCAACGATACGTTTGAAGGTCAGCCGGTAAGCGGAGATGTAGGAACCAATGATGAGAACCCTGACGGACCAGCAGGCAGCGAGGTGTACACTGTACTTACGCAGCCAACCAACGGTACGTTAGTCTTCAATCCTGACGGAACCTATACCTACACACCAAACGATGACTTCATCGGTGAAGATACCTTCAGCTATGAAGTATGTGACGGTGGTAGTCCACAGGCTTGTGATAATGCAGATGTGATCATTCAGGTATTACCGATTGGTACTCCTGATAATGCAGCACCTGTAGCGAATGACGACACGGCCATTACAGAAACAGGAACTCCTGTTGATGGTAATGTATTGGTAAATGACTTTGATCCTGATGGAGATACAATTACTGTAACCGGTAATACACAACCAACAAACGGAAGCGTTACTGTAAATCCTGACGGAACCTTCACCTATACTCCAGAGCCTGGCTTTGTAGGCGAGGATAGTTTTGAGTACACGGTATGTGATGATGCAAACCCATCATTATGTGCAACGGGAACAGTAACTATTGAAGTGATCGCCGATACCGATAACACAACAGTAGCAAATGACGATGCATTCTTCGGTTACATTGGAGAAGAGATCACTGGTAATGTACTTACTAATGATAGCGATCCTGAAGGTGATGCGATCAGTGTGATCAGCAATACGCAGCCTGCAAACGGAAGCGTAAGCGTTGATGCAGACGGAAGCATAAGCTATATACCAAGTGTAGGCTTTAGCGGTGCAGATCAGTTTACCTATACTATTGAAGATGCCAACGGAGCACAGGATACCGCAACGGTATACATCAGTGTAGATCCAAGTGAAAATGGCGGAAACACCATTCTAGCGATCAATGACATCAACGATACGTTTGAAGGTCAGCCGGTAAGTGGAGACGTAGGAACCAATGATGAGAACCCTGACGGACCAGCAGGTAGCGAGGTGTACACTGTACTTACGCAGCCAACCAACGGTACGTTAGTCTTCAATCCTGACGGAACCTATACCTACACACCAAACGATGACTTCATCGGTGAAGATACCTTCAGCTATGAAGTATGTGACGGTGGTAGTCCACAGGCTTGTGATAATGCAGATGTGATCATTCAGGTATTACCGATTGGTACTCCTGATAATGCAGCACCTGTAGCGAATGACGACACGGCCATTACAGAAACAGGAACTCCTGTTGATGGTAATGTATTGGTAAATGACTTTGATCCTGATGGTGATACCATTACTGTAACAGGAAATACGCAACCAACTAACGGAAGCGTTACTGTAAATCCTGACGGAACCTTCACCTATACTCCAGAGCCTGGCTTTGTAGGCGAGGATAGTTTTGAGTACACGGTATGTGATGATGCAGATCCATCATTATGTGCAACGGGAACAGTAACTATTGAAGTGATCGCAGATACCGATAACACCACAGTAGCGAATGACGATGCATTCTTCGGTTACATCGGAGAAGAGATCACCGGAAACGTGCTTACTAATGATAGCGATCCTGAAGGAGATGCGATCAGTGTGATCAGCAATACGCAGCCTGCAAACGGAAGCGTAAGTGTTGACGCAGACGGAAGCGTAAGCTATATACCAAGTGTAGGCTTCAGCGGTGCAGATCAGTTTACCTATACCATTGAAGATGCCAACGGAGCACAGGATACCGCAACGGTATACATCAGTGTAGATCCAAGTGAAAATGGTGGAAACACCATCCTGGCGATCAATGACATCAACGATACGTTCGAAGGTCAGCCGGTGAGCGGAGATGTAGGAACTAATGATGAAAATCCTGATGGGCCAGCAGGTAGCGAGGTGTACACTGTGCTTACGCAGC
>NZ_CH672395.1:3150034-3259537 GCF_000152985.1 Leeuwenhoekiella blandensis MED217 | reverse complement strand
GATTACAGTAACCGGTAATACGCAACCAACTAATGGAAGCGTTACTGTAAATCCTGATGGAACATTTGCCTATACTCCAGAGCCTGGCTTTGTAGGTGAAGATAGTTTTGAGTACACGGTATGTGATGATGGTACGCCTTCAGAATGTACAACAGGTACAGTAACAATTGAGGTTACACCAGATTATGGTAATTCTACTGTTGCAAATGATGATGCTTATTTCGGTCTTATTGATAATACTATTTCTGGAAATGTCTTAGATAATGACTTTGATCCTGAAGGACAGTCTCAGCAAGTAGATGTAAATGCAACACCGCTAAATGGTCCATCAAACGGAACATTAGAGATTAATAGTGACGGTTCATTTATCTATACACCAAATGCAGGTTTTATAGGAACAGATCAGTTTACATATCAGGTTTCTGATACCGGATCTCCTGTGGCAACCGATGTTGCAACCGTATATATTTCCGTAAGAGAAGATGATTATTTACCACCACCTCCGCCACCGGCTATAGTTGAGCTTGCGTTAGAGAAAGTTGGAGTATTTAATGATGAAAATGGTGATCAAAGGCCGCAGGTTGGTGAGACAATCACTTATACTTTCACCGTATACAACACAGGCGAAGTAACAATTTCAGATATTGTTATAGAAGACCCATTAGTTGATGTTTTAGGAGGACCAATTAATTTGGCACCAGGCGAAGTAGATGCAACAACGTTCACCGCGGTTTATGCAATAACTCAGGCAGATATAGAGCAGCTGTTTGTAGAAAACCAGGCTTTAGTAAGTGGTGTAGACCCTTCAGGAGATGTAATTGAAGATTTATCAGACGACCCTAATGATGATACTAACGTTGATACAAATGGTAACGGAAATCCTGATGATATTACCGTAACTATAATACCAAATGTATTATCAGACGAGGATATTGTGATATATAATGTAATGACGCCTAACGGAGATGGGCTTAACGATATCTTTATGATCGAGAATATAGACGATTATCCTGATAATAAGGTTCAGATCTTTAACCGTTGGGGTGTAGAAGTGTACAGCACAGAAGGTTATAGCATAGATAATGATAATGTGTTTAGAGGCTTCTCAGACGGTCGTGCAACAGTGCGCCGTGGTGAGCGTCTTCCTACAGGAACTTATTATTACATAATCGAATATGCAGATCCTGATACGGGTGAAGTAAGAAGAAAAGCTTCATTCTTATACATTAATTAAAAATGATTTACTCAGTGAGTATTTACTATAAACAACTTCATATGATAAATAGAAATTTGGGTAAGTTGGTATTGTTGTTTATTCTGTTTGTTTCGGTAACAGGGTATAGTCAGCAAGATCCACAATACACACAATATATGTACAACCCGTTGGTTATAAACCCCGCTTACGCGGGGAACCGTGGGGTTACCAGTATTTTACTGTTGCACCGGAGTCAGTGGGTGGGCTTAGATGGAGCGCCTACTACTCAAAATCTTTCTGTACATAGTCCCATCGGGCTAGGTAAAGTAGGTTTAGGTTTTAGCTTGGTTAACGATGTTTTGGGGCCTGCGCGAGAAACATATTTCAATACCGATTTTAGTTATACCATTGAAACGGGAATGGAAGGGAAGTTGAGTTTTGGTTTGAAGGGATCTTTGAATTTGCTTGATGTTGATTTCAGCAGAACCAATCCATTTAACCAGAATGATCCGTTTTTAGTAAATATTGATAATAAACTCTCACCTAATGTGGGTGTGGGTATCTTTTATCATGACTCTAAATTTTATGGAGGTTTATCTGCTCCGCAATTATTGCGTACAGATCACTTTGACCGAAGCGGTGCGCAAGGAGCACAAACCTTTGTGTCTGAAGAGGAAATTCATTACTATGCTTTAGCCGGTTACGTATTTGACGTGAACCGAAATTTAAAGTTTAAGCCTTCAACCTTGGTTAAAATGGTTGCCGGAGCTCCTCTTGCGGTAGATGTAAATGCCAATTTCTTATTATATGATAAACTTACTTTAGGAGCTTCTTACAGATGGAGTGCAGCTTTGAGTGCTTTAGCCGCTTTTCAAGTAAATGACGGCCTGCTGGTAGGTTTTGCGTATGACAGAGAGTCGACAGATTTGGGGAATGCAACGTACAACAATGGTACCTATGAAGTATTTCTTCGGTTTGAATTGTTCAAAGAGTATAATCGTATGTTAACTCCGCGATTCTTTTAACTTTAAAACACGCCCCTATGCGAATAAAAATACATCATCTATTTATAGCGCTTTTCCTTTCTGTTTTGACCAGTGGGTTTGGACAAGAACGCAAAGTTGCTAAAGGAAATAAACAATTTAACCAATATGCATTTGTAGATTCTCAAAAGATCTATTTGCGCGTAGCGGAAGAAGGTTATGAATCTGCCGATCTTTTTGCCAAGCTTGGAGATAGCTTTTATTATAATGCAGATTATAGTGAGGCCGTAAACTGGTATTCAAAACTTATAGAAAAATATCAAAGTGAGGTTACGCCTAATCAATATTTTCGATATGCTCAAGCGCTAAGAGCAGAGCAGGAGTACGATAAATCTGAGGAGATGATCGCTCGTTATCAAGAGTTGTCTGACGGCTCAGAAGATTTATATGCAGAACAAAGCATTTCTGAAATTAAAGAAGGAAGTGCCTCGTATGAGATTGAGAAACTAAAGGCTAATGCTGCAAAATATTCTGACTTTGCGCCTGCTTTTTATGGGGAACAATTGTTGTTCTCATCGACTAGAGATACCGGTGTGTTTACCAGACGTGTTCATAAATGGAACAATCAACCATTTCTAGATTTATATGTGGGAGATATAGATGATCAGAATCAAGTAAATACTGTGTCTAAATTGGGAGGAAGTGTCAATACAGAATTTCACGAGAGTACAGCAGTTTTGAGCCCCGATGGTAACGCCTTATATTTTACACGTAATAACTTTACTAAAGATCAATACCGAGCAGATAGTAATAAAACAAATCGTCTCAAACTCTATAAAGCTGCTAAAACTGCCGAAGGTTTAGGGGCTATTGAAGAATTGCCATTTAACGATAATAGCTTTTCTACTGCGCACCCCGCAATAACTCCCGATGGAAAAACGCTTTATTTTGCTTCTGATAGACCGGGCTCTCTCGGAGAATCAGATTTATGGAAAGTTGCGATCAATGAAGATGGCTCTTTTGGCACCGTTGAAAATTTGGGAGATAAAATAAATACTCCCGGGCGAGAGACTTTTCCGTTTATTAGTAAAGATGGAAAGCTGTACTTCTCAACTGACGGCCGTGCAGGTTTAGGTGGACTCGATGTATATGTTTATGATTTTGAAAGTGAAACTCTAGAAAATGTTGGTGCTCCTGTTAATAGTACAAAAGATGATTTTACATTCATAATCAACAGTGATACGGGTAAAGGATTTTTTGCATCCAACCGAGCCAATGATCCTTTAGATGATGATATCTACAGTTTTATTAAGGCTGCTTGTGAGAGCACCTTAATCGTAAAGGTTGTTGATAAGGAAACCAAAGAACCTCTTAACGGCGCTTTAGTAGGGATTAGAAATTTGGATAATGATCTTATCGCTTCTGGTTCTGCTGAAGCTCCTGAGGCTACTTATACTTTTCAAGATCCTGAGTGCGGAGAAGAATACTTTGCCAGAGCTGAAATGGAAGGATATATGACCGACGAGAAATTGGTGGAAATTCCTTCAGAAAGCAGTGAGGTTACTGTAATATTAGAATTAGAGCCTGCCGTTACGGCAATACCTCCAAGCTTCGATTTAGGAAAGTTGATCAACCCGATCTATTTCGATTTTGATAAATCAAACATCAGGCCTGACGCGGCAGTAGAACTTGCTAAAATTATTGAGATACTAAAAGAATATCCAGAATTACACATAGATGTAAGATCACATACAGACAGTCGAGGTAATGATGCTTATAACTTAGCACTTTCTGAGCGTCGAAATCAATCTACCATAGACTACATTGTGGAAGAAGGCGGAATCGCAAGAGAACGCTTATCTGGAAGAGGATATGGTGAAACTCAATTACTCAATGAATGTAGTAATGGCGTAGACTGTACCAAAGAACAACATCAACTTAATAGACGAAGCGAGTTTATCGTTCAGGATTATTAATAGTTGAAGTTGCATCTACATAACAAACCCGTTAAAAGCCTTCTAAATTTTAGAAGGCTTTTTCTATTGTTAAGGGGGTAATGTATTTGTACATTTACCGTTAAAAATAAATTTATGAAAGAAGAATTGGTGATTTTGGTTGATGAAAATGATAGGCAGGTAGGTTTGATGCCTAAGATGGAAGCGCACGAAAAAGCGCTTTTACATCGGGCATTTTCGGTCTTTGTTTTCAATGAGCAAAAAGAATTAATGATTCAGCGCAGAGCAGCACATAAATATCATTCTCCGGGGTTATGGACGAATACCTGTTGTAGTCATCAGCGGGAAGGAGAAAGCAATATAGAAGCCGGTAAACGTCGCCTTATGGAAGAAATGGGGTTTACTACAGAGCTTGAAGAAAACATCTCCTTCATCTATAAGGCTCCGTTTGATAATGGTCTAACTGAGCACGAGTATGATCATATTTTATTGGGAGATTTTAACGGGACGCCCAATATAAACCCGGATGAAGTTTCAGAATGGAAGTGGATGTCGCTCGAAGCGATTGAAGCTGATATGAAAGAAAACCCGCAGCGTTATACCGAGTGGTTTAAGATCATCTTTGATAAATTTTATAACCAGATCGAGCGCTAATGAAAACTGTTACCGTAAAGCGCAAAGCACATTTTAATGCAGCGCACAGACTTTACAGAGCTGATTGGGATGATGCTAAAAATCTAGAGGTTTTTGGTAAATGCAGTTATCCTAACTATCACGGGCATAATTACGAACTGATCGTTGCGGTTACAGGAGAAATTGACCCTAAAACCGGTTTTGTGATTGACCTAAAAGTGCTTAAAGATCTTATCAAATCTGAGGTTGAAGAACCTTTTGATCATAAGAATTTGAATCTTGACGTCGCTGAATTTTCACAACTTAATCCAACAGCAGAGAATATTTGTGTGGTAATTTACGACAGGCTTAAAGCAAAACTAGATGCTAAATTTGCTATTGAAGTTACGTTGTATGAAACTCCGCGTAATTCGGTAACCTATTCCGGCAACTAAAAAAACAACTATATACTAATCAATATGCCTTAAGGCGCAAAAGAATATGAGTACATCAATTTATCCAATGACATTCGACCCGGTTTTAAAAGAGAAAATCTGGGGAGGTCAAAAACTGAATGCGATTTTTAACAAAGGAACCAGTGCTACGGCAAAAGTAGGAGAGAGCTGGGAAATTGCCGATTTGAAAGAAGGTCAAAGTACGGTTAAAAACGGAGCACTTGCTGGAAAATCGCTTCATGAGGCTATTGTTGCAAATCCAGAAGGGCTTTTAGGAACTAAAGTTCATGACGTATTTGGTCCTCATTTTCCGTTGTTGATTAAATTCATTGATGCTGCCAGCGATCTTTCCATACAGGTACATCCTACAGATGAAACTTCTCCAACAGGCGTAGGAAAAACTGAAATGTGGTACATAATGCAGGCTGATGAAGGAGCGAAACTCACGGTGGGTTTCAATCAAAAAATCACTAAAGAGGAATATGATGAGCGCATAGATAATTTGACCATCGAAGAAGTGATGGATCAGCACGTGGTAAATGAAGGAGATGCGTTCTTTATTAATGCAGGACGCATTCACGCAATAGGTGGAGGTGTGTTACTTGCAGAAATTCAACAAACGTCAGATGTGACTTATCGCGTATATGATTATAACCGAAAGGACGATGACGGGAATCTAAGAGACCTTCACGTTAAGGAGTCGAGAGAAGTGCTTGACTTTGAAACCACACAAGACTTTAAACTGGACTACGATCGTAGTGTAACTAATAAACCTCAGGTCGTTAAGCATCATACCTATTTTAAAACCGAGTGGGTCAACTTAACCGAAGCTTATGAGGTGAGCCGCAAGGATTCTTTCACGATTATTATTGTGGTTTCTGGTGCTCTGGAATTTTCAGACGGTTCAACAACAGGTAACTTATCTGCAGGCGAAACCTTGCTTATTCCTGCAGCAAATGAGGCTGTAAGCCTGAAAGCAGATTCTTGCGAGATTCTGGAAGTTTACTTGTAGAACATCTGATAATTAGGCGTATTTTTGCCGAAAATTTAATTTATGGCAAGTATAAGAGACCTTAAAAAAGATATTAATTTTGTTCTTGGAGATATTATTGATGCGGTTTATATCTGGGAGGCAATTAATCCTAAAGAAGATCACACTAAATCAGAAGCAATTATTGATGATGCAATAAAAACTTTTGACGAATTGATCGCTAAAGTAAACGATCGTAAGGTAGACGATCGTCGCGCGCAGTTAAAAGCGGTAAGCGCCGAGCTTGAAGAGCGCGGTAAAGCACTTATTGATCGTGTTAACGATTTATAACAAGAGCAAAATGCAAATAAAAAAGCCTTCAATTATTGAAGGCTTTTTTTATGAGTACCACCCAAGAGTTTAATTACACAAGGCTTTTCACAAAGTTGAAAATTCGTTTCAAAGTCTAAAGCTCTAGGAACTGCTCGAAGGGATTTGACTTACAAGAATATTATGAACTACTCAGTGTAGGTAGAATCTGTTGTAGTTGTTGTAGTTTCTTCAGGCATATCTTTACGCTCTTTAATATAATCCTTTAAAGCCTTCCCGTATTTAGAGCGTCTGATTTTCGGTTTTAAAGAACTGTATATGGTATCAAGATACTTCACGTTTGCATCAAAAATTTCAGAAACTGCCAGATAAGGAGCTACTTCATACTCTTTATTATTTAATGCAAAATTCACGGTGTAAAGGTATTTTCGCTTGGTTAGGTTCTGCAACTTATTGTCGTAAAATACAATAGAGTCTTCCCATCCTTCTTTTCTAACCTCAAAACTCTTTTTAATCAAATCAAGGTTTTGGTCATTAAAGCGACGTATGATTTTAGTATACTCGTCTAATTTTTGCTGATTCTGCGAACCTGTGATCGCAGCCTGGCTTTCAAAATTCTTAAGTGAAGTGTTGACGGTCATTTGTCCCGGTTCTGCAAAGATCATAATACGATCATCATACTCGTAAGCATCTACTTTCTCAAGTGCCAGATAAACGATTTGCGGTTCTTTAAGGTCTGTGATAAACTCAAACGTTGGGTCGCCATCTACAATAACACTATCAATAGTCACTAAGGAAGTGTCTTCAATACGTTGAAGATAAATTTTTCCTTTTTTTAATCCGTTTACTTTTCCGGTAAGTGTAAAATCTCCATCCTTGCTGCAACTTGCTAGTAAAAATAAACTCACAAGGCTAAGAATAGTTAATCTAATTTGCATTTTATGATTTTTTGAGGGCTACAAATATGCCTAAAATCTTCTTTAAAAGCTAGCGGAAGTTGAGTTACTCCAAGTAAATTATAAACACTTGAAAAAGTAGAATCAGTTTGTGCGAATAAACGAAGTAATGACCTCTATTAATTCTGAAGAAATAGGTCTAGCCGATTCATTGTAGGATTTGCCATTTTCGATGTCATCACCTTCTATAATCGTTAAGACGTGATTCATATTTTCAATCATTGCTAATTGAGCATTGGGTTGTGCCTTTTTTAAATATTCGGTCTCTTCTGATGGAATCTGAAGGTCTTTACTGCCGCTTACAAGCAAAATAGGAAGCTCTAAAGAAGCAATAGTTTCAGCAGGGTTATATTTTACCCAACTCTTCATAAAAGGCTGTACAGAGGGTCTGAATAAGGAACTTAATCCCGGACTATAGCTTTCTGCTTTTCCTTTTTCTCTTAAATCAGTGAAAGCTTGTCTGGCGTTTTCAACCAATCCCGGAGCCTGTGCTTTAAGTTGGTCTATAATGAGGTTATCAATAGATTGACCGGCGCCCGCTAGAGAGATCACTTTGTCTACGCTGGTTTGTAGTGCAGCAAGTTTTGCGATAAGTGCGCCCTGAGAATGGCCAAGCAAAATAATGTGATTATATCCTTGATCTTTAAAGTGCTTGGTGACTGCAACAGCATCATTTACAAAATCATCAAAGCGCAGTTGCTCTTCAATCAAGGCGTTTTGACGCATAAGCGCAAATAAACGCTTGTCGTATCTAAAGCTTGCAAAACCATTTTTGGTAAGTTGTTGTGCCAGTTTTTTCAAACTGTTATTGTTTGTCATCTGTTGATTGCCGTTGCGATCTGTAGGTCCAGATCCTGCAATTATGATGACTAAAGTATCAGTTTGTTTTTCAGGCTTTAGGAGTGAACCGCTGATTAAATCAGTAACGCGTACTTCAGTTTCTGAAATATTCTGAGCCTGAGTAAAAAAAACACCGAATAAAAAGCAAAGCAGCAAGTTGTACCGCATAAGCAGAAGGTTTATTGAATATTATAATGCTTAAGTAGCTGAGCGATTTTTTCGGGATGTTGTGTGCCCAGCAAGAGTTCGTTCCCGTCTTGAAAAACAAGTTGAAGTCCTTTTTTTCCCTTGGTGGTAAGCGCTTTGCGTTTTGTAAAAGAGATTCGATATCCCCAACCACCATATTCTCGAATAGGATGGTATTTGCGTATGCTGGCGCTTTTGATCTCTTGCCAGGATTTAAATCTGGATTTAATGTGAAAAGGAACAAACCTGTAGGTGATTCCTTTTTCATCTATTGTGGTCTCTAATTTAAAAATGTACCAAAACCCTAAGAATAATGCGAGCACCACAAGAATACTCAATATCACAGATGCAAGTTCGTATCGTGAAAGATCAAGTGTATCCCACTCCAAAACAATAGGGCTTACCGCAATTGCTAAAATGACAACTAACAATAGACGCAACCACCATTGGTCAAACCGCTGTATTTCTTTAAACGTTTTCATATAAGATTTAACTTATTAAAAATGATGCCAAAATCAATGGCAAAGATATTTAGTTAACTAAAGTCTTGCACAGAATTAATCGTAAGATAAGTTTAATTGTTTTAGAAATCGAAAGTCTCTTCAATATTGTGATTTTCTATAGTTTTGAAACTCATATTGATAAACTTTTAGAATCATTAGAGTCGAAAAAAGAGCCTTATAAAGCGATTCAATGTTTTAAGTTTGCAAAAAAAATACATAATGAGAACGTTGATTTTAGGTTTAGTAGTAACCAGTTTGATAGGTTTTAAAAGTTTTGCTTTTGATACAGAAGGAGATGATTGGGGAAGCAAGGGACATCGAGCGACAGCTGCTATTGCGGTAAAATATTTAAAGCCGCGCACAAAGAAAGCTATTGAGAAGCTGTTAGGAGATGAAACTCTGGTGACCGTTTCGACTTATGGCGATGAGATCAAAAGTTATGAAGAGTATAGAAAATACAGCAGTTGGCATTATGTGAATATCGCGCCAGGTTTGAGCTATGCCGAAGCAGATAAAAATGAATATGGCGATCTGGTACAAGGAATCAATACGTGTAAAGAAGTGATTACTTCTGAAGATGCTACTATAGAAGAAAAACGTTTTTACTTAAAGATGTTGGTACATTTTATAGGAGATCTTCACCAGCCGTTGCATTTGGGACACGCTGAAGATAAAGGTGGAAATGACTTTCAAGTACGTTGGTTTAATAACGGGACGAACTTACACTCGCTTTGGGATTCAAAACTTATTGAGAGTTACGGGATGTCGTATAGCGAACTAGCCACAAATTTTGGTCAAGTATCTAAAAAGCAATTTAAAGAGATTAGTAAAGGCGATTTGATGGATTGGGTAAGTGAAGGGCAGATTTTAGCAGAAAAAGTGTATGACTCTGCCGAAATAGGAGAGAAGCTAAGCTATCGTTATCAAGCAGATTATAACCAGATGGTTCAAGAGCAATTGCAAAAAGGAGGGGTGCGCTTAGCAGCACTTTTAAATGAGTTGTTTGATTAAAAGAACAACAGCTTCAAATAAAAAAACGGGCTATGATGTTTTGAGATCATAGCCCGTTTTTTTGAATACTATTTGTTCAATCACTACTACTACTACTACTACTACTACTACTACTACTACTACTACTACTACTAATAATAATAATCTTATTCTTCGGTTGTGATATGGCTGTCCTTGTATTGTTTGGGTGTTGCATCACAATACTTCTTGAAAATACGCGTAAGATGACTCTCATCTGTAAAGCCAAGCTGAATAGCAATTTGTGAAACAGTAAAATCAGAATTGAGCAATCTGTCTTTTGCAATTTCTAATTTATAAAGCAAAATATAGTTATGTAATGAATTGCCGGTTTCCTTCTTAAAGTAATTGCTTAGCGTACTGCTGGTAATATGAAAATGCTTAGCAATAGCTGAAATTTTAAGCAAGTTAGAATCGTAAATATTGTATCTGATGTAAGCGTAAATCTCATCGATACGATCTGATTTTTTATGTGATCGAGGTTTTACACTTTCAGGATTTTTGCTGGTCACATTACGCGCAAGAATGCTAAGAATGGTACTTACCATATTTGCAATGATTTGTAAATGGTATTGCTCTTTTGCGTTGTTTTCTTTTCGAATAAAAAATAAAATACGCCAAATAAGATCACGGTCTTTTCCACTTTTAAGCGATTCTTCAAATTTTCTTTTTGGGTGATTTAAAATAAACTCGCTCCGTCGAAGCCAAGATTGGCGGTCGGGAAGATTGATCTTACTCGAGAACAAGAGATCTGTAAATTTGAATACGATAAAAGTAGTATTCTCGTGGGTTTTGATCTGCGGAATTTCATCCTTGGCAAACACAAAAATATCACGACTTTTGAATGGCGTAACTTTATTTTTAATTGTAATTCGACCGCTTCCTTCTTCGATAAAAAGGATTTGAAAATAGAGGTCACCATTATTATCAGGATCCCATCTCGATGTAGAAAATCGATCAATTATAAATATATCTTGCCAATTAAGTTGTATCATGGCACACAGTAGGATTTAGATTAAATAAGGGGTGGTATATGCGTCTTAGAGGATAGATAAAAGTTACAAGAAATCTGGATTTAATTTTCATTTCATCGACTTTTAACAAAATATTAGCATTTATCCTCAGAATGTAATCCTTTGATTTACTGTGTGTTTTGATTGCTAAAAGGCTTTAGTAGTGAACTTTCTAAATCAATTTGTCTAAATCTTATTATGAAATTGTAAGAAATACTTACTTTTTAAATTCTTCTGTGCCCAAGGATATGTTAAACCAAAAAGATTTTAAAGGGAAAGTGGACAGAAGGAATCTCTTTGGGTGTAGTTAAAAACCTTTTTTAAAGCGAAGAAGGCTAAAAATAGTATTAAGAAACAACAAATTTGAGTTCATTGCGATAGGTTGAAGGTGTCTTACCGGTGAACCTTTTAAATTGCTTGTTGAAGTGGCTAAAATTATTAAAACCACTTTCATAACAAACGTCTGTAATGCTTATAGGTTTTTCGTGAAGAAGTTTTGCTGCGTGTACAAGGCGGTATTCATTTACAAATTGTGTAAATGTTTTGCCGGTGATCTTTTTAAAGTATCTGCAAAAAGCTGGAACCGTCATACTTACCAGTTCTGAAATTTCCTCTAAAGTGATTTGACGCTTGAATTCTTCTTTTACAAAATTGAATATAATATTGATTCTGTTATTGTCTTGTAGTTCTGTTTCAAGTATGAAACCCTGGGCGTTGAGAACCGTGTATTTATCTGCAGCTTCTAATTCCTTTAAAATTTCAAGAAGTACCAATAGGCGGTTGTAATTAGAAGCTTCCTTTATAGCTTCAATTTTTAAACCTACCGAGCGTTTCAATTCCCCGTGAAAAACGATTCCCATTTTTGCACGTTCAAATAGCGCTTTGATTCCGCGCATCTCTGGGATATTGAAAAAATCTGGACCCAAAAAATCAGGATGCATTTGAATTACGGTTTCGCGTTCATAATTATTAAGAGAATCTGTGAAACCGCAATGGGGTAAATTTGAACCAATGAGAATGAGTTCTCCGTTGCGATAGTAAGAAATATGACTACCTACTTGTCGTTTGCCGGTGCCACCCTTTACATAAACCAACTCAAGTTCAGGATGATAATGCCAGAAATTGTGACTATTATTCTCGTGATTTTCATCATAGGTACGGTAAGCAAACGAGCTGCCAAAACCCGGTTCAATTTTTTCAAAAGCTGGTTTTGGGGATTTTATCATAGTATTTCCTGTTAATTAAGTATAAAGTTAGCATAGGTCTTAACCTAAAACCTGTGCTATATTAACCTAAATATATAGGTTTTTCACAAAGTTAAATTTTTTAATTGCTTCAAGGTTAAAATAGCACATAAAATTGCACAATAGGTTCTATTCCAAGGTGCATTTGCGCCCTACATTTGTAATGTGAAAAAATTAAAACACTCACAAAAACCAAAAACTATGAAAAAATTATTTAAAACTTTGGTATTCGCATTGACATTAGCCCTTACTCTAAATGCCAGTGCAGCAGATGGAATTGCAGTTACAGTAAATGAAGACTTCCAAGTAAAAGTTGAATATACTAATGCAATAGAAGGAGCTCAAATTTATCTTGAGGATGTTGACGGAGAGCGTCTTTACAGTGAGTATGCAGGAAGTGTAGCAAACGACTCTAAGACTTTAAGTTTAGAAGAATTGCCAGTAGGAAAATACTACTTGATCTACGAAGATGATTATGCTAAATCGTATACTACAATCAAAAAAGAATTTAAAGGTCTTGATATCGTAAAGGACGAAAGTAAAACTATTTTCAAACCTAATTATAGAGTTGAAAATGACATCGTAATGATTTCTTTTACCAATCCTAAGGAAGTAAAAACAACTACGAGAGTTTATGACGAGAGTGGAGCGATTATCGAGTCAATGTCTGATCATAATCTTGTTGTGAAACAAGCACTAAATTTTGAAGAATTACCAGCAGGTAACTACAGAATTGGAGTTTCAATAGGTAAAGACTATTTCTCAAAACAAATTGCTATCAAATAAGCTTAATACCCTAATAATGGAAAAGTCCTGCCAGAAATGAGCAGGACTTTTTTTATGCGTCAAGATAAAATAAAGCCCAATAGATTAGCCCAAATTGAAGGATTATGCGACCCCATAATAACCATTTGGGTAAGTTGAGTCCGGCTTTTACTGAAGAAAGCATATAAAAGTGGACTAAAAGGAAAACAGCCAACATAAGGACAACTCCCCAAATAGCGATATTCTTAGTATCTGGAAAACAAAGGAAGATACCCAATAGTATTTCTGCTAGACCGCTTAAATAAACGAGCGTTTTATGTGCAGGCAGATATCTGGGCATAATGCGCATATAGGCTTTTGGCTTTACAAAATGCATAATTCCTGCGAGGATATACATTGCGGCCATTACATAAAGATGCCAAACATAATTCATGTGAATACTTTAATGTACTTCTTGTTTAATTTGAAGTTGATTGGTGAAGTCTTTAAATGCTTCCAACGATTTTTTTTCTACGATAATGGGATTGATCCTGATTTTCTTTGAACCTGCTTCAATGACATAATCTCCAACTTTATTTCTGTAAAATCGATCAATATTTTGAATTTCGATCGATTTAGAATAAAAAGGAAAGTGTTTGATGATGTGATCTTGCGTGACTGTTAAATATTGAAATCGATATTGATAAATAAATTTACCTAGATAATAGATACCCAAACAGGCTAATAAATAATCAATAGTGTTTAAAGGCTCGTCAATAATAACATTTTTAGTAATTGAAAACAGAATCCATACGAGACCTATGGTGAGGTATAAAAAAAGTCTCCATCGTTTGTATAACAATTTCATAAATAAGAGTTAGTCGCTTATTACTGTTTGCTAGGGAGACATTACAGCCGTTTGAAAAACGTACCGCGTAATAAGTAGAGTTTTACATTATTCCTTTGGGGGCTGATTTGCCCGCTCAATTTACATTAATTTATACTTTATATAATATAAATCTGAAGAAAACTATTTAAAATAGGCTAACCTGATTTTGAGACCTTTCATATCTTGTATATTCTCATCTTCAAAATAGTATGTTTTTTTGAGAAAGCTCAGTTCATTTGAAATACAAAGCACAAGAGCATCTAGAATATCATCGCGTTTCACCCATTTTCGTTGCGTATTTTTCAAGATCTCTTGATAAAGCATAAAAGCATCTTGATCATAGCTAGACAATAGTCTTAAACGATCTTCAATACCTTCAGAAGTACTTTTTTTACTCTGCAAAACCTCGCCTTTGTTGAGGTATTTAAAACAGATTTCGGGATGACTTTCAATCAATTCAAGCGCTAAATTCTTTTGATGGAGTAGAAAATGGTCGAGTTCGCGTATTTTACTTTTTATATTAAGTGTTTGTTCAGAAAGGCTTTTGCCTTCTATGCGCTTATTGAGCTGCTTGGCCTTATCTCGATCTGGCTCGTAGGTTGCTTCCCGGGTAGGAGGATTAAAGATGGTTGACCTTCTAGATTGAAGTTCTGTGCGTAGTGTAGTTTCTAAGGTTCGGGTAAAACCTTCGGAAGAAAGCCCTATCGGCATATCTATAAAAAAACGAGATGGTTGCAAAAAGTGCTGATTGAGCGTTTCAATCGAAGAAATAACTTCGTATGAAAATGCCCCTTCGTTCTTAAAAATCACGAGCCAACCGCCTTTGCAACCATCAATTCCTCCCAGAAGCATTATACTAATTCTTCGGCGTGTTTGATTCTTCCGCCTTTATCGAGAATTTGCTTTTTCATCTTTTCAAAATCAGCTTCATTAAGCGCACGTGTAGCATCTTCATAAAGCGTGACTTTAAAACCTTCGTCAAGCGCATCGAGCACAGAGTAGCTCACGCAATATTCTGCAGCTAAACCACAAAAGTGTAGCGAAGTGATTCCCTTTCCTTTTAAATATCCAGAAAGACCTGTTGACTTTTTGTGTGCGTTGTCATAGAAGCCGCTATAGCTGTCAATTTTAGGATCTGTTCCTTTTCTAAAAATAGCTTCAATACGCGCCGCATTCATATGTGGGTGAAAGTCTGCTCCACCTGTGGTTTGTACACAGTGCACAGGCCATAAGGTTTGTTCTAGACCATCGATCGTGGTAGTATCAAAATTTTCTTTGTCGTGATGATTATCTGCAAAGCTCGAGTGGTTTTCAGGATGCCAGTCTTGCGTGGCAATGACCAGTTCAAATTTTTCCTGAAGCTTATTCACTAAAGGAATGATTTGATCTCCACCGGGTACGGCTAGTGCGCCGCCAGGCATAAAATCGTTTTGCATATCGATGATAATAAGGGCTTTCATAAGTTTTGGTTATTTCTGGTTGTTTATAGTTTTTAAATAGTTGAGGGCGTCAGGATCTTCGGTTTTTAAGAGAACTACGCCGCAACGAGCTCGGGTTCCGTAGATCGCAGATGCACTAGCGCCAGTTAAGATGGTGTCAGAAATCGAGAACGTTTCTAAGTGTTCAACAAAAGGTTTGTATTGTGGACTTTTCTCTAAATCCAAAAAGTGGGATTGTGTTGTTTGTAAAACAAAAAGGATTTTACAATCAGCGGTGATTCTAGGTTTTTTGCTTTCTTGTTCTTTTAAGGCCTGACGTTGCGCTTCATTTAAACCGGTTAATGAAATGCCGGGGCGAGGACCTACAAATTGCGCATCATAAAGAATCTTGGTTTTCACCATATTCAGCTTTTCTTCTGAATCTTCAACTTGTTGATAATCCTGAAGCCACGTTTCATTTTCTTCTTGAGTTAAACGGACTTTTGTATTCGTCTCTTGAGCGGCTGTAGGTAATGTTAGCATAAATAATAAAAGGATAAGATTGAATAGTCTCATTATTTAGTTTTTATGTTCAGCTATTAATCGATCGCGCTCTTCTTTAAGTTGATTGCTAATACCTACTTTGTAAATATGCGGATTGTCGAATCGTTTGAATTCTTCAGGTAAAGCAGCCAATTGTTTCTTGCTAAAAGCAGCCACTTCCTGTACTGATTTTTCAGGATAAACCCGTTTTCCTTGTTGCATCACCGGTTGCAACATCGCTTGCTGTTTTAAATCATCAATGTTGAGGTTTTTGAAAGGTTCTACAGGATGATGCATAACGGAGATATGCGCTTCTTTAGATAAAGCGATTGCATCTGCACCTATAAGTACATTATCTTCAGTCAGAATTCTATAGACTTGTTTTTTATGCGGAAGCGTCACTTTTGAGATACTTTCAGAAATTTTGATACGCGGCTTTCCGTTAGCAAAAGAAAGTTTGTAAACGCCGTCTAGAGCACCATTGGGTTTACCAATTACAAGATTGGTTCCTACACCATAAACATCAATAGGAGCATTTTGATTTTGTAAACTTTGAATGACGTATTCATCTAACTGATTAGAAGCTGCAATTTTCACATAATCCAGACCGGCTTGATCGAGCATGATACGACAGCGTTTGGCTAAATAAGCGAGGTCGCCACTGTCTAAGCGAATAGCAAGTAGCTTTTGACCACGTGCTTCCATTTCTTTTGCGACAGTAATTGCGTTAGGCATTCCACTTTTTAAGGTGTCATAAGTGTCTACCAGTAGCACGCAATTTTTAGGTCTGTGCTCTGCAAAATCTCTAAATGCGGTAAGTTCGTCATCATAACTCTGTACAAAAGCGTGTGCCATCGTACCGCTGATGGGAAAGCCATAATCTCGACCGGTGATCACATTGCTGCTTCCGTCAAAACCGCCAATCATAGCTGCTCTTGACGCATAATATCCTCCAGGACCTTGTGCGCGGCGCAATCCAAAATCGAGCAAGGTTTTGTCGCCGGCAACATTGCGTATGCGGTTTGCTTTGGTTGCTATCAAGGTTTGAAAATTCAATGTGTTGAGTAAGATGGTTTCAATGATTTGCGCTTCAATAAGATTAGCTTCAACTTGAAGGACAGGTGCTGTAGGGAAAACGATTTCGCCTTCCTGCATAGCATTGATAGTTCCGCGAAAGCGAAAGTCCTTTAAATAGGCTAAAAATTCAGGTTCAAAATCGTGCTCTTTGAGGTAAGCGATATCTCTTTCTGAAAATCGAAGTTCTTCGATTATAGAGATGATCTCTTCAAGTCCGGCAAAAATTGCATAGCCACCATTGAAGGGAAGTTTTCTAAAGAAGTAATCAAAAACCGCTTGCTGATTTTGATTTTTATTGAAGTAAACCTGAGCCATACTCAATTGGTATAGATCGGTATACGTAGCAGTAAACTGAAACATTATAAAAATTTGGTTAAGTGAATTTACCAAATTAAGCTGTAATCGCCGGCTACGAGTGGTTAAAGAATCGTTAGAATTAAGGCATAAAAAAACCGCTCAAAAAGAGCGGTTTTAATTATGAAGTCAGGCTTCTAGATCCAGGTGTCTCAAATCTAAGATCTAACTACCTATTTAATCATCTCATAGGAGCGTTTTACAAAGTTAGTTAAAGCTTCGCCTTTAAGCAAGCCCTGAGATAAACGTGCCAAATCCATAGACTGTGTAATCAAACGCTCTTGTTTTTTCTTGGTTTTGGTGTTTAGAATTTCACCTACAAGCTCACTATTGGTGTTTACCACGAGGTTGTACATATCTGGCATGTTACCCATACCAAACATACCTCCACCGCCACCGGTTGCTTGCATTTCTTTCATACGACGCATAAACTCCGGCTGCGTGATCATAAATGGAGCAGAGTTGCTATCCATTGCCTCAAGTTTTACAGTGTACGATTTGTCATTTATGGTTTCTTCTAATAAGGTTTTTAAACTTTCTTTTTCATCGTCAGAAAGTTTAGAGATTTGCTCCTCGTCTTTTTTGATCAAATTATTGATGTCATCACCATCTACACGTACAAAGCTGATGTTTTCTTTAGAGGTTTCAAGCTTTTGAAGCAAGTGAGAAACGATAGGAGAATCTAGTAATAATACCTCATATCCTTTATCTTTTGCTGCTTGAATGTATTGGTGTTGCGCATCTTTATTAGAAGCATAAAGTACAACCAGCTTACCATCCTTGTCGGTCTGGTTTTCTTTGATTTTTTCCTGAAGCTCTGCAAAGGTAAAATAGGTGTCATCTACCGTAGGATAAAGTGCAAAAGCGTCTGCTTTGTCAAAGAATTTGTCTTCGCTTAACATTCCGTACTCGATCACCACTTTGATATCGTTCCATTTCTTTTCAAAATCTTCGCGATCTTCATTGAAAAGCGACTTCAGTTTATCTGCCACTTTACGGGTGATGTAGCTCGAGATTTTCTTAACTGCACCATCTGCCTGAAGGTAAGAACGTGATACGTTAAGAGGGATATCTGGAGAATCAATCACTCCACGAAGCATTGTTAAGAATTCAGGAACGATACCTTCAACATTATCGGTTACAAAAACCTGATTTTGATAAAGCTGAATTCTATCTTTTTGGATATTCATATCCTGTCCTAAACGCGGGAAATAAAGAATACCGGTAAGATTGAAAGGATAATCAACATTCAAATGAATGTGAAAAAGCGGCTCTTCAAACTGCATTGGGTAGAGCTCGCGGTAAAAATCCTTATAATCTTGTTCCTCAAGATCGGTAGGCTGTTTTGTCCATGCCGGATTCGGGTTGTTGATGATATTATCAACAGTCTTAGTTTCTGCTTCAGCATCTTCCGGAGCATCTTCAGGAAGTGGAAGCGTCTCTTCTTTAGTACCAAATTTAATCGGCACCGGCATAAACTTGTTGTATTTTGTCAACAGTTCGCTAATGCGATTTTCTTCTAAGAACTCTTCAGAATCTTCAGCGATGTGAAGGATGATCTCTGTTCCACGAACATCTTTATCAGCTGGTGAAATTGTGAATTCTGGCGAACCGTCACATTCCCATTTTACAGCAGGCTCGTCTTTATAAGATTTGGTGATGATTTCTACTTTGCGCGCAACCATAAAAGCCGAATAGAAACCTAAACCAAAATGCCCAATAATTCCGCTGTCTTTTGCAGTGTCTTTATACTTGTCAAGAAACTCTTCTGCACCAGAAAAAGCAACTTCATTAATATATTTCTGTACTTCCTCTTCGGTCATACCAATACCTTGATCGGTAATGCTTAGGGTTTTGGCATCCTTGTCAATTTTTACATCGATTACCGGATTTCCATATTCGACGCTGGCTTCGCCAATGTTTGTCAAGTGCTTTAATTTAAGTGTAGCGTCGGTTGCGTTAGAAATTAACTCACGCAAGAAGATCTCGTGATCACTGTATAAGAACTTTTTGATCAACGGAAAAATGTTCTCAACAGCAACATTGATTTTACCTGTAGACATAATGTATTTGATTTTTTAGTACCGAAGCGAACTTCGGTAAAACTTGATTTTGAATTAATAATTGTGACACGAAGTTTTCAAAAAAAATACCAAAGCGTATTGCGTGACAAACTGACACAACTTTCATTTAAACTGAAAGAACTTTAACGAAAGCTTTTGTTTAACATCTTTGAAAAAATGTTGAACATAGTTACTTTTACATTGAGCTAAAGAAAACACTTTATGGCAACTACAAAAAAAACAACCACTACTAAGAAGACACCAAAGCTTACAGCAGAAGCTGTAATGACGATGTATATGGAATATGTTCTGGAACACGGACATCGACCTGCTTCTGTATTTAAATTTTGTAAAGAGCACAATATAGAAGAAGGAGCGTTTTATAACTTTTACGGTTCTTTTCAAGGAATTAGGGAGGCGATTTGGGTTGCTTTTTATGAAAATACCGTTACTGTTTTACACAAAAACCAAGAGTATGCGACATACCCCAACAGGGAAAAGATGTTGTCGTTCTTTTATACATTTTTTGAAGTATTGACAGCCAATCGCAGTTATGTGCTTTTTGCGCTTCAAGAGCAGAAAGACCAATTGAAATCGCTGGCCCAATTGCGAGATCTACGTCTAAAAGTACGTGAATTTGCAAGTGATTTGATCGAACAAAGCAATGAAGAAAAATCATCACGTTTTACTAAAAATCCTGTTTCAATCTTTAGTGAAGGTGCTTGGTTGCAAACGCTGTTTCTAATGAAGTATTGGATGGATGATAACTCAGCACGTTTTGAAAAGACCGATGTAGCTATTGAGAAATCAGTAAATGCCATCTTTGATGTGTTTAACACGACACCTTTAGAGAGTGTGCTGGATTTTGGTAAATTTTTGTTTAAAGAAAATTTCAGTAGAACTAAATAAAAGGTATGAAAACGATAGATCACATACCTACCAATAAACTGTCCCGTGCCTCGCAGCTCGTCAAGACTGGAGTAAAAGTTGGAGGGAATTATGCTAAATATTACAGCAAAAAAGCCTTCAATGCTAATTTAACACGAGAAGAATTAGACGATGAAAATGCTGAAGATATTTATGACGGACTTAAAAGTCTAAAAGGTAGTGCACTTAAAGTAGCACAAATGTTGAGTATGGAGAAGAATATTTTGCCAAAGGCATATGTTGAAAAATTCTCTCTGTCTCAGTTTTCAGTACCACCACTTTCTGCAGCATTGGTTAGAAAAACCTTTAAAAAATATTTAGATAAATATCCTGAAGACCTATTTGACACCTTTAAAAAAGATAGTGTGAATGCCGCAAGCATCGGTCAGGTGCATCAGGCTACATTAGATGGGAAAAAACTTGCTGTGAAAATTCAATATCCCGGTGTTGCAGATAGTATAAGTAGCGATTTGGCTCTAGTGAAGCCAATTGCTACCAGGATGTTCAATCTTAAGGGAAAGGATAAAGAAAAGTATTTTAAAGAGGTTGAAGAAAAGCTTCTTGAAGAGACCGATTATTTGCTGGAAGTAAAGCAAAGTCAGGAAATCACCAGGCAGTGTAGCATTATCCCCGATTTGCGCTTTCCTAAATATTATCCGGAGCTCTCTAGTGAGCGCATCATTACGATGGACTGGATGACGGGTGTGCATCTTAGTGAATTTACAGAAGTGAATACCGATAAAGATGCCGCAGATAAGATAGGCCAAGCACTATGGGATTTTTATATGTTCCAAATGCATCACCTAAAGCAGGTTCACGCAGATCCACATCCTGGTAATTTCCTCGTGGATGCTGATCATAATTTGATCGCGATTGATTTTGGATGCATCAAAAAAGTGCCTCAGGAATTTTATGAACCTTATTTTGAGCTTGCAAAGCCCGAAAATATAAATGACCCAGTCATTTTCAAAGAAAAAATGTTTGAACTGGAAATACTGAAGAAAGAAGATTCCCCTGAAGAAATTGCTTTTTTCTCAGAGCTATTTCACGAAATGTTGAGTCTGTTCACCAAGCCCTTTCACCTCGATACTTTTGATTTTAGTGATGAAAGCTTCTTTGCTCAAATTGCAGACTTAAGTGATAAGTATTCAAAAGACACCCAACTTCGCAAAATGAATGGTAACCGTGGTAGCAAACATTTTTTATACATCAACCGCACATTTTTTGGCTTGTACAATTTGATGCACGATTTAGGAGCAAAGATCGAAGTAAATAATTTTGAAAAGTATTTAGACTAAGAAATAACGATTATTGGTTAGGTTGTTTTGAGAGGCGCACTGATTGGTTGAAGTTGCGCCTCTCTTTTTTTGTGCTATAATGAGATTAAAACCCAGAGACCTGTGTTGAGGTGAAATTGACTCTTACGGTTTTACCTAGATTAGAAATTTTTCTATCGCTTTTGCCACAGCATGTTCTTTATTGGTATAAGAACTCACGTAATCTGCAACATCCTTTACTTCTTGTGCTGCATTGGCAACAGCAACGCCAAGACCTACATTTTTGATCATCGTGGTATCGTTAAAATTATCTCCAAATGCGATGACTTGATCTAAAGTCAAATTGTATTTTTTGCTGATCAAAGCCTCAAGAGCACTGCTTTTGTCAATGTTTTTTGGAGTAATTTCTACATACACATCTTTAGAACGGTAAAGATGGGCTTCATCCCCGTGTTTTTCTTTCAGCGTGCTGATTAAACTGTCTATAGCTCTGGGCGAACCCATACACATAATTTTATGCGGTTGTTCATCTATGGCTTTTAAAACAGCTACGTGTTCCTCTAGCGGTGTGTAGACAGGTTCTACACGCGTGCTTCTTATTTCCCGTAAGGTCCAGTAATCTGATTTTGCGGTACGCCAAGTATCAGTACAATAGGTGCTGATGTTGTAATCATAATCCTTTTGATGTGCGATCACGGTTTCAAGAAAATCAAGAGAAACTGTCTGACTGTATAGTTTTTCGCCTTTATCATCCAGTACAAGTCCGCCATTGTAACTGATGATAGGACTGCCTAAGCGACCTATTTTTTCTTGTAAATAATACATTGCCGAAGGCATTCTTGAAGAGGCCAGAATGATTGGGAAATCTTTAGGTAATTTTTCTACTGCCTGAGCAGTTTCGGGAGCGATATCGCGTTTTGCATTGAGTAGTGTTCCATCAATGTCAGAACACATGAGTTGGATTTTCTTTGTCATGCTTCAAAGATAATCCAACATGATTTTTTGCTGAAAGATTTAGATTTTTCTTATCATTTTCTCCTAACAAAAATGGAAATCAAGGCGCTCAAAACGAGTCCGAAAGCAAGACTTCCTGCTACCGCTTGAATCATATAGCTTTGAAGATTGAAGAACGATGCAGCTTCTTCAGGCGTAGCTTTACCACTTTGGACGGCGTAGGTGATTACATTTTCGAAATACAGAGGGGTAATGTAAGTGCTTATGACATATTGTGCAGGAATTGCTAAAACAGCGATAAAAATCGTCAAAACCAATCCGCTGAGAAAAGCTTGTTTAAAGCTTATGATGCCCCCGTAGAAATTATTGCGCTTATCGGTTAAGGCTAAGTAATACAATAAGGCTGTAGGAAGGTAAATAAGCAAGGTGTACAGGTGATGCTTGGCGATATGCACATCATGCCAGCCCATCAAACGCTCAAAAACCATCCATACCAAAAGAAAAAGGGTATAGATAACTGCCCATTTAAATTCTAACCTACAATTTTTCATACCAGCCTGTTTCAGTCTTAAGGCGTATTGAAGGTAGTATAAATCTCAATTATTTAAAAGTGGTACCTTTAAATTTAGCTAAAAATAAGCCTTTACTTTTCTGGCAGGTTTGATTTGCTTTTTTACATCGAAGCCTAGATTGCGTAAACTGTTTTCCCAATCAAGACGCGCATAACCTTCTCGGCTGCGGTTATTTTTTAGGTACTTGATACGCTGCAAAATACTTTGAATAAAAAAGCAGTCTGTCTTGGTAAGTTCCTCTGTATTTTTCATCATGATCGTCAGCAATTTATTGGATTGATCCAGTGAAGGAGCATCCTTGTAATTGGCCACGGTTATGGGAGCAATATCGGTGCGCAACCACGCACGCAGCTCTACTGCAGACATGTTTGTAGATTGAATTAACTCGTTGTGTAGACGTTCTTTAGAAAACAATATAATAGGATTTTAGATTGCAAAACTAGGGGTATTCTCAGGTCTCAAAAAGGCTGCAATATTAAGTTTATGTAAAGATTAAAACTAACGGATTGCAAATAGTTATTCACAAAAAAAGTCCGGTTGTTAACCGAACTTTTTTGCTGTTTGAATTCTATAAATCTTATTCATCTACTAGCACCCAATCTCCTTTATCGAGAAGCGGAATAGCTTGTTTAAACTTCATTGTTTTGTTCTCTCCATTCATCACGTGCTTGATCGTTACTTTGTCATTACGACCTATTTTAGGACGCTCACGGGTGATGGTCTCGGTCACTTGTTGACGTTGAGGTTGTGTATTGCCACTTGCTGCACGGCTTTGTGCGGCGCGCTCATCAAGATTAGGGATTTCTTCTTTAGAAGTCTGCGTCTTTTCGGTTTGACGTACTTGACGCGCTTCTCTAATCTGATTTTGCTGCTGTACCGGCAATTCTCCTTTAAACAAGAAGGAAATCACATCTTTATTTACCTGATCGATCATTTGTTTGAAAAGCTCAAAAGCTTCAAACTTATAGATCAATAGCGGGTCTTTTTGTTCGTGAACCGCTAGCTGCACACTTTGCTTCAATTCATCCATCTTGCGTAAATGCGTTTTCCAGGCATCATCAATGATCGCAAGCGTGATATTCTTTTCAAAGTCGGTGATGAGTTGTTTTCCTTCAGACTCGTAAGCGTCTTTTAGGTTGGTAACAACTTTTAGTTCTTTAGTTCCGTCAGAAAAAGGAACCACGATACGCTCATAATTGCTTTCAGGATTTTCATAAACATTACTAATGATAGGGAAGGCGAGTGCGGCATTGCGCTCCATCTTCTCTTTATAATGTTTAAGAGCCGCCTCATAAACAGTCACTGCAAGTTGTTTTGCAGACGAACTCGCAAATTGGGCTTCATCAACCGGACTGCTCATCGAGAAGAAACGAATTAGCTCAAACTCAAAGTTTTTGAAGTCCTGCGCCATTTTATTGGTTTCGGCGATCGCTTCAGAAGTGTCGTAGATCATATTGGCGACATCTACACGTAGACGCTCCCCAAACAATGCGTGATAACGACGCTTGTAAATCACCTCACGTTGTGCATTCATCACATCATCATACTCCAAAAGACGCTTACGTACACCAAAGTTGTTCTCTTCAACTTTTTTCTGCGCACGCTCGATAGACTTAGAGATCATTCCGTGCTGGATTACTTCGCCTTCCTGAAGTCCCATACGGTCCATCATTTTAGCGATTCGTTCAGAACCAAATAAACGCATCAAGTTATCTTCAAGCGACACGTAGAACTGCGAGCTACCCGGATCTCCCTGACGACCAGAACGACCACGTAACTGGCGGTCTACACGACGCGAATCGTGACGCTCAGTACCTATGATCGCAAGACCTCCGGCATCTTTTACTTCTTTACTCAATTTAATATCGGTACCACGACCCGCCATATTGGTAGCGATGGTTACCTGACCTGCGTTACCTGCATCGGCAACAATATCGGCCTCTTTTTTATGCAATTTGGCGTTCAATACATTATGCTGAATTTTTCGCATCGAAAGCATTCTGCTCAAGATCTCAGAAATTTCTACCGAGGTCGTACCGATAAGTACTGGTCTTCCGGCTTGAACCAGAAGCTGCACTTCATCAATAACGGCATTGTATTTTTCACGCTTGGTCTTATAAACTTTGTCGTCTTTGTCATCTCTGGCAATCGGGCGGTTGGTAGGAATTTCAACAACGTCCAATTCGTAAATTTCCCAGAATTCACCTGCTTCCGTCACTGCAGTACCCGTCATACCCGAAAGTTTGCGGTACATTCTAAAGTAATTCTGAAGAGTTACCGTAGCAAAAGTTTGCGTAGCATCTTCGATCTTTACATTCTCTTTTGCTTCGATGGCCTGGTGTAAACCATCGCTGTAACGACGCCCGTCCATAATACGACCGGTTTGCTCATCAACGATTTTCACTTTATTGTCCATCACCACATATTCGGTGTCTTTTTCAAATAAAGTATAGGCTTTTAACAGCTGATTCATCGTGTGAATACGCTCACTCTTAACACTGAATTCTCTAAAAAGCTCTTCTTTCTTTTCAGCTTCTTCTTCGGTGGAAAGATTTGCGTTTTCGATCTTGCTGATCTCAACGCCCATTTCAGGCATAATGAAGAAATTAGGATCTTCTTTTCCAGACAAGTGATCGATACCTTTATCGGTCAATTCGATCTGGTTGTTCTTTTCATCAATGGTGAAGTATAATTCAGAATCAATCACGTGCATCTCGCGATTGTTATCTTGCATATAATGGTTTTCGGTCTTCTGTAAAAGTTGACGAATTCCTTCTTCACTCAAATATTTAATCAGTGCTTTATTCTTTGGAAGACCGCGGTATACGCGTAATAAAAGAATAGCCCCTTCTTTGGTGTCGCCTGCTGAAATAAGCTTTTTCGCTTCAGCTAAAGTTCCTGTCAGTTGTTGACGCTGAAGGCTTACCAAGCTATCAATTTTTGGCTTCAACGCATCAAACTCGTGTTGATCTCCTTTGGGTACAGGCCCTGAAATGATCAAAGGTGTTCGCGCGTCATCAACTAATACCGAATCGACCTCATCGACGATCGCATAGTTAGGAGCACGTTGTACCAGATCGTTTGGCGCATGCGCCATATTATCACGCAAGTAATCAAAACCAAATTCGTTATTCGTACCATAGGTGATATCAGCAGCGTAAGCTTTTCTTCGGGAAGCCGAATTAGGCCTGTGGTAATCGATACAGTCTACTGTGAGTCCGTGAAAGTTAAATAACGGTGCCATCCAAGCGCTATCACGTTTCGCTAAGTAGTCGTTAACCGTTACCAAGTGTACACCATTTCCGGTAAGTGCGTTTAGATACACCGGAAGCGTAGCCACTAATGTTTTACCTTCACCGGTTTGCATCTCTGCAATTTTACCCTGGTGCATAGCCACACCACCTATGAGCTGCACGTCATAATGGATCATATCCCAAGTGATGGGCTTTCCGGCAGCATCCCAGCTGTTAGACCAGATCGCATCATCACCGTCAAGTTGTACGTAGTCTTTTTCTGCGCTTAGTTCACGATCAAAAGCACTTGCAGTAACTTTCAATTGCGGATTGTGTACAAAGCGTTTTGCGGTTTCTTTAACCACAGCAAAAGCTTCGGGAAGAATGTCGTTTAGGACTGCTTCGCTGATTTTGTAAGACTCGTCTTTAAGTTTGTCGATCTCCGCGTAGATTTCCTCTTTGCGGTCAATGTCTTCGGTCTCATCAGCTTCTTTCTCTAACTGAAGTAGTGTTGCGTTAGTATCAGAAAGTGCATCTGCGATTTTAGCTTTGAATTCTGTGGTCTTCTGACGCAGCTCATCGTGCGTTAAAGCTTCAAGCTGCGCTTCAAAACTTTTTATTTTATCAACAATAGGTTGAATGGCAGCGACATCTTGTTTGGATTTGTCACCCACAAAAACCTTTAATACTTTGTCTAATAATCCCATAATTGGTAGTTCTTTTATCCCAACAAAACCTGTGGTTTCGTTTTAAAGGGAAAAATTAATTTCATGTAATCCTGAAGTCTCAGGAGTTATTTTGATTTTCATTTTTTAGGATGAAAATTTCTTTATTCTTCTGAAGAATTTTTAAAACTGAATTCTTCTATTTTGCACTTCAAATTTAAGCAAAAAAAAAGCCTCATTGCGAGACTTCTTTATGTTTAGAATGTTGTAAAATCTAGTATTCATCCTCATTCCAGAGGTAGTCGTCTTCAGACGGGTAGTCTGGCCATATTTCGTCAATCGAATCGTAAGAGTCCCCTTCATCCTCCATAGCTTGTAAGTTCTCAACAACTTCTAATGGTGCTCCCGTTCTAATTGCATAATCAATCAATTCATCTTTGGTTGCAGGCCAAGGCGCGTCGCTCAAATGAGAAGCTAGTTCTAATGTCCAGTACATAAGTTAACGTATTTATTTTTTTGCAAAAATAAATTTATTAACGTAAAATCCAAGAAAATTGAATGTTAATTCAAAATTATTTTTATGAACGTCTGTAATCTCTTGTGATTACGAGGTTTAGGCTTTAGTTTTGGAGGTTTTAATCCTTCTTTTCAGGAATCCATTTTATCTCTTCAGCCTGCAAATCTTTAGACAACTTCCGTGCCAGTACAAAGAGATAGTCAGAAAGGCGGTTTAAATATTTAAGTGCATTTTCTTCAAACGGAACTTCCTGATAAAGAGCGGTTGCGAGTCTTTCCGCTCTGCGGCATACCGCGCGTGAAATGTGACAGAATGACACCGTTTGATGTCCGCCGGGTAGGATAAAATGGGTCATTGGCGGTAGCTGCTCGTCCATTGCATCCATTTCTTGTTCTAAGAATAGAATATCGGCCTCGCTTACCTTATCAATATTTAAGCGCTCTTTTCCATTTTTTAGAACAGCCTTTTCAGGATCTGTTGCCAGAATAGCGCCAATTACAAATAGTTTCTCTTGTATACTAATCAAAGAAGCTTTGCTGTGCGCGTCAATTTCCTGATCGCGTAGCAGGCCTAAATACGAATTGAGTTCGTCTAAGGTGCCGTAGCTTTCAATGCGTATGTTGTGCTTAGATACCCGTGTGCCGCCAAAGAGGGCGGTAGTACCTTTATCTCCGGTTTTGGTATAGATTTTCACAGCTTAGTTTTTAGGAGTTTGATTCTTTTTCACGCTCATTTTTAAGCTTGAAGTAATCGGTTTTAAAATTCCGTTTGCGACGGTCTCTTAATTTACTTTGATTGCGTTTATTGTTTGCCATCACAGCTAAAAAAAGCACAGCCAAAACAACAATGATGAGTATAGATTGAAAATTATCTGGAATAAAATCGAGCATACGTTAAAGGTACTTAATTTAAAACAGCATTTGCAATAGTGCTATTCCATCGCGTGTTTTGCATAATTACGCCACTTCTCGATGCAGGCTTCCATATCTTCAGGGATCGCACTGTCAAAACGCATCCATTCCCCTGTTTTTGGATGTTCAAAGCCTAGGGTTTTTGCGTGTAAAGCTTGTCTGGGCAAAACTTTAAAGCAATTTTCTACAAACTGTTTATACTTGGTAAAGGTGGTTCCTTTTAAGATCGCATCCCCGCCATAGCGCTCATCGTTAAAAAGCGTGTGTCCTATGTGCTTCATATGCACACGAATTTGATGCGTGCGGCCGGTTTCAAGCTTACAGGAGATTTTGGTCACATAGCCTAAGCGTTCTAAGACTTTATAATGTGTCACAGCTTCCTTACCTTGATCGCCGTCCTCATAAACCGTGTTTTGCATACGGTTTTTAGGGTGACGGCCTATATGCCCTTCAACAGTGCCTTGGTCTTCTTCGACATTTCCCCATACGATCGCGATGTACTCGCGCTCACTGGTTTTATCAAAAAACTGTTTGGCCAGATGCGTCATAGCCTCCTCGGTCTTTGCGACTACGAGAAGTCCGCTGGTGTCTTTATCTATGCGATGCACCAGCCCGGGTCTGCCGCTGCTATTTTCGGGCAGGTTGTCAAAATGATAGATCAATGCATTAATGAGCGTACCACTGTAATTACCGTGACCGGGATGTACGACCATACCGGCGGGTTTATTCACCACAAGCAGTGTGTCATCTTCAAAAACAATATCTAACGGAATATCCTCAGGCGTAAGTAAAAATTCATAGGGTGGATGCTCAAAAAGAACCCGCACCACGTCATTCGCTTTTACTTTATGATTTTGCTTTACAACCGCTCCATTCACCTGAATGTTGCCATTTTTTGCAGCTTGCTGAATTTTATTACGCGTCGCTTTTTCAATAAAATTCATCAGAAATTTATCTACACGCAGCGGCTCTTGGCCTTTGCCCGCAGTAAAGCTGTAATGCTCATACAATTCATCGTCCTGCTCATCAGGACCTTCGGTTTTAAAATCCTGCATCGTCTAAATCTTCAGCATCGTTAATTACATCTTGTGCAGCATCGCCAGAAGTGCGGTAGCTGCCTTTTCCATTACCTACAACCAGATCAATGACCGAGGTTTTCCGCAGGGCGTCGCCTACATTAAGGGTTTGGCCATCGTGGCGCAGTTCAAGCACTTCGTCAGAACTTATATGATCGCGATAGTCAATTTTTCCTATTTTGAATCCAAGGGCAAGCAGCGTAGGTTCTACCTGACGTTGTGTTCTACCTACCAATTCTGGGATTTCAATTTTTCGGTATCCTGAAGGATTTAAAACCAAATAGATTTTTCGGCCTTCTTTTACAAATTTTCCTGCAGCCGGATTTTGCTCAATTACAGAAAAGGTTGGGAAATCTGGATTGTAATTTGAAGAGTCGATCACCACATAATTCAAGTCGGCATTCTCGAGCTCTTGCTGCACGAGACCTAAAGACATTTTGCTAAGGTCTGGCACCGCGATACGCTGGTCGTGATTTGTAGAGGCACGCAGCCAATACAGCAACCCAAATACGAGTAATACCAGTACCAATAAAGCCAGCAAGAGCTGTTTTAAAAACACTTTGCTGAATATAAATTTAAAGAATCCCATAGATAGCGAATTTGCGGCTACAAACTTAGTTTAAAATTGGCTGACGCTCAATTGCAATCATTTTTTTTGCCTATTTATTCTAAAAATAACGTTCTTTGAAGCCTTAAAGTACTCGGTAAACCGAGCTTAATTAAAATTGTTTTTTCAATAGCTGAAGATGACCAGAAAGTCATCTTATTACTAGATAACGTAAAGCTTTCATTTTTACTATGTCAAAAAAAAATATTGCAGTCGTGATGGGTGGATTCTCAAGTGAGGTGAATATCTCGATCTTGAGCGGGAATACGGTTTGCAAGCACTTAGACCAATCAAAATACAATGTATTTCCTATTCATATCTTGAAAGAAGGATGGTTTTGCAAACACGCAGATCACAAGCCTATTCCTGTTGACAAGGCTGATTTTTCTATAAATGTAGAGGGTACTAAGATTACTTTTGACTGCGTCTTTAACACCATTCACGGTACGCCTGGAGAAGACGGAATTTTGCAGGCCTATTTGAAGCTTTTGAATATTCCGCAGACGGCGTGCAATTATTATGAGGCTGCGCTTACCTTTAATAAGCGGGATTGCATCGGTGTGTTGAAAGCCTACGGAATCAAAACCGCAACCAATTATTTGCTGAATAAAGGTGATGCGATCCATGCGACTGAAATTTTGGAGCAAGTAGGTTTGCCTTGTTTTGTAAAAGCCAATAAAGCGGGAAGCAGTTATGGGGTTTCTAAAGTTTATGGTGCCGAAGAACTAGAAGGAGCGATCGAAGTGGCTTTTAAAGAAGATGATGAGATCATTATCGAATCCTTTTTAGAAGGAACCGAAGTTTCGGTGGGTGTGATCAATTATCAGGGAAACGTCATGGCGCTCCCGGTGACGGAAATTGTAAGCGACAATGACTTCTTTGATTACCAGGCAAAATACGAAGGCAAATCGCAGGAGATCACACCGGCAAGAATTACTGATGAACAAACCGAAGCCGTACAACGCGAAGCAGAAAAGGTATTCAAGATCTTAAAATTGAAAGGTCTTACCCGAGCGGAATTTATTTTTCATAATGGGGAGCCGCATTTTTTAGAAGTAAATACCACTCCGGGATTGAGTCCTGCGAGTATTATCCCGCAGCAGGCAAAGGTGGCAGGGATAAGCTTGCCAGAATTGTTTGATAATGTTATTGAGCAAGCGATGCGTGATAGAACGTCTCAGTAGGCAGTCCCAGTAAACAGTAGATAATCTGAAAAGCAACTTTTTTAGGCACCGCCAATGGGCTGAATATTTTATAGACTTTAAGCAACCTTAAACCACAAGCTTCAAACGCTCCAGTTTTTGTACCTTTAATTTTGAACTTTAAACATTGAATTCCTAATTATGAAACGCGCAGTATTTCCGGGATCATTTGATCCGCTTACTTTAGGACATTATGATATTATCGAGCGGGGCTTAAAGCTTTTTGATGAGATCATTTTAGCGATCGGGGTCAATGCCGATAAGAAATATATGTTCACTTTAGAGCAGCGCGAGCGTTTCTTAAAAGAGTCGTTTAAAGACGAACCCAAGATCAAAGTCATGACGTATCAAGGGCTTACGGTTGATTTTTGTAATGCTACAGATTCCGGCTTTATTCTTAGAGGTTTGCGCAATCCGGCAGATTTTGAGTTTGAGAAGGCTATTGCGCATACCAACAGAAAGCTGGCGCAAATAGAAACGGTATTCTTGCTCACTTCTTCAGGTAAAAGTTATATTTCTTCTTCCATCGTGCGTGATGTTATTCGCAATGGCGGGGATTACACCGGCTTGGTGCCAGACGCGGTACGCGTATAAAGTTTTGCAACATTAGCACATAGATCAGGTCATTATGCAACAGACCTGATTATGCCAAGACCTTTACTCCCTGTTTTATTTTTTCTGCTAAGTTTTAGTTTTCAAGCTCAAGAAACTAAGGGTAAAGTATATGCAAATGATAAACCGCTAGAAGGCGTACTTATTATCAACAAGACTCAAGATGTCATGACTTCGACCAATGCGCAGGGAGATTTTAAGATCGCTGCTGAACTTGGAGATTCTTTGATCTTTAGTTATTCCTTTTTTAAGACACAAATTCATAAAATAGAGCCCTACCAGCTTGAAGAGATCTGGGTAGTCGAATTGAAAGAAAACCGAAATGAATTGGATGCCGTGACCATCACTGCAACTAATTCCGTTAAAGAGTTTAGTGTTGAAGAGTACGATAAAAACTTCAATTTCTGGCTGAAAAAAGATATTCAGGAAAATCCGGGAATGTACAGTCCGAATCCTACCGGAGGAGGGATAGATTTTATCGCGATAGGAAAAATGGTATGGAATTCGATAAAGAAAGATAAAAAAGAAAAAGCAGAAGATCCTAACCGGTTTAGAATCTTAAAATTAGGCGAACTTGAAGCATTCTTTAAAAAAGACGCTTTCTTCAATCAGCAACTTTTGAGAAATCAATTGTCGATCACCGGAGAAGAAGAGCCCTTGTTTTTTGATTATTGTTTAAGTAGAAAAATAGATGCGCGTCTTTTGCAAGAAAAGAATCAAATGCGCTTTTTAGAGTATCTGCTTAAGACCAGTTCCGATTTTCATAAACAGGCACAAACTAATTAAGCTAACTTCGCAACCTAAATTGTTTTGATGAGATTTATATACATTCTTCTAGGCTTCAGTTTGCTTTGCGCTGGCACACTGCGTGCTCAAAATACTTCAGGAAAAGTATATGCGGGCGATAAACGCGTTCCCGGTGTTTTGGTGCAAAACCTGACGCAGCATAAAAGTACGACGACTACAGATGAAGGAGATTTTAGCTTAGCTGCGCGATTAGAAGATTCTTTGGTTTTTAGTGCGCCTTTTATGGAAACCCAGGTTTTTGTAGTAGAACCCTATCAGCTCGAAAAGATCTGGGTGGTTGAACTTAAAGAGAACCTGAACGAACTCGACGAAGTGCGCCTTACCGAAGCGCCGAAGGAGAAGAAATTTGACGTCAAAGAATACGATAGTATTTTCAACAGCAGGATTCAGAATGATATCAAAAAGAACCGCCAGTTGTACCGACCGCCTAACAGTACCAATGGTGTTGATTTTATGGAGTTGGGACGGCTTTTTTTAAGTCTGTTTAAAAAAGACCCTTCCAAACAAAAGGAAAAATATGCTCCCATTACTTATAAACAATACCGGGTGCTCTTTGCTACCGATGACTATTTTGATCACGATTTTTTAGTAGATCAATTAGGTATTGATGCATATTACCACAACTTGTTTTTTGAATACTGTGATGCCATGCAATTGCCGGGTAATCTTCTTGAACGAGAAAATCACTTAGACCTTTTAGATAAATTCATAGCACTCGCCGATAGCTTTGAAACCGAGCTTAAAAAATTTGGTGAAAATGGAATGAAACTCCCTGACGGAAATTAGTTTTAAAACAGCTTCACGTTTAATCCGGTATAGAAATTTACAGGTTCTCCGGGATAATAATAACGTGGTGCTGCACCACCAAATCCTGTAGCATTAGGCAATATTTGTGCAGCATAATCGGTGTCAAAAACATTGTTTACGCCGGCAAAAATTCGGGTTTTTACTTTAGCAAAAAGATCAAAACTATAATCTGCCCGAAGGTTCACCAGATTGTAAGCATCGCTATAAAGTGTATTGGCGTCATTCAACGGAATGCTTCCGGTGTAACGGTAATTGATGTTGAACTTAAAACGGTTTTGAAAAGCCACATCCAGGCCGAGATTGATCACCTGATCTGCAACTCCGGTAAGCTCGTTTCCGCTATAATCTTCATCATTATCTACAAAGGCATCAAACGAATAGTCATTCAGCGCTAAAGACCCATACGGCTGAAGCGACCATGCTGGCGTTAAATTTTCACGATAATTGATTAAGAATTCAATCCCGTTATGATCGGTAGCGCCTGCATTGCGACCCACGTATTGATCATTACCCACGCGTTCGGCAACAAGGAGATCATTAACTTGTACCGTGTACAAAGCGAGCTCTGTGTAGAGTCTATGATCCAGCCATTGTGCTTTCAGCCCTAATTCATAATTGAAACCGATCTCAGGTTTGATTTCAGGATTTATAGCGCCTTCGGGAGTCAGCGTTTCGGCAACTGTGGGTAAAGAAAAGCCACGACTTATCGAGGCATAGATAAATTTATCATTAGCCACCTCGTAACTCAGGCCGGCTTGTGGTAAAAAGATTCTGGGATAGGTGTACACGCCGCTGTTATCGACATTACTTTCGTTAAGGTGATCGTCCAGACGGTATCTGCTGTGGTTGTAATTCAGTCCTAAATCCGCTTTAAACTTTGGCGTAAGCTGTAGACTTAATTGTGCGAAAAGATTTAAGTATTTGCGATCTTGTTCTTGATTGCTAAAGCGATTGCCTTGCAGACTTCCGTTACCGTTGTTTTCTTCATATAAATTCTCAAAGAGTTGCGCTTGATAATGCTCATCAAAATATTCGACTCCAATACTGCTTTTTCCGGGAATATTGAATAGCGAAAACTGCGAATTTAAACTGCTTCGAATACCAAACGCAAAAGAATCTTCATCAAGAATATCAAAAGGCCGGGGTTCATACCCATCACGGTAATTGGCGAAAACACTGGTTTGCCAGCTATTGTTGGCATTGATGTCCCATTTATAAGCAAGCCCGGCTAAAGCTTTGTCGTAAGATTCATAACCTTGGGCTTGCCCCCAAGTGAATGCGGCATCCTCGGGACTGTTTTGCAAGGTTTCAGCATTTACAGAACTTGGGATGAATGCTTTTAAACGCGTATAATTTCCGAAGAAAGAAAGCGAACTCACTTCGTTAAGTTGTGTTTTGGCATAAGCGGTAAGCGTGTTTCGGTTGTAATTGCTGTTGGCTCTAAAGCCATCTTTCTCGAGATGATTATAACTTACAAATCCGCCGGTTTCACGATTACCAAGCATTGCAGTGATTCCGCTTTTAAAAAGACCGTAAGCACCTGCGATCCCATTCAACCTAATCCTGCTATTTTCTGGTTTTGGTTTGATTACTGAAATATTGATCGCGCCACCCAATCCGGCTCCGTAGCTGCTGCTCGCGGGGCCTTTGATAATCTCCATACGTTCGATCAGGTTGAGGTCTATATCTTCTAAGGTAGTTTCTCCTTCTCCGGTAGTCAAGGGAATACCTTCAATATAGGCCTTTACGCGATTTGTGGAATATTGACTACGCGCTCCTAGGCCTCTGATGCTGATGCGACTGGTGTTGAGCGCACCTTGCTGCATTTGAATTCCCGGGTTTTTATTGAGCTCATTAGCGATGGAAAGTTGGTCACCACGCTGAAAATCTTCAGCCGTAATGCTATTTACCGCCGCAGGAATACGTTGCAATTTGTCTTGAATAGGCGTGGAGGTGATGATAACTTCACCTAAGGTGTTGCGTACAAAAACAGAGTCTGTTGCTGTTTTCTCTTGCGCAAATACACATCCGGAAAACAACAACAGACCTAAAAGAATATTTTTCATAAAGTACTCGCTAATCGAGGATGGAAATTCTAATGAACTTCAAAAATACTAAAACATATACCCACTGCTTGGCACCGCCGAAGGACTAAATGCCAAGAAGTTTTATATGGGTTAGTTTATTCTGCAGAAACACGCCAGATCACTCCGCCGTCATCATCATTTACTAATAAGGAACCATCGGGAGCAACTGTGGTTGCCACCGGGCGACCATAAACTTCGTTTCCGTTTTCATCAGGAATAAACCCGGTTAAAAAGTCAACAGGTTCTTTGGGAATTCCATTTTCAAATGGAATAAAAACTACTTTATAGCCAGAAAAAGGTTCGCGGTTCCAAGACCCGTGTTGTCCTACAAATGCTCCGTTTTGATACATTTCCGGGAATTGATCTGCAGTGTAAAACGTAAAGCCTAAAGAAGCGGTGTGCGGTCCTAAAGGAACATCAGGAATGAGGGCTTGATCTACTAAATCCTGATGCGGATCGTCTTCCCATCGCGGATCATTAATCTGCCCGTAATAGCTGTACGGCCACCCGTACCAGCCGCCTTTTTTAACGCTAGTAGCATAATCGGGAACCAAGTTGTTGCCTAATTCATCACGCTCATTTACAGCCGTCCAAAGATCACCGGTCACCGGATTCCAATCCATTCCTACAGGATTTCTAAGTCCGGAAGCATAAATGATCTCTCCGCTACCGTCAGGATTCACTTCAAGAATATTGGCGCGGCGTTCTTCTTTTTCCATTCCTTGTTCTCCCACATTACTGGCAGATCCTACCGAGATATAGATTTTATCTCCCGCTTCATTAGTGATGATATTTCGCGTCCAGTGGTTGTTGTAACCACTCGCTGAAAGTTCAACGATTTTCTCGCCTTCACCTTCTAACTTGGTTTGTCCTTCGGTGTATGGGAAACGGTACAAGCCATCGGTGTTTGCAATGTAAAACGAACCGTCTAAAACCAGCATTCCAAAATTCTGGTTGAGGTCTTCTTTAAAAATATAGCGTTCGTCGATAGCTCCGTCAGCATTTGTGTCTCGTAACAAGGTAATTCTATTGGCGCTGTCTCTTGTGTTTGATTCGGCAACAAAAATATCATTGTTAGGTGCAACATAGGTCCATCGGGGATGCTTTAAGGAGTCGGCAAAGCGTTCTACTTTAAAACCTTCGGCAGCAACCGGTGTTTTTCCGGCAGGCCAGGCAACTACCTTACTTTGTTTAGTAACCGATTCTGAAGCAAAAGGAGCAGGGAGTTCTAAAGGTCCCACAGTCGTTTCCACAGTTACCGGACCATTATCGGCGAGTTCTTCCTGTTTATCTTCAGAAACTGATTTATCATTTTTGCAACCGGTGAACAAAACGAGACCGGCTAAAATATAGAGGTATATTTTCATAGTTTGTGATTTTATACGAAAATAAGACTTTAGCGAGCCAGCGATCTGCAGCAGTACCAGATTAATATAAGTTTAACGGCTTCTGAAATGTCTTGTATTGGCGAAATCCTTTGCGTAACCGCTTGATTGGTAAACTCTAACCATTACAGGCGTATCCTGCCGTGATATGCTTGCCCTTCTCATTAAAAAGGCTATTTTTGCAGCCGAATTGAGCTGGGTTTTAACCTGCTAAATAACAGGGCATTTCAAGTGCGATTCTTGATTTTTTTGACTGTTTACCCCAATAAAAAACACACGCTTTTTGCACAAAACTACTTCATGAAAAAAGTATTTAACTTATTTGATTTAACTCAAAAGGTCAATTACAAAACTGAAATTCTAGCCGGTCTTACGGTTGCGATGACCATGATTCCTGAATCGCTTTCTTTTGCGATTCTAGCTGGTCTTCCTCCTTTGATGGGTTTATATGCTTCTTTTATTGCAGGCTTAGTGACCGCGATTTTTGGTGGCCGTCCTGGGATGATCTCGGGAGGAGCAGGAGCCACCGTGATCACCCTGATCGCGTTGATGAATTCCCACGGTTTAGAATATGTTTTGGCGGCTGTAGCACTTGCTGGAGTCATCCAGGTATTGATCGGACTCTTTAAACTGGGGAAGTTTATTCGTCTGGTGCCGCACCCGGTGATGTTTGGGTTTGTAAACGGTCTGGCTATTGTCATCTTTATGTCGCAGATCAAACAATTTCAAACCCTCATAAACGGTGAAGTAGCGTGGTTAACCGGCACGCCTTTATTAATTATGGCAGGTCTGGCCGCACTTACAGTATTGATCGTGATTTTTCTTCCGAAGTTGACAAAAGCGGTTCCTTCTTCGTTGGTTGCTATAATTGTGGTTTTTGCGTTGGTGTATTTCTTCGGAATTGATACCAAAACGGTTAAAGATATCGCTTCGGTAAGTGGTGGTTTTCCTCCGTTCCATATTCCTGAAATTCCTATTTCTTACGAAACTTTAAAAGTGATCGCACCCTATTCTATGGTGATGGCGGCAGTAGGACTTACTGAAGGTTTGCTAACCTTGAATCTTGTCGATGAGATCACACAAACCAAAGGAGACGGAAACCGGGAGTGTATCGCTCAAGGAAGTTCTAACCTGCTCAACGGATTTTTCTTCGGAATGGGAGGTTGCCCGATGATCGCACAAACCTTGGTGAATCTTTCAGCGGGATCCAGAGCGCGTTTATCTGGTATTATCGCTGCATTTACCATTCTTATTATTGTATTATTCGGTGCGCCGGTTATTGAAAAAGTTCCGATGGCGGCACTCGTTGGGGTGATGATTATGGTAGCGGTAGGAACCTTTGAGTGGGCCACGCTGCGTATTTTCAATAAAGTACCTAAAAAAGATATTTTCTTGGTGATCATCGTGGCTGCTATCACCGTTATCTTGCACAACCTTGCACTGGCCGTGTTGGTTGGTGTGATTCTTTCTGCCTTGTTTTTTGCCTGGGAAAGTGCCAAACGCATTCGAGCTAGAAAATATGTAGACGATGAAGGAACCAAGCATTATGAGATCTACGGACCGTTATTCTTTGCCTCGACCACCAATTTTACAGAGAAGTTTGATATCCTGAACGATCCCAACAAGATCATCATCGATTTTAAAGAAAGTCGGGTAGCAGATATGTCGGCTATCGAAGCCTTGAACGTGGTGACCAGCCGTTATCATAAACTGGGCAAGACCGTTTATTTACGACACTTGAGCCCCGATTGTCGCCGTTTGCTGAAGAATGCCGAGGCGATCATCGATGTGAATATTATCGAAGATCCAACCTACAATCTGGTGGGTAGCGATACCTGATGAAAATAGCGCACTAAAAAGGCCGATACGTTAGGTATCGGCTTTTTTAGTTTTTGGTGGTTAGCCCAAGCGTTTAGTGCTTGTTTTGTTGGTCTTTGATGGTTTTTTCATCAATATCCACTTTATTGGTGTTCTTTTTACGATCTCCAAGGCTGCTTGTAGGATCGCTGTCTTTCTGGTCTACTGTTCGTTCAAATTTCTTATCCATAATAGTTTTCTTTTTTTGTTGACCTCAAGATAAGAAGTACAGCTGTTAATTATTGATAAGAACTTGCTAAAAGCGGGTTAAGACTTAGGGTCTAATGCTTTTAATAAAGCCAGAAATGCCCTCAATACCCTTTTCGGTAAGCGTTTTGATAAATGCTGAACCTATAATGGCACCCTGAGCGGTTTGTGTTGCTGCCTTAAAAGTTTCCTCATCTTTAATACCAAAACCTACGATCTGCGGATTTTTCAGATTTAAAGCAGCGATGCGTTCAAAATAATCGGTTTGAACATTGCTGAAGCCCGAAGTTTTACCTGTAGTACTTGCACTGCTCACCATGTAAATAAAACCATCGCTTGCTGCATCGATCTGTCTGATACGCTCATCTGAAGTCTGCGGTGTGATCAGGAAGATCATCTTAAGACCGTATTTTTCAAAAGTAGCTTGATAGTGTTCTTCATATTCCGCAAGCGGAAGATCTGGCATGATGAGTCCGTCTATGCCTATTTCGGCGCAGGTGGCGCAGAATTTTTCAACACCATACTGAAGCATCGGATTAAAATACCCCATCACGATCAACGGAATATCAACGGTTTTCCTAATGTCTTTGATCTGATCAAAGAGCTTTGCGGTGGTCATTCCGTTTTTTAAAGCTGCGGTAGAACTCTCCTGAATCGTGGGCCCATCTGCTAAGGGATCGCTAAACGGTAAACCGATCTCGATCATATCTACCCCGGCTTCCACCAGCTTTTCAATAACTGTTGTGGTGTCTTCCAGTTTAGGATAACCCGCGGTGAAGTATATAGAAAGCAACTTTTTACCTTCTTCTAATTTCGTATTTATTCTGTTCATAATAGTATTTTTTAAGTCATTTCCGTCCTTCGACTCTCGCTCAGGATAAACTTTAGGCGGAAATCTCTCCAATTCAATTCAAGTTTTAATTACGTTGTGCTCAGCGGAAATCTTTCCAGTCTAATTCTAATTCCAATTATATGCTCAGCGGAAATCTTTCAAATCCAAGTCAAGTTTTAAATATGTTGTATTCTACAGAAACCTCATTCGTCTAGCATCCAACTCAGATCGTTCCAATCAGGATTCATTTCGTTGATCAGATTTTCTTTCCAGGCTCTATTCCATTTTTTGAGCTGTTTCTCTCTTTTAATGGCATTTTCGACATAAGGGCTCGATTCAAAATAGAGGAGTTTTTCAACATTGTACTTTCTTGTAAATCCTTTATTGCTCTTTTGTTTATGCTGTTTAAGTCTTCTTTTTAAATCACTGGTAACTCCAATGTAAAGCACTGTGTGGTTTTTATTTGTAAGAATATATATGTAGAATAATTCTTCCATTTAAAATGTGTGCTTACATTCAAGGGATTTCCGCCTTCGCGGAAATGAAAAATTCAAACGCGCTTAAGCGAGTTTGAAGTAATCTATAAATGTACTTAGATCCTTATCTCCTCTACCACTCAAATTCACGACCACGATATCCTCTTTTTTAAACTTGCGTTCTTCAAAAATGGCCAGAGCGTGAGACGATTCGATCGCGGGGATGATCCCTTCCAGTTTACACAATTCAAGACCGGCCTGCATCGCATCGGCATCGGTGATGCTGATGAACTCACCACGGCCGCTTCTAAACAAATGCGCGTGCATAGGTCCAACACCGGGATAATCAAGACCTGCAGAAATCGAATACGGCTCGGTGATCTGCCCGTCATCGGTTTGCATCAACAGGGTTTTGCTTCCGTGAATGATCCCTTCTTTACCCAAGGCCGAAGTTGCGGCGCTTTCCCCGGAGTGAATTCCTTTCCCGGCAGCTTCTACAGCGATGATACCAACTTCTGGCGTATCGAGGTAATGATAATAAATCCCGGCTGCGTTGCTGCCACCTCCTACACAGGCCACCACATAATCGGGGTTTTCTTTGCCTTCTTTCTCCAGTAATTGCTTTTTAACCTCTTCAGAGATCACACTTTGAAAACGGGCCACCATATCGGGATAGGGGTGAGGCCCAACCACACTACCAATGATATAATGCGTATCGGTTGGATTGTTGATCCAGTCGCGAATGGCTTCATTGGTCGCATCTTTTAAGGTTTTGCTACCGGATTCTGCGGGAACTACGGTAGCGCCCAGCATTTTCATTCGGGCTACGTTAGGCGCCTGACGTTTGATGTCTATCGCTCCCATGTACACAATGCATTCTAAGCCCATCAACGCACATACGGTAGCCGTGGCCACTCCGTGCTGACCGGCACCGGTTTCGGCGATAATGCGGTTTTTACCCAAACGCTTGGCCATCAAGATCTGGCCAATCGTGTTGTTTACTTTATGCGCTCCTGTATGACACAGGTCCTCGCGTTTGAGATAAACATTTGTTCCGTATTTTTCAGAAAAACGCTTAGCATAATAGAGTGGAGTAGGACGCCCCACATATTCTTTTAAAAGCGCCTTAAATTCCTCTTGAAAATCCGGCTCCTGCATCACTTTTATATAATTCTGACGCAGTTCTTCTACATTAGGATATAACATTTCTGGGATGTAAGCACCACCAAAATCTCCATAATATCCTTTTTCATTTACGTTGTAGTTCATAATTCTATATTGATATTTCCGCCCTTCGGCTATCGCTCTGGATAAACTACGACGGAAATCTTTATCTATTTAAATCTCTTACGAGTGACTTTAACAGGTTTATATTTTTCAATCCCGGTTCGTCTTCAAATTTACTGTTGACATCGATACCAAAGAGTGGAAGTTGTGTTTTTTTAAGTTCGTTTACCGCTGGGATTTCTCCCAATCCTATACCGCCACTTAACATAAAAGGCTTTTGCGAAGGATAGTTTTGAAGTATTCTCCAATCAAAAGTATAGCCATTGCCGCCTTTTTCCTTTCCTTTGGTGTCAAATAAAAATTTATCGATCACAGCTTCATAAGCTTCCAAAACCGAAAAGTCAAAGTGGTCTTTTATGCTGAAGACTTTCCAGAGTTCAACTTTTGAATCTGTTTGAAGCCTCTTACAATATTCCGGAGTTTCGCTACCGTGCAACTGAATCACATCAAACTGAAACTGCCTGATGTTATCGAGTACAAATGCGATGCTTGCATCTACAAAAACACCGACTTTCTTTATTCCTTCCGGAAGGATTTCAATATGGGCTTTGTCATAATTTCGTTTACTTTTTTCAAAGAAGATAAAACCCAAATAATCCGGTTGGAGTTGCGCAACTTCAAGCGTGTTGTGTTTCATACCACAAACCTTAAGGCTTAGTCTATTATTTTTTTTATGATGGATTTTTTTGATCATAAGCATTAGTGCTTCCTATTGTGTTTTGTTCATTTCTTTTGCTCTTCCAAAAGAAACGAACCAAAGAAAAAGACGCCTTTTGTTAGGAATTTTCCATAACCTTAGCCGGTTATGGAAACCATTTTATAAAATGGGCGCTACGCTGTCTTTCCCATTTTATAAAGCCTATTCTGGAACAAAAGGAGGCTTCGCATGTATACTATTTAGTATTCAATTTAATTTATATACTATTAAATAAGCTGTTTGATAAACTCAGTGGCGCTGGCGCCAGGGTCGTCAGTTTTCATAAAGTTCTCGCCAATAAGAAATCCTTTGTAACCATACGGCTGTAAGGCTTTGATCGCTTCGATCGAACTGATTCCGCTTTCAGAAACTTTTACAAAGTCATCTGGGATTTCAGCAGAAAGACTTTTGCTGGTTTCGAGACTGACTTCAAAAGTTTTTAGGTTGCGATTGTTTACGCCCAACATATCTAAAGACGGCATGACCGATTTTTGCAATTCTTCCAGATTATGGACTTCGAGAAGCACATCAAGACCAAGCGATTTTGCAAATTCTGAAAGGCTTTTGATCTCTTCCCGCGTGAGCACTGCTGCAATTAGCAAGATCACATCGGCACCATAGGCTTTCGCTTCCAGAATTTGATAGGTGTCGATCACAAATTCTTTACGCAACAGCGGTAATTGCGCTGCGGCACGGGCGAGCAACAGGTCGTCTAGCGAGCCACCAAAATATTTCCCATCGGTAAGTACGCTCATCCCACAAACCCCGGCCTGCTCGTAACCACGGGCTACATCTTGCACGTTGAGGTTATTATTTATGGTTGCTTTGCTGGGTGATCGGCGTTTATGCTCTGCGATGATCCCTGAAGCGCTTGTGCTCAAGGCTTGTGCAAGTGAAGGCGATTTACGATTAAAAAGCACCGACTGCTCCAATTGCTTCGCCGGAATCAGCTGCTTGCGTAAGGCTACTTCTTTATATTTATCAGCGATTATTTTGTCTAAAATATTCATCTTATTTGCTGCTTAGGGCTATGAGTTTATTTAAGCGTTCGAGTCCTTTTCCGCTTAGAAGAGCTTCTTTGGCAAGTTCAAAACCTGCTTTAGGCTCGAGGTTTTTAACGGTGGCAATGGCCATTCCTGCATTGGCGCAAACCACATTGTTTTGCGCTTCAGTACCCTTACCGCTGATCACTTTTTTAAAGATCGCAGCAGAAGATTCGATCGTGTCACCACCATAAATATCTTCCTGTTTGATCGTATGTACCCCAAAATCTTCAGCCGTTAACATGCGCTCGCTGTTGTTGCGAATGGCTTTGGTATTTCCGGTTAGCGAAATCTCGTCATAGCCATCGATACTGTGTAAAATGGTAAAATTCTTTTTAGTATCCTGATACAGATACCCGTATAAACGAGCCAGTTCCAGATTGAAAACACCCACGAGTTGGTTCTCAGGAAACGCCGGATTTACCATAGGGCCCAGCATATTGAAGAAGGTTTTAACGCCGAGTTCGCGGCGAATAGGTCCCACATTTTTCATCGCCGGGTGAAAGAGCGGCGCGTGGAGTACGCAAATACCCGCTTCATCCAGACAGCGCTTTAAAAAGTCGGCATCGTTGGTAAATTTTATTCCGAAGCTTTCCATAACGTTGCTACTTCCACTCACAGAAGAAACGCCGTAGTTCCCGTGCTTGGTCACATTGATTCCCGCACCTGCTGCTACAAAAGAAGAAAGTGTAGAAATGTTGAACGTGTTTTTACCATCACCACCGGTTCCGCATAGATCGATCGCGTTATAGCCTTCAAAGGGAACAGCGATACATAGGTCTAGCAATGCGTCTCTAAAACCGGCAAGTTCTTCAACCGTAATGCTACGCATCATATACACGGTGATAAAAGCCGCGATCTGGCTGGTGTTGTACTTACCTTCAGAAATGTTGACTAAAACCTCTCGCGCTTCTTCTTTATTGAGTTGCTCGTGGTTTATAAGTCTGTTTAATATTGTCTTCATTATTTACTATAAGTACTCCGTAGGGAGCATTATTATTTATTTGAGATTTCCGTTTTCACGGAAATGGACTACTTCTTTTATTTTATAAGATTTCCGTCTTCACGGAAGCAGTTTTAGTTGGGTTCATGAGATTTCCATCTTCACGGAAATAGAAAAACTTAATTATTAACCCAATTTTTGATCATTGTTTTGCCTTCCGGAGTGAGTACCGATTCGGGATGAAATTGTACGCCGCGCACGTCATATTCTTTATGACGTAAAGACATGATTTGCCCATTCACATCTACCGAAGTGATCTCTAAAGCTTCCGGAAAATTTTCCGGAGCAACGACCCAGGAGTGGTATCTTCCGATCTCAAATTCCGTCGGGATGTCTTTAAAAAGCGGTTCGTCTGCAACCAACTGTTTGGCTGAGGTTGCAACACCGTGAAATACCTGATCCAGGTTGATGAGCGTTCCACCAAAAACTTCGCCGATGGCCTGCTGGCCTAGGCATACGCCAAACATACTTTTGGTAGGCGCGTAGGTCTTGATAATTTCTAAAAGCAAACCGGCTTCTTCCGGGATTCCCGGGCCCGGTGAAAGCAAGATTTTATCGTAAGCAGCAACCTCTTCTAGACGGAGTTGGTCGTTGCGTTTAACGGTGACTTCGCAGTCCAGATCTTCAAGATAATGTACAAGGTTGTACACAAAACTGTCGTAATTGTCTATGACTAAAACCTGTTTTTTCATGTTATAGTTCTTCAGCAAGTTTAAGGGCTTTAGTAAGCGCGCCTAATTTGTTATATACTTCTTCTAATTCTTTTTCAGGAACACTATCGCTTACGATTCCGGCTCCTGCCTGATAATGTAATTGATGATTTTTACTCAAAAAAGAACGGATGATGATCGCGTGATTGAAGTTTCCGTTGAAATCCATAAAACCGATCGCACCACCGTAGAAATCCCGGTTTATGGGTTCGTATTTCTCCAGCAATTTCATCGCATTGTGCTTGGGCGCACCGCTCAAAGTTCCGGCGGGAAAGGTGTCTGCCACGACACGCATGGTTGAGGTGTCAGGGTGTTTGGTTCCTGTAACTTTACTCACCAAATGGATCACGTGTGAAAAGTATTGCACCTCGCGATAGGTCTCTACTTTCACGTTGCTGCCGTTGCGACTTAAGTCGTTGCGCGCCAAATCGACCAGCATCACATGCTCGCTGTTTTCTTTTTCATCTTCAGAAAGTTTTTTGGCCAGTACAGCATCCTTCTCATCATTTCCGGTACGTTTAAAGGTTCCGGCGATGGGGTGAATTTCAGCTTTGCCATCCTTAACGATGAGTTGCGCTTCGGGAGAACTTCCGAAGATCTTAAAGTTTCCGTAGTCAAAAAAGAATAAATACGGCGAAGGATTTACACTGCGTAAACTGCGATACACATTGAATTCATCACCGCTGAAATTTTGCGAAAAGCGCTTAGAAGGTACGATCTGAAACACATCACCGCGTTGGCAATGTTTTTTACAGGTTTTAACCAGATCCATAAAGGCTTCATCAGACATTTGCGATTGTTGATCGCCTTCTAATTTGAAATGGTACTCTGCAAAACTTTTTACCGTAAGCAGCTGTGCGATCTCACTCAGGTTATTTTCTTCATTGTAGGTGTGCGAAAAAATATAGGCTTCATTATTGAAATGATTGATCGCAATGATGTTTTGATACACCGCATAATACAGATCTGGGACATCCAGCGCACCTTCTTTTTTGGTGATCTCAATATCTTCAAAATAGCGCACGGCATCATAACTCATATAGCCGAACAGTCCGTTTTGAATGAACTTTTTATCGTTGTTTTCGGTCTCAAACTTTTTGGCAAAAGCTTCGATGATCCCAACTACATCGGTAGTGGAGTCGATGCTTGTGGTTGTGGTTTTTCCGTCAGGGAAACTTTCCGTAATAATTTCATCCTTTACGGTGATCGAAGCGATAGGTTTACAACAGATGTAGCTGAAGGTATTGTCGTTAGCCCGGTAGTCGCTACTCTCGAGAAGCAGACTGTTGGGGAAGCGATCTCGCAGGCGAAGGTATACCGAAACCGGAGTGATGGTATCGGCAAGAATCTTCTTGCTGTGCGTTTTTAAGGTATATTTCATTTTTTGGTTGTTAGGCGAAACAAAAAAGGCCTGTCGTGAGACAGGCCTTTCAGTTATTTAAATTTTAAATACAAGGTTGTTTCACGACATTACTGTTGCGAGATCCACCACCAAGTATTTACTGTTTTGTTTTTCATAATTTGAGCATCAAAGATAAAAATTGATGCTTAAGCGACAAACAAAATTTAAAATTACTTTTTAAAAATATTAGATAGACAAGTTGATGTCTAAAGTAAAGTCGTCGTAGATGGTTTTATCCCGTGGGTAATCGCATTTCTGTTTTTGCTTAAAGTAAATGGTTTAGTTGTGTGTTTAGGTAGTTGTTTAATCTTCTAAGGTTGATACGAGAAATCTTATTACTAATAGTGTTTGTTCATTTTCTTTGCTTGTCCAAAGAAATCCTTCGACTATCGCTCAGGACAGGCTGCACAAAAGAAAAGAGCCCCTCGCTTAGGTATTTTTCGCCTCAGGGCGAAAACCGCAATAAGGCTCCTGAATTTTTTCCAAGGCTTCAAAAATTCTTAACGGAGCCTTCTCGCTATACTGAAGAAAAAGACGTTAAAAACTTTCGGATATGACTATTTGTTCTAATAAAGTACGTGGAACCATTTTGAAATACCACAAAAAAAAGCTGTCTTTTTAAAAGACAGCTTTCTAAATACTTATGATAGACAATCAATTAGATAGACAAGTTGATGTCTAGTGTGAAGTCGTCGTAGATCGTCTTGTCTCCTAGGTTGTCAAAGAAGCTGCCAGATCCGTAACGCACGTTGTATTTACTACGGTCGATGGTTAGGGTAGTAGTAAAATTATCACCTGCTTGTTGCAAGTCAAAAGAGATAGGTTCAGTAGTTTCTTTAATGGTAAGGTCTCCGGTTACGGTATACGAATTTCCGTCTTTAACCGCATTGGTGATGACCAATTTGGCAGTTGGGTGATTTTCTACACCAAAGAAATCGTCACTTTTTAGGTGTCCTTCCAGTTGACCTTTGCTGTCTCCTTCAAGGTCTGTACACGCGATGCTGTTCATGTCGATCACAAACTCACCTCCGGTGATGTTTCCGTTTTCCATTTCAAAAAAACCGTCTTTAAGATCGATAGTTCCTGAATGCTTACCGGTAACTTTTTTACCTACCCAAGTGATTGAACTGCTTTTTACGCTTACTTTTTCCATGATTGTTTTTGTTGTAAATGATGCAGCGGCAACGCCTACTGCTAAAATTAATACTGATTTAACGCGATTATCGCGGTTTATTTGATTGAAGGCTTTTTTTGAAGCCAGGTTTAGTTTTGCCAAGCTTTGATTAAGGTTGCTGATGGAATTCTGAATTTTCATTGTTGTATAGATTAAAATTGTATGTACAAATGTTGAGTTAAAAAAAAATTTAGATGATCTCAAAAAGTTCTTCCTGAGGGCGTCTTACTTTCGGAGCATGCTGGGTTTCATCTTCAGCGCTTCGGTATCCTACTGCAGCGACAACTACGGCGTGCAAGTTTTGATCTGTAAGACCTAAGATTTCGTCAAAAGCAGCTGCCTCAAAACCTTCCATAGGGCAGGCATCTATTTTATGAGCAGCAGCAGCGCTTAGTAAATTGCCAAGAGCTATATAAGCTTGACGGCTGGTCCATCCCGCTTTAGCTTCCTGAGGCAGGTTGAGAAGTGCATTTTTCATCAAATTTGCATAGCCTTCCAGCGTTCCCGTTTCAAGTTCTTTGATGCGCTCTGAGAGCTCGATATAAGAGTCTACGAGTTCTGCGTCAAAGTCGGTTTGATGTGCAAATACAAATACGGCGGTAGCATCGCTAAATTGAGACTGATTGTATCCTGCAGCTTTCAGCTTTTCTTTTACGGCTTGATCTTTTACAACTAAAATTTTATAGGGTTGCAAACCATAGGAAGAAGCAGAAAGTTGCACTGCATCTATAAGCTTTTGTAAATCTTCATCGGATACTTTTTTGGAAGCATCAAATTGTTTAACGGCGTAGCGCCAGTTTAAATCATCGATATAATTACTCATCGGTTCTAAGTTTATCTAATAGGTTATTAAGTGTTACTAATTCGTCGTCATTGAGGCTTGAAGTGTTGTTGGCATTTGCAGCCGAGGTGAGGGGGTCCAGTTCTTTTAAAAGTTTCAATCCGTTAGCAGTTATTTCTATTTCGACTTTTCTACGATTATCGGGACAAATGCGTCGGCTTACCAATTCCTTCTTGATCAATTTATCTACCAGGCGTGTTGTATTACTGCTGCGATCTACCATGCGCTCCTGAATACATGCAAGACTTGCAGGTTTGCCTTTTTGACCGCGCAAAATGCGTAAGACATTAAATTGTGGGGTACTCAGATCGTATTCTTTAAGAAGCGCTGCAAATTTTTCTTCCAGTATTCTGGAAGTGTATTGTATATTGATTAGGGTTTTTGATGATAAATCTAACCCGTTTCCTATTTTTAGTGCTTCTTCAATCTTCATCTTGTATCTACAATATTTGTATGTACAAATGTATGATTAATTTAGATTCAATGTGGATGCGATACAATTTTTAACGTATTCTTAAGGTTTTTTAACGAGAATCCCCTCATTACAACGCTGTAGGTGTTATACAAATCCTAAAATCTGTTATCAAAATGTTGTAATCCTTAAATTTACGCAGTCTTGCTTCAAGTAGTTCTCTTGACGTTTAAGAGGAATAAACTTGCGAGTGGTGGTCATTAAATTGAAAATCGAGTAGCGATTGTTTAGAAAATTAGGTGTATTGTGTTGCGTTGTGCTACTGGCAGGCTGTGCCTCCAAAGTTGCGTCTACCCGAACCCCAAAACCGGTAAAAATGCTGTCAATTGACGGATATCATTTGCCCGTGTATGATTTTGAGGCCTTTAAGCCTATGTTGGATTTCCCTAAAGCAGGCAGGGTGAAAGTGATCAACTTTTGGGCGACCTGGTGTGCGCCTTGTGTTAAAGAATTGCCGGCTTTTGAAAAGCTTTATGCAGCGTACCACAAAAAGGGAGTCGAAGTTTTGCTGGTGAGTTTGGACTTTTCAGACCAAATTGAACAACGGCTTATTCCTTATATTAAGGAGAAGAAACTTCAGTCAAAAGTGCTGTACCTGGACGATGCACACGGGAACACCTGGATCCCTCAGGTTTCAGAAGATTGGAGTGGCGCTATACCGGCAAGCCTTATCATAACGAATGAAGAATATATGTTTTACGAGCAAAGCTTTTCCTACCGGGAGCTCGAGAACGAATTATTGAGTTTACAACCTAACTTAAAAGAATAACATGAAGTCCTTAAAAGTATTAATAGCGCTTACGCTTGTTATGGTCGTTTCTGCGATAGCAATTGCCAGTTTAGGTAGTTTTAAATCGGGGTATGAAATAGGTGATGCTGTTGGGGATTTTCGGTTGAAAAATGTAGACGGAAGCATGGTTTCCTTATCCGATTTTGAAGAGGCTAAAGGTTTTATTGTTGTTTTTACCTGTAATACCTGTCCGTTTGCTATTGCCAATCAGGAGCGTATACAAGCCCTGGATACACAATTCAAACCGAAAGGCTATCCGGTGATTGCGATCAATCCGAATGATCCGGAGATTCAAGCAGGAGAAAGCTTTACAGAAATGCAGGATTTAGCTGCATCCAAGCAATTTACCTATCCCTATCTCTATGATGCCAATCATGAGATCTATGCCGAATATGGAGCGACCAAAACACCGCACGTTTATGTGCTCCAAAAAAAGGATGATGCTTTAGAGGTAAAATACATAGGGGCTATAGACGATAGCGTTCGCGATGCTTCGACGGTGACCACATTTTTTGTGGCTCAGGCGGTTGAGGCGCTTTTAAACGATCAAGAAGTGAATCCCGAAACCACCAAAGCCATTGGTTGTTCTATTAAAGCCTGATCGCGTTGGAGAAGCGCGGGCAATGCTTTAATTTTGAGACTTAATCTTAATACAATACATCATGAAAAATATAACTCAGGAAGAATGGGAAGCGCAGATCGCAAAAGACGATAAGGCATTCATCCTAGATGTGCGCACCCAAAATGAGGTGGATGAAGGCATCATTCCGAATTCGCATCATATTGATATTTATGAAGGGCAGGGCTTTATTGATAAAGTCAACGAACTTGATAAATCAAAGCACTATTACATCTATTGCCGTTCAGGAAATCGAAGCGGACAAGCAGCCCAGCTGATGGATCAATTAGGTTTTGAAACTACCTACAACCTGTTAGGTGGTTATATGGAATGGGATGGGGAAACCACCTTTCAGGAGTAGCGTTAACTGTTTTAATTTAACAAAAAGGGAGTGTCTTTAGGGGCGCTCCCTTTTTTTGTATAGCGAAGGTTGGGGTATCAGAAAAGAGTTTTTTATGCATATCATCTGATTGCGAGGTCTTCTCCTTTAACGTGTATACGTTAACCCTTTTTCTAGATGATTTATAGAGTCAGCTGTGTTGGGTTTCCGACAACGCTTTCTTGCGTATAACTTTCTTAAATCTTTAAATTCATTATTAAATTGTAGCGGGGATGTATTATTCTTCTATTGACTTTGTTCTAAAATCAAGCAAAAAACCTAGGAAAAGTCTAGAAGTGTGTGGCTTTTATATGTTAGAATACCCTAAATAATATAACTAAAGGATAAATTCCTATCGATTTTGTAGGATTAAGAATTAAAACTGCATAATATTGTAAAAAAAAATACTGAGTGAAGTTTATGTATTCACTTTGGATTGAACGTTAATTGTAAAAGTTTTTTTAAAGTTTGCTGCGCACTTAACAGTGATTGAATTTGATGTTTAATTGGTGGTCTTATTTAAAATCATAGTTCTGTAATTGTCTTATTAAGGTCAGCGTTAAAGTGTCTACCTCGTTTTTTAAATTAAGAACCTTTATGGGTAAAGTTTATCTCAATCAAAAGGCTTGCTTTTTAGCGGGATTTTGTATGAGCAGCTTAAGCACGCTTAAAACTTACCTAACTTATTACTCCGTATTTTTTAATGATAGTGTAATCTATTGAAGCCTTAGTGTAAAGCAAATTATAAATTGGAAGAAATTAGAAATGTTTTAGATGTTTATGCTGCCGGTATAGTCGGGGTTATTCTCCTGGTGATGGTGTTTGAACTGGTAGTGGGAAGGCTCAAACCTGCATTGGTTTTTTCAATTGTGGTATTCTTGTTTTTAGTGTTGGGGTATGTAGATGTAGATATGATTCTTCGTGCGGCAATCACTAAGAGTATTTTGGTGATTTTCTTAGTTATCGCACTTTCTTCTATTATCAATTCCAATATAAATCTAGGATTTTATTTTGATAAAGTATTAGGTTCTATTCAGTCCCCATTGCTTTTTCTAGGGGTTTTGTGTCTTTTTGTATCTTTAATTTCTGGATTTTTTAATAACACGCCGGTTGTTATAATTTTAATACCCTACGTAATGCAGAAAGCAGAGAAGTATGGCGTTTCACCTTCTAAATTCTTAATTCCTTTGTCTTTTTCTGCCATAGTAGGTGGAATGTTAACTCTAATAGGTACATCTACAAATCTTATATTGAATGGATTGATAGAGTCTAGCGGATTGAAAGGGCTTCAGTTTACAGATTTTTTGGTACCTGGTTTGTTTGTATTGTCAACATGGATCTTATATCTAATAATCGTAGGTTATCGCATATTGCCCTCTCGATCCTTGCCTTTTGCGAGAAAACAAGATGAAGTGCGTAAGTATTTTATCGAAGCACGTATAGGGGCTTATTCTAAATTAATCGGTTTGCCGTTATCAGATAGTGGTCTTAAAAACTTGAAAGGAGTTTCTCTAATTGAATTGGTTAGAGGGGATCGCAATTTTGAAGTGGTCGCTTCAAAAAATATGATCTTACAAGAAGATGACCGACTTATCTTCTCAGGGAGTTTGGCTGATGTGATGCAAATTAATGCAGAGCAAAAAAATCTTGAATTTATTGCTCATAAGAAACTTATGCAAGGGCAAAAGCTTGCTTTTTTAGAGCTTTCTATTCCTACTAATTCGTCATTAGATGGTAAAAAAGTAAATCAAACTAACTTTAGGCAGCGCTATGGCGCAACCATCTTAGCAGTACATCGCAATAGTGAAGATTTAAGCGGTAGAATTGGAGAGATGCGGTTGAAGAGTGGAGATCTTTTGATCGTGGTTCCACATACGTATATTACAGAATCTCTAAAAGCTGATTTTTATATCCTATCTAATGTAACTCAAGAACAAATTCCAAGCCGTAAAAAATATACTCTTTTAGGGGGAATTGTGTTGATCGCTACATTTGCACTAGTATTTAAAATAAGCCTATTTTTATTTCTGGTGTTGGTTTTAGGGCTTACTTTTTTATTAAAGTTTGCTTCTCGGAGTGAAGTAATCAAAGAATTAAAAGGTAATTTATTTGTCATTCTCGTCGCTTCTCTTATTGTTGGTGAGGTTTTCATTAATTCTGGTCTCTCAGAACAAGTAAGTGCCGCTATCTTACGAGTGGTTATGCCTTTTGGGTTTGAGGGTATAGTTTTAGGGCTTATGCTTTTTACCGTAGTGCTAACATCTTTTATAACTAATGTAGCTGCGGTTTCTATAGTCTTTCCTTTAGCGTATTCAATAAGTCAAAAAACAGGAATTCCTGGAGAAGCTCTTTTTTTGGCTGTGGGATTTGCGGCATCGGCAGCTTTTATGACCCCCATAGGCTATCAGACTAATTTGTTGATCATGGCTCCCGGTGATTATCGGTTTAAAGATTTTTGGAAAATAGGATTACCGTTCACTGCACTTTATTTAGGTGTGGTTTTGCTGTATTTGAAATTAAAATATACTTAATGAAAAGCACAAATGTGAAAAAACAAGCATTTCAGGTTGCAAGAGACCTGAGGGCTCAAAAAAAGCAACATCAATCTATGGTTTTATGGTTTGTTGGGCTCTCTGGAAGTGGTAAATCAACCGTAAGCGACGCACTCGAAGCATTTTTGTTTGAAAAACATATAGATACCTATACGCTTGATGGCGACAATATTCGTATGGGGCTCAATAAAGATCTGGGATTTACTGTCGAGGAACGTTCGGAAAATATTCGCAGGATCGCAGAGGTAGGGAAGCTGTTTACCGATGCCGGCACGGTGGTACTTACGGCTTTTATCACGCCGATGCATCAAGACCGGCAGCGAGCTAAAGCCATCTTGGGTGAAGATTATGTAGAAATCTACGTGAATTGTCCGCTGGAAGTATGTGAAGCCCGTGATGTAAAAGGCTTGTATGCTCGGGCGAGAAAAGGAGAGATTCCTAATTTTACAGGGATAACAGCGCCGTTTGAGGTGCCTAAAAATCCTGATATAGAAATCAAAACAAACGAACAATCTGTTGACGAATGTGTTGTACAGATTTGGAATACAATTAAAAATAGACTAACCAGTACATTATGAGAAAATACGCATTATCGCATTTGCAGGAACTGGAGGCAGAGGCCATATACATCTTGCGGGAGACCGCAGCACAGTTTGAAAACCCGGCCATTTTGTTTTCCGGAGGTAAAGACTCGATCTTAGTGACCGCATTGGCTCGTAAAGCCTTTTACCCGGCCAAAATCCCTTTTACCTTTTTGCACGTAGATACCGGGCATAACTTTCCGGAGACCATTGCGTTTCGCGACCAGTTGATGGAACAACTAGGGGCTAAACTAGTGGTAGGTTTGGTAGAAGACTCGATCAAAAGCGGTTCGGTAAAAGAAGAGACCGGGATAGATGCCAACCGAAACAAATTGCAAACGACCACACTTCTAGAGGCAATTGAAGAGCATCAGTTTGATGCCTGTATAGGAGGAGGTCGAAGAGATGAAGAAAAGGCTCGTGCTAAAGAGCGTTTCTTTTCGCATCGCGATGATTTTGGGCAGTGGAATCCTAAAAACCAGCGTCCCGAATTATGGAACCTGCTCAACGGAAAGCTCAATATGGGGGAGAACTTCAGGGTCTTTCCTATAAGCAACTGGACCGAGCTGGATGTGTGGCAGTATTTAACCTTAAACAATATCGCCATTCCTTCGTTGTATTTTGCACACGAGCGTCAAGTGATCCGTAGACAAGGCACTTGGATCCCCAATTCGGAGTTCATTAGCCTAAGACCTAAGGAAGAAGTGGTGACCAAGAAAATACGCTTCCGTACCTTGGGAGATATTACGATCACCGGAGGTTCAGAATCAGAAGCCGATACCTTAGAACTTATTTTGGAAGAGGTAGCGATCGCCCGCCAGACCGAACGTGGCAATCGTTCTGACGACAAACGCTCAGAAACCGCCATGGAGGATCGTAAAAAAGAAGGATATTTCTAAACAGCTAAGCAACAAACAATGGGATTACAACACGAAGAAAAAGAGATATTACGTTTTACCACTGCAGGAAGTGTAGATGATGGTAAAAGTACCTTGATAGGAAGGTTGCTGTTTGATTCGAAGTCTATTTACGAAGATCAAATTGACAACTTACAAAAGATATCAGAAAAGAAAGGAATCAGTCACCTGGAGCTGGCTCACCTTACCGACGGCTTGAAAGACGAGCGCGAGCAGGGGATCACCATCGATGTGGCGTATCGCTATTTTGCGACTCCAAAACGCAAATTTATTATTGCCGATACGCCGGGCCATGTGCAATATACCCGCAATATGATCACCGGGGCTTCAACAGCCAACTTGGCCTTGATCTTGGTCGATGCCCGTAAGGGAGTGATCGAGCAGACCAAACGCCATTCATTTATTGCGTCGCTCTTGCAAATTCAACACATTGTGGTTTGCGTCAATAAGATGGATCTGGTAGACTACGGAGAAGAACGTTTTAATGAGATCATTGAGGAGTATAAAAGCTTTGCTTCAAAGCTGAGGATCAACGATGTGCGCTTTATCCCGATCTCCGCTTTAAATGGGGACAATGTGGTAGATAAGTCTGCTAACATGCCGTGGTTTTCAGGAGATTCCTTACTCGGGACCTTGGAGAACATTCATATCAGTAGTGATCACAATTTGGTAGACTGCCGTTTTCCGGTGCAAAATGTCATCAGGCCTTTTAGTGATGAATTTCACGACTACCGGGGTTATGCGGGTAGGGTGACCAGTGGGATCTTTAAAAAAGGAGATGAGGTGATGGTATTGCCCTCTGGTTTTAAATCAAAGATCCAGTCTATTGTATTGGGTGAAGAAGAACTGGAAGAAGCCTTCCCTCCGCAATCGGTAACCATCAATCTGGAAGATGAGATCGACATCAGTCGAGGAGATATGATCGTGCGTGAGCACAATCAACCTGAGCCTCAGCAAGATGTCGAGGCGATGTTGTGCTGGATGAACAGTGATGTGATGAGTCCCAGAGCCAAATATGCGATCAAGCATACCAGTGTAGAAGCCCGGGCGATGATCAAAGAAGTGTTGTATAAGGTAGATATCAATACCTTACACCGTCAGGAGGAATACGATACCATAGGCATGAACGATATCATTCGCGTAAAGATGCGTACTACCAAGCCTTTACTCGTAGACGAATACAACCAAAACAAAGGTACCGGAAGTTTTATCCTGATCGATGAAAGTACCAATGAAACGGTTGCTGCGGGGATGGTGATTTGATTATCGGGGGACTGGTAAATGGGGGCGTGGTTAGTGGTTAAAGTGAATAATTTGATGTTTCAAGTTTCCTCGATTTTCAATCTCAATAGTTCCATTGATAAAAATAGCTTTGTATGGAAATTTTGAAGAATTAGAATGCTGGAAGGAGTGTTTCCGGTTAAAAGAGTACGTACGGAAGGATATTTTAATTCAACTTCCTGAAATAGAAAGGTTTGAACTATATAGCCAGCTTTTAAGAGCGGCACGTTCCACCACAGCAAATATAGCAGAAGGTTGGGGGCGGCATCATAGAAAAGATAGTATTCGATTTATGATTATTGCTCGTGGCTCAGTTGCCGAAGTTTTAGACCATACTATTGAGACGCGTCATTGTAATTATATTTCATCAGAACAACTTCTGGAAATAAGAAAACAAACCTCGACCTGTTTGAGATTAATTAATGGATACATCAAATACTTAAACACCAAACTAAAAGATTAAATTTTGATCAAGCTGAAAAATTCATTTAATCACAAACCTCCATCACCCAGCCACTAACCCCTAACCCCTAACCCCCAATCCCCTATAAACCATTAATCCAACCAAAAACCACAAACACATGAATATAACAGCACAACTGCATACTGCCATCGAAGCGGCGCTAAAAGCAGGGGAACGCATTCTTGAGATCTATCATAATGAAGATTTTGATGTAGATTTTAAGAGTGATGATTCGCCATTGACCAAAGCCGATACGGCAAGTCATCATATTATAATGTCCTATTTGGGAAAAACCGGTATTCCTGTGCTTTCAGAAGAGGGGAAACGTATTGCTTATGAAAACCGTAAGGGCTGGGAGTATTTGTGGATCGTAGATCCCATAGACGGGACCAAGGAGTTTATTAAAAAGAACGGGGAGTTTACCGTAAACATTGCATTGATTCAAGATGGTGTGCCGATCTTAGGCGTAATCTATGTGCCGGTGCTTCAGGAGTTGTTTTATGCAGCTAAAGGCCTAGGTTCCTTTAAGGCTGTTGATGTAGCTGTTACTGCTGCTGTAGATGCTATATTGAATACAGGAAAGCAGCTTCCATTAACGCTCCAAAAAGAACAGTATACCGCAGTAGCCAGTAAATCTCATTTGTCCCCCGAAACGGTGGAGTATATTAAAACGCTGGAGGCAGAACACGGGGAAGTCGCGACGATCTCTAAAGGGAGCTCCTTAAAACTCTGTATGGTGGCAGAGGGCCAGGCCGATTGTTACCCCAGGTTTGCCCCAACTATGGAATGGGACACAGCTGCCGGAAGTGCGATCTGTAAGTATGCCGGGAAACAGGTGGTTGATTGGGAGACTAAAGAAGAGATGTTATACAACCGGGAACAATTGTTGAATAATTGGTTTTTGGTTTTATGATGCTTAAGTTTTTTTTTTAACCGCTTCAATCAATAGCGATAACGTTTTTCTTCTAGGTTGAAGCTATTTTTCTTAATTTTTCTCTAAAATTAAATGTTGAAATATCCTTGTTTGCTTCGATGTTTTACTTATTTTCGCTTATCTAGAAGTTAGAAAATCCCCTAAAATTTTGTAACGTTTAAAGATACTATTTGCATGAATTGGTACGTGCTCTACGTTAAACCACAATCTGAAAAAAAAGTGGCTTCGGCGCTTGAAAAACTAGGGGTAAAGGTCTTCTGTCCTACACTTGAGGAGGTGCGCGTCTGGAGCGATCGCAAGAAAAAAATTCAGGTACCTCTTTTTAAATCCTATGTTTTTGTTTGTTTGCCCAACACAGAGCGCCAACAGGTGTTTGCTGTGCCGGGAGTAGTGCGTTATCTTTTTTGGTTAGGAAAGCCGGCTGTCGTGCGTGATGAAGAAATCGCTGCAATTCAAGACTGGTTATCTGATGAGGCTGTGGCAGATGTGCAGGTGCGTACGTATACCCCGGGAACAGAAGTAAAGATCGCTGCGGGGCATTTTAAAGGGCAGAAGGGAATCGTACAAGAAGTAGGACGTAAACGTCTTAAAATGGTGATTAAAAGCCTTGGGGTGATCGTGGAAGCGCGCCTGAAGGACTTGGTGAAATAAGGGCGCAAGGCGTCTTAAAATACAGATCAAGCGCCAACGTGGTTCTTGGTTATTTTTGTTAACCACCGGGTTATTCTCAAAACTAAATATGGGAGTGACGCGGCGGAGCCATGGGACTTGGCGGGGTTTAGCGTTTAGCCTGTGGTCGATAGGGAGTAAATTCCTCTCCCGAAATTTTTCGGGATGCACTTCGACAAGCTCAGTGTGACACGCTCCAACCGACACGGGTTGTCACTTCGAGTGAATACCGAAACATGATAAGGTTGTGGTATTTGTGTCGAGAGGCCTTTTTCAGTGGCAGTTTTAGTTTAATCGGGATCTGTTTACAAAGAGTTCTCGATACGATGTTCTCGCGCTAAGGCGCTCCAGCATCACTCGAACTGACAGAGGTTGTCCGTTCGAAAGCGTTTAGTCTTTAGCTTGTAGTCGATAGGAGGTAAAGTTCTCTCCCGAAAGTTTTCGGGATGCACTTCGACAAGCTCAGTGTGACACGCTCCAACTGACACGGGTTGTCACTTCGAGTGAATACCGAAACCTGCTAAGGTTGTGGTATTTGTATCGAGAAGCGTTTTGGAGTGGCAGTATTGGTTTAATCGGCGTCTGTTTACAAAGAGTTCTCGATACTATGCTCTCGCGCTAGGACGCTCCAGTATCACTCGAACTGACAGAGGTTGTCCGTTCGAAAGCGTTTAGTCTTTAGCTTGTAGTCGATAGGAGGTAAAGTTCTCTCCCGAAAGTTTTCGGGATGCACTTCGACAAGCTCAGTGTGACACGCTCCAACTGACACGGGTTGTCACTTCGAGCACAATCGAGAATTAATTAATAAGATTCATAACGATTTAAATAGTGAGTATTAACAAGATTTATCAAGTTGTTTGGGTGTTGTTGCTTGCATTGGGTTCTGCTTCAGTGCAGGGACAAGCACAGCAAGAGGAGTTGCAAGAAGGATTTAATTTTGCGCTTACCGGTCGCGGACTTGCAGCTACCGGGAATGAAAATCCATTTTGGATGTATAGTAACCAATACGGTAGGTTAGATGCGCAAACCGGGGTCCTGGCCTTGGTACAAGCATCTTTTGTTACTGAATTTAACGAAAACAACCGACTGGAAATTGGTGGTGGATTGTTGGTAAATGATGGCATATATGACGGCGTCAAAGCCGATGAACTGTATGCAAGCTATACCTGGAACTGGTTAGAGGTCAACGCCGGATTGAAACACCGGGATCGTAAGTTGCGAGGGATTTCCAGTGTAGACGGGGATATTATGTGGAGTAACAATGCAAGAGCATTACCAGGAGTTTACATACAGATGCTAAAGCCGTTAAAGATCTTTAAATGGTTTGAGGCTTCGGCTACTTTTGGACATTACTTTCTGGAAGAAGATCGCTACGTGTCTAATGCCCAGGTACATCATAAAAGTTTAGAGTTGGCTTTGGTGTTTTCTACCGGAGACCGCCTGAGTGGGAGTATGAAGCATTATGTGCAGTTTGGGGGTACATCGCCTGATTTTGGGGAGCAGCCTCAAGCATTCTCTGATTACGTAAAAGCCTTTTTTGGGAGCTCGGGAGATGCGGGAGCTAATATTGGGGATCAAATCAACAGTTTGGGGAATGGGTTAGGTTCGTATGAACTCGCCTATGAAATGACCCGAGCTAATTTCTACTTAAAACTCTATCATCAAAATATCTTTGAAGATGCCTCGGGCATCGAATTGAATAATTTTCCCGATGGAGTATGGGGAGCCTATCTGGAGCCGGAGGGAATTTCGTGGCTGGATGCTATAGACTTCGAATATGTGCAGACGGTTTCCCAGAGCGGACGTCCTGTGCCGGGAATTTTTGGTAAAGAAGGAGATCGGTATTTTTATAACGGGATCTACCAGTCAGGTTGGACCTATGACCAGCGTATCATTGGTTTACCATTTATCATTCCAGGAGCATATGGAGAACAAAATGTAAATGATCGCAGTTATGTGTTGCATCTGGGGGCGACGGGAAGTTTAGGTAGATTGCGGTATCGAGGGAAGTTGAGCTATGTGACCAATCTAGGAACCTATGCTACTCCTTACCAGCCGCGGGAGCATGCCTTATATAGTTATGGGGAATTGGGGTATGCGACTTCCTTTGGAGTTTTTACCGGATATGCCGGATTGGATTGGAGCGATCGTACCCAAAATACGCTCGGAGTTGGGTTGGGGTATACGTATAGGTTAAAAATGTGAAGATTTCCGCCTGCGCGGAAATAGAAAAATAAAGGTCAAGGTAAGAGATTCCCTTCTGCAAGGGAATGGAAAATAAAGTTTAAAAGTTAAAGATTCCCTCTGCAAGGGAATGATAATAAATATAGTCCTTATGAAAGTTAAAAACATCTGTTGTATTGGTGCCGGCTATGTGGGCGGACCAACCATGGCGATCATCGCCCAGAAATCACCGGAAATTAATGTGACGGTGGTGGATATCAATGAAAAACGTATTGCTGCCTGGAACGATCCGGATGTAGAAAAGATTCCGATCTATGAACCGGGACTTGCTGAAGTAGTGGCAGAAGCCCGAGGCCGTAACCTGTTTTTTTCAACGGATGTGGATGCTGCGATCGATGCGGCAGATATGATCTTTATTTCGGTAAACACGCCTACCAAGACCTACGGGATGGGTAAAGGCATGGCTGCCGATCTGAAATATATTGAGTTGTGCGCACGGCAGATCGCGCGCGTAGCTAAGAATGACAAGATCATTGTAGAGAAGTCTACCTTGCCGGTACGCACGGCAGAAGCCTTAAAACGTATTTTGGACAATACCGGAAATGGGGTGAATTTCCAAATTCTTTCCAATCCGGAATTTCTAGCCGAAGGTACTGCGGTAACCGACTTGCATAAACCCGATCGCGTACTCATTGGTGGGGATCTTGATACCGAAGCCGGACGGGAAGCGATCCAAGCCTTGGTAGATGTGTATGGGCATTGGGTTTCTGATGATAATATTTTGACTACCAATGTATGGTCTTCTGAGCTGTCTAAACTTACCGCCAATGCCTTTTTGGCACAGCGGGTATCCAGCATCAATGCGATGTCTGAGCTTTGTGAAGTGACCGAAGCTGATGTGCAGGAGGTAGCCAAAGCTATTGGGATGGACAGCCGTATAGGTCCTAAATTCTTAAAAGCTTCTGTAGGTTTTGGAGGTTCTTGTTTTCAAAAAGATATTCTCAATCTGGTCTATATCGCCAAATCATTCGGTTTGAATGAAGTGGCTGATTATTGGGAGCAGGTGATCCTCATGAACGATCATCAAAAACGCCGTTTTGCTGCCAAGATCGTCAAGACTTTATTCAATACGGTTTCCGGAAAGAAAATCGCGCTTTTGGGCTGGGCCTTTAAAAAGGATACCAACGATACCCGCGAGTCAGCAGCCATTTATGTAGCCGATTACCTGCTGAATGAGCAGGCTGAGATCGTGGTGTATGATCCTAAAGTGACCAAAGAACAGATCCTGGCTGATCTGGATTATCTGGGTACGCGCTCAGAAGAAGAAAACCGTAAGTTGATTACCGTCGTGAATTCAGCTCAGGAGGCTTGCAAAGCTGCTCATGCGGTTGCAGTGATGACCGAATGGGATGCATTTAAAACCCTAGACTGGGAAGCGATCTATGAAGGCATGTTAAAACCAGCCTTCTTATTTGACGGGCGACGCTTGCTGGATAAAGAGGCGTTGACGGCTTTAGGTTTTGAATTCTATGCTATAGGGAGTTAGAGCCCTCATCCCCGACCCTTCTCCCAAAGGGAGAAGGGAGATGAATTCTATAAACTTTTTCTAAAAAACGTAGTTTGTCACTTCGAGTGAATTGAGCGGAGTGTTAACGGAGCTTAATTTGTATCGAGAAGTCTTAGGAGTAAGCCTGTTTAATTTATAATTCGGGCTAGGGTTCTCGAAACGATGTTCTCCCGCTAAGGCGCTCCAACATCACTCGAACTGACACAGATTGTCACTTCGAAAGCGTTTAGTCTTTAGCTTGTAGTCGATAGGGAGTAAAGTTCTCGACTGCACTTCGACAAGCTCCGTGTGACACGGTCCAACTGACAGGCTTGTCACTTCAAGAGCGGTGAGAAGCTTTTGATGTCCTTGTTAATTACAAAATTTATATGCTTACTTACTTCAAGGTAATTAAGTATAAGCAAACAGCCAATAGCATTAGGTAACTCATTTATTGGCGCCGCCAAAGGATGGAACTCTGAGGCTTGACTCGAAAGTGAAAATTCGTTTCTAACCAATGCCTTATGGGCCAGTCTCTATCGATAAACAGGCTTGCTCTGAGGAGGTTTATTAAAAACTTGAAATCATGAAAATACTTATCACCGGTGGTGCCGGATTTATCGGTTCGCACGTAGTGCGCCGCTTTGTATTGAATTATCCTAATTATGAAATTTACAATCTGGATGCCTTGACTTACGCAGGGAATTTAGAGAATATAGCAGATATCGAAAATCAAGCTAATTATCATTTTGTAAAGGGTGATATTACCGATGCTGCCTTTATAGACCAATTGTTTCAAGAGCAACAGTTTGATGGGGTGGTACACTTGGCCGCAGAATCGCATGTAGACCGCTCTATTAAAGATCCACTGGCATTTGTGAAAACCAATGTTTTGGGTACGATGAATCTTTTGAATGCGACTAAAGCCATCTGGGAGCATAATTATGCGGGTAAACGTTTTTACCATGTGAGCACTGATGAGGTTTACGGAGCTTTAGGAGCTGAAGGTTTGTTTACTGAAACCACAGCGTATGATCCCAATTCACCATATTCTGCATCCAAGGCAAGTTCTGATCATTTTGTACGCGCATATGGAGAGACTTATGGTTTACCTTATGTGATCACCAATTGTTCTAATAATTATGGGCCTAACCATTTTCCTGAAAAGTTGATCCCATTATTTATTAACAACATCATAAATAATAAGCCGTTGCCGGTCTATGGGGATGGTAATTATACGCGTGATTGGTTGTATGTAATTGACCATGCACGCGCTATTGATCTTGTGTTTCATAAAGGGGAACTTGCTGAGACCTATAATATAGGCGGTTTTAACGAGTGGAAAAACATAGATCTGGTTAAACTTCTTTGTGAGCAGATGGATCTAAAGTTGGGACGTGAAGAAGGAACTTCAGAACAGCTCATCACTTTTGTAAAAGATCGCCCGGGGCATGACTTGCGCTATGCTATAGATGCAAGCAAGATCAACAAAGAATTGGGCTGGGAACCTTCTGTAACTTTTGAAGAGGGGTTAAAGCAAACCATCGATTGGTACTTTGATAATCCAGAATGGCTCGTTCATGTAACCAGTGGGGCTTATCAGGAATATTATAGTAAGCAATACGAGGCGTAGTACAAAACCCTTCTCCTCCCGAAGCTTCGGGAGAGGGGAGTGTTAATTTCGGGTTATTAAGAAAGAAACAAGAGTCTCGATACTATTCTTTCACGCTACTGCGTGAAAGAATCACTCGAACTGACAATAGTTTGTCACTTCGAGCGCAGTCGAGAAGCATAAACTATTATCTATTTAATGAGTATGGAGTACCCTGGAAATACGAAAAAGAACTATGAGTAAACGTATTTTAGTAACCGGATCTAATGGGCAATTGGGACAAGAGCTGCAGGTTTTGGCCTCGACTTATCCCGATATGCTGTTTGATTTTGTTACCCGAGAGGAATTTGATCTTGAAGACGAAGAACAGCTTCTGACTTACCTCAATAAAACCACACCTGATTATGTCATCAACTGTGCGGCCTATACCGCAGTAGACAAGGCAGAATCTGAACCTGAAAAGGCAACGCAGATCAATGCTCATGCTGTAAGGTTACTTGCTAATTGGAGCGCCGAACATCACGCGAAATTGGTTCATATTTCTACCGATTATGTTTTTGATGGGAGCTCTTCCATCCCTTATACAGAGACAGCTGTCACTAACCCGCAAAGTGTTTACGGGAGTACAAAACTTGAGGGCGAGCAGGCTGCATTGGCAAGCAACCCTGAGGTGCTTATCATTCGCACTGCATGGGTGTATTCGGTTTTTGGTAACAACTTTGTTAAGACCATGCTGCGCTTGATGCAGGAGCGTGATTCTTTAAACATTGTAAAGGATCAGATCGGGAGTCCTACCTATGCGGCAGATCTGGCTCAGGCGATCTTAAAGATCCTAGCTTCAGCACATTGGGAATCCGGAATTTATCATTATTCGAATGCCGGGCGAATTAGCTGGTATGAATTTGCCCAAGCTATTAAGGAAGTGGCCGGTTTAGCGTGTGATCTCGACGGGATCCCTACTTCAGCGTACCCAACCCCCGCTAAGCGACCGGCCTATTCGTTATTAAACACGCAAAAGATCCAACAGGTCTATAAGGTTGCTGTGCCTGATTATAAAGAAAGTTTAACAATGTGCCTGCAACACTTGGGCGTAGCGAAGAACTGATACAGGTTGTACATTCTTGAAACCAGCGTGTTTGGTTCGATCTGCAATTGAACAATTAAAACAACTGCATAAACCACTTAATTTAAACAGATGAAAGGAATTATTTTAGCCGGTGGATCCGGTACCCGATTGTATCCCTTAACCCGCTCGATCTCTAAGCAATTGATGCCGGTATATGATAAACCTATGATCTACTATCCCCTATCCGTATTGATGCTGGCGGGGATCGAAGAGGTTTTGATCATTTCGACTCCTCAGGATTTGCCCAATTTTGAGCAACTATTAGGTGATGGTACTGATTTTGGTATTCGCTTGAGTTATGCCGAGCAACCTAGTCCGGACGGGTTAGCGCAAGCTTTTATTATTGGGGAAGAATTTATAGGTGATGATGATGTATGTTTGATTTTGGGAGATAATATTTTTTACGGTCACGGCTTGACCGAACTTTTGGATGCTGCGGTTTATAATGTTAAAGAGGCTCAAAAAGCCACAGTTTTTGGGTATTATGTACAGGACCCCGAGCGTTATGGAGTAGCAGAATTTGATGCGGCAGGAACGGTGATCTCTATAGAAGAAAAGCCTGCGGATCCCAAAAGTAACTATGCAGTGGTAGGCTTGTATTTTTACCCCAATTCGGTAGTTGAGATCGCAAAAGGAATCAAACCCAGTGCGCGTGGCGAACTGGAGATCACGAGCGTGAATCAGGCTTATTTAGAAGGAGGCGGTCTTAAGGTAGAATTGATGGGGCGGGGGTATGCCTGGTTAGATACTGGTACTCATGAATCTTTACTTGAAGCTGCTAATTTTATTGAAACCATCGAAAAACGACAAGGCTTAAAGGTAGCCTGTCTCGAGGAGATCGCTTTTGAAAAGGGGTATCTGAGTCAGGAACGTTTAGAAGAGTTGGCACAACCCTTAAAGAAAAATGAATATGGCCAGTATTTATTGCGACTGGCTGCAAAAAAGAAGAAAGGCTAAGAATTATGCAAGCACAGGAAACAGCATTAAAAGGATGCTTTATTTTAGAACCCCGCGTTTTTAAAGATGACCGTGGTTATTTCTTTGAAAGTTTTAATCAAAAGACATTTGAGGAGCTCGTAGGCCAACCCGTACATTTTGTACAGGATAACCAGTCTTTTTCTCAATATGGGGTCATTCGTGGGATTCACTTTCAAAAAGGAGCTCATGCTCAGGCCAAACTGGTACGTGTTTTAGAAGGCGAAGTACTTGACGTGGCGGTAGATTTACGTGAAGGCTCTCCTACCTACGGGCAGCATGTTGCAGTGAAGCTCAATGCCGAAAATAACAGGCAATTGTTTGTGCCTCGAGGCTTTGGGCACGGTTTTTCGGTGTTGAGCGAGACGGCGGTTTTTGCCTATAAATGTGATAATTATTATCACAAAGCCTCCGAAGGAGGAATCGTTTATAATGATCCAACCTTAGCTATTGATTGGGGGATTCCTGAAGAAAAGATTCAGGTCTCTGAGAAGGATTTGGTTTTAGAGCACTTTAAAAACTAAGATAGTCTTGAACGCAGCCAACCGGGTAGCCGCCAATACCTTAATTCTTTACGGACGCATGCTGTTGACTATGGGAATCACCCTGTATTCAACGCGTCTGGTGCTGAATGCCTTGGGGAGTACCGATTATGGAATCTATAATCTGGTCGCCGGGATCGTTTTGATGCTTTCCTTTCTCAATACGGCAATGGCAACTTCTTCGCAACGGTATTTATCTTTTCATCAGGGGCGGAAGGATTTGCAAAAGCAGAAGGAAGTGTTTACTAACAGTTTCTTTTTGCATATCGTCATAGGAGCAATAATTGTGATAGGCTTGGAAGTGGCGGGCATGTTTTTGTTTGATGGTTTTTTAAACATCCCTGCAGATCGTATTGATAGTGCCCGGATCATTTACCATTATATGGCCGTTACGGTTTTTTTTACGGTGATTACCGTGCCTTTTAATGGGTTGCTTATCGCGCATGAGAATATGTTGTGGGTAGCCTTTGTGAATATCGTAGAGACCCTGCTTAAATTAGGCATTGCGTTGTTTTTATATACCTTGAGTTCAGATCGCTTGGTGGTGTATGGGATTTTAACCGCAAGTATCGTGGTGGTGAGTTTTGGCTTATATAGCGTATTTTGTTTTAAAAAATATCCCGAATGTACGTTTAAGGGTGTGATGAAACCTGAGACAGGCTTTGTAAAAGAACTAGCAGGTTTTGCGGGCTGGAATTTGTTTGGAGCCTTATGTGGTATGGGGCGGAATCAGGGGTTGGCCTTGATCTTAAACCTGTTTTTCGGCACAGTGGTCAACGCGGCTTACGGGATTGCTAATCAAGTAGGTTCTCAACTCCAATTTTTCTCAAGAACCATGTTAAGGGCGCTTAACCCGCAAATCATGAAAAGTGAAGGGGCTGGTGACCGAGAACGGATGCTGCGCCTGTCGATGATGGCGAGTAAATTTGGTTTCTTCTTACTTTCTTTTTTTGCGATTCCCATCATTTTTGAAATGGAAGCAATTCTGAAATTTTGGTTAAAAGAGGTGCCTCCATATACTGTAGTATTTTGTCAGCTTATTTTGATAGGAGCCTTAGCTAATCAACTTACCATTGGGGTGCAATCGGCTTTACAGGCTTATGGGGATATAAAGCTCTATCAGATCGTGGTGGGGAGTGTCATACTCTTAAATTTACCCTTGGCTTACCTATTGTTAAAAACTGGAGACTTTGAACCGCAAACGGTACTGATGACTTATGCGTTTATAGAATTGTTTGCCTGTGTTTTACGGTTGTGTATTGCAAAAATAAAGCTTTCTTTTTCTTATATGATCTATTTAAGAGAGGTGCTTCTTAAGCTTTTTATTCCCTTATTAGCGGTAGTTGTTTGTAATTTTTTTTTAGTAAGATTTATTCATTTTGAGTATAGGTTCATTCTTACCGCGATCCTTTCCTCAGTAATCTATTCATTAATTTTTTATTATGCAGGACTCAATCAAAAGGAGAAGCATTTAGTGTCAGCATTTTATTTAAAAATTAAATCATTAATACATTCTAAGTAAAGACTTTTATGCATTATTTATATTTTAAATCTCCTAAGGGTAATTTTGGAGATGACCTCAATCCTTGGTTGTGGGAGAAACTTTGGGGGGATGTTTCTCAAGTTTTACAGGATACTTATTTTTTGGGGATAGGATCCATACTTCACAATGGCAATAAGAATATAAAGGAATTACAAAGCGAAAATAAAATAGTTTTTGGTAGTGGGATTCGTCCTGCATCAGATTATAGTCATTTTCAAATAGATCCTACTTGGGATATACGCTTTTTAAGAGGTCCCTTATCCTCTGCTAGTTTAAATAATAAATATGAATATATAACTGACGCTGCCTATGCTATACGGCATATTGACAATTTTGAATCTTTATATATCAATCAACAAAAAAAGTACAAAATTAGCTTGATGCCATATTTTCATTCGGTAGAGTATTTTGATTGGAGAACTTTATGTGCAGATTTGGGTATTCATTACATTTCACCCCATTCAGAAAATGGAGTTGAAGAGACTTTGAAAGAAATAGCACAAAGCGAATTTCTGATCACTGAGGCTATGCATGGGGCTATACTTGCTGATGCTTTAAGAGTACCTTGGCATCGTTTTGTACTCTCCTCCCCTCATACAGAAGGAGGTAGAGTGTCTGAATTTAAATGGGAAGATTGGAAATCTTCACTGAATATTGATAAAGGAGAAGTGAGCTTTTTCCCTTTTTATACAAAGAGTGGTAGGTTAAATAAATGGAGTAAGAAATTGAGTGGGTATAAATTTTCTCTTGAAAATTTAAATAAAAAAAAGGTAGAGGAATTAATGCGCGAAAGATTTTCAAAGAATAGAGGGCTTGTTTATAGCTTGTCTGAAGATTCTAAGTTGGCTCTAGCAGATGAAAAGATTAAGGTTCAGATAGATAGGCTTAATAAAGATTTGTCTCTATAATATTCTTAATGACACTAAAATCGTCAATTACTAACTGAGGGTATGGTTAAAGTATTAGTTCTGGCTTTTTTGATTTTGATGAGTATGAAATATATCGCAAAAATAGACTACATGATATCTTTAAATAAAGTTTTAACCCTTTCAGCAAAAAACTTTTGTTAAGTGAAAATAGTATATGATCCTTGTACAAGTTTTACCAATAGATATGTAGTTAAAATCGCCACTGGGCTTCGTAAACAGGGGTATCATATTTTGAGTCTGCCTACTTTTTTAGGGAATCTGTTGAAATATAGAAATGTTAAAATCATCCACCTCAATTGGTTTGAAAGTATTGTGGGAGAATCGCGTATAGCTTTGTTACAATCGTTTTTAAAGCAATATACAAAACTCCTCCTTCTGGAGGTTTTAAGAAAAAAAATTGTTTGGACCATGCATAATAGAATGCCTCATGATCAACGATTTCAGAAGTTGCATGAGTTATTATTGACCAAACTTATAAAACAATCTAAGGCGATCGTCATACACAGCAAACTGTCTCAAGTAATTCTCAAAAATGATTATGGTGTTGACGAGAACAAGGTTTTTTATTGTCCGCATCCCGATTACATCAATGAATATGGGCCTATGGAGGCTGCAATTGAGAAAGATGACTCCAAAACATTAAAGCTCTTATTTATGGGAGCGGTGAAGCCCTATAAAAATATAGAGTTGCTTATTGAAGTGGTCAAAAATTTGGAAGTGTCAACTATAGAGCTTACCATTGCGGGTAAACCGGTTTCTGTAGAATACGGTATTCAATTAGAGCATTTGGTAAAGAATGTATCTAATATACATCTGGAACTCACTTTTATACCAGACGATCTCATACCCGGCTATTTAAATGCCTGTGATGCACTAGTGCTTCCTTATGATCTAAGAAGTAGCCTCAATTCGGGTACGGTATTGCTTGCGTTCTCTTATGCTAGGAGTGTTATATGCCCGGATATTGGTACGCTTCAGGATCTGGATGAAACTTTAAGAACGTCTGTGTTTACTTATTCTTATAGTACGGTAGCTACTCATAAGGAGGCGCTGGAAACCGCTATTTTAAAAGCTCAGAATGCTCAAGGAGAGCTTAATAAATTTGGTAAGAATCTACTCGATTATATGCAGCAAAATCATTCTGTAGCTCAAGTCGTTGATAGCTTAGAGAAAGTATACAAGTCTTTATGATAAGGGATTTTGTAGGGAATTGTAATTTGTAGATTAGTGTTTGTTTATATATTTTTATATAGTTTACTCTTATTGAGTATCGTGTTATTTGACAGAAAGGAACGGTCAAAATCAGAAAAAAAGGTGGTTTTGATATTTTTTGTCTTAATTTTTACTTTGTTTAGAGGTTTAAGGTGGGAGACGGGCACTGACTGGCAGCAATTTTTAGAGGTATTTCAATATGCCGACTGGAATAATATTTTCACATTCTCTCGGTATGAAACGAGTGATGAAGTCCTAGAATTTGGATATGTTTTTCTTAATGTTCTAATCAAGTCTTTAGGTTTTGACTATACTGGTTTTTTATTAATTACAAATTTCCTTATATTAGTATCCTATTATAAAATTGTAGTAAGGTTTTCTGCTAAACCCATCTTAGTTTTTGCAATGATCTTATTTACATCTGCCTTTTTTCCAGTAAGGCAAGTTTTTGCGGCTGCTTTTATAATTTATTCATATAGGTTTTTAATTGCCCGTAAACTCTTACCTTTTATTATTACGGTATTGATAGCGACTACGTTTCATAAGTCGAGCTATTTATTTTTTCCTTTTTATTACTTATTGAATATAAGGATTAAGAGCAATATCGCCTATATATTGTTCTTTTCAGTCGTCGTTCTAGGTACTCGGTCAATTCAAATGGCAATAATGGGTGGGGTTGTAGATATCTTAACAAAAATTGGAATTGGGTATTCTTTTACTCATAGGATACAAGTTTATATGAACTTTGGTGGGAATCTGGAAAATTATAGCCTTGGCTTAGCAAGTATTCTTCTTTCCCTTTTTATTCTCTATCTTTTTACCGAAATAAGGAAGACGTATAAAGGAAGCCTTAATATAAATGTATTTTACAATAGCTATTTATTCTACTTCATGATTTCGGAGTTTTTTAGAAATTCAATGACCCAATTTGCTCGTGTGTCTACATTCTTTATACTCGGCTTCCCTTTTTTTGCTGAATTTTTGTTTTCTAATAATTTTATCAAAAAAGATACTCGCTTATTAGCATATTGTGTTTTTGGACTGTATCTCTATTATAAACTTATAAATACATTAAACAACTTTTACCCTTCGTTACACGTGCCTTACGAATCAGTGCTTTAAAAGTATTTAATAAAGCCTAAATAGAAATGATCTTTAAAGTTTGTATTAAATTGTAATTTATGTTTGTAACTGTAATCATTCCTACCTATCACGACTGGTCAAGGCTGGCTTTGTGTCTAGCCTCTTTAAGAGATCAAAGTTATGCACAAGATGATTTTGAGGTTCTTGTGGTGAATAATGCTCCTGAAGATCCATGTCCTGAAACCATTAATTTTGAACCTAATGTAGCGCTGTTGGAAGAAGCGAAGCCCGGTTCTTATGCTGCACGTAATAAGGCGCTTCAATTGGCTAAAGGAGAATTGCTTGCCTTTACCGATTCAGATTGCATTGCTGACAAGGACTGGATAATGAATGCGGTTGCTCATTTTAAAAAAGAACCCTCCTTAAAACGCATTGCAGGACATATCGAATTGTTCTATACCTCTGAAAGGCGAAACTGGGCAGAGGTTTACGAGAGTGTATATGCGTTTAGGCAAGATATTGCAGCTACTTTAGGTGCTAGCGTAACCGGAAATATGTTTGCTTATAGTTACTTATTTCAAGAAGACAAAGTAGGAACTTTTAATGATACCTTGTTTTCAGGAGGAGACCACGAATGGTCAATACGGGCTAAGAGCATGAATTTGCCTATTGAATATAAGGAAGATGTTATTATCAATCATCCGGCACGAGATACCATGAGAGTTTTAGTGAATAAAAGTAAAAGAATTACGGGTAATGTCAAGAGTGTCAAAGGAAGTGAATTCATTCAAGTCTTTCGGTTTTTGGTTCCTCCCATACGTACGTGGTCTTGGTCTAGAAACAAGCCTTTTGATATTCGTATTAAGGCCTTTACGGTTAAGTATTATTTGAACCTCATTCGATTTATAGAAGGTTTGAAAATAGTATACCTTAAAAAAGGAGCCCAAAGAGTTTAGTTTATGAAGATAATCTGTTTACATCAAAGTGCAGAATTGTATGGTTCTGACCGTAGTTTTTTGCAGGTAGTCACGTATTTTTCGGAGCGGGAAGATGTTACTGATATTCTTGTGCTTTTACCGATGCATGGCCCCTTGGTGTCGGAGTTGCAAAAGCTGAAAGTGCAGGTAGAGATTACCCGGCTTTGTATTCTGCGAAAGGTTTGGATAAAAAAGCTACAGTGGGGGAAATTGATTTTTCCACTTTTTAAACTGCCTTCGAAATATAAGCGCTTTAAACAGGCAGATATCGTGTATTGCAATACCACTGTGGTCATGGATTTCTATCTACTTGCCTTAGTGCTTAAGAACCGGAATATTTTACACGTACGGGAAATCCCCGATAAATGGCTTACGCGTTTTTTTACTTTTTTTATCAATGCCGGGAAGGTCTTGGCACTGTATAATTCTAAAAGCACTGCTGCTGCTTTTAAGAAGGTCAAACGCGGGCAGGTGGTATACAATGCGTTTGAAGGTTTTAATTATGCGGGAGTACCTGTAAATGAGGTGGAGGTAGCACAGCCTTTAAAGTTTTTGCTGGTAGGGCGAATCAACGATTGGAAGGGACAGGATTTTGCTGTTGAGGCTTTTTCACAATTGGATGCAGAGCAGCCGTTTTCCCTAACTATCTTAGGAAGTGTTTTTGAAGGCAATGAGCACTTGTTGGCCGAATTAAAAGAAAAGGTGCAGGCCTACGGGCTGCAGGATAAGGTACGTTTTATAGCTTTTGTCCCCGATCCTGAACCCTATTATCAGGAAGCCGATGTACTGCTGGTACCCAGTAAAAAGCCGGAGCCCTTTGGACGTATCGCCATTGAAGCCATGAGTATTGCCAAGCCGGTGATCGCTGCAGATCACGGAGGGCTTTCTGAAATTGTGATACATAAAGAGACCGGGTTGTTGTTTACACCGAATTCGCAGATGGATTTTATTAAGTGTCTTCAGTGCTATTTCAAGGATAGGCATTTGATACGGGAGCATGGTTTACAGGGATATCAACGTTTTAAAATGCAATTTTCAACACAAAGCTTAACCACTGCCCTAGATGATGTTTTTTAAAATTCCTTTTGCTTATTTTCTTATTCTTTTTTTTGTTAGCGTGCAGTTTGCTTCTTGTCAAACTACGAAGGAGGTTACTGTAGGCGCCTATTATTTTGATGGCTGGACCGGAAAAACCATGCATGCAAGTGCACGTTTAAAAGAGGATTTTCCGGAGCGTAAACCCATCTGGGGCTGGGTAACCAGTACCCCGGAAGTTTTGGAAGAGCAAATGCGATTGGCCTCAGAAGCCGGGATCGATTTTTTTAATTTTTGTTGGTATTATAATCCTCGTGAAACGAGGAGCAGTGTCGGTAATGACTCAAAAAATAATGCATTAAAAATTTTTAGAGATGTAGATAATCGATACGATATGAACTATACGATTATGGTGACAAATCATATTGGGTACAAGTTGAAGAAGAAAGATTGGCCTTTATTGGTTAAAAGATGGGTAGAATTGATGTCTGATGATTTTTATATGCAATCAGATTTAGGGAAACCCCTTTTATCATTTTTTTCATTGAAAAGTCTCTATGATACTTTTGAAACAACTGAAGCTATAAAGAAAGCATTTTCACTTCTTAGAAGTGAGGCCATAAAATCAGGATTTAATGGTGTGGAAATTTCGGTTTGTGATGCCGGGACTCCTGAAATGATTAAAAAGGCAGAATTATGTGGGGTTAATTATATTACAGGTTATAATCATCAGAAATTTGGATTTGAGTATTCTAAAAAGAGAATTGAATCTATTGAGCGCATGGCTGCTAAAGAACAAAAATTATGGAGTTTAAAATCTAAGTTGACTAGTTTGAAACAAATTCCCACGGTTACCTTAAATTGGGACCCGCGTCCGATGCAAAAGCACTCCGGCGCTAAAATATTCAGTGGGTTTTCGGCTAAATCTGTTAAAAAGGCGGTACTTGCTACAAGGGTCTGGGTAGATACTCATAAAGAGTCAGTGTCTAAGAAAAAACTTATTATGCTCTATGCCTGGAATGAATATGCAGAGGGCGCCTGGCTAACCCCATCTGAGGTATTAGGAACAACCCTCCTAGACGGTTTAAAAGAAGGATTAAATACTCCCATAAAATAAAAGAAATGAAAATAGGAATTTTAGGAACACGCGGGATCCCCAATCATTACGGAGGCTTTGAGCAATTTGCAGAGTATTTGTCGCAGTATCTTGTGACTCAGGGCGATGAGGTTTATGTGTATAACTCCCATACGCATCCGTATCAGGAAACCACCTGGAAGGGCGTGCACCTGATCCATCAAAAAGATCCGGAAGATCAACTGGGAACGGCGGGGCAATTTCTTTATGATCTCAATTGTATACGTGATGCGCGCAAGCGAAACTTTGATGTTGTCTTGCAACTGGGCTATACTAGCAGTTCGGTATGGGGAAGGCTCTTGCCTAAAAGAGCGGTGATCGTCACCAATATGGATGGACTGGAGTGGAAACGAACCAAATTCAGCAAACCGGTACGTCGCTTTATTAAGTTTGCAGAATCTTTGGCCATTACAACCAGCGATTATTTGATCGCCGATTCGGTAGGGATCCAGGAGCATCTGCAAAATGCCTATGGGGCAACTTCCATGTATATTCCTTATGGCGCTCACGTATTTAAAACACCTGAACCCACACACATTGAGGCTTATGACGTGCTTCCCTATGGGTACAATATGCTGGTGGCCCGTTTAGAGCCGGAAAACAGTATAGAGGTTATTTTGGATGGCGTCGTCTCCAGTGGGGAGCAGGTTCCCTTTTTGGTTATAGGGAATCATAATACAGCCTATGGCGCTTATTTAAAGGATAAATTTAAGGAGGCTACCCACATCCGTTTTGTAGGCGGTGTTTACAACCTCGAGGTGTTGAACAATTTAAGATACTATAGTAACCTTTATTTTCATGGGCATACGGTAGGCGGGACCAATCCATCCTTATTAGAAGCTATGGCTTCGGGAGCCCTGCTGGTGGCGAATGATAATATCTTTAATAAGTCTATTCTGGGGGAGGAGGCACTTTATTTTAGCCATGCCGATGATGTGGCAGAAAGCATCAGAACGATTCAGAAAAAAAGCTATACGCATTTTGTAGATAGGAACTGGAAAAAAATAGAGGATATTTACTCCTGGGAGCTTATCAACAAACAGTATCGGGAGTATATGCTTTCTTGTTTAACGCAGGCTTCAAAAATAAAACAAGGCTAATTCTTTATGAAGCGTATTTTAGTTACCGGGGGCGCCGGGTTTATCGGATCCCATCTTTGTAAACAGCTGCTTCAAGATGGGAACGAAGTTCTATGTCTGGATAATTATTTTACAGGGAATAAGGAAAATATCGTTCCCTTGTTAACCAATCCTTATTTTGAATTGATCCGTCATGATATTACAGAGCCCTATTATGCCGAAGTAGACGAGATCTATAATCTGGCCTGCCCTGCCAGCCCGGTACATTACCAATACAATCCTATTAAAACCGTTAAGACTTCGGTGATGGGGGCGATCAACATGTTGGGGCTTGCCAAGCGGGTAAAGGCGAAGATCTTACAGGCGAGTACCTCAGAGGTGTATGGAGACCCGGCGGTACACCCGCAACCCGAAAGCTATTGGGGGCATGTGAACCCTATAGGGCCGCGTTCCTGCTATGATGAAGGGAAACGCTGTGCCGAGACCTTGTTTATGGATTACCATACGCAAAACGGGGTGGCGATCAAGATCGCCCGAATCTTCAATACCTACGGCCCCCATATGAATATCCATGATGGACGGGTGGTCTCTAATTTTATCGTACAGGCCCTGGAAGGTAAAAACCTGACCATTTTTGGCGATGGGAGTCAAACCCGAAGTTTTCAATATGTAGACGATCTGGTCACCGGTCTCACCGCCTTAATGGGTACCGATGTGCAGGTAACAGGCCCGGTGAATCTGGGGAATCCTCATGAATGTACCATGTTGCAATTGGCAGCAAGCATTCTTGATTTGACAGGATCTTCCTCAAAATTGGTGTTTCAGCCTTTACCTCAGGATGATCCGCAACAGCGTCGCCCCGAGATATCCAAAGCTCGAGAATTGCTTAACGGCTGGCAGCCTCAAACGGGCTTACGGGAAGGGCTTACAGAAACTATAACTTATTTTGAACAGCTTCTTAAAATTCAAAAACCCTAGAAGGGAGGAAAAATGCCAACTACAATTCTTTTTAAAATGCTAACTCACTAAGTACGCACTACCGCATGAAACGCTCAGAACTTATTGTACCGGTTACTATTGTCATTCATTTGCTCTTGATCAATGGCTTTTTGGCTTGGTTTATCCCGGAATTGTATTTTAACCTCAATTCGATCTTATTTTTTAATGCGACCTGGTTGTTGAGCGCCTATGCGATAGACTATTATCCCACCTCGCGGAAAGAGCGCTTTTTTACCAATTTTCATAAACCCATACAGCTGTATCTGTTGTTTACTTTAGGCTACTTTGCCTGGTTCAGTTTAAGCGCTACGCCTTTGGGATCTGCCCAATATCATGCATATCTACTTTTGGGTTTGTTTGGAAGCTTGTTTGCCTATCGTATTTTGTTTTACTATACGCGTGCAAAGTATCGGGAAGTAGGGGGGAATGCGGTTAAGGTGGTTGTGATCGGCAGGGACCGGAATCTTAAAAAAATACGTAAAGTTTTTGATGAGCCCGACTTGGGCTACCGGTACTTGGGGTATTTTGATAACAGTCATTCTAAAAGTCCCACCTACCTTGGGAAGGTTGAAGAAGCCTTCGCCTATTTTAAAAATAATCAAGTAGAACAGATCTTTTGTATCGCTTCGCGTTTGTCTCAGCCGCAGCTGTTCAATTTGATGGCTTTTGCCGATAATAATTTGATCAAACTTAAGATCATCCCCGATAATAAAGAGATCTTTACCCGGGCGATGAAGATCGAGCTCTACGATAATGTACCTGTACTTAATCTAAGGGAATTACCCTTAGAAACGCCTTATGCGAAGGTGGTTAAACGGATTTTTGATGTGGTTTTTGCCCTTATCGTCATTGTGGGGTTTCTGTCCTGGTTGAGCCCCATTGTCTACCTGTTGCAGCGTTTTGATTCTAATGAGCCTTTGTTCTTTAAGCAAAAACGGCACGGGGTGAACCGGAAGGTGTTTTGGTGTTATAAATTTCGCTCCATGGCCACCACGGCGGATGCCGATACCAAGATGATGACCAAGAACGATAAGCGGGTGACCAAGCTGGGACGTATTTTACGCAAGACTAGTATTGATGAATTGCCACAGTTTTATAATGTCTTATTAGGTAATATGAGTGTGGTAGGGCCGCGCCCGCATATGGAGGTGCATACCGAAAAATATCAGACCTCGGTAGATAAATATCTGGTACGTCATTTTGTAAAGCCGGGAATCACCGGATTGGCACAGGTACGCGGCTATCGCGGGGAGATCGTAGAGCAGAGTGACATCATCAACAGGACGCGTTTGGATATTTTTTATGTAGAAAAATGGTCTTTGCGTCTGGACCTTAAAATTATATACTTTACCGTAGTCAATGCGGTAAAAGGTGAAGAAAAAGCATATTGATTTAAAAGGGAAATCTTATTTTCGCAACTTTAACAAACATTATATGAGATTGCTACTTCGATTTAAATACAGTCTAGGACTGCTTTTACTGATACTCAGCATGGGGTCTTGTGTGTCCCGAAAAGAGATTGTTTATTTTTATGATGAAGAAGAAGTGCAGCAGCAAATTCAGGAATTAAAGCTGTCTGAAGCCTCTAATCCTACCATAACCTATAACGATCAACTAGCGATCACGGTAACTGCCTTAGAGCAGGAAACAGCCATTCCCTTTAACTTACCTATGGTGGGTACCGGGACGATATTAGACAATAATTTGATCCCAAACAGGACACAAGCACAGGTGCAAACCTATCTCGTAGATCCGGAAGGGGAGATCGATTTTCCCGTTTTAGGTAAAATCGAGGTGTATGGGTTGACCCGAAAGGAGCTGGCTGCCTTATTGAAAGAACGCATCGCCGCTTATGTAAAAGACCCTATGGTGATCGTAAGAATCTCCAACTTCAAGGTTACGGTATTGGGGGAAGTCGCGCGCCCGGGAACCTTTAGCATTAGTGATGAATACCTGAGTTTACCTAAAGCTTTAGGATTGGCAGGCGATTTAACCATATATGGTAGACGTAAAAACGTAAAGGTGCTTAGAGAACAGGATGGAAAAATGCTGCAGGCGACGTTGGATCTTACCGAGCCTGGCATTGTGGAATCCCCTTTTTATTATTTAAAGCAAAATGATATCGTTTATGTAGAGCCTAACGGCCCTCAACGCCAAGCGGCCAGTTATAACCGAAATGCTTCTGTGTATATATCAGTAGCTTCCGTACTGGTTTCATTAATGGTATTAATATCTCGATAAATAAAGGAATTTATGCAAAGCTTAAACAATAACGAGGAGGATTTCAATTTAAGAGAGGAATTGGGTAAGTACCTTAGGTACTGGCCCTGGTTTGTACTCAGTGGAATTTTGGCTTTGGGCTTAGCTTTTGTTTATTTAAAGCTGACCATCCCCAAATATAAAACAGTCGCCAGTGTGATCATCAAAGATGATGAAGGAAAGACCCCATCTGCAGGCCTGGCAAATTTTGCCGAGTTAGGATTGATGGGAGGGATGGGAACCAACAGTATTGAAAACGAGATCGGGATGTTTAAGTCCTATCGTATGATGCAAAACACCATCAAAGCGCTTAATTTGAATGTGCGTTATTTTGATAATTCGTCTTTTGTAAGTCAAGAACTTTATCTAAAGTCTCCCTTGCTTGTAGAGGTGGTTCGACAAGACGATAAGCGCTTGCAGGAATTGGTCAAAGAAGAGGCTGGTGAATTTGAATTTACCGGAAATTTTACTGATGAAGTGGTGCACGTGCATAATGATTTCTTAGGGATTACTAAAGACATTGCTTTAGGAACTCTGGTAGACCTGGGATTTGGAGAGGTTGTGATCAAAAGAAACCCCAACCTGAATGTGGATCCTGATGAGGAGCGTTTTAACATCCTGATCAGTTTTAGAGAGGTAAACGGCATTGCCGACTATCTAAGAAACGAGATTGAGGTTAATCTGCTTGAGCAGAATGCGACTTTTTTGGAGTTGAGCCTGGAAAGTACGGTTAAGAGAAAATCAGAGGATATTCTTAATCAACTGATTTTTGAATATAATAAGGAAGCTATTGAAGATAAAAATCAAATTGCACTAAGTACCGCAGAGTTTATCAACGAGCGCCTGGATATTATCAGTAACGAATTGGATACGGTTGAAGTAGGGCTTGAGGATTTTAAAGAGCGCAACAACCTCACCAATATTGAAGAAGAGTCAAAGCTCTTTATAGAAAATGCCAGCGAGTATCGCGAGCGGCAACGGGAGTTGAATACACAAATCGCTTTTTCTGACGCGCTTATCGAGTTTTTAGAAAATGATAGGCGTGCTTCAGATTTACTTCCCGGCAATATAGCCTTAGATAATAATGGTTTAAATGTACAGATCGGGAATTACAACAATGCGATCTTACAAAGAAACCGCTTGCTGGAAGGCGCAACCGAGCTAAATCCTGCTGTAAAACGCTTGAATGCACAGATCGAACAACTGGAACAGACCATCTATAATGGACTGCAACAGACCAAACAAAATTTTCAAATCGCACTGGATGATCTGGAGCGTCAAAATTCTTTAATTGATTCGCAAATCAGTAAAGTACCTTCAAAAGAACGCAGGTTTAGAGATATTTCGCGACAGCAAAATATTAAGGAGGCCTTGTATATTTTCTTATTGCAAAAGCGGGAAGAAAATTCGCTATCCTTAGCTGCTACCATGCCTAAAGCCAAGATCGTAGATAGTGGTTATAGTTCGAATAAACCGGTTGCTCCCAAGCCTTTGATCATTTTAGTCTTGGGCTTGATCTTAGGCTTGGGGATCCCATTTGGGGTTATCTATATTAAACGTTTACTCAATAATAAGATCGAGAGTCGGGAAGATATTGAAAAGGTCACCAAAAGCATCCCTATAGTAGGCGAATTGCCAAATATTCCCAAAGGGGAGATCGACCTGGTTACCGAGAATGACCGCTCCGTTTTGGCTGAATCCTTTAGGATCATGACCACCAATTTGCAGTATTTATTAGTGAATGCTAAAAACAAAGATCAAGGCTATTGTATTTATACCACCTCTACCGTAAAAGGGGAAGGAAAGACCTTTACCTCGATCAACCTGGCGGTTACCTTGGCCAATACGGGTAAAAAAGTAGTCATAATAGGGGCAGATTTACGGAATCCCCAATTGCAACGTTATGATACCGAGTCTAAAAGCTTCTTGGGGATCAGTGATTACCTGGTAAACGAGGATCATCAGTTGCAAAATCTGATCAGCGATTCTAAATTCCATCCGAATTTGAAACTCTTGTTGTCAGGAAGTATCCCGCCCAATCCCTCAGAATTGTTACACCAGGCGAAGTTTGGACATATGATCCAGGAATTACGGGAGCAGTTTGATTATGTGATCGTTGATACTGCACCTTCTATGCTGGTAGCTGATACCTTTTTGATTAGCAAGTATGCCGATTTGATCTTATACGTCACCCGTGCGGGGTATACGGAAAAGAAATTGCTCCATTTTGCTGTAGACGCACAAAATGATGGGAAATTGCATGACGTTAGTTTTGTGATCAACGATGTAAAAACCGCCAACTTTGGCTATGGGAATAAGTACGGTTATGCTTATGGCCAAAGCAAACCTTCCTTATGGGAGCGGTTTAAGAAGAGCTTTTAAGTAGTCTATAGCTACTCGCTATTAGTCGATAGATTTAAAAAAGGATGCTGTGATCAGTGTCCTTTTTTTGTTTACGGTTTTCTGTTTACGGTTTGTTGTTCTTTGTTTTCCGTTGCGGGATGAAGTTTGGATGATAGCTTGTAGTCGATAGCTATGAGTCGATAGGGTGGAGTGGTTCCTGATTTCTTGTTTTGTGTTTTTTGTTTCGTGTTGAAGTTTGGATGACAGCTTATAGCTTGTAGTCGATAGCTTTTAGTTGATAGGATGGAGTGGTTTGGGGTTATTGGGGATTAGGAACTGGGGATTGGTTTATGGGGTTTGTTGTTTGCTGTTTCGAGTGGATGGCTGTTAATCGATAGGTTTTAGTCGATAGGCCCGTTTGAGGTTTATTGTTTTCTGTTTGTTGTTTTTATGATCGCTCATAGCCTATAGCTTGTAGTCGATAGGTTTTGTTTGTTTTTTTTATTTTGGGGTGGGCATTAAAGCAAAAAAGTAGAGCTGTTAATGAATTCTTAAAATCCTGCGTTTGCATTGGCGTTTTCATACACTCTTCATACACCATCCTAGGGGATGCCTAGAAGTTGACTGGGAGTTGGCCTGCCTGAGCCATAGTTTACCATTGGAATACTAGTTACTTTAAATCATGTTCTGTTCATTTTCTTTACTCGCGGGTTTGTTATTTCACGGGAGCTCGTGAATCTCCTAGCGTCGATTTATCTCGCTTGATTTCTATTTTACGTGAGCTCGTGAACCTTGTATCCTCGGTTTAGCTCGCGGGGTTTTTATTTTAAGGGGTGCTCGTGAACCTCGTATCCTTGGTTTGAGTGATTCTAACTTCTTACTTTTCTTTGCTTCTCCAAAGAAAAGTAACAAAAGAAAGGACGCCTTTTGGATAGGTATTTTTTGCTATCGCAAAAACCGTAAGTGCATCCCTAAATTTCTTCCAAGGCTTCAAAAATTCTTAACGGGATGCCCTTACTATACTGACCAAAAGGAAATTAAACCCTTCGGGTATGGATGCGTCTAACTTTTATGAATACAAGCTGTCATACTGTCCCGATAAGTACCTTGTTTCAGCATCTCATTACAAGGATTAAAAATAAAAGAATACAACAAAGCTCCCCTCCTTTTAAAGGAGGGGAAAGCCCGCATAGTAGGGCAGGGGTGGTTCTAGTACATACGGGGCAACACCACCCCGTCAGCTGCTGCACACTATGTGCGCCTTGCTGCCACTCCTCCCCAACGAGGAGGGGAGCTGATAGCGTTACATAAGGGGGTGTAGTTTCATATTTTTTCCTACATGCATTGAGGCTAGTAGCTTGAGATTTTCATATTAACGTATTAACGTCAGTTTGATAGGTTTTACTTTAAATCATGTTCTGTTCATTTTCTTTACCATTACTAATTCGACTAGCATTTTTACAGAGCACAACAGGTGCATTCCTCTCCCTGCGGTCGTCGGATGCAGAAAAGAAACGACGCCCTCGCTTAGGAATTTTTTGCCTTATCAGGCAAAAACCGTCTTGTCAGCTCCGCGTCGCTACCGCTCCTATCCTTCGGAGCTTCCAGCATCTATTCTGAACCGAGGGATTTATGATTGCATGCTACCCTTCGGGTATGGGTGATGTCACTTCGAGTGGATGAAGACCAGCCTTAGCTGGGGTTCAACTGTATCGAGAAGTCTTTGAAGTTAGGGAGTTTATAGTTAACAATGCTTCTCGATACGATCCTCTCGCGCTAAGGCGCTCCAGAATCACTCGAGGTGACCGTGCGTTGCTTATTTGTATTTTGTACTTCTGACTTTGTACTTTAATTCGGAATAGCAAACAGCAGCCTAAGGTTTGCCTACTGCCTACTGCGACTGCCCACTAAGAACAACTTCTCGATACAATCCTCTCGCGCTAAGGCGCTCCAGAATCACTCGAAGTGACATGCTCGATACTTTTCTTGAGCCCCCAGATTTTAAAAATCAATGGTATACTCAATTTCATTATTTGTTAACGAATTCTTAAATTTCTACTTTTCAAATGCCGTTTTCATACACTCTTCATACACTATCCTAGGCTTTGCCTGGGGGATGCCTAGGCGTTGACCCGTCCTAAATTAGCTATACAGATTAATAAATAAATCCTGTTATAGCTATACAAAGCTAATTTTTAATCCTAAATAAACTATACAGACAGAACTTGAGGATTAAAATTTCTTTTATAGTTTTTCCATCTTTTGTTTAAGCTACCCGATGTAAGATGTACCTGAGCCTCAATTTTACAGGGTTAGACGATGATTTTACTTCCTATGTACCGGCAGATTCGGCAGAAAGGAACATTTTCGGCAATATCGGCACGGATGTACCCTGCTGCTGGTTTTCCGCTCGTAAGCCTATTTACTTTGTGACCTAATTTAAATCTTTTTATTATGGCTAAACAAGCTGGAATTATCAAGTTGAAGGGCACTATCGGGGATATTGCCTTTTACAAAAGTGCAGATGGGCATATGGCCCGTTTTAAGGGAGGAGTAGATGGCAAGCGTATTGCGACCGATCCTGCTTTTCAACGTACCCGGGAGAACGGGGCCGAATTTGGACGTGCCGGAAAAGGCGGAAAACTGCTGCGCAATTCGATGCAGGTCATGATGCAACAGGCAAAAGACCCAAAAGTGGTAAGCCGATTGACTACACAATTGCTTGCGATCATCAAAACCGATGCTATCTCTATGCGCGGGGAACGCAACCTGACCGAAGGGGAACTGGGTTTTCTAAACGGCTTTGAATTTAATGCCAACAGTCCGTTAAGCACCACACTGGTTACCCCCTTTAGTGTACGCTACGACCGGGCAACCGGAGCGGTGGGACTGACGCTGGAGGCCTACAATCCGAAGGTACAGATCGCAGCACCCACAGGGGCTACGCATTACAAGCTGAGTTGTGGAGTAAGCGAACTCGATTTTGAGGCACAGACGTCGCTCTTTAAGACCGTGACTACCGGGATTTTACCCTATCAAAATGCGGAAGTCGCTGTTACCGATCTGGAAGTGAATATCACAGCAGACAGTACGTTGAGTGTGGTACAGGCCTTGAGCATTGAGTTTTACCAGGAGGTCAACGGTACGATGTACTCCCTGCAGAATGGGGCGTATAACGCCATGGCGGTAGTACAGGTAGCTCAATCGGCTTAAGATGGAGTGGGTACTACACCGCAGCTACTACCCGAAGGGAACGCATGGGGTCTTGCAGGTGCATGGGCGGTTTGTATGTTTTTGTATGGAGCAGCCTTGGCAGGATAGTAGTAAAGCCTTATCCTGTATTCCTGAAGGGCGGTACGAAGTACTGCCACGCCTGTCGCAGCAGTATGGGCATCATCTGTCTCTTAGCGATGTGCCCGGGTGCAAGCAAGTCCTGTTGCACGCAGACAAGAATGGGCTTCATGAACTGCAAGGGGGCATCGTGCCGGTGCTGGAGCTGACGGGTATTGCGCAAGGTTTGCATGCCAAGCCTGCGCTGGAACGTTTACTGCTCCTCTACTGTGAAGCGGTGGAGGAACAGGAGGCTGTTTATTTAACGATAACCTATAACACTCATGAATATCTTAGAACGTTATCGGCAACCCACCCCGCGGTTTTTCCGGATGCTGCGTACGGTAGGGATTAGTCTGGCCAGTGGGGGTGCGGCCTTGCTCGCAGCTCCCGTAGCACTCCCTGCTGTGTTGCTGAGTATTGCCGGTTATGCGGTAGTTGCCGGAAGTGTAGCTACTGCAGTAAGTCAGGCAGTGGTTGCAGACGGACTATCGGAAGCGAAGACTAAGGAAGCCGATGCGCAGCAGTAGTATTTCTTTAAAACTGGGTACACTGGGAGGAATGCTTGCTGCAACACTCCCCAGTCTGCACCGCGACAAAGTCTTTGAGGCCGTTGTGCTTGCAGGCCTAGGGGCTTGTGTGAGTTTTGTGGTTTCTTTGGTTTTAAAATGGTTGCTTAAGCGCTTGAAAGCATGGATTTTAAAACGAAGAGACCTTAACTAGGGATCACAATCTTGTGATTACCAGATGTATTTAACCCTTCTTTCAGGTTTAGGTCTGGAGGAAGGGTTTTTTATGTGCTGTTCTCTGTTCGCTGTTTGTTCTCTCTTATTTGAGGCGAAGGATTTACTATTCAAAGTTCAAAATGCGAGGTTTAGGATTTTGACGCATACGTAATGAGTAGGCAGTCTCAGTCGGCGGCTGGCAGGTATTTAGCACGAACTTTTAAGTTTTTTGGGATTGCGTGTCTATTCTAGTTGTCACCCTGAGCCTGTCGAAGGGACAGTTGAGTTGAGCAGCGTGTAGGTGAAGTAGTGTGTTTTGACTCTAGGTTCAATCGTAAGGCTTGCCTTTTTAATTCTTAACGTATACCGATAAGCGTTAATTTTTTTCGGTACTACGATTGGTATACCGAAAGATTCTGGTTTTTTCTTAGCAGGTTTGTAGGGTTACTCGTGCTTTGATCGCTTATGAAAACCAAACGCTTGTGTATATTTCCTAAAGATGTACAGTGTATCACCGGAAAAAGTGAGCGCTATGGGCGGCAATTGCTTGCAGACATCAGGGTCTATCTAAAAAAGGAGCCGCATCAGTTTGTTACCGTACATGAGTTTGCAGCCTATTGTGGGTTGCATGTGGAGGATTTGTTTGTGTATTTGGATTAATCGTGTAACTATTGAAGGGTACGCGATGCAATCGCGCACGAACAGGGGAGGTTTGCTGGGGGGCTTGTGCTTTGATCGCTTATGAAAACCAAAGGCTTGTGTATATTTCCAAAAGATGTACAGTGTATCACCGGAAAAAGTGAGCGCTATGGACGTCAATTGCTTGCAGACATCAGGTATACCTAAAAAAGGAGCCACATCAGTTTGTAACGGTACATGAGTTTGCAGCCTATTGTGGGTTGCATGTGGAAGATTTGTTGGATTATTTAGACTAGAATTTTGGTTTTCCAGTACCTCAAGCTCAGATGTTGGGCACGCGATACACTCGCGCGGCAATGGGGTAGTTTGTTTAGTAGTAGGAATTAGGAGTATGCGTTGCAATCGCGCACCAACAATTCTTGTATGCATTGGGATAGATAATGTATGAACCAGTGTCATTGTTTCTAGTTGCTCCTTATTTCTTGTTTGTTATTTTCTGGGAGATGGTAAAAGAAGAAGGAGGGGAAGATTTGTTAGGGTATTTGGATTAGTCGTATAGCTGGTGAGGGGTATGGGATGCAATTTCGTGCATTTAGCATCTTATATAGTCCCTTTTGTCCAAGGCTCTTACAAATTCATAAGACTTTTCAAAATTGGAATCATTTCTATAATGTGCTCGTGTGAAAGCATGCTTTAAAAAAAGAGTGAGACCTCAAATGCTTAGAAGTAACCCAACTTTAAATACGCATTTTGAAGAAGTGTCTCACTCCGACGCTAAGTACGTGTAAATCAAATTAATAAACAATCATCTAGCAATCAATTGTTTGTAAAAATAAAGGTGCTTTTGTGCGAAAAAAATAAAGGGGCTCTTAAATACTGAGACATCTGCAGCTTTAGTGCTTATCCAGTTAAAAAGGGTGCATAAGCGTAGTATTTGAATGTGAAACTATTGCTTAAAAAGGTCTTTTCCTAAGCGATGGATAACAAGTTCAAAATTCAAAGTTCAAAATTAGAACTATATCCAGCTTCTTGTTTCTTATTCCTTATTCCTTAATTGTTATTCTTTGTTCTCTGTTCTCTGTTTAGGGTTTGCGTTTTCTTATTTCTTATTGCTTGTTTGTTATTTGTTATTGATGATCTAACTGTTAAATTTTTACGGTACTACGAACGGTATACCGAAAGATTCTGGTTTTTTCTATTGGCTTGTACTTTGATCACTTATGAAAACCAAAGGCTTGTATATATTTCCAAAAGATAAACAGTGTATCACCGGAAAACGTGAGCGCTATGGGCGTCAAGTGCTTGCAGATATCAGGGTATATCTAAAAAAAGAGCCACATCAGTTTGTTACGGTACCTGAGTTTTCGTCGTATTGCGGATTAAATGTGGAAGATTTGTTGGATTATTTAGACTAGAATTTTGGTTTTCCAGTACCTCAAGCTCAGATTTTGGGCACGCGATACAATCGCGCGGCAACGGGGGTAGTTTGTTTAGTAGTATGAATTTAGAAGAAGGAGAACGCGATGCAATTCCACATATGCATTGGGACAGGCAGCGCACGAGCAGGGAATAGGTTAGGGGTGGAATGCCCTATATACATTGTGACAGAAGGAAACATTCAGGGAGAAAACATCAGTTCTTTTTATACATACGCTGTTTACCTGCTTGATCAATTTTAAGTAATTGCTCATCTACTTTGCGTTTAAGGATCACAGAGACGGCCGAGGTAGTGGTTTGAATATGATAGACTTCGTTCAGCTCGGTGACTACATCCTTAGCTGTGCGGCCCTCATTAAAATAATCGCCGGCGACAAAGCCCTCGATGCGTTGTGTGAGTCGTGTTTTTTCGACGCGCGCAGCAGATAACTTATATCGAGGTTCCAATTTAATCGGAAAGTCAAAGGCTTGGGTAGGGTGTAACTCTAATGCTTGGCAAATGGCAATGACGTAAGACAACGAACTCTCTTCACCGGCTTCAATATTTCGAATGGTTTGCGCAGAAAAACCGGTCATTTCAGAAACATCTTCTACAGACAGTTCTAAGGCTTCCCGTTGTTTGGTCAGGTTAGCCCCCAGTTTAACTAAGTTGAGTTCGTCTTTATATCTTGACATAGATCAAATTGAACAATCTATACGGCAACAAAAAATATATTGTAATTGTTATTTGTTGTTTTGTAGATTTATTATATATTTACCTCATAATTAGGGTGCTGCATTATTGTTTTGATGCATAAGCCGACAGGATTCTTAGCCTTTATAGTGCTCAACGCTGACTATCCGGGTAGCAACGTTGTGATTAAAGAAAGCCTGTAGCCCTGCAGCTCCTAATTCTTCCCCTAAAACCCCAATGAGCATCGCTATCACGGCTGGTGGTAGCCTGAAGTAAAATCGGTTTGCCTTGGCATCCTTAAATCAATTTGCCTATGACACACGTGCCAACGGGTGCACATCATAACGCCATAATGCGTACTGTTTTTAGCACGCTTGTAGCGTTATTAGCGCAAGACAAGCACAGCAGCTTTATCTGGAGTGATAGCCTTATTAAATGCAAAAGTACTGGTGCAAAGATAAGGATGTTTTAGCGTCTTTGTGTTTTCTGTATTTGGAAAGCAGGCCTCAAGATATTTAGGGCTGAGCCTAAAGAATACACTTAAAAACTATTCTGGAAAGTGAGCTGGCTTGCTGCGTTGGGGCCTTTTGATTAAAAAGAATGCATTAAAGTGGATGATACATTTAGATGCTGTCTTGTGAGCCTTGATCTTCTAGCTGCTACTTGGTTGTTTATTGGCGTCGCCAAAGGGTTTAATATGCTGAGGCTCGCCTTGAGGTAGGCTACTTAGTATTTAGGTTAGAAAATAGAGGTAATGGGTTTATAGCATGTTTTGTTCATTTTCTTTACTCGCGCGATTTTTATTTTACGGGAGCTCGTGAATCTCCTAAAGTCGATTTGCCTGTTTAAAGAAAACGAACCAAAAGAAAAGAGCCCCTCGCTTAGGAATTTTTCGCCTTAGAGGCGAAAACCGCCTGGTCAGCTCCGCGTCGTTGCTCAAGATTTTTTAAGAGTAGTTCTTACTTGAAGTAAAATATTCTATTCCAAAGCCAACGCGCCACCTGGCTCATTCGTTAAAAAGGTCTACCAGACCTTTTCTTAACGCGCTGCCCTTGCGACTATTCTGAACCGAGGGAAGACATTAGTTTAACCCTTTGGGTTATAAAATCAGGACGTTAAGTCCATCAAATTGAAAAGTAAAATAGTATTAATCATCTAAAAGTAAAAAACATATGACAAACGTGCGAACGGGAGCACACCATCCTGCTAAAGCACCCGTGGGTTACCGGTCATTCCCTAAGAATACGCGGTAGTTGGGTTGGGGTTGCGTGCAGTGCATGCAGCACGGGCTTATACAGTTCCTGTACAAGCACAGGGGCTTTAGCAACTTTTAAGCGTGTTTATGTAAGATCAAGCACCCTTCTCCTGCGGGAGAAGGGCGGGGGGATGAGGGCAAACGAAGCTAAATACCCTATTGCAAACACGTGAATTAGCCATAAAAAAGAGCTGCAGACCGCAAGGTCTGTGAAGAAGAAATCTTGGTTTTTAAAGGTGAATCACCTCATTGGGCATGGAGTATGCCGGATGAGATTCTACACCCTGCCTAACGGCAGGACTAGAATGACGCCTTTTACAAAGCCGTCTAAGCAAAAAAGCCTTCCCTCGAGATTGGCGTCCGGCGGGAAGGCGTGAGCTTAAATAAAACTATTGTTTCATTTTAACACGACGAAGTTATGAAAATTTTGACTACGCGCCTTACGGGGGCTGCGTGGATACTTGTTTGCCTATTTTGGGCAACAGGAAATCTACTTTGGGCCACGCCCCAACAAAGCGTATCCGGTACCGTTACCGATGCACAAGAAAACCCAATTCCGGGTGTAAGCATCCGACTTTTAAACAGCAACACGGGGACGCAAACCGATATGCAAGGAATCTTCAGCATTCAAGCACAACCTGGCGATACCTTAAGCATCAGTTATATTGGGTTTAAAACAATCCGCCTGCCGGTAAAGAATCAAACCCATTTTACGATTGTCCTGCAACAGGACATCACCGATCTGGGTGAGGTGACCATCAATGCCGGGTATTACAATACTACCCGCCGCGAGCAGACGGGCAGTATCGCCCGGGTAAGCGCTGCCGAGATCGAGCGCCAACCGGTGACCAATCCCCTAGCCGCTTTGCAAGGCCGGATGGCGGGTGTGAATATCACCCAAACCACCGGAGTACCGGGAGGGGGATTTGATATTGAGATACGCGGGCGGAATAGTTTACGGGCAGGGGGTAACGAACCGCTTTATATCATTGATGGAGTACCTTACAATTCACAAAGCCTGAGCAATACCAACGTCTCTGCCACCCTCTTGCCGGGAGCCAATATGTCCCCTTTAAATACCTTAAATCCGTACAGCATTTCAAGTATTGAAATTTTGAAAGATGCTGATGCTACTGCAATTTATGGGTCACGCGGGGCTAACGGGGTAGTGCTGATCACCACCAAACAGGCAAAAGCCGGTAAGACCCGCTTTAGCCTCCAAGCCTATACCGGTAGCGGAAAGCTTACTCGTACTCTGGAATTGATGAATACCGAGCAGTATCTGGAGATGCGACGGGAAGCCTACGCCAATGATGGGGTAACCGATTATCCTGCCAATGCTTACGACATCAACGGTACATGGGATGCGAATAAATATACCGACTGGCAGGAAACCCTTATTGGTGGTACAGCAACTACCGCTGCCCTTCAGGGCGCTGTTACGGGGGGATCAGAAACTACCCGCTTTAGGATAGGAGGCGGGTACCAACGGGAAACCTCAGTATTCCCCGGAGCTTTTACCTATCATAAACTCTCGGTAAACAGCAACCTCAATCATCAATCTGCAGATCAGAAATTCAGTATCAACCTGACGACGTCCTACTCCTTTGATGACAACAACCAACCGGGAAATGATTTTACCCGTGACGCACGCATGCTACCTCCCAATGCCCCCGATCTGTATACGGAAGATGGGGCGCTGAACTGGGCAGATAGTACTTGGGACAATCCCCTGGCTCAGCTGGAACAGGATTATCGAGCAAAAAACCATACCCTTATCGCCAATGCAGTTATAGGATATCAAGTGACACCTCATTTAAAAGTAAGCTCTAGTCTGGGGTATAATGATCGTTTTTTGACAGAGGTTAAAGAAGTACCTTCTACCTTTTACAATCCGGCATATGGGTATGGAAGTGATCGCTCGTATCGTTTTACCAATGATACCCGTAATCAATCCTGGATCATAGAACCTCAGCTTAATTATACCCTGAATATGCAAAACTGGAAGCTGGATGCATTACTGGGGGCCACCTTTCAAAATCAAACTACACGTAGCAATGTAGTATACGGTCAGGGATATTCCAATAACAGCCTGATTTCCAATTTAAGTGCCGCCTCGTTTATTTTTGTATTGGAGAACGGGAGTACCGCTTATACGTATACCGCGGGCTTTGGAAGATTGAATTTAAAGTATAAAGACCGCTATATTTTGAATCTGACCGGACGCAGAGACGGTAGCAGTCGTTTTGGTCCGGGTAAACAGTTTGCCAATTTTGGTGCGGTAGGTGCTGCCTGGATATTCTCTGAAGAAGATGTGATACAGGATAGCCCTTGGTGGAGTTTTGGTAAACTACGCGGTAGTTATGGGATTACCGGAAGTGACGCGATAGGCGATTATCAATTTCTAGATACCTATAGCATTACTACAAACCGGTATCAGGGTCTAACCGGAATCACCCCTACACGTCTGTTTAATGCAGATTTTGCCTGGGAGGAAAACAAAAAGTTAGAATTAGCTCTTGAATTGGGTTTTTTAAAGAATCGCATTTTACTGAATACGGCATACTTTAAAAACCGATCCGGGAATCAACTGGTGGGCATACCGCTGCCGGGAACCACGGGCTTTAGTTCGATTCTGGCCAACCTTGATGCCACGGTAGAAAACAGCGGATGGGAGTTTGAATTGAGTACTGTCAATTTTCAAAATGAAAAATTCAACTGGAGTACCTCTTTGAATATTTCGTTTTTAAGAAATGAGCTGGTTTCGTTTCCCGATCTGGAAGGTTCTACCTATGCCAATCAATATATGGTGGGAGAGCCACTAAACATCCGCAAAGTATATCAGTACACCGGCATTAACCCCGAAACCGGCATCTATGAATTTCAGGATTATGATGGGGATGGTAGCATCAGCTTTCCTAATGACCGCCAAGCGGTGCTGGATTTGAATCCGGATTTCTTTGGAGGGCTTAGCAACCAGGTGCAATGGGGGGCGTTCGAATTAAACTTCTTGCTGCAGTTTGCCAAACAGCAGGGTTCTAATTATTATGCCACCGGCTCAAGACCCGGTATCCGTTCAAATCAACCCGTAGCACTTCTCGACCGATGGCAAGAGCCGCAGGATGATGCTCCCTTTCAAAAGCTCACTGCGGGCGGAGACAGCGAGGCCGTTCGTGCTTTTTCCAATTACCGAAACAGCAGCGCCTCGGTTACCGATGCTTCCTATATACGGCTTAAAAATGCTTCTTTTTCCTATAATCTTCCGGAAAGGTTGCTTCAAGGTGTGGATGCGCGCATTTATGTTCAGGGACAAAACCTCCTGACTTTTACCCGATATGCGGGTTCAGACCCCGAAACCCAGCGTATAGACAACCTGCCGCCATTACGTTTTTTAACCCTTGGGTTACAGGCTAATTTTTAATTGATACTCTTATGAAACGAATACTAAAATCTATACAAGTGCATTCACTATTATATAAAAGCATGCTCTGTTTACTGGTATGCAGTATGTATGCCTGCGAACCCTTCTTAGAAACCGATCTGCCCAATACGCAGATTACAGCCGAGACCGTATTTGCCGATGAAAGCACCACCAACGCTACCCTACTCAACGTTTACGCCAATTTAAGAGAGGGTGGTTTGCTAACCGGAAAAGATATTGGCGTAGGAAATTTAACAGCCCATTATACCGATGAACTGGATTTATATTTGACCAGTCGCGCCAATGTCTTGGTGTTTTATGAGAACAATGTCTTACCCGAAACCCCTTTTCTTGAACAGCTTTGGGAAGATAGCTACAGCCAGATTTATGCTTTAAATGATATTATAGCGTACACTACAAATAACGATCAATTGTCGAAGGCGTTTGCCCTACAAATACAAGGTGAAGCTTATTTTCTACGCGCCTTAGTGCATCTATATCTACAGCAACTTTTTGGTGAAGTCCCATATGTGACCAGCACGAATTATGTTGAAAACACCAACATAGCCAAAAGCTCTGAAGAAGCGGTTTTTGAAAGGCTCATACACGATTTGCAAATGGCTAAAGACCTTTTACCTGAAGCATACCCTTCCGCAGAACGGGTACGGCCTAATCAGGCCGTTGCTACTGCATTACTAGCCAGAGTATATTTGTATTCAGGAGCTTGGCAGCAAGCTATAACGCAAGCAAGCCAAGTGATTGAAAATCCCCTATACCGGGTAGATCTTCCTTTGCGTGAGGTGTTTTTAAAAGATAGTCAGGCAACTCTTTTACAGTTCAGTCCAGGTGCTGAAGGTGCCAACACCTATGAAGCTGCAAACTATGTATTTGAATCTTTGCCTCCCCCTAGAACGGCTCTAACCTCAAGACTTATCACAAGTTTTGAGGAACAAGATCAGCGCTTGCAAGAGTGGATCGGAAAGGTTGGAACGGGCGAAACTGCCCAGTACTTTCCTTACAAGTATCAGGAAAACAGCAATACGGCCAATACCCTTGAGTGTAGCATAGTGTTACGTATAGGAGAACAGTATTTAATACGCGCTGAAGCACAGGCACGGCTGGGGCAATTGGAAGCTGCCGCAACCGATGTAAATGTCATACGCACACGTGCCGTTCTTCCCGAGGTAGCGGCCAATACGCAGGAGCAATTGCTCGCTGCTATTTTACAGGAGCGACGCCATGAATTGTTTACCGAATACGGGCATCGGTTTTTTGACCTCAAACGCTTTGATGCGGCTGATGCGGCTTTATCCTATAAAAATGGATGGGAGTCCTATAAGATCAGATTGCCACTTCCGGAAGCTGAGCTGGTACTCAATCCGAATTTACAACCTCAAAACACCGGATACTGATGCAATTTTTAAAAATCTTTTTACTACTGACTGTACTCGGTATTGGACCATATAGTATGGCTCAACAAAATCGCCAACTATCGCAGAATGATCTGAGCAAATGGTATAAATTCTCAAATTCGGGTCTGTCACCGGATGGTCATTGGGTTACGTATAACCGGCATTATAAAAAAGGGAACGATACGCTGGTTCTGGTACATACGGAAACCGAACACCGGCACGAAATCCCCAATGGGCAAAGCCTGCAGTTCTCCAATAACAGTAACTGGGCAAGCTTTAAAACCCCTGAAGAAGTGAATCTGATTAATCTGAAAAACGATTCGATCAAGACCTTTAACACCTATACCGATGCATCCTTTAGCGCCAGTGGCACCCATTTCCTTTTAAAAAACAAGAAGAAGCACCAAGGTCAATTCCTGCATCTCGAAAGCGGGAATTCCCTTAAGCTTACTAATTTAAAAGACGTCTATTTTAGCAAACTTACAGCTAATGCCGTTGTGGTGTTGCAAAGCGATCCGGGTGCCGAACTACAAGTTCTCAATCTGGACGGTTTTCAGGTAACACAAAAACTTAAGACTACGGGTACATTTAGGGCCATACATTGGAACCCAAATGGAAAATCCTTTACCGTGTTGCGGGAAGAGGAAAACAACAACAGTCTGCTTTATGTAGATTTAGAAACCGGTGTGTTCACTTTAAACGAGTATGAACTGGATGAATATAGTTTTTACAAAGGCAGCAGTGCTGATTTTGGGATATCCACAGATAACCGCCGCGTATTTTTTAAAGCAGTACCCCGTGTGGAAACTACAGCTGCACTAGATACCAGTCAACTGGCTAACGTACAAGTATGGAAGGCCAGTGCCCCCTGGACCGAAATTGAAAGCCCCAATTATGACTGGATTGAACATGGTGTTCGGTTAATGGTATGGAAGCCTCAAAAGCAGGAAGTATTGCCTGTAGAATCGAAAGAGCAGCCTTTTTCACTCCTTATTCCCAAACAGCGTTATGCTTTAACCTACAACACCTCTCAATACCTTCCCAGGTTCAAAACTGGGGAACTTATTATGGACCTTAATCTGCTTGATTTGGAAACAGGTCAACGCAGACGCATTGTAGACAGCCTGCCTTTTATAAAAAATAGTTTTTGTGGTTCGCCTGAAGGAAAGTATATCTGTTACTTTAAAAATAAACACTGGTGGATTTATGATATCAAAACGGAACAGCATCTTAACCTGACTCAGGGATGGGAAATCCCTGCGTATGATACCACCTATGACCGAAGCGGCATACCGCCTCCTTATGAAGTCCCCTATTTTACTAAAGGAGATGAAGCTATTTTACTATACGACCATTGGGACATCTGGAAAGTGAGCCCTAAAACCGGGGTACGCCATAAACTTACAGATGGAAGCGGCAGAAACCTACAGTTTCGTTTGACTAAGCGTCCTGTACGACAGGTAAGTGTATATGAAAAACTTAACTTTCAAACCCAGCAGGTTGCTCTTGACGAAAACCCCTTACTTAAAGTTAAAAACCTGAATACTTATGAAATGGGAATTAGCACCTTAAGCGAAACTCAGGACGAGATCTTTTTAAGCTATGATTCTTTAAAGCTTTATGATCTTCAAGCGGACAGCTCAGGTAGGCTGTGTATTTTTAAACAGGAATCTTCGGACCATCCTACCCGCTTAATGTACAGCAACCTGAATCAGAAATCGGTTAAAACTCTTGAACAAAGTAATCTGCACGAGCAGGATTACTATAAACCCCGGTCTGAACTCATTACCTATTGGCAGGGAGGTCATAAACTTCACGGGGCATTGCATTATCCCGTAAATTATGATCCATCAAGAAGCTACCCGATGATCGTAGATGTGTATGAGCTTAATTCGAGAAAGCTACACGATTATCATCTGCCCTCATTAACTTTTCAACGCGGCAGTATAGAGCCGATAGATTTAAATCTCAATGGATATTTTGTACTGCGCCCTGATATTCGCTATGAATTGAATGCCTTCGGAATTTCGGCGGTTAATTGTGTGGGAGCTGCCGTAGATAAAGCAATCGAAACCGCTTCAATCAACCCCAAAGCTGTAGGTTTAATGGGCGTATCGTATGGAGCCTCTGAAGCCGGTTTTATACTTACTCAAACCGATAGATATGCTACTGCTATCATCGGAAACCCGGTGACTGATTTAGTAAGCCATTATCTAGGGTATCTAAATTTCATTCTTGAGTCGGCCTACTTTCGGTTTGAAAATCATCAGTGGCGGTTTGATAAGGGTTTTTATGAGTTCCCGGAGGCCTATCTGGCTAATTCTACCGTGCATCAGGCCGCACAAATCAATACACCCTTGTTGACGTGGACAGGAATAAAAGACCCAAATATTGAATGGACGCAAAGCCGGGAATTGTATCAGGCTTTAAGACGATTGGAAAAGGAGCACGTGCTATTGGTATACCCTGAAGAAGGACATGGTATTAGTGCTAAAGTTGCCCGACAGGACCTGTATAACAGGCATCTGGAATGGTTCGACCACTATTTAAAAGGAATGCCAAAACAAGATTGGATGGATTAAGCATCATACTATCAATCAACGGCAAAAAGAAAGGGGCCAACCGGCCCCCTCTTTACTGATTAATTTTGCACCGGTCTAAAAAGCGGTACTGTACAATCACTAACGGGCGTTAATTTCCCTCTTGCAATCTGTTCCTCACCATTGATGATCAGGGTACACATGACTTCACCGTCTGTATCGCAACTTACCGGCGTGTCACAAGGTTGGTTATTCTCTACATAACCTGTTTGTGGAGCAAAGCTAGCTGCAGTATGTGCAGTACTCACGAAGGCTCCAAAAACACCCAGCCCCATTACCAGAGCTGGTAAAATCAGTTTTCTTTGTGCATTTTTCATAATATAAAAATTAAAGATTACTATTAATTGGCCTACTCGTTTACAGGTTTTCAGCTCTTAAAATCTCCTGATCCCGGCCGGAATATTTTAAAACTTAAAAGCATCAGCTTTTAAGGTGTATTTTATTAAATACGTATCGTAAATGGCGTAGAGTTGATCACCCTTTACCATAAAGTTTCTCAAGGAATGTCCCTTATAATCATAGAGGTAAAAACTAAGCACATAACTCTTATCCTGCAGATCATAAACGTCTATAATACTTGCTTCCTCAAGCATTTCTGCAGGTTCATATTGCCCTAAGCGGTCTGAACGTAAATAGAGATAATGTCCTGCAGTAGCGGCATTAAGATGCACTGCAATGGATTTAGGGCCAATTTTTAGTGTAGTACTGCTGGTTGCAATATCCAGCTGGGCCTGACTCAAAGTATCAATAGTTTTAGCGCTATGTTCGAGCTTAAGCATATTATTCATTACCAAATACTCATTACGGTAGTGATACACATAGATGAGTTTATCCTGGCTCTCATTATATCGCAGAAATCCATCTACATCAAAAATACCATCTACTTGTTTCTCTAATAGCTCCGGAGCTATATGAAATGCTACGGTATCTTTAAAACTCAGCAAGCCCAGCTCATGATCTCCTGTCTCTTTATTTGCAGTTAATACTGCGAAGGTGCTATTATGCAAAGGTTGTAGTTTATAAAAAGAATACTCCGTTTTTAAAATTCTGGATGGTCTCCACTTCCCGATCGTATCAGTAAAAATTACAGGGACACTTCCATCACTGAGGTAATACATTGTATCCAACACCCGAAATTGCAGCGACCTGAAGGAATACTGATCCATATCTTTAAGGTGTAATCTATGGTGTATGGTATCCTGTAGCTTAGTATCAGTTGCAATAATGTGTAAAGGCGCTGTGGTATTTCCCAAGTAAATACTATCGTTGGTGATTCCTGCAATATAATAGGAGTTATAGCCTAGGTTAATTTTCGCCTTAACTTTGGCCACATGCTGAGGATACCGACGTATAAAGGCATTGTTACGATGCATTTGCTCTTCCGAAGTCAAAAACAGGACAATTACCCATACAGCACTTCCCAAAACGCCTGCACAGAGTTTTAGTATTTCCGTTCGTTTCAACCCTGTAATAGGGCTTTTAGAATTTTGAGCAGCGAATAAGAACGCAGTTGCAGCCAAAAACAAACACACCCCATTAAAGATCAAATGCTCTGTCCATCCCAAGGCCTCCAGAATCCCACCACACGAGCAGGGTACAAAATCTGCATAATTAAGAATGATGATGATATAGGTGGTAAACGCCGTCATCAAACACAGACTTCCATATAAACCCACTTTTCTAGTTGTGGGAAGGAGCAGGAGCGCGCTTAGTATATATTCACTTAGTGGAACCAACCAAACCAAGATACCGGCATAGGCACTGAGTAAAGGGGACTGTCCCAACTGAATACCAAAATCATCAAACTCGAGCAGCTTTGCTGTTGCGGCATAGACCCACAGCAGGATAAAGAAGCTGATAACTCCCCTTAGGATCCCTTGTTTGTTAAAACTGCTTAGCGCCATGGTAAAAACTTTGTAGGTTAAAGTTCATCCATCTATTTTACAATGAGTTTGCTATGCAGGAGTATGAGTTATGTCTAAGGGATTTTTTGTAAGGATAGCTTTAAAACAGCTCGTTGCGATTTTTATAGTACGAAGGTTTATGACCGTAACGGGCTTTAAAAGCCTTTGAAAAATGACTGTAATTACGAAACCCGTGGTCTTGTGCGATTTGTTTTAAGCTGGTGGGCGTATTCTGGATTTTGAGCCGTGCAACTTCAAGGCGTTTCTCTAAATGAAACTTAAAGATAGTGTTGTGATACAGCAATCGGAACCCTCTTTTAAGCTTAAACTCATTGGTCGAAAATAGTTTTGCGAGCTCCGGCAAAGAGGGTAGGGGCTGGTCAAGATGTTCCAGTACGTATTGATGCACCTTTTTAATGGTGTTGAAGTCATATTGTAGTTGCTCGGTGTCCTTACGGGAAGTTGTTGCGGTAGGCTGTCCTTTTTGAGGTGGTGGTGCATCTTGCAGGCGCGCCGGCAATCCCCTAAAGAAAAAACAATAGCCTTCTGGCGTGTTGAGCAAATGCCAATATCCCCAGGCCTGTACGGTGCCCTTAGGGAGTTTGAACATCACTAAGGTTTTGACCGGAGGTCTACTGCTTTGCGTTTGCAAATGCAGGGGAAGGATCTCGTGCAAACTGGTAATGCATTCCGGGGTGAGTACCTTATGCAGGGATTTCCCCAGCAGGCGTTTGGAAGCTTGGGTAAGCATTTGAGCCAAGCGTTTATTGATCCCTTGAATTTTAAAACGCGCATTGACGACCAGTATCAGCGGATTGGCCATATCCTTCAATCCAAAGGCTTGTTTATTGATGAATAAATCGGCCAATTCTTCTGCGAGCATGTTGAGGTCTCCAGCGATTTCTTCGAGGTCATTTTGGGGTTGCTCGTGCAGGGGGATACGGTGCGCAAATTCTCCATTGGCGAGCTGTTGGATCATCTGCCGTAAGCTATCAAAGCTGTGACCGGGATTTGAGGATGTTTTCATACGTACTTTTTTAAATAGCGAAGCGCTTCCTGTTCGTGTGTAAATATGTTGGCGTTTCCTACAGGTTGATCAACCCTGATGAAAAAATAGATCACATGATTGCGGGTATCCGGTGGTATTACATACGCTACAGCACGAATAAGTACAGAACCTTGTACCGCCAGATAGCGTCGGGCTTCCAGATCGGGCTGGTTATACTGGCGCATATCACACAAAACGGGATAGGCTTGTTCCCGTTGTAAGCGTAGCCGGTCTGCCACGAGTTGTTTAGCCACGGAAAGATCGAATTGCGGAATCTGCTTGTACCTAAAAAAAAGGATATTCTCCCGCAGCTGCATTACAGCAAAGTTGGTTTCTAAGAAGTTCATTAATCCTGCTATTTGTGTTGAAAGTACTAATTATTCTTTAAAAGTGTGTTTTATAGGCTTGATATACAGGTGTTTTGAGGGTTATTCCCTGTGGTAGATACTTAAAACTTTGCTCTGCGGGATAAAATCTTTGCTTTGCGGGATTTTTTAAAGCGGCGTACGCGTGATAGCGCTAAAGGCTGCTTGCAATTAATTAGTTTAGTGGTGCTTAACTTGAATATCCACGTAATACGCAAGCTTATGGCGCAACTTAGACACAATCATTTTTTAGACACCGTAGATGCGGTTTTTAATCATGCGCGGGCGCAACACATCCTCCATTTACATGCCGATCCTGCTGGTTTTGACGGTAGATTTATTCAGATAGAAGGCCAACGCCTGAAGCATTTTGGAACCACCAGTTATCTGGGATTGGGGCTGGATGAGCGCATCAAAAAGGCTGCAATTTCAGCTATCGAAGCTTATGGTACACAGTTTCCGTTGTCAAAAACCTATATCGCGCATCCGCTGTATCAAGAATTGGAGACCCTACTGGAAGCCATGTACGGTCGCCCGGTGATCGTAACCAAAAATGCTACGCTGGCCCACATGGCAGCCCTACCGGTCCTGGTGGGAGATGCCGATACGGTGATTCTCGATCATCAGGTACACTGGAGCGTACAGGATGCAGCAAACCGACTCAAATTGCGAGGAGTTAAGGTGCTTTTGATACGACATAACCGTATGGATCTTCTCGAAGCGCGTTTACAAGAACTAGGGTCTACCTCACACAAGATATGGTATATGGCAGACGGGGTGTATTCTATGCACGGAGATTATGCGCCCCTGGAAGCTTTAAAACGCCTGGCTCATAAATACAAGCAGCTTCAGTTGTATTTTGATGATGTACACGGTATGAGCTGGGCGGGAAAACACGGTACCGGGGTAATCTACGATCACCTGCAGGAGCTATTGCCCCGTAGCGTTGTGATAGGCACGCTTAGCAAAACCTTTGGTGCTAACGGCGCTCTTATTATTTGTGGAGATCTTGATGCGCATCATAAGATCAAAACCTTTGGCGGACCGCTTACTTTTTCAGCACAATTAGATCCGGCTTCGGTAGGCGCGGCAATTGCCGCTGCACGCTTACATCTTACTTCAGAGTTGAACGACTGGCAACAGGATTTGCAAAAGCGGGTGGTTTGTTTTAATGCGCTGTTGAAGAAGTATAAACTTCCCCTCGTCGCAGTAACCGATGCTCCGGTATTTTTTCTGGCAACCGGAGTGCCGGAAACCGGATATCAGTTAACCCGCAGGTTGCTCGATCGCGGGTATTTTGTAAATATGGGCTTGTTCCCGGCAGTGCCTTCTAAAAATACAGGATTGCGTATTACGGTATCGCTTAAAAACACCTTAGAGGATATTCAAGGGCTTGCACGTTGTCTTCAAGAGGAATACCCCAGAGTGCTACAGGCTACCGGGAATGATTTTGACCAGCTAAGTGCGGCGTTTAAACAGCACTTTGAAGTGATGCCAATGCCTGATACCTCCTTAGCCAACCTAAGCCTGATCGTGGAAGAGACTATTGAAGCTGTTGACCAATCTTTATGGGATACACACTTTAAAGGTTTTGGTATTCTCGACTGGGAGGGCTGGCGTTTTGTAGAACAGGTGTTTGCGCAAGCTGCTTTGCCCGAACATCACTGGAAGTTTAAGTATCTGCAGATCAAGGATGCTCAAGGAGAACTGCTACTTTTAGCAGCCTTTACACAAAGCTTATGGAAAGAAGACGTGTTGGCACCGGCAAAAATTTCTGAAGCTATAGAAAAGAAGCGTATAAAGGATTCTTATTATTTATGCAGTGCGGTGCTTAGTTTGGGTTCTTTATTTTCAGACGGCTTGCCATTGTATTTACAACACGATCATCCTCAGGCAACTCAGGCACTAAACATGATGCTCAAGACCTTGGAAGACTATAGTACAACCCAGAACCTATCACAACTTGTGTTCCGGGATTTGGACTTGGGTCATGCATTAGATACTTGGTTTAATCAAAAGGGCTTTATTCCGGTGGCTATGCCCGAAACGGCATTGGTAACTTCTTTAGACTGGAAGAATCAGGAAGCCTACTTAAATGACCTGAGTACACGCTCCCGAAAGCATTTTAAACGGGATATTTTACCCTTTCGAAATCTGGTGCACTGCAAAGTACAAGCACAGTTGAGTGATGTGCAATTGCAGTTGGCGTACGGGATGTATCAACAAGTAAAAGCACGTAATCTTGCCTTGAATACCTTTACCTACCCCTACAGGCTTTTTGAAGCGATGAATACTTCTGATCAGTGGGAATTTCTAGTCCTGTATGCACGGGAAGGGGAGCAGTTCTTGGGCGTATTGTTTTGTTACCGTAACGGAACAACCTATGTCCCCAGTCTTATTGGGATGGAATACGCACACGCAGCTACCTACAAAACCTATCGCCAACTCTTATACGAAAGCTTGCTCAGAGCCCGTCGATTGCATTGCACTCAGGTGGATTGGGGTATCAGTGCCAATTTTGAAAAGCGTAAGCTGGGAGCGCAACTCCTACCCAAACAAGCCTATATGCGTAGGGATGGCAATTTTATGATGGATTATATCGAAGCGCAACACCAACTAAAAACCGAATAGTTATGAAAGAAGCGGAAGCACGGGTAGCTGCTTTTACCCGGGAGTTACAAGCCTTACAAGAAGCACAAGCCACGCCTTTAAAATGTGCTCTGGAGGCCATTGCAGTCTGTAACAAAACCTTGTCGTCCCTCCAGCATTGGGTAGATACGCATGATTTTGAAAGCATACCCTCTGAGATCTATTTCTTCAAGTCGCTGAAGTCAGAACCCATGAGTCATCTTATTTATTATACCGAAGTGCGCACCTGTGAACTGCAGAAACCCAAGGCGGGGAAACACTATCAAGTAAGTTTTCTGCAAAAAGAGCTTAAAAAGCTCAACAAGTTCTTTTACAGGAATGCTGATTTTGTACATTATATGGAGCTGGGACATACGTATCTGGATCATCAGTATTTTTCACGTACCCAAAATCCGGAGTATCCCGTCAATCCACTGGTGCATTACTACCAGTTTCCTGAATTCACCACCTCACATGATATGCTCTGGGCCAAAGTTAAAGCCATGAACCGATACATTCATTATATACGGGAACAATTGGAGGCTTTACAACCGGGGCAGAATTTTAAATGGAAACAGGATAAGCACAAAGTATTGGTTTGGACGGGCTCTAAAACCGCTTTGGTAGAACTTATCTATGCCTTGTATTCAGATCAGGTCATCAATCACGGCGCACTCGACCTTAAGCAGTTGACCTCAGGATTTGAAGATTTTTTCAATATCAAATTGCAGCACCCGTATAAAACCTATACCGAACTGAAAGAACGCAAAGGCAGCAGGACCAAGTTTTTAAACGAACTCATTCTTAAACTGGAACAAAAAATGCTGGCCGAAGATGCTTAGCGCGTTTTGAAAATTACCAACTACCTAATTTTAAAAAAAGCTTCTCGACTGCGTTTGTAGTGACATTAGGTTATGTATTTCTATCTTAGAACGTTAAGCCGCTAACTAACTAATCTTAGTCTCGACAACTATTCGGATTGTTTCAGCATCGTATCACAAGGATCCAAAAAAGAATAGAACAAAGCTCCCCTCCTTTTAAAGGAGGGGAAAGCCCGCGCAGCAGGGCAGGGGTGGTTCTAGTATATTTACGGCAACACCACCCCGTAAGCTGCGCACTGCGTGCGCCTTGCTGCCACCCCTCCTCAACGAGGAGGGGAACTGATAGCGTTACATAAGGTATGGTTTTCCATTCCAAAACACGCGATACAATTCCTAACCTTCATTGGGATGGGCAGTGCGAGAATCTCCTTATTTTATGATTTTGTATTTCAAGTAGGTGACTGCCGACTGACCGCTGCTACTGCTAATTAATAAAAAACTTCTCGACTGCGCTAGAAGTGACAGTGTATGAAGTATTTCGTATTTCTACGTACACCAACCCCGAATAACAAATCAGCAATAACAAATAGCAAAATAACAAACAGCAGCCTAAAGTTTGCTCACTGCCAACTGCGACTGCCCACTGAGAACTACTTCTCGATACAATCCTTTCGCGCTAAGGCATTCAAGAATCACTCGAAGTGACTGTGCGTTGCTTATTTGTATTTTGTACTTCTGACTTTGTACTTTGATCCGGAGTAACAAACAGCAGCATAACAATTGCCAACTGCTCCCGGAGACTGCTGACTGAACACTGCTACTGCAGACTTCAAAAAAGCTTCTCGATATAATTCCTACCCAAGGACTATAGCTCTAAAATAATAGCTAGACCTTGCTATACTCTATCTTACATTGGGATAACAGCAAATGCTAGGTGCTACACATCAAGACACTATATATTTTTAAATCAATACGTAGGAATTTTCACGTAATCTTTGGTGTGAGCATGGAATAAATCTAACTGTTTATACTAGGTTATGAGTATTTTGACTTAAAGCACAATCAATTTTTTTGTGTAGAATTACTAAAAATGCCTTAATTTGAAGCTGCTATTGTAATTAGAGAAAATGAACCAACAGCGCTACGCGCATATTTTAAGGGATGCCGGTATCGGAGTATGGGAGTGGAATAGGATTACCCATGAAATGCATTATAGTCCTGCGTGGGCTGAAGTGCTAGGGTATTCAGTAGATGATATCCCAGCTATCTGCGAAACCAAAGAAAGGCTTTGTCATCCCGATGATCTGCAAAATTATCAGCGTGCACTTGAGGCACATTGTCTTGGTACTACAGAGCAATATACTTGTACGCTGCGCTTACGACAAAAAAATGGAGACTACATTTGGGTAAAAGATCAAGGACAGGTAGTAAGTTGGAAAGATGGCAGTCCCGAATGGATGACCGGCTACCATACGGCTCTAGATGAAACCGGTATGGGTGCCCTAATCAAAAAAACCTTTATCGATCAAGCTCCGGGTGCCATTGCGATGTTTGATACCCAGCTTAATTATTTGGCTGCTTCGCGCCAATGGTTGATCGATTACAATTTGCCTGAAGCGATTGAGGGGCAAAATCATTATGATCTTTTTGATATCCCTGAACGTTGGAAAGAAATACATAGAAAATGTCTTCAGGGCGAGATACATCAAGCTGAGGAAGATGAGTTTTTTGACCGAACTGGAGCCGCGTTTTATTTGCGATGGCAAGTAAAACCCTGGTACCATCAGGGTGAAATAGGCGGTCTGCTCATGCAAACTTCAAACCTTACCCATTTTAAACAATTACAGTTTGAGCAAAAACGCCAGCAGGCTTTTCAAAAAACGGTTTTCGATTCCATTAACGTAGGCATTGTAGCATGTAACGCTGAGAAAGAATTGACCTATTTTAATAAAACCAGTAGGGAGTGGCATGGTTTACCTTCTAAGTCGGTCCCCGCTTCAGAGCTTTCTCACTATTACAGTTTATATAAAGCCGACGGTAAAAGCCTGTTAGAAGAGGCAGACATCCCATTGTTGAAGGTTCTTGAGGGAAAAGTCTTGGGACCAGACGAGATCATCAGTATCAAAACAGCGGCCAAGAATCGCTACGTAAGGGTTACCGGGAATCAACTTTATGATGAAAAAGAGCAACTCATAGGGGCAGTAGTGGCGATGCACGATATTACAGAGATTATTACCGCAAACCAGGAGAAGCAGTTGATCGACACGACGTTCAAATCTAGTTTTGAAAATGCTCCTATTGGTATGGCTTTGGTATCCCCTGAGGGAAATTGGTTACAGATCAATCAAAAGATATCAGATATCTTAGGATATACTAAAGAGGAATTGAGCGGGATGACCTTTCAAGAACTTACGCACCCTGAAGATCTGGAATTAGACTTGAGTCACGTAAATGCTTTACGTACAGGTGAAAGAGATAGTTACCAAATTGAAAAACGCTATTTTCATAAAACAGGACGCGTTGTTACGGTGATTTTATCGGTAAGTGTCGTTAGAGATAAAGACTTGATCCCCTTGTTTTTCATCTCTCAAATTACAGATATAAGTACACAGCGCAAATCTGAAAATGATCTAAAGCAGGTGCTCAGATTGACCCAAGATCAAAATAACCGGTTGAAAAACTTCTCGCATATCGTCTCGCATAATCTTCGGTCCCATTCGGGTAATTTAAATATGCTGGTCGCATTTCTGAATGAGGAACTAGATGGTAAGCTCAAAGAACTTATGCAAATGATGGATTCTGCAACCGGACAGCTGGCAGAGACGATTGCGCATTTAAATGAGGTGACCGAAATTCAAACTAATGAAAATGCCATACGAAAAACGGTATGTTTAAAAGAGTACATATTGAGGACCACAAACACCCTTAGTGCTGTAATCAAAGAAAATAACATCAGCATCGTTGATCAAACGCCGGCTAACTTGGTGGTAAATGCCATTCCTGCATATCTGGAAAGTATCCTGCTGAACTTCACCTCCAATGCGATCAAATACCGGTCGACGAAAAGGGCTTCCTATATAAAATTTTGTACCGAGGTCAATGCAAATGAAATAGAACTCACTATTGAAGATAATGGATTAGGTATGGATCTTAAAAAATATGGGGAGCGACTTTTTGGGATGTATAATACGTTTCACAAGCATAAGGATTCTAGAGGAATCGGGTTGTTTATAACTAAAAATCAAATTGAGGCCATGGGAGGCCGGGTCACTGTAGAAAGTACCATAGACGTAGGTACGACCTTTACTATATATTTACCTTATGAAGAAGTATACACGAACAGTTTGTCTTATTGATGATGATCCTATATTTATTTTTGGAGCTAAAAAACTAATGGAACGCGCCTCGTTTTGTGATGAGGTTCTCGTGTATACCAATGGAAAAGAAGCCATAGATGCACTTACGCTATTGATGCAAACAGGACCGCTTACTGCAATTCCTGATATTATATTTTTGGATCTCAATATGCCTATTATGGATGGCTGGGGCTTTCTTGATGAGTTTATATTGATCAAGCCTCAAAAAGCAATCGTCATTTATATTGTAACTTCCTCGGTAAGCAGCGCAGACCGGAAGCGGGCCTTAGGCTATTCGGAAACAGTGAAGGATTATGTGATCAAACCGATCTCACCCATACGTATGAATGAAATTTTTGAAAAATATAAAAAAGAAGAAGCGCAATAATCAGATCGGCATTATATAAGAGTGCTAATTTGTACCTCGTATCTGCTGATTTTATATTTCAAGTGGTGGACTGCCTACTGCCCACTGAAACTGCTGACTGAATACTGCTACTGCAAACTTTAAAAAGCTTCTCGACTGCGCTCGAAGTGACCTACAAGCTCTTAGTTGTATTTTGTATTTCTACTTTCGTATTTCACACCACCTCGTGTGTTTTCTGTGTAGTTCATCGAGTAAATCCAGTAAAATTCAGGATTTTGCTTTTTTAGAAGCTGCTTCGATCGTTTGTTATTTTGATTGTATGAGTATATCCAGAAGTTTTTTCAAAAACTTTAAGAATGTAATTAACTGTAAACAAGGCGGTAGTAAATTATTTTAAAAATACTTTGAAAAAGTGCTTGCGGGGATAGATAATCGTTCTATATTTGCGCCTCCAAAATCGGATATAAAAAACGGTTTTACGTTCATAGAAATGCAGATAAAGTAAAGTGCCTCCGGGTTGATCTCGTGGGGAATTTACTAATGATAGAATTTTTGTTTTAGACAAGTCATTGGTTGTGAAATCCATTTGACGGCGTCAAAAATAAAGTTTAAAAAAAGCTTGTTTATAAAGGGAAAAGGGTAGTATCTTTGCCCTCCCGTTTTTCGGCAAGGAAAGCGGATTAGTTCTTAGAAAAGCGACTAAAAAAAGGCCCAAAAAAAACTTTAAATTTTATTTGTTTAGTAATAAAAAAGGTTTGTATATTTGCAGCCGCTTTCGCAGAGAGCAACGCACATTGAAAACGAGATGATTTGGTAATAAAAAGAGAGGTTCGATTCCTTGACATCTAACGATAAATGATCTTCTTTAATTAGGGGAGGAGTTAATTGACATATTGAATTGACAACGCGTATTATCTTTAAAAGATAATATTTGAATTAAAACTAGAACGACCATTTTGAGCTTCTGTTATTACAGAGGTGATTAAATTTCCTTATATCGTGGAATATTATTTACAATACTACGATGAAGAGTTTGATCCTGGCTCAGGATGAACGCTAGCGGCAGGCCTAACACATGCAAGTCGAACGGTAACATAGGAAAGCTTGCTTTTCTGATGACGAGTGGCGCACGGGTGCGTAACGCGTATGCAATCTACCTTGTACTGGAGTATAGCCCAGGGAAACTTGGATTAATCCTCCATAGTCTATATTAATGGCATCATTTTATATAGTAAAGGTTACGGTACAAGATGAGCATGCGTCCTATTAGCTAGTAGGTGTGGTAACGGCACACCTAGGCAACGATAGGTAGGGGTCCTGAGAGGGAGATCCCCCACACTGGTACTGAGACACGGACCAGACTCCTACGGGAGGCAGCAGTGAGGAATATTGGACAATGGGCGGGAGCCTGATCCAGCCATGCCGCGTGCAGGAAGACTGCCCTATGGGTTGTAAACTGCTTTTATACGGGAAGAATAAGTGTTACGTGTAGCACGATGACGGTACCGTAAGAATAAGCACCGGCTAACTCCGTGCCAGCAGCCGCGGTAATACGGAGGGTGCAAGCGTTATCCGGAATCATTGGGTTTAAAGGGTCCGTAGGTGGACTAATAAGTCAGTGGTGAAAGTCTGCAGCTTAACTGTAGAATTGCCATTGATACTGTTAGTCTTGAATTGTTGTGAAGTAACTAGAATATGTAGTGTAGCGGTGAAATGCATAGATATTACATAGAATACCGATTGCGAAGGCAGGTTACTAACAATATATTGACACTGATGGACGAAAGCGTGGGGAGCGAACAGGATTAGATACCCTGGTAGTCCACGCCGTAAACGATGGTTACTAGCTGTCCGGTCTAATTGAGGACTGGGTGGCCAAGCGAAAGTGATAAGTAACCCACCTGGGGAGTACGTTCGCAAGAATGAAACTCAAAGGAATTGACGGGGGCCCGCACAAGCGGTGGAGCATGTGGTTTAATTCGATGATACGCGAGGAACCTTACCAGGGCTTAAATGTAGTCTGACAGATTTGGAAACAGATTTTTCTTCGGACAGATTACAAGGTGCTGCATGGTTGTCGTCAGCTCGTGCCGTGAGGTGTCAGGTTAAGTCCTATAACGAGCGCAACCCCTGTGGTTAGTTGCCAGCGAGTCAAGTCGGGAACTCTAGCCAGACTGCCGGTGCAAACCGTGAGGAAGGTGGGGATGACGTCAAATCATCACGGCCCTTACGTCCTGGGCCACACACGTGCTACAATGGTAGGTACAGAGAGCAGCCACGTCGCAAGGCGGAGCGAATCTATAAAACCTATCACAGTTCGGATCGGGGTCTGCAACTCGACCCCGTGAAGCTGGAATCGCTAGTAATCGCATATCAGCCATGATGCGGTGAATACGTTCCCGGGCCTTGTACACACCGCCCGTCAAGCCATGGAAGCTGGGGGTACCTGAAGTCCGTCACCGCAAGGAGCGGCCTAGGGTAAGACCGGTAACTGGGGCTAAGTCGTAACAAGGTAGCCGTACCGGAAGGTGCGGCTGGAACACCTCCTTTCTAGAGCTTTGCTGCATAGCAGTTAAAGACACGACTATAAGGAAAGACGAAGTTTTAGTTTTAGTTGTCAATTCAAGATATTTTTCGGTTGATGATCCTGAATTCATTTCAGATCATTCAATTGATAAATAGGACAGTCTCATAGCTCAGCTGGTTAGAGCGCTACACTGATAATGTAGAGGTCGGCAGTTCGAGTCTGCCTGAGACTA
>NZ_CH672395.1:3137954-3148312 GCF_000152985.1 Leeuwenhoekiella blandensis MED217 | reverse complement strand
GTCAGGTACTGTTACAGACACCCAAGGAATGCCATTACCGGGCGTAAATGTCTTGGTAGAAGGTACCCAACGTGGAACCCAGACCGATTTTGACGGGAATTTTAGTTTACAAGCTGCTGAAGGAGAAACCTTAATATTTTCATACCTAGGAATGAAATCGATTTCGCAAGTAGTAGGAACTGAAAGTACGTACTCGATTACAATGGAAGAAGACAGTGCAGAACTGGATGCCGTAGTTGTGGTAGGTTATGGTACGCAAAAGCAATCAGACCTCACCGGAGCGGTTTCGTCTGTAAGTTCTGACGAGTTATTAACACAACCTGTAAGTAATGTTTTTCAAGCGTTACAAGGTAAAGCTGCTGGGGTAGACATCACAAGTAGCGAACGCCCAGGTACTGTAGGTTCTGTACGTATACGGGGTAATCGTTCTTTAACAGCAAGTAACGCCCCTCTTTATGTAGTAGACGGCGTTCCTCTTTTATCAGCTTCTTCAATTGAAACCATTAACCCCAGAGATATTGAATCTATCAACGTTTTAAAAGACGCATCTGCAACTGCGGTTTATGGTTCTAGAGGGGCAAATGGGGTAATTATCGTTACCACCAAAAAAGGAAAAACAGGACGCTTTGCTTTAAATTATTCGGGTACTGTAACTACTTCTAACATAGTAGATCGAGCACCTGCGATGAGTGCTGCAGACTTTATTGAGTTTAGAAGATGGGCTGCTTACAATTTAGATCCCAATACCTACGCACATCCAGACAGTCCTACTTTGGCTAATGATACCAATATCTTTGACAGCCCATTAGATGGCCAAACCTCAAGAGACAATGTATTACAAGGCTGGCAAAATGGTTCTTTTGATGCATCACGAGTACAAAATACAGACTGGACCGATTATGTTACCCAGACAGGTGTATTGAGTGAACATACCTTAAGTGCCAGTGGAGGTACAGAGAAAATCAACGCCTACGGATCGGTTGGTTATACCAATAATAAGGGTACACAAAAAGGTCAGTTTTATGAACGCTATACTGCAAACCTTAGTGCAAACATCAATGCTACTGAATGGTTTGAATTTGCAGCCAATTTTAATCTCTCTTGGAGTGAGCAGGATTATGGATTTTCCACTTTAGGTGGTCGTAGTGGCTCTGTCCCAAATGCGATATACGGCGCTGCCAAGAACATTTACAACATCGCAGTTCCTTATGATGCTAACGGAAATCTTGTCATCAATCCTGGAGGTGAAAATACCATTTACACCATCATTGGAGAAGAAAACAAAAGTACCCAGTTATCACAAACGCTCCGTGCTTTAGGTAGCTTAAGTGCCACTTTTGATATCGGTGAGATTTATGAGCCATTAGAAGGTTTAGAATACCTAGTACGTTTTGGTCCTGACTTTAGACACTTTAGAGAAGGAGTATATATAGATGGGAGTTCTTCTCATCGTATCAATTCAGACGGGTCATTAGGAACCAATTATGCACGTTTAAATAACAGACGTGATTTATCTTGGACATTAGACAATCAAATCAACTACAGCACAAGTTTTGGAGAAAAACACAATTTAGATCTTACATTACTTCAAACGGCTTCATCTTGGAATATTGAAAGTTCAGGAATGTCAGGTAATAATATTCCCAAGGCATCTATGCTTTGGAATAACTTTGGAGCAATTGATTTAACCAATTCTGAAAACAATGTGAGTATAGGCTCTAACCTTAACGAGCGTCAGTTAAGTTCGTATATGGTTCGCGCCAATTACGGTTTCAACAGTAAATATTTATTAACGGTTTCCGGACGTTGGGATGGTGCTTCTCAATTAGGCGAAGGTAATAAATGGGATTTCTTTTCATCAGCAGCTTTAGCCTGGAGATTAGATCAGGAAGATTTTTTAGCAAGTGCAGATTGGGTTGACAACCTTAAACTTCGTTTAGGTTATGGTACTACAGGAAACTCTGCGGTAAGCCCATATGCAACTAAAGGTGATATCATATCGATTTTTCTACCTTTTAACGGTCTCTCAAACCAAATTGGTTATACGACCAACGAGCCATATTACTCAAGATCTCAGTTATCCTTGGCCAATCCTAATTTAGGTTGGGAAAAGACCACTCAATACAATCTAGGTATTGATTTTGGTCTCTTTCAAAATCGCTTATCCGGTAGTTTAAACGTGTATAGATCGTACACCTCAGACCTCTTGATGTCTGTGAACATCCCTACGCTTACAGGTTTCCCTTCTACTATCGCCAATATAGGTAAAACTAATAACCGTGGTTTTGAGGTTTCTTTAAATGCGATTCCTATAGCTTCTAGTGAAGGTTTTCAATGGGAATCTGATTTAAATGTTGCTTGGCAACGCGATGAGATTGAAGAGCTTGCTTACGGCGAAAATGATATGGTAGATAACAACTGGTTCATCGGGGAATCTATAGGCGTTATTTACGGTTATGACAATGCCGGAATCTGGCAAGATACACCAGAAGATCAAGCAGAAATGGCCGCTTGGAATGAAAACGGCTATGATTTTACACCGGGCAATGTACGCCCTGTAGATCAAAATGGCGACTATGTTATGAATGCAGATGACCGTGTAATCTTAGGTAATACCGCACCACGATGGACTTTAGGCTGGAATAACTCCTTCAGCTATAAAGGCTTTGAATTGAGTACACTTATCATCTCACGTTTGGGGTATCAAGCAAATATTGGTGGAGAACCTATGACCGCACGCTCTAACCAACGCGAGGTTGATTATTGGACTCCCGACAATACCGATTCTAGATTTCAGAAACCTATTTTAGGACAAGCGACCTCAGGATCACAAGATGAGTTTTCAGGACTCTTGGGAATACGTGATGCGGGCTTTATAAAAATACGTAATATCTCTTTGGGGTATAATTTCACCCCTGAGCAAAGCGAAAAAATGGGGCTTAATAATCTTAGAGTTTACGTACAAGCCGTTAATCCGGGAAGTATTTACCAAGGTGCAGCCTGGTATGACTTTGATACTAATTCAACAATTTTCAACCGCAGTTTTGCTGTTGGTTTAGATATTGGACTGTAAAATCAGCTATGAATTTTAAAAAGAAAACGATGAAAATAAATATATTTAAAAAGAGTACTACGGTACTCTGTTCGGCTCTATTAGCACTGAGTATCACATCTTGTAAAGATGATTTTCTAGATGAAGAGTTGACCAATCAATATTCAACCGAATATTTTGAAACCGCTCAAGGTCTTGAAGATTTAACCGTTTCTCTATATGGAAACATTAGATGGCATTTTGGTTATGAATGGGCATATGGTCTTACCCTGTATGGTACAGATGAATTTACAAATGCCAACGATCTCACTAATGAAATGTGGAACACCTATGATAACCGTTTAGGGCCCGTAGGTGCAACACCAGAAACCGGAGCAGCCAATGGTAATGCAACATCGCCGGCCGCCTTATGGGATCAGATGTATTATGGTATCGCCTCTGCAAACACCATTATTGCAAATGCCGAAGTTATCGAAGATGAAGGTATACGCAACCGCTGTCTGGCGCACGCCCATTTCCTAAGAGGATATAATTATTACCGACTAGCCGCACAATATGGTGGGGTTGTACTACAACTAGAACCCGCAGAAGGAGTGGTTCGCAATTTTGAACGTGCAACCGATGAAGAAACTTGGGAGCAGGTGATTTCTGATTTCAGAGATGCATACACCTACTTTGAAGGCGAGGTATACACCTATGGTAAAGGGGTTACCTGGACCAAAGCTACAGCAGCACATTTTTTAGCCAAAGCATTGCTTTTTAGAGCCTCTGAACGTAATGATGCCTGGAATGCTGAATACATTCAAGGTGATCTTACTGAAGCTATTGATGCTGCAACCTATGCCATTGATGCACGTGGTGCTTTAACCGATGACTATCGTGACCTATATGCTAATTGGACGGGTGTAGATAGTGAAGCAGAACAACTTGATGAAATTTTGATGGCCGCACCTCATAACGCAGATGCTTCTACTTCAGGCCGCTTCGGGAATCGCACCTACAATTACTTTACGCCTCAATTCTCTAATTTTTCCGGAGGATGGGTACGTCGTGGAGTATGGATTGGAGGTATGGACTTTCAGCGTCTACGTCCTACCGAATACACGTATGCGGTTTTTGACCACGTAAACGATTCAAGAATGTGGAAAACTTTTAAAACAGTTTACGGAGTAAATAACGTAATCAATACAGATGTCGATGTAGAACTGGGAGATCCCGGTATTGTGATGATTTTGAATACTAAAGATGATGATACCTATAATGATTTTACCTTTGGTGCTAATATTCAGAATCCTGATTGGCGCGATGTTGAAGGTCGCTTACCAGAGTGGGAAGAAGGCATGCGTCAAACTCCAACTTCAGGGTCCTTGACAAGCAATCCTGGACAATTTGTACCCAATTCTTTAGTACTATATCAGAATGGTCAATACGTGTCTCCAGATTTTAAGAGTACCCCGGTGTCTAACTTTTTTGCCGGAATAAATAAGACTGATGACGGTTCTCGTTTTGCTGAGAAAGGAGATGCACACCGTGATGTGACCATGGCTCGCCTTGCTGAAACCTATCTTGTTCGTGCAGAATGTTATGCACGCCTACAACAATATGGCAACGCAATGAATGACCTGAATACCGTGCGTGCTCGTGCAGCCTGGAAAGCAGGAGAAAATCGATCATACTACATAGACGGGTCGGTTGCTTTTGAGAATAACAGCTTAAACACAGGTTCTGCGGCAGAAAATTATGTAAATTCCAACTTGAATATGAACACATATTACCTTTCTAATCCAGATATTGAGGTGACTACAGCTGCTTCAGATTTAAGCTTAACCTCATTTCCTGATAATCTTCCCGACGAAGATGAGGCGGTATTGACAGCCCTAGGCATTTCAGGTTCCTATGAGCGTGCGCTTCATTTTATTTTAAACGAACGTACCCGAGAGCATTTGGGAGAATGGCAGCGTTGGGAGACGCTTTCAAGAACTGGAACACTGATTCAACGTGCCCGTGCGTTCAACCCACAAGCCACCAACATCACTGAAAATAAGCACGAATTGCGTCCTATTCCGCAATCATTTATAGATGGACTTCTCAACGAGGACGGATCCAACCTTTCTCCAGACAGAAGAGCAGAATGGCAAAATCCGGGATACTAAATGTTGCGCTTAGCTTGAACCAATTTTAAATAGCGATTCAATCCCCAAGGGTTTAAACCTTTGGGGATTTTTTTTATGCAGGAGGTTGACGCACAACGTTAAATAATGTTTAAACTCCTTAAAATCTGCAGTTCACAAGTTCCTTTTGATATTTTTGTCATCCCTAAATCAGCACAATTGAACGTACACGATCTTGATAGAGCATCAGCATTAGCTGCACTAGACTTTGACTACAACGGCTTAAAAAACGAACTTGAATCTTTAAGTATACTGGCTGCAAAAATTGCCGGTACCGAGCTTTCTGAAATCAACCTTCTCGATTCCTACGCACAGTGGACGGTAGCCAGTTCGCTAGGCGGAAGTTATCAAAAACCACTGGAAGCCACAGTGTGTAATCATACGGTTGAAGAGGCGAGAGACTTTGAAACGCGTTTAGATCTTGACCCGCGCTTTAAGAATAAAGAATTTGTAACCCAACAAGGTTTTATTTATTATTTCGGGATTCCCTTAACCTTAGGCCAAACGATTCCCGTAGGTTCCCTTTGTGTTGTAGGTAAAAGCATAAACAGCCTTTCAAAAGATCAAAAAGACCAGCTGCACTTAATAGCACAGCAAATAGAGCAGTATTTAGGTTTAAAACAACATACTGTACATTTAGAGGCCCAACTCAAGCAACAACAACAACTCACCCGTCGCTTGGCACATGATATTCGCAGCCCGTTAAGTGGCATTGCACAGCTCAAGACCGAGCAAGATTTTAAAACTATGGAGCGTGAAGATCTTGAAATCTATCTTTCCGCAGCCGTAGCAAGTGCCGCTGCTATTCTCACCTTGACCGATGATATCCTGAGCAAAGATGCTGCCCGGCTTCACACAAACGCTTCAGCCTATGTTACCTTAACTGAATTGGGCACAAAACTTTACGAACTCTACACCCCACAAGCCACTCCCAAAAACATCGAGCTACAAATAGACTACGATGCTACTTCGGTTAAAGTTCCCCGAAAGAACCTCTTACCGCTTGCAGGAAACCTTATCGCAAATGCCATCAAGTTTACGCCTTCCGGCGGAAAAGTAAGCGTCACGCTTAAGATACTTAGGGATCAAGATCCAACCTGCATAGAAATTCAAGTGGAGGACAATGGGATCGGGATTGCCCCGGAAAACCTTAAAACCATCACTTCAGGAACAGCTCGTGCACAAGCAGGAACTGCAGGTGAAACCGGCTACGGTCTGGGACTGCGTTTTGTAAAAGAATTAAGTGAGCGCCAGGGAGGAACGTTTACCATTACTTCAAAAGAAGGTTTGGGAACTAAGGTTTTTTTGAGGCTCCCCATAGACTAAGTGCGTTTTTCACAGGACAGTACAGGATATTATTTCGCGTGTTGCTACTTAATTTATAGCAGTAAACAATTGGTACCTCCTATGCGCTTTTTATTATGCTTTACGATGCTGTTTTGGCTTGAACAGGCTTTGGCGCAAGTACCTCCTACCTCAAAAGAGCTCTTTAAACCGGAATACTGGATTATTGAGAAAACAACGGCAAAAACTCTGGTAGCGTTCCGGCAGGAACATATCGAAGTCAGCGCTAAAGGTGGAGTCACACTTTGGTACCACGAGCCTTTGGAAGCTCCGGTATCGATTCGGCTTCAGGCCAAAGTGGTCGCTACCGAAGACCCGGTGCTGCGGGTCTCTGATCTCAATTTTTTCTGGATGGCTCAAGATCCCGAATATCCCGATGATTTTTTTAAACGCTCATCTTGGCGAAACGGCGTCTTTCCGCACTATTATTCGCTCAACCTTTATTATGCAGGTTATGGAGGCAACACCAATACCACCACCCGATTCAGAAAATATAAAAGCACCTACGAAACCTTTGCCAATTCAGGAGAACGCCCCCCTATTCTCAAAGAATATACCGATGCCGATCACCTGCTGAAAGCCGATGTCTGGTATGATATTCATATAGAAATGAATGAAGATCGTGTTCGTTTTTATGTGAATGACAAGCTTTTATTTGACCTGAAAGATGAAGCCTCTTATACCCGTGGGTATTTCGGTTTACGTACCGTAAAAAGTAAGATTCAGTATAGAAATTTAAGCATCAAGCGCCTGTGAAACCATTTCTCTTTTTATTGAAATATCCCAACGGGCTACTCCTATTGAGCCTGTGGGTAATGGCCTATAGCTCTGGGAGCGCACAACGTCAGCCTGCAGAACGTTTAGATCGCGGTGTGGTCGCCATAAAACTAAACAACCAAACCCATATCAGCTGGCGCCTGCTTGAGCAGGATCCACAATCCTGTGCCTTTGATGTATACAAAGAAACACGCGAGGGAACCTTACTAAAACTGAATACAGCGCCGTTGCAACAATCCACCTTTTTTACCGATACGCTACCGGAACCAACGCAAACCTATTATGTTACCTATACCGGTGAAACGCCTAAACGCGATCCTGGCAACAGCAGTAAACTACACACCTCCCAGGCAAATACACCCTACCTTTCGGTTCCTTTACAAAAACCGGAAGCAGTCCGCAGTGACGGTTTAAGCTATACCTATTCGGCCAATGATGCCAGCGTTGGGGATCTGGATGGCGATGGCATTTACGAGATCATTTTAAAATGGCAGCCTTCAAAAGTGCAAAATCCACCGCGTCCCGGCCTTACCGGACTGCAGCTTATAGATGCCTATACATTAGACGGCACCTTGTTGTGGCGTATCGATCTGGGAAAAAACATCAGAGCGGGTGCTGCGTATACCCAATTTTTGGTCTATGATCTTGATGGGGACGGCAAAGCCGAAGTTATGTGTAAAACTGCAGACGGAAGCACAGACGGCACAGGAAACGTCATTGGTGACGCAACTAAAGACTGGAGAAACTTAGACCCCAAATCCCCGTTTTATGGCAAAATCGTAGAAGGTCCGGAATACCTTAGTGTTTTTGAGGGCGCCACCGGCAAGGTATTAGATACCCAAATCTATATCCCAGATCGTTATCCTTTGGATGGCTGGGGCGGCATAGGCGGAAACGGCAATAATGACAACACCGGAGGTCGCGCTGATCGCTTTACAGCCGGTGTCGCCTATCTTGATGGAAAGAAACCCAGTGCGGTCTTCGTACGCGGATGGTATGGGCGTACCGTAGCTGCTGCCTGGGATTTTACCAATGGAAAATTAGCATCGCGCTGGGTATTTGACTCCAAAGACGCTAAAAATCCGTTTTCAGGACAGGCCAACCACCAATTGAGCATTGGTGATCTGGATACCGACGGAAAAGATGAGATCTGTGTGGGCGCGATGGTCATCGACGATGACGGTTCCGGGTTGTACACCACAGGCTTGCGCCACGGTGATGCTTTACACATCAGCGATATGGATCCAGATCGTCCCGGTTTGGAAGTATTTGGTATACACGAGAACGAAGGACGTACGCTAAAACTGGGAACCCCCGGCGTGGCCCTTTTTGACGCTGCTACAGGAAAGATACGTTTTGAAAAAGGAAGAAGTTTAGATGTAGGTCGTGGTGTCGCTGCAGATATTGACCCCACACACCCGGGTTTTGAAAATTGGGGCGGTCCCGGCGGCTTACGAGATATCCACGGAAACACAATTAGTCAAAATACGCCATCCTCTACTAATTTTCTGGTTTGGTGGGATGGTGACCTCACGCGCGAATTATTAGATCAAAACCGCATCGATAAATGGAACTGGCAGACCCAATCCACCGAAAACTTGCTCACCGCAAACGGAAGCGTCGCCAATAACGGAACCAAGGCTACCCCGTGCCTGTCTGCTGATCTTTTTGGAGACTGGAGGGAAGAAGTGATTTGGCGTACTCCCGATAGCAACGAACTGCGCATTTACACTACGACCTACCCTACCGCTTACCGTATGCCCACCTTGATGCAAGACCCAATCTACCGCCTGAGTATCGTATGGCAGAATGCCGCCTACAACCAGCCCCCACATACAAGTTTTAATATGCTGGCAAGGTATGCTGAAGAATAGGGTACTTGAACTTGCTTATAGTCTTTACGCTATTGGATACAGACTTATGAAGCATTAAGCATTGAAATAGAAAATACAAAAATCATCCCCTGTCAATTCGAGGGCAGTCGAGAAGCCATCATTTTCTACAGACATATATTCAAAAAAAAAGTCTGCATCAGATATTGATGCAGACTTCTAAAACAAGGCGGCGACCTACTCTCCCACGAGATGTAGTACCATCGGCGCTAACGGGCTTAACTACTCTGTTCGGAATGGTAAGAGGTGAGCCCCGTCGCTATAACCACCTTAAGCTGTCGTATGAGTTAATCACATACTTTAATAAGTTAACATATTGGGTAATAATAAAAAGACTACTGTCACAAACTTGACTTGATCATTAGAAGTATAAGAGTGTTCCTCCCGCACCATAACGGTGCGGGAAGACGTACATAAGCTTACGGGTTATTAGTACTACTCGGCTATGACATTACTGCCTTTACACCTATAGCCTATCAACGTGGTCGTCTCCCACGGCCCTTTAAAGAAATCTCATCTTGTGGTGGGTTTCGCGCTTATATGCTTTCAGCGCTTATCCCTTCCCGACATAGCTACCCTGCAATGCTCCTGGCGGAACAACAGGTACACCAGCGGTCGGTCCAACCCGGTCCTCTCGTACTAGGGTCAGATCCACTCAAATTTCTAGCGCCCACTATAGATAGAGACCGAACTGTCTCACGACGTTCTGAACCCAGCTCGCGTGCCACTTTAATGGGCGAACAGCCCAACCCTTGGGACCTTCTCCAGCCCCAGGATGTGACGAGCCGACATCGAGGTGCCAAACCCCCCCGTCGATATGAGCTCTTGGGGGAGATCAGCCTGTTATCCCCGGCGTACCTTTTATCCTTTGAGCGATGGCCCTTCCATGCGGAACCACCGGATCACTATGCTCTACTTTCGTACCTGATCGACCTGTATGTCTCTCAGTCAAGCTCCCTTATGCCATTGCACGCTACACACGATTGCCAACCGTGTTGAGGGAACCTTTAGAAGCCTCCGTTACTCTTTTGGAGGCGACCACCCCAGTCAAACTACCCACCAAGCACTGTCCCCATAATATGGGTTAGGCTTCAAACAAGTAAAGGGTGGTATTTCAACAAT
>NZ_CH672395.1:2879194-3137304 GCF_000152985.1 Leeuwenhoekiella blandensis MED217 | reverse complement strand
TTTATAAGCTTTATCTATGCGAATACTATTCAAACTTCTCTTAGTTCTTCTCACTACAGGTCTTTTTACAGCTTGTCAATCTCAAAATTCGGAAGTTACACACAGCGATACTGCGTTGTGGCCTGATATTGAAAAAACGGCCAAGCCCTGGACCCGTTGGTGGTGGATGGGAAGCGCCGTTGATAAATCCAACATCAAAGAGCACTTGGTTGCTTTTGAAAAAGCCGGTTTGGGCGGTGTAGAGATCACGCCTATATATGGAGCAAAAGGAGAAGAAGAACAATTTCTTGAGTTTCTTTCTCCAGAGTATCTGGAGCTTTTAGACTATACGATCACTACTGCAGACAGTTTGGGGCTTGGTGTAGATATGGTTTTAGGAACCGGATGGCCGTACGGCGGTCCTCAGGTAGAGCGTGAATTTGCCGCAACCAAGTTGGTGGTTCAAAAATATGAGTTAGCACAAGGAAAGGCATTTGATCAGGAACTCAAACCAGATCCTAAAGAACGCCAGCCGGCGTCCCTTAACGCTGTGCTTGCGTATGATACTGCGGGTAACTTTAAAGATCTGACCAAAGAAGTGCGTGATGGAAAACTTAGCTGGACTCCTGAAGATGCTTCTTATACGGTTTATGCCTTGTTTACCGGCAAAACCGGTCAAAAGGTAAAGCGGGCAGCTCCCGGAGGTGCAGGCTACACGCTAGACCACTATTCTAAAGAAGCTTTTGTGGATTACATACAGCCTTACGATTCTGCATTTGCCGAAATTAAAGGGCAGTTGCGTGCGATTTTTAATGACAGCTATGAAGTTTACGGTACCGATTTTACACCGAAGTTTTTTGAGCAGTTTGAAAAACTTCGAGGTTACGATCTCAAACCACATATCAACCTTTTATTGAGTGACAGCGATAACGATTTAGGGAACCGGGTGAAGAGTGATTACCGCGAAACCTTGTCTGATTTACTCCTGCATCAGTTTAATGAACCGTGGACCGACTGGTCAAACAAACACGGATTTAAAACCAAATTACAAGCACACGGTTCGCCGGGGAATCTTATCGATCTTTATGCATCGGCAGATATCCCGGAGTGTGAGACTTTTGGTTCGATGCCTTTTGATATTAAAGGATTTAGACGCGAGGAAGAAAATATCAGAACCGGAGATGCAGATCCTGTGATGCTCAAATTCTCTTCTTCGGCGGGACATATCGCCGGGAAGCCACTTATTTCTTCAGAAACCTTTACCTGGCTTAGAGAGCATTTTAAAACAGCCTTGTCTCAGGCAAAGCCAGAAGCTGAAGAATTACTCCTCAATGGAGTGAATCATATTTTCTTACACGGTTCTACCTATTCTCCGGAGCGGGCCGGTTGGCCGGGCTGGAAATTTTATGCTTCGGTAAATTTTAGTCCGAAGAATACTATCTGGAAAGATGCTTCAGCACTATTTGGCTATGTGGGTAATGTGCAATCGGTATTACAAGAGGGAAAAGCAGATAACGAGACCTTATTGTATTGGCCTATTTATGACCAGTATAATAGTTATAAAAAAGGAAATTTATTCTTTCAGTTTAAAATCCATTCTTTAGACGAGTGGTTACTCGATACGCCATTTTACGAAACCACAAATACCTTGATGAACAAGGGGTATGGTGTCGATTTTCTGTCTGATGCTTTTCTAAAACAAGCTAAAGTAGAAGCAGGTAAGATCGTTTTACCCGGCGGGACGTACAAAGCCTTGGTGGTTCCTGATTGTCAATTTATGCCACTGGGCAGTATGGAAAAATTAGTAGCGCTTAAAAACGCTGGAGCTTCTGTGATCTTTACCGGTTTACCAGAAAGCGTTCCGGGATATTTTGAATATGAAAAACAAACTGCGGCACTAGAGAACCTGATGTCTGAAAATGATCTAGCCATTACTGCTTTAGAATCAGGTTTGCGTGCGGCAGAGGTGGCTCCCGAAACCTTGGTAGCGTCCGGATTAAAATTTATTAGAAGAGCTCAAGGAGATTCTAAGATCTATTATTTGGTAAATCATACCCAAGAGGATATTGACACCTACATTCCATTATCGGGCAATGTTGATAATGCGGTGCTTTTGGATCCGCTTACGCGAAAAGTGGGTGCGGCGGCTGTTCGTGAGACGGAAGGGCAGGCTGAAGTTAAAGTGCAAATTGCTTCGGGAGATGCGTTGCTTATTAAAACCAATTGGGATTCGCCTGAAGAACAATGGGCATATACTTCGCCCTCGGCTGAAGGGATTCCGCTAGAAACTGAATGGAACATCAGCTTTGAAGAAGGAGGACCTACGCTTCCGGAAGCTGCAACTATGAACAGTCTAAAATCCTGGACGACGCTAGGCGAAGATGCAGAGCATTTTTCAGGAACGGCAAGCTATACCACCACGTTTACTAAACCGGAAACAGCAGCAGATACGTGGCAACTCGACCTGGGAGATGTAAGAGAAAGTGCTGCCGTGTGGCTTAACGATAATTATATTGGTACTGCCTGGTCGGCGCCATACCGTTTGGATCTTGGTGCATTGCAGTCCGGTGAAAATACCCTGACCATCAAAGTGACCAATCTGGCAGCAAACCGACTTCGGGCTAAAGAATTGCGCGGTGAAGAGTGGAAGACCTTTTACGAGATCAATATGGTGAATAAAGATTATAAACCTTTTGATGCGACCGTTTGGGAACCTACACCTTCAGGACTTTTAGGTCCCGTTCAATTGGTGCCATTGGCTATAGAAACAAAATAAATCACGAGATAAAAAACGAATATAGATGAAGAAAATACTGGTTTTAGCTGTTTTGGCAGCATTCAATTTTAATTGTGCTGCACAGCAACAGATCAACCGCGATGATGTGCTCGCAAAAATGGAACTTGCCAATGCGTATTTTATGAAGAAATGGCCAGATGTAGGCAAAACCATCATCACCAATAAAGAACGCCCAAGTAACATATGGACTCGCGGCGTGTATTATGAAGGTTTGATGGCCTTACACGAGATCTATCCTAAAAAAGAATACTATCAATATGCTTTAGACTGGGCCGATTTTCATCAGTGGGGTTTCCGAAGCGGAAATGAAACCCGCAATGCAGATGATTATGATGCGGCACAGACGTACATTGATCTGTACAACTTGCAGCCCGATCCTGAAAAACTGAAAAATACCAGAGCTTGTATGCAAAAGTTTTTGGTAACGCCACAAAACGGCGATTGGGATTGGATCGACGCGATACAAATGGGAATGCCGGTTTTTGCTAAAATAGGTGTACTGGAAAATGATCCGCGCTATTTTGAAAAGATGTATGAGATGTATATGGAAAGCCGTAACGTCATTGGTGAAAACGGATTGTTCAATCCGGAAGACGGTTTATGGTGGCGCGATGCAGATTTTGACCCGCCATATACTGAACCTAACGGAGAAGATTCCTATTGGAGTCGTGGTAATGGTTGGGTGATCGCTGCGTTGGCAAAGACGCTTTCGATCATTCCTGAAGATGCTCCGCACCGCGATCAATATATTGAAGATCTGCAAGCAATGGCCGAAGCCTTAGTAAAAGTGCAGCGCGAAGATGGGTTCTGGAATGTAAGCCTACATGACCCAACGCATTTTGGAGGTAAAGAAACTTCGGGAACAGCTCTATTTGTTTACGGGATCGCCTACGGGATCAATAACGATTTGTTAGATCGTGAAAAATACCTGCCGGTAATTACAAAAGCCTGGAATGCGATGCTCTCAGAATCGCTTCATGAAAATGGCTTTTTAGGCTGGTTGCAATCCACCGGGAAAGAACCTAAAGACGGGCAACCTTTATCTTATGACAAACAGCCAGATTTTGAAGACTACGGTTTGGGGTGCTTTTTACTCGCCGGGTCAGAAATGTATCGCTTAGAATACTAAACTTGAATTTATGTTTAAAAAAATAAAAACTATACTTGTTTTAATCGGCTTTGTACTTACACTACAAAGCCTTTTTGCACAACGTCAAACCTATAATTTTAATAGCGATTGGCAGTTTAAAACCGGGGAGATCGAAGGTGCGGAAGCTACCACTTTTGATACCCAAGGATGGACGCAGGTGACGCTGCCACACGCCTATAATCAAGAGGAAGCTTTTTTAAAAGCTATAGATGAACATAGTACGGGAATCGTATGGTACCGCAAGAATTTTATACTTCCGGAAGATGCTAAAGGGCAAAAGATCTTTTTAGAATTTGAAGGCATACGCCAAGGCGGAACCATTTATGTAAACGGAAAGCAAGTAGGATTGCACGAGAACGGCGTTATGGCGTTTGGTTTAGATGTTAGCGATATCGTTGTATTTGATGGTAAACCCAACAGCATCGCCTTGCGCATCGACAATGATTGGCATTACCGCCAGCGCAGTACCAATGCAACCTATCGTTGGAATAACATCAATTTTAATGCAAACTACGGCGGTATTCCTAAAAATGTATTCTTGCACGTAACCGATAAATTATATCAAACGCTTCCGCTGTATTCTAATCTAAAGACTACCGGAGTTTATGTCTACGCTACAGATTTTGATATTCCACAGGCAGCGGCTACGATTCACGTTGAATCTGAAGTAAAGAACGAATATGACACCCCTAAAACCTTTCAATATTCAGTAGCTGTTTTTGATTTGGATAATAAAAAGGTGGCCGAATTTTCCGGAGATGAAACCAAGCTTGCTCCGGGAGAACATACAATGGTTTCCGCAGCGCAACGCCTGGGAGATCTGAATTTCTGGAGTTGGGGGTATGGTTATTTGTACACTGTAAAATCCATGTTGAAAGTTGAGGGTAACGTCATTGATGAAGTCAGTACCAAAACCGGTTTTAGAAAAACCGAATTTAAAGAAGGAAAAGTTTATCTCAACGATCGCGTATTGCAAATGAAAGGCTATGCACAACGCACCAGCAACGAGTGGCCGGCGATCGGGATGTCTGTCCCTGCGTGGTTGAGTGATTTTAGCAATCGTATGATCGTCGAAGGCAACGGGAATCTCGTACGCTGGATGCACGTAACTCCTTGGAAACAGGATATCGAGTCTTGTGATCGCGTTGGGCTTATTCAGGCGATGCCCGCCGGAGATGCTGAAAAAGATTCTCAGGGAGACCACTGGAAACAGCGTACCAACCTGATGCGTGATGCCATTATTTATAATCGAAATAATCCCAGTATTGTTTTCTATGAGAGTGGTAATGATGCGATCAGCGAGCCGCATATGGCAGAGATGAAAAGTCTACGCGACACTTACGACCCGTATGGCGGGCGTGCCATCGGTTCGAGAGAGATGCTCGATAGCCGTGAAGCTGAATATGGTGGCGAGATGCTTTACATCAATAAAAGTGCACGAATCCCGATGTGGGCTACCGAGTACAGTCGCGATGAAGGTATGCGCAAATATTGGGATGAGTTTTCACCACCTTTTCACAAAGAAGGCGACGGACCTTTGTACAAAGGAGAGCCGGCAACATCTTACAATCACAATCAGGATCGCCACGCGATCGAAGATGTTATTCGCTGGCATGATTATTATGAAGCCCGCCCGGGAACCGGTCACCGCGTGAGTTCAGGGGGTGTGAATATTATTTTTTCAGACTCCAATACGCATTATCGCGGGGAACAAAATTACCGTACGAGTGGGGAAGTAGATCCTATGCGTATTCCTAAAGACGGCTTTTTTGCACATCAGGTGATGTGGAATGGCTGGGTAGATACAGAAGAGCACGGCACGCATATGCTGGGTCACTGGAATTATAAACCGGGTACGCAAAAAGATTTTTATGTGGTTTCTACCGGTGAAAAAGTAGAGCTTTTTATCAACGGAAAGTCTCAAGGCTTTGGTAAGAAAGCCTACAGTTTTCTGTTTACGTTTGAAGATCTAAGGTTTGAACCCGGAAATGTGAAAGCCGTGAGCTATGATGCCGAAGGAAGGATCCTGAGCACAGCAGAAAAGACCACCGCAGGAACACCACACAGCATACGATTGAAGCGTTTAGAAGCACAACTTCCATTTAAAGCCGATGGTGCAGATGTTGCGCTTTTTGAAGTGGAAGTGGTAGATAAAGACGGGCAGCGTTGTCCGCTTGATAATTCTAAGATCGAATTTGAACTGGATGGTCCGGCAACTTGGCTGGGCGGTATTGCAGACGGTCCTGATAATTATATTGAGTCGAAAGTGCTTCCGGTTGAAAATGGTGTAAATCGCGTGATGATTCAATCTACGACGCAGGCTGGAAGCATCAAGATCAAAGCGAAAGCATCCGGAATCAAAAATGCTTCAATAGAATTGGATTCCGAAGCATTTGAAACCCAAAACGGATTGGCAAGTGTATTACCCGGAGCAGATTTACCATCTTATCTCGACCGTGGTCCTACACCTAAAACGCCTTCTTTTTCGTGGAAACGTAAACCGGTGTTTATTCGTTCGGCACAAACCGCCAATGAAGAAGATGAACCGTACCTGAGTTATGATGATAATGAACTCACCGAATGGCGCAATGACGGTCAGGAAAAAACCGGTTGGATCACCTACACCTTAGCCAAAGAAGCCGAGGTTAATGAATGCGTGATTAAATTGACCGGTTGGCGCAGAAAAAAATATCCTTTACGTATTTTAGCAGGAGATGAGGTCCTCTTTGAGGGCGAGTCCTGGCAAAGTCTGGGGTATATCACCATTCCTCTGAAAACAGTAAAAACTGATGAGATCACGGTGCAGTTGGCCGGCGCTCAAAAGGAGGAAGATGGCTTTAATGATATTGTTGAGGTTGATCCCAATAAGGAACTTGATTTATTTAAAGACGATAAAGCGGCAGCAGCCAAAGGGCAGTTGCGTATTGTAGAAATAGAATTTTATGAAAAATTATAAATCCGTTTATTCGGTATTCGTATGGGCTTTAGGTTTTAGCTTTGTGAGTATGAACAGTCTTCACGCACAAAAGGAAGTCAAACTCTGGGAAAGCGGAGTTCCTAACAGTAAAATCGATGCAGCATATCAAGAAGTACAACACGCTGATAATGGGCAGGTTTATGGAGTAGATAAGGTTACCGATCCTACATTGACCATTTACGAGCCCGAAGCCGGCAAGGCCAACGGAACTGCCGTGGTCATTTGTCCGGGTGGTGGTTATGGACATCTCGCGATTGATAAAGAAGGCTACAAGCTAGCTGCCTGGTTTGCCGAGCAAGGCGTAACCGGTTTTGTATTAAAATATAGATTGCCCAGCGATGCGATTATGGAAGATAAAAGTATAGGACCACTACAGGATGTACAGCGTGCCATCCGCTATGTGCGCGAGCAGGCTTCTCCTTACGGAATTGATACTTCAAAAGTGGGCATTATGGGCTTTTCTGCGGGCGGGCATTTGGCGTCGACCGCAGCTACGCATTATGCTGATAGCGTTTATGATGCCACCGAAGGCGTTTCTGCAAAACCCGATTTTTCGGTGTTGATCTACCCCGTGATCAGTATGCAAAATGGTATTACGCATCAGGGTTCTAAAGATAATTTATTAGGAAAGAAAGCCACCAGAGGCGCTGCGTATGCGTATAGCGGTGAGTATCAAGTAACGCCTGAAACCCCGATGGCTTTTCTGGCGCACGCAACCGATGATTATGCGGTTCCAGTTGAAAATAGTATCAACTACTACTTAGCATTAAAAGATGCCGGAGTTCCTGCGGAAATGCATTTGTACGAAGATGGCGGCCACGGTTTTGGTATGGGGCGCACCCATACTGCCGATTCTTGGCCTGCGGCTTTGAGTTTATGGATGAAAAAGCACGACTTGATTACTGAATAAAAGGCATCAATTAGTTTACGCTAGACATCTAGGTGTCAGGTCGAGCGCAGTCGAGACCATATAATTATAAAATGAGATTGATAACCTTTCGACTGCGCTCTAGAGGACGGTCTGCTTCGAACCAAATTAACTATACACATGTTACCTATGCTCAAAAACTTCTCTATTTGTCTAATACTAGCTTTAGCTTTCACCTCGTGTAAAGCTCAAGATCCAGCCTATATTTTTACCTATTTCAAAGGAAATGGAGAAGACGGATTGCATTTAGCCTACAGTACCGATGCTTTACATTGGCAGTCGTTGAATGATGACCAATCGATTCTTACGCCTGAAGTTGGCGAGCAAAAATTAATGCGCGATCCAGCCGTGATCAAAGGTGGCGATGGCGTCTATCATATGGTGTGGACCACGGGTTGGACGGAACGTGGAATTGGTTATGCTTCTTCTAAAGATTTGATCAACTGGTCTGAGCAGCAACTCATCCCGGTGATGCAACACGAGGAAACCGCACGCAACTGTTGGGCTCCGGAAATTACCTATGATGCGCAAAATGATGAATATATGATCTACTGGGCGACCACCATCCCCGGCCTGTTCCCGGAAACGCAATCTGAAAAAGATGCCGGTTATAATCACAGAATGTATTACACCATTACCAAAGATTTTAAAGAGTTTTCAAAGGCCAAAGTCCTGTATGAACCCGGTTTTAATTCTATAGACGCGACGATTCAATGGGATGGATCACAGTATGTGATGTTCTTAAAAGATGAAACCCGCGAACCTGCACGTAAGAACCTCAAGGTTGCTACAGCACAAAATTTAACCGGACCTTATACTGAAGCGAGCGCTCCCATCACCGGTAAATATTGGGCAGAAGGTCCTACCGCTATTCAGAAGGATGGCAAGTGGTTGGTGTATTTTGATAAATATACAGAACATCAATATGGTGCTGTACAGTCAACCGACTTAAAGAATTGGACTGATATTTCTGATCAGGTTTCTTTTCCTGACGGCATACGTCACGGTACTGCGATACAAGTTTCTACTGATGAATTGAAAGCGATTCAGGAAGCGTTTCTCGATAAATGATATTTATAAGTACAAGCACACGATACAATCGCGCGCTAACACTTAGGTTTTATGAATCGTCAGGCTGAACCTGTTTCAACATCTCATCAAAGATGCTTCAAGAATCAACTCCGATCTACTTCGCTATCGCTCCTATCTTTTGAAGCTTTCTACAACTATGAATTGATTTATGTCGTAATGCGACTTAAAAAAACGGTTCAAGGCCTTCCCATTTTACGTTCCAGCTGCCGTCTTTTGGGAAGCCGGGGTTTTTAGTTTCTGCACCATCCCAACCTGCGCACATCATCGCCACCGCAGTGAGTAAACCGCCATTACCAGGCATATATAGCGTTAAACGTTCTTCTTGGTAATTGTGACCATTTTTTAGATAGGTGTTGGTTTGTACATCCATAAAGAGCGCATCAATGGCTTTTTCAGGCATTCCCAATCGTGCAGCGGTCATCGCTGTCATCGGGAAATCCCACCCCCAGGTATCTTCCCAGATCCATACCTCCCAAACTTTATCAAACGTATTGCGCATCGTGGCCTTGTTGAGCATAGACGTTTCCGGGAGCATCCCATAAGCCCCAAAAACCGAAGGATGATCAGTTAAAAACTCCGGATTGGTATACGAGTCTGTAGCACTTTCCGTGGCCAAATAATAATCCTCCTGAACCGGCAATGCCGAAAGTTTTTCCAGAACCTCCGTCCATTGCTCAGGAACCGATTCGCCAGCGCGTTCTTTCCATGCTGAAGCAGTTTTGAGTGCCCAATTCCAATACGCGAGTTCGTAGGTTGGATTGAAGGTCTCGGTTTTTTCAAAACGTTCCTGTGCAGGAATTACCGGTGGCCCCAATACATAGCAATCATTTTCTTTATCATAATCGGGAAATGAAGCCATAAATTCTGCGGTAGCAAAAACGCGTTCTTTGTATTTGTTGAGCGTTGCTTCGCTAGTATCGGCGCGATAAAGTAATTCGGCAAAGGTGATGAAATGCGGTTGTTGCCAAACCAAAAAAGCACCTACAGACGAAGGACCTTCTTCGCCATAAGGATCAGTCATTTTTTGCCAGCGCGCACCTTTAAATCCCTGGCGTTCCGCCAGTGCTTTGGCGTTATCAAAGGCAGTTTCATACCAGTTTAAGGTGTTTTCTAAATATTGAGGTCTGCCCCAAAGTGCGTAGTGCACCCCGTGCCACCAATGCATTTCCAGATGCGGCTTTCCATACCAACTGTTATACGTAAGCCCGGTTTCTTGCGGTGGCATTTTTCCGGCGGTTTGCGCTTTGGTCAGATATTGGGAGAGCACTACACGACGCTCGAGTTCATTTGCTCGCGGATCGGTACTTCCTGAGAAATCTACGATTCCGCCATCAGACCAATAGCTTTCCCAAGCTGTTGCGCTATTTTTAAATATGCTTTCGGTAGAGCTGTTTTCTTTCGGTTCGGTATCCGCAAACGTGCAGGTTAATGCGATTTGGTCTGCTGTAGGTTCCACGAGAAAATAGTGTGCTTCCTTCTTAGAAACTGTAGCCGTTCCTTCCCAATTTAAAGCAACCTTATACTTGAGTGAATCCAACTGACGTGCGATCACGGCTGAAGTATCGTCTTGTGCTGCTATACGACTTTTATACTGCTCCGGATTCTCCCACTGTGTTCCATAATCGGTCCAGGCAGCTGTTGGAGCCGCAAAACGTAAGCGTATTTTAAGTTGGCCACTTGCAATCAAGGCTGAATTTACCTGAACGGCGATCGCGTCACTTTCTGGAGCGCTCGCCGTTTTAACTTCTACAGGAATACCTTCTACAGCAAACGAACTGGTGAGCATTCCCGTCCATAAATCTAAGGTTTGATCAATATCGCTGAGGTCTTCCGGTTTTACCGGAGTTCCATCCTTTTTGGTGAGTTCAAACCCCAGATTTCCCAAATGTACCCGATGCGGGTTTGACCGAAAAAATTCAACAGCTTCCTTGGCGTGTTGCGGGGTTTTTATCTGCGTGGAATACGATACTTTTCTTCCGTTTTGATCATAGTCTTTTAAGGTTTCTTCAAAGGAATACCCCTGGTCATTAGGTTTTGCATTCCAACCCCATTCAGATAAGGTTCCTAAAGGGATTCCTCTTTGATAATACTCCGGAAAGCTTTGCAGTCCCGTGACATCTGTTGTAAACGCAAAAGCGCCGTTGCCCACAGTTAACGAAGCAAGCGTATCTACTCCAGAAATGTGCACGTTGTGCCTGGTAACGACCGCTTTTCGGTCTATAGCGGTATTTTCGGTTTCCTCTGTATGTTGTCCCTTTTTGCATCCGATGAGGCATAAGGCCAAAACGATTGTGGTGATCCAGAATGTATTTTTCATCTTTTTATGGTTTCAATAATGTGATACTCATCAGCCCGATGATCACATCATTGGCCCGAGCTTCGAGCGTTAGTTTTTCTAATGTTTTTTGCGGGTCAAGCGGAAGGTCGAGAATCGTTCCTGCGCCGCCATCGATTCCGTAATTGGTAAAGCCGTGAATGTTTGTATAGTCTTTAAAATAACGTGTGATCTCGCCGGTTTTAAAAATGACCCGAGGTGGTTTGGGTGCGCCGGTGGTGAAGGCATAACCGTCTGTATAATAATCCTGCTCGATAGGCCACCAGTTTTCAGGGTTTTTAAGTTCTAAAACCGCGGTAGTTCCATCGGAATAGGTGACAGTTACTGTGCCATTGACCAGTTGGGTTTGCATCGGGTTGGTGGTTCCTGCCATCACCAAATAGGCGTGGGATGCTTTGCCTTTAAGCGGAATAGTGATCGAATCTGGATAGTTGTTCCATTTTGAGGTGAATGCGATATTGAGCGCATTTTCTTCTGAAGGCGTTGCGTAAAGGATTCCATTAGATCCCTTAAAAACTCCGGATTTGGAAGCCTTGCGAAGTCCGGAATCGTCCAGATGAATATCCTCAGCGACATTGGGATAACACCAATTGCCAACGCCGGTAGTAGGGAGTTGCAGGGTAGGAGATTGGGGGCGCGGACTCAAATACTGCTGCTGAAATATTTCGTCTACACGTGCATTAAAAAAGCTACTGATGTTTGGCATCGTTTGCTGCTTTCTGCTGGAGTTCGGAATATCCCAATTGGTAAATGGTAGCTGAATTTTTTCTCCGGAAGCAAAGCTCAGCTCAAGCAGGTTTGTTCCCGGAAGGCATTCCGCTAGTGCCAATATTATGGTTGCTGATTCTTTAGCTTTGAAACTTATCTGTTGCGCAGCTTTATGGTTGATCGCTAAATCACCGGAAACCTGTGCATCGGTATTATTTTGAATGGTTATCGCCAAATGGTCGTTTTCCAGTTGTGTAGATAGGATTTGAAATTTCGGTTTTACTTCAATTTCTATCGGTTGCCACCACGTCACGTCGTTCTGTTTCAGCTTTACAAAAAGCATTTTGTTTCCCGTTGCAGAAGCGATCTGCGCGGTCAATTGATGTGTTGCACGTTCTGGGTTTATCAAAACCTGCTGCGGATCTTTAAGTTCGAGTAATTCAGCTTTATTTGATTTGAGTTTAAAAGCTGCTCCTTGTGTATAAAAAGCCTTGTTCAGAAGTCTTTCAGGCGTAGTGCCTTCAGTAGCGACGTGAATGGTATAGTTTTTATGAATCCCCGCCGGAATTAAAATTTTCGGTTTACCAATGGCTTCAGCGACCAGTTGATAATTCACCGAATTTCCATTGACTAAAACTGCTTTGATAGCTGTGGTATTGAGGCTCAATTCCAGCTCCAGATCTAAATCGGTTTTAAATTTATTAGTAATCGTATACGTTGTGGTGTTTCCTGTTTTTTTGAAAGCTACATCAAGATCAGGAAGATTGAGACTGGCGTGATCCCATTCTTCAGGAAAACCTGGTTTTATTTTTAGTTTGTGCTCTAAAAGATTGGGTTGAATACCAAAAAGTCCTTCTACCAAGGCGCGCGAAGCCACACCGATAGGGTCGGCAAAATCCCGATACAATTCCCCTCGAATTGCATCATAAAAGGATAACTGCTGAAAGCCACCCGGTGATGCACCTAAATACATACTCTCCACCAGAGCGCTCTCAAAAAGTTTAAAACCTGCTTCAGGATTTCCACCTTGCCAGAAGGCCAGTGCAGTGTTGAGGTTTTCTGCAAGTGCTACATTGTTTACAGACCAGGTGTAGGGTTGCCAGTTTGTGGTGGAAACCAATTCGAGATCTTCGTGCGGAAGCCCTTCTGCCTGCACCGGAATATGCGGAATTTCCTTTTGAATATAATGTAAGGCTTGCTGCTGTTGAAATGCATTCGGCACGCCTTTATCGATGGCGTGATACACCGTCCAAATCCCAGGAGACTTGTGAAGTAATTCATTGCCCAAAGCATCTTGGTATTCGGCATACACCCCTTGATCCGGAAGCCATAATTTTTGCTGAATGGCATTTTTTATCTTTTCCGCTTCATCTAAATAAGCTTGTGGATCTTTTCCTAAACGCGCCGCCAGCTTTGCTGCTAAAGTATTCGCACGATAATTATAAGCCGAAGTATAGGTAACCGCGCCTCCACTGTATTGCAGGGCGTCACTTGCCCAGATGGCCGCATAAGCATCATACAAACCATCATCGTTGGTGTCGTAGTTGCGCTTTTCCCAAGCCAAATGCCGTTCGATCACCGGAAAGATTTCCTCTAAAAACTCGGGATCGTCGTTCCAGTTGAAATAGGTAAGGAGCTGGTCTATAAAAACCAGATTCATATCATAGTGATGGGCGCGATCATTGCGGTTGGGGTGCCTGCTGATATAACCTTTACTGAACATTGCCGTACCCAAAACCTCTTTCTGTCGGGCAAAGTTACGACTGCTGTCAAGTACCACAGGTCCGCGTTCGGGTTCGAGCACTTGAGAATTTCCGTAGCTTTTAAAATGCGTTTTAGCGCGATCGTGCCAACCTAACACATCTGCATTGTAGGCCCCGCGCCATGCGTTGAGATGCATCCGCCAGGCTACGGCACCGTGTAAAAAAGCAGGATCTTCCCAGATGGCATCTGCCGCTGTAGCCAGTGTGCCACCTAAGGTATTGAGATATGGATCAGGAGTATTCAGTTTTATTCTGTTTGCTAAAGTGTCTGCTTTGAAGCTTGCTTTTTTAAAGGCTGAAGCACTGCTTAATACTTTATCAGAAGTATCGCCTGTCGTATGCTCAATGTTCCAATAATAGGTTTTCGCGGCTGATCTGTCGACCGTTCCATAAATGACAGGAAGAGAATCTAATGTAGCTCGTTGAAGAGTATTGGGATTTTGAATAGCGTGAGCACTGCCTAAATTCAGTTGTCCTTCAGGAACAGCGGCGGTCAGTGTTTTTTTATTGGTTTGACTTTTTGCATCCCAGTTGAACTGAAGGGTAAATCCGTTTTCTTTGAGATCATAAGAATTGTGCCGGGCATATTCCGGTTGTAGATAAAATACCGATTCCGGATCTGCACCGATATCACCATCACGATGAAATTTCTTTCCGCTGGCACCGCCAAAAAGCCAATGAAGACCAACAGCTTCGGGAATATTATGTTCTTCAACTTTTAAAAGAAATCCTTCTGTTTCTGCTGAAGCCAAAACCGTAAGTTTAAAAAAACCGTTGCCTAAGAGTGCATCATGGATTTCGTACTCCATCATTCCGGGAGTATATTTAGTTGTAATACTATCGGCTTCAGTGATCCATTTGGATTCTGTTTCTTTAGAAATTCCCAGTTTGAAATTTCCACCCATTCCGGGCAGGTACAATGCAAATTCCGGCAGGTCACCGGTTTCTACTCTAAAACCGGTATTGGTACCATACAGGGCACGATTGAATTTTCGAGAACCATTTACCAGGACAAAAGCGTTTCCTTCCGGTTTGTAATGAATTGTTCTGGATTTGTTATGCCAATATTCCTGTTTTTGCTGACCTAATCCCTTCCAGCTAATTCCTGCTAAAAACAGGATAAAGATTGGTTTAAGAAAGCGTGTTGTTTTATTGGCGTACATCTCGATCAGTCTATAGTTTCCGGAATCAATTTTATGTTTGGTTTTGGAGCTTTTTTCATTCCATAGCCCATATAAAAACCGGTGTGCGGCGGTTGATTGTATCCTACATTTTGCCAAGCGATGCTTAAGCGGTATTGCGGATCGTGCATCAAGGTATACATACGGTGCGTGGTCGGAATGGTGGTAGTGTAGATGCGCATCTCGTCACCCTCTTTACTTGGGAGGAGCAATTCTTCGCGCCAATCTCCAAGAATATCAGCACTTAAGGAAGGCGTTGCTTTACTCCCTCTTGACCACGTAGCACCATCGGCATTAAAGAGCATTCCTTTTCCATATTTTGCGATGTAAGTACGGTCTAAAAGTTCGCGGCTAAAATCGCCATCCCACCAGATCAGGAAGTTAGTAGCCCGTGGTGCTTTACCTATTACATTTCCTTTGATGTCGTGTAAGTCGCGCGAGCCCAGCCACCACATTTGCGCACCTACGCGGGTGGTGTCTATATTGGCTGCTACGCCGCGACCAATATCGCGATTGGGTTCGGCGGTGTATAAAACGGTTCCGTCTTTTATCGAAAAGAGGGCAATCCCAGGGCCTTTGGTACCGTCTTCGATCTCGTGTATTCCAAAACGTTCTAAGCCTGGAACATCGGGATCCAGATCGCTTACATGAATCGCGTCACCGTGTCTAAAACCGGTGGAATACATTCCTGTGCCATCATCATCAACAGCCATCGCGCCAAAGATGATCTCGTCTTTACCATCGGCATCAGCATCTGCAACCGAGAGGTTATGATTTCCTTGTCCTGAATACGGATTTTCCCGGTTTTCACTGTCAAATACCCAGCGCGAGGTGATCTCACCATTTTTAAAATCAAAAGCAGCAAGAACGGTACGACCATAATAGCCTCGTCCCATCACAAAACTTGGGTGAATCCCATCTAAATAGGCCACACAAGCGGTAAAGCGATCTACGCGATTTCCGGTATTGTCGTTTCCGCCGTTTCCGCCGTGACCACCCCACTTGCTGATGTCGCCACGGGGTGCGATATAATCGGTAGTGGCAAGTGCTTTCCCGGTTTGACCGTCAAAAACGGTTAGGTATTCCGGTCCTTTTAGGATCTTTCCGTAGGTTCTACTTTTTTCATCGGTATCGCGCCAGTCGGCTTCCGGATCTCCAATGACATTACCTAATGCATCAGTGGTGCCATCTGCTGTTTTGCAAACCATTTCGGCTTTACCATCGCTGTCAAAATCGTAGACCAAAAACTGTGTATAATGCGCTCCTTCCCGAATGTTTTTTCCAAGGTTTATTTCCCATAACAACTCGCCAGACAACTCGTAAGCCTGAAAAATAGGATCGTCTGTTAGTCCGCGATGGGAGTTGTCGTGTCCCATTCCCATTTGATGAATAACCAACTCGTATTGCCCGTCTCCGTCAAGGTCTGCGGTGCTGGCATCACCGGGAGCGTAGCCATCCGGAGTTTGAAGTGGAATACTTAAATAGGGTTTGTGCTCGGCATTTGCTTCAATACTGAATGCACCAGATTCTTTAGTTTCTTTTCCATCTAAAATAGAAGCGACATACCAGGTATTTTTCTTAGACCAATCGGCATTGGTATCTATAAAAAAAGTACTTCCAGAAATAGGTTTGGTATTCAATTGCTGGGGCATTTCGTCACCAGACTGGCGGTACAAGTTGAAGTTAAGTTCATCCGGGTCTGTACCTAAAACCCTCCAACTGATTACTGCAGATTGATCTTCTTGCGGAATCACTATAACGCCTCGATCAAGATTTTCCATCAGGCGCTGTGAGGTACAGCTGGTGTAGGTTAAAACGGATATTAAAAGCAACAGGTAGGGAGTGCATTTGATTTTCATAGTCAGTGCTTTATTGATTTGAAAAGGTATAGGGAATCTTTTGATTTGCTTGAGTTATGGTGAAATAATCCGGGAGCACGCCGGGATCAATAACAAAAAGCTTTAATTGATGTTTGCCGGCATTGAGTTCTTTCAGGTTTAATGAGGCGCGCGCCTGATTACGTAATACATTGATCTTCCAGGTTTCGCTTCTTCCGTGGGTTTCAAAATTAAGGATCTCTACCGGTAGATCATCCCATTGAACGCCAAGGCGTAACTTTTGCTCACCGGTAATCGGATGATTGGGAACAGCTGTTAGCGTAAGGGTTGCCTCTGCTATAGTTTGCTCCAGTTCCATGTCAAAGTGTAAGACCGGATTCTCTGTAAAAGCAGTAGCGGAGTAGGCGTTATGAGTAGCCGGTGCGAGTTGTAATGCGGTTTTAGAATATCCCAAACCGGTTAATTCCTGCGGAAAGCCTTCTTCAAAATTTTCTGCATTAGAAAAGTTAGCCAGTTTTCTTGAGATCACGGGTTTTGGATATTTTTGAACGGCTTCTTCATCAGCAAGTACGGCATCGGGTACTTTGTAAACCGGTAAACCGCGTGGCGCACTGTGCATCATACGATTCCATTTCCCACCAGCGATCTGGGTATTGTACTTTTTGGTAAGCTCCTGAATCTGCTGTTGTTTTAGCGCGATGGAATCCTGATAGTTTTGCGTTAGTTCTGGATTCTGTTTCGTATTGAAACTCGCTAAATCCCGATATAAATATTTCTGATTCATTGCTGAAGCGCCCAAAATAGGATAGGCCACAAGCTGAAACCAAGCGTCTTGCTGTGCATCTTCAATGGTATTGCTAAGCGTAGCAACCTCTTGTTCCAAGTGTTGATAGGCAGCACGTCGTTGTGGGTTTTCTTCTTCTAAACTAAATGCTGTCAAATGTGTAGGACGTGTAGGTTCGGTTTGACTCCATCCCATAAACTCAGGTTTTCTGAGCCAGGCGAGGTCATAATAGGTTTCACGCAGGCTGCTAATTTCGGCTCCTAGATCACTTCCAAAGATTCCTTCATAGAAATCGGTCATATGCTGCTTATAGCTATCCGGTTTTCTAAAGGATTCGGGATCAAAAGCGAGATCCATAAAAAACTGCATATTGTATTCTGCAGGTTTAAGATCGCCCACATTAAGAATCCAGATCTTGTCTGCACCGGTGTCGTAGGCCTTGAGCATTTCTTCTCTAATAAGTGCCGGGTGTGTGGTGCTCAACCAGAGATAATCGTGCGGTCTTCCCCAATACGAAGCGTGATAATATACTCCGCTTCCGCCGCTGCGCTTGCGTTCTTCAGCGTTACTAAGTCGGCGGATGTAGCCGTAGTTGTCGTCGGTCCACATCAGGGTTATGTCTTCAGGAAGCTCCAGACCATATTCATAAACATCCAGCACTTCCTTATAAACGGTAAATACTTGTGGGATTTCCTCTGGATTCCCAACGTGCTTTTGTAAAAGTTTTCGCTGATCCTGAATGATTTGATTTAGGATATTAGCCGCGTCTTCCGTGCTTTTTGCGCCCGCCATTCCGCTGTCGTGAACGCCTCGCATTCCCACGGTGTAAATACCGTTGGCGTTTTGAGCTTCTTCTACGCGATCTTCCCAATACTTGAGCACTTTTTCTTTATTGCTGAAATAGTTAAAATCCCCCATCGTATCGTGATCCCATTCGTCAACATTGTTGCGTAGCATCGGCTCGGCGTGAGAAGAGCCTAAAACGATCTCATAGTTTTCGGCTATTTTTAGATTACCCGGATAGTGAAAAAAGGCTTTGGTGCTGGGGTGCATCGCCGGCCAAATCGCATTGGCTTTTAGGCGTAGCAATAACTCGAAGATCTTTGCGTAGGTTTTAGGTCCTATATCACCGGTTTCGGGTTCAAAGGTATGCTCAGCCCAAGGTTGCAACCCCCAATCTTCATCGTTAAGAAAAATACCACGGTATTTTACTTGTGGACTTTTAGACTGAAATGAACTGACTTCAAGTGTTAATTCTTCTTGCTTTTCAGGAACTACGTCAGCCCACCAGTACCAAGGAGAAACGCCAATTTTTTCTGAAATATCAAACACGCCGTAAGCGGTTCCTCGGGCATCTGCGCCTGCAATAACCAAAGCATTTTTGATTGGGCTACTTTTCGGTTTTACAAGTTTAAGGGTATAGCTTTCCCAAGCTTCTTGTTTTGGGGTGGTTGCTTCTGAAAAGCTTTGTATCAAATCAGAGGCTTGACTACCTATAACGATTGCGTTTCCAGATACCGAATTTATAGCAGTAGTTACCTGAGGCAAATATCCACTTACGCGTTCAATATCTTTTGCAAGTAAGTGTGCTGCAATAGAATCAAGTGCAACTCCGTCTTTATCATAAATAATACTTACTTTTTGACGTTCTGTTACCAGCTCAAAATGATTTGCAGCTTGAGAGCAGGCGGCAGTGAACTGAAAAATACAGAGGAAAAAAGCGAGGTAACTTAGAAAGTTCAATTTCATATTAATCTTCATCATTGGCGATGTATAGGGTATTAGGGAATTCAACGCCAGGTGCATTTTCTATTGTTAGCGTAGAACCATCGGCGATATTGAGACTCACATTGTCAAGGGTCCAATCTTTACTGTACGTTATTTGACCGGCTTCCTGTGCAGCAATATGTACATCAGTCAGTTGAATATTGCTTACTGTAGAAGTTTCCATTCCGTTCACGTAGATCGCGCGTTTGGCGCCTTGAACCTCGATGTTTGAAATGCTAATATCTTTAAACGTTGGGATTCCTTTTTCTGGAGGCGTAACTTCTTCGAGTAGGGTTTTCCAGCGTTTTGGGATGGAATCGTAATCATAGCCCTCCGGTAATTTAGAATAGCTGTACGAAGGATTCCAGTTCATCGAAACTTGCATAAAGGTCCCTACGCTATCCATCTTGATATTTTGCATATGAATGTCTTCTACGGTTCCGCCTCGGTTGGTTGCTGATTTTATTTTGAGTCCGGTTTTGGTTCCTTTTCCTTGAATATTGGAAACAAATACGTGCCGAATATCTCCACTTGTCTCACTACCTATGGTCGTTAAGCCAGACCCTGCAAGAGCGATACAATCTCTGATCACCACATATTCGGTAGGACGATCTACCCGAAGTCCGTCCCAATCGCGTCCTGCTTTTAGACAAAAGTTATCATCGTTGCAATCGATATCGCAGTTTTGAACTAAAATATATTTTGAACTGTCAATATCGATCCCATCGGTACTGGGGCCGTGACCGCCAATATTGTTTCGAATGGTCAAGCCGTCTACTGTAATGTGGTTGGAATAGAGTACTTGTACCGTCCAAAATCCGGCGCGCTGAATATTGAGGTCTTTTAGAAATACATTTTCAGCATTTTGAAGTAAGAAGGTACGTGGGCGTTTGGCATCATAATCTACGATCCAGCGTAAACCTTTGGGTTCATATTCTTCGCGTAAGTTCCAATAATAGTCCCAATAGACTTTTCCCTGGCCGTCCACCAGTCCTTCACCATCAATTGTAACGTTTTTTTGATCTAAAACGTTGATGAGTGCAGCAGGCCATTTCATTTCGATACCGGCAACGCGTGTATCGATCTCGGGGTAATCTTCAATAGACTCGCTACCCAAAATGGCTACACCTTCCGGAATATTAAAGTGTACATTTTCCTTAATAAAAATTGAACCGCTAAGATAAGTTCCCGGCTTGAACGTGACCGTGCCGCCTCCGTTTGCTGCTGCAGCGTCTATGGCTTGTTGAATAGCGGTGGTGGTTAATGCGCTCCCGTCTGCAATAGCATCGTAGTCATTTACATAGAAAACTTTTTCATTGAATTCAAGGTCATTCGCGCCCACTTGACTGATCCATTCCGGCTCAGAAGAGGTTGTTTCTGAAGTGTTATTTTCTGAAGTGTTTTTACAGCTTGCAGTAAGGAGTATGCTCAGCAAGAAAAATGTAGAAAAGTATCTCATGGAGTTCTGGTGAAATCGACAAAACAATATTAATAATCTTTATAGAAAACGTATCCTGTTCCTACCTGTTTTGTAATGGGTTATCAAAAAGAAATGGCCGCCACCTGCGAGATTGACGACCATTTACACACACAAATAATTATTGTTTACGCTTTATTGGCACCGCCAAAGGGTTAAACTCCTTGGCTTGCCCTGAGGTAGTTTACCTAAGCGTTATACTTTAAGTGCTCACAGGAGCAGTTTTTGTTTGATAAAATTTACTGAAAATTAAAAACAGAATTCCGCAGCTTATCCAGGCCGGTAAGGTTAGGAAGGATAAGAATACATCATACTGAACTGAGATAAAATAAAAGACACCAAAGCTTAATGCCCAAGCACCAAATACTGCCCAGTTGAATTTTACCCCGGTCTTTTCAGCATAAAACGGTTGAATTCCCGCAGCCTTACCAAAGAAATGATCAAATACGATTATCGCTCCAATCGGGGCAAGAATGAATCCATAAAGTGCTACGAAACCTAATAATTTCATTGCAAAAGCAGGAAATAAACCTGCAATCGTCGCTACAGATCCTGCGATTATGGTGACCCAAAAAGTTGAAACCTTTGGCATAATGGCTTGAAATGCAAGTCCGGCGCGATAGATGGTTGGGTTTGCAGTCGTCCATCCTGCGAGAATGACAGCAATAATTCCAAAAATTCCAATAGCATTATTAGCTAAAGGTCCCGGAGCTACTGACGGTGCCTCACCGCCTGCCAGCATCGCTTGAGCTTCTGGTGATTTTAAATAAACAGCATATAATAATGCTGCCGCGATCCAGGCAACATAATGCCCTATGTAGATTCCACCGGCGGTCGTCCAGCCTGCGCTTGGTTTTTTCGCAAAGCGGAAAACAGAGAGGTCAGACATCCCAATATGCATCGCAGCATTAGCAAACCACGACCATAGCACAACGTGCCAGAACGTATATTTTATTTGCCCCGGAAAAGGTTCGCTGCCTTCTCCCCAAATATTCCAAAAGTCAGTAAAGCTGTGTACATCTAACTGAATCAACGCTACCACGCCACAAGCGATAAACGCCAGCACGATCACCGGAGACATCCAGTTTGCAGCTTTTGCTACGGTTTGATATCCTTTTGCGGCAATTATGGAAATCACAGCACCAATAGCGATTACAATGATCACCCAAGTAAGACTGTTAGGAGTGGTATCGGTGAGTTTGGGCATTTCCATATCAAACGGAATCCCAACGGCTGTAGCCGAAACCGTGATCATCGCCCCTGCTAGAAAACAGAAAAGTACACCATTAGCAAGATTGTAAGCGGTTACTAAACGTTTTCCGCAGATTTTTTCCAAATGAAAATACAGCGTATATCGAAACTTGGTTCCGATCTCTGCCGTTAAAAAACGCCAGCTCAACACCGCCATTAAGTTCCCAATGAGTAGCCCAACGATAAGGTCAAAAGCGCTTACTCCCGTAGTAAGGAATAACGGGCCGATTACAAATTCGGTACCTGCAGCGTGCTCTCCGGCGTACATTCCTAAAAATGCCTTCCAACTTTGTAGTCTGGATTGAGGCACCGCCTGGCGTTCAAATTCACCACCGGCGATTTCCTCTATAGTTTCTTCTTCTTGATTGTATTGCGACATAGTTAGGAGGTTATTAAATGTTTGGGTAGATCTTCAACGCGCTCACACACCAATTGATCCATCACTTGTTTGAATTGGGTTTTGAGCATCCCGATGGTATGCTCACCACCTTTGTTACCTAGAGCACCACAGCCGTACATAAAGGAGCGCCCCATAAAGGTGAATTTTGCACCGCAAGCCATCGCACGAGCGATATCTGGCCCAGAGCGTAAACCGCTGTCCATCATCACTTCAATTTGATCACCGTAGTTGGCTGCGATTTCTTTTAATGAATTGATAGTAGATTGAGCAGCATCTAGTTGGCGGCCACCGTGGTTAGAAACAATGATCCCGTCAAAGCCCATTCTTATGGCATCCTGAGTGTCTTGCAACGATTGTACACCTTTGAGTACTAGTTTTCCTTTCCAGCGATCGCGGATGGGTTTTATTTTATCTTCGTTGAGTTTTCCTGAAAAAGTACGGTCCATAAACGCGCCGAGTTGTTTCAGATTTAAACCTTCCGGCGTATATGGTTTTAAGTTTTCAAAAGTTGGTTGACCGTGTTTAAGCGTGTTGAACGCCCAAGTAGGTTTACCCAAAATCTGCATAATATTCTTGGCAGACATCTTTGGCGGAAGTGCGAGCCCATTTCTAAAATCTCGTGGTCTGTAACCAAAAGTCGGTACATCGCACAGCAGGACTAAAACGGGACAACCGGCAGCCTCGGCTCGATCTATAATATCATTGCGCACCGCATCTTCAACAGGATTGTACAACTGAAACCACGCATTTCCTTCGGTAAGTTCGCTTGCCTTTTCAATATTCATTGTGGTTACCGTACTCAAAATAAACGGAATGTTATTTTTATGCGCTGCTTTGGCTAAGATCGCGGGAGAATTAGGCCACATCAGCCCTTGTAAACCCACTGGAGCGATACCAAAAGGCGCATCAAATTCCATCCCGAGTACTTTGGTCTTTGTCGAACTTTGTCCGTAATTGTTGAGGTAACGCGGCTGTAGCTGTACGTCGCGTATTTCTGAAGTGTTGCGTTGTATGCTTACATCTTCATTACAACCACCATCCAGATATTCAAAAGCAAATGCAGGAACGCGCTTTTTTGCTTTGGAGCGTAAATCATCAACCGATGGATATGCAGTGTCAAAGGAGTTAGCCATAGTAGTTATTTAGCGATGAAAGGAATATGCTTTTTCATCGAATAATTTTTCTTTAAAAATTTAGAGTTCAGTTGGGTGTCAGAGATACAAATTGCTGCGCCTAAGGCAGATCCCAGCGAGGAGTCTGTAGTGCGCAATTCCATAGTTCTGAAATGATGCGATAACAAATGAATATAAATATCGTTATCGCTGAAACCACCGTCAACAAAGAGTTTTTCGATAGTCATATTCCCTTTTGCACTTTTGATGCTCTCTACCTGTAGTAGTACGAGTTCCATCATCAAATGATGATAAGCGTGATCAAAAGAGGTGTAGCGCAAATGGGTTTCTTCAGGCATTTCAGGATCTTCAATAGATTCCCATTTGAAGATTTTCTCAAATTCTTTAACGATCTCGTAATGAATTTCAGGATCAAATTTTACGGTCTTGTGATAGTCCTTATCTACCTGATAATACTCGGTTAGTTTTTTAACCTGAATGCTGTATTCATTGCCCAAAAATAAGCGTGCCGATTTAACCGGTTTACCATTGATGCGCATATAATTGATACAATCATCTGCAACGTCTTTTTTGCTCAACGTACGCTCTACAAATGGGTTGAGCGCGATACTCCACGTTCCGGTCGAGATCAAAATGAATTGATTTTTAAGGCTGCGTACATACGGAAGCAAAGCCGCCGAACTGTCATGAATACCCACGCCAATTTTAATACGTTTGCCGTTATAATTCATATTGATGCTCGTTTCGGTAGAAACGATAGGAGGGAGGATCTGATCTAAGTTTTCGGCATAAACCCAGTCGTGGTAATCTCTTTTTTCAAAATCCCAAAGTGAAGTATGGCAGCCTATACTGGTGTACTCGCTCAACGGAATTCCTGTAAACACAAAACTTAAATATTGCGGTAAGTGCAACGAATACCTGATTTTTTTAAATACTTCAGGCTTGGTGTTTTTCAACCAGTAGAGTTGCATCCCGGCGTTGAGCATTCCCGAGCTAGACGAACCTGTCTTCTGATGAAAATCTGCCTCTGGACCGTATTTCTCGTAAAAGCTATCAATGATATTTTGTGGAATCGATTTCGTATAATTATACAAAGGGAAAATCACATCGCGATTTTCATCCAAATGCACGAGACTTGCCCCGTATGAAGAGAAATTTATGGCTTTGATCTCATACTTTTCAGTTTTAAGCATGCGGTCAAAAACCGTTTTTAACCAATCGCGAAGTGCTGAAAGATCTTCGGTAGGATGCCCGTCTTCATCTGTGATTTCATCAAACTGAACGTATTCACGATAAACCTCTTGAAACTCGTCGTCAAAAAGAAAGAATTTCTTGTTGGTTTTTCCGATATCAAATACTGCCGTAACTGTCTTCTTCATTAACTCTTGCTTGCAGTTTATAGTCCCGTTGCCACTGTGTTTTTACCTCTGGTTTTAATAAGCGCATCACGCACACCTAGTTCGCGATAGGCTGCAATAGGATTAAGCGCTCCGCCGGTTTTTAGACGCGCCTCCTGAACCAATGGGCGTACGTCTGTGCGGTAAGCGGTTTGTAAAATCTCCTGACACAAGGTAACATCGTTATTTTCTTGGGCAGCTCGTAAAGCATCTTGATCGATCAAGAGCGCTTTTGCGTAGGCTTCTTGAATCGCTTCAAGCGATTGAATCAAATCTTCAAGCGGATCTTTGAGGTTATGACTCGCATCGATCATCCAACCCAATTCCGGGTTTTGTGGATTGTTTTGCATTCCGTAAACCAACTCGTTAAAGATGAGGAAGAGTGCATAAGGCTTAATGCTTCCTACGGTGATATCGTCATCACCATATTTACTGTCGTTAAAATGAAAACCACCAAGTTTTCCTTTCAGCATAAGAATGGAAACAATTTGTTCGATATTGGTGTTTGGAAGGTGGTGTCCTAAATCTACCAAGGTATAGGCGCGTTCACCACAACCGTTAGCAAGCATTAACGAGGTTCCCCAATCTTGAATAACGGTACTGTAGAAGTACGGCTCATAAGGTTTATACTCGATAAACATTTTCCAATCAGCCGGCATATCTTCATAGATCGAGATCAAGCTGTTTTGGGTATGGGTTAATGCAGTTTGAAAGTTGTTTTGCCCGGGAAAAGAAGCCCCGTCAGCCAACCAAACGGTTAAGCTTTTTGATCCTAGTTTATTTCCGATCTCTACAACTTCTTTGTTGTGCGCAATTGCCTGCTCACGTACAGCGGCACTGGTATTACTCAGCGAACCGTACTTATAGGTTTCCTTTTGATTTTTTTGATCCTGAAAGGTGTTGCTGTTTACCGCATCAAACTTGATCTTGTTGATCGCAGCGAGTTCTTTTATCGCATTATAATCCTCAGGCACATCCCAAGGAATGTGTAATGAAACAGCTCCTGCGGTTTGGGTAAGCTTATGAATAAGCCCGATGTCTTCAATCTTTTGCTCTAAAGAAGCAGGTTCTCCTCCGTAAGAGAATCTTCCGAAGCGGGTTCCACCGGCCCCTAATGCCCAGCTAGGAATCGCCACTTGAAAATCGGCTAATTTTTGAATAACCTGATTAACATCAATGTTAGATTTCGACAACGTTTGAGTTAGGAAATCGAATTGGGATTTATGAGTAGAAAGGTTTTTTGCGTTGAGATCTTGTAGTTGTTGTGTTTCGATATTCATGGAAGACAATTTTGGAGGATATTAAATTAACAGAAACTCCTGAGACTAAAAACAGAATCTGGAGTTTCTGATAATTAAAAACAATTCAATTAAAATTAGCGTACAAAAGCATTAGCCATACCACCGTCAACATTGATGGTATTTCCGGTACTTTTTTGCAGTACGCCCACACAAGCAAAAACTCCATCTGCTATATCATCTGGCAGGATGATCTCATTAAGCAAATTGCGTTTTGCATAGTGTGCAGGTAAATCTTTGACTTCTATGCCGTACGCTTTTGCACGACCTTCAGCCCAAGCTCCTTCCCAGATTTTGCTACCTACAATAACACCATCAGGGTTTACGGTATTTACACGTATTTTATCACTGCCTAATTCTGCTGCGAGTAAACGTGTCATATGTTGTTGAGCGGCTTTTGCAGTACCATAACCCACGTTATTAGGTCCTGAAACAAGTCCGTTTTTACTTGCGATATTCACAATATCACCGCCTAAGCCTTGCTTGCGCATAATCGCAACACCTTCCTGAGCCATTAAGAATTGCCCTTTAACAAGCACATTCTGTAATAAATCCCAATCTTTTTGAGTGGTGTCTTCTAAAGCTTTAGAAATTGCTAATCCCGCAGAGTGAATTACAATATCTACACCACCAAAGGCTAAACAAGCTTCTTTGTAGGCTTTTTTAATCGCTTCTTCGCTGGTAACGTCACAAACGGCACCGGCAACTTGATCTTTTTTATACGTCGCAACAGCTTCTTTTAAGGCTTCGTCGCTCATATCGGTAAGTACCACATTGGCACCTTCAGCAACAAGTTTATCTGCGATCGCTTTACCAATTCCGCCGGCAGCACCGGTAACTAAAGCTACTTTACGAGAAAGGGGTTGCTCTTTAGGCATACGTTGCAATTTTGCTTCTTCAAGCAACCAATATTCGATGTCAAATGCCTCTTGGCGTGGTAATGAAGTGTAGCTGGTAATCGCTTCTGCACCACGCATTACGTTAATCGCGTTGATGTAGAATTCGCTTGCTACACGTGTGGTTTGTTTATTTTTAGCAAAGCTGAACATTCCCACTCCCGGAAAAATGATGATCACAGGGTTAGGATCACGCATCGCCGGGCTGTTATCGTGTTTGCAGCTTTCGTAATAGTCTTTATATTCTTGACGGTATTGTTCAAAAGAAGGTTCTAATTTAGCTAGCACCGCTTCGGTATCGTCAAGATCTGCATCTTTATCTAAGTCTAAGATCAATGGTTGAATCTTGGTGCGCAAAAAGTGGTCTGGGCACGAAGTTCCCATTGGAGCTAATTTATCAAGATCATTGCTGTTGATAAACTGAAGTACTGTGTCACTATCAGTAAAATGACCTATCATTCGGTTTTCAGAAGAAGCAAGTCCGCGTAGAAGTGGCATTAATTTAGCAGCCTGATCTTTACGCTGATCTGCCGGTAAACTTTCAATTTTTTGCCCACCAAACACGCTTCCGTTTTCTTTTACCTTTTTCTCAATATAAGAAGAAGCTTTTTCGATCACTTCAAGGCTATTGATATAGCACTCATAAGAAGTATCTCCCCACGTAAAAAGTCCGTGGCTTCCTAAAACAATTCCGCGTATTCCAGGGTTTTCATTCAGGCATTTTTCCAGTTGAAGACCAAGGTCAAATCCCGGACGTTGCCAAGGCACCCAACCCATTGTATCTCCCCAAATTTCTTTGGTGATTTTCTCACTATCTTCAGCTGCAGCAATGGCAATAAGTGCATCAGGATGCAGGTGATCGATGTGTGCAAAAGGAAGTAATCCGTGAAGTGGCGTATCAATAGAAGGTGCTTTCGAGTCTAAATCATAAATACAATGATTAAAAAGCCCAACCATACGGTCTTCATCTTCGAGACCGCCGTAAACATTTTTAAGATTTCTCAGACGCTCTGTATAAAGGCCTGCAATACCTTGTCTGGTTAAAGTTCCTATATCTCCACCAGAACCTTTTACCCACATTACTTCTACATCTTCATTGGTAAGAGGGTCTTTCTCTATGGTTTTACAGCTGGTATTACCGCCGCCGTAATTTGTTATTCTTAAATCTGCGCCAAGGATGTTTGAGCGGTATAAGAATAAAGCAACCTGATCGTCGCCTAATTCTGCCGCCTTTTGTTCATCCCAAAGATAATCTACGTGGCTAAAAGTTTTTTCCATTTTTAGTTTGTAAAGGTTAAAGCATCTGTTTCAAAAATAGATGTTAACAAATAGGATAGCATCCTGTGCTGTACTGCAACATAAATCTTTTAATACGCTAATCTTTTGATTAGTTTTACAAAACACAAACAAACACACGCTTATCGCATTATGTCTCAAAATGTTCACATTAGTATTAATGAAGACTCCCGTATACCCAAATACAAGCAAATTGTTGATTCGATTATTGATGATGTTGCCAAGGGGAAATTAAAAATAGGAGAGAAGATCCCATCGATTAATGAATTGAGCGAGTCTGCCTATTTGAGTAGAGATACGGTAGAGAAAGCGTATAAGATTCTTAAAGAGCGGAAGGTGATTATTTCGGTTAAAGGAAAAGGGTATTACACCGCAAAAACCGAATTGATCTCTAAGATCAATGTATTCTTTTTAGTGAACAAGCCCAGCTCTTACAAGATGATGATCTTTAATCATTTTGTGAACACCTTAGGCGTTAATGCGCACGTTAACCTATACATCTATCATTGTGAAGAGTCGTTGTTTGTGAATGCGATAGAGAAGAATCTGGGGGCGTATAACTATTATGTTATCATGCCTCATTTTAAGGATAACGATTTTAATCACGTCAGTTTTACTCCTGAAGTTTTAAAAGCGATCGAGCGTATTCCCAAAGATCAATTGTTGATGGTAGACAATACAAAACCAGAGATAAAAGGGAACTACGGTTCTATTTATCAAGATTTTAAGGAGGATATTTACAATGCCTTGATCGAGGGGAAAGAGAAACTAAAGAAGTATGAAAAACTGATATTGGTTTATCCCGAGAAACTCAGTCATCCTTATCCACGACGCATTCTACACGGGTTTAGACAATTTTGTATGCAATATGATTTTGAATATGAAATTCTAAACGAGATTTATGAAGATATGGAGTTTGAAGGCAAAGACGTCTATATTACTATTGAAGAAATGGATCTTGTAAATCTGGTGCGTCAAATACGTGAGCGCAACCTGACTATGGGTAAAGATGTTGGCGTGATCTCTTATAATGAAACGCCGCTTAAAGAATTGCTTGGCATCACGGTGATCAGTACAGATTTTAAGGCAATGGGAGAGACGGCTGCTTATATGGTGCTCAAGAATAAAAAGGAAAAAGTAAAGAACGTTTTTAAGTATATCGAGCGCAACTCGGTATAAGTAGTTTTTAAATAACTGTAATCAATACGCTTATCAGAACAGTACAGGATGCCTTACTTAAAAGGGCATTGTATTTTTAGGCAGAATTATCAATTTGTATGATGCATTTTTGCCAAAAATTACGACTTGTACTCGTTGCTTCTTGTTTTTTTATTTGCTGTTTTGCTAGCGCACAGCTGCGACTTCCCGCATTAGTTGGGGATCATATGGTTTTGCAGCAGAACGCAAACGTTACCTTATGGGGATGGAGCGCTCCTAACCAAAAAATCCAGATTCAGGTTGGTTGGCAGGCAGAGGCGTTGGAGGCCACCGCAGATAATTCAGGAAACTGGTCTGTAAATGTGGCTACGGTTACAGCTGGCGGACCATATTCAATCAAAATTTCGGGTGAAGATAGCATCGAATTGCAAGACGTGATGCTGGGAGAAGTCTGGCTATGCTCAGGGCAGTCTAATATGTTTTTTCCTCTAGGGAAAGATGCACGAAGCTCCTGGCGCACCGGGATTATTGATTCTGAAAAGGAAATCGCTCAAGCTCAATTGCCCAATCTTAGACTATTTACAGTGGCTACTGCAGCAGCACAAGAACCGCTTCTTGATGTTAAGGGACATTGGCAACAGTGCACTCCAGAAACTGCTGCAGATTTTTCAGCTGTAGCTTATTTTTTTGGGCGTGATCTTCTTGAAGATCTTGAGGTACCTGTAGGTTTGATCAGTTCGTCTTGGGGTGGTACAAAAGTAGAATCCTGGATGCAAAAAGAGGTGTTGGAGCAGCACCCAGATTTTCAGCCTATTTTAGACAGAGAGGAGCTGAAGCAACACGCATATAAACAAGCTTTAGCAGCGTACAATAGCGCACAACAAGCAGGGACAACGCCACCTGAAAAACCCAAAAAAGCAGAAGCAAATAAAGCTCCCTACGTCTTGTATAATGCGATGATTCATCCGCTTTTGAACTATAAAATTAAAGGTGCTATTTGGTATCAGGGCGAAAGCAACGCAGATCGCGCCTATCAATACCGCAGTTTATTTCCGGCAATGGTAAAAAATTGGCGAGACCTGTGGGAGCAAGGAGATTTTCCGTTTTACTATGTGCAAATCGCACCGCATCATGGGCAGACTCCTGAAATACGAGAAGCTCAACTTCTGGCCTTAAACCGTATTCCAAATAGCGGAATGGTCGTAAGCGCAGATCACGGCAACCCAAAAGATATACATCCCCGCAATAAAAAACCTATAGGTAAACGGCTTGCCTCTTGGGCGTTAGCCAATACCTACTCCAAGAATATCGCGTTTTCTGGCCCGCTTTATGATCATTACTTGATCAAAGATGCAGTGATCGAAATCTATTTTAAGCACAGTAATGGGCTGAATATTAAAGGAGATGCCTTAAAAGACCTTGAGATTGCAGGTGCCGATGGTGTTTTTTATAAGGCCGAAGCGCAAATAGAAAATGATCATCTAGTTGTCTTTAGCAAAGCGGTGGAGCAACCTAAGGCTGTGAGGTTCGGTTGGAAAAACAGCCCTGAAGTACTTTTGTTTAATGCTCACGATTTACCGGCATCACCCTATAGAACAGATGATTGGCCGCAGCCTACAATGCATAAATTATAAAAGATGAAAAAGATAAACAGGTTCCTTATAGTAATGGTGTTCTTGAGTTTACAAATAAACGTACAGGCACAACAGATCAAAAAGGTTTTTGATTTTGGCCAAGAGCAACACCTGCCTGAAGCAACTTATGTAGGAACGGCTTTGCCCTTTAATTCAGATATGCGCTATGGCTTTGATTTTGGTACCGCCTATCGCGTAGCTATGCAGGAGCAAGGTTTTACAGCGGGTATTCCTGTTTACTTTTCGGTAGCTCTTCCTGAAGGAAATTATAAGGTTACCGTAACTTTATCAGGAAAAAATACCGAAATGACGGTAAAAGCAGAATCTAAGCGCTTATTTATTCCGCAGGAACAGATAACTACTAAAGATGAGGTTACGCAGTCGTTTATCGTAAGTGCTTTTAACCCGATCATTGAAACCGGGAAGAAAGTAAAACTGAAAGACCGCGAACTCGTAAAATTAGATTGGGATCACAAACTCACTTTAGAGTTTTTGGGAACAAGTACGGTACAGTCTGTTACTATTGAAAGTGCAGATGCCAGAACTTTATTTTTGGTAGGAGATTCTACCGTGACAGATCAAGATCTGGAGCCTTGGGCATCTTGGGGGCAATTTATAACGGCCTATTTAAACGAGGAGATCGCTGTTGCCAATCAAGCTTCTTCGGGTGCTTCACTGGCATCTTTTAGAGGAAGTCGAATCGATAAGGTCTTGAGCCAGTTGAAAGCTGATGATTTTGTGATCATCGAGTTTGGTCATAATGATGAAAAGATCAAGGGCGAGGGTGGTGGTGCCTATGGTCTTTATACCGAAATAATGACCGATTTTATTCAGCGCATTAAAGAAAAAGGAGGTATTCCTATACTTATCACACCCACACAGCGCAGAGCTTTTGACGGTAAAGAATTAGCGCCTACGCACGGCGAATTTCCCGATGCTATGCGAAAAGTAGCCAAAAAGGAAGCGGTCACGTTGATAGATCTTACAAAAATGACCACCAAAATGTATGAATCCTGGGGGCCACAATTATCTAGAAAAGCCTTTGTACAGTATGCTGCAAATATGTTTCCGGGGCAAAGTGATGAACTTGAAGATAATACGCATTTTAGCAATTTTGGCGCTAATGAAGTTGCCCTTGCGGTTGTGAGTGGACTAAGAGCGAGTGATTCAGAATTGAAAAATTATATCGCAGAAGATACCCCAAAATACAATCCTAAAAGACCCAACAGTCCAGAAACGTATACCATACCCTTCAGCAGCTTGTTTGAAGCTTTAAAACCTGACGGAAATTAAAAATCTAATAACCACTTTATGAATTTAAAAACACGCTTATTTTCTATCTTTTTACTGGCGACGAGCACCTTTGTTTTTGCTCAGCAAACCGATAAAATAATGCTTTCGGGTCCCGATTTTGAACATCCTAAAACCTGGGATTTTAAAGTTTCTGAAGGTAATAACAGCGGTAAATGGTCTACCATAGAAGTTCCCTCACAATGGGAATTACAAGGGTTTGGTGAGTATACTTACGGTAGGTGGTATAAAGAATTGGAGCAAGATGAACCGAGTAAAGAAGAAGGTTTTTATAAGCTTGATTTTGAAATGCCGGCTTCAGCAAAAGGACAGCTTGTTACTATTCATTTTGGAGGTGTGATGACCGATACCGAAGTGAAAGTGAATGGAGAAGTCGTGGGACCTAAACATCACGGAGGTTTCTATGAGTTTGAATATGATATTACAGAGTTTCTGAAGTTTGGAGAAGAGAATATCTTAGAGGTTCACGTTTGGAAACACTCAGAAATTGGAAGCGTTAATAACGCAGAGCGAAAGGCCGATTGGTGGCTGTTTGGCGGGATTTATCGCCCGGTTTGGCTCGAGGTAAAACCACAAACACATATTGATCATATTGCAGTTGATGCGCAAATGGATGGCAGTCTAAAAGCTGTTGTCGATTTGGTGAATCCTTCAGAAAATCTAAAAATCCTTGCCTCGTTGCATCCGTTAGAAGGGAATGAAACTTTTGAGGTAAAAACCATTGACCTAACTGCCGAAACAGAGCAAACCATCGCTACACAATGGAGCGACGTAAAACTTTGGGATCCTGAAAATCCTAATTTATATACGCTGAAACTGGAATTACAAAAAAATGGGAAAACCGTGCATGAAGTTTCAGAACGCATTGGTTTTAGAACCTTAGATTTTAGAAAACGTGACGGTATTTACCTGAACGGAACCAAGATCGTGATGAAAGGAATTAACCGTCACAGCTTTTGGCCGGAAGGTGGCCGCAGTACCAGTAAACGCATCAGCGTGATGGATGTAAACCTGATCAAGGATATGAATATGAACGCAGTGCGTTTCCATTATCCGCCTGATGATCATTTTCTGGCAGCCTGTGATTCTTTAGGACTTTTTGTGCTCGACGAACTCGCCGGTTGGCAGAATGGGTACGATACCAAAACAGGAACGCAATTGGTTCAAGAAATGGTAGATCGTGATGTAAACCATCCTTCGGTGATCATTTGGGATCAGGGAAATGAAGGCGGATGGAACTACGAACTGGACGACGACTTTCAACAACACGACCCGCAAAACCGAATTGTAATCCATCCGTGGTCTGATTATAACGGTTGGGACACGCATCATTATCCAACCTATCTAACCGGTGTGCATCGCTTTGGAAGTGGAGAGAATGTGTTTTTTCCTACCGAATTTATGCACGGAACTTATGACAACGGGATAGGAGCGGGACTCAAAGATTTCTGGGAACATTATAGTGAAAGTCCGTTGTTTGCCGGGGGATTTATGTGGGTATATAGCGATGAAGCTGTGCTGAGAACCGACTGGACCGGCGAAGAGAAATTTGACTCCAAAGGCAACCTTGCTTCCGATGGTGTTTTAGGTCCGCATCGGGAGAAAGAAGGCAGTTTTTATACGGTGAAAGAAGTTTGGGCACCTGTACAATTTAAACCGAAAGCAATCACAGAAACCTTTGACGGAAGTTTCCTTGTCACCAATGCGTATTTATTTACCAACCTGAATACGGTGAAAATGGATTATCGGGTGATGGAAGCCGGAGCCGAAACAATGTACAATCCCAATACCAAGGCGACGGTTGTAACTTCTGGAGCGATCGATCTTCCGGATGCCGTACCCGGAGAAACCCGAAAGATCACAATGCCGGTAGCAGCGGATTTCTTTAAAGGAGATTGGCTTGAAATTACAGCAACAGATCAGCATGGGCGTGAGATTTATACCTGGACTTGGGCGATACATAAAGCAGATTATTTTGCTGATAAGTTGATCTATCAAGAAGCGGTTAAGAAATCGGCGAAAGCTACACAAGAAGAAAATCTGGTTACTTTAAAAAGTGAAAAAGTCACCTTAAAACTGAATACCAAAACAGGGTATATCACAGAAGTAAACAGCCAAAAAAGGAATATTCCTTTTGTAAACGGTCCCAAACCCATTGGGATGAAAGCTGAAGTAGAAAAGGTTACCTTAACCCAGGAGGATAAGAATGCAGTTTGCCGAATAGATTATAACGGTGGGATAGATCACATTACCTGGACGATGTATCCTGATGGCCGTGTACATATGGAAATGATTGCACTTAAAAATGCAGGTCGCAACAGTGGTTTTGACGGGGCATTTTATGAAGGCGATATCGACAAATTTGGGATCACCTTTGACTTTCCTGAAGAAGGCGTTGAAGGCATAACACTATTTGGTCGCGGGCCTTATCACACGTGGCGTAATCGCTTACAAGGTATTGAGTACGGTATCTGGGAAAAAGAATACAACACTACCATTACAGGAGAGAGTTTTGAAAATATGATTTACCCGGAGTTTAAAGGGTTTTATGCAAATTTCCTTGCTGGAAATCTTCAGGCAGGAGACAATAGCTTTAAGGTGTTTAGCGAGAGCGATAAATTATTCTTGCGTTTATTTACACCAGATGAAGCTCAAAACGGATTTAGAGGCAGTCATTTTCAGCCTTCATTTCCTCCGGGGAATATCTCTTTTATGTATGAGATTCCGGGGCAACGTGCCTTTAAACCTTTATCGCAACAAGGTCCTAGCAGTCAGCCTTCAAATATTAGGATCAAAAGTGGTGACGACGGGATCTCGATGAAACTTTGGTTTGACTTTAGAACAGATGTAGACTTTAAATAATTATAGATATGAGAATACTTTCAGCATTTTTAGTGCTTTTTTCAGCAGTACTTTTTACGAGTTGTGACACTGCGCAAGCGCAACAACCTACCGTGTATTGCGTGGGTGATTCTACAGTTAAAAATGGAAGCGGTAAAGGAGATGGCGGTCTTTGGGGCTGGGGCGATTTTATTGGTCAGTTTTTAGATACCACAAAAGTTAAGGTAGCAAATCACGCTTTGGGTGGGACGAGCAGTCGTACCTTTCAAAGCAAAGGGCTTTGGCAGCCGGTGTTAGACAGTTTACAAAAAGGTGACTATGTGTTGATTCAGTTTGGACATAACGATAGCGGAGCGCTTAATGATGATTCTCGCGCACGCGGAACCATCAAAGGAACCGGCGAAGAAACTGAAGAAATAGACAATATGCTTACCGGTGAGCATGAAGTTGTACACAGTTATGGCTGGTACATTCGTAAAGTGGTTACCGAAGCAAAGGCTAAAGGAGCTATTCCTGTAGTTATGGCGCCAATTCCGCGCAATGACTGGAAGGATGGTCAAGTACCGCGTAATGATAAAAGCTATGGCGGTTGGGCAAAACAAATCGCTGAAGAAGAGGGAGTAACTTTCATCAATCTTAATGATAAAATGGCTTCTGCAATGGAAGCTCAAGGTGAAGATGCAGTAACCGGAAACCTTTTTTACAAGCGGGACCACACGCATACTTCGGCTAAAGGAGCGGTTTTAGCAGCTTCTTTGATCGCAGAAGGACTTCAGGAAAGTGATAATTCGTTAAAAGAATATGTGCTTGAAAATCCTGAGATCACGCTTCCGCGAAAGCGCAATTTGTTCATCATCGGAGATTCTACAGTGGCCAGCAACGGCCAGGACGGTAAAGTAGGTTGGGGTGTGTATTTTTCACAGCATGTAGACACGACCAGAATGACCGTTTATAATAAAGCGCGAGGCGGAAGAAGCAGCCGTACTTTTAGATACGAAGGGCTTTGGGATGAAGTGAAAGAGCGTTTAGAACCCGGAGATTTTGTGTTGATGCAATTTGGGCATAATGATGGCGGGCGTGTAGATCAGCCTAAATATCGGGGTTCTCTAAAAGGGATGGGTGATGAAACTCAAGACGTCCAGCGCGATAGTACAGGTATCGAAACCGTGCATACCTACGGCTGGTATATGAAACAATACATCAAAGAGACCGAAGCAGCCGGAGCTACACCAATCGTATTGAGTATGATTCCGCGTAACGAATGGCCTAACGGAAAGGTGGAACGCCCAACCGAATCCTATGTGAAATGGGCTAAAGAAGCAGTAGATCAGGCCGGCGGACATTTCTTAAATCTAAATGAAGCGGTAGCTCAGAAATACGAAGCTATGGGTAAAGAAAAAGTAGCTGAGTTTTTCCCGGATGATCATACGCACACGAGTCACGACGGAGCAAAATTAAATGCGCTCACCGTAGCAGAATTGATCGAAGGCTTACGCCAGTCGGAGTTACGGGATTACATTTTTATCAAAAAAGACGAATAGTTATTAAGCCTCAAAAGCATTTACAAAGCCCGGATTTCCGGGCTTTTTTTATAGAATAGATTGATTGCTGTTAACATATTCTGATGGCGTCATTTGAAATTGTTTCTGAAAGTTACGACCAAAACTCGTAGCCGAATTATAACCTACGATTTCTGCAACTTCATAAATCTTGTAATTCTCGGTTTTGAGCAGTTCTGCGGCCTTTTTAAGGCGGGAGATATTGATGAGTTCGTTCGGACTTAAATTAGTGATTTCGGCAATTTTGCGATACAAGGTAGAACGACTCATATGCATGATTTCGGCCAGAGTTTCAACATTCAAATTAGAGTCGGCCATATTATTGGCAATAGTCTCATCTAGTTTTTTGATGAAAGCGTCGTCTGTTTTGGTATTGGCCATACTGCGCATATGCGCTAGAGGAGAAGTCGCATAATGCTGCATAATGTGCTTGCGATTCTCGATGAGGTTCGCCACTTGTTTCTTTAGGAAATCTACCGAGAAGGGTTTGCCTACATAGGCATCTGCACCAGACTCAAGACCTTCAATTTTAGCCGAAAGCGCATTTTTTGAAGTGAGTAGAATCACAGGGATATGACTGGTTTCTATATTGGTCTTTACTTCACGGCACAAGGTAAAGCCGTCTTTTACAGGCATTGCAATATCACTAATTACCAGATGCGCACTATGCTCTTCAAGCAATTGTAAAGCTATTTCACCATTGGGAGCGGCGTAAACCTGATAGGTTTCTTGAAGTTCTTTGGTCACAAATTCCCGGAGGTCTTGATTATCTTCTGCTACAATTACCACAGGTTTTGTTTCTGCGGAAGGTTTAACCGGTTTTTCGGGAGTTTTAAGAGGTTCTTCGGTTTCTGATTTAGGATCGAAGAGTTCAAAATGTTTCTTTTGATGCAGCGGAAGCGTAACGACAAAAGTATTTAAGCCATCGTTCTTTGTTTGAAGTTTTAGGCTGCCGTCGTGCATCTCGCTAAGCGAATGTGCCAGAGACAAACCAATCCCGGTACCTGCCTGATTTTGTCCTTCAGATAAGCGATAAAAAGGTTCAAAAATCTTTTGCTTCATCGTCTCGGGAATCAAGTATCCGTCATTTTTTACAATGATGCTAAAGTCTGTTTCGGTCTTTTCCAGTTGAAGATAAATATGCTTTTCACCATATTTGATTGCGTTACTCATCAGGTTACTCAATATTTTTTTCAGAGCCTCAGGATCAACAATTGCATTAACGTCAGATGCGAGATCAAGATGAAGTTGCATTTCCTTATCAGCTATTGCTTCGGTAAAGCGACTTTGGGTTTTGTGTACCAACTGGCTCACATCGGTCTTTACAAAAGAGAGGCTCATATTTTCAATTTCGGTCTTTCTAAAATCGAGTAGCTGATTCACCAGGTTAAGAATACGGTTGGTATTCTTGTTCATGATTTTTAGATTATCGGCGATTTCCGGATAAGCATCTTTGTACTTAAGAATTTTCTCTAACGGACTTTTTATAAGCGTTAGTGGTGTGCGAATCTCGTGTGAGATATTGGTGAAAAATTCAATTTTAGCCTGGTATACTTCTTTTTCTTTTTTGTCGTTGGCTTGCTTGATTCTTCGGTTATTTTTACGGGCGAGGTATAAATGGTAAACTCTAAAAACGGCTACAATGCCTAAAATCGCAAAAACAACATAACACACAAAAGCAAGATTGGTAAGGTAAAAAGGAGGCAGGATCTCTATAGCAAGTGGTTTGCTTTCTTCGCTCCAGACACCGTTACTGTTACGCGCTTTAACTTTTAAGGTGTAATTGCCGGGATTCAGTTTTGTAAAATGTACCGTGTTGTTATTTCCCAGATCGATCCAGTCATTAGACAAGCCATCGAGTTTGTACCAATAGCGCGTCATTTCTGGCGCTGTATAATCTAACGCAGCAAAATCAATACTAAACGAGGAGTCCTCTGGCCCTAAAACAAGTTTGTCAAGACTCGCCATAGACTCAAGTAGAATATCACCTTCTTCTTGCACAGCGATCTCTTTATTGTTGATCTGCAAGCCTGTCAAATATAAGGGTGCTTTATGAGCATCTTGGATAAAACTGGCAGGATCAAAGCGTATCATTCCATTAACGCTACCTGCGTAAATGCGACCTTGTTCATCTTTATGAATACTATTGTAATTGAATTGATTTCCTAAAAGCCCCTGAGCTTTGGTAAAGGTTTTAATGCCTTTAAGTTCCGGGTCAAAAGCGGTGAGTCCATTGGCAGTGGTTGCCCATAAATTACCCTTATCATCTTCGACGATGGCATAAAACACATTACTGGGAAATCCATCTTTTGTGGTGAAGGTTTCAAAAGTTTCGGTTTGTGGATTAAATAGATTGAGTCCGCTTTCAGTAGTAACCCATAGGCGCTGCGTATCATCTTCAAAGATTCCGTTAATATGATTATGACTTATGGTTTTATCTTGTGCATTTTCTTCTTGATAATAGCCTTTTTCTCCGGTTTTTGGATTGTAGTAGTACAAGCCAGCCCAATAGGATCCGGCCCATAACACGCCATTATGATCTTCTATAAAAGAGGTATAATGATAATTTTCAGGAAACTGATCACAAAGGATAAAGCTATCGGTTTTAGGGTCATAATATTTTACACCCCGTACGGTTGCCGCGTAAATTCGACCGCTACTGCTCTTGATGAGGGAGAATACAAAATTATTGCGCTCTTTCCCTAAATTACCAACTTGGTAATGTTTGAGTACGCGATTGGTATTAATGTCGATAACATCAATCCCGTTATCAAAAAAGCTTACCCAAATACGGTCACCATCAGGCATCAAAGCGTGTATGTTGTGATGCGTTAAAATACCGCCATCCTCTTTTGACTTAAAGTTGGTAAAACGGTCTGTTTTAGGGTTGTATTTACTCATTCCGTTATCTTCGGTACCTATCCACAACATCCCGTTTTGGTCCTCTTTAATTTCTCTTACCGCATTACCTACGATGGCATTTTGACCGGGTTTTGGAAAGTATTTTTTAAAGAAGCGATACGCAGGTGCGAAATAATTAATTCCGCCAAAATAGGTTCCCGCCCAAACGCCACCATTATTATCTACAGTTAACGTATAGACTGCATTGTCTGAAAGCGCATAACGGTCACTGATGTTTTTTTTGAGATTGGTATAAGCTTTAGTTTTGATGTTGAAAATATGAATTCCTGATTCTGAAGCAACCCATAGCTCATCATCGTTTTTTAGCACCAGATCGTGAATGTAAAACGGATTTTCAACCGGAAGGAACGGGCGTGATTCTTTGGTTTTTAAATCAAAAGCCAGTACTCCAAAATTGTGCGTACCCATCAATATGGTGCGCTCATCAAGCATCAATAATTTATTGATGTTAAATGCCGAAAGCTCGATGTTGTCTATATGAAAGCCTAAATGTTTAAAACTCGCGTCAGTCGGGTCATAGCGGTACAACTCGTCAAGGCTGGAAACAATAATGCCATCATCAGGAGTTTTTAAGAGTTTGGTCGCAACAAAATAATTGCTGGTAGGAAAGTCTGAGGTTTTATGGTTTGCTGTGTCGTATTTATAAAGCGTACCATTACCAATGTACCAGATATTACCGTCGCCATCGTACTCCAGGTCTTGAATGATGATGTCTTCGGTTCCCTCTAATAAAGTGAAATTCTCAAGTTTATAATCGTATCTAAATAAACCATTATCTGTTCCTGCATAAATATTGCCGTCGTACTCTAAAAGCGATTCTACATAATTTCCTAATAAATGCTTTTGATCATTGGGTTTATTCTGAAATCGTTTGAAGGCATATCCGTCAAAGCGATTGAGACCATCTTTGGTCCCAAACCATAAAAATCCTTTAGAATCCTGAAGGGAAGACAAAACGGTGTTGTGCGACAAACCGTTTTCTACCGTGTAATGTTCAAAATAGTAGTCCTGACCTAAGAGCAGTTGCGTCGAAAATAGGAGTGAAAAAAGCGAATAAATAATGTATTTCAAAACCTGAATATTTATGGGTTAAAAGATACAGCTATCAAAACAATAATACAGTTCAGCATCTCAACATATCGTCTCACAATACCCGTGAAATTTAAAAATATGCTGATTTTGAATGAATTTAATACCAAATTGATACGAAATCCTGATAAAATTAGGTGATTCTATAACGTACTTTGAAAAACAAATGTATGGTGTTCTTCAGAATTACAACGTTGTAATTTATAGAGACGTCCATTTTAATCCTAGTATTTAAGATGAAAAAAATTAAAGTTTTAGCCATTTTGGCTTTTGCTACATCGACACTCACGGCACAGTGGAAACCGGCCGGAGACAAGATCAAAACCAAATGGGCGTCCCAAATTGATGTCAATAACGTGTTGCCAGAATATCCACGGCCAATTATGGAGCGTGATGCTTGGCAAAACCTAAATGGTCTTTGGGAATATAGTATTCAGAAAAAAGGAGCTGCTGCTCCTAAAAGTTTTGATGGAGAAATTTTGGTACCCTTTCCGGTAGAGTCAAGTCTTTCTGGCGTGATGAAAGAAGTGGGTGCAGATCAAGAGGTATGGTATAACCGAGAATTTACAGTTCCTTCAAATTGGAAGAATAAAGAAGTAGTATTGCATTTTGGTGCGGTTGATTGGGAAACCGAAGTTTGGTTGAACGGAGTGAAAATAGGTTCGCATACCGGAGGGTTTACGCCATTCTCATTTGATATTAGTCCGTTTTTAAAGAGCGGAAAACAAGAGCTCACCGTTAAGGTTTAGGATCCTACCAGCGACGGTCCTCAACCCAGAGGAAAGCAAGTGAAAAATCCTGACGGAATCTGGTACACACCGGTAACCGGGATTTGGCAAACGGTTTGGTTAGAGCCTGTGAGTAAAAAGCATATCGAAGAGGTACACACGACTCCAGATATTGATCAAAGCACGATCTCTTTTGAAGTGGCCGCTGCAGGAACTACATACGGTGATGTTGTTGAGGTTAGTATTCTTGACGGAAATAAAACCCTTGCAACCACTAAGGCAGCCGTTGGTGAACCTATTGTGATGGCTGTTCCGGATGCTAAATTATGGTCGCCAGAATCTCCGTTTTTATACGATACTAAAATCACACTTCTAGACCACGGAAAGACTCAGGATGCGGTTGAGGGTTATTTCGCAATGCGTAAGATCTCTAAGAAAAGAGATGATAAAGGCATTATGCGTATGCAACTGAATAATAAGGATTACTTTCAGTTTGGTCCGCTTGATCAAGGTTGGTGGCCTGACGGTTTATACACCGCACCAACTGATGAGGCGCTTAAATACGATATTGTAAAAACCAAAGAATACGGTTATAATATGATACGTAAACACGTGAAAGTGGAGCCTGCACGCTGGTATACGCACTGTGATCGTTTGGGTATTTTAGTTTGGCAGGATATGCCTAACGGTGATAATTCGCACGACTGGCAAAATCGCGATTACCATAAAGGAAACGAGTTTGAGCGCAGCGCGCAATCAGAAGCGATCTACCGTAAAGAGTGGAAAGAAATAATGGATTATCTCTATTCATATCCAAGTATCGTGATCTGGGTGCCATTTAATGAATCTTGGGGGCAATTCAAGACTGTTGAAATTACAGATTGGACCAATGAATATGATCCTTCTCGTTTGGTAAATTCTGCTAGTGGAGGTAATTTCTTCCAGACCGGTGACATTCTGGATTTACACCATTATCCTGCGCCTAATATGTATTTGTACGATGCCAATCGTGTGAATGTAATAGGAGAGTATGGAGGAATCGGACTTCCACTGGAAGGACATCTTTGGAAAACCGGAAACAATTGGGGTTATGTAAAATTCAATAACTCAAAAGAGGTAACTGATGAATATGTAGCTTATGCAGAAAAGCTGAAAGAACTTGTAAGCGCCGGATTCTCTGGAGCGATCTACACACAAACTACCGATGTAGAAGGAGAGATTAACGGTTTAATGACTTACGATCGCGATATAGATAAGTTAGATGTCAAGCGCGTTAATAAGATCAATACCGAAGTGATCAATGCGCTTAATGAATAGGCTTCAGCATAACATTTAAAATTGGAAATCAGGATTTTCTAAAACGGGAATCCTGATTTTTTGATTTGAAAAGAATACATTTACAACAAAAGTAAAACGTTTTAGTTTTTTAAACATGTTACACCAGATACAACCATTAGGTAGAAAGATTTGTCTTTTTTCTACACTTTCACTTTTCTTCATCAATTGTAAAAATGATTCGGCTTCTGAAAATCAGACTGCTTTAGAAACACCACAAAAACCCAATATTGTAGTAATTATGGCAGACGATCTAGGTTTTTCAGATCTAGGCTGTTACGGTGGGGAAGTAGATACTCCGGCCTTGAATGGTCTTGCAGAAAATGGCTTACGCTTCAATGCCTTTTATAACACGTCGAGATGTTGCCCTTCTCGCGCGGCATTACTCACCGGGCAATATCCGCATCAGGCGGGGATAGGTCAGATGACGATGGATCGTAACCTTCCGGGATATCGAGGTCGACTTGATGAACAAACCGTAACCCTAGCTGAAGTTTTAAAAACTGCCGGCTATCAAACCGGAATGGTGGGGAAGTGGCACGTTTCACCAACAGAAAATTTGGGTGGAAATGAGCAGCTCGAGTGGTTAAATCATCAGACAGAAAAGGAAACGTTTTCAGATTTAGATACCTATCCTACAGCGCGTGGTTTTGATAAATACTACGGAAACATTTGGGGAGTGGTAGATTATTTTGATCCGTTTGCTTTGGTAAATGGTACAGAGCCGGTAAAAGAGGTTCCAAAAGATTTCTACTATACTGATGCCATCGGCGATTCTGCCGTTGCTTATGTTGACCATTTTGTAAGAGAAGAAAAGCCCTTTTTTCTTTATGTGGCCCATTGTGCACCGCATTGGCCCTTAATGGCACCCGAGGAAGAAATCAAGAAGTATGAGCAGGTCTACGACGAAGGCTGGCAAAAAATTAGAGAAGAACGCTATAAAAAACTTATTGAGAAAGGTATTTTTAAAGGAGACACAACCAAACTTTCTGAGTTTATGTTTCCCGACTTGAAGTGGGCAGAAAATGAGAATGAAAACTGGGATTCCCGTGCGATGGCGGTTCACGCCGCAATGATTGATCGAATGGATCAAAACATCGGGAAACTCATTGACAAGTTGGAAGCAACCGGCCAACTTGATAATACCGTAATTATGTTTATGTCAGACAATGGGGCAAGTTCTGAGCGTCCTTCACAATACGGCATTGGTTTTGACCGTCCTTCAGAAACACGTGATGGGCGCGAAATTCACTATCCTGTAAAGAAAAGTGAAGAACATCTTCCGGGACCAGAAACAGTGATGTCTGGTATTGGTCCGGTTTGGGCAAATGTGGCCAACACTCCGTTTAGATACTGGAAGGCCCGCGTTTATGAAGGTGGAATCACTTCGCCTTTCATTGTACACTGGCCGGCAGGAATCAAAGAACAGGGCATTGTGAAATCACAGGCAGCGCATATTATTGATATTATGCCTACCTTATTGGAGCTTTCAGGAGCGACTTATCCGGAGGAATTCAATGGAAATACGATCGACCCGTATATGGGAGAAAGTATGGTTTCGGCTTTTACAAATACAGAAGAAGCACCGATTAATGAAACGCTATTTTGGGAGCATTTTGGTGCAGCAGCCTTACGTCAGGGCGATTGGAAACTCGTTAAGCTTGACGGTAATGCAGATTGGGAATTGTATAATCTGAAAGAAGATCGTACAGAAATGAATAATCTCGCAGCAAAATATCCTGAGCGTTTAAAAGCGATGCAAGAAGAATGGAATACTATGGCCAAGGCAACAGATGTATTCCCGAATTAATTTGAAAATTTGAAAAGTATGAGAAGTATACGTGAAGTCATTCTAGCTTTGTTTTTGCTTATCTCTACGCTTACGTATGCAGGTAAATTAGAAACGGTTACCACGCACAGCGCTGCGATGAATAAAGACATTAAAGCAATGGTTATAACTCCAGATGCTTACGATACCTCAAAAGAATATCCTGTGGTTTATTTGCTCCACGGCCATTCCGGAAATTATACCGAGTGGCCAAAGCGAGCTCCACAATTGCTGGAATTGGCAGACACGTATCAGATGATTTTTGTGAGTCCTGACGGAAATTATAACAGTTGGTATTTTGACAGCGAGATAAAACCTGAAAGTCAATATGAGACTTATGTAGCTGAAGAATTAGTGGTGTGGATAGACAAGACCTACAATACCATAAAAGACCGAACCGGAAGAGCCATTACCGGCTTGAGTATGGGCGGTCACGGTGCGTTGTATCTGGCTTTTAAACATCAGGATGTTTTTGGCGCTGTGGGAAGTATGAGTGGAGGCGTAGACATTACACCCTTTCCAAATAACTGGGAAATTTCAGAATATTTGGGAACATATGCAGCGCATCAAGAACGTTGGGAAGCCAATAGCGTGATCAATATGACATCATTGTTAACGCCCAATGCCTTACAACTCATAATTAGTTGCGGGACGGCAGATTTCTTTTATGATGCCAATGTAAAACTTCATAACAAACTGGAGTATATGAATATTCCGCACCGATTTTTAACTACGCCCGGTGGTCATACGTGGGATGTTTGGCGGGATGCGATCAAGTATCATTTGCTGTTTTTTGATGCTTATTTCAAGCCTTGATCACTATAGAACTTTGATCTTAGAACAGCATATTTAAATCAAGCTTCAACATTTAATTTTTGATTTAAAGAAAAACGTTTAGATTTACAAAAGTAAAACGTTTTAGTGAAAACGATATCGAGATCGTTTTCGTTAAAAAGCAAACAAGTATAAAAAGTTTTAAAATTTAGAATTCTTGTACTACAACGATTGTGTAGTGCGATGATTTTAAAAAGCACAGATTCAAATAGTTTATAATGAATAAAACGCAAGCAACTCCGGTTGTACCTAAAAAATTACTACTTCCTTTTATTTTGGTGACCTCGTTATTTGCCCTTTGGGGTTTTGCAAATGCGGTTACAGATCCTATGGTTCAGGCTTTTAAAAAGGTGTTAGAGTTGTCCAATTCACAAGCCGCCTGGGTACAGATGGCTTTTTACGGAGGATATTTTTGCATGGCGCTTCCGGCCGCTTTATTTGTACGTAAGTTCTCGTACAAATCTGGAGTTCTGGTTGGTCTCACGCTCTACGCCGGCGGCGCCTTATTATTTTATCCCGCAGCAACTACAGGACTTTTCTGGTTTTTCTGTTTGGGCTTGTATATTCTAACCTTTGGTCTGGCATTTTTAGAGACTACAGCAAACCCTTACATCTTAGCGATGGGTGATCAAAAAACGGCAACCCAACGTTTGAACTTAGCACAGGCTTTTAATCCCGTAGGGTTGATCGTAGGCTTACTCGCGGCAAAGTTTTTTGTACTTGATCTATTGCAGTCTGATGATGTTGAGAACTTTTCGGCTCTGCCCGAAGCACAAAAGTTATTGATCAAATCTGCAGATCTTATGGTAATTCGTAATCCATACGTGATCTTAGGTCTGGTTGTTTTAGCGATCTTGATTCTTATCGCCGTAAATAAAATGCCTCAGGCTAAAGGAGATGGGGAAATACCTAGTGTTAAAGATACTTTTGCAGAGCTTTTTAAAAATAAGAAATATACGCTCGGAGTACTTTCTCTGGTGCTGTATATGGGCGCACAAATTGGCTGCTGGACCTATATTTATCAATATGCCGAGTCTAAAGGAATTTCCAGTTCTACCGCTGCAAATTATCAATTAGGAGCTTTTGTTTTGTTCACCGTGGGGCGTGCTATAGGTACCTATTTGCTCAAGTTTATGAGTTCAGGGAAACTCCTGAGCTATTTTTCAGCTCTTGGTGGGGTATTCACCTTAGGAGCTGTGATTTTAGAGGGAACCGTAGGACTCTATAGTTTAGTGATGGTATCCTTGTTCCTTTCGGTAATGTTCCCTACGATTTATGGGATCGCTTTAGAGGGTTTAAAAGAAGATCAATCAAAAATTGGTGCCGCAGGTTTGGTTATGGCCATTGTAGGTGGCGCGCTTTTACCAAAACTTCAAGGAATGATTATCGACCTTGGTGGCGTTGGTGTTAACGATATCACCGTTTTAGGCCTTTCTGAAATGAACCTTTCGTTCTTACTGCCGGTGCTTTGTTTTACGCTTATCGCGATCTACGGAGTCTGGATTCATAGAAAACATAACATTGCCGAAACAGTTTAATGTTGCTAAATCCTAACTTTAAAGAATAACCACTGAAGCCTTCTTAATGAAAAATTATATAGCGGTACTTTTTACTTTAGTATTGGCCTTTACGAGCGTTGCGCAAGAGTCATTAACAGATTATGTCAATGTGTTTTTGGGAACCAGCGGTGACCACGGGCAGATGTCTCCATCGGCGACTACGCCGTTCAATATGATGAATTTAGGCCCGCAAACCAATCCGCATCAACATACGGGTTACGAGTATTATGCAAAGCAGTTTGACGGTTTTACACATACCCGAATGGAAGGTGTGGGCTGTACAGGTAGCGGTGGTAATATTCTCATTAAACCCATTTTAAATGCAGAAGTAAGTACCAAGCTTATCAAAAAAACGCAAGATGCAGTTCCCGGTTTTTACCATGTGAATTTTGAAAATGGAATTGACGCCAAACTCACCGTAGCCCAAAATTTAGGGATGCATCAATACAGCTTTCCTAATGCGAATAGCGGACTGTATATCGACCTTTCTTTTGCGCTGAGTAATCGTTTTGTTGCTGAAACACACGAGATACGTCGCAACTTGATCTCAGGATATATGGACACCAAAACTACCTGCCACGCCGGAACCTATCGCATTTATTATGCGATTAAATTACCGGAAGAAGCTCAGATTCAGAACGTAGGGGAGCACCAATTGATGGTAAAAGGTTTGGGGGATGCTGCTGAAGTTCAGGTAGGTTTTTCTTCAGTAAATGAAGGCTACGCTAAAAAACGCATTACTTCAGATGATTTTGAGACTTTAAAAGGAAAGGCTTCCGCAAGTTGGAATGCTTATTTGAACACCATTGAAGTTTCTGGTGAAAAAGATCGCCTGCAATTATTCTACTCGCTGTTGTATCGAACTGCGCAATCTCCGTTTTTAGTTTCCGAAGAAGACGGCACGTTTAGAGCCACAGATGGTTCTGTGCAAAATGAGGATTATAAAGTCTATAATGGTTGGGCGATTTGGGATAATTACCGCGAGCAGTTGCCGTTTTTATCGTTAGCGCATCCTGAAGTTTATCAGGATATCACGACCAGTATTGCCAATTTATACCGTTTTGGGAAAAAGAATTGGGCTACAGAGCACGAGACTTCACCTACGGTACGCACAGAACACGCGATGGTGGTGTTACTCGACGCTTATAAAAAAGGCTATGACGTCGATTTTGAAGCTATCAAAGATTCACTGCTTTATGAAGCAGATCATTTAGATTTTGGCGCTCCTGATAAAGCTTTAGAGTCGTCTTACGATCTCTGGGCGATGAGTGAAATCCTCAAAGCGACAGGTGACCAAACAGCGAGTAAAAAGTATCTAGATAAAGCTTTAGATTATAAAGCCTATTGGGATAAAGATTTTAAAGATCTGTCAAAAAGTGATGTAGATCGAATGCAAGCACGTGGCTTGTATCAAGGGACGATCTGGCAATACCGCTGGTTTGTGCCTTGGGATGTAAACGGGTTACAAGAATTGGCAGGTGGTGCCGAAACTTTTGAGAACCAATTAGACCAGTTTTTTGAAGAGTTTAATTACAATCACGCCAATCAGCCAGATTTGCAAGTTCCGGGATTGTACAATGCGACCAGCCAGCCTTGGAAATCACAAAAGCTCTTTAGAGAAATTCTTTTGGATACCGTGGTGCAAACCTACTTTAACGACAACAGCAAAGGGATAGATCCTTATGTGGGCCGCATTTATCAGAACAAACCCAAAGCCTACTTGCGTACGATGGATGATGATGCAGGAACGATGTCTTCGTGGTTTGTGCTTCACAGTATGGGGCTTTCGGTGGCAAATGTGGGAAGTCCGGTTTACTATCTAACAGCACCTATTTTTAAAGAAGTAAAACTGAATCTTGCCCCAGGTAAAACTTTCAGTATTTCAGTAAAAAATTATAACAAGGAGCATTTCTATGTGAAATCGGTGACCCTTAATGGAAAGGCTTTAAACCGAAATTGGCTCACGCATGAAGAGTTGACTTCCGGCGGAAACTTGATCATCGAAACAGCAGCTACGCCCAATGAAGATTGGGGGACCAAAGATAAGTTTATATCAAAAGTTGAATTAAACTAGTGTGTGTGATAGCGGGGCTTCTTAATTGAAGTCTCGCTATTTTTTTAGTCGTATGCTATATCGATTGCGTATATTTAAACGTATAACTAACAGTTAATTAATAAACCGTATTTATGAATACTATAGTATTTAAGTATTTAGTCTTGTCAGCACTAGGTTTGCTGGTTTTTACAGGCTGTAAAAATGAATCAGAAACGGCAGACGAACCTTGGCAAAGCTTGTTTAATGGGACTTCACTCGACGGTTGGAAACAACTCAATGGTAAAGCAGCGTATCGCATAGAAGGTGATGAAATAGTTGGGACCACTGTGGCGAATACGCCCAATTCGTTTCTTACAACGACACAGGATTATGGAGATTTTATTATGGAATTGGATTATAAAGTTGATCCTTCGATGAATAGCGGTATTCAAATACGCAGCCTTAGTACGCCAAAGTTTAGGAATGGACGCGTGCACGGCTATCAGATAGAAATCGATCCTTCAGAGCGTGCTTGGAGTGCTGGTATTTATGATGAAGCCCGCAGAGGTTGGTTGTATTCATTAGAGAACAATCCTAAAGCACAACAGGCTTTCAAGCAAAATGAATGGAATCATTACCGTGTGGAAGCTTTGGGTGATACGTTAAAAACCTGGATCAATGGCGTAGAAGCGGCGCATCTGGTAGATGACCAGACCGCTTCAGGATTTATTGCATTACAAGTGCACGCGATAGGCGCAGAGGATGAACCCGGAAAGGAAATTAGATGGAAGAACATTAAGATCATTACAGAGAATCCGCAGCAATACAGTAAACAAATGAGCTTGCCTGCTTTCAATACTAAAAATAATCTGACACAAGCAGAAGTAGCATCTGGGTGGCAATTGCTTTGGGATGGAAAAACTACCGAAGGATGGCGCGGAGGAAAACTCGATCATTTTCCTGAAAAGGGATGGGTCATTGAAGACGGCGAACTCATCGTGCTTTCCACCGGAGGTGAAGAATCAGCTGCCGGTGGCGATATCGTGACCACAGAGCAGTATCAGGATTTTGAACTTAAAATAGATTTCAAAATTACAGAAGGCGCCAACAGCGGGATCAAATATTATGTAGATACCGAATTGAACAAAGGCGAAGGTTCTTCAATAGGTTTAGAATACCAGATTCTTGACGATGCGCACCATCCCGATGCCAAGCTGGGCAATCACGAGGGAAGCCGCACACTAGCATCTTTATACGATCTGATTCAGGCAGATCCTAATAAACCGGTAAATCCTATCGGTGAATGGAATACAGCTCGAATCGTTAGTAAAAACAAGCACGTAGAGCATTATTTAAACGACGTGAAAGTATTGGAATATGACCGAGGCAGTGATGCGTTTTTACAATTGGTTGAAGAGAGTAAATACAAAGATTGGCCCGGCTTCGGCACTTTTGAAAAAGGGAATATTCTATTGCAAGATCACGGAGATCGCGTAGCATTTAAAAACATCAAAATCAAAGTATTGTAGTATGACAACACGTAGATCGTTTATCAACAAATCAATTTTGGGCGGTACCGCTTTAGCCTTGAGCAACACCACAATGGGAATGGCTGCCAGCAGTTATCGCAACATCATAGGTGCTAATGATCGGCTAAATGTTGCGGTCGCGGGATTAGGCAGACGTTTGGGCGCCTATTATGCACCCATCGCCCGCAAGGAGTCTAATGTACGATTACTCTACCTCTGCGATGTGATGGAAAAAAGCCGGTTGAACGCGCTTAAGAATTTTAAAGAACATATTGATTACACACCGGCATTAGAAAATGATATTCGCAAAGTGATCGAAGATAAGGAGGTAGATATTCTCGTAAATGCCACACCAGATCATTGGCACACACCAGGTTCTATTATGGCCTTGAAAGCGGGTAAACATGTCTATGTCGAGAAGCCGTGCAGCCACAATATGAATGAAAATGAACTCCTGGTTGCAGCGGCAAAAAAGTTTGACAAACGCGTGCAGATGGGGAACCAACAGCGTTCCTCGTTGCATACCATAGAGATCATAGATCAAATTCATAAAGGCGTGATTGGCGATGTATACAAAGCGGTGGCTTTTTATTCCAATACACGTGGGGAAACACCGGTGCAAAAACAGGCAGCTGTACCTACCGGATTAGATTGGGAGCTTTGGCAAGGGCCTGCTCCGCGCAGAGCCTATACCAGCGAAACCTGGGATTACAACTGGCATTGGTACGGCTGGAATTACGGTACCGCAGAAACCGGAAATAATGCTACGCACGAACTCGACATCGCACGATGGGCTTTGGGCGTTGAGTTTCCTAATTATGCTGAGGTGCAAGCTGAAAAACGCCATTTCAAGAATGACGGTTGGGAAATGTATGATACGATGTATGCCACGTTCAAATTCGACGATGATAAAGTGATCAATTGGGACGGAAAAAGCCGAAACGGTTACAATACCTATGGTCGCGGTCGTGGTACATTGATTTTTGGTACCGAAGGTTCGGTTTTGGTAGATCGTTCTAACTATGTGCTTATGGACCGCAGCGGAAAAGTGATCAAACAAAGTGAAGAAACCGCAGAAAGCGGACTCGCACTCGGCGGAGGTGGCGACTCTTCGACAGCGCATATGGTAAACTTTTTTGAGGCTATTCGCGGTAAAGAAACTTTAAAAGCACCTATTGAAGATGCTTCGGTAAGTATGGCGATGGTGCATTATGCAAATATGGCGTACCGTGTAGGGCGCGGTTTTGATATTGATGCTAAATCAGGTCGCATTTATGATCGGGAAGCGATGCAACTTTGGGGACGCGAGTACGCTCCTAATTGGGAACCAAAAATTTAAGAGACTATGAAACGTAGAGATTTTGTGATCAAGAGTAGTCTGGCAGCAGCGGCGGTATCTTCTGCTAGTCCGGGGTTTGCTTATATTAATAAATATGTGGGTTCAAGTGCACCAATACGCATTGGTGTGATAGGAACCGGCGATCGCGGTGGCGGTTTAATTTCGGTGATGAAAGATATTGAAGGGATTGAAGTGGCAGCCTGTTGTGATGTTATTCCGTTTCGGTTAGCTAACGGAATTAAGCGCGCGGGAGATTCAGCAAAAGCCTATACCGATTATCGAAAATTGCTCGAAGATAAAAGTATTGATGCGGTTTTGGTGGCTACGCCTTTCAGCACACATGCTCAGATTGAACTTGATGCGCTTGCCGCCGGAAAGCACGTGTATGGCGAAAAAACAATGGCAAAAGGTTATGATGCCGTGTTGGATGTTGTTGATGCGGCTCAGGGAAATTTGGTTTTTCAAACCGGACATCAGTACCACAGTTCGCGTTTGTATACGCACGTAGTTGATTTGATTAAAGATGGAAAAATAGGCGAGATCACTGCTTTTGAATGTCAATGGAATCGCAGCGGAAACTGGCGACGACCCGTCCCCGAACCAGAGCTGGAGCGTATGATCAACTGGCGTATGTATCGCGAATATTCCGGCGGATTGACCGCTGAATTGTGTTCTCACCAGATCGACTTTACCAATTGGGTTTTAGGAGAAACACCCTCGCAGGTTTTTGGTACCGGCGGTATTGATTATTGGAAAGACGGTAGAGAAACCTTTGATAATGTACACCATTTATTTTCGTATCCCAGTGGAGTAGAGGCGACCTTTACTTGTTTAACGACCAATGCGAAGGACGATTATCAGATCAAGGTAATGGGTGACAAGGGAACCATCATTTTAGACTATGTAAATGGCTGGTTTTATCCGGAAGGGAATTATACAAAAAAGCGCGCTGAGGTTGATGGTGTCGCGGGGGCTACAATACCTTGGGAAGCAGGAAAGGGAATTCCGTTTGAATTTACCCACGCAGATCCTAGCAAGCAGGCTTTAATGGACTTTAGAGACGCGATCAAAAATAACAGCAAACCGATTTCTGACCTAAAAACCGGAGCCAATACCGCAATCTGCGTGCAAATGGCTATTGACTCGATGCTGAAGAATGAAGTCGTTAAATGGAACCCTGAGCATTCGATATAGAACATTTGGTTGCGATACCAAAAGTTGGTACTTTTATTTAAAATATCAAAAAAATGGGAAAGAATACGTCAATTTCATTGGGGAGTCATTTTGAAGATTTTGTAAATGAAGAAGTAAAATCGGGGCGCTATAGTTCGGTAAGTGAAGTAATCAGATCTGCATTACGCTTATTTGAACATGAGGAACTTAAAGAACGTGAATTGATTAAAGCTTTAGAGGCGGGGGAGCAGAGTGGTTTTGTTGATGATTTTGATTCTGAAAAAAAACTTGAAGCTTTACACAAGAAGTATTTATGAGTGAGGCCAGATATCGTATAAGTCAACAAGCGATTGAAGATTTAGAGCATATCTGGGTACATACCTTTCATAAATGGTCAAAAGAGCAAGCTGATAATTACTACAACTTTTTAATAGATCGCATTGAATTTATTGCTGCTAATTTTATGACGGGAAAGTCTGTTGGGCATTTGAGAAAGCACTACAGGATAAGTGTCATCGAATCTCACACTATTTTCTACCGAAAAGATGATACCAATACTGTTGAAATAGTAAGAATTTTACATCAGAGGATGAATATTAAAGATAGAATTTGATTCTACCGAAAGTAATTAGAAATAAAAAACCTCCTGTTTTTAGGAGGTTTTTTTGTTGATTTATAGCCTGTTTTTAGGTAATCAAATTCCCGTCGTCATCCCATTCGGCGGTGACGCCACGCTGACTTTGGTCAACACATTTTGCGATCCATTCGGGATCGTAGCTAACGCCGTGTTTCTGCAAAACTTCTTCAGGAACGCCATCCCAGATATTGGGTTGATTTCCTTTGTAGTCCAGATCTTTAATTCCCATTTCTGAAGTATAATAACCGGTCATCGTTAGGTTACGCATCAAGCTAAAGAACTGTACTTGTACCGGTTGTTCCCAGCTGGGTTTTTCGGGATCAGGAAATGCAATCGTATCTAAAATAGCTTTCTGATTTTCTTCCGAAGCACTTTTAAATTCAGTGTTGTATTCTAAATTAGAAGTATGATCCAGCCACATCAAACCACCACGTATGGGCGTTTGTAAATACGGCATATCTTTTACAATAAATTCAAGAAAGTCTGGAACACCGGCATCTGTAGCGCTTCCGTATTCCTCATTTGCAGGTAAAATAAGCGCACATAAAACATTCAACGTGTCCATCTCGTGTTCTCTAAAAAACTGCTCTGATTGTAGCTTTTCAATAAGTTCAAGTTCTTCAGGTGTACGGCCAAAATAATCTTCAGCAGCTTTCGCGATTTCAACTTCCTTTTCGCCAAGATTAGGATCACACCCGGTGAGTAAAAGTCCGGTTCCTAACGAACCTAAAAACATCGATTTTAAACTATCTCTTCTATCCATGGTTTAGATGTTTTGCTGTTTTAATTGTTCAATAATATAATCTGAAGCTCTCCACGAAAGCGCAAGAATGGTCCAGGTCGGGTTTTTATCAGCTTGAGAAACAAACGGTCCGGCATCTACGATAAAGACGTTATCTACATCGTGTAACTGCTGAAATTCATTAACTACAGAAGTTTTAGGATCGCTTCCCATACGGGTTGTTCCCACCTCGTGAATGATTCGGCCCGGATTTTCAAGACCGTAATTTGATTCTTTGGAAGGTGCATCCTGAAGCATCGTTCCACCCATATTGTGCACAATTTCTTCAAAAGTATCATTCATGTGTTTGGCTTGATTCACTTCATATTCAGACCATTTATAGTTGAAACGCAATACCGGGATCCCAAACTCATCAACCGTGGTTGGGTCGATCTCGCAATAATTACCTTTCATCGCGATAGACTCACCGCGACCTGCCATACCAATGGTAGAACCGTAATATTTTTTAATATCTGAACGTAAACTGTTTCCATAACCACCCACTTTTTGATTGAAGAAACGGTTGAGATCATTAGGGTTAAAGCCGAAACCGTAGCTCGGCATTCCAAGACCACCCCAAACTTCAATATGATAACCACGCGGGAAATTCAGCTTTTTATTGTCGCCCCACCACGGTGTGTATACGTGCATTCCGCCTACACCATCTTCATTATACGTATCGCGATTCATCAAGTCTGGAATGAATGCAGATCTGCTGGCACCGGTAGAATCGTGCAGATAACGGCCTACCATATCGCTGCTATTTCCTAATCCGTTAGGGTGTTGCTCACTTTTAGAATTCAATAAAATTCGTGCCGAACTACAAGCCGAAGCTGCAAGCACGACAATGCGTCCTTTCAGTTTATATTCTTTACGATCATCTTTACTGATATATGAAACTCCGGTAGCTTTTCCTTCATCATTTGTAGTCACTTCGCGCACCATTGCGTTGACAAAAAGGTCTACCTGACCGCCGCTCTTTTGCGCCGGAAAGATCAAACAAGTCCCTGCAGAAAAATCGGCATACACCGCACAGGCACGGGAACATTGCCCACAATAAAAGCAAATACCACGATCGTCGTTGAGCTTTTTGGTAAGCATAGACATACGTGATGGAATTACAGGAATGTTAGATTTACGCGCTCCTTTGATATAGAAAAGTTCGTGTAATCTGGGTTTTGGCGGAGGTAAGAAAAAGCCATCAGGCTCGTTTTCAATGTTTTCTTTAGTTCCAAAAACGCCAATCAGCTTATCTACCTTATCATAGTAAGGTTTTACATCTTCATAGCTTATAGGCCAATCATCGCCGTGCCCGTCATAGCTTTTATGTTTAAAATCGCGCTCACCAAAACGCAGTGAAATACGTCCCCAGTGATTGGTACGCCCGCCTAGCATTCGAGATCGAAACCAGTCGAATTGGGTTCCATCTTTTTGAGTGTAAGGTTCGCCTTCAATTTCCCAGCCACCGTAGGCACTATCAAAATCTCCAAAAGGTCTACGGTTAGAGGCACCACGTCTGGGAGATTCATAGGGCCATTTGAGTTGGGTACGCTGTTTAGGATCTGCAGGATCAAAATGAGGTCCTGCTTCAACCACTGCTACTTTGAGTCCGGCATCAGCCAAAACTTTTGTTGCCATACCGCCGCCGGCACCAGAGCCCACGATGATGACATCATACATTTTTGAAGATTCTTTTATTTGCATGGAAAAAGCTTGATAAATTTTTTAAATTATTTTCAGTTAACTGGTGTAAAAGGTGTTAAAAACTGTAGAATTCTGTAAATGGGTTACAAAAACTGCAATTTATGTTAATTTATGTAAAATTATTTACTTTCAATGCAATTTTAGTAAAACGTTTTATTATAATTGCTAAAACGTTTTACTTTAACGTTTGCGAAAATTATTAATACTTAAAAACTTCAATTAATGGGAATTTAAAATTCCAGAAACAAGAAACAATTATGTACAAAACATTTACAAGATTTATTCTGGTTTTTTTCCTTGCGCTAGGTATGAGCTCACCACATACGCTCTATGCTCAAGGTGGAAAAACGGTGACAGGAACCGTTACAGATCCCGGAGGAATGCCTCTGCCGGGAGTTACGGTTCAAGAGAAAGGAACTACCAATGGAGTAGCGACCGATTTTGATGGAAACTTTAGCATCGACGTTGCTTCAAACGATGCAGTACTGGTATTCTCCTATGTAGGGATGACGAGTGTTGAACAAACTGTGGGTTCTCAAAATGCATTTACGATAACGATGGAATCTAATGAGGAATCACTGGATGAGGTGGTTCTAATAGGTTATGGTTCTCAAGAGCGTAAAGCAGTATCTACTGCTGTTTCTAAAGTAGAGACAGAAGATTTTAATCAAGGGCAGGTGTCCTCTCCGGTTGAATTGATTCAGGGTAAAGTAGCCGGTCTTCAAATCACACGTGCCGGAGGTAATAATCCAAATGGTGGAACAGCGATTCAACTTCGTGGGGTAACCTCTATTACAGGTTCGACTTCGCCGCTTATCGTTATCGACGGTATACCGGGAGGTAATTTAGATCTGTTACAGCAAAATGATATCGAATCCTTTGATGTATTAAAGGATGGTGCTGCTGCTGCAATTTATGGTACACGAGGAACTAACGGGGTAATTTTAATTACCACCAAAAAAGGAAAGAAAGGAAAAAGCACCTTTAATTATTCATCCTTTGTATCACGTGACTATGTTAACCGTAAGCCAGATTTCTTATCTGCAGAACAGTTTAGAGCTGCAATTGCAGATGGAATCATTGGAGAAAACAATGATCTAGGAGCATCTACAGATATTTTTGATGCATTGGTTAACGAGTCAAATCTTACACAATATCACAACTTTGTTGCTTCTGGTGGAAATGAAACGAGCAACTACAGGGCTTCATTATATTATAAAGACTCAGAAGGTATTGCTTTAGAGAACAGTCGCGAGCAGTTTGGTATACGAGCAAGTTTTAACCAGACAGGTCTTGATGATAAATTGACTTTTTCATCAAGTGCTGTGGTAAATATCAATGACGCCAACCTTTTAGGTGGTGGGCAATTTGGTATCGTAACCGATTGGAATCCGACTGCGCCAATTTTTGCACCTTTCAATACTTCAGAAGAAGGGGTTCTTTATAATGAAGGGCGTTATGGTTATTACCAGCCAGAAAATGGTTATAACCCGTTTTCTGAATATGCAAACCGCTTCAACCAGCGTAAACAACTTACCTTTTCTGGTGATGCAAAGTTGAGTTATGAGATTACTAAGGGCTTGATAGCTTCGGTATTTGGTTCGTATCAGAGAAATTCTTGGGATGACCGTTACTATCGTTCTACTCAAGATTACCAGCAATACAATTCGGGTAGCCCATATTTTGGAACCGGTTATGCTTATAAAGGAAGTCATTTAGACTTTACACAAACAGTAGAGCCTACGATTACGTATTCAACCGAAATTGCGGAGCACAGTTTTGAATTGCTTGGTGGGTATAGTTATCAGTATTCGGCTACCGAGAATTATTCTATGGATAACAGTGGTTTCACCACAGATGGTTTTGAGGACTGGAATTTTGGTGCGGGTAACGCGATCACCGATATTGATCTACCAAGGCCAAATATGTCTAGTTTTAAAGAAGACAATACGCTTATTGCCTACTTTACACGTTTAAGCTACAACTACCTCGATCGTTACTTCTTACAGGCATCTGTGCGTCACGAAGGTTCCTCGCGTTTTGGAGCCAATAATAAATGGGCGAGTTTCCCTGCGATCTCTGGAGCTTGGTTGATTTCTGACGAAAACTTTATGGAAGGTGCAAGCTGGGTAAACAACCTTAAGCTGCGTGCAGGTTTTGGTGTTACCGGTAATCAAGGGATTCCAAATTACCAATCTATTGTGACGCTGGGAACAGGAGGTAAATATCCTGTCTTTTTAGATGGAGCCGATGGTGCTACCTATTATCAAACGTATGGGCCGGTTAAAAACCCTAATCCAGATCTTAAATGGGAAACCAAAAAGGAATTTAACATCGGTCTTGATTTTGGTTTCTGGTTCAATAAACTAAGCGGATCTATAGATTACTATACGCGCCGTACAGAAGACTTATTGTTGAGTTATGACGTGCCACAACCTCCGTTTGTTCAAGGAAGTATTTATACTAACGTAGGAAATATTACCAATAATGGTTTAGAACTTGCGCTTAGCTACCGTGTATTTGATGAAGGCGATTTTAAATGGAATGTTGATTTTGTAGGAAGTTATCAAAACAATGAGCTTACTACACTTTCAAATCAGATCTTCTCGGTAAGTGAATTGTTTGGAGGAAATATTGGAAACCCAGGTAACCTAGGTTCTGCCATTAGAAATACCGAAGGTGGCCCAATAGGAAATTTCTACGGAAAACGCTTTGTAGGTTTTACTGTTGATGGCAAATGGTTATTCCATAAAGCAGACGGTACAATTGGTCGCGCAAGCGATATGACCGAAGAGGATAAGGCGATCATAGGTAATGGTTTGCCTAAGTATTATGCTTCGTTAACCAATACGTTTAAATACAAGAACTTTGATCTCACCATTCTTCTACGTGGTAAATTCAAATACGATATTCTAAACACGGTTGACCTTTTTTATGGTAACCCAAGCTTATTGCCGGGTAACGTGCTTACTTCTGCTTTAGGACAGTATAGCAATATTACCGAAGCGCCACAATATTCAGACTACTACCTTGAGAACGGAAACTTCATAAAGTTAGACAACCTTACTTTAGGCTATAACTTCAATTTGGGAGAGAACAGTCCGTTTAGCGCGTTGCGCCTCTTTGGTAGTGCGAGAAACCTGGCAACCTTTACCGGTTATACCGGTCGCGATCCAGAAGTTCAAGATACAGGACTTTATCCGGGGATAGACACAAGAAACTTCTACCCGAGAACAGTTACCGTAACTGCAGGTGTTAATGTTAACTTTTAATATTTAGAAGATGAAGAAGATAAACTTATTTCAGAAAGCTGCATGTGCGATGGGAATGTTATTGACTATCGGATGTACAGATCTTGAAGAAACTACATATTCAGAACTTTCAGAATCAAATTTTTATAAAACCGAATTAGAACTGGTACAGGCCAATTTAAGACCGTTTACGCATATGCAGGCGTGGCTGGCTTGGTCTGGGCAAAATGGATATTACTATCATAACGAGCTGTCTGCAGATCAAACCGCTTGGCCTCAAAAAGGGCGTCACGGTTATGATAATGCAGATCATATACGACAGCATTATCATACGTGGACACCGCAAGAGGGGCGTTTAAATAATGCTTGGAGATTGATGTGGACCGGTCTCGGCTTTGTAAATACAGCGATAGAAAGTATCGAAGCTGTAGATGCAGAAACTATTGGAGTAACTCCAGAGCGTCTGGCATCGATTGTTGCAGAAGCAAAAGTATTGCGCGCCTATCATTATATGAAAATAATGGATATGTGGGGTAATGTGCCTATTGTAACTACAGTGGGGGTTCCTAATAATCCGGAGACTGCTTCTCAAGAAGAAGTTTTTGCTTTTATCGAGCAGGAATTGTTAGATAATGTAGAAAAGCTTCAGCCGCTTTCACCACAACTTATAGGACGTATGAGTAGAGCTGTTGGATATTCGATTTTATCTGAGTTGTACTTAAATGCAGAAGTGTGGTCTGGTACTCCTAGATGGGAAGAAAGTATCACATATGCAGATAAGGTTATTTCAGGAGAAGGAGGTTCTTTAACCGGTGAGATCGCTTTAGATCAAGACCCATTAGGACCTTTTAATAATACCAACGAAGATTCTCCTGAGAATATCTTTCAGTTTCCATTCAGCCGTCAAAATGATTTCGGTTATGACTGGAGATCCTTCTATATGGGATTCTCAAATATGACCGCAGCGCTAGATGTTAATTATAGCGGTAACAATGCTTTTGTAGTGATTCCTACAGCATTTAACGCCTACAAAGAAAATGACATTCGTAAGCAAGAATGGTTCTTGTTTGGACCTCAATACAAATTAGGAACAGACGAGCCTATTTTGGGGTCTGAAGAGTATAACGGGCAGCCTTTTGTTTATGTAAACAACATTCGTAGAAATACAGAGGGACAAACCGGTGAAGGTTCTATGACCGACGGAGAAGAGAATAGTGGTGCGCGTTTTCATAAATACCGTTCAGGAACACAAGATGATCCTAATTATTTAGAAGGTGATTATGTGGTTTACAGACTTACAGAACTTTATTTTAATAAAGCGGAAGCCTTGATGCGATTAAACGGAGGTAATGCTACGCAAGAGGCTGTAGACCTTATCAATGAAAGTAAAATGCGTTACTTCACTGAAGAAGACTGGGCTGAGGAGGCCTATACCACAACTTCGCTCACTATGAGCGAACTCCTTGCAGAGCGTGGTAGAGAGTTCATCTTTGAAGGTATGCGTCGTACAGACCTTATTCGATTTGGTGAATTTACCACAGGTTCTTGGTGGGATCATGATCCTTCAGGAGATCCTAATCTTACGCTTTATCCTATTCCTTTCAGACAATTACAAGCTAATCCTAATCTTGTTCAGAATCCTGGATACTAAATAGAACATTATGAAAACAATTTTAAAGTATATAAAACCGGCATTGCTTTTTCTTCTGGTAGCAGTTTCATCTTGCGAAGGAAGAAGAGAGTTTGATGCTATTGTAGAGAACGGCGTTAATCTTGATAATTATGATATCATTTTATTAGAATCAGGAAATTCGCTTGATGTTACTGCAACTTTTGAACCTAATGTGGTTCCGCAACGCGATTATATTTGGGAAGTAGAAGATCCCAGCGTTGCAGATTTGCAGATGAATGAAGATAAATCGGTAACACTTACAGCAACCGGATCTGGAGAAACTTTATTGCGTATCACAGCAGCAGATGACAATTCACTTACAGCTACTGCACCGGTAAAAGTGATCGCAGGTCCTCCGGTTGATATTACAGATCAAAGTACGATTAGCGTAAACCGCGAATACAGCGGTGGGGCAGAAGGACGTGAAGGTTCAACAAAACTGATAGACGGTGATTTGACCACCAAATATCTTTCTGGTTTTGTAACGCCTTTCTGGATCAATCTAGAATTTGAAGAGCCTATTGTTGCAGGGTATTACTCATTTACATCAGGAAATGATGCGCCTGGGCGAGACCCACAAGATTGGGAGATTCAAGGTTCGCAAGATGGTGAAACCTGGACCACGCTTGATAGCAGAGAAGATTACAGATTTTCAGACCGTACCCAGACTCGCGAATTCTATTTTGATAACAATACAGCATATAAGTACTATCGCCTCGATATTACGAGTAATGGCGGAAGTAGTTTGTTTCAAATGACAGAATGGAGACTCTTTTTGCTTCCGTTCTAACTAAATATACGAGTACAAAGACCTGATATTTATTTGAAAGTCTTTTATTTAGCCAAAGCCACCTATGTGATTTCAGTAGGTGGCTTTTTATTTAAAGCTAATTTCTCATTCAACTTTTCACAAATAAATTTTCGATTTGAAAATGAATTTATTCTTAATTATTTCTTGAATAACTAAAACGTTTTACTTATTTTCACTGTGTAAAATGATAACGTTTTCGCTTTGAGCAGGTTTACTTAGGTAAAATCAGCCCTCGAAGCAGATTAATAGTTCTAAAATGCAAAGAAGAAAGTTTATTCAAAATACTGCGATGGCAGGGGGTTTAACCATGATTAATCCTACAGGTATTTTTGCAAATACTGTTTGTAAAAAATTTCCAACCGTACGTGTGCCCGAAGGTGCGCGTAATTTTGAGAGTAAAGCCATCGAGAAGGCGATCAAAAAATTCTCAAAAAATGTCAATGATGAGGAGTTGACTTGGTTATTCAACAACTGTTTTCCAAATACGCTAGATACCACGGTTACCTATTCAACCTATAAAGGAGCGCCAGATACGTATGTGATCACTGGTGATATTGATGCTATGTGGTTGCGGGATAGTTCGGCTCAAGTATGGCCGTATATGCAATTTGCAGACGAAGATAAAGACCTGAAAAACCTTATTGCCGGTGTGATCAATAGGCAAACACGTCAGATCTTAAAAGATCCTTATGCCAACGCATTCTATGACGATCCGGAGAAAAAAGGGGAGTGGACGTCTGATAATACCGATATGCTTCCGGGAGTGCATGAGCGTAAATATGAGATCGATTCTTTATGCTATCCCATTCGTCTCGCATACAACTATTGGAAAACAACCGGAGACACGGCTCCATTTGATAAGCAATGGCTTGTGGCGATCAAGAACATTTTAAAAACCTTCAAGGAGCAGCAGGAGAAAGATGGCACTAACCCGTATTCTTTCAGTCGAAATACTTCTAACGGGACAGATACGCGCTTCCTTCGTGGTAAAGGCTATCCTGTAAAACCGGTGGGACTGATTTGCAGCGCTTTTAGACCTAGTGATGACTCGACGGTGTATTCCTTTTTGATTCCATCTAACTTTTTTGCGGTGGTGAGTTTGAATCAAGCTGCAGAAATGGTTGAAACACTTCAGGATGAAACGAAACTTGCTAACGAGCTGAAGGCTTTGGCCACAGAAGTTAAACAGGCGATCGCTAAATATGGCGTGACCGAACACGAAAAATACGGTAAGATTTATGCCTTTGAGACCGATGGTTTTGGCAATCATTTGATGATGGACGATGCCAATGTGCCGAGTTTACTTTCCTTGCCTTACCTGGATGCGGTAGATGTAAATGATCCTATTTATCAGAACACCCGTGATTTTGTTTGGTCGTTAGATAACCCGTTTTTCTTTAAAGGAACGGCTGCCGAAGGTATTGGCGGACCGCACGTAGGTATGAATATGATCTGGCCGATGGCGATTACGATGCGAGGTCTTACCAGCACTTCAGATGCAGAGATCAAAGAGTGTATTAAAATGCTTAAAAATACACACGGCGGGACAGGATTTATGCACGAGACTTTTCATAAAGATGATCCTACCGATTTTACCCGTTCTTGGTTTGCCTGGGCAAATACTTTGTTTGGCGAACTCCTATGGAAAACCTACCAAGAGAAACCCGAATTACTCAATTCGATTTAAATTATAGAAGTTGATGAAACACCTTGCTAGCGCCTTCCGTTTGAAAATACTATTCAGTTTTGCAGTGATGCTGTTGAGCATACCTCAGGTTTTAACAGCGCAACAACAAGAGGCATATGTAGAAAATCCTGTAGCCTATGTCAATCCATTTCACGGTACAGCACCGCTTACAGATCCAGATTTTATAGGGTACACGCCGCCCGAAGGTTGGCGTGTTTGGGCAGGACTAACCTATCCCGGTGCAACCCTGCCCAATGCAATGGTACAACTGAGTCCTATTACACAATATGGAAGCGGCGCCGGCTACGAATATGAAGACAAAGAAATTCTGGGCTTTACACATACCAATAAAGGCCACTGGAATTTGTGTCATATTCCGATTTTGCCAATCGCAGAAAAGGCTTCGGCACCTTTTAAATCTTCTTTTGATAAGGAAGATGAAACTGCTTCTGCGGGTTATTACAGTGTTTACTTGAACGATTATAAGGTGAAAGTTGAGGTTACCACTACCTTACGTGCAGGTTTTCATAAATATACTTTTGATGACGATGCTGCTCACAATATTCTGTTTGATCTGGGACGCGCAAATCATCACGTTGATGCGTGGCAACTGCGCCAAACCGGGCGTAAAACACTCGAAGGTTTTCAACGTACGGGCGGTGATAAGGTGTATTTTTCGGTGGAGCTCAGTGAGGCGATAAGCGAACTGGAACAAGTGAATCCAAATACCGATAAAGGCTATGCGCTTCTAAATTTAAAAGCTTCGCCAAAACCGGTAAGCTTAAAGATCGGTTTGTCTTTTGTAAGTGCCGAAAATGCACGTGAAAATCTTCAGCAAGAAATAGGAAATAAAACCTTTGAAGAAGTACATCTGGCTGCAGAAAAAACGTGGGATGCTGTGTTGTCAAAAATTCAGGTTTCCGGCGGAAGCCGAAAAGAAAAAGAGCTTTTTTATTCATCATTATACCGAAGCATGCAATGGCCGGCTTTGCGCAGTGACTACAATGGACAGTTTACAGATGCTCAGGGAACGGTTCAAAATAAAGGATTTCGGTATTATACCAATCCGTCGCTTTGGGATACGTATCGCAACAAATTGGTTGTATTGAGTTTGCTGGCGCCTGAGGTTACCGGTGATATCATTCAGTCGTTAATCGATAAAGGAACTCACAGCGGATTTATGCCAACCTTTTTTCATGGAGATCACGCCGCGCCTTTTGTCACACAGGCTTACGGAAAAGGAATAACCAATTTTGATGTAAAAAAAGCATACGAACTTCTTCTAAACAATGCGTATAAAGAAGGTGGTACGCGACCACATATTGCAGAGTATATAGAGAAAGGCTTTATTTCAGACCCTGATGTTGAAAATCCGCATGTAGAAACCAAAGCAAAAGCAGGAGTTTCAAAAACGCTGGAGTATGCTTATGATGATCACAGTTTGTCGCTGTTGGCAAAAGCTTTACAGGATCAGGATCACGCTTCAGAACTTGCTGAGCGTGCAAAAAATTATAAGAATGTCTTTGATCCCGAAACACATTTTATGCGCGGTAAGCTGGCTGATGGTTCGTTTATAAGTCCGTTTGATGCCGAGTATCCGTACTATGAGTATATGTATCGCGAGGCCAATGCGTGGCAGCTTTCTTTCTTTGTTCCGCATGATATGGAAGGTTTGGTAGCTTTATATCCAAGTGAAAAAGCGTTTGAGCAAAAGTTAGATTCGTTATTCACTTTACCGTGGAACCCAAAACATATCGCACGCAATGTAAGCGGATTTTTAGGTCAATATTGCCACGGAAATCAGCCCGATCACGAGGCGCCTTTTGCCTATTATTTTATAGATAAGCCCGAAAAGTCCCAGCACATAATCGATACGCTTTTAGCAGATTATTATGGGGTAGGTTCTACCGGATTGGCCTTTAGCGGAATGGACGATGCGGGCGAGATGAGTGCGTGGTATGTTTTTGCAGCTTCCGGATTGTATCCGCTGTCACCGGCAGATAATGAGTATCTAGTAAGTCTTCCCGTTTTTGATCGCGTAAAATGGAATTTAGGTAGAAATTCTTTAGAGATCACTAAAGCCGGAACATCAAGAAACCTGAAGCAAATTCAATACAATGGCAAAGCGATTGATGGTTATTTTATTGATCAAGAGCAACTGATGCAAGGCGGAACGCTTAATTTAAAAACAAACTAGAACAACAATTTTAAAATATGAAGCAGGTTGTAGCATTATTAATTTTTGGATTCAGTCTGGGCTTGAGTTATGGTCAGGAGTATCAAGTGATGTCGCCTCAAGGCGATTTGGAGCTTCAGATTTCTGTAAAGGATGAGATTGCGTACAGCGTTTTAAAAAAGGGGCAGGTCGTAATGCAAAACAATAAAGCCGCTTTGCAACTTGAAGACAAAACATTAGGTCAAAATCCTAAAATAAAGGCTACAAAAACTACACAGGCTAAGGTGCAAAATGCTCCGGCGGTACCGCTTAAATTCAATATGCTCGAGTATGAGTATAACGGCATTATAATCGAATTTAGAGAGGATTTTTCGCTAGAATTCAGAGTATTTAATGAAGGTCTCGCTTACCGCTTCATTACCGATAAAAAAGGTGATGTTGAGGTGATTTCAGAAACTTTTGATGTGCATCTGGTTGATGAATTTACAGCGCATCTTCAGCAAACGCCTTCCTTTAAAACTTCGTATGAATACCCGTATACGCATCTTAAAACTTCAGCATTTAAAGACGGAAATAAGATGTCTACGCTGCCGGTGTTGCTAGAAAGTGATATGGTAAACATTCTTATTTCAGAATCAGATCTAAGTGATTATCCCGCGATGTTCCTCAATACTGAAAAGGCGAATACACTTTCAGGAGTGTTTCCGCTATATCCGCTTGAGTTTGGGGATGACGGGGATCGCAGTGTCAAAATTTTGAAGGAGGCCAATTACATAGCAAAGACTTCGGGCAAGCGTAATTTTCCTTGGCGCTATTTTCAGATCACTACAAAAGATGCCGATATTTTAACCAATACTTTAACCACCAAATTGGCGACGCCCAACACCTTAAAGAATACCGATTGGTTAAAACCGGGGCAGGTGAGCTGGGAATGGTGGAATGGCGCTTCGCCGTACAACGTAGATTTTAAAGCAGGTTTTAACGAAGAAACCTATAAGTATTTTATTGATTTTGCTGCCTCTTTTGACATTCCGTACATCATTATGGATGAAGGTTGGGCAAAAACGACGACCGATCCTTATACGCCTAATCCCGATATCGATCTTTTTGAATTGATTGAGTATGCCAAAGCGCGCGATGTAAAAATTGTGCTGTGGCTTACCTGGCTTACCGTTGAAAAGAATTTTGAGCTTTTTGAAAAGTTTCAGGATTGGGGAATCGCCGGTGTAAAAATCGATTTTATGGATCGCAGCGACCAGTGGATGGTAAATTTCTACGAGCGTGTTGCTGCCGAAGCGGCAAAGCATGAGTTGTTTGTAGATTTTCACGGTTCGTTTAAACCTGCGGGACTCGAGATTAAATACCCCAATGTGTTGTCGTACGAGGGCGTTCTAGGTCTCGAACAAATGGAACGCGCCACCACAGAAAATAGTTTGTACTTGCCATTTATGCGCAATGCCGTTGGACCTATGGATTTTACTCCCGGGGCGATGATCAATATGCAGCCCGAGGTGTATTACAGCCGTAGACCAAATTCTGCTGGGCTGGGAACGCGAGCCTATCAAATGGCACTTTTTGTGGTTTTTGAAAGCGGTTTGCAAATGCTGGCTGACAATCCTACCAATTATTTTCGTGAAAAGGAGTGTACCAACTTTATTACTCAGGTGCCCACAACCTGGGATGAGACGGTGGTACTCGATGCAAAAATTGGTGAGTATGTAGTGATCGCAAAGCGAAAAGGCAATACGTGGTACACCGGTGCGATCACAAATGGAGTCGAGAATACACGAGAGTTTGAGATCAACTTAGACTTTCTCAATGCTGAAGCTTTGTATGAAATGACCTCCTTTGAAGACGGTATCAATGCCGGGCGACAGGGAATGGATTACAAAAAGAATGGAGGTACAGTTAAAAATGAGGACTCATTAACCATTACTTTGGTTAGAAACGGAGGCTGGGCAGCTGTTTTTAAACCTAAAGCACAGTAAAATCAGTATTATGAAATTTAAAAAGTACTTTCTTTTAGCGTTAATGATTTTTAGTGTTCCTGCGTTTGCACAGGAAACGGCCTATAAAACCATTCAAAATATTGCTTATTATCCTGAGAATACTGAAGGAGCAACCGAATATCGAAACAAGCAGTGCCGCTTAGATGTGTATTATCCTGAAGGGAAAAAAGACGTTCCGGTAATTGTCTGGTTTCACGGCGGCGGTCTAACCGGTGGAGTGAAGGAACTTCCGCAAGCCTTAAAAGAAAAAGGCTACTGCGTTGTAGGAGTGGGTTACCGACTTTCACCTAAGGTCAAAGCTGCGGTTTGTATTGAAGATGCTACTGCGGCGATTGCCTGGACCTTTAAAAACATAGCGGCATATCAGGGCGATCCTAACAATATTTTTGTGAGCGGTCATTCTGCAGGAGGCTATTTGGCACTGATGAGTGTGATGGATAAAAGCCGACTCGCTAAATACGATATTGATGCTAACGAGGTCGCAGGTCTGATTCCGTTTAGTGGTCACACGATCACCCATTTTACCATTCGGGCAGAGCGTGGGATACCGGGAGAGCAACCAATAATTGATGCATTTGCGCCGCTTTATTTTGTACGCAATGACGCACCGCCAACGCTTTTGATCACCGGAGATCGCGAGCTGGAAATGCTGGGAAGATATGAAGAGAATGCCTATTTCTACCGAATGATGAAGGTTGCCGGTCAAGAAAAGATCAAACAATACGAGATGCAAGGCTACGGTCATAATATGACACATCCTGCTTTCCCGCTGTTGCTCAACTTTGTAGCAGAACAAAAGCGATAAAACTTAAACAGAACTTCTAAAACAGGAATTATAAAAAGCGTGTATTATCAAATCTAATAGAATTCCGTGTAGTAAAACCTTTTAGTTGTGTATCTTTGCAGATTCACCAGGGCGATATTATTATTAGTTTTTAGAGTACAAACCGAAATATGAAGAATATTTACGTTGATCGACGGATTGTTATGACTCTAGATGCAGGAGGAACCAATTTTGTGTTCTCTGCATTACAATCTGGAAAAGAAATTATAGAGCCTATTACATTAGCATCGCATTCTGATGACTTAGATACTTGTCTTAAAACCATTATTGATGGCTTTAATCAGGTTAAAGAAAACTTAGATGGAAATCAGCCCGACGCGATAAGTTTTGCGTTTCCGGGGCCTGCAGATTATAAAAACGGAATCATAGGAGATCTTGTTAATCTACCTGCATTTAGAGGTGGAGTAGCTTTAGGTCCAATGCTTGAGGAGATTTTTAAAATCCCGACTTTGATCAATAATGACGGAGATCTTTTTGCCTATGGCGAAGCTGTAGCCGGGATGCTTCCGTTTATCAATGAATCCCTTGCTGATGCAGGCTTGAGCCGTACCTATAAGAATTTGATCGGGATTACTCTGGGAACCGGCTTTGGAGGCGGTATCGTGGTGAATAACCAAATCTGTCAAGGAGACAATTCTGCCGCAGGCGAAATTTGGCTTACCCGTAATTTTATAAAGCCCAAGACGGTTGTAGAAGAAAGTGTGAGTATACGTGCGATTCAACGTGTTTATGCGGAGCAATCTGGAGAGGTAGAGGCGATTTCGCCACGCGAAATTTTCAAAATAGCCAACGGAGAGCAAGAAGGTAATAAACAGGCTGCAATTAATGCCTTTGAAGAGATGGCCGTCGCAGCTGCCGAATCGCTGGCAAATGCCTTGGCACTCGTAGACGGACCCATTGTTATCGGCGGCGGAATTGCCGGAGCATCACGCTTTATTCTGCCTAAAATTATAGCGCATCTATCAGGTTGTATTTATAATCTGGAAGATCAGGGAATGCCGCGTGCGATTTCTAAAGTGTTCAATATTGATGATGAGGAGCAGTTGAAAGCCTTTTTAGCCGATTCTGAATTTGAAGTTGAGGTTCCGTTTAGCACTAAAAAGGTAGTCTATACCAAAGAAAAGCGTATTGCGATCGGGGTAAGTAAATTGGGAACCAGTACGGCGGTTTGTTTAGGAGCTTACGCGCTGGCTTTAGATTATTTGGAAAAAAGGAATTTATATAAGGAATCTGTATAAAACATAATTAATAAATAAACAAAGCCTGCTCATCGAGCAGGCTTTGTTGTTTCAATTTATAGTTAAGCCTTAGCGCTTTAAAGCTTCTTTGATCGCTGCTAATGCCAACGGTTCCATCACTTTATAGCCTTCATCTGTAGGATGCACGCCATCATAAGAAAGTGCTTCCGGAAGACCGTTTGCTTCATTTACCATTTCAGAAAAATAATCCAGATATACCAGGCCTTTTCCTTTGGAGTAATACTTCAGCATCATATTCAGTTCTAAAATGGGACCTACGGAATCCACTTCAGGCTTCCACGGATATTTAGACGCAGGAAGAATAGAAGAAACAATAGGAACAATGCCATTTGCTTCTGCCAGTTCAACCATAGAAACCATATTGTCAAAAATCTGGGCTGTAGTCATCGGGCCGGTATTTCCGGCGATATCGTTGGTTCCGGCAAGGATCACTACCGCCACGGGATTTAGATCGATCACATCCTGTCTAAAACGCAACAGCATCTGAGGCGTGGTCTGACCGCTAATTCCGCGACCGATGAAGTTATTCTTGGTAAAGAAATCAGGATCGCTATTGACCCAACCTTCGGTAATGGAGTTACCCATAAAGACCACTCTGTTTTCTTTTGCATAGATTGAATCTACTTGTGCATTGGCTTCGGCATAGCGCTTTAAATTAGGCCAATCTTGTGCCGTTGACTTAAAAATACTACCCCAAACCATAAAAACTATACATACCGAAAGTTGGACAAATTTGCTCATAAACTTAGTTATAAAGATTCTTATTAGGTTTTCTACTCATATAAAAAGTAAGCGTTCCACCGTTCATAACCTGATCGTGCGTGATGAATGGCTCGGTAAGTTCTTGACCGTTCAATTCTACTTTACGCACGTATACATTCTTCTCAGACTGATTTTTAGCTTCAACCTTAAAGGTATTTCCGTTATCTAAGTTAAGCGTTGCTTCTTTAACCGCAGGGCTTCCTAAAGCATAATCTACAGATCCCGGCGCAACAGGATAAAATCCTAAACTGCTGAATAGATACCAGGCACTCATTTGACCAAAATCGTCATTACCACTCAACCCATCTGAACCGGTCATATATTTCTCTTTTAAGATCATTCTGATCTTGTCCTGTGCTTTGTAAGCATCGTCTGTCCAGTTGTACAAATAAGCCACGTGATGCGAAGGTTCGTTACCGTGTACATAGTTTCCAATGATTCCTTCACGCGAAATATCTTCGGTATTTTCAAAATACTTATCTGGCAATTCCATCGTAAATAACGAATCTAAGTGCGTACTGAATTTCTCTTTTCCGCCCATAAGATCGATCATTCCTGCAGGATCTTGAGGAACATAAAGACTATAATTCCAACTGTTTCCTTCAATAAACCCTTGACCGTGCGTGTTCAATGCGTCAAACTCTTTTTTAAAGCTTCCGTCACTCAATTTAGGACGCATAAATCCGATAGATTTATCGTACACGTTTTTCCAATACGTAGAACGCTCGATGAACTCTTTGTAGATTTCGTCACGACCTAATTTCTTAGCAGCTTGTGCAATCGCCCAGTCATCGTAGGCATATTCTAAAGTTTTAGATACCGAAGCACCACTTTTATCTTCAGGTACATAGCCCATATCGATATAGTCCCCAATACCGTCAAAATAACGAACGCGCGCCGTCTCCACACAAGCGTCTAAAGCAGCGTTTTGATCAAAATCAGCATTGCCTTTTACAATAGCATCTGCAATTACTGAAGCTGAATGATAACCGATCATACACCAGTTTTCATTAGCATAATGCGACCAGATAGGAAGCATATGATGTACACTTTGTTCCTGATGCACCATCATAGATTGCACCATATCCTGATTGCGTTGTGGCTGCAATACATTGAATAAGGGGTGCAACGCACGATACGTATCCCAAAGCGAAAAGCTGGTATAATTGGTAAAGCCATCGGCTTCGTGCACATTGCGATCAAGACCCATATATTTTCCGTCTACGTCCATATAAACGGTTGGACCTAAAAAGGCGTGATACATTGCGGTGTACAGATTTACTTTGTCAGATTCTTCTAAAGTTTCTACAGTAACTTTTTGCAATTCTTTATTCCAGGTGTCGCGCGCTTGTTGCTTTACAGCGTTAAAGTCCCAACCCGGAACTTCAGCTTCCATATTCTTTAGCGCACCTTCGGTACTTACCGGAGATAGCGCCATTTTAACCTGAATCGCTTCATTTGCTTCCGTATCAAAATCGAAATACAGTCGCAGGTCATTTCCTGCCATTTGTGGGAAATTATGCTCCTGATCAAAACGTCCCCAGAATCCGCGATATACTTGTCCGGGTTGTTTTTCCTGACCATAACTCTTAAAAGCTTTGCTGAAGGTCATCGCAAAGTACACCTTACGCGTACGCGCCCAACCGCTGGTTTGGCGATATCCGGTAATGGTAGAATCGTTCTCTACACGCACGATCGTCCACACATTCTTCTCATCATAATTGTAGATTCCTGATTTAAGATCGAGGATAATATGCGCTTGATCACTTTTTGGAAATGTGTATTGATGCACACCTACGCGTGTGGTGGCTGTCATTTCGGCTTTGATGCCGTAATCTTTTAGGTTAACGGCATAATATCCTGCTTCTGCTGTTTCTTCATCGTGAGAAAAGCGTGAGCGGTAACCGCTGTCGGGATTGGTCTCTGTTCCCGGATTGAGTTGTAGTTTTCCTACCGTTGGCATTACTAAAAAATCACCCAAATCAGAGTGACCGGTACCGCTAAAATGCGTGTGGCTAAATCCAACAATTGTTGAATCTTCATATTGATAACCGGCGCAGTATTTATAAACGTCGGGATTGTAGCGCCCGTTAACCGCATACGGAATGGTATCGGTATCGGGACTTAACTGAACGCTTCCAAAAGGTACAGTTGCACCGGGATAGGTGTGTCCCATTTTTGCAGTCCCGATCATCGGATCTACATATTTGGCAAGGTCTTCTTGTGCTTGGGTGTTAAAAACACCAGCCGCAAGTATACTTGCGACGGTGCATAAACCCTTTAGTGTAATTCGTGTCATGTATTTAAAGGTCTCTGTATTTATTCATTAGAAAGTGAATACGGGTACGCCGATTTTTTGGTTCCGCGTGATTTGTTTGGAGTTTCACTCATATCATAATCAATGGTCATTCCATCCATTATCGCCTTGTGGCTTAACCAGTTTTTATTATAGGTTTTACCATCGACTTTCATCGATTCAATATAGCGGTTTTCATCGCTATTTTTAGGTGCATTGATCACCAGCTCTTTTCCGTTTTCGAGCTTCAGCGTAAGCTTTTTAAATAAAGGAGCACCCAGAACATATTGATCTGTAGCAGGGGCAACAGGGTAGAAGCCCATTGCAGAGAATACATACCAAGCCGAAGTTTGCCCGTTGTCTTCGTCACCGCAATAACCATCTGGAGTTGCCATATACATTCTGTCCATCGTTTCACGCGCCCAGTATTGTGTTTTCCACGGAGCACCGGCATAGTTGTATAAATAGATCATATGCTGAATAGGCTGATTACCGTGTGCATACTGTCCCATATCTGCGATTTGCATTTCACGGATCTCGTGAATCACACCCCCATAAACGCTCTCGTCAAAAATAGGAGGCATAGAGAAAACCGAATCCAATTTCTTAACAAACTTTTCTTCGCCGCCAATCAAGTCGATAAGTCCCTGTACATCGTGAAATACAGACCAACTGTAATGCCAGCTGTTTCCTTCAGTGAATGGGTTACCCCATTTGAACGGGTTAAAGTCTTCTTGCCAGCTTCCGTCTTCATTCTTACCACGCATCAAGCCATAGCTAGGATCAAAAAGGTTCTTGTAGTTCATACTACGCTCTTTATAGATCTCGATCTCTTTTTTAGGTTTTCCGATAGCTTTTCCGAATTGATAAATAGCAAAATCATCATAGGCATATTCTAGCGTTCTTGCGGCGCTTTCATTGACGCCAACATCGTACGGTACGTAGCCCAATTTGTTGTAGTATGGCGCACCGGCACGACCTACAGCAGTCATAGGTCCTTCGTTATTCGCACCATTAACTAATGCTTCCCAAAGCGTTTCAGTATCATAACCTCTCAAGCCTTTAATGTATGCATCTGCAACTACAGAAGCCGAGTTATTACCTACCATGATATTGGCATATCCCGGGCTTGACCATTCTGGTAACCAGCCGCCTTCTTTAAAATCATTGGCAAGACCCGCTTGCATTTCTTTATTGATCGATGGGTAAGCCAGGTTTAAGAATGGGTAAAGCGCTCTAAACGTGTCCCAGAAACCGGTACCGGCAAACATATATCCGGGTAAGATTTCGCCAGTATATGGGCTCCAGTGTACGATCTCATCTTTAGCATTGATCTCGTAAAGTTTATTGGGGAAGAATAAGGTTCTGTACAAACACGAGTAAAACGTTCTTACCTGATCAATAGTCCCGCCACCTACATCGATGCGGCCTAGTTTTTCATTCCAAAGCGCTCGTGCATTTTGTTTGGTAGTTTCAAAATCGTTATCGCCAATTTCGCGCTCCAAATTCAATTCGGCTTGTTCAAAACTGATGAAAGAAGAAGCGACTTTAGCATTAACGACAGCACCATTTTTAGTGTCAAATCCTACGATCGCTCCGGCGTGATCAGCTGTCATTTCAGCTTGACCTTTTGCTAGGGTATCGCTTTGCCAAGTATTTACATCGCTAAAAGGTGTATCAAATTTGATGACAAAATAATTCTTGAAATTCGTAAGTCTACCACGTGCATATTTGGTCGTATATCCAATGATCTTATTTTCTTCAGGGATCACTTTTACATACGATCCTTTATCAAAAGGGTCGATCACTACATACGAACTGTCGGCCTTTGGAAATGTCATTTTAAATTGTGCAGCGCGCTCAGTCGGCGTAAGCTCAACCGTTACATCGTGATCTGCTAAGTACACTTTATAGTAGTATGGCGTAGATTCTTCCGCCTTATGCGAAAACCAGCTTGCGCGATCATCCTGATTAAATTTCATACCACCGGTAACGGGCATTAATGAAAATTGACCATAATCGTTCATCCAAGGAGAAGGCTGATGCGTCTGCTTGAAGCCACGAATTTTATTGGCGTTGTACGTATACGCCCAACCGTGTCCCATAGGTCCGGTTTGCGGTGTCCAGAGGTTCATTCCCCAAGGCACTGCTACTGCAGGATAGGTATTTCCGTTAGATAATCCAGGGCTTGAGTCGGTACCCATTAACGGGTTTACATAATCAACAGGGTTGTGCACCGTTTCTACCAGCGTTTCTTGTGCTTGCGTGGCAGTAAATAGCAATCCGGTACATAATCCCAAAAGTAATTTTCTCATAAGTGTGAATTTGCGATTAACAAGTTTAAAGGTTTATTTAGTAGGTTTCCAGGTGGTTGCAGCGTCGCCTTCTCCGATCACCGGAAAGGCACTGATGCGTAAACGCGCGGCACCCATAGGAATTAATTCAATAGTTTCAGCCGGTTCATCAGATTTTACAGGACTTGGCTGCAATTCCCCTGCAAGACCATATTGGTCAATCGTCCATTGCGGGATGCGCTTTCCTTTTGCTTTGATCACAATAGGTGCTGCATCAACCGTAAATGGATAATTATCTTCAGGCCACGATTTGGTTTCAATGGTGAACGAATCTTCAAGATGCTCTTTGTCTAAAATTAAGCCATAATTCCACGGCGAAGCCGGATGAATCTCAAAAGAAGGCCATTTTTCTACATCGGCATCTTTTTGCCATTTTGAATCCCAAACTGCAGTTTGCGAACTGTTTTTTGTGGGGTATTCCTCTTCTATTTTAAGCGAAAAGGTAAGCGGGCCATAATCAAGACTTACACTGTTGTTATTGGCTTCCCAGGTTCTTAAACCTAATTCCTTCGGAAGGGTCAACGTAACTTGGTCACCATCTTTCCATTCACGCTCAATACGTATATAAGTATTTGCTGAAGGGTTAGCATCAAGAGCTTCGCCATTTAAAGCTACCGAAGCTTGCTTAGCCCACGCCGGAATTCTAAAGTATAATGGAAACTCCACAGCCTCTGAAGTGTTTACGGTAAAGTCTAAACGTTCAGTAAACGGGTAGTTTGAGTTGTTAGTTACCGTCACTTCTTTACCATCGCTCACCTTTGCAGTAACCGAACCTGCTGCATAAAGAACAGCCGCAAGACCGTTATCTGGAGTTGCCATAAACAGATTTTCGGTAAAATAGGCCCAGCCTTGCCCGTGATTATGTTGACAGCATCTGGAGCTAAACGGGTTCATCATTAAAAACGGACCAGCATTCGCAATCCCCGGACTGTGATTGGCATCATCGTTTAATACCATATTGGGGCTGGTGATGTAGCGCAGCGATCTAAAATCAGGCATTAACGCAGCAGGGTAGGTGTTAAAAGCTACTTCTTCAGCGTGGTCTGCCCAGAAAATATCACCGGTAATACGCAGTAAATGCTCATCGCTATTCATTTGTTCTACCATTCCGCAGGTTTCAACACCTTGACGCGGATCGCTATAACCGGGACGTGCATTTTCATCAGCACCAAACATTCCGCCCGGAACCTGACCAAAATAATCTCTTATGATCTTAAAGTTGTCATAGGTAGCCTGCAAATCTGCTTCATTTCTGCTTAGCTGATAATATTGAGCCGGTTCTCTAAATCCTTGAGCAATATTTACATTATGCCAGTCTACCAATTTGCTAAACCAGTCCGGGAATTCCATCCCTTCACGGGTTTCTTTATGGTTGTGAATTTCGTCTAACGTATTGTCGCGCTTCGACCAATCTGCATTGGTACGGTGTAGTTTTTCGACTAAATCTAAAAGGAATTTATCTCCGGTACGGTTGTACAACCAGATCACGCTATAGAGGTTGTCACCACCGCGCAAGGTTTGCCAGTAGTGAACGCCAGACAGCATTTTATCATCAGGTACACTGTTTTGATACTTGAAGTATTTGGTCATCAAGTCGATTACACGCTCATCCTTTGTAGCTTCGTAATAGGATTGCAGGCAATACAGCATAATCATATTAGACCAGAAGTCTTGAGAACCGTCGCGATCAGAAAACATTTTTGGACCAAAATTCCCGTCTTCCCGCTGACTTTTAAGCGCAGCTTCAAACCAGATCTGTGATTCTTTGATCATAGAAGAATCTTGCAAAATATAGCCGGTATTGGCATAACCTTTTAACCAATAAGGGACTTCTTCCCAGCCCCAGGCACCGGTGCCATCGTCAGACAACCAGGCATTATCGTCTTTTTGTAACCAAGCGCTTATTTCGCCCAAATTACCCATAAGACCTTCTGCCTGACGCTGCAGGCTTTCTTTGAGCCAGCTTCCCGGTTTAATGGCACCTAGCGGAAGTTTAATCAAAGCACTTGGAGCAAGCGGTGCGCGGTTGCTCACATAATTGGTATTGGTCTGTGCTACCGAAGGTTTAGCTACGGTAGTAAGAGTCATTTCTTGTTTTGAAGCATCATCGCAGGAAAGAATCAACAAACAACTTGCGACAATGCCAAATACATTGCACTTTTTCATTATTAACTGTTTCTGGTGGTATCCGGTTAGTTGAGCGGGTGAGCCTCAACGCCTTCATTGGTGATCTTGACGGTTTTAATGCGACCGTCTTCATCAAAGTACATTTTATCAATGCAGGTTTCTCGTGAGTTCTGATCGGTCTCGTCTAAAGGTCTGCGGTGATAGACCATATAGTAATCGTCAGAATCTTTAGGGTGAATCACACTGTGATGCCCGGCACCTGTAGCGATCTCAGGATCTTGTTGAAGGATTTTATCTTCTCTTTTAAAGGGCCCAAAAGGAGAATCTGAAATGGCATAGGCCACGCTATAATCAGGACCGGTCCAGCCACCTTCAGACCACATGAAATAATATTTACCGTCTTTGATAAACATGAACGGACCTTCTACATAGCTTTCTGGCGTGATCTCTTTAAAGGTTGTGCCATCTTCAAAAGGAATGAAGCCGGTAAAATCATCATTTAATTTGGCGACGTTGCAATGTCTCCAACCTCCATAATACAGGTAATAAGAGCCATCTTTATCTTTAAACACGAATTGGTCAATAGGCTGCGCGCCATTATGAAATTTATCGATTAAGGGTTTACCCAAATGATCTTTGAACGGACCTTCTGGAGAGTCACTTACAGCAACGCCAATTCCGCCTAATTCCTCATCACTTTGAATATCGTTTGCACCAAAGAACAAATAATATTTATCGTCTTTTTTGATGATGGAAGGAGCCCACATCGCACGTTTGGCCCATTTGATCGCTGAAGTATCTAATATGCGTTCATGCTTTGTCCAATCGGTTAGATTGGGAGAAGAGAACACATCAAGAAAAACTTGTTTGTCATAAGGAGCCGAGTAAGTAGGGTAGATGTAGTAGGTGTCGTCAAAAATGATCCCTTCAGGATCTGCATACCAGCCTGGAAAAACAGGGTTGTTGTTAGCCACTTCCTTTTTTTGAGCACAGCTGGTGAAAAGTGCTGGAAGAAGCAAAAGTGTAAAGAGTTTTTTCATAATTGCAAATTGAGGTTTTAAATATAAGTATATCTTTCAGTAAAACGTTTTAGTTAACTAAAGAATTTTAATATTTTTTTAAGTTTCTACTTGAAAACAAAAAAAATCTACTTTCTAGACCCATTAATTGCATTATGGAATCGAGAAAGTAGATTCTGTTTTTAAAAATCAGCTTGTAAATTTAGCTTCATTTATAGCGTCCAACCTTCTCGGTAGTTACGCTTTACAAACTGATTTGCTTCTTCAAAATTAGTCACCCGCATATTCTTTGCGTCCCAAAGCATTTCGATATAGCGACCTGGATATTCCACATTACCATTCTCAAGTTCTTTGCGAATGTCAAAACCTCTGATAGCAAGATTTGCGATCAATAAAGTTTCTGTAAGTGGGCCTGCAACGCTAAAGGGCGAACTCACTTCTTTCTTACCATAACCGGCAAGAGCAGCTTCTACCCATTGCTTATAGTGACCGCCTGCACCGCCGGGTACACGCTCATATTTTTCTGCAACTTTAGTGCGTTCTGTTTTAGAAGTAGGCAATAACTGTGGATTTTCAGAATAGGTACCACACATCATTTTTCCTTTAGTTCCTACAAACAGCACACCGTTGCCTCCATCCCCAAATACTTCGTTAGGACCCAATTCTTCTGGACGGGTAGGTTGAATACCACCGTCCATCCAATGTAATTTAATATCGCCTTTGGTTTTATCAGTTTTTGGGAAGGTCATCGTTACGTGACTTGAAGGTGGGCAGCTCTCCGGGAAATAGCCGCGCTTGAATTCGTCTACATACACACTTCCTACACTACATTGTACGTCTTTAGGATATTTTAAATTAAGCACACGCACAGGAACTTCAACCAGATGACACCCCATATCACCTAGTGCGCCGGTACCGTAATCCCACCAGCCACGCCAGTTGAATGGTACTAAGCCACCTACATACTCTTTATAAGGAGCGGTACCCAACCAAAGATCCCAGTCTAATTCGCTAGGTACAGCTTCAGAAGTTTGTGGCCAAGGAATTCCTTGTGGCCATACGGGTCTGTCTGTCCAGCAATACACTTCTTCGATCTCACCGATCAAACCGGCATCAAACCACTCACTCATTAAACGTGTTCCGTTATTAGAAGCGCCTTGGTTTCCCATCTGCGTCACCACTTTGTATTTGTCTGCTGCTTCGGTAAGCTGGCGTGCTTCATAAATATCGTGAGTTAAGGGTTTTTGTACATAAACGTGCTTGCCCATTTCCATAGCGGCCATAGCTTGTACTGCGTGATTATGGTCTGGTGTAGAAACAGAAACCGCATCTATTTTATCGCCTTCTTTCTCTAGCATTTCGCGATAATCTTTGTAGTACTTCGCCTTAGGAAACCGTGCTCTTGAATTGGCTGCTCTGCGGTCATCAACATCACATAAAAATGCAATTTCAGCCAGGCCAGAATCGGCAAAACTTTTAATATCACTTTCTCCTTTTCCGCCTACACCTATACCGGCAACAACAAGTTTGTCACTAGGTGCAGTAAAGCCTACACCGCCTAATACGTGTCTGGGTACTATAGAAATACCTAAAGAAGCAATAGATGTTTTTTTGAGAAAATCTCTTCGTTTAGAAGAATGGGAATTCTGTTTTTCTTTCATGTTTCTGATGGTGTTAAGTGCGTTAAAGGTTCTCACTATGGAAATTTATAAACTTTTAAAAGAGAAACTATAACGTTTGAAGTAAAATTTAGGTTCAATATAGATAAAACGTTTTACTTAGCTTAGATTTTACTGAATTTTTTTTCTTCAAAAGAAAAGCCCGGCAACTACAATCACCGGACTTTTACTACAAATTCAACTAAAACGCTCTTTATAAATCTAATTTTTGAACCGGACTGAAGAGCATATCTTCAACGCCTGCTATTTTTAAGGCAATTCGGGCAAAAACGTATGGTTTGGAATACCCATCAGGTAAAGCTGTGCTTCCGTTAAGGGTCCCGTCACCTACGGTCATATCGCTCCATACCATGTGATAATCTCCATTGTTAGAGACTTGTTCGGTATCGTTGAGGTATAATCTGGCGAACTCGATATTACGCGCATCGGCACCCGTGATGATCTGCTCGTAACTTGCTGAAGCGTCGACCGCAGCAGTACCCGCATTAAAAGCTTCATTGCGCAACATATAATAGGGAAGTACTTCAATATCTAAATTGGTATTTCCGCGTAGCGAAATAAAGATCGTATCGCCCTGTTGCTCGTTTACTTCATAGGCTTTAAACGGTCCCTGACCATTGATGAATTTCAATTTGTAGTCTCCGTCAAAAAAGCGGCCACTAAACGAACCATCCAGATCTAGGTGAACATCTAAGGGGGCTAAAGCTCCAAAACCCGGCTGAAAAAGTTGAAAACGCACTTCGCGTGCACCCACTTCAATAGGTTCACCATTGTATACGATGTTTCCGGTAAAGAAGGATTCTGGCTCCTCATAATTGTCAATTTCGCAGGATGCAAAAAGCAATGCTATCGCTGCTAGGTATATATAATTTGTGATTTTCATAATCTTAGGCTTTTAAAATTATTGGTTAGGGTTTCTAACGATCAATGGGTTATTGTTTAAAATACCTGCTCCAATCTCTGAGTAGTAATTTCCAAACTGAAAGCGATCTGCCCCGGTTACTCGGTTTGGCTTCACAATTTTGTAGATATAGGTACCGTCGTTGGGTCCACCCGGATTGTAATATTTGTAGGGCCAAAGACCAAAGGGTTGCGTTAACCTCTTAGTTGCATCTCCAATGTTTTCAGTAATAGATGTAGCATCCATTGGAGTGCCATCAAGGACTTCGTGTGCAATTCTCCAGCGTTTTAAATCGAAGAAGTGTAGTCCTTCAAAAGCAAATTCTACAAAACGCTCGTGAGCGATACGATCAAAGGTTACCTCTGCGGCAGCCAGATCTGTAGTGATTCCTGCACGGCGACGTACCTGATTGAGATAGCCTGCAGCAACTTCATTTTGATTGAGTTCAAAAGCCGCTTCTGCAGCATTCAATAAAACTTCTGCATAGCGATAGCGAATGAACCACACGTCACTACGCGTCCCACGCTGTCCGGAGCCTGCTTTAGGGTCTTGGTATTTACGAATATAAAAACCGGTTTGTGCGGTAAATTCTAATCCGTCAATGGGACCGTCAAAACCTACAACCTGAATGTCATTGCCTAATACTTCTTTTTGTTGACCACGAGAATCTCCGCTTATGACCGTTCCGTCAGAAAGTTGAACACCTGCAAAAATATCTACCTCACGACCTTTAAAAGAAGCTCCAGGTACGATCACAGTACCCATAAGTCGCGCATCTCTATTGGCAAATAAAGCTTCTGGTGTATCGTAATGTATGGGATCTCCAGAAGCATCTTCTATGGGTAAAGGCGCATAGGTTCCATCTAAAGTTTCAAAAGACTGCACCAAACTCAGTGCCGGATTGATACGGCCACCTTCTTCTTCTTCGGCACCATATCGCGGTTGATTGGCAATCGTAAAGCCGTGGGTTTTCTGCGTTTGAAGCATAAAATCTTCTACAAAGATCGCTTCAGAATTATTAGACTTATCATAGAATAAGCTTGCAAAGTTTTCAGACAAATCTGGCTTTTTCTCATAAAGGGCATAGCTTCCTACTTCGCCATTGATGATAGCTTGGGCTGCATCTAAAGCTGTTGCATAATATTCATCTGCGCGAGAAGCGGGAATGCCAACCTCTCCACCGGGAAGTGAAACTTGTGGCGTGCTCGCACCATATTTTGCGATAGAGCCGGCGTATAATGCCGCTCTTGCTTTCATCGCCATGGCAGCCGCTTTAGTAGCGCGTGCTTTTATGCCTGAATCTCCGGGAAGATCTGCAACAATAGCATCTGCCTCACTAATTACAAAGTCATAAAGTGCAGCTTCGGTTTCCCTAGGGAACTGCAAATAGGTAGCGTCACCGCTAAAATCATAAGTCTGAGATTCTAAAATTAGCGGAACTCCTCCCATACGTTTTACCATCGTAAAATAATATGAGGCGCGCAAGAAGCGACCTTCAGCTGCAAAACGGGCTTTTTCTTCCGGGTCTAATTCTTCAGAAAGCTCAAGACGTTCTAAGAACAGGTTCATCTCTCTGATGTAGCCATAGTCCCAAGTGCCCCAATCGCCGTAGCCGTATCCGCCGTTCTGAAAGTACCAGTACCTTCCGGCTTCAGACCAGAATGCGACATTAAATTGCGCTAAGGATGACCAATCTTCTACTGTACCAAAATCATAATAGCGGTTGTAGAGGTCAGCCAGTACCGATATTACAAGATCGGGACTTCCAAAAGCCTGTTCCTGACTGAGAACATTGGTAGGCTCACGGTCTAAGAATTCGCTGTCTGAAGAGCAACTGCCCAACAGAAAGGGTATCATTAAAAAGTATATGTATTTTTTCATTGCGTGCATTTTTTTATAGTGAAACATTGACCCCAACATTGACGAATTTGTTCTGAGGATACTGCAACCCGTTATCGTCTGAGATTTCAGGATCAATGCCGTATTCTGCTACATTATCAATAGAGAAGAGGTTGTATCCGTTTACGTAGAATCGCGCTTTTTGTACGTTGATCTTGTCTAGGAAGGTTTTGGGTAATGAATATCCTAACTCAATCGTACGAGCTCTCAAGTAGGTCACGTTGTGTAACCAGAATGTAGAATTCTTGTTGTAGTTACTGTGTCCGCCATCGTTAAAGCGCAATGCAGGATATTTACCCGGAATCCACTCGCTGTTAGGATCAAAAGGATCTGCGCGTCTCCAACGGTCTAAGAAAATTTTATTTAAAGCACCGTTATTTTGATACGCCCATCGCTGCTCCCAGCTCTGGTTCCACGAGAATCCTGAAGCTCCTGAGAAGTCTGCTGTAAAGTCAAATCCTTTATAGGCTACATAAATGTTTAAACCGAAATTGATCAACGGGTTGTAGTTGTTATACCCAATAGGAGTCTCATCATACCCATCTATACGACCGTCACCATTTACATCCTCGTAAATCAAATCACCCGGTAATAGGGTGCTGTTTCCGCGACCGTCAATATCAACCGGATAATTGTCAATTTCTTCCTGAGACTGAAATTGTCCAACGGTAGTGTATCCCCAAAAGATCGTATTGTAACGGTCTTCAGAAGAGGCACGGTAACGTTGATACGAGTTGTCAAAACGAGGCTTATAAGACGATAAGAATTTACTTCTGGAGATCGAACCACTCGTGGTAACACTAAAAGAAACCTCGCCAACTTCATCTGAATAGGATAACGAACCATCAACACCATAGCGTGCATCAGAGTTTACGTTTTCATCCGGAAGTCCGTAGCCCAATTCATTAGGAATCAGAATATCGTATTTACGACCTCTCAAGCCGGTGCGTTTTCTGTAGAAATAATCAACGGTACCAGAGAGTTTACTTCCAAACATATAGAAGTCGGCACCTATGTCAAGAATTTTACTTTTAAACCAAGAGATGTTAGAAATAGGTTGTCCTTTGTCTCGCGCAGGAATCACCGCTTGCCCATCAAGAATCACCGGCGTTCCATTGTTTACGTTGTAGTTGTAACCGGGTAAATAATCAAAAGCACCAATTCCTACGTTATCATCTCCCAGTACCCCATAAGAACCACGGAATTTGAAGTTGTCCAGAATGCTTTCTTCACCGATAAGATCTTTAAAGAATTGCTCTTCGGTGATTCTCCAACCTACAGAAGCCGAGGGGAAATACCCAACGCGCTTGTCTGGAGCAAACTTCCAGGAAGCATCCCGTCTTGCAGAAAGTTCGAGGTAATATTTATCGCGGAAGTTATAATTGAATTGTCCAATATAGCCAATACGTGCTTCTTCAGAATCGCTGTCATCGTATTGATCCATATCAGAAAAATAGATCAGCGGAAGTGTATTGGTACTGGGTACTGCGTGGACATATTGTCCCAGATATCTGAATTCCTGACGTTCTGCGATAAACAACGCTCCAAAAGAGTGATCGCCAAAATCGCGTTTCCATTGTAGTTGACCTTGATAGGTGTTTCTAAATACTTTACGGGTTGCACGTTCTCTAAAGGGGTTAGTACTACCACCGGTTACGTTATACTCATCGGTATCGGGATTGTAAGTGAACGCTTCATACGTATACTCGTGACCATCTTGCAAACGGTCTGCGATGTAGTATGAGTAGGTTCCTTTTGCGGTTAAACCTTTAACTCCCGGGATTTGATATTCTGCAGTAAAATTGGCTTGCAACTGTCTCCAGTTTTCCTCATAATACCCACCGGTTTCAAAGTTGTGTAATGCCCAGTTGGTTTCATTATGCCCAATATCATTAAGATACTCCGGGTTGTCATTTGCGTAGGGACGCTCAAATGGACGGTTACGCAAAATAGCAAAGCGAGGTAACCAGTAATCGTCATAACCAGGAATCCCCGGGTTTCTGCGCGTCTCTACACGACCGTTTATTTGTACACCAATTTTGAGTCGGTCTGTGATGTTGGCGTCAATATTACTTTGAATGTTGGTACGCTTAAATGTAAATTCATCACCAAAAACCGCTTGCTGATTGAGGTGTGTTCCTGATACATAATAGTTGATGTTTTCAGAACCACCTGTAGCGCTGAGGTTGATGCTGGTGAGTGGTGCATTTCCTTTTACGATAAAGTCTTTCCAATTAAAGGATTGATAGCCGCGCTCTTCACCGATGCGGTATTTCTCTAATTCTTCAGGTGTGATTCCTGTAGAACCAAACTGATTTACTTCAGCTTCAGCTTTCCCCAGCATCCACTCATACGAATCGTTTACCGTTTCCGGGAAGCGAGACCAATTTTGCCATCCTGTATACGCATTGATGTTTATGGTATTTCGGCTTCCTTTTTTACCGCGTTTGGTCGTTACCACAACGACACCATTTGCCGCACGCACCCCATAAACCGCAGCAGAAGCATCTTTGAGCACGGTGATACTCTCAATGTCGTTGGGTTAGATGTTGTTGAACTGTCCTTCATCCTGTTGAATTCCGTCAATTACATAAAGAGGTGTTCCCATATTACGTATCTGGATAGATGCGCTTGCTCCGGGACGCCCGTCATTCATACGGAAACTTACTCCCGGAATTTTACCTGCGAGACCTGCACTTACGGTTGCTCCACCGTGTACTTTCTCCAGATCTTCGCTCGTGATGGTAGCGATAGAACCGGTGATCGACTTTTTATCTTGTGTAGAATACCCTGTTACCACAACCGCATCAAGGCCGGCAACGTCTTCTTCGAGTTGTACATCGATTTGCGTTTGCCCGTCTACCGGGATTTCTTTGGTTTTAAAACCAACATAACTAAAAACAAGTGTAGCGTCTGGTGCAGCGCTTATACTGTAGTTTCCGTCAAAATCTGTGGTGGTGCCTCGTGTGGTACCTTTTACTAAAATGGTAATATAGGGTAGTGGCCCCGAGGTTTCTCCGGCCGAGCTTACATTTCCTTCAATAGTGATGTTCTCCTGCGCATATATGTTTTGCAAGCACATAATACCAAGAACCAACATCAACAATGGATGCCATTTAATTGGGTTCAGTAGAAGTTTTTTCATTGAGTTTCATTTTTGTGAGAATTAGTTTGAATTGTTTCGGTTGTTAAAAAATTAAGATTCTGGTGTGTTACGATATCGATATCGTAAAGAGAGGACGAATGTAATAAAACGTTTTATCGCGACTGAAAAATAAAAGTATATTTTACGCTTAATAAGTAATATTGACGCAAATGGTAAGATTTAAGACAATTTGTAGTTACAAATGTTAACTAAATATATTTATAGTGTTTCATTTTGAAACTATAACGTTTGATGTAATGAGGATGTAGTTAATCTATTTCAAAGACCCTCTAATTTGTTTCAGGAGCCGATAAATTGTCTGAGATCGAGGTTGAATTGTTAATATTTTTAACAGAAAGTAGCGTTTTACCTTTATTATTGAAATATCACACAAAGTGAATCTTTCAATCTGCTTTAAGCGCTTTGTACAGCAACACGGTGTTTTTTAGTTCATAAGGTTATCTTTTGAAACTCTGAATTTTGAATAGGTTTTAGCTGCAATACGAGTACTTTCAAATGGGTTGATTTAACCTTCTGAAGGTGTGTAGAAGTTAGGTGCAACACAGGGATTATCATATGTGTTGAAAACCTTTTCTCGATAAAAGCTGCATAAAAAAAGCGGAGTTGGTGAGACTCCGCTTTACCCAAATGGGTGATGTTCCGGTTTTGATACCGCAACGCATAATTGCTTCAGGATTATTTTTAAATATACTATTTAGTTACTTCTTCGTCCTTCAGCATTTTAATAAAATAACCACCAACTACAGAACGTGCTTTAAAACCAACTTTATGCGCATCGGTGGTCTCGTGCCAGTCAGAAAGTGGTACGCGGTCTGGAGTTGTATTTGCAAAATCCCACACCGGGTCAATAAGTGCTTTAAAATCGGCTTCATCATCTGCTAAAGTTGCCGTCCACAAAATCCAATCAGATTTGGTGTAGGTTTTACGACTGTCTAATGGCAAACCGTAAGCTTCTTGTTTGGTCAAATAGTAGGCGATTTCGGTTTTATGCACGTCTTCAGCAAATACATTCAATCCTAAAATGTCGTCCCAAACCAAATTATACTTCTGGCTCCAGGTGCCTTCACTTTCAAAAGCTAAGGTATAGTGATCCCCGTCCCCAGCAATAGTTTGCCATTTACCGGCCATCTCTTTGGCGGCTTTGGTATATTTTTCAGCGGTTGCGCTATCTCCTAGCATCGCCGCAAGTTTACCATAAGAGGCAATTGCCATAATCGCTTTTACCGAAAGGTTTGCATTACGCGCCAAGTGCCCTGCAAAATCATCTGTTGAAAGTTGATTTGCCGGATCAAAACCACTTTGCATCAAGTAGTCTGCCCAGGTGGTTAAGGTTTCCCAATGTGCTTTGGCATAAGCTGCACTTCCTTCAACCTGAGCGATCGCCGCAGTGAGAATTAGCATATTCCCTGCTTCTTCAACAGGCATATCTTCACCATAGGTTTGTCCCAATGCAATTGGATACGTACCAATATCGTGAGCCGGAAAGGGTTTTTGCCATTTTCCGCTCTCGCTGTAATAGAAAATTCCGTTGAGCATCCCTTTTAGCAAATCAGGATTGTATACCAAAAACAAAGGTGCCGAAGGGTAGGTGACATCAACTGTGTTGATCGAACCATTACTGTTATTCTCTTTTGATAAAAACAGAATATCGCCATTAGGTGCTTCTACAAGAATATGGGCTGCAATCGCTTGGCGGTAGGCTGCAACACAAAGATCTGCATATTTTTCTCCGCCTGAAGCTAGAGCATCTTCATATAATTTTTGATCAAAAGTTTTTACTTTTTCAATAACATCTGCATAACTGGTATAGGCTTCGGTAAGTTCTTCATTCATTGTCGCACCGTCTTTGGACCACCAAGGTTTAAGAGCGGTTCCAAAATAATTCACAGCTTCAAGTTGATCATAACCGATCATAAATACTTGTTCTGTGCCTTCTTCGTCGATCTCACCAAGATCTGCAACAGTATTCAACATAAGATTCTTACCTGTGGCTTTTTCATCGGTGTCGTTTATAGCTCCTGAAACAAAAGCGTCAAGCCCTTGAGCAGCAGGAGTAACAAATTGTGTCAGATTTGTTGCAGGCGCTCCTACATATAAATACCCCCAATCTATGCGTAGGTCGTCTCCTTTTTTCTCAAGAACAGGTTGTGCAACTGAGCCGGCTTTCAGTATTGAAAGCGCTCCGTTTTTATATTCTGAAACTTCAACTTCCTGCACAGGTTGGTTGATCGCAATCGCCGAGGACGTACCTAGATATACTTTGGCTTTACGCGCTTCTTGCCCGGCAACTTTTACACTGATGTACGAAATAGGTCTGCTGTAGATCTCGAGATCTTCGATCAATAACGGAGAGGTGAAGGCCACGTTTACCTGAGTTCCGTCTGCATCAAAGGTATACTCCGTTTGATTCGCTCTAAAAGCAACGTCAAGTTGTTTAGCTTTTTTGATGACCTCATTAGATTTAGATTTTGCTTCGGTAACCAATCCCGCATCTAAAAATTGTCCGCCTGCGGTATTGCGAATGTGAATGGCCAGAACATTACCTTCGGTTTTCAGTGCTTGCATTGCTTCTTGTGAAACCGGAAGGTATTTATAGCTGTTTTGCCAGCCGTTGATATCTGCGATTTGAATTCCGTTGAGCCAAACCTTTACATTATCATCGTGATTGAGTTTTAAAAATAAAGATTCAAGGTCTGTGGTTTCCAGATCAAAGGTTCTGCGATAGTAAAGATCGGCCGTATTCCAAATGGTTTTTGCCATACTTTCATTTTCACTGAAAGGCGCTTCGCCTGTTTTCCAGGCAGAAGCATCGTAATCAGGATTGATCCAAGCTTCATCGGGTTCACTTTCGGAATAAGAAACGGAATAGGTTTCTTCGTCAGAAGCAGGAAGGATCGCGTCATAGGTTTTGCTTTCGCTTCCTAGAAACTGATAGAATTGGTCATCTAGCTGAAGCACTCCAAGAAGCGCGTGATCCCGTTCTGTCCAATGTTTGGTGGGGCTGCTGTTGAGTTCGTCTCCCATAGACCAAATGCTTAAATAAGGATCGTGTGTGATCAACGGGTAGGCCGGAGCTCTGAAAGAAGCACTTGCCTCACTTACAACGTTTTCGTTCTGTGTCGCGGTTTCTTGTTCTTTGCAAGAAAAGACAAAGAAGCATAGAAGCCCCAACATCAATAGATTGTTTCTGTTCATAAAGTTAATTTTAGGTATTTCTGGTTTTTAATCTACTTGTTTAGAAAATGTACCGTTGTAGCCCTCTTGCACGAGCAACTGCTTGTAGCTCATTAGAAAAATATCCCGAGCACAAAATCGTGCTCAGGATATTTAAATAAATTGCTGATTAAAATCTAAATTATTCAGCAAACAAGCGCCATTCAGCTAATTGAAATAAGCCGTCGCCACCATTGGCAAGTATTTCTAATCGGTAATATTTATAGCTGGTTTCATTAGTAAATAAAAAAGTACGTGTTTGTCCTCGAGAACTCCAAGATTGTCCTGATCTCGAATCAATCTCAGTAAATGTGGTGCCATCATTTGATCCAGAAAGCGTCCATTCTACAGGGTCTCTTCCCGGTGCATCATTGGCAGATGTAAGGCTATATTGAGTCACACGTTGAGGATTTTGAAATTCCTGCTGAATCCATTCCGGATTATTGAAATTGAACAGCAAAAACTTAGTTGACGTATCTCCATCGGTAACTCTAAATGAAGCTTCGTTTGAGGTAGCACCATTTCTGTTTTCTCTACTTACGGAAGTGTTAGCAAAATCAGTAATATCCTGAGGACCAAAAGTGATTAATTTCAGATTTAACAATCTCCACTCACTTAGCTGTAAGTTTCCATCACCATTATTAGCTTCAACAACTATACGGTAATGTCTATAGGCTGTACTATTTTCAAATTCATAATTTTTAGTCAAATTTCTAGAAGCAAATGTTTCATCACTTACACTGTGCAATTCTTCAAATTCAACACCATCTTTTGAACCTAGCAATTTCCAGTCTTTTAAATCTCTCCCGGGAACATCATTACCAGAAGTCAAACTATATCTATTAACCACTACAGGAAACTCAAAGTTTTGCTGCATATAAAATTCCTGTGGAAACCCACCGGTAAGAAACTTATTATTCCCTTCGGTAATATTATCGATGAGTTTTAAAGAACCTTCAGCAGCGGTTGGGCCACCATTATTATCTTTAGAAACTTCTATTGTTGCCAAACCTTCACTGGTTACATCGATTAATTCTGAAGCTGGTACGAATGGATAATTGAGGTTAGGAAATCTTCCTCTTGCAATTAATAACTCCTGTTGATTCTGATCATCAAAACCAAAAGCTTCTAGTGCTAGAGGCTCTAGATCTGCCCCAGTCGCTCCGCTAAAGAAGTGAACCAGTTCGCCTAAGGTCATATCTTTTGCATAATCTGTATCGTTAATAGGATAATGAGTACTTAGAACTTTAAAGAAGTTGCTTAAAGTAACAGAACCGTTATAGTTCTCATAAATAGGTAAAAACCAATCTCTAAACCAATAAGTGTCTGCTTTTGGGAAGTCTACCGATGTTTCTAAAAACTCTGCTTTAACACGTTCGGCCTCAGATTCTAAACCTAATTTTAGGTATAAGTCATAAGTAAAGATCTCCGTGAATTTATCTTGCCAGATCGCTTCAGCGGGTGATTTATGCACCCCGTTGCTAGAATGTTCAACGACCTTAGCCATAAGTGCAGCAGGCTCGTCTATTGCTGCACCTGTAGGACTTGAAGCAGTTATTGGATGATCAATTAGGCTACGATTCTCAGCATCCTCTTCAAAATGCGTTTTGAAAAAAGACGATTTATCAGCTTCTCCGTGGCCTACCACATACAACAAGCTGTTCTGACCATAGGTGCCATAATTTTCAACAACATATGCCCAGGAATCACTAAAAAAGCTGAAGGGCCATTCAATCGATCGATCAACTTCGGGATCGTAATAAACCGCAGCAGATACGTCAAAGTATTGTCTTAGTACATCCTCATCGTGACCATTCCAGCTTTCTGAAAGTCCACGTAGCGGCGATCCTTCCGGGTCATTGTTGACTACAGAATCGGGCTCCCCGGTTACCAGGGCAGAGTCATCTTCTGCACAGGCTTGAAACAGCAAAAGTGCCCCAAGCGTATAAAAAACAGTGTATATAATTTTTTTCATAATCTTAAATTTTAAATGCTTACCTCTGGGTTAGCCGTGTATGCTTCCCACAGCTGGTCTACCGTTTTACCGGTATATTGCTCCCATGTTTCAGCAGTATATGTTTTGGTACGTAAATCCTCATCTAGCTTTTCAACCAGATTCTTGTCATAGTTTTGGCTCACCCATAATAGAAAACGCGCTGTAATGCGGTAGCTGTTTTCATAGCTTTGCGAAGGGCTAAATGGCGTCAAAGACCAGCCTGCTCTTTCATTATCTAAAGCATATTTAAAGCGAACGTAATCTGCGATCCCTTCGGTCAACCAACCGGGACCCGCACCACCCGGATAGGATTGTACGAGATGCATAAGTTCGTGCGTAACCAGATCAAGGTCTTCTGGCTTCTTGTGTAACCAGGCAGAACTGATGGTGATCGCACCTCTATGCGCATAGGCAACACCGCCGTACGCTGTATCTATTTTTATGGTAACATGCTTTTGAGATTGCGGGTTGAAATCCTTCACCAGTTTTGGGTAAACCTTTTTAAAGATTTTCTCAATACCTTTTTGAATCGAAGGATCTAAGGTCTCATCCTGACTCTCGTAAGAAAGCGTGTATTTCTGTGCTTGAATGCTTCCTGTAATTGCGAAAGCAATACAGCTAAGCAGCACATATTTTGATAGTATTTGAATCATTTTAGATCGAATTTGAAGAACAGACTCTTGATTGAAAAAAGCGTCTGTTCTTTTTGGCTAATTAAATTTACCAACCCGGATTTTGAACCAGAGTCGGGTTTGCATTGAGTTCGTCTTGAGGAATAGGCCATAGGTAATCCTGTGGTCTAAACACACGCGTTTCAAAAGTGGTTACGTTATAAAAATCTTCTTCTGAACGCGCATTGATGTCCATCCCGTGCATTTCGCCGGCAAATACATCTTCTGCAATTTTCCAACGACGCGCATCAAAGTATCGGGTATTCTCTAAGAAGAGTTCTACGCGACGTTCTTTTCGTATTGCTTCACGCATCGCTTCCTGACTTGCAGGAGCTTCCAACTCAACAGAACCATACTCAGGAATTCCTGCACGCTCACGAATAAGATTGATATAGGTTAAGATATCTGGATTCCCGGGGTCGTACTCATTTAGCGCTTCAGCATAGTCCAAATAGATCTCTGCCAAACGTAACATAGGTAGTGATCTGTTATTGTTTCTTCTATCACCCAAAGGCGCTTTTTTTCTGGCGATATATCCGGTAGGAGGGTAGTCATTAGTTCCTGCCTGACGACCTGAATTTCCTCCAAACCAAGTTTTTGTGATGATATTTCCAAAATCACGATTTAACCACAAGCTTCCATTGTATGTGATCCCTACATAAAATCGAGGCTCTCTGTTGGTCCAAGGGTTGTACGTCGTCCTTGTAGTGAAGTCGTATGGCGCTTGAAATTGAGAGAAACCATCAGCAACATAATTTGCCTGAGGATCATCGATAGATCTTCCGTTTGAGGTAAAAAAGGCGTCAACCATTTCTTGAGTCACACTAAGTCCACCCGCGCCGCGTACTTCTGTAGCTGAGCCCAGATGATAAGGTGTTACATCATAATGGAAATAATTTACACCGGCAGGGCGTGCATAAATAATTTCAGAGTTAAAATCCTCGAGCATCACATTACGCGTAGATAAATACGGATTGTAAGAGCCGTCTTCATTAAATTCTTCGTAAAGGCTATAGGTGTTGGGAACATATTTATCAATAAACGCTTTAGCAGCATCTGCCGCTGTTTTCCATTTATTCACATCATAATTCTGAGGAATTAGGTTTTCGCCATCCTGACCAATAAAATCAGCATAATCTGTATTTCCGTTAAATAAAGGGCTCGCAGCAAATAACAGTGTTTGCTCTTTAATGGCCATCGCAAAAGGCGTACTCATTCTCCCGGCATTGTTGCCTGTAAAGCTTACGCCTTCAAGGGCTGCAGCAGCGATATCTAATTCTGAAGTGATATACGCAGCAACTTCATCAATCGAATTGCGTTTGAGTCCCAGGGCATCTAAGTCTGCATCAGCAGGAATTGGAGTTTCTCCCAATAAAATTACCGGTCCAAAACTGCGCATGAGGTTGTAATAGTAGTATGCTCTTAGAACACGTGCCTCTGCTTTGTACTGACTAATGATCGCAGGATCACAATCCTGACATAAATCTACAGCTTCAATAAAAGTAGATGCAGCTCGAATACCTCGGTAGAAGTTTGACCACAAATTACTTACATTTTGAGTAGTTGCATTCCAGTCTCCAATATTCAGGAAATTCCCCATATGGAATCCCCAAACATATTCAGCTTCATCAGAAGCACCGGTCCAAGGTCCCGAGTTTTCAGTCGTCGTATAACGCTGTGCAAATTCACTTGGAATTTGAGAATAAATGTTTGCTAAGTATTGCTCTACGGTTGCTCTACGCGCAAAAGTCTCTTCAAAGGTTAACCGATCATCCGGCACCTGATCTAAGTAATCATCACCACAGGAGAGTAAAAACCCGCTTAGAATAAATGTTAATAGTAATTTTTTCATATGATTATATTTTAAATCTGTAATACGAATTGTATCGTTTCAATTGATTTTTAGAATTGAAAGGTTCCTCCTAAGGATACCACCGAAATGTTAGGGTATCTACCACCATTATTGGTGTTAAGTTCAGGATCCCAAAGATCAAATTTGCTTAGAGTAAACAAATTGGTTGCTCGCATATAGATTCTGAAATCATCAACACCAAACTTCTGAGAGAAGTCTTTTTCAAAGGTGTATCCTATTTCAGCTGTTTTTAAACGTAAAAAGTCAATGTCTCTCAACCACCAGGTACTTGCCTGATTGTTGTTTGTTTGACCTATTCCTGAAGCGCTAAATGATAGACGTGGATAGGTAGCGTATGCATTATTATTCTCAGGAGTCCAGCGGTCTAGTGAGGTCGTGTAAATATTACCTTCACCTCCGTCACCAATAAATGGACGAATACCAAACCCGCCTATGAAGCGATCTGAGAAGTTTTGTCCTTGAAAGAATAAGCTTGCATCAAAACCTTTATAAATGGCAGTGATTCCAAAACCGTAGGTCAAAGCAGGCACGTCGCCGTCACCAATAACCTTACGGTCAAAAGCATCAATTTGTCCATCGCCGTTAAGATCTGCATATTTAATATCTCCCGGTTGAATTTGACCAAACTGCGTAGGGAAACCATCATCTGTAGTGATAAAGCCATCTCCATCTATATCATCTTCTAAAGTAAACAGGCGCTCAGCTACATAACCAAAATTGGCGATAAGACCTGTGCCTTGACGATTTAACCACGGGTGAGGTTGCTCAGGAACACCATTCTCAATGATCTCATTTTTGTTGTACGAGAAGGTACCTCTAAATGAAAGTCTCAATTCTTTGAATTGCTGACTGAAGTTTAAAGTACCGTCAAAACCTTTATTTTCTACAACACCAATATTTCCGAAAGGGTCAGAGGTTAAACCTATATAATTAGGAATATCACTACGTCTTAAGAAGGCCCCTTCGGTACGCTCGTAAAAGAAATCTGTAATCAAGCTTAATCTACTGTCAAAAGCATTGATCTCGATACCTAAATCTTGTTTTCGTGCTTCAGCCCAGGTAACATCTACGCCATAATAGGTTTGACCAATACCGCCTAGGGATTGTCTGTTTTCTCCAAAGGTATATCCATCTTGACCCTCTACACGGTTGAGATATGCAAAGCGTCCCGCTCCAGAGTCAGAACCAACTAAACCGTCAGAATAACGAAGTTTAAGATAATTTATATGGTCTTTTAAAGGTTCAAAGAACTTTTCGTTAGATAGTACCCAACCGGCTGCAAAAGACGGGAAAAACCCGTAGCGGTTATTTGGTGCAAAGTTTTCAGATCCGTTATAACCTGCATTTACTTCAAAGAAATAACGATCATCATAAGAATACGTGGCTCTACCCGCTAAACCTTCATTTCTAAATGGAATCGCGTCGGTGAAATTACCTGCAAAAGCATTAGAATAATCGGTACGGTTAGCAAGCAATAATCCGCTTACGCTGTGTTTCCCAAAAGTACGATCATAGTTTACCGATACTTGCGTGTAAAATCTTCTGTTTCCTCCATTGTTTCGGTTGTAGCCTAGGAAATTGGTGCCGGTGTAGGTTTCATTCAACAGCAAGCCACCATCTTCAGTGTATGGGAAATTGGCATCAACAAAGTAGGTGCTTTCTCGTTTAGAACGCGCAACGTTTTGCTCGTTAAAAGAGTCGAATGCAAATAAACCGTGTAATGAAAGTCCTTCAGTAATGAAACTTAATTCCTGATTCAGGTTCAAGTTGGTGTTTAAGTTTGTACGTGTGATGGTTCGGTATCCGCGAAGCGCAACTTCTGCATATGGATTACGCAGTCCACCATTAGCACTTTTTCCAGGTACAAAGCCTCCCGGATAAAGCACAGGGTATTCCACTGGTGGCGCTTCTAAAGCCGTACCAAATATTTGGTCTTCAAGCGTAATGCCTGGAGAAGTAGGTGTTCCCGGATAATTTCCGTCAGATAAATATCCTTGGATCCCTACGTTGATGTCTGTGGTTTTGGTAAGATCAATAGTAAGGTTTGAAGTGAAATTAAAACGTTCAAAGCCGGTACCTGAATCATAAGATACATTGGGATCTGTCTGAAACAAACCGGTTTCATTGTAGTATCCTAACGAAACATAATAACGAGCGCTTTCTGCTCCTCCATTTACGTTGATCAAAGCTTGCCTGTTACGGCCATAGCTTTTAAAAACTTCTTCCATCCAGTTTACATTAGGATAGAGTAACGGGTTTTCTCCAGAGGCAGTTGCATCTATGTATTCTTGCGAATATTTAGGAATATCACCTCGGGTGGTTAAGGCTTCATTAGCAAGATTCATATAGGTTACACCATCTACCAGTTCTGGTGTTTTGGTGAAGTTAGTGACCCCTTCAAAATAGTCTAAGCTAACTTGAGGTTTACCTATTTTACCTTTTTTGGTTTCGATCAAAATAACTCCATTGGCTCCACGAATACCATAAACGGCAGTGGCCGAGGCATCTTTAAGAATAGAGAATGATTCGATATCCCTTGGGTTGATATTGTCTAGAGAACGCTCAACTCCATCTACTAAAACAAGTGGATAAGCATTACCAAAACTCGAAATACCACGTATCCAAAGGTCTGCACCATCATAACCGGGTAGACCAGAACGTTGTACCCCGGTGATCCCTGCGATTCTTCCGGCAAGCATGGTTCCCAAATTGGCTACGGGCAACTCAAGTTCATCGGCTTTGATGGTAGATTGTGCACCTACTACGCTGATTTTTTTCTGTTTACCATAACCTACGAGTACGACTTCGTCCAGAGATTGTGCATCGTCTGCCATTTGAACGTCAATACTTGATTCCCCCTTCACAGGGATTTCTGCGGTTTTCATTCCTACATAGGAATAGATCAGAATAGCTTCAGCATCGCTAACCGTAATGCTGTAGTTACCATCAAAATCGGTCAAGGTACCGTTTGTGGTATTTTGTTCTTTAATGTTTACACCGGGTAAAGGAACACCTTGTGAATCTGTTACAGTACCAGTAACTGTAATAGCAGTGTCTTGTTGGGCATAAATTGACTGTGTCTTACACAGTAGGGCGGTGAGTAGCAATCCCATAAAAAAGATTTTACTACTGGATTCTCCGAGCCGTTTACCGACTTTAGGAGAAAAGGAATACTTGTCAAATAGAGAAAGTAATTGTTTCATCCAATAATCTGAGTTTTTAAATTGTTCGTGTTTCCGTTAAAAGAATGCTAAAACTAGTAAAACGTTTTAGCATTTATGAGAACGGAATTTGGATGAGGCTAGTTTAAGCGAAGTTTAATTACTGAATGTAAGCCGTTAATCGATGCGAATGTTTGTATTTGTAATCTTAAAGTTAATTTAAGTTTAAATCGTAAACCGATATCGAAATAAAAGTCTATTTGATACAATATGTCTCAATCAGGGCACAAATTATCTCATTACGTCTTTTTTGATCCATTTTAAATATTATAAATAATATTTAATTGTTTTTAATTTGTATTTTGAAATGTGTCATTCTTGTTTCAGACTTAAATAAACCACGGCATATTAACATAAATTGGCTATAAAATGTCGAATTGTGTAATGCGTTACGCTTCAACTGAAGCTTATTAGAAGTACAATTAAGATCAAAACAAAAAAATCCACTCAAAAAACAGCAGGTTCTCTCTGATTTTGAATGGATTTAATATATGATAATGTTGGAGTGGGGGGAGACTTATTAGGTCTACTTCTTTTTAGAAGAGTCTCTGGGGATCAGTTCAGCATGCAAAACCGATTGCATCAATGGCACTTCTTCTTTGCCATTTGCCTTCAACAATTTAAACATGATACGCATCAATTCTTCTCCCATTTCCTGTAGCGGTTGAGCCACTGCGGTTATAGAAGGATTATTGATTTTAAAGAATTCGTTATCATCAAATGTTACAATACCCAGATCATAAATAAGCTTAGGATCGATGTCTTTGATGATCTCGAGTGAGGTTTGGGTTAGGTAATTGGTTGAAAAGAACACCGAATCAATCTCGTTACTTCCGGTGAGTAGTTCTGTGATGCGCTGTTTTCCCTCAGGAGATTGTATTGTCTCAAATGGAAGTTCAAGAATATTGCTTTGTAATCCCGCAGCAGCAACGGCATCGCGATAACCTCTGGCGCGATCAAGCATCTGTATTTGTTGCGTATCTATGGTAATAAAAGCAGGATGTTTAAAACCGTTATCTATGAGATGTTGGGTGGCTTTATTGGCCGCTTCATAATTGTTGATCACCACCTGGTGCGTAGCGAGGTCTTCAAAATAACGGTCGGCAAGCACGACAGGAATATCACTTTTAATAAGGTTCTCAATATCCTTTTTAATACCCGCAGATGGAATGATTAAAAAACCATCTACCTGACGTTCATGAAAAACACGAATGAGTTCCCGCGAACGTTTATCATTATTCTCATTGCTACAAAACAATACTTTGTAGCCTTTTTGATAGGCGATCTCCTCAATAATACGGGCGATCTTGGCAAAAAAGCGGTTACCGATGTCTTCAACCATAAATACCAGAATTTTACTTTTTCCGGTACGTAAGCTTTGTGCCACTTGATTAGGACGGTAATTAACTTCTTCAACGTAGTCTTCGATCTTTTTGATAACCTCTTTAGAGATCTTTCGTTCTTCTCCTTTGCCATTTAAAACAAAAGAAATGGTGGTGATCGATACGTTAAGCGCTTTTGCGATGTCTTTTATAGATGGGCGTTTTTGCTTCATTATGTTGTAAATCTAGGTGAACAGTTGGCATCTTGAATATTGAAAAGCCACCAACCACAACTCACTATTTTGGCAGCGCAAAAGAAGGAATTACCCAATGTATGGCTGCGAAATTGAAAATTTATTTCTAACCACTCCATCAAAGTCTGCCATCGTCGATAGACAGGCTCGTCCTGAGGAAGTTTACTTATTCTTCAAGAAGTTGCACAACGCCTTTTTTGAAAAGCAGCGCACGCATCTTCTTTGAATTAACAAGTTTATAAAAGTATTGAATACGAATAGATTTCTGCTTTTTTTTAGACGAAATGCACACAGAGTGACTAATCTCGATCATTTTATTCCGGTTATGCGCTCAAAGTTTCGTTTTTATCGCTTAAAAAAATAAAGAAGTTCCTGCATAAAGGTACAATCAGGGTATTGTGGCGCCTTAGAACTGCATTACCTTTGCCGCAATGAATATAAAGCTTGATAAATTTGTGCTTGCGATCCTGGTAGCTATTGTTGTTGCCTATTTTTTCCCTCAGTGGGGAATCGCCACAAGCCCGATTCCACTAGATACGATTAGCGCCGTAGGAATCGCATTGATCTTCTTTTTATACGGACTCAAATTAAGTCCGCAAAAACTGAAAGCAGGTTTAGGGAATTACAAATTACACTTGCTGGTACAGGCGTGTACCTTTCTTGTTTTTCCGCTGGTGGTGCTCTTGTTTCGTCCATTAGTACAAAATGCAGAGCACGAGCTGTTATGGTTGTCTTTCTTTTTTCTTGCCGCGCTGCCTTCTACAGTAAGTTCTTCTGTAGTTATGGTTTCTATTGCAAAAGGAAACATACCGGCAGCGATCTTTAACGCAAGTATTTCAGGAATCATAGGTATTGTCATTACGCCTTTGTGGATGGGTTTGTTTATAGACGATATGCAAACCGATTTTGACTTTACTGAAATTTATATGAAGCTGGTGTTGCAAATTCTAGCACCGGTGATCTTGGGCTTGTTGTTGCAGCGGTTTTGGGGAGGATTTATCCAGAAACATACTAAAAAACTTACGCTTTTTGATAAAAGCATTATCCTGCTCATCATTTATAAAAGTTTTGCGACTTCCTTCACCGATGGTGTTTTTAGCGGAGTATCGCTTTTTGATTTAGCGATTTTAGTTGTTGGAGTGCTTTTCTTGTTTGTTCTGGTTTATATGTTAACCGGACGCATCGCTACCGCGCTTGGCTTTTCCATAGAAGATCGGATTACCGCGCAATTCTGCGGAACCAAAAAATCTCTGGTACACGGTACCGTATTCTCAAAAATAATATTTGGAGGAATGCCCGGCCTCGGTCTGGTTTTATTGCCCTTGATGCTTTTTCACGCATCCCAAATTATGATCATAAGCGCCATCGCTTCCAGATTTGCAAATCGCGAAATGCCGAATGAACCTGCTAACTAAGCCAAGAAGCAAAAATATCTTGGGTTGAATTTTCGGTAGTGGTGAGCGGTAAGCGTACAATATTCTTTTCGGTAGCGAGATAGCGTCTTATGATGCGATCTGCATACGCCGAACTTTTCTGCGGAATTAAATAATGCTCAAAATCTTCGTTATGGTTAAAATCTGAATTTTCGTCCACAAAACCATAGCCTGAAAAACGGCCTTGCTTTAAATAAATAAAAGACTTTTCTCCAGGATTACGCCCTTGCTCCACAAGCAAGCACGACTGCTCATAGGTGTGAATATAATCTAGCGCTTTGCTCACCCGGGCATTATATTCAGTAACAGCAATTTCGCCGCTACAGGCACCGCTGCAGGTGTGTATCTTGTAATGATTGCAGGTGTCAACACCTTGTTGCAACGCACAATATTTAGGACACAATTCAAATTTTTCACATACTTCCTCCATAAACTGTATCGCTTCTTCTCGCGTATAAAACTGCATCCAGCTAACCGGGGCGATTTTGTTTTTGTGCAAGGCAAACTGCTCGATCCCGTATTTATTATGATAGGAGGTGAGCTTGTAGGGTTTTGAAGGGTTCTTTTGTGCTTTGTTGTATTTGGGGTAATATTTTAGAATAAGTTCGGCTTCCCGCAATAAGGCCAGCAATTCGCTTCCTGTTAACTCATAATCGATGCTGTGTGTGTTCTGAAGCAGCTCATATTTGCGGTTGCTTTTTTCTCTGAAATGCGAAAGCACGCGTTTTTGAATATCGATCGCCTTACCAATATAAAGCGGTTTTCCGTTTTTATCTTTAAAGAAATATACGCCGGCTTTATGCGGAAGTTCTTCAAAATCTGAAGCTTTAAAGTGCGGCGGAAAATAGGATTCTTTAGATTTTCGATTTAAGAATCCTTGAATGACTTCATACTCAGGATCAAGATCCAGACAGCGCTGAAACAAAATAACCGTAGCTTCGGTATCTCCTGTAGCGCGGTGACGATCGTAATGTGGAATGTTGATCGAGGTGCATAGATTTCCTAAACTGTATGAGAACAATCCCGGAATGAGTTTCTTGGCCAGTCGCACCGTGCAGAGGCGTTTTCGGTTAAAATCGAGACCAGCTTCTTTAAATTCTGCACGTACCACATTGTAGTCAAAACCTACATTGTGCGCCACAAAAATGCAATCTTGGGTGAGTGCATCAATTTGCGGGGCAAGTTCATCAAAGTACGGTGCATCTTCGACCATGCGGTCGTTGATGCCGGTAAGCTTTTCTATGTAAAGCGGAATTTCCCGCCCGGGATTTACCAGTGATGCAAACCGGTTGATTTCTTTGCCTTCTTGAAGTACGATGATGCAGATTTCGGTTATTTTATTCCCCTTGATCCCGCCACCGGTCGTTTCAACATCAATGATCGCAAACTTGGCCTCTTTCATAACTGCAAAGTACGTAAATCTCCAGAAGTTGTAAAAGGAAAAAATCCGTATTAACGGAAAAATTCCGATACTCTGAAAGCGAATTGCTTCAGCACAAGTTAGCGATGCATTTTTTACCCATAAAAAAACCACGCTTTTAGGGCGTGGCTTTTTAAAGTTTGGTTGATTAGTGTGTGTTTTCTAGAATTTGAATCCTAGCGTAAACAATACGCGGTTACTTTCTTTACTGCGGTAGTAGCCCAGATTGGCAGTGAGTGCTTTAAACCCATTTAGGAACACCGAACCCCCGTAACTGTTATGCCATTGTTCAGAATCTCCTCCCGGAGTCCAAATGCGCCCGTAGTCAAATCCTGCTGAAACGCCCAATCGCAACGGAATGAAATTGGTGGTCAATTCGGCAATACCTACACGCAAATCGGTGCTTTGGTAAAAGGAAGTCTTACCGTTAAAACGTTCATTTCTAAAACCGCGCAGGCTGTTATTTCCGCCCAAAGTCGCAGCATGATAAAATTCGTAAGTATCTCCAAAGTTCATTTCTGCACCCACTTTGGTCGCTAGAACAGCCATACCGCTAGGGTGCAGTGGATAGTCTATAGAAAGCGTAGGGTTTACATAAGCAAACTCATTATCATACTCATCGATATTACTTTTATAACCTGCTACCAGATCAAACTGAAATCCTCTTCGAATAAAGGCGATCGCTCCGCTTTTGTTTTTATACTGAAACGCGGCTTCTGCACCGGCATAATACTGGGTGTTGAACACATCATCGCCAGGCAGGAAAATTTCAGTATCGCCTGTAACACCATCTCCGGAATACGAGACATTAAGCGACTCAAATGTAGGACCAAAACGTATAGACATACGATCTTCTCTGTAGATCAATGACGGGTTAACACTCCACTGACTGATACGTACCCGGTTAAAATCACGATCTACAAGATCATCATCGTAGGTTGTTTCATTACCGGTACCAAAATAATTGATCGCATAATTAGGCGTGGTGTAGCGGGCATCGAGGCCAAAATTCCATTTATAAAAAGCATTTGCAAATTCTCCTGAGTATTTCAACTCCACCCCGTGTGTCGCTGCAAAATATTTGGCGGTCAAGGTTTGTTGTGTCGCAAACGGATTGTTTGCCAGACCATAGGTAGTATAGGTTCCGCTTAAGCCTGCAGAAAATCCGGTGTCCTGATCGTAACCTACCGCAGGAAGAGTAGAGAAGGCATCCAGTTTTCTGTTTTCGTCATTATAGGTATTGATGTCATAACTGTCTACCAGCCATTTGCGAGTTCCCGGATTTACAAATGTATTTTTCTTGCTTTTGTAGTCATAGGCTTTTACGGCACGTGTATTTTGAAAATCGTACACGTCGTTATTTTCTCCTCCCAATATTTTAATAGGAATGTATTGATCGCCTTCACCCGTTACTGTAAAAGTATCTTCATCATCAAGACCATAAATCCAGAGTTCTTTGGTCTCCTCTTTATCGTAGGTGCGCTCAAAAGTACGATCGTCTTCGGTGGTGAGCGCCACGCGGGTTTTTCCGTTAGGAAGTCGGGTGATTACAAAATCGTCTTTATCACCGGTTCCTAAAAGAATCTGGTGACGCATCAAATACTCATAATAGCGACGCGCAATGGGCATCAAATTGTCCCGACGGATCTTGAAATTCTTTATGATCTTTTCGGTGCTTTCGTCTTGTGCAGCTTTAGGCAACGTAGCAAAAGCAGTTTCGATGGTTTCATCGGTAAGCTTTTCTTGTATGAAGCGAACTTGTTCTTGCCAGTCTTCCCAGGTCAAACTCTTTAAAAAAGCCTGATCGAGTGGATAAGCATAACGGCTCAACCATTTTACATTATCAACATCCTCATCATAGCGTTCCATAGAGCGGAAATCGATCATCGCTACTTTCAACAATCCAAGTATGAGTCCGTCGTATTTAGGAAAGGCCTGATCCCGATCTCGCCGAATGGTTTTGTACAGCGTATTTCCGTTGTCCTGCTCGTAAGCAGACCAGCGCCATTGGTCATAATGTCTATCATAGTCGCCGACGGCAAAATCCATCAAGCGCACTTTTAAAAAGTTGGCTTCGTCAACCTGATGTTTTTTCGAGTCGCGTACTTCGGCCAATAGATCTTTGGTACTTATGATATCGTCTGCATTTCCAAAGCGTTCAAAAGATTTATTTTCATCGCCGGCGTGTGCTTCAAGCATATACAGTTTATCTCCATAATCTTCATTAAAGATACCCAGTTGTTTTTGCTTGGGCATATAGTAGATTTTAGGCTCGGCATTATAAATATCCAAGGTGTCAAAAATAGGATTGAGTGCAAAGGGCGCATAAGGTTGCGCTGTAGTATAAAAATCTTGGACGATATCTTCGGCAATGGTGTTTTGCATAAAATCACGCACATAGTGATCTGTGATTTTAGACTGAATAAAGCGCACAGCACTTTTACGCAGTTCACGAGCGGTATATTCGTGTTCGTCATCATCGATCAATCGGAGCGAGCGGGATTGATTTCCTCCGCCTTCAGAAATCGCGTGTACATTACCCGGAAGTTCAGACAAGTCAAGCACGGGTGCTTCAATTTCTTTACTGAATACATCGCGGTAATGTTCTCCCCACAGAAAACGGTAAAAGCCGCTTTTGTCGGTTTCTTCTTTAGTATAGATCGAAGCCTTATAGGTATCGCTCATCCCGCTAATGTCTGGTGCAGGAATGTCCTCGGGCCGAGGTTGCTGGCGACGTATTTGTTTTTCAAAAAGTTTTTGAGGCGCGCCTTTTCCGGTTTGAAAGAACTCCACTTTAGAGCTTCGGTCTGTATAAACCGTAAGTTTAGCAAAACCGTGAGATTTTGCGGTAAACTGACCGTCATCGGCTTTGCGCACTCCATCTAATTTTGAAGCGGCAGCACCACTGATGATTTGTGGGATTCCGTCGTCAAAAACATATTGTAAGTTGCGGTCACTGGCCGAAACAAAGATCACATCAGGAAACTGACTTGCCAAAGTTTCCAACGTTCCTGCATAGTTTTGACGCAGGGTGCTATAGTAATCTTCAACGCTAAGGCCACCTATTTTTTCTATAAAATTCTGTTGAGAAAGCGTAAGTACTGAATGATGTACCGCAACAATGACCGTTTTGTTCTGTTCATCTTTGAGGTCATCTTTAAACTTTGCAAAGAAATCATCGCGTGTTTTGAGTTCGCATTTATTGTTGAGGTATAAATGATCATCCCAGTCTTCAAGAAACCATTGGGAATCGATCATCAACAACTCTACATTCTCCATACTGAGATTCTCGATCTCTCTGGGGCAACCATCATTTGGCCAAAATTCAATCTTGCTATTATCTTGAATAAAAGACTCAAGGTCGTCCAGATTCTCGTGTCCGTTTTTATTCCATTCATTTTTTCCGGGCATCAAGATCACGTTACCATTAAAAGCTTCCAGCGGTTGCATGATTTCCTGCTGCAGAAAGGCTTCTACTGCTTTGCGGTCTTTCTTTTTAGGCGGGTAGCCTTTTTTTGTGATGTTTCCGATAGCGACAAAAGTGGCATTGGCATCCTGTTGAGACATCGTATTTATGGCTTCCAGAACCCCTGTGGTAGAAGCGTTGGGAGCATCTCCTGTGTTTCCGGTAAAATAAAAGGTTTGTTCGATGGCTGCATCTGTTTCCTGTGCATAAATTCCTGAGGAAACTAAAGCCCATAAACCAAGTGCGAAAAACGAATAAAGCGAAAGGCGTAAAGACGCGTATTTCTTGTTCATAGAGGTAGTTCAAATTAGTAAGGCTCAAATTATGCCAAATATGTTAATGCCTTTTCTTTTTTAACCCTCTATAACACTGTTTTAAATAAGTCTTAAGAGATTCCGTCAGTAAAACTCGTCATAATTATCGTGTATAATACAAAAGGCCTATATTCTTCAAGGGATATAGTTAATATTAATAATGAAGAGTTTAGAGCTGTGCTTGTCAAGGTTTTTGGTCTTTAAAATAGTTGAGCAGAAATCCAATTCGGCTCACTGAGTCAAGGTAGTAGCAGTAGGCGATAAGCGCTTTGGTCTTAATATATTGTGAAATAAGATTTTACTAACATTTTATCTGTATTATCCATAATAATTTTGAGAAAAACGAAAGCTATGAAAACTTCACCAAAAAATCATTTTTCTCGCAGTTTGAATCAAATTCTCAAACGCTATAGATTGAGCGAAACAGAACTACAACAGCTAGACGCTGTAGATACAGACCGTATTGTGAGTTTGGCTTATACCGATTATGGCGGTTTTGATGCACAGACGGGAATGTATTATGCCGAAGAGCGCCCGGTAAACTATAAATTGAAATTAGATTACGTCAAAGATGAAGCAGGTAAAGTAGAAACCCTTATCATGCTTCCGGTAACGATTTCTTAATGTCAACAGGCTTATAGTCATCAAAACCTTATGATGTCTTTAACGTATTGATTTTTTAGTGCGGGTTAACTTTGTTGTACATACAACTATAAAATCCAAACACAATGAAAGATCAAGTGATTATCATAACCGGTGCCGCAATGGGACTGGGATTAGCAACTGCCGAGTTGCTTGCTAAAGAAGGTGCAAAACTCGTACTGGTTGATTATAATGAAAACGCCTTAAAAGACGCTGAACAGAAACTCAAAGAGATCAATCCTGAGGTCGCGCTTTTATCGGTTAAAGCCGATGTGTCGAGCGAGGAGCAAGTGAAGAACTACGTCGATAAGACTGTAGAGAAGTTTGGTCGTATAGACGGACTCTACAACAACGCGGGAATCGAAGGGAAACAAGCTTCTATTGTAGATTACGATCTAGACATTTTTAAAAAAGTGATCGATATTAACCTTATGGGAGTTTACTATGGTTTGCGTTATGTAATCCCGGTAATGCAAAAGCAAAAATTTGGTCGTATCGTAAATGTGGCTTCTGTAGGAGGTATTCGCGGGGTACTCAATCAAATGCCTTATGTGGCCAGTAAACACGCCGTAAGCGGAATGACTAAGAACGCCGCCTTAGAATATGGTAAAGATGGAATTTTAACCAATGCTATTGCTCCCGGTGCGATTCTTACGCCAATGGTAGCCGAAGCCTTCAAGCAAGTGAATCCTGAGGATCCTAAAGCTGCCGAAGCACAATATGCGAGCAACAACCCAACGCGTGCATTAGGTGATCCTAAAGATGTAGCCAGTGTAGTTGGCTTTTTGTTAAGCAAAGCCAATGGATATGTTAGTGGTCAAACCATCGCGATAGATGGTGGCGAATCTAATATGTACGGTAACGCCGAATAAACTTTTCAGCATACTTAAAAATCAAAAGCCCTGATCGTGTTTCGATCAGGGCTTTTTTTATGGGCACTTTCAGAGGTTTTTATATCCTTAGACATTCCCTGAGGTATTTTATTCTTCACTTTTTTTCACTCCTCAAACCTTGTAGTTGCATTTTTTTTGAACGCATTTCTCAAAGCTGACTTTTATCATATTTCTCGCCAGCTTCCTTGTTGACCTTTGCTGTATAATTAAAAACAACAACTATGAAAACCTATACCACGTACAGCATTTTATTTGGCTTGTTCTTCTTAGGATTTAGCCTTCAGCAAGGATTAGCACAAACATTTACACTAGATAATTCGCAATCTACTATGAAGGTAGAGGGCACTTCTAATCTACACGATTGGGAGATCGATGTCGAAGCCTTACGCGGCACTCTTGAGGTGGAGCAAAACGGTGAATCGATCACATTTAAAAAGCTCAGCCTTAAAATTGAAGCAGAAAGTCTTAAGAGCGGTAAACGTGCAATGGACAAAAATACCTTCAAGGCGCTGGATACCGATGAGCACCAATACCTAACCTATACCTTAAAAAAAGTATTGGATGTGCAACAGATTTCAGCTTCAACCTATACGGTGAAAACCTCAGGAAGTTTAAGCATTGCAGGAACCACCCAAACGGTGACCATACCTTTTCAAATGCAAGTTGAAAAAGAAAGTGTAAGCCTAACAGGCTCTCACGATTTGCAAATGACTGCATATAACATTGAACCTCCTACAGCACTCTTTGGTACCATTACTACCGGAGATACTGTAAAAATAAATTTTGAAACAACCTTTATTAATCAAACCCTATAATACCTGTCAGTTATGAAAACTAAAATAACATATTTCGCAATCCTTCTTTTTGCTCTTTTTGGGATGAGCATGCACGCGCAAAGTCAGCGTGACTTAGACAACTATCGTTTACCTGATCAACGTGGCGTTTCAGACTTTGAGGCTCCTAAGGATACAGCAACTACCTTTAACGGACTACAAGTACGTTTGGGAGGTGCTTCAACCTTACAGTTTCAGGCCTTAGATCACGAGAACTCTAATGATCCTTCAACTCCCGTTTTACAGGATATAGGTAGCAATTTTAACCTTGCAACGGCAAACCTGGATCTTGATGTAGTACTTTATGATGGGGTGCGTATGCACTTGAGAACTTATTTGTCTTCTCAGCATCATACCGAAACCTATGTAAAAGGAGGGTATTTCCAGATCGATAAGCTAGACTTTATTCAGGAAGGCTTTATGGAAGATTTGATGAACCACCTGCGTATCAAAATCGGTCATATGGAAAACAACTATGGTGACGCACACTTTAGACGTACCGATAATGCAATGGCACTTTACAATCCGTTTGTGGGGAATTATCTAATGGATAGTTTCACTACCGAAGTAGGAGCAGAAGTGTACTACTTCAACAAAGGCTGGTTAGGAATGTTGAGCTTAACTAATGGTAAGTTGAATCAGGCGGTAACCAATCCAGAGACTACAAGCCCATCATTCATCGCAAAATTAGGTTATGACAGTCAGTTGAATGAAGATTTCAGATTGCGTTTAACCGGTTCTATGTATCACACCAATCAAACCGGAAGCGCTTACCTCTACAGCGGTGACCGTTCAGGATCACGTTATTACAATGTGATGATCGACGTAGACGGTAATGGAGATGGCTTTAGAGCAGGACGTATCAATCCTAATTTACGTAACGAACTTACTTCAGTTATGATCAACCCATTCTTCAAGTATAAAGGCTTAGAATTCTTCGGGATTTATGAGCACGCAAGTGGTAAAGCAGCTGCAGAAAGCGAAAGCCGTAGCTGGGACCAATACTCTGGAGAGTTGATCTACAGATTTGGACCTAAAGAAAAAATCTACTTAGGCGGTCGTTACAACTACGTGAGCGGTACGTTAATGGGAGGCACCGATGTTTCTGCAGACCGTTTTCAACTGGCAGCAGGATGGTTTATGACCAAAAACATCTTGATGAAAGCTGAATATGTGGTTCAAAATTACAACGACTATCCCGTGACCGATATTCATAGCGAAGGGCAGTTTGACGGCTTTATGCTTGAAGCTGCAATTAGTTTCTAATTTGTAATTCTTAAAACAGTGCCGGTAGCTTTAAGCTACCGGCACTATAAAATTTTTGGCGATGAAGGTTTTAATGACTCTTTTTTTAGTACTTAATGCCTCTGTAATACTTGGGCAAACGCACTACCGCAGCCTGCAGATCAGTGGTATGCAAAACAGCAGCCTTGAGGTTTCCGGGAAAACCAATGTAACCGGTTTTTCCTGTACCTACGAACCTGAATATTTTCAGGCAGAACATACGCTGAAGTTTTATAAAAAAGAACAGGTGATCTTGCTCAAGGATGCTGAGCTCAAACTGGATATTGACGGATTTGACTGCGGCGGAAAGGCGATCAATAAAGACTTTCGCAAAATGCTTAAGGCTGACGACTATCCGCATATCATCTTGAATTTTAAGCAAGTTGAGCTTACCGAAGCAGGACAGCAAGCCACCATAACCATAAATATTGCAGGACAGCAAAATACGTATACCATTCCGGTAACCTGGTGTAAAGAAGAACAACAGCATCTCAAAGGAATATTAAACCTCAATATCACCGATTTTGAGCTCGAACTTCCTAAAAAGCTTTTTGGTCTCATCACTATTAAAGACGCGATCGCTATCCGTTTTGATATTGCCGGAACCTACGCACTGTAATTCAAAACCAATTAAACGAGCCAGATCTCGATCATCGCTTAAAAACTAAGCCGCAACGTATTCAAAGTTGCGGCTTTTTTATGGGCGTCGCCAAAAGGGTTTAATACTCCGAGGCTTGCCTTATGGTAGTTTTCGGGCACTGCAAGAGCATAAAATGCCTGGAAGTAATTTGCGCTGAATTGTAATGTACGTAAGATCAGGTTAATTTGAGTTTGCTTTTGGTTCTTCTAAAGTAACCTCGTGTAAGGTTGCGACTCCGGTAGCAGCTTCGTTGGCAATATACAAGGTGCCTTGCGGACTAAACGTGATGCTTTCGGGTTGCGCAAAATGAAAAGGGTTGAGTTCGTGTACGGCCTTTACTTTACCCGTAGCGCTCAAAATAAGCAGTTTAGGTTTCTTTCCGTCTACGATATAATAATCCCCTGTTTTAGGATGAATCGCAAGGTCAGACGGACTGAACGTCTTCTCAGCATCTTTTTTTTGAAAAGCCTCAAAGGCTTTGTCTTTCATATTGATGGTCATAAACGGCTGCTCTTCCTGCTTTCGGGTTCCTATATCGATGCGGTAGAGCCCTTTTAAATCTTTTTCCTCAAGGCCCTCATCTTTGGCCACAGTGATCAGCTCTCGGTATTTGGGATCTAGCGTGAGCGATTCCATATTATTGTCTTCATCAAAAGCAGTGTCAAAATGTTGTACCGTTTGATTATCGCCCACATAATCCAAAACTTCAAAAATGCGGCCGTCGCTGCGCATCACATAAGCGTTTTCCTGATCAAGTGCCAAAGCTTCATAATCTGCGTTTTCAGAAAAAACAGTATCGTAAGAGATCTCACCTGTATTTAAATTGAAATGATAAATAGCACCTTCCTCATCTTGTATGCAGGCGATCGTACTGTCATTAACCCAGGCGATCCCACTTACTTCGTTGAGCAGTTCAGGAAGTTCCCAGGTGTTTACAAGATTGTAGGTTGCTTCTTCGAGAATCTGACGTTCTTCAGCAATCGATTTTTTATAAAATGCATACGACAAGCCTACAGAAAATAGCAGGGCACCGCAGATCACATAATATTCAAGATGTTTCATAATTCGGGGTTAACTACGCGCATAGCTGAAGCTTCCACCTCAGATTACGGCCTTTAAAAGTAGGAAATACTTAAAGGCAAAAGGTTTAACAGAATGGTAAAGTTTTAATCCGCAAGCAACGATGACGCGTCTAAAACGTAGGTACATCTCATAAACGTATACGTCTGAAAGAAATTATAAAATTTTTAATGTGTTTTTAAAATGCAGCAACTTATCTTGCTGCAAACAACTAACCTATACTACACTATGGCTTCAGGATTTTTTGCACTCCTTGATGATATTGCAACTTTGATGGACGATGTTTCGGTAATGGCAAAAGTTGCCGGAAAGAAAACCGCAGGTCTTCTCGGTGACGACCTCGCTGTAAATGCAGAGAAAGCTTCCGGCTTTATGTCTGACCGGGAAATCCCGGTGCTGTGGAAAATCACCAAAGGTTCATTACTCAATAAGGTCATTATTTTACCCATCGCCTTTTTACTGAGTGCTTTTGTCCCCATAGCCATCACCGTTATTTTGATCATCGGTGGCTTGTATCTCGCCTATGAAGGTGCTGAGAAGATCTACGAGTATTTTGTGCCGCACACACACGAGGAAGAAAAGCCTGCCTTACAAAACCGAAGCGAAGAAGAACTAGTGGCTTACGAAAAAGAAAAAGTCAAGTCGGCGATTTTAACCGATTTTATTCTTTCAGTAGAGATCATCATCATTGCTTTAGGTGCGGTAACGGGTGAGGAGCTCGTGAATCAGATCATTGTGGTTTCGATCATCGCTTTGGTCGCTACAGTGGGAGTTTACGGTATTGTCGCACTCATTGTGCGTATGGATGAATTTGGCGCGAAACTCATCAACCTGAATGAGGAAGACGATAGCTTTTCTGATAAAGTGGGAATCTTTCTGGTAAATGCACTACCTAAAGTGATCAAAGGGCTTTCTATCATTGGGACCATCGCTTTGCTGTTAGTTTCCGGCGGAATCTTTAGACATAACTTACACGTGGTACACGACTTATTTCACTCGTGGCCGGGGATGTTGGCCGACCTGCTCCTGGGCTTGGTCGTTGGTTTTGTGGTGTTTTTAATTATTATGGGAGGAAAAAAGATCTTCAAACCCGAATCTGCCTAGCCTTGAAAGCACTGCGTGTTGTGTTAAGCTAAAGTTTCTTTAAGGTTTCTAAGCCGTTAAGTGAAAGGATAATTTTACTTTTGCGTGCCTAAGGTTTATGGTTATGCGCACGCGTTTTACACGCTTCTTAGTTTGTTTTGGACTTACGCTTCTCTTTTTTGGGACTGCTGCCCACGCTCAGGAATTTCAGAAGGATTCGATTTCCAAATGGGATATCAATTATGGGGGAAAAGGTATTTATTTTACAGCACCCGATAATGCCTTCAGTTTACATATTCAAAGCAGGTTACAGTTTCGGTTTGCGACTCCGAGTGATAACGATCCGGTGACCTTTAACGATTTTAATGACGGTGAAAACTCGGTATTCAAGATCAATCGGGCGCGCCTCAAAGTAGGTGGACACGCCTATAAACCTTGGCTGAAGTACTATTGGGAGTACGAGTTGGGGCGTGGCAATTTGCTCGATTTTAGAGTGATGATCGAGCGTTGGAAATGGCTTAACATCAAGATAGGACAGTGGAAGATCGAATACACCCGAGAACGCCGTATAAGCAGTGGAGCCCAGCAACTGGTAGATCGTTCTATTCTTAACCGAAGTTTTACCGTAGATCGCCAACAAGGGGTCGAACTCTACGGAAGGTTGGAAGGTCGGGGAGCAGCTGATGTTTCCTATTGGGCGGCCGTGCTTACCGGAGCGGGGAGAGCAGCCACAGACAATGACGACAAAAACCTGATGTATTTTGGGCGCCTGCAATGGAATCTACTTGGAGACGTCTTAGGCTTTGGAGGAACCAGCGATCTGGTAATTCATCAAAAACCTGAAGCCTTGATCGCTTTTTCTGCGGTAACCAATCGCAGTCCGTTTACACGATTTTCTTCTTCAGGAGGTGGTTTTTTAACCGATTTTGAACAACAGGAGCCGGGGCAGTACCGCATCAATCAAGGCAACATAGAAACCGCTTTTGTCTATAAAGGCTTCAGCTGGCAGTCTGAGGTGCATCACAAAGAGATCCTAGATAAGCTGAATGGCGGGCGCACGCAGTTGCGTGGGTATTATGCCCAGGCGGGTTATTTTGCACATCAGGCAATATCCTGGTGGCCAAAACAATTGGAGGTCGCAGCACGCTATGCCAATTTTAACCCGGATATAGACCAACCCATCACACTCGATGAGGTTTCACTGGCCTTTAATTGGTTCTTTAACGGGCATCGCAATAAGCTCACGGCAGAGGTGTCTAGCTTTGATTATGAAAATGCCGACAATACTCTCGAAAACGAGCTGCGTTTCCGGCTGCAGTGGGATATTTCGTTTTAGTCTGCATAGAGCGTATTGTCATGCTTAAGCACATAACGCCGTGCCTGATTTTGAAACTCCTGTGCGGTTTGACCGGTATGGGTTTTAAAAAACCTGCTGAAATAACTTCGGTCTTTAAACTGTAAATTATAGCCTATTTCTTTAATGGTATGTTCGCTGTGAATCATCTGCCGCTTCGCTTCAAGAATAAGTCGGTCGTGAATGAGTTGTACCACAGTTTTATCCAGTTTTTCTTTTAAGATCTGATTAAGACGCTTGGCGCTCAATCCCATCTTTCCGGCATAAAAGGAGGCGGCACGTTCCTCGAGGTAATTTTTTTCGAGCAACATCATAAATTCGTACACGCGTTTTTCATTAAGGTCTTGAAGGGTAAAATGCTGTTCTTTCAGTTCGATAAGCTTCAGCAGTAAGACTTTCAGCAAGGCCTTCAGCATAATAAGATTTACCGAATCCTGATCATACTCGGCATACATCAATTGATACACTGCCGAAAGGCTTTCCGCATGTGCTTCACTCACTTGTAAGCACGAGAACTCTCCCTGAAGGTTAAAGATTCGGAATACATCCAGTAAAAATTCCTTAAGGTCATCTTCGAGCAATTCCTGTTTAAAAGAGATCAGGACGCCTTGTTTTCCGGCTTTATTCAATTGGTGCACCCGATATGGAGGGATAAGATAGATCCAATGTCCTTTTAAGGTTTGAAAATCGTGTTGCGGGGTGTGTAAGGCTTCCTCATTTTTTAGCCATACGATCTCAAAAAATTCACGTCTTCCCGGGTCATCCAGGTAAGAAGGAGGACAATCGGCAAGATCGCGTATGTATAATACTTTATCACTAAGCATAGTAGCACTTTTATAGGGGATTTACAAACAACAGGTACTGTGGTGAAAACCTGCTGATTTCTAAAATGTACCACAAAAGTAGCACATTACACACGTAATTTTTAACGGGTGCGCAAATTGTACAACACATCTGCCGGATTGTGTACCAAGTCCGTCGAACTTCACAGTACTTTTGTTTCCTAATTAAAACACGCAATTATGCAAACCCCTGAAACGATGAGCAGCGAGGCTGCATTAGCAGATGCAACCGCGCTGATTTACAGAGAACACGAGCACCTGCGACAAGGCGTTGCTTTTGAGCAACTCGCGGGACTTATCGCTCCTTTAGAACGTGCGCAGCGTATTTTTTTGATGGGAATGGGCCGCAGCGGATTTATGATGCAAGCGCTTGGAATGCGTTTGATGCATTTAGGTTTTAATGTGCATATCGTGGGAGAGACCACCGCACCGGCGATTACCAAAGGCGATGTGTTGCTTGCAGGTTCGGGAAGTGGGAGTACCACCAGTATCGTTAATGCCGCAAAAACAGCAAAACGAGAAGGTGCTGCAGTGCTTTGCTTTACCACCAATATGGAATCGCTTTTAGCCGACCTGGCAGATGCTGTGGTCGTGCTTCCGGCAGCACAAAAAAATAAACAGGAGGCCGATGTTTCACAGCAATATGCCGGCAGTTTATTTGAGCAGGCCCTGTTGATCTATGGAGACGCACTGGTACAGCTGCTTTGGAATAAAGGCGGAAAGACTGCCGACCAACTTTGGCAGCGACACGCAAATTTAGAATAAGAACAAGAATAACTATTAATATACTAAAAACAAGATACTATGGCTAAGTTACAAGTAGCAATTGATTTATTAAAGACCGAAGATGCCCTTGCACTGGCAACTAAAGTGGCTCCTTATGTAGACATCATCGAGTTAGGAACTCCACTTATCAAAAGTGAAGGATTGGCTGCAATTACAGCGATCAAGAATGCATTTCCTGACAAAAAAGTTTTTGCAGATTTTAAAACTGCAGATGCCGGCGAGTTGGAAGCAGATATGGCTTTTTCTGCCGGAGCTGATTACATCACCATCTTAGGATCTACCGGAAACAGCACGATCGCAGGAGCGGTAAAAGCGGCTAAAGCACACGGTAAAGGTGTGGTGGTTGATACGATTGGTGTTGCAGATCGTGTAAAACGTGCACAGGAAGTGATCGAATTGGGTGTAGAATTTGTGGAACTACACGCAGGTCTTGACGAGCAGGCAGAAGAAGGCTACTCGATTCAAGTATTGATCGACGAGGCAAAACGTGCCGGAGTACCGGTTTCTATCGCAGGAGGAGTAAACCTTGACAACATCAAAGCTGTAAAAGATTCTGGAGCTGTAGTAGCGGTTGCAGGTGGAGCGATCTACGGTGCTGAAGATCCTGCAGAAGCTGCAAAAGCGCTTCGTGCAATACTCAACTAATTTTGAGTTCATTAGTTAGATGAAAAACGAAAAGCTCCCGGCAACGGGAGCTTTTTTTTTGGTTCCACCAAAGGGTTTAATAATCAGAGGCCTGCCTTAGTCGGCAGGCAGGCTTGACTCGAAATAGAACATTCGTTTCCAAACAATCCCTTGTAGGCTTGCCCTGAGGTAGTTTACGGGCAGCGACCAAGGCTTCATTACTAACTAACCTGAAGAAGGTTATGTTATAATTTTTTAAGCTTCAGGTCTTTAAAGATCACACCTTGTCCTTCGGCCTGTAACCCGATGTATCCACTTTTTAAGGCCTTACCGTCTACTTTAAGTTTGGGATTATAGCCATTGGCTACATCGCCGCCTAGTTGTGTATCGGTATACCTAAGCACTTCTTTTCCGTTTACTTTATGAATGACTAAAGAGTCCTGATAAACGATCAGGTCGGCTTCTACCCAGACATTCCAGGGGAAGGTGGGGGAAGACGAATTGATACAATGCTCGTTTGATTTTTTTCCGTTGTAGTATACATCGGTACCGGGCGAACACATATTCCCTGTAGGTCTTGGCTTACCGGGTTCGGCTTCCGCCAGCATTTGGTATTCTACAGATAGCGGCCAGTCCTGCTCTTTTAAAATGGTTTCCGGGGCTTGCGAATGAAACATCACACCGCTGTTGCGGTAGGTGTAACTCGGGGCATCTTCCATCCATTCATCGGTAAATCTATATTTGAATTTTAAATGAAAAGAGGCAAAAGCTTCGTCGTAAAACAAATGGCCGTAGGTTTCATCAAAGGTATCGTAGTTATCATAGGCTACCACGATACTGCTGTCTTCAACCCTAAAGGTATCGGCATAATTCTCGCCCACTTCGTGATGGTAAAACTTGGGCGTCCACCCGTTGAGGTTGGTACCATTAAAGAGGGTGATCCATTCGTTTTCTTCAGTGTTTTTAGTGTTGCAGGCAGTAAATAAAATAATGAGGAGTAAGAGTCCTGTGGCTTTTAAAAATTTCATAAGATAGTTGACTTCTATCTTTAAATGTATTGATTTTTTAACGACTTCCCTTCTTTTTTTAAAATACATTAAATTATGTATTTTAACACTTTATTAGCAACAGCTCTAGCACTATGAAAAAAACTACCCTACTGTTTGGTTTCATTATCGTAATAACCTCTTGCAGTGTGCATAAGCGCGCGGCGATCAAAGCTCAAGAAGAATTTGTGGTGGAGTTGCGAAAGCCGGCCACACGTGGCGGACTCGTAGAAGTTGCGCTGCAAGGCTTGTTTTTTGGAGCAGATTATTTGGCCGACAAAACAGCAAAATCTTTAACCAGTACCTATTCCCAGAGTCTTTCGGTTAATGATTATTACAATACAGATCTTGGTGAGGTAGAGAAAACCTATAATGAAATTCATATAAAGAAATATGCGGCGCCTCAACAGGCAACAGATGAGCAGCGTTTGAAAGGCTATATTGAAAACGATATTCAGGATATGCCAAAATCGCGGGGCGCAACAAGTGCTTTTACTATGAATGACGTGATACGCCTTCAGGATGAAAAAGAGGACCTTCTGAATTTTGAAGCAGTCATCGAGATCTTAAGCGATCCTGAAAATCCCGGGGTTTCCCGATTGAGTTTTAATGAACTGCGTATTTTGTTTTCAAGAACCAAAGTATATACCGATGAAAACCTCAACGCGCGTTTATCGGTTTCTATAGAAGGACATTGGCGTAATAAAGACAATACGCCTATGCACGCGGTGTTGATCGAGCAGGAATATGATTTACAGGAGTTGAAATACGGTACGCAAAATCAGATCAAAACACCTATTCTTTCCCCTTGGTATTATGATATTCCTTATCTGGCAGAGGATGCCGACTTTTCTAAATATGGAGTGGTTCAGGTTAATGTGCAGTTGCAGGAGTATGAAGGTGGTAAAAGCAAATACATAAACCAACTGCCCAGTATACTTTCAGACAACAAAAACGCCATTATCAAAAATGGCTCAAGCACCATTCAAAAAATTATAGGAAAGGAATAGTGGCGAATAAGAAATTTCCTTTTTTACTGATTGCAGATGCTTTTTTCTGCACCGTTTTTACCTGTATCGTGAGCGGGTTGCTTTATTTTTTTATACTGAATCTTTCGATCTTAGATCCTTTTGAGAAGGCTTTTGAGGATTTTGAATTTACCGATATTTACTATGCCGAAGGCTTTTACAAAAAGGAAGCGGCAGCAGATATTATTGTCATCAATGTAGAACAGGCCGATCGCTATATGCTTGCTCAGGCGTTACAAAAAATAAGTGCCTATCAGCCCAAAGTCGTAGGTCTTGACCTTCTTTTTAAAGAGCGTAAAACTGTCTTTGAAGATGAGGCTTTACAAGTTGCACTTCAGCAGGTGCCTAATTTGGTGAAGGCGGTATATTTTGATCAGGATACGCTTATCACTTCAGCTCCTTATTTTCAAACTCCAACCGAGCAGCAGGGCTTCATTAATTTTAACCTGGACGGGAGTTCCTCTGTAGTACGTGATTTTAACGGAGTGCTGGAGTATCAAGAACGCGAGATTCCTTCTTTGGCAGGAGCGCTCGCTGTGGCTGCAGGATATATCAGTACAGAAACCTTGAAAACAAATTATGCTACGCCGGTGCCTATTCGTTATACGGGAGGTTCTGAGGCTTTTTTGACGCTTTCTGTAGACGAACTTCTAAGCCGGGAGCGGCTAGATGTTCTTACCGATGCGGTGGTGCTTCTGGGGTATGCCGGTACGCCTACGGGTAATCCTTTTGATATTGAAGACAAACATTTTACTCCGTTGAATGCTGCCTTTACCGGGCGTGCCACTCCAGATACTTTTGGGGTTTTTATACACGCGACTATTTTGCAAAACTTAAAGTCAGGAAAAACCTTTACGGCGCTTCCTAAAATGTTCACCTTAACGCTGGCCTTTTTAATGGCCTTTGGAAGCATTCTTTTGGGTATGTATATACACAAAAAGAGCAATTTTATATTTGACATCAGCGTCAAGGTCTTACAGCTGCTTGTGCCTATTGTGTTGCTTTATCTGGTGTTGCACTTGTTGAGTTGGCAAATCTATCTTAATGTATTACCCGTTATTTTCTTGGTTATCTTGGGATTAGAGTGTATTGATTTTTATATTTATTTACAGGAATTTATCCGGAAGAAGTATCCATGGAAAAGCTATTTGTTGGATTAATTTGTTTGCTTGCCGTAGCAGTGCATGCGCAAGACAGCCTTTACGTGTATAAGGCTGATGGCGTAATGCTGCAAGGAAAACCTACCCAGAAAACGCGATTACAAAAGGGCGCACTCCTGCTCAAGGATACGCGTGTAGAACTGCAACCGGGAGCTTCGATCATTGCTATTAATAAAGCAGGCGAATTATTTAAAGCCGCAGATCCCGGGGTGTATACCCAACCTATGCTGCTCAAGCGTAAAACTCAAAACTATCCGGGAAATCTTTCGGTAAATTATTTCAAATTTATTTGGTCTGAACTGGTGGGAGCCACAAAAGCCAAAGTACAGATCGGAGGCGTGTTTAGAGGAAATATGCTTATGCGCTTCCCGGACGATAGCACCTATATCGCCGGGACCACGTTGCACCTTGAATGGGATACCGTAGCGGCTACTTCGCCTATGTTTATCTTTATAAAAAATACCGAAACTGAAGAATATCTCAAGATGGCTGCAGACGGGAGCATGCTTATGCTTTACTCGCATCCCTTTTTTAGTGAAGGAAGCACCTATCAATGGAGCGTGACCGATGAGGCATTTCCCAATTTAAACAACCTGCAGTTTTATACGTTTACGTTGATCACTAAAGAAGCCTACATCTTAAAAAAAGAAGAACTACTCAGCCAACTTCAAAATCCAAACTTGAAAACGTTGTCCAGACGCGAGATAGAAACATGGCTCTGCGCACGGTATAACTTGTGTAATTAATGCTTTAAAATCGATCGCTATGCATTTGCTTCAAAGACTGTTGGCTTGTTTGTTTTTTATAAGTATCCCGGCGACTGCTGTGGCTCAAAATCAAGATGTGATCTATGCTGAAGCGCATGCCGAAGCTGTAAATGCGTTTGATGCGTCTTACTCTGCTTCCCTTATTGCGGTGGCGGTTTACCCGTATACCGATGTGGTACTGTATGATCTGTTTACTGCCGATGAAGTATTTCGTGTAACCGGGAATACTTTTACGGCCACAGCGATGCATTTTGATGCAGCCGGAACGCGCCTGGTCATTCACTATCCAGATAAAACACAGGTGTGGGATATAAACAGTTTTCAAAAACAAGCAGAATATGCTACCGACTTTTATGCAGCCCGGGATTTCTCCTTTGCTACTGCAAGGTTTGTAAGTTACCAAAACAACAGCCTTCAGTTTAAAGATCTTAATAATGCAGTGGTGAAAGAATTGCCCTATGCAAATGCTCCGGGGCGTTTGATGTTTTCTAAAAACGGGAATACACTTTTTGGATTGAGCAAAGGGCAATTGCGTTATGTAGACGTTCTAGGAAACACTCCTCAAAAAACGCTTGATATTAAGGAGGTTTCTAATTTTGCCGTAGGAGATGCCGGTATAGCCATTCAACAAACTGCGGCCAATTCGCAAGGGTCTGATGTACGGCTGAGCTTTTACGACTTTTCAGGGACGGCCAAAAGCGAAAGCATTCAGCCCAAGAAGGCATTTCAGACGTTTGCAGCTCGAATGCATTTGTTTAACGACGAACTTTTATTCTATGAATCCTTTGATAAGGTGGTTGTGGTTAACAGTAACGGGGGAGAGGACACCTTTGAATTTAAAGAGGATTTAACGGATTTTAAATTCGTCAAAAATGTAGGCTTTGCGGTAAACTTTAAAAACCGATTGGATCTTTTAGATACTGATGGCAATTTGATTACGCGCTTGTATGCCAAAACCTTTATGAACAGTGGGAGTTATGTAAATCCCAAATCAGAACGGGTAGCTTTGGTCGTGGACAGCATGTTGTTCTTAGGAGATGCTGCTAAGCGACAGCCCAAGCAAATCAGCTTGGATGACGGTCTGGCCAATGCGGTGACGGGAGCAGAAGACCTCATAGCCTTTGCTACGCGTGATCAAAAACTTAGACTTTGGGACTTAAAGTCGGCAAAAGAACGTGTCGCGATTACAACCCAGGAAGTCACTTTCCCACAGTTCGTTAAGCTTGATCCTTCGGGAAAACTTCTTTTAGCGTGCTACCCCAGAGCAGATAAGATCGTAGTATATGACGCCAGAACCGGAAAAGAAAAAACACGATTAGCCCTTCCGCAGGAAGAACAAATAACGGCGCTTGATTTTGATGGGAACCAACTTGTGGTAGGCACACAATCTGGAGCATATGCTTTTTACCGGTTGAGTTCTTCGGGATTTGAGCTTCAGCGCGACTATGCTCCGGCTTTGTCCAATGCGATAACCGGAGTAAGTATTTCGGGTTCTAAGGTAGCTGTGTCAAGCTTAGGCCGAATGCTTCAGTTACGGCTAGATCAAGAAGCTAAAGTAACCGCCGAAGATGTTTTAATAGGGCACTCGGGTTTTATTCACGGTATCGCCTATGATGCTACAGGAACCTATCTTACGAGTGCAGATACCTACGGGGACATCCACTTTTGGGAAGCAGACAAACAGCGTTTGGTGCATCGTATTCATTTGGATTCGGCTTGGGTAAAAAATCTAAGCTTACACGATAGTCTGTACATCACTTCTTCCGGACCGGGAATGATTACCGGTAATTTTTATAATCCGTTGGTGTATCAAAAGATCACAGATCCCAAACCCGAACTTCTGGTGCAGCGTGCCAATACCAATGCGATTCGCAAGCTGGTGTTTAGTAGGGACGGTAAGTTACTGGCAAGTGATGATGGTTCGGTTATCAAAGTACGCGAAGTACAAACCGGTTTTTTAATTAGTGAAATCACGCTCGAAGACAATACCCTGAACGATCTCGCTTTTCTAAAAGATAACAACACGCTGGTTGTGGCTTCGGGGAGTTCGGTAGAGTTTATAGATGCCTATACCGGGACGTCAAAAAAGTTTTTAGATCTCAATACGCGCAACCGTAGTATTCATCAGGTTGAAAGTTTTCCTGACCTCAATATCGTAGTGGGGCTCAATATTCACGGTTGGCATTACCCTTTGCTTATACACAGCAATTCTGGCCTGGTGATGGGAACGCTTGAGGTGAACCCTGCCGAAGAGAAAGACCAGCAAATCATCAATCTTATCATCTCGCCAGATGGCAAACGCATCGCTACTTATGGCAATAAGTACATCAAAGTCTTTGAAATTAATGAGCAGGTGCAGACGCGTCAAGTGGCGGTCATACCGCGGGATTCTCCTGATGTGAGCAATCAATACTGGAATGATCTGATGCATTTTAATGCTGAAGGAACCCGGTTGTCTTATGTAGAAATGGGAAGCCCCAATCGTTTGAAAGTGCTCGATATAGCAAGTGGAAGCATCAGCTATGAAACTACCGGGAAGTTATCGGTATTCGGATATGACGGGGAGTTGGTAGGCATGGTCAACAGTAATGTGCGTTTATCAGCACTGAAGCAGGATGCAACAACCTGGGAGCGGCTGCAATCTGAACATGAGCATATGGACCTGATCTCAAGTTTGGCTTATGACCCCATCAATACGTTGTATGCCAGTGCAGACATCTGGGGGAATATCATTACATGGGATGCCGAAACCAAAACGCCACTCTGGGAGTTAGACCGTTTTGCTAATGATATTTACAGTGTAGACCTCAATGTCCAAGGAAATGTGATGGCGTTTAATGCCAAGAGCGGTCTTTTTCTGTTTGATCTTCAGCAGTTTCAGATCAAAAAGCTTGAAGGTAATAACTATCCCTATTATGGCGCTTTTTCTAAGGATGGAAGTTTGTTTTTCTATAGAAACGGAAAGGACTATCACGTGTACCGCCCGGAAAATGACAAAAGTGGGTTATTGTTTAAAACACCCGTAGCTGCCGCAGATGCGAGCGGAAGTCTGCTCTCTGAAGATGGGTCGGTATTGAGTTTTAAAAATACCAAGACCGATGTGATGTATTCCTACGATATTCAAAATAAAGCCTTGCTGGGCGAAATCAAACTCAAAGAAATTCCGGGGTATCTTTCTTTGACAGTCGCATCGGTGACTCGGGAAGCTAATACGAAGTTACAGCTTCAGGGAACAGCGCTCAAAACTTTGGGAGATTCGCTATTGGTGTTCAATAAAGTAAACTATACACCTTCTACGCAGCAGCTCAGCGTAAACTCTAAAGAACATTTCATCAATCTGAAAGAAAACAAAGAGTTTTTAGATTATAAAATTAAATACCATACCAAACTCAATGCCTATTCTGATGATGGTAAATACTACGCATACCTGGAGGATTTTCATCTAAAAATTGAAGATCTGGAGCGCAAAGAACTCCTTTATGACCAGTACATCCAAGATGTACGCATTGTTGACGGGGTGTTTACCGAAGACAGTAAAAGTCTTATTCTGGCTTTTGAAGATGGGGCTGTTAAAATCATGAGCTTGCCGGAATTCAAGGTTACGCACACTTTTCTAGGCAGTACCGGTCAGCTTTCAGATATGGATTACAAAAATCATTTTCTGGTGATCTTGGGAGGTGATAACCTCATTAAGGTTTTTGATCGCGATCAGGATTATAAATTACTCTATTCTTGTGCGTTTTTAGAGGATGGCGAATTCATTCTCTCGGACGAAGAAGGGTTTTATTATGCTTCTAAGGCAGCACGGGAGGCGGTGGCGTTTAAGAAAGGGGATGAGGTCTATCCTTTTGAGCAGTTTGATATGTTTTACAACCGCCCGGATAAAGCGATTCGTAATTTGGTTTCTTTAGGCATAACCGATTCGTTACTGCAAAAAGGCTATGAGATGGCGTATCAAAAGCGGTTGTCAAAAATGGGCTTTGACGAGGGGATGCTTTCCGGAGCTTTTGAATTGCCTACGCTCGAATTGCTCACTAAAGACCTTCCGGCAACCACAAATGAAGAGCAAATCAGCTTTCGCATAAAAGCAGAAGATCGAGCGAAGAACCTTGATCGTATTTTGGTTTGGGTAAATGATGTTCCGGTTTTTGGGGCTAAAGGTAAAAGTATCCGTGATCGCAAAATTCAGCAATTGGAAGAAACGCTCACCGTAAATTTAGCTAGTGGCACCAATAAAGTGCAGGTTTCGGTGGTGAACAGCTCGGGGGTAGAAAGCCTCAAACGCACTTTTGTGATCAATGCTACGGCTGCAATGCCGCAACCCGATCTGTATCTGGTGAGCATTGGAGTTTCCAACTATCAAAATCAAGATTATAACTTAAAATATGCCGCAAAGGATGCTAAAGACCTGATGGATTATGTAAACGAGCGTCCTGAAGCTTATGCTGAGATCCACACGCATAATTTAGTCAATGAGCAGGTCACCACTGCTGAGATCGCAAAGCTGAAAGCCCGGCTGATGCAATCGCGTACCAATGATGTGGTTATTGTATTTTTTGCGGGACACGGGGTACTGGACGAGGAGATGAACTATTATCTGGGAACCTATGACATCGATTTTGATAATCCAAAGAAGAACGGACTCGCCTATGATGGTTTAGAAAATCTTTTAGACGGGATCCCCGCACTCAATAAGCTACTCATCATTGATGCGTGTCACTCAGGGGAAGTCGATCAGGACGATGCGACTATAGACAGTGGCTTGACCAATGCTAAAGTAAGCGGGAAACGCGGGTCTATCGTTGTAAAGTCTAAAAGCAAGCAGCTTGGTCTTGAGAATTCTTTTGAGCTGATGCAAATGCTGTTTTCCGATCTGAGAAGGGGAACAGGTGCTACAGTGATCAGCTCGGCCAGCGGACTAGAATATGCCTATGAAGGGGAAGCCTGGCAGAATGGAGTATTTACCTATGCGATGCTCGAAGGCTTAAAGAGTGGCGCCTGTGATTTAAATGGCGACGGTAGTGTACAGGTCTCTGAACTCAAAAGCTATGTTTTTGATAAAGTTTCAGAACTTACAAACGGCAAACAAAATCCAACCTCGCGTAAAGAGAATTTAGAATACGATTTTAAGGTGTGGTAAACCCGCGAGATTTCGTCGAGGGTAAAAGATGTTTAATTTGGGATTACATACTTAAATTAACCCCTGCGGGTTTAACCAGGGCCAGCAAGTTTTGAAAGGCTTGTGTGACTTTTAATGCCATACTGTGCCCGTCTTCGCTATCTACCCGTGTGATTTCGCCATATTCATCATAAGTCACATGGATCGCACCAGATTCTTCAGCGCCTTCCATTTGTATTTTAACGGGTTTCCCGCGTTCATCATATTCAAAAACTAAGGTTTTATCGGCTTGCTCCATTTTGGTGATCTTCGAGCGTTCATCATAATGCAGCTTTACCCAAGTATCATCATTTTTAGAAGCATAAACCAGATTTCCCTTGGTGTCGTATTCAAAAGTAAAGACGCCTTGATCATTTTTGACCTCCGTTAATTTTTCCAGTTTGGGATGATATCGCATATACACCGAGTCGTACGTACTCAGTTTTTCGGTAAGCAGGCAGCGGTTGTTGTATTTAAATACCGTGGTATTGGTCCCACGAGTTATGTTTATAGGCAGTTCGCAGGTTTCATCATAAGTGGTTGCCGTTTTGATCCCGTTTACCGTTGTGATGATCTGTTGGCTAAAGCGATCGCCATTTTCTTTAACTCCGATGTAATATTCATATTCGTTGGTCACCTGCTGCCCATTATAACCGGTTTTATGCACCGTAGTCGCATAGTGGTCGTCATCGATCGTCCCGTCTTCTTTAAAGAATTTTTTATAGGTGTAAGCCGTTTCTTCTCCATTGCGATCAATGATCTTAGCTACAAAACTGGTTTTGGGTTCGTACGAAATATACCGCGCATCCTCGGCTTGTCCCTTTAGCCGAACGGGGTTATATACGATCTTGATCAGGTTATGCTTTTCATCATAAACGTATTTATAGTGATTACCGCCGGCATCTTGGGCGTATACCAGATCGAGCCCGTCGTATTTAAAAGTGGCTTCTTTAGCTCCTGAAGTAATGCGCGTGATGAAACCGTCTTCATTGGTGGTGAACACCAGACTGGTACCATCGGCATTGCTGATTTTGGCAAGGTGACTATTTGTATATTCTAAAAGCGTATAATCACCATTTTTTTCATCGATCTTCACTAAAAGGCCTTCGGTATTGAAATCATCGATACGCAAACTTTTAATCCGGGAATAGCCGTTTTCGGTTTTTACGATACGCTCCCGACCGCGTTCAAACGATTCCCACTCGGCGCCTACGGGAAGCGTAGATTGATATGCGACCAATCCCTTTTTGAGGTATTTGTTCCAGAGGCTGTGGCGTGACTCCTGATTGTTTTGAAGTTCTTCGCGCTTATTGGCCAATGCATTGGGAGTATTGGGTAAGCTTCCTTCAGCAAGACTTACTTCAAGGAGTTGGTCTATCATCAGGTCGAGCATATCCTGCGTAGCAAAAGGAGAAAGATATACAGTTTTTCCTCCAGAACCGTGTTCGGCGACTACCAGACTTCCGTCAGGATAGGCATAGAGGCGCGATTCGATAAGCGTTCCCCAGCCATAACCAAATAAACCGATCTCAATAGATTTGGAATTATAGGTACGGGTGATGTCTTCAAGAGCACCCCGGGTTTTAGCGATTTGAATGTCGGTATACGAAATGTAAAAATTGCCATTCTTAAGATTGACTCCGCCTTGTAGCGCAAGACTGAGTAGTAAAAGCAGCAGGGTGAGTTTAAAGGAGTTTACCGGTTTCATGGGTTCAGTTTTTTAATGCGTTGTATCGTTGTCGGGCTGTATTTGGTTTCAAGCAGTTGCTCATTAAAATACATAGGACTAAGGCTCGTAAGCGTGATTTTAGCTTCTTGCGTTTTTCCTTCAAGCGCTTGTGTTAAGGCGCCCAGGATCTTGTCGGGCCGCGGACTCAAGCGAGTCAAGGCGTTATAACTAGCTGTAGCTAAAGTAACCTCATCCAGATCGATGGCGAGCTTTGTTGAGAGTTCGTAGTATTTAGTTTTTCGGGTTTTCGACAGTTGTTCTACATCCAGGTGTTGTAACACCTCGAGTGCTTCCTGAGCACGATCTGCAAAATAATAATGTTCGGCCAGCGCCGTAGCACTGGTGTAGTTGGCGTCAAGATTTAGAGCTTCCTTAAAGCTGGTTTCAGCTGCTTTGAGGTCGCCTTCGCGTTTTAATCTTCTTCCTTCGGTAACCAAAAGCAGGGTGAAGTTTTCTACATTATTCTTATAGGGGTTGTAGTCTATCGCTTTGCGGTAAGCAGCCACTGCAGCTTTATAGCGCTTAGATTGTAACAGGCTGTAGGCGAGATTGGCAAAACCTTTAGCATAGGTAGAATCTACGTCAAGACTGCGTTGGTAGGCGTTTATGGCCTCTTCATTGTTGCCTTGAGAATAATAGGTGTTGCCCAGCAGATTGTAGCTGTCGGGGGCTTCGTCATCTATACGTACCAAATTGTGCAATAAGGCTAAGGATTGTTCCTGCTTGTCGTTTTTATTGTACAAGTCAACAAGTCCCTTGTAGGCAGGGAGGTAAAAGCTGTCTTTGGCGATAGCATTTCGGTATTGTTTTTCTGCATTTTCAAAGTCGGTTAAAGCACTTTTGTAATACTGTGCCAAATAGTAGTAGGCTCTGGGTTTTTCAGGATTTGCAGCGATTCCTGCTTTGAAGGATGCCAGGGCTTTATCGGGTAGCTCTTGTCTACTGTAAAGCCAGCCGCGCCCGGCATAAGCCCACTCGTAAAAAGGATCATTAGCGATCGCGAAGTCATACAGTTCCAGCGCTTGTGTATAGCTTGCTTCGCTTTTAGGGTAGCGTCGTAACAGGTCGGCATAGGTGGCGTGCCCTTTTGAAAAGTAAGGCTCTATAGCGATGGCTTCCTGGAGCAAGGCTTCTCCTTGCGCAATATCTATAGCCTCATCGATGAGCAGATCGCTGTAGTTGTAATAGTTGTCTACATCTTTAGGATCTTGTTCTAAAGCGCGTTTATAGTAGACTAAGGCTTTTTTGATATTGCCCCGATCTTCATATAGTCCGCCCAAATTGCGTAGCGTAATCGCCTGTAGTGCTCCAGAAGTGTCTGCTGAGCGTAAATAATACTGCTCTGCAGCCTGATACTTACCTTGAGATTTATAGAGCGCGCCTAAGTTTTGCAAGGCGGTGTGGTATTCGGGAGCATGCGCTAAAGCTTCCTCATACCAATATTTTGCTTTTTTGTATTGATACTGATCAAAATAATTGGTGCCCAGATTGTTTATGGGGTAGGCCCAATTGGGGATAAGCTCTTTTGCTTTTTCGTAGTGAATATGTGCTTTGTCAAAGCTGTTCTCCTGACCGTATAAAACGCCTAAAGCATTATGAATATATGCCGCCCGGGGCTCAAGTTCTAGCGCTTTGAGTAGTTTTTCCTTTGCCTGAGGATAGTTAGAATAATTTTTAGTGCGAATGATGCTGTAGGCTTCCAGAAAGAGTTTGCTGGTCACCAGGCGTTCCCGCATCGGTGCATCGGCGGGCATTAGGCTCAGGCATACGTCCAGGTGCTGCGCTTGTCGCACAAAGACCTGACCTCCCGGAAGCTTTTCATGTCCTTCAATATAGTAATTGATAAGCATCTGCGCAGTCGACGAAAGGGCTTTTAAAAGCGCAAACTGCATTTTCTTAAGGCTTTTTTCGGGCAGTTGCTGTGTTTGCTTTGCGTTGTTGTAAAGCGCTAGGGCACTGTTATCTCCTTCATAATAAGCTTCGGCAGCCAGGGCGTCGTTAAAGGCTTTGATGATGGGGTTGTCGTTTGCAGATCCTGTAGTCGTCTGGCCAGAACCGGAGCTACTGCGTGAGGCTAAAAGGTCTTTGATCGAACTCGATTTTTTTACGATCTCCATAGACGCTTTCTTTTCCTGAGGGTCGATGGCTTTGAGTACTTCCCGCTGATTTTGCGTGACCACCAGCGGGGTTTGTTTTTCTTCAGATTCGTTGTAGACGTTGGTGTAGAGAAACTCACCAAGCTCTTTATACTGCAGGTTGGTATCATCTACATCGGCAGCTCCCATAAGGCCTAAGACGAGATAGTAGGTAAAATAACCGTGACCCAGCGTACCGCTTTCGTAAGAGAATTGGTCTGGTTTGCAGCTTAAATAGCGCGTTGTATTGAGAAAACTTTCATTCAGGCTTTCCATATTCCTTTGTGCTCCTTCCTTATAGGCAAATCCCGAATGACAGGCGTCAAGCACCAGCACCACTTTTGCTCCAGAAGCGGTAAGCGCTCCCACGTATTCATTGAGGTCCTGAAGGGCAACCACCCCACCGGTACCTTTGTAATTCTGACTGGCATTGGCATCGGCAGCGAGCAAATAGCCTTCATAACGGGTGATCTTTTTAACCACATCTCCGTGCCCTGCAAAATAAATGTACACCAGGTCTTCAGGTTGTGTGGTTTCTAAAAGTTGGTCTAAGGCATTATAAACCCCTAAAGCCCCGGCGTAGGTTTCTGCGGAAGGATCATTGCTGGTTAAATAGGTGATGTCTTCGGCTTGTAACTTTTCGATCTTCAGCAAATATTCTCGAAATAAGGCGGCATCTGAAGCGGCATAGTTCAGTTTGAGGCTGGGCTCGCTATACTCTGAAATCCCTACGATCAATGCACGTCGGGTTCCCTGGACGGCAGGAAACTCATTAGCCGCAGGTTGTGCTGCAGCAGCGGTAGCCAGCATGAGCAAGAGTGCAACCAACGTGTATGTTCTTAAAAAAACCATCTAGTGTACCAGTGTTTTAAAGAGCGCCTTTGCATTTTCTTGTTGGGCAAGCTTAAGCGCTTGCGCACGAGCTCCCGGCGGAAGCACCCGAATGGTTTCTCCCGGTAGTGATGGACATACAGGTTGCTGTTGCTTACCCGTTTGCTGTTGCACCTGCGTGTAGAGGTAGTCATCGAGTTCGCTATAGGTTATCCTGTCATCTGCATTGGTATCTGCGGCGCCCATAAGTCCTAAAACCAGATTGTGGGTAAAGACTCCTAAGGAATTAGAGGCGGAATTGTAAGATGTGCCTTCGGGTCCTGTAGCTAAAAAGCAGGTATAGTTTTGGGTACGGGTCTGAATCGTTTGCATATTGCGCTTTGCGGTCTGTTGAAAGACAAGAGGATCATCAGCTTTGTTGGTGTCTAGGATACATTGTATGCTTGCACCTTCAGCTGAAGCCTTTCCCAAAAGATTCAGGATGTCGCTGAGGCGTACGATCCCCGTACTGCTTAAAAGCGGTTCTTCGGCCTTAAAATCAGCAGCCAGCAACAGACTCTCGGGTGTTCCCAGAAAGTCTGAATACACACTCGTTCCTGAAAAATAGAAGTACACTTGATCTCCCTCCTGAATGCTATCGGTAAGCTTTTTTAAGGCAGTATAGATCTGTGCCGCTTTGGCTGTTTTGCCGGAGAGGGTGATGAGCTGCTCAACAGGAACCTGAGCTACATGTTCTAAATATCCTGAAAACAGTATGGCATCCCGTGCAGCAGCACCACTGGTCCCAATCACCAAAGCTTTGGTGTGTGTCGTTGTTGTAGCTGTAGCAGTCGCTTTGGCTTTAGACCCTCTACCGTATTCCTGAGCCTTCCCCGGCACTACAGCGCCAAGAAAAGCAAGAAAAATCAGGTAGTTGAGATAAGCGTTCATCGTAAAGGATTTTTACTGAGCGCAAGCAGGTAGGAGGGACTATCTGCTTTTGCGCATCTTTTTCATATACTTAAATACTTTTTTGTATCCCTTATCCTTAGCCACACGTTCGGGTAGATCCCCTGCGCGGTTTTCTGAATCGATCAGCTGGGGTTCAAGGCCGTAGAGGTAATTGATGAGCGTTGTATTTCCGGTGGCTGCGGCGAGATGTAGGAGGTTGTTGTCCCCATCATCTTTAACTTGTGCGTCGGCTCCGGCATCTACCAGTTTGACCACCCAGCCCGTATTAGCCTCTTTAACCGCTTCCTGTAGGGCGGTATAGGTCTTGTTTGCGCCGGCATCGGCATAAATACCCTGCTCGAGTAAAAGGGTGTAGAGCGTGTTGTTATTGGTACTAATGGTATAATCTAAAAGTTCCCGGCGCTGACTGTCAGTATACGTAGGGAAGGCGTAGTCAAGCATTTGGGCATACATGCCATAGTTTTGCTCTTTTAAAGCCAAGACTTCGAGGAGTCCGTTTTCTTTGGCGTATTGATGGGTAAAGATCCATTGATATACGGCCCAGTCGTCAAAACGGTCTTGTAATCCGTTTGTGATCGCATAGGCGAGGTTCTCATAAATACTGCGTACTAAAAGCTCAGAAGGAACGTGGGTGATCTTATGCGACTGGCAACCTGCAGTATAGCTGGCGCTGTTAAAGTTTACCGTCTTGATGCAATCGCAGGTCTCATCATAGTAGTAATCCCCGGTATAGTCCCCATTCCTATAGGTTACGGCGCCGCGTACCAGGATTCCTTCGATCCAGCCGTAGTCGTCAAAGACAGGACCTCCGGAATTTCCGGGAAAGGAATCAATATCGCTTTTAAACCAGTTGGCAGGCGAGGCGTCAACCACTTGGGCGTTTTCTGCAAATTTGAGCGGTAATCCTGTGGGAGCGCCTATGGTATTTACACCCGTACCTTCGGTAACGGTGCCGCTGGTTCTAAAGCGGTAGGGACGTCGGTCTGATTTACGCTTGAGGCGTAACACCGCATAATCATCACTGGTCTCATCGTCTAAAGCAGCACTTAGTACTTCGGCAACTTCATAGACATCATCAGGATCTAAAGGGATCGCATGCGTATTGGTATTGAACTGTTGCGTACTGGTATAATCGAAGACCCAAACATAAGGTTCGGCATCTTCTATGGTTTTAATACAATGTCCTGCGGTCACCAGAATATCGGGAGCGATAAGAAATCCGGTACAATTGGCGAGTGCCGGCTGCTCTAAGAACATGACGTTGTCGTCAAAATTATCGGTATTAAAGGTCATACTCAGGCGTTCGCGCAGCGAATAGGAATAGGCCACGTTATTGCGTATCGACTCCTTACTCACCATTACAGCGGTTGCCCGCACAAAATCCTGATAGCCTATAGCATCCTGTGCCTCTTTACGATCATCGGGACCAAAGACCCCGCGGGAAGTAGATCCCGGCTCTCCAAAAGGATATTGTACGTTGATCTGTGTACTGTCCTGGGCGTGTACAACAAGTGTGGTAGCCAGGACGAATACAAGGCTGAAAATAGCTGTAGTTTTTTTCATAATACTGCGGTTTAGGGTGGGCAGAATGATAGGTTTACTCTTTAGTTTCTACGATTTCATAAATAAATTCGGTGGCATAACCGTCTACTTTTCCAGAAGCTGTGCTCGCTGCACCGCCACGCGATTGCGTATAGGTATTAGCGATAAAGGCCTCTAGGGGATTGGTGGTTCCGCGGGTACCGGCACCACGGGTTTGTACGGTTGCTTTAAAGTTGATGGGCTTGGGAGATGCAAAGCCTTTGAGCATGAGGCGTTCATACGGCGGACCAAAAGAGAACACGCAGTCTTTAAAAACCATGGTTTGCCCGGGAGCCAGCCTGCGCTCATCGTCGTTCAAGGTACAGGCATCGTTGGGCATAAACGTATTGAGTTCTCCTTTGCTGTTGATCTCAATGATACTGAAATACAAAGGTTGTTTACTTTCATTGGTCACCTCAAGCACCACGTGATCTTGTTCAGGAACGACGCTAAAGGTACCGTTAGCATCTATAAAAGCTTCGGGTTCCTGAAGTTCGCCAAAGGTTTCCATCACCATATCATAAGCTACTGGCAGCAGTCGAAAGCTAAACTCATAGTCCATATTCTTCAGCTGTAATTCTTTGAGGTATTGGCCTTGTGCATAATTGAACAGGTCTTGTTGGAGCGCATCCAAAGCTGCAGCACCCCGGCTGGCATCTACCGAATTGATGGTGGTCGTACCGTGGGTTGCGTTAAGCTGATACGCGCCTTCGGTTTGGGTGATGGTCACGCTCGAGGCGATCGAATCGGTAACCAGGCTTCCCAGCTGGTTGGTGCTTAAGAATTCTTCTAATGAATTTTCAACGGCTTTTTCGGTAACCGAAGCATCCAGATACACCTTAAGATCCAGGTCGCCGTAGGTTTTTTCGAGCACAAACACCCAGTATTCCTTATGGTTGGTTCCCTCAAGGGCTTGGTCTAATACGATATTGGCCTCGTTAAATTTGGCAAGTTTTACGGTTCCTGTAGCAAGGGCTTTATCTGCAGCATAGGTCGTTGTTCCGGCAGGAAGCACGGCAACCGTCGTTCCCGGAAACAGGCCTTGCAGTTTACCTGCCTGTATTTTAACCACATCCGGACGCAATACCGACTGTACTTCAAAATAGGGCTGTTGGGTAACATATTCTCCTTTAAAGACTTTATAGTCGGGGTCTCCTTCAAGCGTTGGGGTTTGGTTGGGAGAGATGACGTTCATTGTCGCCGCTATTTTGGTATAGAGCTGGCGGTAGGTCGCATCGCTTCCCAGCTCGGTCATGGCTTTATTAAAGGCATAACTCAAAGAGCCTACGCCTTCATATTCATAATTGAGTTCGTTGGCCGAAGCTCCGCTAAACATCACAAAAGGAGCCGCATCGGGCTGTACCTGTGCTTTTTCAAACATATCACTGCCCTTGTTGGTCGTGTTGGTTTTAGGCACCCAGCCTTCAGGAGCAAAGGTTGCTGCGCCACCACGGGCTTTTCCGCCACGCGTGGCAGAGCCCGAATGACAACTGTCTAGCAATACAAGCAATTGGCCTTTGGCTCCCAGCTTGTTTCTAAAATTGGTGAGCAGCGCGCCAAGGGCGTCATCGCGTATATGGTTTTGTCCGCTGTAATTGTAGGTGGGGCGCACGAGCGCATCATACGGCACGAGTGCTTCGTCTTTATCATCTATTTCTTCCCCGTTATCATCAGCGATTTGCTGGCCGTGACCGGAGTAGTGAATCACCACAATATCCCCGGGTTCTATCTGTGTGCTCAAGGTATTGAGCGCATTGATGATACCATCGTGGGTAGCTTCGGCATTCAAGAGCGTGGTGATGTGCTCTTCTTTAAAGCCTTGGTGTTTTAAAGCAGCTTGAATAAGCGGCACATCATTAGCCGAACTAATGGGACTCCATCCGGTACTGGCGGGGTAATCGCCTACCGCAATGATGAGCGCTATCTTTTTAGCCTGAAGCGGTAAACTCAACAGCACGAGGAGTACAAGTGCGATACGGGTTTTCATAATTAGGGATTTAATTGATATCAAACAGACTGAAGGAGATTCCGAAGAAATACCCAAAGTCGTATACTTTTTTAGTGAAATTATCCAGGCTGCTTAAGGTGGTGGTTTGATCGATCTCCAGCCCGTTGGTGAGTCGGTTTACCGGGCCGTAAGCCACACCTCCCGAAAGTGAGAGTCGGCTTTGACGTCCCAAAAACACCGAAGGACCTAACAAGAAATTCACCCCGTTTACATCATCGGCGATAGGAATGGAAAGTCCAAAACTTCCTCCTACATTAAAGTTATCTCCGATAACCGGGTAGAAGTTGATCATCGTACTCAGGTTAGGGATGAAGTAATCGTTGGGCGTACCGCCAATCACTCCTTCTTCAGAAATAAAATAGTCTTTAGACTTATCACCAAAATTATTCAGCGTAAGGGCGATACTGGTATTGATCTTAAAACCACCCGTGGCAAAAAGCTTAAGGTTACGGGTTTTGAGGGTTGCAATTTCTGAATCATCATCCATCGCTTCAGAAAAGGCACTTTGTACAAACTGCAGGTTGATGTTTACCGCGTCGGCTTCGAGTTGGTAATCATAGGTGCGTTCAAAAGAAGCCGCTTCCAACCGGGTAAAGAGGGAGCGAATTTCATCAATGGTCGTATGCGTTTCAGATACGGCATCATTTAAAGAAGCTTTAATAGCGCTCAGGTTATTCATACTGCGGTTGCGTTCTACCAATTGTCCGCGAGACATTCCGGTTTCCAGCGGCGCGCTGGTTTCAACCTCCTGCAGCATAGCATCCAGGTTGCTTTGCAGTTCCTGGGTATCGGTGCTGATGATCTTATCGAGATTTGCGAGGTAATTGTAGAAATTAGCGTCCGGGTCACTCAACCGGGCATCGGTTTGTTGGCGCGCCAAAGCTTTAGCATTGGCGAGTATGGCATCTTTATCCAGATTGGGGTTGATTAAATTGGCTTTAAGCGTATTGTCTAATGCACGAACGGCAGCCATTTTATTGGTCAGTTCTGTAACGCCGCTACTCACGCTTGCACCCCGGGAACCGGCCGTAAAGAAGTTGGGATCACCTAGGGAGGATTGGCTCACATTCAGTCCCAGATTGTCGCCACTCATTCCGCTGATGCCACCCAGCAAGGAACTGAAGTTAAAACCGGAGGCTGCCGGCTGCAGGTCTTCCTCTTTTACTTCGGTAAGTACATCTACCGCAAAAGGATTCACATTGAGCAGCTTGATCTCCACCAGACTGTTGCGTTTGATGCGTGGTTTGATCAGGGTATCCTGAACCACATTGGTACTGCTCAAGCTGAGGTAAGTTGCAGTTTCGGTATTGTAATCGTATTCAATACGATACTTATCCTGAGCATAACATAAACCGGTAAGGAAAAGGCCTAAAGCCAGACTTAGGTAATTTTTATTCATACACAAGGTGTTTAGGGACAATACTACGCGAGACGATCAAGCGTAGTGTTAAATATATTAACATTTTTTGAAATACTCTAGCCGTTTGTAAGAATGTATAGGGGAATGCCCGCGCAACGGGGTGTTGACTTCCTAAGGTTAGTATGATAAGTTTTGCTTCAAAGCATGTTCTGTTCATTTTCTTTACTCGTCTAAAGAAAACGAACCAAAAGAAACGACGCCTTTTGGATAGGTATTTTTTGCTATCGCAAAAACCGCAAGCGCATCCCTAAATTTCTTCCAAGGCTTCAGAAATTCTTTACGGGATGCCCTTGCTATACTGACCAAAAGGATACTAAACCCTTCAGGTATGAGTAATCAATACTGCAAACCGAAGACTGCTATTTGCGGACTGCTACTACGAACTGTTGATCCGTCTTTTCTCTTTATTCTAACATCTAACGTCTGAATTCTAATATCTCAAGTCTATTCAAACGTCAGTACCGGCCTACTTTTTAGAGCTGTAGCAAAACAAGCGGGCGCCGCGGCGGTGGGCAGTGGAGGATAGCCTAGCGCAGCGGTTTGCTATCCGCAGGATAAGGCGGTTGCGTAGTTTTCAAGGATCTAAAAATAAGCCTTGATTTTTTGGTTCTTTGGCATCAAGGCAAAAGAACAGGAATATGAATTGAAATAGTTATCAATATTCATTACTCGCGTGATTTCAATTTTCACAGCAGTTGGTGAATCTCCTAGCGTCGATTTGCTTGTCCAAAGAAATCCTTCGACTATCGCTCAGGACAGGCTACACAAAAGAAAAGCCCCTATTTAATCTGTATTTACTATTGTTTTAATAGGTCAGATTGAATGTGCTTACAGCAATTCGAATGCTTACCTTGATCTAGTTAAGGCACATTTCTTAGGTGTTTTTGCCCTTGAAGGCAAAACCGCAAGAAGCCTCCTAAATTTTCTCCAAGGCTTCGAAAATTTTTAACGCAGCCTTCTTGCTATTCTGAAGAAAAAGAAAGAAAACCCTTTGGGTATGAGTGAATGTAACACTTTTAATACACGCTGTCATGTTGAACTCGTTTCAGCATCTCATCCAGTGAGGCTTCTCTTACGATAGCTATCGGGGTAACCTCAAGTGACATAGCATTATCTATTTGCATTTTGTATTTCTGACTTTGTACTTTAATGTTAAACAATAAACTCATTACTGTAAACTGCAATTGCCTACTGTACACTGAGACTGCCGACTGCCCACTGCCTACTGTTTACCTCCCCCTCTAGGGCCGTCGCGTTCTTGAAGGACCTGGTCTGAATGTAATACGCGGGCGGCGCGGGCAGAGGCCTTGACCTTAGTGGCGCTGCGGTCAAGCATTTCGGTTTCAAAGGGCGTTAAGATCTTTTTGCGGAGGTTGGTCTGCTTCCACGAAGTATCGGGCTTGCACATTTTGGTGATACGTCGGGCGAGTGCCAGTGCATCCAGTAGGGCTTGGTTGGCGCCCTGACCTTTAAACGGACTCATAGGATGGGCGGCGTCGCCCAACAGGCTTACCGGACCACAAGAGGTAAAGGCTTGCGGAGTCAATAAAGCACGGTCATATACCGGATAGCCCGAGATCAAAGCAGCCGGTGTGGCGTTGATGATTTGCGGAATAGGTGCATGCCAGTCGGTGCGCTTTTGTACCTCCTTTTTTAAAGCTTCAGCACCTTGTGCACTTAAGCTTTTGGCTTCGGCTTCCGCCAGCGGATAACTGAATTGCCACATAATATGCTCGGGATCATAAGGCATCATATACATCCGCTCGTTGCCATTGGCGGTTTGAAACACGGTTTTCTGATCCAGCAACTCGTGTGCTGTGTTTTTTAGCGGACTCAACGCACAGATCCCCAAGATCACGATACAATCGAGATAGCGCAAAGGATACGGCTCTTGCTCAAACAGCAACGCGCGTACGCTGCTGCGAATACCGTCGGCACCCACCAGCAGATCGGCTTGTGCTGTGGAGGTGTTTCCTTGGATGTCAAATTGGAGTTCAATGCCTGTTTCCGTTTGTTTGAACCCGTTAAGCTGATGTCCCCAGCGTATCGCGTCAGTACCCGAAAGTTGGTTCAATAAGGCCAGGCGCAGGTTTTGCCGGGCAATATGAATGTTGGTCCGTTTAGGCGTTGCGTTGGTTTGGGTGTCCCATTTGCGCATGCCCCATTCGCCCAAGACCGTACCGTCTGGCGTATGCGCGATATGCCGGGTAGAAACAATGCCCTGTTCCAGCCTGTCTATTCCAAAGCCTTTTACCGCCGTATGTGCCTGTTGCAGGGTAAGTCCGTAGCCCTGTGCGCGTGCTGCAAAGTCGGTATCCCGCTCGTATAACGTAAACGGAATTCCCCGGTGCAAACAAGCCACTGCCAGCGCTGTTCCACCAATCCCACCCCCAATGATCGCCAGGTGTGGAAAGCGTGTGGTGTCCGGTTTCGGGGGTTGCGGGGCAGGGAGGAGCCCGCTTCCCGAGCAGGAGGGACACACCTGCAGATGTGCTTTGGGCTTTACCGGTTTGGGATTATCAGGAAACCTTTGGTACACCTCCAAAGCCTTTTGATACCGCTGCTTCGCACGTTTTGAGAGTCCGCGGTTCTGTTTTCCCAGACCGTGACAATCGGGGCAGGCGGTATGGCTTGTGGGGGTGTTCATTAGCGTTTTCAGAATTACTTCAGTTATAAAAGCAAGTGCAAAGATGTTTAAAGAAAATGGGTTTCGCTAGCATCTGAAGCTAAAGCATGGGTGCACCTCATCTCCAAGCTTTTTTTCTCCCGAAGTCTTGGGAGGAAAGGAATTGTTTTTTTTGGTAAAATGGTGTCTGTGGGTTTAGATTTTATTGCGTTAAGTTTTATGAGGTCAGTTTGATAAGTTTTCTTTCAAATTATGTTCTGTTCATTTTCTTTACTCGTCTAAAGAAAACGAACCAAAAGAAACGACGCCCTCGCTTAGGAATTTTTCGCTATCGCAAAAACCGCCTTGTCAGCTCCGCGTCGCTACCGCTCCTGTCCTTCGGAGCTGCCCGCGTCTATTCTGAACCGAGGGAATTTTAGATTCGTTTGACCCTTCGGGTATGAATATCATTTGAATGATTATTAATAAAAAAAACCGGCCTACTTTTTAGATCTGTAGTAAAACAAGCGGGCGCCGCAGCGGTGGGCAGCGGAGGATAGCCTAGCGTAGCGGTTTGCTATCCGCAGGCAAAGGCGGCTGCGTAGTTTTCAAGGATCTAAAAATAAGCCTAGCGTTTTTTGTTTCTTTTTTGGGCAATGCAAAAAAGAAAGGAGTTTAAATAAAAGTTTAATTTTTTCAATTCATGTTCTGTTCATTTTCTTTACTCGTCTAAAGAAAACGAACCAAAAGAAACGACGCCTTTTGGATAGGTGTTTTTTGCTATCGCAAAAACCGTAAGCGCATCCCTAAATTTCTTCCAAGGCTTCAGAAATTCTTAACGGGATGCACTTACTACACTGACCAAAAGGAAACTAAACCCTTCGGGTATGAGTGAGTATAACCTTTTTGAATACGATCTATCATGCTGTCCCGATAGCTATTGGGAAGATCACACAGGTTGCTAGCTCCCTTCTCCCGCGGGAGAAGGGCTGGGGATGAGGGCTTTTGATGAAGCGCACTACAAATGCGATTTCTCCCGATGGTCGAAATGACGTTTAAATGGTATTTTGTATTTCTACTTTCAAACAACAAACAACAAGAGACCAACTGCTCACTGATTACTGTGACTGCCGTCTGAGAACAGCGATTGCCAACTTAATCCGGAGTTGGTTTCTTCAAATCATGTTTTGTTCATTTTCTTTACTCGCGTGATTTCTATTTTACGGGAGCTCGTGAATCTCCTAACGTCGATTTGCCATTACTAATTCGACTAACAGTATTACATTGCACAACAGGTGCATTCCTCTCCCTGCGGTCGTCGGATGCAGAAAAGAAAAGACCCTTTTTTTTAGGTATTTTTGCCTTATCAGGCAAAACCGCAACAAGGCTCCTAAATTTTCTCCAAGGCTTCAAAAATTCTTAACGGAGCCTTCTTGCTATACTGAAGAAAAAGAATAAGAAACCCTACGGGTATGGGTCTTCAATGTCATCTCGACGTTAGGAGAGATCACACAGGTTGCTAGCTCCCTTCTCCTTTGGGAGAAGGGCCGGGGATGAGGGGGATACAGATGCGATTTCTCCCGCTGGTCGAAATGACTGCGGCTACTCATAGACACGCGATACAATTCTCAATCTTCATTGGGACAGCCAGCGCGAGAACCACCCGGAATAATAAATCAGAAATAACAAACAGCCAACTGCCCACTGCCTACTGTGACTGCCGACTGAAAACGGCCATTGCCAACTCCTGCCATCTACAGGAAAAATCCCCTTTTTTTCAGAAAGTACTGAATTCTGTAAAACAGATTGCGAGGAGAAGTTTAGGTTTGTCTGCTTAACCAAAAGAAATGAACACCAAACCTATTATGAAAAAACAGTACATCACTTTACTAGCAGCAACAGCCTTAACGGCATTATCCTGTTCTGATTCTGCGTCAGACGAATTTGAAGAAGTCAATGGGGAGGTCGAAGCGCAATACATCACCTCGACAATCGTAACGTCAACCGCCGATGCTTCAGACCGTACGACTTTATTTTTAAGTTATGATGCCAATACCCGATTGACCGAAGTTTCTAACGGGGAGGATACCGATTATTTTATTTACGAAGAGGGTGACTTGGTTAATGTGACCGGTGAGAACGATAATTTAGATATCGAAGAACTGTATCAGTCGCCCTATAATGCTTTTGAAGTGGGGGAAGTACGGGAGTATGATACTAACGGAAACCCTAAGCGTATTGCTTTTTACAGTGAAGATTATGATCCTACTACCGGCGCAACTATAGATAAGGAGTATATGGCCGTGGTTACCTATGATGATGCACCTAATCCGTATTTCCATACCTTGAAAGCTGCAGGCATCATAGACGTGCTCGACGGCGTGCAACTTCATTTAACCATGACCCCGCAGGCTTCAGAAGTGGTTAAAGCACGAGCGCTCTTGTTTAATAACAATCCTTCACAAGTGGTATACTTTGATGAAAACGGGGAGCCCTTATACGACATCAAGGTTGATTATACCTACAACGACCTCAACTATCCCACCCAAGCTACTATTAAAGCCACAAATTATGAGCATAATGGGGCGGTAGATTTTTACACCGCGAGCTTTAGTTATTTAGATTAAGGGTATTCGACACAGAAAAGAAAGAAACCCGCTATGGACTTAGCGGGTTTTTTAATGATCAGCTTAGCGTATGTTGATTGGTAAACCTACGCCAAGACCAAAACGCAGATCGTTGTCCCTACCGTTAGGACTTAAGCTTAAATCGGTTCGGTCTAGAAATGCCTGAATGGTAACAAGTGGCTTATCTTTTTCTTTATTTTTTAAGTTAAACAGGACACCTAGCCGCATGGGTGACAGTTCTTTATCTTGCACATCTTTTAGCCTGCTGAAATTAATATACTCATAACTGAGAATACCAAAGAGTCCAATGGGTATGTTGAAAGGGTAATAGTACGTTTCTAATTTAACACTATTAGAAGTCCCATATTCATACCGACTATCGCCTATAAAAGCAGCATCGTCTTTGGTGAAAACAATAGGATTTCCGTTAACATCAGATCCTAAAGATTGTGTGAAATTCAACGTGCTGTTTGAAAAACTAGAGCTGTTAGAGGCTCTACCTGCAGTAGTGGAAGCTTTTATAAAAAATCGATGCGGAAATAATTTCAATCCATAATTCTTTTTACGCTCGTAATTGTAATTAATAGAAAACGTTATTCCGTATAGATCTCCTTTAGTATCAGCAAACATGTTGGAAAAGGTTTTTGTTGGATCAAGTGTAAAGCGTCTAAAACTTTCTCTTTTATAAAAAGGAGTTACTCCTATAAACGTGTTGTGTTTGGAGGTCCATTGAGATTCTGCTGCTTTCAGTTCTAAATCTATCAGATCGTCTTCCAGTTTGTTTAAGATGTAGAGTTCATTGGTTTTGTAAGCGGAGAGCAACTTGTTAATATTGTAACCTGTAGCTACTATTTTATGGTTTTTTGTGGCTTCTTCGAATAATAAAGTTTCGGGCTGTGTAAGTTTTAGTTCTTTAGTGTCTACAGTACGCATAGGTAAGGCATCAAAGCCATTTATTTCCTGATCGTTTATATATTTAGCCGTTATTGCTTTTAATTTTTCAATAACTTTTTTATTTGCAATATCTATCTCTGTTTGTAGTTCTTTAAAGTTAGTATTTATGATTCGGGTATCGGTAAGTAATTCATAATACGTATCATGTTTATTTTTAGCTTCTAGAATTGCTTCTAAAATAGCCAGCCTATGGGAAGCACTTTTTAGATAGTTAGGCTTATTGTATTTAGATAAAAATAACAAGGAGCGGTAGTAATTGAATGAAATCTTAGCTTGTTGACCACCTTTTTCTTCATCAAAAAAATAAACACCGTCTGTACTCGCAAGATCAGCTTCCATAGTAACGATACCAGAAAATCCGTTGTATAGAAGTCCGTTGATTTTTAAATTACTTCCTTTGTCATTTAACGTAGCACTAATACCCTGTTGTGGGCTGTTTTCACTTAAAAGTAAATAGCTGAAGTTTTGTGAAACCAGTTTGTTATAAGCCGCCGCACTGACGAGGCGGTCTGGTTCTTCTAAGGTAAGTGTATTTTGAGCATTTACGCCTAAGCTTATTAAACTCAACATAATTCCGACAAATATATCTCTTGTTGTAGTCATGATTGTTAGTTGATTACATTCTATAAAGTAACCCCTTTTACATTTCCTTAACAATCCCCAATACCGGGTATTTTTCCCCTTTTTGAAGGATATACCGAAATCTGCATAAAAACTATTTTTATTTATTTATACATTTGGTTATGAGGGTCTTATGTGTGTAGTGGAGGAGGCTTGAATCCTTGAGGTAGTGATGATCCCGGTGTATTTTAGAAACCTAATATCCTAAGCCTTATGAACGATCCTAATACCTACGACGACGCAGCCGCACTAGAACATTTTTACACACTTGCTTTACAAGCAGCACTCCTACGTACCGAGGAAGCCTCGGCCAGGGCCTATAAAGCAATGCAGGAGGTTCAGGCACTTCTGATTGCGCATGACCGCGCGCGCTTTAAGGACGTATTGGAAACCATGCCCAACAGCTTTTACGACCTGTATGTCGCAGAGCTTATCAATGAAATTGACTTTAATGCGCTTTTTTATTTTATAGATCATCAAAGTATTCTAGGCTTACTTGCCGATGAACACTATGCCTATGTAAAGCAGCAACTACAGATAAAAGGAGGCGATGCTCCGGCCGCTTATGACTTTATATGTGGTTTGGAGCGCTTTATGGCAGGCAGTCCGGAACTGGCGCTGCCGTACTTCACTAAGATCGACAGTGAATTGGGCGAGTATTTTGCTGGCATGTGCTACTACCAATTAAAAGAGTATGAACCTGCCAAACGACTCCTACAGACCTTGTTTGAGTCCCTTTTAAGCTTGCAACAGGACTTTGAAGAATTTCAAACCCACATAACCTATGGGTACCTGTTGTATGATCTCAGCCACTATGCTTTGGGGGCTAATGTCATACTCGAGGACTATAAGGAAGCCGAACGTATGGCGCAACTCATCCTGCAGGAATTTTCACTTGAGCAGATGACAGCGCTTTCAAGACACAATACCACAGATGCCGAGGAGATTACAGATTTTGAAGTCTTTGTAAACAATTATACCACGGCTTTGATCAAACTTCGTAAATACAAAGAAGCCAAAGCCTTGTTGGAAGAAAGCATTCGTTTAAACCCCGAAGCCAGCCTGATTCAACGCCGACTGCAAAACAGCGCAGATCAATTGGAGCGACAGTTGTTTGCAGACGCTATTCTTGCGCCTATACTTCACAAAGAAAAGGCCTATGGGGTAAAGAAATTCCTAAAGGGGAAACGCTTTGCCAGAGCAGATAAGCTTGAAGCGCTAATCGCCTTGCAAATCGAGGCCGGGATACCGGTATTTGGAGAACCTTTAGCTATTTATGAGGATGAGTACGGCTACGGAAGACAGTACAAAGTGCCCGGCGTAACCGGCTTAATAGATTTAGTACTCATAGATCAGACAGCAGCGCTACTTTATGCGGTCGTGCTTAAACCCAATAGCACAGGGATAGCGGTCTATGAGCAGATCAAGAAATACACTCAGGGATTAGCGGCGTTGACCGGCAAAATTGTAAAAGGCATCCTGTGTATACACCAACCTGAAGAAGCCTTACTGGCAAAGGTCAAAGCAGATGACACGATCTCCCTCTTTACCTATCACTTAGAGTTTAAAGAGTTGGGGTGATGCCTTTGGAAGCGTATTGAAAAGTGATTGTAAATAAAAGAATAAAACAAAAGCTCCCCTCCTTTTGAAGGAGGGGAAAGCCCGCGCAGCAGGGCAGGGGTGGTTCTAGTACATTTGGGGCAACACCACCCCGTCAGCTGCTGCGCACTGCGTGCGCCTCGCTGCCACCCCTCCTCGGCGAGGAGGGGAGCTGATAGTAGCACACGTGGAGTGATGTTCCGTAGGGTTGGAAAGAGAGTAGTAAGCGTATTTGGACCAAGCGATAACCAGAATTTATAAATAAACAAAGTACTTGTCTTAGAAGTCTCCCTTTGAAGGGAGATTTAGAGGGATGTTTTAGTCTTTGCTATGTCATCCTTCCCCAACCCTTCCTTCGAAGGAAGGGAGTTACTTGTTTGGTTTAAAATGGTATTTGGGTGAACGCAACACGCGATAAAATTCCCAATCTTCATTGGGACAGGCCGCTCGGGAAACTAGGATTACTTACCTAGCATTGGTTTGATAAGTTTTGCTTTAAATCGTGTTTGTTCATTTTTTTTTACCATTACTAATACGACTAACACCAGTACATAGTACAACAGGTGCATTTGGCTCTCTGCGGTCGTCGGATGCAGAAAAGAAAAGGAATAAGAAACCCTTCGGGTATGGGTATGTTAAGTCATCTCGACGTTAGGAGAGATCACACAGGTTGCTAGCTCCCTTCTCTCGCGGGAGAAGGGCCGGGGATGAGGGTATTTGATGAAACACGCACATCAGATGCGATTTCTCCCGATGGTCGAAATGACTATGCGTTAACAGATCGTATTTCGTATTTCTGACCTTGTACTTTAATGCGGAATCATAAACCATAAACAATAAACCGCAAACTGCAAATTGAGACTGCTGACTGAACTTTGTATTTCGTACTTCTGACGTTGTACTTTAATGCAGAATAATAAACCAGAAACCAGAAACCAGAAACCAGAAACCAGAAACAGTAAACCACAAACAGCAAACCTGAGACTGCTGACTAAACTTTGTATTTTGTATCTCTACTTTCGTATTTCAATAAGTCTACGCACCGCCTCTTCCAAAAGCGCTTCTACCTCCCGGTCTTGCGCGGCGAGCGCGTATTGATGCTTTGTTACCGCTTGGGTTTTCAGGCTGTTGATTAAGCTTAAGCTGTCGTGTAGCTGTTGTGCGAGTTGGGTGTACTTTTGGTTTCGGGTGGGAGACATACGTTTTATTTTAAATTTAAAAATAAGGATTAAGTACGTCAAATTATGACGGACTATCCTATCTTTGAAGAAACCTTCCAAACTATGAGTACCTATAAAAAAGCAGCCCGACTGGCAAAGATCATCAGCTATGTAAAGCATAAATCCGGTATTTCAAAAGACCAATTGCTAGATGCTGTAGCCGAATTCACCGGAGGCGAAGTCTCTTCGCGAACGCTGGAGCGCGACCTGAAGACCATCCGGGAGGAATTTTCTATTGATATTATCTACGAGAGTGTAACCAACGGATACCACGTAGAACAACGCGATCAGGAAGCGGTTTACGAATTCTTAAAACTTATCGAGTTCGCTAATGTAGGCCACTTGCTTCAAGAAGGAACTACCGATTTCAGTAAATTGGCCGATATCGTACATCTGGACGATTCGTCGATCTTTCAGGGGATCGAGCAGGTCAAGACCATCGTGGCCGCGATTCAGCAACAGCATCAACTGAGCTTTGTGCATATCAATTATTGGAATCAAACCCAAAAAGAGTATACCATGACTCCGTTGCAAATCCGCGAATACCTCAACCGCTGGTATGTGGTGGGCGTGCCGGAGGGGGCGACGGAGATCCGTACTTTTGGGATCGACCGCATACAACAGCTTCAAATCAGCGGACACACCCAAGTGAAGCGTACGGACTATGAAGACCAACTCGGCCAATTTGCTAAGATCGTTGGTCTCAACTTTAATGAGGGGGCTGCTCGGCCTCAAAAGATCCGGCTGCAGGTATTTCATAAACACCTTAAGTACTTACAAAGCCTGCCTTTACACCGCTCTCAGGACATTCAGTATGAAAAGAAGGCGGAATACGGCACTGTAACCTATGTGCTGATTCCTAACTACGAGTTTAAAATTCAACTCCTTAAAATGCACAGCTTTGTGATCGTTGAAGAGCCTCAGGAACTACGAGAAGAGATTCAGCACATGTTGCAAGAAGCCTTAGCAAATTATAAATAAGTTTTACCACCGTCGTATTTTGGCGAAGCTTCCATAGACCTTTGAAATCACAAACAATGTCTATGGATCTTCAAGCCTATTTAGCACAGCATAGCTTTCCTCCTAAAGTAACAGCATCCTTGCACCTGTTACACGAGAAGTTGCAAGACTTTGGGTTAGAAGTAGATCACCCGTGCCTAAGCAAGGCTACCTTATACGAGATCTGGAGCAGCTTTTTTGATTCGTATTTTGATGCTAAAGAATATCGGTATCTGCTGTATAAGTCGGCTCTTAATTATTTGATGGCAGATGATTACCTGATCACGCGCCAATCTTTTGAGGCCCTCAGTCGCAGTTTGTGTTTTATGAAAGAGGTGCTGGCCACCAACCTATGGCTACGGGGCGAACTCATTGCACAAGCGATGATTCAGCTGGCGTGTTATTACGGCAACCATCCTAACCGCTTGTCACCCTGCGCACGACTGTTTGCCCAGAAGTGGACTTCGGTACGCGATCTTCAAGCTTGTATTGCTTTACACGAACTCTTATTTGGTCGTAGTTTGGCGATGCCGGGCTATATCAATACGTCTAAAACCAAGCTGCCTGCACTAGAGCGAAGAATCTTTTCGGTACTTTTTGAAGAACGTAGCCTAAGAAAAACCTTGCCGTTTTTAGGCTTGTCTAAACAGGAAGCCCACTTATTTCTCTATGGAGGTATTCCGTATCTGGAAACAGAAGGTATTGAGCAAATCAATACCTTAAAGCATTACCGCAGTATTGTACGCCTGTACAAAAATGTACCGCAGCATTTAGATGCATTACTAGAATTACTTACCCTATCGCATAAGTGGGAATATGATATCGATCTCTTTGAAAAAGACATCGCCTTTTGGCAAGAGGTGGTACGCTTCTACATCACCCATTTTAAAAAAGAGGACTTTCAGGGGGCAACGGTATTTCTGGATTATATAGGATATAAGCGCTATACAGCTATAGATACTACCGGCACCTATTCGTTAAAAGATAAAACGCTGGCGTCCTTCAATCGGGAAATGAATCATTGGCATCGCTACGGTTTTGAAGAGGTAGACCTCGATAAGCCTGTGGTTACCTGGGAGCCCCGAACGTTTAAACCCTATACAGCCACGCTGGATGACAGGCTTTATAAGATCGAAGAGATCACCGATAGCCATACCTTATATAACGAATCTAAAGTGTTGAAGCATTGTGTTTACGGTTACGTAAACCGCTGTCTTCAGGACTATTCCCGCATTTTTGGATTACGCGTGCAGCGCAAGGGGCACTTTACTCCCTGTTGTACCATTCAAGTCATCGATAAAACGGTCGTTCAGTTTAAAGGAAAAATGAATCGTAATGCTACTGAGGTCGAAAAGCAACTGTTAAAAGCTTGGTGCGAAATAAACAATTTATCCATAAATCTGCTCTAAATGCAGAATTCCGTAAAGTCATTAAAAAAAGAACAATTATATTTATAGCAATAATCAACTATGCCCCAAACTCATAACCGACTCCTAACCAAGTCCCGCTTTAAACTAGCCTTGGATTGCCCAACCAAACTGTACTATACCCGCAAGCCGGAGTATGAAAATCAGCAGGTGGGCGATACCTTTCTCGAAGCCTTAGCACAAGGCGGTTTTCAGGTTGAAGAATTAGCACGGCTACACTTTCCACAGGGCATTGCTATTTTAGGCGAAGATTATAATTACGAAGCATTAGCCGCACGCACCCACAAGCTCTTGCAGCAAGAGGAGGTGGTTATTTTTGAAGCCGCGTTTTTACACGACGGCTACTTCATTCGTACCGATATTTTAGTAAAAAAAGGAAAGCAGATCCAGCTTATCGAAGTCAAGGCAAAATCCGTTAGCAGTAGGGGGCATAACGGGTTTTCGGTGACCGGTGGCTGGTCTGCTTATTTATACGATGTCGCCTTTCAGCAGTATGTGATCGCACAGGCGCATCCCGATTTTCAGATCACACCCTATCTCTACCTGGCCGATAAAGACGCCGTGGCTACCGTAGATGGCTTGCATCAGCATTTTCAGCTGGTTAGCGACACCGATCTGCGTACGGGCGTACAAGTAACTCCCGGACTCCAGATAACCGACTTAGGTGCGTCTATTTTGGCCAAGATCCCTGTGGCGGAAGAGCTTCAGCAGATCTTTACCACAAACCCAAGCTTTGAAGGGATGACTTTTGCGGAAACGCTAGCCTTTTTTAAAAAGCATTATGCCGAAGATATCAAACTGCACACGCCTATAGGTAAACACTGCAAGGGCTGTGAGTTTTATACCGAAAAGCCTACCGCGACCCACCGCAGCGGTTTTCACGAGTGTTGGCAGGAGCAGTTGCAGCTTCGGGTAGGGGAGATCAATAAACCTAAGGTGTATGACGTGTGGAATTTTAGAGCATCTAAAAAATTGATGGAGGCCGGTACTTTTTTTATGCACCAGCTTACCGATGCCGACCTTAAGGTCAAACCCGAAGCCGGAAAGATCAGCAGCACCGAGCGCAAAGCCCTACAGGTAGAAAAGACCCTCGCTCAGGATCCTGAGCCGTATTTTGAACGGGAGGGTCTGCGTGATGCTTTTGCACAGTTTAGCTGGCCGCTCAATTGCATCGATTTTGAGACCACCGCCGTGGCGATTCCCTTTGTAAAGGGGATGCACCCCTATGAGCAACTGGTGTTTCAGTTCAGTCATCATATCATAGATGAGGATGGCAGCGTCACCCACCATACCGAATACATCAATACCCGCATTGGCGCGTTTCCCAACTTTGAGTTTGTACGGGCGCTTAAAACAGCGCTGGAAACCAATACCGGAAGCATCTTTAGATACCACAACCACGAGAATACCATTCTCAATGTGATCTATAACCAACTCAAAACCTCAGACGAGCCCGATCGGGAAGCTTTGATGCAGTTTATACAAGAGATCAGTCACAGTACACGTACAGCGGTAGACAACTGGACGGGCGCACGCGATATGATCGACCTGTACAAACTGGTGACCGACTATTACTACGACCTGCAACTGGGCGGGTCTAACAGTATCAAAGCGGTATTGCCGGCGGTACTCAACAGCAGCGCCTACCTAAGGGTTAAATATAGTCAGCCGCTGGAACGCATTAATGTAAGCAGTCTCAACTTTGCACCCCAGCACCGCTTTATACAGGAGGACGAAGCCGGTACGGTGGTGAGTCCGTATAAAAACCTGCCGCCCTTGTTTGACCATTGGGATGCCGAACAGCTGGATGCCGCAGTCACCAACATCGAGGGCATCAGCGATGGGGGTGCAGCCCTTACCGCCTACGGAAAGCTACAGTTTGAAGCCGTAACTCCCGAAGAACGCCGGGAAATTGAAAACGGACTTCTGCGCTATTGCGAACTCGACACCCTCGCGATGGTGATGATCCTGGAATATTTTAGAGAAGTGATTAAACCGTTAAATAGATAAGAACACATATAAAACAAACCAAAATGCATACCATCAGATTTAAGCCCTATGTAGGTGAGAATTACTACAGTCAAGAATTTAAAGTGCTCGTATTGGGAGAAAGTCATTATCTCAACGAGACTGATTACGCAGATTATGTAGCTAACAAACAACGTATTGAGCTAATTACTCAAAACGTACTTGATGATTATTTACATTATAAAAATACAGGTAAAGGTTATCACAGATGGATGAATACTTTCACACGTTTTGCTAATGTATATGCTAATAAAACCTTGTCTTCTCCGGAGGTTCTTGAATTTTGGAACAGTATAAGTTTTTACAATTATGTACAAAGCCCAATGCACGCAGCCAGACAATCTCCATCTGGTGAAGATTTCTCAAAAAGTATAGATGCTTTTAAACAAGTTGTAAAGGAGTTACAACCAGACATTGTATTCTTTTGGGGACACCGATTATGGAATAATTATCCAAAGGAGTACTATTTTGAAATTGAAGGTGAACATAGAAAAATATACTATCTAAAGCTTGATCGTAATATACCGTTTATGGTTAATCCGCATCCATCTAGTTCTAGCTTTAATAAGAGTCTCACAAAGGATATCTCAGATTATATAGACACTGTTAAGAGTTTGTAATTAGCTATTTAATTGTAATAATTCATATAACCAACAAACACAATGACTAAAGAAGTAGAGTCCCTATTAGCTAAAACTCAAGACTTAGTACAAAGAGATCGGGAGGCAAAAAAAGACTCTGGAGAAGACTTTAATATTTTTAGCATCACTAAGATTGAACGTTATGAAAACAACACCCACTCGGCAATGTTGGCAGAGCTTCTCAATCCCAAAGGAAGTCACCATCAAGGAGAAGTATTTTTAAAAGCATTTTTAAAAATACTTCTAGCTAAAGTAGGTTTTGATGAAATAGAAGTTGAGGCCGAACTACCCAAACTTTTAAGTAATGTGCGTATTCATAAAGAACTCAACTTAGGACTTCGAGATGATGAGCAGGAGACGGGAGGTCGAGTAGATCTTGTGATTGACACACCTCATCGACGCATTTTTATTGAGAATAAAGTGGATTCAAGCGATCAGGATAAACAGATCTTACGTTATGTAAACGCGGTAAGAAATAAAAAGGATGTTGTGTTCTATCTCACAAAAGAGGGGACACCTGCATCATCAAGTAGTCAAGGAGACTTAATAGCGGGTAAAGATTATCATCTTTTGAGCTATAGCAAAGACATACTTAAATGGCTAACAGATATCTTAGAACACTGTGATAATAACCCTTACGTTGCACAAGGTATAAAACAATACCTCAATCTTGTAAAGAAAATAACCAACCGATTAGAACCTAGATATATGATCGAATTAAAGAATACTATTAAAGAAAACCTTGTTGCAGCCGAAGCTGTTAATAGTGCATACAATGAAGCGGTTAAAGAAATTCAAATAAGTTTTAAAAAAGCAGTAAAAGAGTCCTTAGTTGAAGCTTTAACACAATCTCAGCTTAATAATTTACACGTAGAGGAAAAGGGTAAAGAAATAGCCATTTATCTAGGAAATAAGAATAGTGTTCCTTTTTACTTTGGGATGGAATCCTTTTATGCAGAAGATGGACCAGTATACTACGGAATAGTAAATAGAGCAGAAAATCAGGAACGAGCAACTGCATTAAACCCTAAGTATAGTAAGGATATTAATTGTACACTATTGTACCCCATTTGTGAATTGGTATTGCTACCTGAAAATTTAAATGTTGAAGCTGAAGAAAACATGTATTTAGATTTGGATGATAAGGGGCTTTTGACACAATTATATACAGATCATAATTTTAGAGAACAAATCATTGAAAACACAGTTAAGCAGCTAGTTGTTTTTATATCAGCTAATAATGAAAAGCTAGAGCAACTCAACCAAGAATACGCCAAATAAGTTATCACCACCCAATGAACCTAACCACCCTCCAAGAATTCGTTGACACTGCAGAAATACCTGTTATCGAACCCAAGCCCTTAACCTTTTTAGAAATTGCCAAGCAGCCTCACTACGAGAATGTGTTATCCAATATTTACGCGTTCTTTTATGATGTAGCACAAGAGCACGGATTTCAAGACCTGTTTATACAAAGTTTACTTGAATTAATACAGGAGTCTAAACTAGGCAAGCAAAAAGAAGCCTTGCAAAGTTTTAGTGATTTTACAATAGAGACCGAATATAGCACAGATAAAGGAGGACGTATTGACCTGCTGTTACACAACGAGCAGCAAGCCATCATCATCGAGAATAAAGTGTATCATCTTATAGATCACAATGATTTGGATGACTATTGGAATAGCGTAAAAGTCGCAGCTGATCCTGATAAGAATAAAATAGGGGTCATACTTTCTTTATACCCGGTTCCAGCTTATAAATATCAACACCGCAAGAAAGCCAAGCATTACATAAATATTAGACATCAAGACTTAATGCTGCGCGTACTGCAAAACAGCGGAGCATATTTACTTAAAGCAAGTGATAAATATGCTGTTTATTTAAAAGATTTAGCCCAAAACATTCAAAATATGAGTACACCCGATATGAAACCAGAGGAACTACAATTTTATAAAGAGCATCGAGATCAATTACTACAAGCTAAAAAGTTTTTTAATCGTTTTGAAGAGTATGTCAACAATCAAATAATTAAGGCTTTTAAAGATCTTGATTTTGAGCAAAATTATGTGAATCATAGTATAAGAAATAATACTAATCTCATACATGTTTTTTCAAAACGCAATCCAGATTTAATGTTTACAATAGGGCATGCTGGGCTGTGGGATAATCCCAGTCACAGTATGAATGTTATCGTTGAACTTCAACGGGGTGCACTTGAAGATTGTTCCATTTACGAAGAAATAGTTTTTGAAGATTACGAATTACAGCAAATTGATAAGAATTTTTTTAAAGGTAAACATAAAGGCTGGTTCCATTTTGCAAAGGAAAACTATACGCAAGAGCAGATAAGGTTTGAAGACTTTAGTAACTTTTTAAAAGAAAAAATAGAAGAAGACCATTTATTCACCATCTTTAAAAAACTAGATGACTTTTTAACCCAATACAGAAGCAACCCCCAACCCCTTTAACCAAAAGATGCACACCCCCTAATTCTGTGATGCGAGGTCACTGCAGCTACGGAGATAATAAATGGAATGCCCTAAGCGCACATACGGCAGATGTTGTTTAGGTTGCTCATTATCGACACGGCAGTACTTGGTGTCATAAGCCTGCTTTGATGCGTTGTGTGGCTGTTGCCCCTTGTGGTGGTCGTGATCGTTTGTAGAATCCATAGTTGGCGTATTAAAGTTGAGCAGTGATAAGCTGTAAATTAATATATAGGTTTGGGGTACAGTGCCTTAGGTAGGTGCAAGATATCAGAATATACCGGTTTTTACTAATGCTATATTGATGTTTAGAGGTGTGATAATTGCTTTAAGCTATTGTTTTTGAATAGCTTATGTTTAAAATGAGGATTTCCTCATTAATAATTGGTGTATTACTCGTAGTTTTAAAAAGTGATTAAACCATAAGATTTTATATTTTTAAACAATCAACTACCAAAGTTTAAATGTCCGACGACCTTAACCAGAACCCTGAACAGATAGCCCGTGATAAAATAGACGAGATGCTTAGGCAGGCAGATTGGATAGTACAGTCAAAAAGTACCATTGATCTTTCTGCGGGTAAAGGTGTAGCGCTAAGAGAAACCAATACAGTCTCAGGCTCTGCAGACTATATGCTCTTTGTAGACCGCAAGCCTGTAGGAGTTATTGAAGCTAAAAAAGAAGAGGAAGGACACCGTCTGTTGATGGTAGAGGAACAATCGGTGAGATATTCAAAAGAACCTATCAAAATAGGAGCTTTTACTTTGGATAACGAAAAACCCTTTGTGTACGAAAGTACAGGAACAGTCACCAGGTTTACCGATTATCGTGATCCTAAACCAAGAGGACGAACCGTATTTAGTTTTCATAAACCGGAAACCATTGCAGATTGGCTTAAAAAGGGTAAAAGTCTTCGGGAGCGCTTGTTATCCATTCCACCTTTAGATGAAACAGGATTACGTCCTGCTCAAATTGTTGCAATAAATAATCTGGAAACTTCTTTTAAGAATAACAGACCTAAAGCCTTAATACAAATGGCAACGGGTGCAGGGAAGACCTTTACAGCAGCAACCTTTATATATCGTTTATTGAAACACGCCGACGCCAAGCGGGTATTGTTTTTGGTGGATACTAAAAACCTGGGCGAACAGGCAGAACAGGAGTTTATGACCTTTCAGCCTACTGATGATAACCGAAAGTTTACAGAGTTGTATAATGTACAGCGGTTGTCTTCGAGTTATATAGCCTCAGACAGTCAGGTTTGTATTTCTACGATACAGCGTTTGTATGCTATCTTAAAAGGCGAGGAGCTTGATGAGAGCGCAGAATTGGACAATCCTAATGAGTCCAGCTGGATGCAAAAGCGTATGAAAACCAATACGCCTGTGCCGGTGGAGTATACCGAAAAAGTACCTATAGAGCAGTTTGATTTTATCGTGATTGATGAGGCGCACCGCTCCATTTACAACCTGTGGAAACAAGTATTGGACTATTTTGATGCCTTTCTCATAGGTTTAACCGCTACACCTGATAAAAGAACTTTTGGGTTTTTTAATGAAAATGTGGTGAGTCAGTATACCTATGAGGAGTCGGTGACAGATGGGGTTAATGTACCCTATGATGTGTACACGATTGAAACCGAAATTTCTCAAAACGGAGAAACTGTAAAGGCTGGCTGGTTTGTAGACCGACGTGATAAATTGACTCGTAAAAAACGTTGGCAACAGGAGGATGAGGACACGGCGTATAAGCGCAATGATTTAGATAAAAAGGTGGTCAACCCCAGTCAGATTAGAAACATTATCAAAGAATATAAAAAAGCCCTTAGAACTACAATATACCCAAATCGTCTGGATGAAAATGGGGACTATGAAGTACCCAAAACCTTAGTGTTTGCAAAAACGGATAGTCACGCAGACGATATCATAAAAATCATACGCGAGGAATTTAATGAAGGCAATGACTTTTGTAAAAAGGTAACCTATAAAATTGACGAAGATCCTAAATCGGTATTGAATCGTTTTAGGAATTCGTATTATCCCCGTATTGCCGTAACGGTAGATATGATCGCTACGGGAACCGATGTAAAGCCCTTAGAAGTACTGCTGTTTATGCGTGATGTAAAAAGCATCAACTATTTTGAGCAAATGAAGGGCCGTGGTACCCGCACCATCAACAGCGATTCGTTACAGTTGGTAAGTAAAACAGCTAAAACCAAAACTCACTTTGTGATCGTGGATGCTGTAGGCGCAACCAAATCTAAAAAGACAGACAGTAGACCCCTGGAACGCAAGCCGTCTATTCCTATGAAAGATTTGTTGGGAGCAGTGACTATGGGGATTGCAGACGAAGATTTGTTTTTGTCTTTGGCTAACCGACTCATTCGACTGGAAAAGCAGATTACCGAAAAGGAAAAGGATAAGCTTCTCGAATTTTCAGGAGGTAAAAATCTAAAGCAGATCACAAAAGAACTTATAACGGCATTTGACCAGGACGCTATTGATGAAAAGGCACAGCAGGAAATAGATAAAATACCTAAAGTAGATAGAACTCCTGCTTTAGAACAAGAGGCTAAGCAGAAAGCACAGGAAGCCTTGATTCTTGAAGCCGGTAAAACCTTTACCGGCGAACTTAATGAGTACCTTGATAACGTGCGCAAGCAACACGAGCAGATTATAGACAGCATCAACCTTGATACGGTAACCAAAAGTGAATGGGAAACCACTACTGTAGATAAGGCACAGCAAATTGTAACTGATTTTAGCGACTACCTGAAAGCAAATAAAGACGAAATAAAGGCCCTGAGTATTTTTTACAACCATCCCTATAATCGTAGGGATATCACGTTTAAAATGATCAAGGAAGTGATGGAAAAATTACGACTGGAAAAACCCTTACTGGCACCTGATTATGTTTGGGACGCTTATGTCACCCTGAGCTTGTCGAAGGGTAAAATGGCACCAAAACAACCCAAAGATGAATTAACGGCCTTAGTCTCGCTTATAAGAAGAGTTTGCGGTATTGATAGCGAGCTTAAAGCCTTTGATAAAACCATTGACGAAAACTTTAAAAACTGGATGTTTAAACAAAACGCGGGGCAACACAATCGCTTTACACCAGAACAGGTAGCATGGCTACGGATGATTAAAGACCACGTCGTAAGCAGTTATCACATAGAATTGGACGATCTCGACTATACTCCATTTGATGCCAAGGGCGGTAAAGGGAAAATGTATCAGCTTTTTGGAGATGAGATGGATAACTTGATTAATGAACTTAATGAAGTATTAGCAGCATAATGTTAAATGGATTATTGATATTTAGAAATAGTTCTATTTTTATCGACTAATATTTATGGACTTCGAAAATATACCAGAAATAGGAAAAGGTAGCTTTACAGCTACAGAGATAGCTGACATTTTAAATGTCAAATACCACCATATTCATAGATGGATTAATATCTATTGGGACGGAAAATTAAGCAAGGAATATGGTGAAAAATATTCTTGGGTAACAGATGGTAAAAGAGCCGTTAGTTTTCACACCTTTGTAGAATTTTATGTAATGATGCAATTTTCTGAGGCTGGAGTCAAACCTCGGGAAGTGATGAAAGCTCATACCGAACTTTCAGAACTTTATAATACCGCTTTTCCTTTTGCGCTTCAACATGTGCTGGAAAATATACATACAGACAAGAGGAAGATCTATTTTGATAAGGACGGTTCAACATTAACACTTGACGGTTCAAAGCAGTTCAACTTAAAGTTAATACAGGACTTTTGCGTAAAGCTTGAATTTAACAATGAGAACTTAGCATCCAAGTATTATCCGCTTGGTAAGAAAAAGTCTATTGTTATAGATCCTGAACGAAAATTCGGGCAACCTGTTTTTAAAACGCATAATACCTTTCCTGACATTATTTATGATCATTATCAAGCCGGTGAAAGCATTGAATATATTGCTGCGATATATGAGTTAAATAAGGCTGAAGTCAGAGACGCAATACAGTATAAATCAAGACGTGCGGCGTGATCATTTATTTTGATGAAAATATGCCGCCTCATTTGGCTAAAGGATTTCGTACCATTCAAAACGTCGAAAACCTTAAGCGTAAGGGTAAAGTGTTTGAAATAGAGTTGCTTAAAGATAAGTTTGGTTATGGTGTTAAGGACATTGAGTGGATTGCTCAATTAAAAAACAACAATTCTTTTATTATTACACGCGATATCCACCTTGATAAACGCAAGGATGAGATTGCTGCCTATCACGAAGCAGGAATAGGCCTTTTTTTCATTAGGGGTGCTTCAAAAAAAGCAAATCTCTCTGTTTGGGATATGTTGTTAATCTTGTCAAAGCAATGGGAAGAAATTATTAAGATTGTTAGTACTAGAAAAACACCTTTTTCTTTTCAAGTCACCTATTCAGGGAAACCTAAGCAAATGCGATAAAACACTTTATAAAAATGCATCAATTTTTTGCTAAGCAAATGAATAAAATTATTAATGAACTCAATGAAGTACTAGCAGCATAATGAGAGAAGATTGGGTTGAATGTACTCTAGGGAGTTTATTGAAGTTGAAAAATGGATATGCTTTTAAGAGTAGTAAATATCAAAAGGATGGTATTCCTGTAATAAGAATTGGGGATATCCAAGATTGGAATGTAGATATTGAAAACGCAAAAAGAATTGATGATAATATAGAATATGATTCTCACATTGTAAACAAAGGAGATATTCTAATTGCAATGTCAGGTGCTACAACTGGTAAGTTTGGTATTTATAATTCTGATAAAAAAGCTTATCAAAACCAACGTGTCGGAAATTTAATTCCTCATTCAGAAGAGCTTACATCAAATAATTACATTTACTACTTACTGTACTCTCTAAAAAGAGATATTGAACAACAAGCTTATGGTGGTGCACAACCTAATATTTCAGCGACAAAAATAGAGGCTTTAAAAACGAAACTTTTTCCTCTACCCATACAACAAGCCATCGTCAAAAAAATTGAAGAGCTCTTTAGTAGTTTAGACAGTGGTATTGCCGACCTAAAAAAAGCACAAGACCAACTCAAAATCTACAGGCAGGCCGTTTTAAAAAAGGCGTTTGAGGGAAAGTTGACCAAAGAATGGAGAGAAAAACAAACTGAGTTACCGACTGCTGAGGAATTGCTGAAGGAAATAAAAAAGGAGCGTCAAAAACATTACGAACAACAACTAGCAAAATGGAAAGAGGCTGTCATATCTTGGGAGAATAATGACAAAGAAGGAAAAAAGCCAGGAAAACCAGGAAAAATAAAAGAATTTGAACTAAATGAAATAGAAGAATTACCTATAATCCCAAATACTTGGGCTTGGGAAAAGTTAGGTAACGTTTGTCTTAAAATAATGGACGGTACACACTTCTCTCCAAAAAATATTGAAAAAGGTGACTTTAAGTACATAACTGCAAAGAATATTAAAGAAGGAAGAATTGATTTGAGAAATATCTCTTATGTGACGCAAGAAGATCACGAAGCCATTTTTGGTAGATGTGATGTAAAAAAAGGAGATGTGCTTTATATTAAAGATGGTGCTACAACAGGAAGAGCAGCCGTTAATACTTTAGAAGAAGAGTTTTCCCTTTTATCGAGTGTAGGGGTGTTTAGAACAATTAAGTCTTTTATAAATCCAAAGTTTCTTGAAAGTTTTCTCAATGCTCAAGTAACGCGAAACCGAATGTTAAGCAATATAGCAGGTGTAGCAATAACAAGGTTAACCCTTGTAAAGCTAAATAATTCAATGTTCAGCTTATGCTCGGTAGAGGAACAACACCAAATCGTTCAAGAAATAGAAAGTCGGTTGTCGGTATGTGATGCTGTAGAGCAAAACATACAGGACAGTTTAGAAAAAGCACAGGCCTTGCGCCAAAGCATTTTAAAGAAGGCCTTTGAAGGCACCTTGTTAAGCGATAAAGAAATCGCAAAATGCAAAGCACACCCAGACTATGAGCCGGCGAGTGTGTTGTTGGAGAGGATAAAAGCAGAAAAAAACAAGTAGAATGAAGAATGTAGAAAAAGCCGATCGCGTCCATTTGGGCAGTTTAATTGATAGCTTGAGAAAGGGGCATTATGTAATCCCTGATTTTCAGAGAGATTTTGAATGGGCACCCTGGGATGTATTAGAACTCATTCGTTCTATTTTCATGGACTATTATATCGGAACATTACTACTTTGGAAAGGCAATAAGGAAAACTTTAAAATGCTAAGTTGTGAACCTATTTATGGGTTTAAAGACAATCTAGATGCACAGCATATAGTTCTTGATGGACAGCAACGTTTAACAGCTATTCATTACGCTTTTTTCGCTCCAGAAATTCCGTTTCCAAAAAGAAGCAATGGTGTTATTTACCTTATTGATATACGAGCACTTTTAGAGGAGGACTACGAGAATTTTATCCGCTATGAATTCCTTACCAAAAAGAATAAACGCTTTTTAAAAGATAAAAACGCACAGTTTGAAAGCCACACATTTCCTCTAGGCGAAATGAAAGGCGGTAGCTGGGGTACCAGCGATTGGATTAAAGAATACCGTGACTATTGGCGGGATAAAGTCGAGGCCACTGAAATTGAAAAGGATAAAGAGTCCTTTGAGCTATACGCTGATGGGGCAAAGCAATTCCGAGGCATTATTGAGGAATTGTTGAATGAATTCTATATCAGCTATATAGAACTGGATCATGAAATTGAAGTGGCCAAGGTCTGTGACATTTTCACCCAAATCAACTCGAAAGGTGTAAGGCTAGACATTTTTGACCTGCTCAATGCCATGCTTCGTCCAAAAGATATCTTTCTTAAACAAATGTGGCGTGATGCTGAAGAGCAATTGGATTTTACAAACACAAAGAAAATGAAGACTTACATCCTTCAGGTCATGTCTGTACTAGAGCAAGCCTACTGTTCATCTAAGTATTTGTATTATCTGGTTCCTGAATCAAAAAAAACTATTCGCAAGCCAGATGGTAGTAAGGATCAGATCATTCTTATAGAGGATGTTGAAGAATTTAATGAGCGTTGGTATCAGTCCGTAAAGGCTCTAAAAAAGGCCATTGAAAGTTTACAGAACCCACGGGACTTTGGAGCGATAAAATCAGCTTTTGTCCCTTACCCTTCTATTATCCCTGCATTTGCAGCAATCAAGGAATTTGTTGCTGAAACTAAACCATCAAATACTCTCGACATAAACCGTAAAATCAGAAAATGGTATTGGGCATCTATTTTTACAAATCGTTACAGTAGTTCAGTAGAATCTACCACCGCTAAAGATTTTATGGGTCTAAAAAAGTGGTTTTTCGATGAGGATGCTATGCCCGATATGATTGAAGAGTTTACCAATAGTGTAAAGTATATTGATCTTAGAAACGAGAACCCCAAAGGCTCAGCTATATACAACGCCATTTTTAACTTGCTAGTTATTAATGAAGCAAGAGACTGGAGCAGCTTTGAATTACCTGAGTACAGCGAGTTAGACGATCATCACATTGTCCCTTATTCTATATTCAAAGAAGAGGGCGGTAAAGCTATCAATAGCATACTGAACAGAACTCCTATCTCAGATAGTACCAATCGCCATATTATTCGAAACAGAATGCCGCATGACTACATTCAGGAGATGTTGGACAACAATAATCAAAACCAAGTATATCGGGTTTTTGAATCTCATTTGATTAGCCGACATGCGGTTAGCATCTTACTAAGAAAACCTTTTACAAAAGACGATTTTGATGAATTTTTAGAGGAGCGTAAGCGAACTATTTTTGAAGCTATTCAAACCCAATTGATTGATGAAAAAATCAACATTCCAGCTCACCTAAAACATCTGGATTCAGAAATTGAAGAAATAGAATATACCATTCGTGATCTAATTGTTTCCAAAATTGGAGAAGATTTGATTTCCTATAGGGAAAGCGTTCCACCACACATTCAAGATAAGGTTCAAAGAAGGATAGATTCTGACATCAAAAAGAAACCAAATGTCACAAGCACAGACTACAATAATTTCTCAAAAAGGGTTGAGTTTTTTGATCTTCGAGAGTATCAAGACACCATTGTTACCAAACAAAACTGGGAAATATTCTCTTCAATATTCAAAGACAAGAACAATTTAGAAATCCGTTTCAATCAACTTGGAACCCTGAGAAACGGAATTAGACATTCAAGAAGCATCTCTGAAATAGAGCAAATGGATGGTGAAGTAGCAATAAAGTGGTTTAAAACAGTATTAAAATGACAGACTCAACTATAATATCAAAAATTTGGAACCTTGCCAGTGTACTTCGTGACGACGGCGTTGGCTATGGAGATTATTTAGAACAAATCACCTATTTGCTGTTTTTAAAAATGGCAGACGAACTCAATAAACCACCTTATAATAAAGGATTGAAATTTCCGAAACTTAAAGATGTAGACGGTAATGAAATTCAAGATGGTGAAACATGTGATTGGGAAACACTTTCGGGTAAAAGAGGTGCAGAATTAGAATCGTTTTACAGTCAATTGCTTCGTAGTTTATCTACAGAGAAAGGAATGCTCGGTCAGATTTTTACCAAGAGTCAAAACAAAATACAGGATCCGGCCAAACTGCTTAAGGTCATTGATATGATAGACCGAGAAGACTGGAATATGATGGGCGCAGACATTAAAGGAAAAATCTACGAAGGCCTGCTTCAAAAGAATGCCGAGGACACAAAAAGCGGGGCTGGTCAATACTTTACCCCCCGCTCATTAATACAGGCCATCGTTGCCTGTGTACAGCCCCAACCTAAAAAAACCATTGCTGACCCGGCCTGCGGTACGGGGGGCTTCTTTTTGGCTGCTTATGATTGGATTGTAGAACACCACAAACTGGACAAAGAAGAAAAACAATTCCTTAAGAACAATACGTTTCACGGTAATGAGATTGTGGCCAATACCCGCCGCATGTGCATTATGAATATGTACCTGCATAACATTGGTGAGATAGACGGTGAACCTTTTATCAATCCCAACGATGCACTTATTGCTGATGATGGCAAACGCTTTGACTATGTGCTAGCCAATCCTCCCTTTGGTAAAAAAAGTAGCATGACCATAACGAATGAGGAAGGGGAGCAGGAAAAAGAAGATCTAAGCTACAACCGCCAGGACTTTTGGGAGACCTCATCAAACAAACAACTCAACTTTCTTCAACACATCAAAACACAGTTAAAAATTAATGGCAAGGCAGCAGTGGTACTTCCTGACAACGTCCTGTTTGAAGGAGGAGCAGGTGAAGAAGTACGTAAACAATTGCTCAAAACCGCTGATCTACATACCATCCTGCGCTTACCTACAGGAATTTTTTACCGCCCGGGTGTAAAGGCAAACGTACTATTCTTTAAAAACAAGCCCGCAAGCAAAGAGGCTTGGACAAGGGAGATCTGGTTCTACGATTATCGTACAAACGTCCATCATACCTTAAAGAAAAAACCGATGCTGCTTTCAGATTTGGAAGAGTTCATAAAACTTTACAATTCAAGCAACATCAATAATAGAAAAGAAACCTGGAGTAAGGAAAACGAAGAGGGCAGATGGAGAAAATACACTTATGAAGACATAATCGCTAGAGATAAAACAAGTCTTGATATTTTTTGGTTAAAAGATAAAAGTCTTACCGATTTAGACAATCTCCCTGATCCTGATATTCTAGCTGTTGAAATAATAGAAAATATCGAAGCTGGTTTAAACAGTTTCAAAGAAATAATGGAAACCCTTAACGAAGATGTAGATTCTACACCCGAAGTTTTATAAATCCAGTTAACGTCCAAAGTTTACAAGGCAGTTAAAAATCCTTATCTAGTTTTGACATAGTATTAATTAAAAACTTAAGAATTATGTCTAAGTCAAGCGGGTTAAAAAATGGGCCGAGTAAAACAGGAAACCCATCAGGTAAAGGTAGAAGTAATAATCCTCCTAAAACTACGGGAAAGTCAAATTCAAAAAAATAATACTATTAAATTTTGAGGCCGTATAGAACATTTTTATGCGGCCTTTTTTATGATGATGAATGAAGAAGATTTTAAAATATCCACTTACAAAGGCGAGCTAAATTATTTATTCATAATTGGTTGTTTGATTGATTTTAAGTTTAAATCGTTTAGACGGTTTATCATTTACTTGTTACATTATGGTTCATTGATAGATTTACGAGAAACACCTCTAGATAAACTCACCGATGAAGATTTACTGCTTCATTTTGAAAATCTTTTTCCGGTGCCAATACCTAGAAAGATTATATGCCAATGTTTAGGTATAAACTCACGAACCACCTTCAATAAACTATTTGGTAAATATTTGGAAGAAAATAACCTTTCCGGAAGAAGAAGTTTTAGTTTATATGAAACCTATCAACTTTTAAGATTTTGGCAAGGCGAGGGTAAGTGGGGAAGGTTAAAAGCTACTAGTAAAAAAAGAATAGCAACCGTATTGCATAATGGTAATTACGAGAGGACTGCAGAAGAATTAACAGGAGCTCTTGGTGAGACCTATAGTTCTTCTAATAAATTTAGTCCCAGACAACTCAAAAAAGTATGCGATCACTTAGACCTTACCGAAGAGTCAGCAGATGAAATAGAAGCTTTAATTGGTCATAATGAATTTCAAAAGTCACTGTTATGGGTATTTGGTTTTGCCATAACGTATGACTTTTTCGTTAACAATCAAGACTATGATAACTCAACTTCAAAAAATCAGTTTTTATGATATAAACCCCCGCTCCACAACACGCTGCGCAGGAGTTTAAAAGTTTCAACCCGTTCAAGAATACTTCTAAAAACAATTAATTGTCCCCAATGACCAAACCCACCAAAACACCCTGGCCTACCAAAGACGCGATGCAGCAGGTATATGCCAAGAAGTTGTGGGGTAGCGGGAATACCGACTTTTATTCCGGGGCGGGTTCGCACGATACCGAGACGGTACAGGCGTACCTAAAAGCGGTTATTGGCTTTTTTAAAAGCTTAGAAATCCCACCGGTGGTCTGTGATCTGGGCTGTGGTGATTTTAATGTGGGGAAAGAGTTGGTGCCCTACACCCAAGCCTATAAAGCCGTAGATATCGTACCGGAATTGATCGCGTACAACACCAAGAGGTTTAAAAGCAAGCAGCTCAGTTTTGAAACCCTGGATCTTGCTAAAGATCCCTTGCCCGAGGGCGATTGTGCATTATTACGGCAGGTATTGCAACACCTCTCCAATGCAGAGATTGCGTCCATCGTCAACAAGTTATACGCCTATCGCTATGTGATCCTTACCGAGCACCTGCCCGATCAGGAGTTTACCCCCAACATCGATATCATTTCGGGGCAAGGCATCCGCCTTAAAAAACACAGTGGGGTAGCGCTACTGGCACCCCCTTTTAATTTTAAAGTAAAAGCCGCTAAAGAGCTGGTATCCCTACCGGCTCCGGGAGTTAAAGGTAGACTCGTTACGACTTTGTATACGGTGTTTTAAAGCTGTTGAAGATAAATTTTAGAGGAAGATCTTTACTCGCATAATTTTGGTTTACGAGAGCTAGGGAGTCTTATGCCTTCATTTTAAGCAATGTAACTTACTATTAATGCATCTTACTTTTCTTTGCCTCTCCAAAGAAAAGTAACAAAAGAAAAGAGCCCCTCGCTTAGGAATTTTTTGCCTTATCAGGCAAAAACCGTCTTGTCAGCTCCGCGTCGCTACCGCTCCTGTCCTTCGGAGCTTCCTGCATCTATTCTGAACCGAGGGAAGGGCTAAAGAATACTATTCTTAGTTTCAATTTGGAGACGGCCTACTTTTTAGATCTGTAGTAAAACAAGCGGGCGCCGCAGCGGTGGGCAGAGGAGGATAGCTTAGCGCAGCGGTTTGCTATCCGCAGGATAAGGTGTTTGCGTAGTTTTCAAGGATCTAAAAATAAGCCTTGATCTTTTGTTTCTTTTGCATCAAGGTAAAAGAAAGGGAAGATAAATTGAAAGTGTATTTTTTATTCATGTTCCTTACTTTTCTTTGCTTCTCCAAAGAAAAGTAACAAAAGAAAAGAGCCCCTCGCTTAGGAATTTTTTGCCTTATCAGGCAAAAACCGCCTTGTCAGCTCCGCGTCGCTACCGCTCCTGTCCTTCGGAGCTTCCTACATCTATTCTGAACCGAGGGAGTTTTAGATTCGTTTAACCTTTCGGGTATGAGTAGATATAACGCTTATGAATAAGAGCAATTTTCTTATTGATTTAAAATAAGTATTCTGCTTACTGAGTACTGTTACTGATAACTGAATAAAAAACCGGCCTACTTTTTAGATTTGTAGTAAAACAAGCGGGCGCCGCAGCGTTGGGCAGAGGAGGATAGCTTAGCGTAGCGGTTTGCTATCCGCAGGGAAAGGCGTTTGCGTAGTTTTCAAGGATCTAAAAATAAGCCTAGACTTTTTTGTTTCTTTTTTGGGCGATGCAAAAAAGAAAGGGGTGTGAATTGAAGTTTGTATCATTATTCTTGTTCCTTACTTTTCTTTGCCTCTCCAAAGAAAAGTAACAAAAGAAAAGAGCCCCTCGCTTAGGAATTTTTTGCCTTATCAGGCAAAAACCGCCTTGTCAGCTCCGCGTCGCTACCGCTCCTGTCCTTCGGAGCTGCCCGCGTCTATTCTGAACCGAGGGAATTTTGAGGGCGTGTAACCCTTCGGGTTTGAATACTTCTTCTTTGATCTTTTCTCTATAGTCTTTATTCTAAAAATCCAAGGCTTCAAAAATTTTTAACGGAGCCTTCTTGCTATACTGAAGAAAAAGAATTGGAAACCCTTCGGGTATAAATAATTTATAGTCTTAAACTAGTAGTAACTCTTGCAAACTGAAAACTTTGACTGCCAACTTAATCCGAGTTTCCTGCATCTATTCTGAACCGAGGGAAGACTAAAGAATGTTACTCTTAGCTATAATTTAAAAACGGCCTACAAGAAGGTATTGTGAAATTTGAAGTGAACGTAACGTAGCAAGCGGTTCTGTTTGAGGCCGCGATAGCGGTCGAGTTAAGCGCATGCAGTGCAGTGAACGATAAATTTAGATACCGTCTTGTGAGCCTTGATCTTTTGTTTCTTTTGTATCAAGACAAAAGAAAGGAAACATGAATAGTAGTGGTAATGGCGCTACTTAGCATCGAGCTTTTGTGATAGAATATAAGAAATACAACCTACTCCTCCGGTAATTTCAGGTCCTGATGCAACTCCATAAACATCTCCCCGGGATGTACGTCGATGGCTAAGGCGATGAGGTAGAGTTCTTCAGCTCGAAGATGGGTCTTTTCTTGATTTGAAAGTTCGCTTAAACGCGTTTTATTTATTTTAGTTCCTATAGAATATTTTATTCATTTTCTTTGCTTGTCCAAAGAAAACGAATCAAAAGAAAAGACCCCCACGCTTAGGAATTTTTTGCCTTATCAGGCAAAAACCGCCTTGTCAGCTCCGCGTCGCTACCGCTCCTGTCCTTCGGAGCTGCCCGCGTCTATTCTGAACCGAGGGAGTTTTAGTTTCGTTTAACCCTTCGGGTAGGAGTAGTAATTCTATTTAAAAACAATCAGTAATCTCGACGTTAGGAGAGAGCTCACTCGCATAGGAGCTCCCATCTCCTGTAGGAGAAGGGTTGGGGATGAGGGGTATTGATGGAATGTAAAGCTTCCTATTCGAAGAAAAGGACATTCAATTAAAACTTCAAAAGTTGGTAAAGCTCTATTTTAAGGGCTTTGCTTATTTCAAATAAAGAATACGCGGTAGGATTTACTTTTCCATTTTCAAGCTTCTCAATAGCTTGTCGATCCTTACCACATTCACGAGCCAAATCAGATTGTGTCCAACCCTTTTGCTCCCGTAATTTAACGATGCGGTTACCTATTTTTTTCTTTAATGCGTCTTTAGTCATATAACAAATGTCATCTTATCGTATGACATTTTTGTCATATAATTAGTTGACAGTTGAAAAGTTTTATTACATTTGTCGTATAGAAATATGACAAATGTAGAATATGTAAAACTGAATTATGACTCCACAACTCCAACTCCCCTCTAAAGTTGCGCTGCATGAGGCGCTCGAACCGCTTACGGAAGCCTTGTTGCAAGCTGCTCCCATACAGGCGCTCTATCTCAGTAAAACCCGTCAAACACCCGATGCGATCTACAACCTCCTGATCGTAGTGCAGGAGGCCGGGGCCTTAGCCGATTTACAACAGCAAATCCCGGTACTGCAGGTACAGTTTCCGGTAGTACGGATGCAGGTGTATACCTCAAAGCAGCTGCAGCAGCTGGAGCAGGAGGGAAGCGTGTATGGGTTGTGGGGATACCACTTGGCTGATCGTATTTACCCTCGGCCTGCAACCGATACCTTTAAAAATTCTTCCGACCAGCAGTTGGAACAACTGCACCTTAAGGCGCAACAGCAGCTGGAGCAGGACGCGGCGTGTATCTGTAAAGGCTTTGATACTGCGGTATACTGGTTTGAGCGGGAGGACTATGCGGCTTCGGTATTGGCTTTGGTGGAGGTGTTTAAGACCTGTCTTGCGCTTGCGGGCAAGCTGTATACCGGTAGGCTAACAGCGTACCCTTCTTTAGAAGCCCAGCTCGTTGCTGTAGTTCCTTTTCTTCCCCAATTGCGCAAGCTCTTTCCCACACCCGAAGCACCCGATGCCGATCCTACACTCTTAGAATTGCTGGATGCCTGGTCGGCAGAAGGGATCCCTTCAGATGAAATTATAGACCGGCATACCTGTTACCAGATACAGATGCGTATGGAGCGGGTATTTACGGTGGTAGATACTGCAGCCCGGGAGCTGCTGGAAGCCTGTAGCCCAAAACCTACTCCTGCAGCGTCGGTCTCCCCAACGGATGCTACCCGATCGCCATTGGAGCAAGCGCTGCTGGAGGCTATGAGCTATTTGCGAGAAACCTACCGCGTGCATTCAGCCTATTTGCTCTACAGCGCGCAAGACAGCAGGATGCAGGCTGCTCATTGTTTTTCGGCCACCGAAACCCAAGTAAACCAAAGCACCGCGGTGGTGCTGCTGATCACGTACACGTCGGTTGGGGTCAGTCCGTCGCAACTCACCGATCGGGTTTATAATCAAACCGGGCAGCGCATCCGCATCTGTTTTATTTTAGAAACCCTGAAGCGGGCGCACAACGCTTTGGATTTTGGCAGTAACTTTCTGCAAAAGGCATTGGGCGAGGGGAAACCCCTTTATGCGGAAGATGATCGCTTACGCGGGTTTTTAAAGCAAGGGTATTTGTACCACCCACAACAGGTTGATAAGCTCAAAAAATATTGGGACCTCCGCAGCAACCGGGCGTATTATCTCATCGAGAGTACCCGTATTCTGGATACTCGCGAAGATGCGCTGGTGCAACTGCATATGTATGAGGAAGCCTTGATCCAGACCTGCCTGGGCTTGATCCGCTTGTTTTGGGAGTACAGTCCGGCCTACACCTCCCTCAACTACCTTTTAGCCCTGTGTTGCAGTTTTACAGCGTTCCCTAGTACACTGCTGGAAACCACCTCTTTTAAAGCCCGTCGTCGTTTGCACCTGCTTAGCCATGCCCAGCAGCACTTGCGGTATGGAAGTACATATACCGTCACCGATACCGATGCCAACGCGGCTTATCACCTGTGCAAACGCTTTATGCAACAGGCTGAAGCCCTGGCTGCAGAGCGTTTGCAGTTCTTTAAGCGAAAAGCCTATCAGCGGGAAGTAGACTAGATTAGAAGATTCAAGATTCAAAGTTCAAAATTAGAATGGGATGTGTAGTGCTTATGCGGTTCTCTGTTTACCGATTACTGTTTGCTGCCCACTGCCAACTGCGACTGCCGACTGTTCTCTGTTTACCGTTTACTGCCCACTGCGACTGCTTACTGCCGACTGTTCTCTGTTTACCGTTTACTGCCCACTGAGACTGCCGACTACAAACTCAGAACAACTTCTCGATACAATTCTTTCGCACTAAGGTGCTCCAGAATCACTCGAAGTGACCGTGCGTTGCTTATTTGTATTTTGTACTTCTGCCTTTGTATTTTCCAATAGTCTTTGCTCTTTATGCTATACTCTTTTATCTAACTTCTCAAAACGTTACAAACAGAAAACTCCAAACCGCCAACTGCCCACTGCGACTGCTTACTGGATATGACTTCTCGATACAATCCTCTCGCGCTAAGGCGCTCGAGAATCACTCGAAGTGACAGTACGTTGCTTATTTGTATTTTGTACTTCTGCCTTTGTATTTTAATACGGAATAACAAATCAGCAATAACAAACAGCAGAAATAACGACTGCTTACTGCCGACTGTTCTCTGTTTACCGTTTACGGTTTTCTGTCTTTTGTGACTGCCAACTGCTGAATGCCCACTCCTGGATTAAAGCCTAGTGCTCCCACAGTGAGTCCACAGTAAACCCACACTAAGTCCACACTTGCCCACAGTATTTGTGGTTGAGCATGGGCTGGGTATAGGAGGAAGGTGGAGGTGTATTAGCGTATGCCTAAAGCACCTCAGTATTGATACCGTTCTATGTTAACGAAATCTTAAAATTAAAGCTTTTAAATCTTGTTTTCATACACTCTTCATACACTATCCTAGGGGATGCCTAGGCGTTGCCTGGGGGATGCCCTTCTCGGGACGAGCTTTTGCCCTGTTTTTTATGGTGTTTTTTGCGCAATGCAAACCGAGGTACGAGGCTCACGAGTTCTCGGATAATATGAATGAACACGAGCTAAAAAAGAAAGGGAAGATGAATTGAAAGTGTATTTTTTCAATTTACGTTTCTTTACTCGCACGATTTTTTATTTCACGAGAGCTCGTGAATCTCCTCACGTCGATTTGAGTAATGTTTACTACTCATCGTGTTCATTCATTTTCTTTGCTTGTCCAAAGAAAACGAATCAAAAGAAAAGACCCTTTTTCTTAGGTATTTTTCGCCTTAGGGCGAAAACCGCAATAAGGCTCCTAAATTTCTTCCAAGGCTTCAGAAATTTTTAACGGAGCCTTCTTGCTATACTGAAGAAAAAGAACCTTAACCCTTTGGGTATGAGTAGATATAACGCTTATGAATAAGAGCTGTCATGCTGTCCCTATAGCTATCGGGAGTGTTTCAGCATCGTATTACAAGGGTCCAAAAAAAAGAATAGAACAAAGCTCCCCTCCTTTTAAAGGAGGGGAAAGCCCGCGCAGCAGGGCAGGGGTGGTTCTAGTATATTTGGGGCGCCACCACCCCGTCAGCTGTTGCGCACTGCGTGCGCCTCGCTGCCACCCCTCCTCCACGAGGAGGGGAGCTTAAAGCATTGCACACGGGGTGTGATTTTAGATTCTAAAACACGCGATACCATTCCCAATCCTCATTGGGACAGGCTGCGCGGTAACACTTAGAAAAGCAGCGTGACACCCCCAGAATAATAAATAATAAATAATAAATAACGCAATAACAACCGCCCACTGCCACTGCCCACTGAACTTTGTATTTCGTATTTCTACTTTCGTATTTCAAACAGCAAACCGTAAACAGAAAACAACAAACTGCCAACCGTGACTACAGACTTCATATGACTTCTCGATACAATCCTCTCGCGCTAAGGCGCTCGAGAATCACTCGAAGTGACAGTACGTTGCTTTTTTGTATTTCGTATTTCAAACCGCCCACTGCGACTGCTTACTGAAATTTGTATTTTGTATTTCTACTTTGGTATTTCAAACAGCAAACAGCAAACCGTAAACTGAAAACCGCCAACTACCTACTGCGACTGCTTACTGAACTTTGTACTTCTTACTTTTTACTTTCAATAGTGTTTGCTCTTTCATCTAACATCTAACATCTAACATCTCAAGTCTAATATCTCACGTCTCAACAAGAAGCTTCACTAAAAAAAGAAGTTCGTTTTGCATTTTTTTACTATTTTTCAGAAGATGTCCTTCCCTACAGGTCTTTAGCTTTTTTACATGATATACTTTAGATACCTGCTATGCCTAATGCTGCTTGTAGCGGCTACAGGTTTTGCCCAAGAGGGAGTGCTTAAAGGAAAACTTTTTGATGATTATGGGGAGCCACTACCGGGGGCTGTTCTCCAGATTAAAGGTACTCCAAAAGGTACGCAAACCGATTTTGACGGTGCATATACCCTAAAATGCTCGGTGGGAGATGTGCTGGTGATCACCGCGTTGGGCTATGCTACCCGGGAACTCACGGTAACAGCAGCGATGTTTAGAGAAGACGGTCTAGAAATCGATCCGCTTAAAAAGGCAGTAACGCCCATTACGCAAACGGACTATGAGCAAGCCATTAAAGACCACAATCCGGATTTCTATGCTATTCCCGATTTAAGCACCACGCCCCTGAGGTATACCACAAATAGGAAGTATCTGGATGTGCATCGCATTAAAAATGTGAGTAAGAAAGACAGTATCCTTCACCTGGAGACCTATGCCGACGAGGCATTTTTTGAAATAGGAGTGAGTCAGCACACGGCCTTACAGTATGTTCCTAAAAGCAATCTGCCCGAGCTGCAACAATCTTATGCTCAGGGCAGACCGGAAGCAGGTGAACTTACCCATCGCGGTCCTGAAACGGGAGAACGGTTTAGTTACGGGCCATTATTGAGCAGCTTAGCTTACGATGGGAGCAGCTATGCCTATGACGTTAATGGAAGGCCTGTACCTCGGGATCAAGTTTCAGGTGCCCCCGTAACGCCCTACGCTCAAGATATTTTTGAAAACGGATGGAATACATCAACTGCAGTTAAGTTGGGCGTGTATTATGATGTGCACCGGTTGAATTTCAACTTTGCTAACGGTACCCAAAGAGATCTTTTTGATCAGGGAAAAGAAACCTACAACCGGATCAACTTCGGTTACGAAAATAATAATAGTTTTTTGAGCTATAGCCTCAGCGCGGGTTACAGCAGTTCTAAAACTAACAACGCCAACCTTAATGGCTTGCATAATCAGGTATACTACAGCAGCCTGCTTACGCCGCCTACATTCTCCAATACACAAGGAATACGATTGTCAGACGGTACGCAACGCAGTTTCAGTCCGGGAAATTATAATAACCCGCTATGGCTATTACAAACCAATGCAAACCGGCTCAACGAACAGGCTTTTAATGTTCAAGGAACCGGAACGTACCTGGGCGAGAAGTTTCAATTACGGGTAAAGACCCTTTATGATACAAATACTGCCGGGCAGGAAGTTGGTATTGCAGCTGGAACTGCAGGTTTTAACAACGGCCTGTTTACAAACAAGAATTTTGAAAGTGAACAGTTGGCTGCCGAAGCTAAAGCGATGTGGTCTGACCTGTACATCACCGATTTTCTAGACTTTTCGCCTTCGGCTACGTTTCAATATACCTACTCCGGTCTGGATTTTGATTTTACCGAAACTCAGAGTGGTGAAGTGCTGACAGATCTAAATCCGTCCAAGACGACCATACAGATGTTAAATACCTTAGATGCCAAGGCCGACTTCTATGACTTTAAACTGAACCTAACCTTACAGCAAAAGCTATTTACCAGTTCATTACAAGGAAATAATTGGTGGCTTCCTGATGTTATTTTAAATGCTGATTTTAGGGACATCTTTTACAGTGATTTTTTGAGGCGATTTAAGTTTACCGCTGCCTATAGTACCAATGTGAATGATCTTTCGCTGTATTACAACAACTATGGGTATAACAGTTTGAACCTGTCGCTAAGCGAAAGTCAGCAATATACCACCAATGCCGATCTGTTCAACAACGCTGCTTTAACTTTTGAAAAACAAAAGGGTTTAGACTTAAGCCTAACCATGTGGTTGTGGAACCAGGTAACTATCGATCTTAATTATTATAGATCACAGACGCGAGATGCGATCTTTCCGGTTTTTACAGAGCAGGCCTGGAAGTTGTTAAATACAGCCGAGCTACGGGACAGCGGTTTTGAAGCCGGAATCAAGATCGATACCTATGACTACTCGGTAGAAACCGATTTTAGGTATACCACAGCGATAAGTTTTAGTACGCACAATCCCGTGGTTCGCAACCTGGGAACCTATGAAGGGACCAGACTGCCCGTTGCGGGTTTTGGAGAGGTGTCTCAAAATCTCATTGCCGGGCAGCCGGTAGGGGTTATCATGGGTACGGCCTATGCACGAGATGGGCAGGGCAACCTGCGCATAGGAGCTGATGGATTCCCGCAGATCGCTTCTGAACCTAAGATCTTAGGAGATCCTATACCTGATTTTAATTTGGGATGGAGTAATACGCTGCGGTATAAAAAGTTTTTACTCAAGTTTACCTTAGATTGGCAACAAGGAGGAGACGTGTGGAACGGGACGCAACAAGCCTTAAACTATTTTGGTACTTCTCTTGAATCTGCACAGCAGCGAACGATTACCGATTATGTCTTTGAAGGGGTTGCTCCTGACGGAACTCCCAACACACAGCCGGTTGCATTTGCACCGCCAGATACCCCGGTTACGGCAAACCGATGGGTGCGTTATGGCTATGGCGGTGTGGCTGAAGCATCTATTGCAGACGCTAGTTTTTTAAATCTGCAACAGCTGAGCCTTACTTACGAATTGAAACGCAAGGTTTCCTATTTCTTTAAAATGCTCAGCATTAGTGTGTATGGGAATAATCTATGGAACTCTGCAGGTTTTAAAGGTGCCAACCCGTATAGCAGCTTATATGGTAATCCTACAGGCAGTGCACTTCATTACTTTAATATGCCGCTTGCCGGTGAACTGGGTATTCATTTAAACATCAAGATCTAATGCGTCAATGTATCACCCTATTTAAAATTGTCATTGCGTTATGCATTTGGAATACACCTGCGTTTACTCTGGCACAAAAGTATCATAAGATCGAAAAAATGTATACGCATACAGACCGGCCCTTCTATTTTCCCGGAGAGTCGATCTGGTTTAAAACCTATGCGGTTGATGAGACGAATATTCCTTCGGGCATCAGCGATGTACTGGTGACGGAGTTGATTTCACCTGCCGGAGACGTTGTACAGACGCAAAGACATTTTCTACATTTGGGAGCGGCTTATGGAGCATTTCAGCTTAAAAAAGAATGGGTAGGTGGTGTCTATACGCTACGCAGTTATAGCCAATATATGCGTAATCAAGGGGAGGACTCTTTTTTTACAAAGGAGATCACCGTACAAAAGGTGGTGGTCCCTCAGTTGCTGGTTAAGCTCGATTTTGACCGGGAAGCCTATGGTAAGGGAAGCGCTGTACGGGCTATCTATACGCTCGAAGATCTGGATAATCACGTTGTTGCCAATGCTCGTCTGAGCGTGGTGCTGTACATAGATGGTAAGGAAGTGACCCGGAAGCAGTTGCAAACACGCACCGATGGCACGCAAAATATAGACTTTAGCCTGCCGGAAGACCTGGATACCGTAGATGCCGTTCTGGTCGTTCAAGCCGAACATAACGGAGTTACTGAGTCTATTTCACGCAGTGTGCCTATTCTTCTAGATGCGGTAGACCTGCAATTTTTACCGGAAGGCGGTAAGCTGCTTTTAGGAAGCCCTAACCAGGTTGCTTTTAAAGCGCTAGACCCTTTTGGGAGGCCTGCCGATGTGCGTGGGATGATCGTTAATCAGAACGGTGAAGAAGTGGTTCCTTTTGACAGTTTTCATGATGGGATGGGCAGTGTTTATTTTGAGCCGCAGGTAGGCCAGCAGTATTATGCACAGCTTACCCATCCTTTTGTTTCAGACAGTCTGTCGAGGTACGCCTTACCTAAGACAGAACTTATGGGTGCAAAGCTAGGTATGCTTAAGCAAGAGGGCGATAGCTTAGTCTTAGAAGTGGCTACCACTGCAAAATTTAAAGGCAAGATCGTTCTTATCGATGCCGCACAACACCTTTGGGATTCCCGGGAAATTGTTTTAAAAGAAGGGGAGACTACGCTGCATTTTGACGTGAAGCAACTACCTCAGGGTATTGTAAAAGTGCAACTGCAAGATCACATAGGTATCGTACAAAGCGAGCGTTTGGTATTTGTCAATCCACAAGCCGGCTTACAGATCGCTTTGAATTTTGATCAAGCACAGTATTTACCCCGAGCCCCTGTGAATCTGGAGATCAGCACTACAGATGTTCATGGGAATCCCGTGAGCAGTAACCTGTCTGTTGCTGTGGTTGACAATGCCTTACTCACCTTAGCCGATGATAAGCAAGATAATATTGCAAGTTATTTGTTGATGAGTAGCGAACTTAAGGGGACTATTCACGAGCCTTCTTTTTACTTTGATCCTGAGGAACCTGATCGATTGGAAGCCTTAGATCTGGTTATGCTTACACACGGCTGGCGGACTTATTTGCAAAAACCGGTTCCTAGAGGAAAGGCGCTTAAGCATAACCCCGAGCGTAAGGATATTGTGTATGGGCGTATAACAACTGTGGAAGATGAAGCCGTACAAGCTGTGGTTTTGGTTTTAGACCGAAACGGAACTAAGATCCTTCAATTTAAAACCGATCCTGAAGGTCATTTTAAGTTCAAAGCAGGTACTGTAAATTATTATGTGATCGCAGCCTATACCGAAGACCGACAGCAGCTAAGCATTCACTTGGATGAAACCCTGAATGAGAAATACGGTACTGCCGGGTTTAATTTCAATAGAAATGCCAGAGCGACTAAAGAGACCGAAGTTGAAGCAGAAGCTCCGGAGGCCCCATTTACCAAACCCTTACAAGAAAAGGCGTTAGACCTTAGTCTAAATGCTGATAATGCTGCCCTTGAGGAGGTGGTGATCGTGGGGTATGGTATTGATAGAACCGCGACTACTACGGGGGTGGTTCAAAAGGTTGATAGTGACGACCTGGCGGGCGTGAGCGGTAGTGTTGCTCAGGTATTAGAAGGCAATGTTTCTGGGGTTCAGGTTACGCAAGCCCAAGGTAACGGGGACAGTCAAATAACGATACGCGGTGCAGCAAGCATACGCGGAGACAGCAGTCCGTTATTTATAATAGATGGCGTACCGGTAAATCTAGGAACCGGTCAGGATTTTGATCTTTCTCAATTAGATGCTTCTCAAATTGATGCGGTAAGTGTGGTTAAAGGCGCTGCCGCAACAGCCTTGTATGGTGCCCGTGGGGCGAATGGTGTTATTGTGATCACGACCAAGAATCAAAATTACGGGAATAACAAACGCCTGTTTTCCCAAAAGTTTAAAAACTATGCGGTACGCGAGATGTACCAAGGACAGCAAGAGGTACAACTCAATCAGCCCGTACACTTCTATACGCCGGTATATGATTCTCGGGAAGTTCCAGAAAAGCGTACTGATTTTAGAAAAACCCTATATTGGAATCCGGTAGTACAAACCGATGCTTTAGGAAAGGCCAGTCTGCGCTTTTACAATTCTGATGCGCTCACCTCATTTAAGATCATCGCAGAAGGAATCGCTGCACAGGGAATCACAGGGCATAAGTCGCAGACGTATAGTGTGACCAAGCCTTTGAGCATTACCGCAAAACTGCCCGCTTATGCCAGTGTGGGAGACACCCTGAATATTCCTGTTAGGATCACCAATGCAACACCTACCGCCCGGAAACTGAGTTTAGCGCTTCAATTTACCGAAGAATTTAAAGTGCTTCGTGCTCAGGAAATCCCAAAAAATATTGAGGTAGCAGCAAATTCCTATCAGGTAATCGATGTTAGGGTAACCCCGGTCAAGACGTCTTTAAACGCAGGCTTTACAGCAAGGCTTGAGGGTGCATCAAGTGCAGATGCTTTTGAAGAACGCCTGGAAGTGGTAAGTCCGTATTTTCCCATAGAGACCAGTATTAGTAACAATCAGAGTGCTGCTTATAGCTTTGATATTGTCAACGTTATTCCCGGAAGCCTTCAGGCAGATTTTGCACTCTATATTGATGTGGTGGGCGAGTTGATGAATGGCATTGAAGGCATCATTAGAAAACCTTATGGTTGTTTTGAGCAAACCTCTTCAGCGACCTATCCTAATGTTATGGTGCTGCAATATTTAAAAGCTACAGGTAAAGCCGATCCGGAGGTGACCGCAAAGGCTTTAGAGTATATCGCTCAGGGGTATAAACGCCTGATAAGTTTTGAGACTAAAGAAGGTGGTTTTGAATGGTTTGGGAAAACCCCTCCACATCAAACCCTTACCGCCTTTGGGATTTTAGAATTTACTGAAATGAAAGAAGTATATCCCGAAGTGAGTGAAGCGATGCTCAAACGCAACATCGCCTGGTTGCTGGGTCAGCGGGATGGCAAGGGAGGTTTTCATAAAAGTAAAAAGGGTTACGACAGCTTTGCTAGTTCGCCTCCTTTAGTAGCTAATGCCTATATTGTTTATGCCTTAAGTGAAGTGGGTATCACTACTGAGATCAAGACCGAATATGAAGCGGCATTAGCAAAAGCCTTATCGTCTAAAGAGGCCTATCAAATGGCTTTAATGGCTTTGGCAGCGCATAATTTTGGAGATCATACGCGTTATATGCAACTCATGGAACTCCTTCTGGAAGCCTATAATAAGAATGCCTTTGAGTGGAATACGGGTGCAACGATCACCCGTTCTTATGGCAAAGCTAAATTTTTAGAAACCACCGCGTTTTTCATACTCGCAGCTTTACGAGAACAGGTATTTGACGAGGTTGTGGCCGAGGGGGTGCAGTATATCGCGCAAAACCGTGAGTACGGTGCTTTTGGCAATACGCAAACCACGGTTATGTGTTTAAAGGCTTTACTCAAATACAATCAGCTGTACACTGCAAAAGTTTTGGCTTCAGAAAAGCTCTTGACCCTAAACCTTAATGGAACAAAGCTCGATCTAAAACAGGCAGCACAGCATGATGGAGTGCTGCATATAGACTCTCTGGAGCGCTATATTGAACCCGGGACACAGCGGGTACACGTGACTTTTGCAGATGAGAAAATTAGTTTTCCTTATGCATTAAATTATTCCTGGAAGAGCAGCCTACCTAAGAGTGCCGAAGCTTTACCGGTACAGCTGCGTACGCAACTGCTTGCCTCTAAAGTGCGTAAGGGAGAACTGGCGCGAATGGAGGTAGAAGTGCGTAACACCACGCAAGAAGGGAAAGGGATGATCACGGCTATTGTAGGGATTCCTGCAGGGGCTTCGGTACAAGCGTATCAACTCAAAGAACTTATGGAAGAAAATCAGATCGCTTATTATGAGGTAGTTGATAATTTTGTGATCTTGTATTGGCGTTCTTTTGAAGCAGCAGCGGTCAAACGTATTGCTTTAGATCTCAAAACCGATATCTCGGGGAGTTATACCGCACCTGCGAGTACGGTATACCCGTACTATGGTGATGACTTTAAATTTTGGACTAAAGGCGTACACTTAGAGATTTACGAATAAGCAATGTTATACTGGAGCCTGTCACAAGACATCGGTTTCAAGAGTTTTAGCATATGCAGGTGCAAGAAGAATGCTTTGCTGTAAGAAGATTATATTTACTCGATAATCGAGATCAAATCCTTCTTGTTCGTTTACTTAAGAGGTTTTCATTTTAAAAAGGCAATGGTGTTTTTACGTGTTTTTTATAGTCTTATTCTAGCATTCAATATAGGTTTTGGCGGGATGGCTCAGTCTTTAGAATCTCCTGTTCTATTGGCTGACCCAACGATCTTTGAAGAAGAAGGGATCTATTATTTATATGGGACCAAAGAAGATGCTTCGATCGAAGGCGCCGGATTTTTGGTGTATACGTCAACCGACTTAGAACACTGGTCTGGACCTGCAGGAGTTCAGCAAGGTTATGCCTTTAAAAAAGGCGATGGTTTTGGGAGTACAGGTTTTTGGGCGCCGCAAGTGTTTAAACACCAAGACCGGTATTATATGGCGTATACGGCCAATGAGCAAATTGCTATCGCCATTGCTGATAGTCCGTTAGGCCCTTTTAAAAATACGGGTACAGCCTTACAGGCTTCCGTCAAGCAGATCGATCCTTTTATCTTTTTTGAGAATGGAAAAGCCTATTTGTATCATGTACGGCTTCAGGAAGGCAACCGCATCTTTGTTGCGGAATTGACGAGAGACCTTTCGGCTATAAAACAAGAAACCTTAAAAGAATGCTTGCATGCAGCCACCGGATGGGAAAACACACAAAATACCGAGTGGCCGGTTTCAGAAGGACCTACTGTGTTTAAAAACGGAGGAACTTATTACCTGATGTATTCTGCGAATGACTTCAGAAATCCCGATTATGCGGTGGGTTATGCTACAGCAACGCATCCTTTGGGCCCGTGGATCAAGTACGAAGGTAATCCTATTATTAGTATGCAAAACACCGGACAGCCCGGTATTGGTCACGGGGATCTTTTTGTAGATCCCGAAGGTACATTGCGCTATATACTGCATACGCATCAATCAGAAACGCAAGTGGGCCCGCGCATAACGGGAAGCGTAGGTTTACAGTGGGAGGGAACCGTCTTAACTCTAATCCCCGGAAGTTTTAAGCGCTAAATCTCGCTAAGAATCTTCTTTTAAAATAAAACCTTTACGGTGAATGTTCTCAATGCTCAGGGAAGGGTCTTCCTGCAGGTATTTGCGTAAATGCGATACAAAAACATTCAGGCTTTTTTTATTGAAATAATCATTGGCTCCCCAAAGTTTAAGCAAGATGGCTTTGTGTGTGCACAACTCATTTTTATGCTGAATCAAATAAACCAACAGATCGAGTTCGCGATTGGTGAGCTTTTGTGTGTACTCTTCAATAGACAGTTCTTGGGTCTCTTTATTGAGGGTATACTTGCCTAGCTGAAGAATGCGTTCTTGAACAGGCGCTTCTTGTTCCTGCGGCAGTCTGTTGATGAGGTTTTTGATGCGTACCACGAGCTCTTCTTCGTCTATGGGTTTTTTGAGATAGTCTACTGCTCCTAAAGCAAAACCTTTAAGCACATCGACTTTTAAGGCACGCGCGGTTAAAAAGATAAAAGGCAGTTGCGCTGTGTTTTCTTTGATTTTAGAAGCTACCCTAAAGCCATCCATATCCGGTAGGCTCACGTCTAAAATGGCCAGATCAAAAAGATGCTGGTCGAGGGTTTCCAGACCCAGAGCACCGGTTTTTGCCCAGACCACTTCAAACCCATTCATTTGCAAATACTCAGACAGGAGATAACCTAATGTGGGATCGTCTTCTACCAGTAAGAGCTTTTTTTTAGAAGCATTCATCGTTGTAATGGGATTTTAAGGGTGACCGTTGTGCCAGAATTGGGTTTGCTTTCAAAGTTAAGCCTTCCTTTATGCTTTTTGATGATTTGTTGTACATAGGTGAGCCCGAGTCCGTAACCGCTTTTAGAAGTTAACACTGCTGCGCCGCGGTAGTATTTTTTAAAGATCTTAGGGCGTTCTGCTTTTGATACTCCCATTCCCTGATCTGTAATGCATATTTCAAGATGCTGCTTACTTTTATAGACGACCAGGTGTATAGGCTTGCCCAAACCATACTTAAGCGCATTATCCAGCAGGTTGTTCACCGCGTTTTCCAGATGACCGGCTTCGGCTAAAATAGGGTAGGATCCTTCCTGAAGTTGGTAGGTAAATGGGGTAGTTTCTAAAGAAGCGATCGCTTCAAACGAAGCACAAAGCGCTTCGAGATTCGGTTTAAAATCTACAGGCTCAAGACGTATAAGACTTTTTTTCTCTTCAAGTTGCGCCAACTCCAATACATTCTCGATATGTACTTTTAAGCGGTCTGTCTGGGTGCGTACGGTTTGTACCAAAGGACGGTCGCGGTCGGCTACCCGTTCATAAAGCATTTTTGAAGCCAGCCCAATGGAGAACACCGGAGTTTTGAGTTCGTGGGTAAGGTTATTGATAAATGCATTGGTGGTCGTGATCACATTGCGCTGCCAGTAAAAGGACCTAAGCACCCAGATCACCGTAATGATGATGGTGATCATAAAGAGTAATGCCGGGATAGTGAGTCCGTTGAGTTGAAAAAAGAAATAATCACTCAGGTTCTCAAACTGCAACTCGAGGATGAGCGGTTTATTTAGTGCATCAGCCAAAAAACCTTCAATTTTAAAAGGATAGGTTTGCGCTTCGGTAGTTGAAGGAAGGCTGTTGGGCGAACTCAAATAATAGGTGCTGTCTCGTGTAAAAAGGCGGTAGGTATAGGCTGCCGTAATTCCGTTTTCGGTAAGTCTGTGACGGATGAAGTCATTAAAGAAATGCCGCGAAGCGTCGGTAAGACTGTCGGGTGTGGTTTTAAAATACGAATTGTCCTGAAGCAAGGCTTGTTCTAAAAGAAAGGTAAGCTGATTGCGTTCACGAAGATCCTGTTGTATGCTGGTGCCGGCATCCTTTATTTGTTGATCAAACTGTACCCGGGCAAGATTAAGCCCAATGCGTAAAAATTGAATTTGCACCACAAAAAGGCCTAAAACGGCAATGATGAAAATGATGATATATCCTTTCTTATTTTTGATCATAGGATACGATAATAGTACATTTTAAACTTGATTACACCAAGTTAACCCATGCTTAATCTTATTAACCTTTCATTAATCTTTTTAATTTGTGCTTAGTCTTTACAGCTTCTAAAAGGTAGTACTTTAGCTCTTGAAAACAACATACTTCTAAAGCTTTGATTTTTTGGTTATCAAATCCTTTAGTTTCTTGGTAAAAAGTCGGCAGCAGTGCTGACTTTTTAGCATGATATACCTTGCGTTCTGCGTTGCTTAGCTGCTCTTTAGGAAGCTCTACGCGATAATCAAGATTGAAAGCCCTCTAATAGTATCTTTTTACCGAACACTTTTCATTTAAGGCACATCCAGCATATAGGTTGAAACAGCGTTGCTGTAAAAGATCTTTTTCAGTACGCTTTCAGGCAGTTTTAAGCCGTTAAAGCTTCCTTCAAATTCCGCAGCTTCCATCAAATGGTCTGTAGCAAAGAACTCCCAATGATACTGCCAAAGCTGTTCTAATTTAGCAGCGGTAGCTTCCGCAGTAAGGCTTCCGTCATCAATAACATCGGTACCGTAAAGGATACGGTCCTGATAATCTATAAAAAATTGCCGCACTTTTTCACGGTTGTGCATCGTCTGTAATTGCACGTGGCAGATGCGCTCGGCCAGATCGGTCTGACTGTTAGGAAAGCGGTCGAGGCGCTTGGCCACTTCCTCCAGATCATATTCCATACTGAAGAGGTGCAGGCCTACGTAATGCAGTTTAGGAAAGCGTTCTAACACCCGGTCGCGTGCTGCCATATGCGTTTCGTAAGCGGGATAGTGTTTGTTTTTAAACATGTGGTATTCCGGATGTGCGGCAAAATACTCCCGGTCTGAAGCTACGGTCATTTCTTCTAGCGGTAACCAGCAATTGCGCGGTTCGCCCTGGTGGTTTAGCAGTACAATTCCGGCGTCGCTCAGGTATTGAAAAATGGGATCAAAACGCGCATCATCAAGCAACACAAAATTTCCTTGATCATCTTTTAAGTTTTCGTCCATCCCAATATTCTTCCAGATCTTAACGCCTTTAGCGCCGGCGGCAATACCGGCTTTAATTTGTTCTATCGCGTGTGGCAGCCAGCGAGGGGTATTCCAATATTGGGTATCAAAAGAAGTGATGAAAAAGGAACGCTGTGTGCTTTGGTTTAAGGTGTTGATCATCTCACGTTGCGCTTTGAGGTCTATAAAGAACGGAATATCGGTATTGATCGAAACAAAATACGCATCATACTGTGCTGCCAGTTGAAGTTTGGCTTGCGTGTTTGTGTTGAGGTGTACGTGAGCGTCTATAAAAGGGCGTTGCATGAGGTGTTGTTTACTAAGGTTTTGTAGGAACGAAGGAATGTTTTAATTTAACAAAGATACGAGTAGCACTGCTGCCTGCTCCCGAGCTAATCTAAAATCTATGAATTCCAGAAGAACTTTTATCAAAGGCTCTGCGCTCGTTGGAGCCGGAATAAGCCTCGCACCGCATTTGGTATTTTCACAAAAAGCCAAGCCCTTGGCCCACAAACTGAAGTTAGGCTTTATCGGGGTAGGATTAAGAGGAGTCAATCACTTAAACAATGCGATGCGACGCAAGGATACTGAGATCACCGCGATTTGCGACATTGACTCGAAGCGTATTGACATCGCTTTAGACCTGATCGAAAAGGATGGGAGAAAGCAACCTTTGGTCTTTGGGAAGCATGAAGAGGATTATTTGAACCTTTTAGATTCAAAAGATGTAGATGCCGTGATCATTGCGACGCCGTGGTTGTGGCACACTAAAATGGCAGTGGCTGCCATGCAAGCCGGGGTATATGCCGGCCTAGAAGTTTCGGCTTCCCAAACCATCGAGGAGTGCTGGGATCTGGTAAACACACACGAGGCGACGGGGACGCATATGATGTTTTTGGAGAATGTAAACTTTCGCAGGGATGTAATGGCGGTGCTTAATATGGTAAAGCAACAGGTTTTTGGTGAAATGATCCACTACCGTTGTGGCTACCAACACGATCTAAGGGAAGTGAAGTTCAATAACGGGAAACAGCCGTATGGTGGCGGCGTGGAGTTTGGAGCAAAAGGAACCTCTGAAGCCAAATGGCGCACCAAACATTCGGTATACCGCAACGGAGATACCTATCCTACGCACGGTGTGGGGCCCATCGCGGCTATGGCCAACATCAACCGCGGCAATCGTTTTGTGAGTATGACGGCCAGCGCAACAAAAGCGGTAGGCTTGCACAATCATATTGTAGCTCAGGGAGGAGCGGCGCATCCTAATGCCAAGATCAAATTCAAGCAGGGAGATGTGATCACCTCTACTATAGTTTGTGCCAACGGAGAAACCATTATTGTGACACACGATACCAATTTGCCCAGACCTTATTCGTTAGGGTTCAGGGTGCAAGGCGCAAAGGGATTATGGGAAAAGGATGGCGACCGTATCTATATTGAAGGTAAATCGGAGCCACACCGCTGGGATGCTGCGCAAGATTGGTTGACGCAGTACGATCATCCGGTATGGAAAAAATACGAAGCAGAAGCCACCGGAGCCGGTCACGGCGGAATGGATTATTTTGTAATGAAGGCCTTTGTAGAGTCGGCACTTGCAAATATAGCGCCGCCCATTGACGCCTATGATGCAGCAGCCTGGAGTGCGATCACTCCGCTTTCTGAAGCCTCGATCGCCAATAACGGCGAACCCCAGGAGTTTCCAGATTTTACACGAGGGCAGTGGGTCGCACGAACTCCGTACAACTGGATGAAGGAGGAGTATGGGGAGTGATATATAACAGGTTTCTTTTAGTTATTCTGAGATCTGACCTTTGTGAAAGAAACTACTAGGATTTAAAATATCTAGATGCCTTTATATATAGAAGTGTTATTTTAGCAATTCTACTTGAATTATTATGGCTAAAAAACCCATCACGATATACGACATCGCTAAAAAGCTCAATTATTCTACATCTACAATTTCAAGGGCGTTAAAAGATCATCATTCTATCGGGAAAAAAACTGCGGAGAAAATAAAAGCCGAAGCAGAGAAAATGGGATATAGGCCAAATACTCTGGCCGCAGGCTTACGCAATAACAGGTCTAAAACAATAGGAGTATTGATCTCGAGAATCAATCGACCGTTTATGTCTTCATTGATCAGTGGTATTGAGGATCAAGCTAAAAAGCAGGGATATACCGTAATTATGATTCAATGTGATGATGATTATGAGAGTGAAGTGCAAAATGCCAACACGCTATACGATTTGCGTATCGCCGGAATTATAACTTCACTTGCGATGCAAACAGAAGATTATGCACATTTTAAACCCTTTGTTGACCAGCAAATTCCGGTAGTATTTGTAGATCGGGTTCCTGAATCTTTTGCCGCATATAAAATAGTCATCGATAACTACTCGGCAGGATATAAGGCTACAAAACATTTAATTGAAATGGGGTGTACGCGTATCGCACATTTCGCGGGTTCGCAAAAGCGAGCGATCTATCGCGATCGTCAAAAAGGTTACGAAGATGCTTTGAAAGAAGCAGGGCTTGAAGTGGATTGCAGCCGAGTAGTACAATTTGATACTTTAAGTGCTCAAGAAGGTAAAAAAGCAATGCGCCAGCTTATGCAACTGCCTGAGCCCCCCGACGGATTATTCTCTTCTAACGATACCGCAGCAGTTAGCGCTATTCAGTATTTAAAAAAGAAAGGGATACACGTGCCCAAGGATATAGCCGTAATTGGTTTTAATAATGATCCTATTGCAAGCATACTGGAGCCCCAATTGTCTACCGTTTCACATCCGGCGGCAAAGATGGGCAAACTGGCGGCACAATGTGTACTCGATAATATGGATTTCGTTGCTAAAGAAGGTCAGCTTAATCAGGTAACCACCCTTGAAACAGAACTTATTTTAAGAGCATCAAGTCTACGATAACACCAATACAGACTATGGCTTCGTTAATAGAGTAATGACAATCGATTGCTTTTATTAAGTAAAATCTATTTTATTAAATATGTTGTAATTATTAAAATAGTATAATAATGACAACTAAATTGATTTAATAGCAATATGATTGATATTTTTATAAATAAATAATAAAATATATTTACGCAATCGATTGTGTAAATATATTTATTTTATACATTTGACACTAGTATACAGATGTTTATTAATGCTTAAAACTTTTTTGATGAAAAAACGATTATCTAAATGTCTCTATTTGACATTGGTTATGTTTTGCTGTTGGATAGCTGATCTTCAGGCACAACAAGCGGTTACCGGTACGATTACCGACGCTAACGGCTTACCCATTCCCTATGTTAATGTTGTAGAGCAAGGAACAAATAACGGTGCGATCTCTGATATTGATGGTCGATACGAGATTAGCATCGAGGATGTAGAGAATGCCAGTCTGTTATTTTCTTCAGTAGGATTTAAAAAACAAACAATTCCTTTAAACGGGCGTAACGAAATCGATATCGTAATGCAAGATGATGTGGCTGCGTTGGATGAAGTGGTTGTGGTAGGTTATGGAACCCAGCAGCGGAGTGATTTAACCGGTGCTGTGGCAAGTGCAAATCTTGAAGCATTTAAGGAGTCCCCCAATACCAATATTGTTCAAAGCTTGCAGGGAACAGTCCCCGGGCTGAATATTGGTCAGGTAACTTCAGCAGGAGCCACACCGTCCATAAGTATCAGGGGAAATAATACATTAAGTGGTAACACCAATGTACTTATTGTCTTAGATGGTATTCAGTATAACGGGTCACTTTCTTCCATAAACCCCAACGATATTGAATCTATCGATATTTTGAAAGATGCCAGTTCAACGGCAGTTTACGGAGCTCAAGCTGCAAACGGGGTTATCCTGATCACAACTAAAAGTGGAAAGCGCGATCAAAAACCACGAATCACCATTACATCATCTTATGCAACGCAACGACCTTCTGAAGGTATTCGCCCTGCGGGAAGAGCAGAGTTTATAGAAAATATACGCAGGTTGAGCTATAATGAGATTTTTACTGCGCCAGAGTTTACTACACCTGATCCCTCTTGGCCCGGATTTTTTCAGCCGGGTAACGGCATAGGTCTTATACCTCAATTTGAAGATCCTAACAATCCAGGTGAATTTAGTCCTATTGACTATGACTGGTATGACGCCGGTACTCAAACCGGATTTATCCAAGAGAATCAAATAAGTGTTAGCGGAGGTTCTGATCGTGTGAGCTATTTGTTATCCTTAGGATTGACAGAGCAGGAAGGTTTTATATTGAATGATAATTTCTCCCGTAAAAGTATCCGTGTCAATGTAAATGCCGATGCAACCGATTGGTGGAAAGTTGGTGTGCAAACTTTCGGGTCTTTTACCAATCAAGACGGGGCAGAACCTTCTTTGTATGACCTTTTTATACAACCCCCTATCTTATCACCTTTTGATGAAAATGGCGAACTCATTCCTAGTCCTACAGGAACGGTAAGGCTTAATCCATTTCTAAGTTCAAATATTGATAATTATGAGCGACACGATTTTTTCTTTGCAAATATATTTTCTGAAATAGATGTACCGTTTGTAGAAGGTCTTTCTTATCGTATCAATTTTGGTAATAACTACAGAATAGACAAAAACTATCAATCGAGTATTTATGCTGCCGGTGAAAACGGGCAAGCCTATAAAAATATAGGTTTTTATAAAGATTTTACCCTAGACAATATTTTAACCTATAAGAGAAGCTTTGGTAAGCACAATATTGAAGCTACAGCGCTGTACGGTGCTATTGAGCGTAAGGCAGAAGGGACCAATGCACGTGCAGAAGTTTTTGATCGTTTAACCTTGGGATACGATAATCTTTCACTCGGGGGAAATCAATTCACCGGCTCCTATGCCAATACCGAACGCTTGAACTACCAGATGCTTCGGTTAAATTATAAGTTTGATAACCGTTACATTCTTACCGGTACAGTTAGGCGTGATGGTTTTTCAGGATTTGCAGACAATGAGAAAACCGCTTACTTCCCTTCAGGTGGGGCGAGCTGGATCATTTCTAATGAATCGTTCTTAGATCAATCTAATGTTATCAATAATCTTAAACTTCGCGTGAGTTATGGTGTTAGCGGTAATCAAACGGGACGTTACACCTCACTGGCACGACTTATAACAAGAGCTGCGTACGTTTTTGGGGATGGTGGAAACCCTTCATTCGGGCAAGAGTTGAGTTCGCTGGCAAACCCAAATCTTAGGTGGGAACGTACCAAGGGGCTCAATATTGGTCTTGATTTCGGCTTATTTGAAAACAGGCTATCAGGGTCTATCGACGTATACAATAACATTACTGAAGACTTATTGTATGCAGTGCGTGTCCCTTACTTAACCGGTTTTGATCAGATTCAAACAAACTTAGGTAGAATAGACAACAATGGGGTTGAAGTATCTCTATCTGGAGATATTATAAGAACTACAGATTTTACCTGGAGCGCCACAGCCAATTTCTCTTTAAACCGTAATAAAATTGTTGAATTAACAGGAAAAGATGAAGATGGTGATGGTGTAGAAGATGACCTCATACAAGATGGTCTGTTTATAGGAAGACCTCAAGGAGAAATATACACTTATGAGGTAAATGGGATTTATCAAATAGGTGAAGAGAATATCTTAGATGGATATCTACCCGGGCACTATCGCGTAGTTGATCAAAACGGAGATGGGAGCATTGAGCAAATGGATGATCGTGTTTTCATAGGAAACACCAGTCCAAATTTCAGAGCCTCTTTGCTGAATACGTTTACCTATAAGAATTTATCGCTAAATGTGTTTTTAAATTCGATTCAAGGTGGTAATGGCTGGTATATGGGAGCGAATGACAATGCACTATACCGAGATGCAAATTCATTGAGAAACAATATAATAAGTGGAGTGAGTTACTGGTCGCCAACCAATCCTGATGGATTGAACGCAATGTCCTACCAAACTCCCGAAGGTCCTAATGGTACTAGATATGAAGATCGAAGTTTTGTGCGCTTACAAGATGTTAGCTTAAGGTATAGTTTCAACAAAGACCTGTTAGATAAACTTGCCATAGCAGATCTTAGTGTTTTTGTAAGTGGAAAAAACCTGGCGACCTGGACAGATTGGAAGGGTTGGGACCCGGAGACCGGACAAGGTTTAACGCTTGGAGGAAGGCCGGTTTTAAAAGGCTATTCCTTAGGTATTAATTTATCATTTTAAAAAAAGCAACAATGAAAAAATCAATAATATTACTAGTTTTAATCTTCGCGTTTAGTTCGTGTGATGAAGATTATTTGGATGAGAATCCCGAAGATTTCTTGAGTTCGGCAAACGCCTTTACTACTTATGACGACTTTTTAGCGTCTGTTAACAATCTCTATTTTTTGGTGCGACGCCAATATTATAGTAGGGATGAAGAAAGACCTTTTGATTTCTTATACGGTACAGATTTGGTTTATGACGGTGAGCCAAGAAATAGTGACAGACATAGTTTTATGGAAGCTGCATACAATCCTGCCAGTTCAATTCCTACCGTTCATTGGAATTTATACTATAAGACCATTGCAGAAACCAATACGATAATAGATCGTTCAGAAGGATCTCAAATGACCGAAGAAGAAAAAGCAAGCGTCTTAGCAGAAGCACGCTTTTTTAGAGGGTTTACCTATCGCGCTCTGGCCTATATATACGGAGGTGTGCCACTTGTAACTTCAGAAGTTACAGCTCCTAAAGTAGATTTTGTAAGAGCCTCAAAAGAAGAAGTTTTAAATCAAGCTGCTTCCGATTTAGAATATGCAGCTCAAAATCTTCCGGGTATTACTGAAGTTGCAGAAGATGGTAGAATAAATGCATTGACTGCATATCACTTCTTAGCAGAGGTATATTTAGCCTTGGGTAGAAATACCGACGCCATTGCGGCTTTAAATAAGGTTATCGATAATCCGGCAACCGCATTGATGCAGGAACGTTTTGGTTCCCGTAGCGAGGAGACCCCCGGAGATGTTTATTGGGATTTATTCCGAAGAGGAAACCAAAACAGAACTAGCGGAAATACCGAAGCCATTTGGGTGATTCAATTTGAATTGGATACCCAAGGAGGAGGTCTCGCTTCAACGGGTAGAGGGGGTTCTTATATGTTAGAAAGACATCACGCGCCACTCAACAGATTAGGAGCATTTAGATCCTGGCCCGTGAGCGATTATACCGGAGGACGTGGTATTGGCTGGATGATATCTTCAGACTTTTTTAGCAATACTGTTTGGGGCGGTGATGCCAGTAATCCAGACTTTGTAAATGATATCAGAAATGCAAACCATAATTTTATGAGAGTGTATAACTCAGAAAATACGATCGCATTAGCCCCGGGAGAAACCTATTCTACAGAGGATTCTGAAAAGATCAGGGAGTTTTATGCATACCAAACCAAGGTTACGACACCATTTAACCATCCTTCCGGTCTTTATAGAAATGACGATGGTGGACTCACCAGTAACGCGGGAGGAACGTATACAGATCAGTATATGTTACGCCTGGCAGAATCTTATTTATTAAGAGCCGAAGCACACCTTGCAAATAATGCTCCGGGTTTGGCAGCGGCAGATATCAATGTCATACGAGATAGAGCAAATGCTTCCCAGGCGACAGCAGCAGAAATGGATATTGATTACATTTTAGATGAGCGCGTGAGAGAATTGGGTCTTGAAGAGAAAAGAAGACTTACACTTATGAGACTCGGTTTACTCGTAGATAGAGTAGAGCGTTTTAACCCGTATTATGTTGAGTCGGGATTACAAGATTATATGAATCTTTGGCCTATTCCTGCAAATGAGATAGAAGGTAACCGTGGTGCTTTATTAGAGCAAAACCCGGGTTATCCTCAATAATACTTTAAAGGTCTTCTGCCCTTAAAGTAAAGGTGTAAAGCAAGCTTATAAAATGCCTCTATGTATAGAGGCATTTTTATATAAAACCTCTTAAAATTTTAATATGACAATACAAACAGCCGTCGTTACCGGCGGAAATTCAGGACTAGGTTATGCTATAGCGCGTAAATTTTGTGATGCAGGTTATAAAGTCTATATCATAGGTAGGAATGAAGAAAAAACGAGACAGGCAGCAGACAATTTGGGAGAACTGGTAGTCCCCATCGTTTTTGATTTAAATAATTTGGAAGCTATTCCCAAGTTGATAGACGAACTCCTGCAGGCAACCGGAAAAATCGATGTTCTGGTCAATAACGCGGGAATCAATATGAAAAAGGACTTTGCCGAAGTGACCGATGCAGAATTTGACCGTATTTTACATACTAATGTCAAGAGTGTGTTTGCGATAAGTAGGGAAGTAGTAAAATCGATGAAAGGAAATTATGGTGGAAGCATTGTGAACATCAGCTCTATGGCTGCTCAATATGGTATCCCTCAAGTCATCGCATATACAGCCAGTAAAACCGCAATAGAAGGAATGACCCGTGCAATGGCGGTCGACCTTGCTCAATATAACATCCGAGTGAATTGCGTAGCTCCGGGTTTTATTAAGACTCCTATGACTGCCAAGGCATTAAATAGTGATAAACAACGTAAAGACCGGGTGTTTTCTCGAACTCCTATGGGGAAGATGGGAGCACCAGAAGATATTGCAGATGCCGTATTTTATTTAGCAGGAAAAGAGTCTAAATTCATCACAGGAACCGTACTTTGTGTTGATGGAGGAAACGCTATTGGATTTTAAAAAGTGAATACCATGTATACAACACAACAGAGCATGCGTTGGTTTGGGCCTAGCGACGCGATCAGACTGGACGATCTTAAAGCGGCAGGAGTATCAGGTGTGGTCACTGCCTTACACGAGATACCGGTAGGGGAGGTGTGGTCTATTAAAGCTATTCAAGAGCGACAAGAGTATATTGATTCTTTTGGTTTAAGATGGAATGTCGTTGAGAGTTTACCGGTGAGTGAGGCGATTAAGCAACGCAGAGGTGATTTTGAAAGGCATATTGTAAATTACAAAACCAGTTTAGAAAACTTGGCGCAATGCGGAATTTACACCGTTACGTATAATTTTATGCCGGTACTCGATTGGGTACGTACGGATCATCGATTTGAAAATAGTGATGGAACGCTAGCACTAGCTTATGATCATATCGCATTTGTGTTTTTTGATGTACATCTTTTACAACGTCCCGGAGCCAAATTAAGTTATACCGAAGATGAACTACAAGCAGCGAGAGCTTATGGTGAGCGTCTAAGTGATGAGGAACAAAATGAATTGTTTAAAAATGCGCTTCTAGGGCTTCCGGGAAGCAAAGGACATTTTACTGCTAAGCAAATTCTTGAGTTGTTGGCAGATTACGCGCATATCGATGAGCATCAACTGCGCAAAAATTTAATCTGTTTCTTAGAGGAAATTATTCCAGTAGCCAAATCCTGTAATGTACAAATGGCTATTCACCCGGATGACCCGCCCTTTTCGGTTTTAGGATTGCCTAGAGTAGTGCGTAATTATGATGATTTGAAGCAAATTTTTGAAGCGGTGCCTGATCAAGCTAACGGACTTTGTTATTGTACAGGTTCGTTAGGAGCAGACCCTGAAACGGATTTGATCCAAGTATTGGAAACTTTTAAAGAGCGCATACACTTTTTACATTTGAGAAACATTAAGCGTTATGATGCCAAACTGTTTCAAGAATCAGCACATCTGGACGGTGACCATCCTATGGCAGCAATCATGCAAGGTGTGCTAAGCATAATGCAGCAACGCAAAATAAACCTACCATTAAGACCAGACCATGGGTTTTTATTTCGTTCAGAATGGAATTCTGAAAGTTACCCGGGGTATTCGTATATAGGAAGGCTAAAAGCTTTAGCAGAATTGAGAGGTTTAGAGTTGGGGTTGTGCTATAGTAAAAGTGATCAGCTTGGTTAAAGTTTGATTTATAAAACCTCCGGTCCTGCAAGTTTAACTGCCTGTCCTATCAGTCAGATGTTTTAAAAATAAAAAGCCCATTCAAATACATTTGATGGGCTTTTCTTGTTTTAATCCATAACGCGGTTATGGGTGATCGTGGAGTCGGGCGGGTTAACTTTGTTTCAACGCAATACCTGCAGTCCTGCAAATGCTAAATTCCCATCGCTAGCGCTCAGAGGTTTTAAAACAAAAAATCCTGCTCAGGTAAACCTGGCAGGATTTTTAAGTTTTAATCCCTTGCGGAATTTTGCATTTGATAGTGGAGTCGGGCGGAACGACCAAAATTTTACTGTATCAATGTTTATGAGGCATCACACGGATTTTGAAAAAAGGGGACACCGAATTGGTGATGCGTTAACAAAATTTAACATTTTAAAAATTTTTAGCTTTAGCAAATGCAGATAAAATAAATTTATTTATTAAGATATTTTCTCTAAAAAAGATTCGTAAGAAATCCGTTTTCCATTGTCTAAATCTTTTATGCCTTTTTTTATTTCTTTTTGTTCAGATATACTCAATTCATCCCAAAAGTCCGTCTTTTCATTTTCCAATATGATTTTCGATAGTTGCAATTTTGTTGCTTGAATAGCCATACGTGATGTTTTAATCAAATTAACGAATTTATCAGTTGCTTTTCAGTTAGATGATCATGTAGAATTTTAATCTCGTCATTTGAACATGTTTAGAAAAATTAACCAGTTCTAGTCTGAGGTAGCTTACAAATAGTGTTCTTGCTGATGCATTTGTAGCAATGATAACGTACAGAGAGCTTTTCTCTATTCTTGTTATAAATCATTAGGCTTAGCCGAAATTGTAGATTTGAATTGGGCAGATTTGTGCAGTATAATTATTACATTTCTTTGTTAACTTAAAGAGTTGATTCATCATAATAACGATACGCTTTTAGTTAAGCATTAAATCGGCCGAAATCAACAAATCTAAACACAAAAAACAGAGATTTAAACCCTTTTCATAAAGCAATAGTTGTGACTTTTGTGGCCAGTAAAAAAATATATGAATTGGTTTCTGGTCATCGCTGTTTCGATTTGTGCTGCGCTATTGCTGTTTCTAGGGTATAGAATTACCGGAATTGGTACGTATTCTTGGCTTCTAGCATCCCTTATAGTGGGTACGGTATTGCTATACCCATTGGTATGGTATGGCGTTTTACCTGAAAAACCAGATTTGATTCTTAGAGCCCTAGTGCATTTCGATATCGGTCTACTTGGTCTACTGCTTACATTTCTTATCCTTAGAGACATCCTTTTTCTTCCATTGGTCTATTTAAAGGTGGAATGGGTATCTATTGTGTTTTCAAAATCTGCGACTTCATTTTTGTTTAGTTTCTCTTTTTTATTGCTCGCAGTAGGTTTTTGGAAAGCTAAGCTAGGACCGGAATTGGTAAGCGTTGAGATACCAATCAATAATCTACCCTCATCTTTAGAAAATTATAAAATTGTTCAAATCAGCGACCTACATACAGGCCCGGGTATTGACGCTACTTATGTAAATAATGCGGTAGAGATGGCGCTAAACCAAAAAGCAGATCTTGTTGTTTTAACTGGAGATATTGCTGATGGAAGTTTTGAAAGATATCAATCTTATCTAGCGTCTCTCTCAAAACTAACAGTGCAAAGTCAGGTTTTGTATGTCGTCGGAAATCACGAGTACCTCAAAGACAGTGATAAATGGTTAGCGTATTTCAAGAGTTTGGGTATTCAGGTGTTGATGAATGAACATCTTGTCGTTCCTGAAAAGGAAAGATCCATCCTTTTTGCCGGAGTCATCGATCCGGAAGTAAAAGAAGTGGATCCTGGCAGTGGACCTGATCTTCAGAAAGCACTTTTGGGAAGTCCGGAGACAGACCTTAAAATTTTATTAGCGCATCAACCCAATATTGCCGAGGAAGCTGCTCCCTATTTTGACTTACAACTTTCAGGGCATACGCATGCAGGACAGTTCTTCCCCTGGAATATTCTTATAAAACTTTTTCAGCCATATACGAAAGGACTTAACAAATGTGAAAATATGTGGGTCTATACCAATTCTGGAACCGGCTACTGGGGACCACCATTTAGATTGGGAACCACTTCAGAAATCACCGTACTCAAATTGACAAAACAATAGCTGAAGAGCGATTTGCATACAAACCTAAGAGATTTGAACACTTACAAGGACACTTCTTTCCTGAACTTTGTATCCGAATTAAAAACGAGAACTAATGAAAAAAGTAAAATTAGGATCACAAGGATTGGTCGTTCCACAAGTAGGACTTGGATGTATGGGAATGACCAAATTTGCCGGTCACGATGTGTACAAAACCGCAGACCAAGAAGAAGCCATTAATACCATTCACCGAGCACTGGAGCTGGGCGGTAACTTCTTAGATACTGCCGACCAATACGGTCCCGGAGACAATGAGCGCCTCCTTGGAAAAGCAATTCAGGGCAAGCGAGATCAGTATACCATTGCGACAAAGTTTGGTTACGAAATAAATGATAAGGGTGAATTAACCTGGAAAGTAAACGCAACACCCGAATATGTACGCACGGCTGTAGAGCGCTCTTTGAAAAATCTGAATACAGATTATATCGATTTGTATTACCTGCACCGTTTAGACCCCAATGTTCCTATTGAAGATACTATCGGAGCGATGGCGGATTTGGTCAAAGAAGGAAAAGTGAAATACCTTGGACTTTCTGAAGTCACTGCAGAAACTATAAAAAGAGCGCACAATATACATCCTATTTCAGCATTACAAACCGAATATTCATTGTTTGAAAGAACGGTAGAAGAAGCAGGTATTTTAAAGGCATTGGATGAAATGGGAATCGGTTTTGTGCCGTATTCACCTTTAGGTAGAGGTTTTATAACCGGAGATATTAAAAGTCCGTCAGACTTAAAGGAAGGCGATTGGCGTTTGAATATTCCTCGTTTTCAAGGAGAACAGTTTCAAAAAAATCTTGATTTGGTACAAGAAATTGAACTAATAGCAAACGAGAAACAAGTGACTACTGCGCAGTTGGCTTTGGCTTGGGTTTTAGTTAAAGGTTATGTTCCAATACCGGGAACCAGCAAAAGAACCCATTTAGAAAAGAACTTTGAGGCTACAAATATTATATTGAGCAATGAAGATGTGCAGCGTTTAGAACGGATTGTTCCACTAGGAGCAGACACAGGTGCAAGATATGATGCCCACGGAATGGAAAGTATTGATCAATAAGTTAACTACTTAAGAAAGGAAACAGCACAACTGTTTCCTTTTTTACTATTTTTAAATTATGAATAAAAAATCTTTTAAACACGTTTCCTCCGTGACCGAAGTGCATCGTATGCTCAATATAAAGTCACCAAAACATCCTCTTATAAGTGTCATCAATCTTGATGAATTAAACGAGGTCAACGAAGCTGTTCCCGGAAGTTTTATCAATGATTTTTATTCTGTTTTTATCAAAAAAGATTTTGATGGAAAAATGAAGTACGGCCAGCAATGGTATGATTTTGATGAGGGCGTAATGATTTTCTGTGGTCCCGGACAATTGATAGCTGTAGAAACCCCGGGCAAGAATAAACCACAAGGATGGTGGCTGCTATTTCACCCAGATTTTTTACAAACCTATCCTCTTGCCAATCGTATTAATGAGTTTGGTTTTTTTAAATACGAAATGAACGAAGCTTTACATTTATCTGATGAGGAAGAAGCCAATATTGGTGGCATTATGGAGCATATTCACAAGGAATACCAAACTTCGATAGACCATTTTAGTCAGGATGTAATCATTTCACATTTAGAAGTACTATTAAACTATTCCAATCGATATTATAATCGGCAATTTATAACCCGAAAACCTGCCAACACGAGTTTATTGAGCAAGTTAGAGCAAACATTAAATGATTATTTTGAAAAAGGTTTACCACTCCACAACGGACTCCCAACAGTTGGATTTCTATCCAATGCGTTACACGTTTCTCCAAATTATTTGAGTGATATGTTAAGAGCCACCACAGGTCAAACTACCCAACATTATATTCACCAAAAGGTAATTGAAAAATCAAAGGTGATGCTCAGTACAAGCGATTTGACAGCCTCAGAAGTAGCCTATCAAATGGGCTTCGATTATCCGCAGTCATTTAGTAAACTTTTTAAAGCAAAGACAAAAATGTCACCCATTCAATTTAGAAAATCCTTGAATTGATAGTTCTGGAACTCCGATGAATAACTTTTATAGCTGTATAATCATTTCTACTCTATTTTTTAAATTTTGGGAAAAGAATCATTAATCATTCTTCTTCCACTGAAAATAGATTGATAGGATGCTCTCTCCCTTCAAGATAATGTGAACCTAGCGCAGTAACTTTAAAGTTTAGGGCTATTTCCTCATTCTGATTTACCTCTTCTGAAATAAGTATTTTTTTATTCACAGTTTTGCAAAGTCTCTGTATTCTAGAACATACATTCATGGTGTCACCGTGAAAGGCAATTTCCCTTTTCAGGTCACCAATTTCAATAGCAGTAACGATTCCCTGATGTATACCGGCACGGAAAAACGGCACTGTTCCGTAAACAGAATTATAATAATCCTTTCTTTTTTCAAATCTTTTGTGTACTGCGAACAAGAATTTAATGGCTTTTAATGTATTAAAGTGTTCTAACTTCCAGGTAAGTACAATCTCATCGCCAACATATTGATAGATATGAGCTTTAAAGATTTTAGCTGCTTGGTTGACCTCCATAATGCTTTCCTGAATAAAACTACTATACTTTAAGTGCCCCAATTCTTCAGCCAAATGGGTAGAATCTTTGAGATCCAGAAATATAAAGATCCTTTTTTCTTCCTTAGGGAATCGATATTTACCAAGGATCATAGGCATAGTAAACCCGGGGCTGTTTTTACTGATCATTTCATTTATAAAGCTGACAATAAAAATCATAAACAAGGTATAAGTTAGGATGATAATATCAAAATTCCTCGTATTTGAAGGTGTTGTCGAATATCCACTTATAAATAAGTAACTATAGTCATTTAATACATTTTTTATGACGTTCAAAATAAGCCATAGAGCAACAAAATAAAAAATCGTCCTAACCAGACTGTTAACAATCAGAGAGCTACTTTTAAATGGCAATATTTTCAGTAATCCTTCCACTAGAGAAAGTACAGTTGCAGTTAAAAAACCAAATGCCATAAAAAAAAGAAAAAGCTTGGGGAATTTAATATTCCAATTAATGTCTAATGGCGTTTTTACCATTTGTGCCGTGAAATATAGTACGACCAACAGCACTCCATAGGCTACAAACCAAAAGCCAACCTGCCTGAAAAACAACCTCAAAAGTGGATATTGGTACAGGAGGCTTGATCTAAACATTCTTTTGTAATTAATATTATTAAAATATGGATGGTATTATGAAATGGACACAACCAAGAACTTACTGATTATTATAAGTTATCTGTTACAAATAAATAATTGGATTCTGCAATTTTATAATTGGCATAGGCATTGGCGTATTCGGTTTCGGCCGATTCTACTTGTTGTTGTGCGTCTAATAGATCGGTAAGATTATTAAGTCCGCTGTTGTAATTATCCCGTTGTACCTTTAGGTTCTCGTTGGCATACTCCAGATTGTCCTTAGCATAATTAATTTGCTTATAGGCATCCATCAGGTCGTACCAGCACTTCATAATGCCTATTTTAAGTTCGTCTTTACGATCTTGGAAATTATTCTGGACAATTTTTTCCTGCAAGGCTTTTTGCTTTACTTTATGACGCCCGGCTCCCCACCAATCGGAGATGGGAATGCTTACCATCCCAAAGGCAAACGGCATAAACTGACTCTCAATCGCATCGTTGAACGTCCCGAAATAACCCGCATTAACTCCCACAGAAACCTGTGGTAATACGTCTGATTTTGTAATTTTTGTTTGTAGTTGCGATGCGGTTATCGATTTTTCAAGCAACTTGTAATTATTGTTATTATCAAAATCAAGGTCGGGCTTAGGATATTTAATTCGGGGAGGGGTAACTTGCTTTAATGTATCTGCGACGACTGTAGTTGTATCATAAATTTTCCCTACATAAAGCCCTAAATCAAGTAATGCAAGTTTACGCTGATTACCGAGTTTGCTTTTTTGTAAAAGAACTCTGCTGCGGTTGGTTCTTACCCGCAATAATTGATTTTTAGCGATAAGTCCGGCTGAAAGCAAATCTTGCTGTTGCTTCAGTAATTCATCAAGGTATATTTTACTTGCCCGTATAGCTTTAAGTTGTTCTTGTACTTGTACTAGTTGCCAGTATTTCTGTTCAGTATTGAGAATTACCGAATCCACCGTCTGTTCGGCTTGTATGGTTCGGGTTTCCGCCTGAAGATTTGCCAAAGCGTTAGCACTTCTTATTTTTCCCCCGGCATACACAACTTCGGTCGCTGTTGCCCCTGCCTGATAAAAATTATCGATTCCATCGGGCAGTATTTCTGGTATAGGAGGTATAAAGTCCTTAAACCCATACAGTCCGACCCCCGTAGCGCTAATCTGCGGAAAATAGTTGGCAATAGCTTCTTGTTTGGCAGCTTCAGCTTGTTCAATTCTTATTTTTCCATTTTTGATATCGTTGCTGTACGATAATGCGGCTTGCTTAACTTCCTCTAAATTTAGTTTTTCTTGTGCAAGTAAACTCCCGCAGGACAAAAAACTTAGCATACAACAAATAACTAGGGATGTACTGTTCTTTATTAGCATCTTTTTCATACTATTTCTAGGCGTTTGCATTATTTTCTTTTGTTTCTCCTTTTTCCTCTTCGTCTTTCTCGTTCCTAAAGAACAGCCAGTATAATACGGGTAAAACATATAAAGTAAGTATCATAGACATCATTAAACCAAAAGCGATAACGGTTCCTAATGGTCCCCACAAACTTGATCTACTAATAATCATAGGTGTTACTCCAACAGCTGCTGCAGAGGAGGTAAGGAAAATAGGACGCATTCTTCGTTTGGCGGCGTGTGCGGCAGCTTGGTAAACTGAATGGTCGTGATGAATTCTCAATTCATTAGCAAAATCGATTAATATAATACCGTTTCTTACCACGATCCCGCAAAGTGCCAATAGCCCTAAGAAGGAAGTAAATCCAAAAGGATATTGCATTAACATTAGTCCTAAGGCTGCACCAAATATACTAAGCGGCATTGTGATGAAACTTAATAAGGCTTGTTTAAATTCCTTGAAATGCCAAAGTAGAATTAAGAATATAATAAGAATACTTATGGATAAGGAGATCCCCATAGGCATTAGGTTTTCCTGACTCATTTCGTGTTCGCCTCCATAGTCTACAGTAATGCTATCGGGAAGCATCATTTCTTCTATTTTGGGACGAAGCTTGCCTAATACTACATTAGCTACGGCTCCTTTTTCGATATCTACGCGTACCGTTAAACAGCGCATTCCGTTACGTCTAACAATTTGTTCTTGTTCCCAACCCGGGGCTATTTTGGCTACCTGACGTAGTGGTACTGTTTTACCGGTGTTAGGCGAAATAATGGATAATTCCCTTAGGCTGGAAACCGATTGATTTTTGTGATCTTCAGCCTTTATTTTTACGTTAATAGCGTAATCCCCATCCCAAACCTGTGTGGCATTTAAGCCTTCCATATTCATTGCTATAGTGTTGGCGATATCTTCACTTGTTAGTCCCAGGCGTGATGCTTCGGTTTCATTAACATCAATGGTAAGGGTTTGCTGCATTTCCCCATAATTGGTTCTAGACCAAATGGTTTCCGGAGTTTCCCTTGCCAGATCAATAATTTTGTTTCCGTAGCTTTTCAAGGTGTCAATATTATCACCAAAAAGGCGCACTTCTACCTGCGCAGGTTTGGCAACCATATTCAGCTGTTTCATCCTTACATACGCATTGGTAAACATTTCAGAATATTTTTTATCATATTCTTTTAACACCTCTTCCGTAGCATCGTCTGAGGTAGTGGTCACTAAAATTTGGGCGTAGTTTTTAGCAGGAAGGTTAGGCGCATATACCATATGAAATCTTGGAGAACTTTCGCCTATAAAACTGGTATAGTCTTGAATACGCTCATCTTTTTCCATTACCTTCTCAAACGCTTTAACTACTTTTTCTGTTTCCTCGAGACTGCTGTTTTTAGAAAGATAAACTTCTACTGCAAACTGGTTCCTTTCAATTACCGGAAACAATTCCTGCGATAGGTTAGAGAAAAAGAATACTCCTACAACTATAGAAAGTACACCAATACCTACTGTAATTTTATAATGCTTCATGGCGCTTTCAACACTCTTATCGAAAAAGTGCTGTAACTTTTCTAGCATCGATTTTTTCTTCTCTTTGTCTTCATCCTTTTTGTTATGGTGCAATCCTTTTTTAATGAATATGGTATTGAAGAAGGGCACTAATAATACAGAAATGGCCAGCGAAAGGAATAATGCCAGCATTATAGTATAGGGGAAGGTACTTAAAAAGTCTTTCTCGGTTCCTGTCATAAAAAATACTAAAGGCAGGAAGGTGGCCGATATGGCAAGGGTTGCTGTAAATACCGATGGGAAAAGTTCTTTGGCACTGTTAAGGGCGGCTTTCCAAACCGATTGTCCTTCATCTAGTTTCTCTACGTGGTTATCTATGACCACAATGGGATCATCTACCACAATTCCCAATACGATAATTAGGGCGGCTAAGGTTACGGTATTTAGCTCCATTCCCAGCATAAACATTAACGCAAGGGTGGCGAGAATGGTAATAGGAATGGTGGCTGCGGCAACTGAAGCTACACGAAAGGGTAGGAGCAGTAGCGTTACAATAATTACCCCGGCTAGGGCAAAGCCGAATTCTTTAAGGAAGTGGGTTATGGAATGATGAACTACTTCGGGCTGGTTGGCAATTTTTCTTAACTGAATATCCTGCGGAAGTTGTTCTTTAAAGGTGTCGAGTTTTTCATCAATTCGGTCTCCAAATTGTACAATATTGTTACCGGAAGCCATTTCGAGCGTGATGATCATCGCTTTGGTTCCATTGGCGGTAATAAAGGAGTCTGGATCTTCGTATTCTTTTTTTACTTTGGCAATATCTCTTATACGGATCACGCGACCGTCTCGATCGGTGCTTACAATGTGGTTTGAAATATCGGTCACATTTTTAAGAAACACCTCCATATTTATAGGACGGTCAAAAGTGGGCGACTCTAAAGTGCCGTTGGGCCGTATGGTTCCCTGCGATTGCAAGCTTTGCATTAAAGTGCCTGGGCTAATTCCGTATTGTGCCAGTTTATTTTGATCTACGTAAACCGAAATTTGCTCGGTAAGTCCGCCGGAGTGGCTAATTTTTGCCATCCCTTTCACCTGCCGAAGTTGATCTTCTATTTCTTCTACGTGTTTTTGCAGGTCTTTGTAAGGTCTGGTTTTAGATTCTACGGCCAGGATCATCGCGGCAGTACTTCCAAAATCACTATTCACTATAATTCCCTTAACGCCGGGAGGGACACTACGTTGCTGAAAGATTAATAGATCATTCTTAAGCTTGTTCCAAAATTGTTCAGTTTCATTGTGGCCTACACGGTTGGCTACTTCCACATAAATGTACATTTCGCCATCACGGGTATAAGAGTAGGTTTTTTCTTTGTCTACTTCATTATAGCTGAACAGGAATTTTTCGACTTTAGCGGTAAGTTGTTCTTCTACTTCTTGTGAATTGGCACCGGGATAAAACCCCATTACCACTCCTTGTCTAATCGTAAATTCAGGAAATTCGTTACGGGGCATATTGAAAAGCCCTAACAAGCCAATCACCACAAAAACAGAAGCTAATGCCAGTGGAAAAGCTTTGTTTTTCATTGCCCATTCTATCATAGAACCTTGTTTTTTCATAAAATAAGCACTTATTGTTTGTTTTTAATGGTAACCGGAGTGTCTTGCGTAAGCTTATGATAGCCTGAAGTGATAAGTTGATCTCCTTTTTGTAAACCTTCGGTGATGGCGATGCCATTGTTGTATAGTTTTCCGGTTTTTACAATGCGTCGTTCTGCCTTATTTTCATTGACTACATAGACAAAATTTTCATTCTTTTCGGTTACCGAAACGGTTTCTACAGGAACAATGAAAATTTTAGAGTCCTCTTCTGAAGTTTTTTCCTTTTCGGGAAGTATAACCGTACAGGCCATACCGGGCTTTATTTTTTTGTTTTGATTAGTAATGGTAATTTTTGCGGTATAGCTCGGAGTATTGCTATCTGATTGTACGGATATTTCGGTAATTTCACCTTCATATTCGGTATCTAAGACCTCTATTTTCACAATAGCTTTATCTCCGGTTTGATATTGATTAACCTGATCGTCTGGAATAGGAATAATGGCTTTAAGCTTATCAATATCAAAAAAATCGACGATGGGTTGCCCGGGTGATGCCAGATCTCCGGTTTCCATCATTTTTTCACCAATATAACCCGTAAAAGGAGCGGTAATACGGGTGAATTTCACGTTTTGGTAGCTGGCTTGCGCGGCTGCTTCGGCCTGTTTGTAATTGGAGCGTGCTTCTACCATTTTTACTTCAGCAATACTTCCTTTTTTATAGACTTCTTCTACACGATTGTAATTGTCTTTTGCCATTTCAGCTTGCGCTCTTCTTGCTTCATACTGTTTTTGATAGGCTGTACCATCTATTTTGGCAATTAGGCTTCCTTTTTGTACAAAATCGCCCATACCTACCGGAAATTGTTCAATGGTCCCGGATACCTGAAAACTTAGTTTTACGCTTTTATCGGCAGCAATTCTACCAGTGGCAGAAAAATGGGCTCCACTACTTTCTAAAGAAGTGTTGCCTACCATTACGGTTTTAACCTCGATGGGTTGAATTTCCCTTTCTTTTTCTTCTTTTTTACAACTTTGAAGCGTTAACGTTGCCAAACAAAACAAAAGGATGAAATGAAACTTGCGCATATGTTATAATTTTAATTTGTGAGGATTTTAGTTATTGATCGTATTTTAAACCTTTAATAAGAATATTGACAAGCCAATCGAGCCTTACTGACATATTTTCTATGATGCCGTAAAGGAGCATTTCTTTTTCTAAACCGCTATAGGCGGTTACCATAGTCATTGCTAAAAATTGCCTATTTTCCTGATTAATGGGAGCGATTTCTTTTTTATGGATTGCCCACGTGAGTATTTCTTGAAAAATACTATTCTCTATATGTCTTAACTTCATAAATAGGGAATGAGCAATATTGAAGTCTTGCCTGATATCTTCTAGTAGAAAAGTATATTCTTTGGTTTTGTCTATGAGACTTTTGAGTTTAATCTCATTATAGAACCGTAGGTTTTCTTCAATGTTGTTGGATTTTTTAATTTTTGCTTTAGCCGGTTCTATTATAGAAAGATATTCCATCTCGGCCACCTGCTCAAAAACCTCGTGTTTGTTTTTAAAGTAATAGTAGAGTGTACTCCTTCCTTTATTTGCGGCTTTAGCAATATCGTCCATTGTGACTTTATCAAATCCTAATTTTTTAAATACCGCTACGGAAGAATTGATAATGTGCTCTTTAACTAAATCATCTTTCATTCAGCAAAAAATAATATTACGTCTAATTTTAGACAAATATAGTGTTTTTGTCTAAAAATAAAATAATCAAGAGTTGAATTTTTTCTAAATGCCAAAATCAATCTAATGGATCGCTGCTATTGAAGACTGTTAAGTTTTATCAATATAGATCTAAACCAACCTGTGAAAACATTACAAAAAATGCCTGTTAGGTAACGTTATGTAGAAGATTATATCGAAATAGTCTGGTTTTAAAGATTGAAAATTAATAAGCTCCAGGATTCTGCAATAGAACCTGTGTTGTAGGCATCAAATCCCGTATCATTGACCAGTTGCATGGCTGTTTCTATACTGCTTTAACGATCTCCTAATACTGTTAGAACTATTCTTCCCGGCGTTCCGTTCGGCAGGACACCCATTACAAAACTGGGTGCGATACTAGTGCTAAAAGTTTTCACTACCGGCCGGCCAATTTACCTCTCAACCCAAAGGCTGTGTAGTTAACCTTGTTCTAATTCTTCGATCACACCATCTCGGGATGGAAAATAATTGGAGATACCGATCATAGGTATCGCTATCTCCAACTGACTGAACAAATCCTTTGGTAATCCCGTGACTTTCCTGAAAGAGATGCAGAATAACAGGATCTTCTGTCTAAAACTACCTATTCAATTTTGACTGCTTTGACACCTGTTTGACCTGCGAAATCGATCGTATGCGGTCCTCTGGAATTGGTAATTATTATTTGATGTCCCTTTTTGCTAAATTTCTGAGCTGGTGTTTCCTTATCAATCTGCCAACAATTATTCTTATTTGTTTTTATGATTCATTATTCTAGGATCAATACCGTATTGATCTGGCACTCCCAGATTGGCTCGAAATGTTTCCCCTTCATAATCCTCATGGAACAAACCACGCTGCTGAAGAATAGGCACCACTTCATCTACAAAAGCATCGATCCCATCAGCATTCACATCTGGTGTAATCCAAAATCCATCTACAGCGCCTGCTTCAAACCATTCCTGCATATGATCTGCGGCTTCTACACCCGGTCCAACAATCACCGGATGGTAATCAATAACACCATGGGCAATAATATCGCGAAGACTCCAGCCTTCTTTTGCAATTTTTAACGCATGAGCAGACCTAGGATCATAAGGAGACGGGCGTGCATTTGTTAACTGTGCTTGGTTTAGCGGTTCGTTCAATCGATTGATATCAAGAGGAATACCCAGCATACGTTGCAGGTAAGCGACTCTTTCCGGGAAATTACTCTCCGTTAACTGAATCCTGCGATCTAAAGCGGTACGCCTGTCTTTGGCAATCGTGGTCATGAGACCTGCAAAGAATTTGATCTCATCAGGATCACGACTATACCGCTTAGCTGCATCTCTAAACGCTTTGCGTTGAGCCCGCGCATCATCAATGGTGAAGGTAGCGCCAACCACAACATTGGCAAAACGTCCTGCGAGTTCGTGGGCATTAGGGCTACCACCGCCATGAACGATCACAGGCTGTCCTTGCGCTGATGGTGGAACATACAGCGGTCCGCTAGCGCCTACATATTCGCCTTGCAGATTAATGGCATTGATAGCCCCTTTTTTTGTGAATTCGCTATTTTCTTTGTTGTGGACCCAGGCATCCTTTCCCCAGCTTCCCCAAAGTGCCTGCATCAGCTGAATCATCTCATGGGCTCGGCCATAGCGCTCCTCACTCGATGGAATCCTCTTGCCGTAATAAGCTGCGGTATCATCTGTACTCGAGGTAACTGCATTCCACCCTGCCCGGCCGTGGCTCATTACATCCAAAGCTTTGAAATGCCTTGCCAGATTGAACGGTTCGTTAAATGTTGTAGAACCGGTTGCTACCAACCCAATCCGTTTCGTTTCCCGTGCGATGGCGGCCATGGTCATCATCACATCGATATTAGGGCCGGGAGGTTGGGTCTCAATATCTCTTTCGCTGGCCGGCCCATCAGGGAAAAACAGAAAATGCAGTTTACCGCGTTCGGCTGCCTGCGCCTGTTTTACCATGACATCAAAGTTTGTGAAACTTTCCGGGTCTACGCCGGGCATGCGCCAGGCTCCGGGTTGGGAGCCATAGCCATTGCCCAGGTGCATAGCAACCAGTATTTTTTTTGCATTGTTCTGCATATTGGGAACTACATAATATATAAAACCCTGTTTAGGCCTACAAGAAACTTATTGTCTACAGAGCTCATTTCGCCATCTGCCCGCTCTGCGACAGCCGCAACCGCCAGATCTCTACGCTTTGGCAAACGTTCTTTTTCCGCAGTATCAATCAATTCTTCTATTTCGTGCAGAGAAAGATCTGTACAGTAAACAGGGGAACCCGGTTGTTGCCTCCAGGAATCAGCCAGTGAGCCTGCATCGAAAGCATCAAATCCGGTCTCATCCACTAATTGCATCGTGATTTTACGATCCTGGTCACGATCTGCCGCAATAGGAATGGCAATACGATCTGAACTTCCGGCCGGCTTTCCGCTTTCTTCAAAAGAAATATATCCTATGGCATTCCAAGCCTTGGCAATAGGTCTTCCTAATTGTTCGCTTACCCACAAACTTTCTACTTGACCTTCGTCAATAGCGGGGATATTGTTGTCTCGTGACGGATAATAATTAGAGGTATCTATTATGGTTACGTCTTCTGGTACTTCTGCAAGAAGGGGTTTGATCTCCGGAATTCGGTTGAAAGGGATCGATAAGATGATGACATCTTTACCCTTAACCGCTTGCTCAGCGGTAACAGGTTCTGCTCCTGTAACAAGTGCCGCTTGCTCTATAGTTTCTGGGCCTCTTGAATTGGCTACTTCTACTTTATGCCCTGAGTCGGGCAATGTTAGCGCTAAGGTCTTTCCTATATGACCTACTCCTAAAATTCCTATTTTCATATCATTATTATTTTTAAAAGCTTAGTTACAAATTTACTAAAACACACTTTCTTTAGTATAGTACTTTCCTAAAGGAAAGCGTTAATATATTGTTTAAATCAGGTAGCTGAATTAACGCAAGGTGATTAACCACATCCACATTTTGCATAAAGGAAATACTGGATGAACATCAATAAGCACTACTGCATTTTCATTCATTCCCCGTTTTCAAGCTTTTTAATTGTTAGTTGTACTAAGTTTTACTTCAATGTTATTTCGGGTAGCGTTTGAGTAGGGGCAAACTTGGTGAGCTCGATCCGTAAGCCGTTGTGCTTCTTCGATTGATACGTCTGCGATATTAACTGCCAGTTCTACCGCCAAGCCAAAGGCTCCGTTTTCTGTTGAACCGATAGATACTTTAGCTGTTACAGAAGTTTCACCTGTTTTTACTTTTTCCTGCCGTATAGTATGGTTTAAAGCACTATCAAAACATGCGGCGTAACCCGCAGCAAATAATTGTTCAGGATTGGTGTAATCATCATTGGCACCCCCCATGGCTTTAGGTGCTCTAACCTGAATATCCAACACACCATTATCTGATTTAACATGACCATTTCTGCCACCTGTTGCCGTTGCTTCGGCTGTATACATTGCTTTCATTGTGATTTAATTTAAAATTCTAATTAATTAAGGATTATTTTCTTTTATTACTTTATGTACTAATTTTTCTAAATGAAGGTTTAGGGATTTCCAGATTTCCTCTGAGCTTATCAGATTCATATTCGGTTCGGTATATACCACGCTCCTGTAAAATAGGTACCACTAATTCAATGAAATCCTTCAATCCATGGGGGTGATCCTGGCGGAGTATCAGCATATCTATTGCGCCCTCTTCATACCATTGCTGCACCTGATTGGCCACTTTTTCGGCAGATCCAAAAAACAGTGGACGAGGAAGACTATTATTTGGCTTTAACCGTAGGAGCTCCAGATATTTTTCTTGCGCTTCTTGTTCTGTTCTGCCAACGATAGGGTTTTGTGAGATGGATATGATAAAGTCCTCAGGCTTTCTTCCTTTTTTAATTAATCTTCGCCTGATATCATTTGCGATTCCCACAGCCTCTTCAAGTGTGTTGCCATGAGTAAATACTCCATCTGTATAGGTTGTGGCGTGATCAAATAAGGTTGCTGACATCCCTGCTGTATACAGCACCGGACGCCCTTGTATAGAACGACTAATATTCAAGGGACCTTCCACCGAAAAATACTTCCCGCTATAATCAACTCTATGCATTTTATAGGGATTTAGATACACGCCCCTTTTCTTATCCCTCACAAATGCATCATCCTCATAGGTATCCCATAATCCTAAGAGGATTTCCAAAAATTCTTTTTGCATGGGACTTTGGTCTTGCTTGCCCAAATGCCCACGGCTGAAATTAACCATGCCGCCCGGATTTGAGGTAATGGCATTTAAGGACGCACGCCCCTTACTTATTTTATCTAACGAAAGGATTTGTCTGGCTACGCTATACGGATCGGCATAAGAAGTAGAAACGGTAGCCGAAAGACCTATTTTTTTTGTGTGCATGCTAAGGGCAGACATGAGCGAAACACCTTCGAACATACTCAGGTAATGCGGAATATTCCCCGGACCTACATGACTTACATCGACCAAAAAGAGCGTGTCGAACTTTGCAGATTCTGCCAGCTGAGCCTGTTGGATATAAAAATCAATATTTTCACTAGAATCGGCCGGGATATCGGGATGCTGCCAACCTACAAAATTCCATCCCGGACCATCAATATTGGCTGCCAATTTTAATTTCTTCTTTTTCATCACGAATTATTTTCAGTATTTATTTCTGTCATAACTTCTGCGAATAATCTAATGGATTTCAACCGGTCTTCTAAGACGTATGCTGTAGAGACCGCGATGAGTTCATCCACTTCGGTTTTGCCTAAGAAATCCTGAACCTGGTTTTTCACGGTCTGTTTACTTCCTACAAAAGAATATTTCAGCATTTGATGTAAGGAAGGATGCTTAAACATTCCTATTAGTTCATCCGTCATTGGTGTTGGTGGTTGCAGGGGATCTCTGCCGCCAGTTAAGACCGACATAAACATCCTGATCAAGCTGGTGAACATGCGCTCGGCTTCTTCGTCGGTATCTGCGACATACACATTGATTCCTGCTATTGTATAAGGTTTCTGCAAAAATTCAGAAGGTTGAAATTCCTGTTTATATATTCTCAAGGCATTGTGTAAATGATTGGATGCAAAATGGCTCGCAAAGGCATAAGGCAAGCCCTCTTTTGCGGCTAAATGAGCACTATCTGTACTAGAACCTAGTATATACAGGGGTACATCTGTTCCTTCAGCAATGGTAGCCCGTACAGGTGATTTTTTATTTTCCGGAGCAAAATACTGCTGAATTTTCTTTATTTCTCCTGGAAATGAATGTGCCGCCTGCATAAAATCAGATCGTATAGCTTTGGCAGTTTGAGGATCTGTACCCGGTGCTCGCCCCAAACCTAAATCAATCCGATTCGGATACAAATGCGCCAGCGTACCAAATTGTTCAGCTATAATTAAGGGAGCGTGGTTGGGAAGCATAATCCCTCCTGAACCCACTCTTATACTGTGGGTGTTTTCTGCAATATAGCCCATAAGCAAGGAGGTAGCGCTACTGGCGATATTATCTGAATTATGATGCTCGGCAAACCAAATACGTTTGTAGTTTGAAACTTCCGCTTCTTGTGCAAGCGCCAGTGAATTGTTGAGCGTCTGTTTTATAGAATCTCCTTGCGAAACAACGGCCAGTTCTAAAATGGAATATGCTATTTTTTCTTTCTTCATATATTCTGAAATGCTATTAATCTATACTTACGTAATTCTTTTAATAAACTCCCGATAGCACCTAATCCATAAATTTCAGTTTTATCCGTGAGCTACAGAGTCCTTTTAAATTGCTGTATACGAGCTATTTTACTTTCGTGGCGGTAAATTATTGATCTCACGAGCAATATCTACCGCGTGATCTACAAATCCATCTGGATAATCTCCTGAAATAAGAATTTTAAAATATTCCTCACCAAGATGTTGCATTTTGCCAAATGCAAGCTCCTGATTTTCTTTCAAGGTTTCTCTATTAGCCATTGCTCTTGCTTTGGCAAGCTCAGAAAGGCTAAGATCGGTACAATAGGCTGGCGAACAGGGTTGCTGACGCCAAGAATCTTCAAGTATACCGGCATCCAATGCATCAAAACCCGCATCATCTACTAAACCTAATACGACCTCTTTTGCTTTCTGATCATCAGAAGCTACAGCCAGGGCAATTCTTCCGCTAGCTCCTTTCGGTTTACCTTCCGCAGTCAAACTGTAGGCATTGATATTGCTGAATGTCTTTACAACCGGTCTTCCAAACTGCTCCTGCACCCAGACACTGGCCACCATTCCATTATCAATCGCTTCGATCTTATTATCCCGATGCGGCCAGTAGTTCGTGGTTTCAACAATTATTACATCATCAGCCACCTTTCCTTGTAGTGATTTAGCAAGGTCTGGGATCGCAAAAAGTGGTATAGAAACAACGAGCACCTCTATATCTTTTGTTACCTCCTCCATTTCCACCGCAGATACACCCGCAGAGCGAGCAATAGTATCTATACTAGCTGCTCCCTTAGCATCTCCTAATTTAACCTGATGTCCGGCAGCATTAAATTTTTTCGCAAGTGTCTTGCCGATTAAACCTGCTCCAATTATTCCTATTTTCATCGTTTTTCGCGTTAGTTCAACCTATAAGAGGTTTTATTTCTTCGTGTTTACATACATCGAACTTTACATCAACCTTTGCCAACCAAAAGTTTATCTATAAAGTAGCTTCCTGTATAATTACATTTGCAAAATTAATAAAAACTACTTTCCTTTGTATAGTCCTTTCCTAAAGGAAAGTAAGAAAATAAATCATATGGCTGTAAAAAAAGGATATTATAATTGTCTGGACACGGTAAGGCCCGTGAGGGATACCTTAGAGGTGATCAATGGTAAATGGAAATTACCTATTATTATTTCAATGGGTATTGGTAACGAAAGATTTACGGATATTCAGGATAGTATTGATGGATTAACACCCAAGGTTCTGGCTAAAGAGCTGAAGGATTTGGAACAACACCAACTCATTAAAAGAATTGTCATTGACGATTATCCAGTAAAAATCTCATACAAATTGACTCCTTATGCAGATACCTTAAATCCGATAATTTTTGCACTGAAAGATTGGGGGATTAACCACAAAAAGAAAATATTTAATAAAGAGTAAAAGATTTTCGAAACCACTACACAATAGACTAAAGCAATGACTTAGATCCAGTGTTAATTGTGACTTCGCACGCTTCGGCAAACTCACAAATAATCCATTTATAGAAAGCTTCAATGGGTCTTTCAAGGATGAGTGTTTAAATACAAATTGGTTCTTCTCTTTGGAAGATGCTCAGGAAAAGTTCGATATTTGGAGGGAAGACTATAACGGGTTCAGACCACACAGTTCATTGGGTGACATGTCACCCAATGAGTACATTGAAGTCAATGAAAATAGCCCAGATTCTCTAGTTATGACCAGTACCTAAATATGGGAGGAGGTCAATAGCCCAGATTCTCTAGTTATGACCAGTACCTAAATATGGGAGGAGGTCAAACAGTTTATATTCTCAAGTTATAACTAGAATCTGAATATGGGAAGAGGTCAGTGGTTTACTAATATTATTTGTAAGTCAGGTGATGAGGATAAGGGGAATTATTCAGTTCAAGCTTTTTCAAATTAACGGATCATAAGATTTTCGGAATCAGCAATAGACCTTAGCTTTTTCTCTGGTCTTGTGCCAATTTAATAAACACTGTGTTCTGCGAGATTGATATCAATATCTCTCAATGCATGGATAGAATAAATATATTATTCGCTTTATTATAAAAGCAGCCTACGATAAAAACAGGGGTTAGAAGATTAATGAGGCTGCCAAAATTATTGATATGATTATTATGAAAGTGAAACATCTCCCTCATCCTAATTTTTTCTTTCGAAAAGGCCTTCACAAAAGACAGGTCTTTTTGAAAGAAAAATTAAATCAAATATTACTATTTAGCGCAGCAATAAAAAGACAATACAAAATGCTTGTGAAAGAAAAAGAAACAGGGCTAAGATGACAAGCCAGTTGGGGATCGTTCGCGTATGCTTGATCTTGCTTAGCAGTTCCTTGCGATTTTCCTGCTGCGAGATTTGATCCAATTCCAATTTTCTAAGGTGCGTTTCGACGATCTTTTCAATTTGGGTACTATCTGCTTGTATGGAGGTACTCTTAAGACCTTGTTCAATGCGTTCTAAGCGATTGACCTCTTGTTTGAAGGAATGCAATTCTTCAACCAGTAGTTCTGATAGGTGTTCTAGTTTAGTCATATCCAATTCCTTTATCGATTACTAGTTTTAATACTTTCTTAGCCACAGCTTTGGCCAAGCTTGGTGCAATAGGAATGCTTCCTCCAGATAACACAACAGCTTTGGCGCGGTTGATGGATTTAAGCAAATTACTGGCCGACATTGAGCGATGCACTTCACTTCCCTTAATGTTTTGACCTTTGTATTCAAAACGAAAACCCTGCAGCTGTTTGGATTTATTGATCACCGGGATCACGGTAATGTGTTGCTTTTGCATATGATTGATGTAAGTCTGAAGATCTTTAGTGGAGCCTTGAATAACCTGCTGATGGGCTTTATGGATTTCACCTCGCGTCTGTGCTAAGGCTTTATTTTTCTCAAGCTGAACTTCCTGTACGGTTTGAATACCCATTTGCTTTGCGGTCCGCTCAGCAGCCCACTGACTTTGCTTTCCGATAAAACTATCAGTATAAGCATTCCCCTTTAGATCGATGCGATTCACATAGAGATGCACATGAGTATGTGCTTTGTCCCGATGTACATACGCTACTGCCTGGCGCTCTTGTAATTTCATATGTTGAATAAAGGTTTTAGTGAGTTTACCTAAATCCTCGGCGTTCATTTGAGCTCCATCGGTTACCGTTGGACTTAGAACAAAACTCAACGTGTTGCGCTCACAATTTTGATTGAGCGCTTGCACGGCTTTAAATTCTTGAGTGATTTCTTCAGCAGTATCACCTACCACTAGATCGCTATATACCAATTCTGCTTGTTTCTCTGGATCATTACCGTAACGCAACGCGCCAAGGGTACTGGATATAGCACTGCCTTTACCAATCATTTGATTATGGTTTTTAAATGTTTCTTGATTTCTTCGGCTACCTGAATGACTTCCTCACTAAGTTTTGGATTACCTTTTTTATACATATTCCCGATACGTTTAAAATTGTTGTGATACTTCACCAGCATTTTATAGGTATGAATATGTTCTTCATTCATCCGCTCGGTGATCTGTTGCTCCAACAAACTTCTTCTGCAAAAAGCACTCAGGCTTAAGCCTGCAGCTTTTGCTTTTACCTGCAGCAATTTTTTCTCATACACGCTGCACCTGAATTTGATAAGTGCTCGTTTCATCGTTTGTTTTTTTCTTTGCAACCACCGGGAGCAAAGCAAGATTGTGGCCACAGCCACACATCTTGCCCTGCTTCCCAGAAATCAGTTTTAAAAGGTTTTCATCAGCCAGGCATTAAGGTCTTTTTCCGCTTTATAGAAACAGGATTTATCAATACACGTAGCAGTAGTGTTCAGAAAGAATGAGGTTGTTTTTCTTCCGACTTTATCCTGATCGAGATACAATTCAACAGTAGTGCAGGTGTCAAAATAGGGAAGTGCTTTTTCTGCAAAAGCAATGGAGTTTAAAATCAGAAAATCAGCTTCCCCTTTTAAGTTTGGAAAAAGTGTAACTAGAGATAGCAGATCAAATATTCCCTCTATGACAATTAGTTTTTGAGATCCATTAGTGATACACCGCAAGTCCTTTGGTGAGCTTGATGCTTTAAAATATTTGTTTCTAAGTTCCCATCCTCCGGAATTGTTTTTAAGACCAATTGAAAAAACGTACTTCTCCTTTATTGTATAATGCACTTCTTTGCAAACCCCCTGCGCTACAACCGGACTAATTTTTCGACTTTTCAGATAGGCTAATAATGCCGGATGTTGAATCGGTTTTACCTGTCTGATTACAATTCCAGATTCGTTTAATTTCGGTAGTTGTAGTTTCGGAAGCGCATAGTTTCCGGTATTGACTTGAGCTAAAATTGCTAAAGCTTCACGTACAGCTATATTCTGAAGCTCACAAATAAGATCGATGCAATTGCCGCCTTTACCCAGTCCGTGATCGTACCAGCAGTTTAAAGATTTAGAGACTTTAAAGGAGGCTTGGGTTTCTGACCGCAGGGGACTCAGAAACCAAGCTTCCTTTTCCGTATTGCGAGTGGGAAGGTGCCCTAAAAATGCCAGCGCCTTAACGATGGATATTTTTCGGGCTTGTTCACACGATAATTTTTCTTTTTTCATCTGAAAATAGTTTAAAAATCCCAAAACATCTTACCATCTTACCCATCCCAGCAAATACGGGGTCGAACAAGCGTGGTAGACAGGTTTTTTATCCTACCCATCCTACCACATTGTTGTGGTAAGATGGGTAAGGTTGTGGTAAGATGATTTAAAAAGATCCTACCACAAATGAGCCTAATGTTTATAAGGTCTTAGAAGATTTGTGGTAGAATGGTAAGAGGATTTACTCTTTTTTCTTTCATCAGCCTAATTCATAAGGCGATTCTGCGAACTTTCGCTTTGCTAAATAGCCGTAAATTCTACGTTTGGGGTGTTTAATCTTTTGAAAACCAAAGCCTGAAAGTGCTCGCCCCAGATTGATCTGGCTGATGCGTATATTCAGACAGTTCAGGCTTACCATAATATCTGTGGCTGTTACAAAATCCTTTTGATCTGTAGACTTTTCGTAGTATCTCGCAATGAGTTCCTGCTCGGTAGTCATCTTAGTATACCTTTGATTGCGCTCCTCATTTTCATTTACATCCTGCACGGTTAGTTCGGGATTGAAGTCTGGATCATTATATGCTAAATGGTAAGCCTGACCCCAGACATCAGCAATAGCTACTTCTTTTTTATAGCTGAAGTCAATAGGTCCCATTAATTCAAAACACAGCCATCGTACTGAACCGGTTTCATCATTTAAAAAGGAAGACATATTGGTAGACCCCATAAAGGAGCATATGCGAGGAAGTATTGTATTCTTCCGATCATAGGGCAAACGCTCATTGATAAAGGTTTTTGAGAAAAATGCTTTAAGCGCATTCACATCATTTTTTGAAAGGACCGCTAGTTCATCCAGATTGTAGAGGAAATTTCTACAGAGCTGAATACGCGCATCTTTATCACTATTGATATCTTCAGCCATATATTCTGCCAATTCCGGCGGGCAGAGATAGCGGCACCAGGTTGATTTACCAGAGCTTTGACCACTATGACTGATAATTAGCGCTTGCTTATTGAAGTAAGCAGGCTCCAAAGCACATTTAATCGCTCTTACCAGCCATTTTTTAAAGTGATACACAAACACCTCGTGCTCATAAAGAGGAACAAATGAAGCGAGCTTCTCTATGTGATCCTGACCGTCCCAGCTCGCAAGTGATTCAAAATATTCGCGTATTGGATTATACTTATCAATAAGCTCTGATTTAATCAAGATCTCAAGCTTTGAGGTACTGATGTCAATCCCGGCTTTAGTCAGTTCAATAATAAGCGAATTCAGATTCAGATAGCTCCATTGCTTTTTCTTTTTCAGTGATATCTGAAAATCGTGAGAAATCTCATTGTAAAGTATATCGTATTTCTCAAACAGGTATTCAATTGCATAATCGTAAACCGTCTTTTTCTTAGGATCTGAAACTTGATAGAGTTTATCATTTTTCATAGCTCTTGTTTTATAGTTCTATGAAATTTTTGATCCTTTGGAATGACTCCAAGTTGATTCCTTCGAATTGCCCTTTGAAAACGTTTTGTTTTGCAATAACCACCGCTCGAGTTCTTCCCGCTCAAAATAGATGAGCTTACCATTTGGTTTGCTATGCGGGATGGTCCCTGTAGAAGTTAATTTATAAAGATAGCTTCTTGAAATTCCTGCATAGTCGCATGCTTCCTCAAGGGTTAGTACTTTCTTTTTTGCAAGTAAAAGCGATTCGATTCGCTCGAGTCTTTCGTCTAATTGAATAATGTTCATCGTATTCTTTTTTAAGGTGAATAGTGAACAAAGCGCTTTGTTTGATTAAGTAGAATTCTTGAATTAAAAGTAGGAAAGTGAAAACGTAATTGCTCCTTTTGAAGTAAAGAGTTATTTACAATACCCTTGTCTTTAGATTCTTATATTTTTTGTTTTCATCTGATAAGGTTTGATTTCATTTAGTATTAAATGAAATCTAGAGTAACTTTACTGGATACGTTTTCAGAGAGTTATGAACATTTATTTACGACTTCTATCTTACAGAGCAACACAAAAAAGTTTAGAAATCGTAATGCTTTATTGTGTGTTAGACTCCTTCTTTGATTTTTGTGCGGCTAGTTTTTCTTTTAAAATATTCATATCATCGCTAATTTTTCGATCAACAATTTTTGCATAGTGCTGCGTTGTACGCAATGATTGATGACCTAACATTCTACTTACAGTCTCGATGGGCACTCCATTAGTTAGTGTTACTGTGGTAGCAAAGGTATGCCTTGCCAGATGCGTAGTAAGTGGTTTGGAAATATCACACATAATGGCAATTTCCTTCAGAAAGGCATTGGATTTTTGATTACTTAGTACGGGGATCACGCGTTCACTTTCCTCAACCTGAGGATGATTTTCATAACGAGCTAGAATCTGTTCTGCTACAGGGAGGAGTGGGATGCTACTTCTGGAGCCTGTTTTGGTACGGTGAATACGTATCCATTTACTACCATCTATTCCAATTGTGATGTCAGATTTAGATAATTTCTCAACATCAGAATAAGCCAAACCGGTATAACAGGAAAAAACAAACATATCCCTAACCAAGATCAGACGTTCAAAATGTAGCTCTTTTTCCCACAATGCATCAATTTCTTCCTGTGTAAGAAACTCGCGTTCTACAGGTTCAAATTTTACTTTGTAGTTTATAAAAGGATCATGACTTATCCATTTATTAGCTAAAGCAATACGGACAATCTTTTTAAAATTGTTGACATATTTTAAAGCGGAATTATGATTACAATTTCTCTTGGTTTTAAGAAAATGTTCGAATTTAATTATAAAGTTATGGTCAATGTCTCTAAGCCTATAATCCTCTTCATCGTATTCTTCGTTAATGAATTGTTGAACGTGATTATGGCAAGTCCAATAGCGCTGTGCAGAAGAAGCAGAAATGTCTTTTCCAATTAATTGATCTATTTTCTCATTATGTTCTTTAAATACTTCCAGTGCCAATTTATTTTGTTGATTTTCTCCTTTTAATTCTTTAAGTAATGAATTGACGGTAATATGTTTATCGTGTTCAATAAAAGTTTGGTGTATTTGATTGAGCTTATGCCTCAAATTACTAATGTGTGTATTTATTTCTACAGCTTCACGGCTATTGCCCATTGCTTTTTCTTGACGTGAATTCCATTTTCTAGGATCAACTCTTCTAGAAATACTATGCTCTTTTCGTTTTCCGTCAACAGTCAATCGAAGATAAATTGGAGCTAGACCTCTTTTATTAACCTTCCTTTTAATAAGATGAAATAGTGCGTAATAATTATTTTTCATGACTTCAATTTTATGTAACTCCCGAACCTTCGTGGCAGGTAGGATATGAACCTTGAAGTCAAATTAGTAAATGATTTTTTAGGGTCAAAAAACTTTAACTTTTGTAAAAAACTAAAAAAGAGGGTGTTATGAGCTTGGCGAGACCCCCTAAGCTCAATATTGGCGGGACCTGCCTAAAGGGTCCCGATTTTTTTGCATTTAATCGATAATATATGATATTAAATAAAATTAAAAACCCTGTAAATCAATAATTTACAGGGTTTTTGAATGAGTTTGAAACTCAAAAAGTGGAGTCGGGCGGGTTCGAACCGCCGTCCAAACAGGCAACTCAATAGCTTTCTACACGTTTATTTGCCAATTGTTTTTCGTGCAACAGCCGGTCGGCAACTACCAACTGCTACCTTATTCTCGATTAAAGTTCACCTACTCATCAAGACCCTGAGCAGGCTATGTTTACTTTTTCGGTGCCTCTTAGCGAAACGCCGTAAACCAAGGCTTTTCAGAGGCATCATGGTCTCACACCTTGTGTGAGATTAAGATAACCGTACTATAATTCGGGTTATGCAGCCATGGCGTAGTTATTCTCGCCGTTTAAAAAGTGTGAAACCTGAGATTTACGAGCTATGTCCCAGCGCTCGACGTGCTTACCATTCAATTAGACCCGCTGTCAAAACCAAATCGACCCCATTGATGATAATCCTCAAAATTTGAGGGCAGCAAAGGTATTATTTTTTATTGATTTGCGCATCATCGTTTAGTGCCTTTACATTAATATTAGGCTTTCCATAGACATTGATAACCGCTTTATCTTGTGCATAGACCGATAAACTTTCATCAGCACTCACTGCGGCAGCAGAACGATCACTTAACGTGACTGCAGCATTTTCTACATCAAAATCATCTCCTTTATAATCGGCTTTACCGGTAAGGGCAAGATTTAACTCGTTTGTTTTACCGCGCGGATTGAATTCAGACGAACCACTCATCGTGAATTCGGCGATTTGCGTGTTTATTTTTCCTTTAACATCGGTGCGGTCGCTCATTTTTAAAGCAAGTCTTTCACTTTTAATATTTAATTGTCCGCTGGCGTTTTCGCGTAAATTGATACGCGCATTCGTTGCGGTAAGATTGGCATCAATTCGTGATGAAGCGCCGGCGGTTACCGAAAAATCAGGCACTTCAAGTTGTCCCGGCGTTTCAAGTTTGCTGTCGTTCTTAAGAATTATGTGTTGCGGATTTTGAAGCTTGAGGTATACAGACAGTTCCTTGGCGCTGGTGACTTCCATATTGGTGCTGATGGTAAGTACACTATCAACTACTTTAAAATCAACCACGCTCACCAGATTACGGTCGGTCGTAAGAATATAATCATTGCTTCGGGCTTGCACCAGTTCGACTTCGATAGCATCGTCTACACTTATGGTGTTGATCCCGGTTTGTAAGCTTCCGTTTACGGAAATCACATCGCGATCCCCTTTAATTTTTTCTTTCTGCGTTCCACAAGAACTTGCGATAAAGGCAATTAGAATGCCCATACCCAACATTTTTTTCATAGTATTTTCTTTTCTTTTAATATAGCGAAAATGCCAGGCAAGATTAGCCAATGGCTTATTAAAGCTTTGCTAAGAACCTATTAAAGTTCCATTAAAATAGGTTTAAGATTCTCTATGTAAAATTGTATTTTACACCAAATATTACTTTTATGGCTCCTCTAAAATTTGCTCTGTTACGTGAACGTAAAACTCCGCCAGACCGTCGTGCGGTGCTTTCACCCATTACGATGTCTAAGGCTCAGGAACGCTTTCCTGAAGCTTCTTTTGTGGTAGAAGCTTCGCCCATTAGAGTGTTTCCTGATGTGGCTTATGAGAAAGCCGAATTTGAGGTTAAAGAGGATGTTTCTGAGGCAGATGTGATGCTGGGTGTAAAAGAAGTGCCTATTGAGGCCTTGATCCCCAATAAGAAGTATTTTTTCTTCAGCCATACCATAAAAAAACAACCTTATAACCGCGACTTACTCAAAGCGGTTTTAGAGAAAAATATTGAACTCTACGATCACGAAGTCATTACCCGAAAGAGCGGATTGCGCCTTATAGGTTTTGGTCGATATGCGGGGCTTGTAGGCGCTTACAATGCGTTTAGAGCGTATGGTAAAAGGCATAAACGTTTTGATTTACCACCCGCAAACTCGCTTACCGATGTTAGCGCTTTGATCGCGCAGCTGAAAAAGATTGAACTCCCTGCTATTAAAATTTGCCTTTCCGGAAGTGGGAAAGTGGCCGGTGGCGCTCAGGAAATTCTGGATGCTATGGGCATCAAAAAAGTGACCATTGAAGAATATCTCACTAAGGAATTCAAAAAACCGGTGTATTGTAAAATCGGCGTGATGGATTACGCAAAGCGGAAGGATGGCGTAAAAGGCAGCCTTGCACAATTTATTAAAGATCCTACGGGCTATGAGACCAACTTTTTGCGTTTTGCTAAAGTGAGTCAGTTATTTATCGCCGGGCATTTTTATGGCGATGGTGCGCCGTACTTATTCACCCGGGAAGAAGCCAAGGCCAAAGATTTTAATATTGAAGTTATCGCCGATATTTCGTGTGACATCGATGGTCCCGTGGCTTCTACCTTACGCGCCTCGACGATCGCCGATCCTTTTTATGGCTACGACCCGCAGACTGAAAAGGAAGTCGCTTTTGATGCTCTGGGAGCTATTACCGTGATGGCGGTTGATAACCTGCCTTGTGAGTTGCCCAAAGATGCCAGTGAAGGTTTTGGCGAACTCTTTGTAGAACGGGTGTTGCCCGCTTTTTTCAATGACGATAAAGATGGAATCCTCTACCGTGCGCGTATGACTAAAGATGGTAAACTCACCAAACGCTTCAGTTATTTGCAAGATTATGTAGACGGCAAAGAATAGCGTTTGTGTAGCACAAGTTCTGTGATTCCGGCAACTACGATTCCGAGTACGTACATCAATAAATCCAACCACGAGAAATGACTTCCTAAAACTAAGGTTGCAAGCTGTTTATATTCCTGCGGAAAGAATCTTGTCAGGTTTATCAACTGCAGTAACTCTATCGCAAAAGCGATGGCAAGGGTGAGTATTAATCCCCTTTTTACGGAAGGTTTCAACGTACTCATCAACAAGCTATACAACAGGATCACAACAAGCAGGTCGCCGAGATATGCCCGGATAAAGCCGGTTTTTAAGTAGGTCGCGATGGCGATTTCCACACCTAAAAGGAATAGAAAAATCAAGAAATAGATTGCGCGTTTGGGCATAGTTTAAAAGGTGTACGATTTGGTTAGTAATCTATGCTTCCAGGTTCTAAATAAGAAAAAACTGAAGTTTAAGAAAATTCCAAATCCTAAAGTGAACATCCAGACGCTTTTATTTTCAATAGGATTGATAAGATACAGACCAATGGTGTTGAAAAGATCGAGCGGATTGGTGATCAAATCCCACGAGTTGAAACGAACCACCCGCCCCAGATAAATCCCGAAACCGCATAAGATCAAAACGCCCACAGTTAAGGCATTCAACCAGGTTTCAGCTATTTCATTTTTAAACAGTTTACGCACTTCTATCAACGATTGAAAACCAAAATAAAGACTTAAGAGCGCAAAAACACCAATGGTGATTCCGTCATAAATAAACCAATTTGACGGACTGTAAGACAAATGAATTACGTCGGTAATCACATACGGTGCGTTAGGAAGAAAGAGCAGCCAAAGTACGAGTAAAGCAAACTTTGAAATTGAGTTTAAGTGCGTGTTTCTATGCTGTACATACCAAGCGACCCCTAGAGGAACAAAAGCAAGAAACAGGTTCCATACCAGAAAGAGACCAAAGAAATCGTGTGTTGTTTTAATACGAAAAACCAATAGGAAAAAGCAGAGCAGTAATGCGCCAAAAAGGTATTTGAGCGTGTTGTATTTATTGAGGATAAAGTCTTTCATTTTAATGTTTTTTTGGCACCGCCAAAGGGTTTATTACGCTGAGGCTTGCCGCAAATTTGAAAATTCGTTTCAAGCAATGCCTTATGAGCTTTTCCTAAGGTAGTTTATTAGTTGAAACAGGAGCGTTTCCGTTAGTTTTAGTTTTATCAAATTCGGCAATACAGGCTTCCAGCGGTTTACCTTGATTGTGAATGCAATTGCAAAAGTCAAAGCTCGCTGCATTTTCTTCGAGCGCTTCAGGAAGCCGCGTCACACAATCGTTATAAGAATTGCGCGGCATAATCTCATAGATTCGGTTGGTGCTTACAAGCGTCAAAAAGGCGATCAACAACACCGTCCCTGCAAAAAGGAACGGGAATTTTTTACTGATCGCAGGATTTTTAAAGGCGGCAATTCCGGGAGTGAAGCGCAGCGGTTGATCGGGTGCAAGCATGCTGGTTTCTGAAATTTCACTAGCTTGAAGCGGCGCATTATAGTTCAGTGCTTTAGACTGAATGGGCAAAATAAATTTCAATCGCTCATAATTATAAAGCAGAATGTACACGTTTGCCAATACCATTAAAGTAGAAGTGAACAACGAACCTTCAAAGCGTACCGCCCATGACAACACCCAAATATTGAGAATAATGGGGAAGTAGAGCAATCCGCCTAAAATTACCGTGCGCGGAATGAGCAAGAGTATTCCCGCTGCTATCTGAATAATTCCAATAAACGGATAGTAAAAACTCGTATGATGCAAGGCCTCAAGGTAGGCACCCATAGGATGTTTTACTGAGAGGCCGCTTGCAAAACGCTCGCCAATGATCTTTACATACCCGGCAACGATAAATCCCAAAGCCAGTGTGCATCTGCAAAACAAATAGAACAGGGCGTGCCAGAAGTTGCGACGTACGTGAATGTAAAAACGGTTGAAGTAGTTTTTCATAAACAGATCAGGTTAGCGAGTGCAGCAACTTTGATTCTCAGCAGCTGCGCTTAGGGTTGCTCTAAATTAGGAATTCCAGTCAATTTTACGCGATACATACATTACAAGCGCCAGAATAATAAACAGGCCAACACTGCCCACCAGTAGCGCGTAGCTCTCCAGCTGAATAATGACATAAATAAAGCTGTATAACAGGCTCAATGATGAAGCGATAAAGATGGGGAATTTGATGTTTTTAAGGATGCTTCGTGCGTATAGCGCGATCAACAGAATCACCGCAATACTGGCCGTTAGATAGGCATTAAAGTAATTGCTGTGTTCAGAAATAGAAATAAGCAAGGTGTAAAACATAATCAACGCCAGACCGATCATTAGATATTGAAACGGATGAATGCCTATTTTACTCAGGCTTTGAATGAGAAAGAAGATCAAAAAGGTAAGACCAATAACAAGAAAACCATATTTGGCGGTACGTTCACTTTTTTGATATTCATCTACCGGAATCATAAAATTCACCCCAAAAGCATATTCATTTAAGTGCGGTAAGTGTTCAAAAAAACTGCTGCGGAAAAGGGCGATTGATGTCCAGCACTTTCCACTTAGCATCAAAACCTTTGCCGTCAAGCTTGTCTTGATTGTAGGGCAAATAGTTACCGGTAAAGTTATTGGTTTCCCAATCTGATGTGATTTGTGCTTCTGTGGTTTTACCTACAGGAATAAAACGCAGTTGCTGACTTCCGTTGATGTGAAGTTTCATACTAAAATTCACTTTGGATTCCTGAGGGAGGCTTTCTGTTTTGAGGAAATCGCTTTCCATCGTGTAGAGCGCAACGGGCTCCAGGGCTTTTGCCGGCCGCGGCTCGTATTTAGAAGTAAACAGATACGTATGGGTATTGAGCTTGATGTTAACTTGCTCGTTAACTCCTTTCAGGTTTGAAGTTTGAAAAACCACACGTGCTTTTCCCCATAAAATAGAAACCGGTTTTGAGGGTGCTTCGCTAAAATCGGGTTTAGCAAACTGACCTTCAAAATGGGTTTCAGAATTATAAACAGTGGTTTTATAGATGCTTCGGTTTTTGATTTCGGGATTCACCTGAGTGGTTAACTCTAAATTTTCCGGAAAGAAATAGGCGATGTGTTCTTGCTCCTCAATCTGAGTTTCAAATGTTTTGGTCTCCCTGTTTTGCACGGTCTTTTTGACTTCGGTAGTATAAGGGATCTTCAAGACCGGACCATAAATGAGCACTTCTTCGCCCCATTTTTCATTGATCTCTGCCACCACCTCTTGTTGTCGCTGTGCCCGTTCATCAATAAGATTTTGTACAAAGAAGAGCGGGATCAAAAGTATAAGCGTGAGAAATCCCACCATAAACATACGTGCGGTGATCGAATTCTTGAGCCAGTGAATGAATTTATTGGGTGTTTGAGAATCTGTAGTAGACATAATAAACGATTTTAATTGATGAATTGAGATTTAAGTTGTTTGAATGGCTTGTGTAATAACCCTTTGAAGTCGAGATCGTATACAGGAGGAGCTAAGTGGCCTTGTACTTTAGCCGCTTTAAAAGTGGCATATTGATCGGGATACAGAAGATAACCGGCTCCCATAGCCAATGACAAAAAGGGGCTGCGTTTTCCATTGCCGTATAAGAAAAACTGCAAAGCGATCTCCTGTGCAGTATCGGTTTTGTAGCCGGTTAATACATGAAAAATATCGTGGTCTTCACATTTGGGTTGAGGTTCAAAGTTGTGTTGTAAGAGAAAGCATCCCAAATGAAAACCCAATGAATCTTCAGGGAAATCCAGAAGTTGCCTGGTGCTGAGGTTCCAAGGTGTACCTTGTTTCACTTTTACATACAACCGACTGGTTAAATCAAAAGAGGCGCCTACAAAAAGCTCTCGAACTATTAATAAAGTACTTTGAATTTCAAAGTAACTGGATAAAAAAATAGATTTAGTCATTAGGATTGATGAGTTTTTCTAAAGCCTCAATGTGCTTGCTAAAAGCTTCGCGTCCTTCAGCGGTTGCGATATAGCGGGTATTGGGCTTTCGGTTAATGAATGATTTTTCAACTTTGATGTATTCTTCTTTTTCTAAAGCTTTAGTATGACTCGCGATGTTCCCGTCTGTTGCGCCCAGCAGTTCTTTCAGCATATTAAAATCGGCGTACTCATTCACCATGAGAATACTCATAATGCCTAAGCGCACCCGATGATCAAAGGCTTTATTGATATGTTGAATGATATTCTTCAAAGTAAACGGTTTTGATATTTGCTCAACTGAAGCTTAACGGTCGTATTTATTGTATAAGATCACCCCGTAAATGATATGAAATATTCCGAATCCCAATGCCCAAAAATACAAACCGTAGCCCACAAATTGAGAGGCGATCAATCCTATAAACACGTTGGCGATGCCTAAATATTTGATGTCGCCAATAGTGAATTTACTGGCGTTGAGCAGCGCAAGACCATAAAAGATCAAGGTAGCCGGAGCGACGAGCCCAACGATACCGTATTGCAAAAGAACAAGGCAGAATAAGCCGCCGGCAAATAAAGGAATACCGAAATGTGCCAAGAGCCTTTTAGAAACAGGATTCCATATTTTTTCATTCAGTTTTTTGGCTTTGCGATAGGTGAGTACAGCACCGGTGACTATGGCTAAGAACAACGTGAGCGTAGCTACAAAAAACAAATCACCAACGAGATCGTAGGCTGCCATAAAATTACCTACCGCATTTAAAACCACCGAGTCACCTGAATAATCGGGTAAGGTAGCAATTCTAAAATGCGCATATGTCGCTGCAGCTAAGGCATAGATACCGGCGAGTATGCCTGAAAGCCCACTTAAAGACATAAAACGCGATGATTTACTCATCATATTTTTAATGTCTGAAATGTCCTGTAGATAATTGTTATTAGTCATACTAAAGTACTTTGAAATGCAAAGTAAGTGTATTTTATGTTGCTATACAAATAAAAAATCCTCATCGGTGGGATGAGGATTTTCAATGTATTTAGAGCGCTAGTTACTTTACTACCAGTAACGGACTGCTTAAGCTTTCTTCAAACAATTCTTCGGTGAGGCTTCCTATAAGGAGCGATGAAATATTGCTTCCACCTTTATCTGATAAAATGATCAGATCTGGTTTTTGTTTTTCGATCTCCACTAAAAACCTTTGGCTTACGCTTCGATCTTTAGCATAGATGAGTTGGTTGTTTTCAGGAACAGCCCCGCCAAGTTTTCTAAAGAATTTAGCCGATTTCTGAAGCAAATGCTTTTCGATCTTTTGCGCTGCATCTTCTCTGGGAATATATGGCGAAAACTGCATAGGCACGTGAAATATGTGCACAGCGTTTACCTCAAGATCCCATTTACTTTTAAGCGCTTGAGCGAACACAAAAGACTTTCTAGAATGTCCCGAAAAGTCTGTACCCACCCAAACCTTATCCAGTTGTACTCTAGCCGTTTTAGGAACCGACAGAATACTGCACTTGAGCAGTCTCAATAATTTTGCAGTAACGACACCTGTGCCTTCTGTAGCGGGTTTATTCCCTACAATAGTCAGATCTATCTGGTACTTATTTGCGATATAATGAATAAGCGATTCGGTATTGCTATCTTCAGAAATAAGCACCTCCCAATTAGCGGTTGCGGTAAATCTCTTTTCAATTTTTTCATTAAGCTCGTCGCCAATGAGTTGGTCGAGGTTTACCTTTTGCAGTTCTTCTTCAAAAAGTTCTGAGATCTCGTATTTCTTGATGTTGTGAACAAAATACACATTTTCTGCAGCTACTTTTTCGGCTAGAAAGGAGCTGTATTCGATGAGGTGATTATCTATCGACGACAGGTCTAAGGCTACAAGAATATTCTTAACGCGTTCCATACTTAGGCTTTTTTGTTTCTACGTTCCACAATTTCTTTAACGACTTCTTCATAGTCATCCATTTGTTTTTCAGATTTTTTCTTTTCAAGCTTTTGTAAATCTTCCCGAAGTCCTTTATAAAGCGAGTAGCACATAATGAGCAGGATGATGGCAAAAGGCAAACCGGTAACAATCGTCGCGGTTTGCAAGGCTTCGAGTCCGCCACCTATTAAAAGTACTGCGGCTACGGTACCTTCGGTCACAGCCCAGAAAATACGTTGGCCAACCGGGGCTTCAATTTTTCCACCTGAAGTTAAACTATCTACAACCAACGAACCCGAGTCTGAAGAGGTGATGAAAAAGCCTGCGATGAGGATCACTGCCACGATATTGATCACCATAGATAACGGGTAATCTTCAAAAAACACGAAGAGTGCCGTCGCGATATCGTCCTGTACAGCGGCTACGATGGTACCGTCTCCTCCTAAAGCTTGCTCAATAGCTACACTACCAAAAGCCGACATCCAGAAAAACGTAACTAGCGAAGGTACCAGTAACACCCCAAGAATAAATTCTCTAATGGTTCTTCCTTTAGAAATACGGGCGATGAACATCCCAACAAAAGGCGACCAACCAATCCACCAGCCCCAGTAAAATACGGTCCAGTCGTTTTGCCAAGAGGTACCATTAAAGGTTTCACTCCAGGTCGAAATTTTTAAGAAGTTGTAAAAGTAGCTTCCGGTGTTTTCAACAAAAGATCTGAAGATAAATAGGGTAGGGCCTAAAATCAAAGCAAGTAGCAATAGAACCACTGCTACGCGCATATTCCATTCACTTAAAATACGCACACCTTTGTCTACACCAAGCACTACCGAAGTTGTCGCTACAAGGGTGATTCCTGCAATTAACAGTACCTGCGTGAGCGTTCCGTCAGGAAGACCAAAAACATGATTGAGACCACTGGCGATCTGCTGAACCCCAAATCCTAGGGAAGTGGCAAGCCCAAAAAGAGTAGCAAGCACCGCAAAAATATCTATGGCATCACCAATTTTACCGTGTATTTTATCTCCCAGAAACGGATAGAAAATAGAACGAATGGTCAGCGGCAATCCACGAGAATAGGTGAAGTAGGAAAGTGCTAAGCCTACCAAGGCATAAACGCCCCAGGCGTGAAAGCCCCAATGTAAAAAGGTAAAATTCATCGCTTCTTGAGCGGCAGCTACCGTGTTAGCTTCAGCAGTAGGCGGACTCAATAAATGTTTTACCGGTTCGGCAACACCAAAGAATAATAACCCAATTCCCATCCCGGCGCTAAAGAGCATCGCAAACCAGGACATGGTTTTAAATTCAGGTTTTGCTTTTTGTCCGCCAATTCTAAGTTTTCCGTACTTTCCGAGTGCGAGATAAACCAGAAAGATCAAAAAGAGATTGATGGTAAGAATAAAGAACCAGTCGGCTTTCTCAGCAACAGCGTGTTGAATGTCGCCAAATATCTTTTCAGCTTGTTTCTCGTAAATAAGCGTGAGCGCAATACTTATGATGATAAAAATAGCTGAGGTGAAAAAAACCGGGCCGTTTACATCTAATCCAAAAATAGATTTCTTTTCGTCACTTCGCGTAATTTTTTTAGCCATAAAATTATAATCTGTTAAAAGTAGTATCCAATGTTTATATTAAATCGGGCTTCCCATTTTGCATCAGGGTTTCCGATAGAAAAGTCGTCTACAAAATTTCCGCCTAGCCAAGAATGGTTATAGCCGGCAGCATAATCGATATAGGTGTAGACTTGTCCTGCGGTGACCAATATACCGGTTACGTTTTGAAAAGAATCGGTAAACTCCTTTTCTTTTTTCTGCATATACCCAAAATCATTATAAATCTCGATTTGGGAGACCGGTCCCCAGTTCACTTTGACCTTTTTTGAAAGCGAAGCGGTATACATATTAAAATCGGCTGCAACTTCATAGGGTGTACCGTCAGACTGTCTCAAAACTTAGGATATTTCATTTAAAAAGATTAATTTCATGAATGGAATATCAACAAGGACAACCCCGCGAGCAACTTACCCTGTACACCACCTGTTTAGACGATATGATCCCTCAAGATAATAGTGTTCGTCTGATCGATCAATTTGTAAACCTATTAGATCTTCAAGCGCTGGGCTTTCAATCCAAAGCCTCACAGGGCAGACCTCCCTATGATCCTGCAGATTTATTGAAGCTTTACATTTACGGCTATATGAACCGGATGCGCTCTTCCCGCATCTTAGAAAAAGAATGCCTGCGCAATATCGAGGTCATCTGGTTGATCAAAAACCTACAGCCTGATCATAATACTATTGCCCGATTTAGAAAAGACAACCCAAAGGCTATTAAGCGCGTGTTCCGCCAGAGCGTGCAACTCGCACGTAACTTCAACCTGATCGGGGCTACGCTCATCGCCGGTGATTCTACTAAGCTCAGAGCCCAAAACAGCAAGAAGAATAACTACAACAAAAAGAAGATACAGCGCCATCTGGATTACATTGATAAAAAACTCGAAGAACATAACCGGGAACTGGCTAATGCTGATGGAGATCACAAAGAAGAAGTACAACAGCAAATACACACCCGTAAAGCTCAACGTGTAAAATACCAGCAGATAAAAAACCAACTGGAGCAGGATACCTCTTCTCCCAATCCGCAACTATCGACCTCTGACCCTGACAGCAGACATCAAATTGTACGCGGGACCGTTACCGAAGTATGCTACACTGCACAAACCACCGTAGATGCTCAAAATAAAATCCTGATCGATTATAAACTCACCAACGCCAATGATAAAAAAGCAATGGGCGGTATGCTCGCCAGAGCTAAAACCATCTTACGCACAACCCACTTCACCGCCCTTTATGACAAAGGGTATCACACCGGAAGTGAGTTTCATACAGCAGATCATTTAGGCATTGCTACCTTGGTTGCCATACCTGCTATTGGAAGAAAAAGTCAGGCACCAAACCCCAGATACAACGCAGAGTATTTTAACTATAACTCAGATCCAGACACTTATACCTGTCCGCAGGGACATACACTAACCTCTAACGGGACCCAGTACAAAGCACGTAACTACACTTTTAAACAATACAAAACCAAAGCCTGCAAGACCTGTGTGGTGCGGGAGAACTGTACCACTTCAAAAGTCAATGGAAAAGTAATACAGCGCAGTCAGTACACCCAGAACATTCAGGATAATGCCAAACGTATTGCTCAAAGCGGTGAACTCTACAAAAGGCGGCAAGCACTAGTTGAGCATCCTTACGGCACCATAAAGCGTCAATGGGGATTTAATCATATCTTGACCAAAAAAGGAATACAAGCTGCTTCAGCAGATTTAGGTCTTATGCTGCTAGCTTATAATCTTAAAAGACTGTTCAAGCTAAAAGTATCTCTTGAGGCAGCGATAAAACATAGTTTTTTAAGTGTTTTAAAGCTATTAGAGGGCTTAGAAAGGCTCAAACCTAAAGTATATCACCAAAATACCCAAAACACCTCATATGCAGTTTTTGTTGGATATCGCATACACTTCAACTACTTTTAAAACATAAAAAGGTAGTTTTGAGACAGACTGCCGTAGGCACCCATTTGTATGATGTCATTTGATTGTCCCGGTTCATTATTGGGATTATGCGCCACGGTGATCGCTTCAGTCTTTAAATTCCACGTATTCCAATCGACTTCATAGTGTAGCGCAAGTGCATAATGATCACCGTTGGAGTCTGTGTCAATATTGTACAAACTACCGTACTGCCCAGAAAATCCTATACGGTGTTTAACAGTTGCACCCAGTTTGCGCACCAGTTTTATATTAAATTGATTGGTTTCTTTATTTCTGCCCACCACATCGTAAGAATATCGGCTGGAATCATTTTCAACATCTCCGCCAAAATTGAGTTCTTCGGCATTTTTTAGAAACGCAATCGCATATTCCCAATCTGTTCCGGTGTGCAAATACTTTAAGCCCATATCGTGGTCATCTTCTAAACCGGCGTAATACGTAATGTTGAAAAACCAGTTGTGCGAATTGTATTGCTTGATCCCAAACGGGACATAGACCAGACCGGCGTGCAGTTCATCTTTTTCAGAAAATTGATAGCCAACCCAACCTTGCTTTAAAAATCCGCCACCAAATGCTTCTGAGTACAGTCGATATTCGGCGTTGAGAAAAACCTTTTTATAAGAAGCTTTGGCATTGATGCGAAACATATCGTAGCCCAATTCGCCACCTTTGGTTTTCTGTTCTTCTTTCCAAGAGGAGTAGACATAATTGAATCTTAGGGCGCCGCCGAGTTCTAGTTTTGGTTTATCTTTAGTTTGACCAAAACTTAAAATAGGGAGCATCAAAGCCGTTAACAGTGTAAAACAAACGTAGTTTTTGATCATTCACAAAATGGGTTAGGGTTATCGAAGAATTGGAAAAATAGGGGGAATTTTCTAAAAAACACCTTTAAAACAGAAGTATTAATAGTTTTTTAATGTTTTTGAAAGATTTTTTTAAGTTTTTCACAAGTTTTAAATATTGCTGAAATGAAACCTGCAGAAGCCTACATTCTATCTAAGCCAGAACCGTTTAAGAGCGTGCTGCTCGAGTTGCAAGTGCTTATAGCGCACACTGCTCCTGAAGCAGAACTGCTTTATAAATGGAACTTACCTTTCTATTACTTAAACGGAAAGATGTTTTGTTTTCTGAATTTTAGAAAGCGTTTTGTGGATTTGAGTTTTGTTTACGGCACAGACCTGAATGATCCCGAAGGGCATTTGGTTGCAGGTGAGGGGAGAAAGCGGTTGAGGTCTCTGCGTTACAAAGGGGTAGAAGATATCGATGCTGAGGTTATTATTTATTTTCTTGAACAACTCCGCAAAATCTGTAGAGGTTAGTTTTACAACATAAAAAAAATCCGTGTCTGATATTCAAACACGGATTTTTTCAATATTTAAGTTTAAATCAAATTTACTGCCCGGCAGCCAATGCGATCATCATATCAAGTTCTTCAACGAGACCGTCTGTATTACCATCAAAACCAACAGCTTTAAATTTGATTTTTCCGTCTGGGCCTACTACAAATTTGGTTGGAATTCCGTCAACTTCGTAAGCAGAAACCACATCATATTCCCGGCTTCCTTCTTCTTTGGGCGTATCCATAAGTACATTAAAGGTATATTCATTAGAAGTGATAAAATCAGTCACTCCTTTTTCACGGGCTTCACCGCTGGTGCTTTCCCAAGTATCGATGAATAAGAATTCAACCTGATCGTTATCAGCATATTTGGTCACTGCTTTTTGCATTCCCGGGAACGAGATTTTACACGGTCCGCACCAGGTTGCCCAGAAGTCAAGAACCACGGTTTTTCCTTTTAAATCAGCCAATGCGATTTCTTCGCCTTTAAGATTCTTGAGACTGAAGCTTGGCGCTTCTTCATCAAGCATTTCTTTTTTCAATTCGGCTAAAGCCTTATCGTGTGCTATTTTTTCGAGTCCGCTCAAATAGCTTTCAAAGTCTTCCTCTTGATCAGTTGCAGCATATGCGGTTTTTAAGTAGTCTTTAGTCGCTGCAGTGCCTTTTCCGTCTTTGATGTATTCGGTTGCTTTTTCAACTACTTTATCATATTGCTCATCAGCAGTCAAAAATTGTAGGTAACGTTCGGTCACGTCTGCGGTTGCGCGGTCTGCAACGGCTACTTCCTGAGCAGCGATCGCCTCTTTAATCTTTCCTTGTTGAAATAAAATAAAGCCGTAGGTGTCAGAATACATGGCTTTGGTAGAAGCTAAGCTCTGTTCAAACTGCTTTGTCGTGTAGTAGTTAGGTTTATCTGATTTTTGTTCGTCTACAAGTTCTAGAGAGGTTTTCGATAATTCTTCGGCCAATTCAAGGTTTTCTCCTTTTTCGGCCATATTCCAAGCCACGTTATTATATAGGCTTGCTTTGTTAGATGCTGCACTCATTTTTTCTGCAGCTTCTTTAAACTTGTCAATATTTCCTTCAGCCAATTCTGCTTGGGCTAAGGCAGAGTACATATAATTTCCGTAGTTAGAAGCTACACCACCAGCCGCTTCAAATTCTGCAGCAATAGCCTCTTTATCTTCGAGCGATTTGGCCTCATAGATTTTTTGATAATAAGCGCGCTGTGCCTGATCTCCTTGAGGATATTTTGCTACGATAATCGGAGTAATAGAATCTAAAGCTGCTTTGTCTTTTTTTACATTGTAAATCGTGATCAAATCGCTATAGTCGTCTTCCGCCAAATCCTCTTTAGCCGATAGAGAGGCCAGCTTTGCATCATAAATTGAATCAGCAAAAGTTTTATCTCCAATACTTATTACATAGAGATACGTTAGGTTGTCAGGATGTTTACTCCAGTTTTCTTTTAATAAGGCTGCGGCATCTTCACGATCGTATTTGATTCCGTAATCAGCACCTCTGGTGGCTTTGTAATAGGTTACACTTGATTCACTTTCAGGTAATAGTTCGCCCTCGTTATCATATAAATTTACCGAATATCCTTTTTCGTCATTTGCTTCATATTTCTCCCCAACCTTAAAGTTGAAGATCAAACCATCTGCAGAATCCGGTATTTTGATAGCCTCGGTATAACGCTCACCATCCTTAACCAGATTAAGATCTACAGGATACGCCGATGAGGCTACGGTATATACATAAAAAGCTTCAGGAGCTAGAGAATCTTTTGAAGTGTAGGCTATTTTTAGACTATCACCCGGTGATGGTTTGGTTTCAGAAAGTTCAAGATTACCAATAGTAAGCGGAGTTTCTTTAGGTTCGTCGGAACACGAAAAAAGGCTTAATGCAGTTAAGGCTACAACTGCCGGAAGGCGTAAGTATTTCATAATTATGTCTTTTGATTGCATCTAAATGTACTAAGAATTTAGTTTACTGCTGAATTGCTAGCGTTTACATTTTTAGTGCATAATGCGGAAAGGCTTTCCATTTTAATAATTTATCAGAATAGGATTGAAAAAATAAAGGTTCTTCAAAAGCGACGCCTTGAAGAACCTTAGAATTATCAAATATGAATTCTGTTAAAACCGAAACTTTTTATTCGATCACCACTTTGCGTATCGCGACGAGCTTGGTCAACAAGCCTTCCAATAAACTTAGATCAAGCATATTGGCACCATCACTTTTTGCATTTTTAGGATCAAAATGCGTCTCGATGAACAAACCGTCAACTCCCGCAGCAATACCTGCTTTGGCCATCGTACCGATTAATTCCGGGCGACCACCGGTCACGCCGTTACTTTGGTTAGGCTGTTGCAAACTGTGCGTTACGTCAAGCACGGTGGGTGCATAACTTTTCATAGTAGGAATCCCTCTAAAATCAACAATGAGATCCTGGTAACCAAACATCGTCCCGCGGTCTGTGATCCACACATTTTCGTTACCGGTATCGGTCACTTTGGTCACAGCGTGTTTCATCGCTTCCGGACTCATAAATTGTCCTTTTTTCAAGTTGACTACTTTTCCTGTTTCTGCAGCAGCGACCACCAGATCGGTTTGACGTACTAAGAATGCAGGGATTTGTAACACATCTACATATTCTGCAGCCATTGCAGCGTCTTCATTCACGTGAATATCGGTTACGGTAGGAACATCAAAAGTCTCTGAAACTTTGCGTAAGATCTTCAGTGCTTTTTCATCGCCAATTCCGGTAAAGCTATCGATCCGGCTGCGGTTGGCTTTTTTAAAACTTCCTTTAAAAACGTATGGGATTTTCAATTTATCGGTAATGCTCACGATCTCTTCAGCGATGCGCAACGCCATCTCTTCACCTTCGATCGCGCAGGGGCCTGCTAGCAAGAAAAAGTTATTACCGTCAGTATGTTTTATTTTAGGAATATTTGAAAGTTTCATCAGTATATATTTAGGCGGTAAAGATACGGCTTTGTACAAGATTATGTTTTTGAAAGAACCGCTTTTCAATGCGTCTTTTAGGAATGTTGAAGCGATGTTCTGTCTGATTTCAATAGAAATGACGTTAAGTAAACATCAAAAATCAGTTGTATTTTAACCTTGAAAATCAAAATATTACAGGTTTTGTAAGCCTTTTTCAGGCACTTAAAACATTATAGGAATAAGTCGCTAATAATCCATTAATTACCACTATATTTGCGCCCTTAAAATAAGGCCTCTATGGATATTAAAAACATTGCGATTATCGCGCACGTTGACCACGGTAAGACTACTTTGGTAGACAAAATTATGTACCATTGCCAGTTGTTTCGTGAAAACGAAAACACCGGTGACCTCATTCTTGATAACAATGATCTTGAGCGTGAACGTGGTATTACCATTACTTCAAAGAACGTTTCTGTAACCTACAAGGATACTAAGATCAATATTATTGATACTCCTGGTCACGCCGACTTTGGTGGTGAGGTAGAGCGTGTTTTAAATATGGCAGACGGGGTTTTACTTCTTGTAGATGCCTTTGAAGGTCCTATGCCGCAGACGCGTTTTGTACTTCAAAAAGCGATTGACTTAGGTCTAAAACCTTGTGTGGTTGTCAATAAAGTAGATAAAGAAAACTGTACTCCGGAAGAAGTTCACGAGAAAGTTTTTGACTTGATGTTTGAGTTGGGTGCAGAAGAGTGGCAGTTGGATTTTCCAACCGTTTATGGTTCTGCAAAGAACAACTGGATGAGTGACGACTGGCAAAAGCCAACTGAAAATATTGAGCCACTTCTTGATATGGTGATGGAGCACATTCCTTCTCCTAAAATCGAAGAAGGTACGGTGCAAATGTTGATCACTTCGTTAGACTACTCTTCATTTACCGGTCGTATCGCGATTGGTCGTTTACAGCGTGGTACTTTGAAAGAGAATATGCAAGTATCTCTTGTAAAACGTGACGGAACGATCAAGAAGACACGTATCAAAGAATTACACACTTTTGAAGGTCTTGGGCGTATTAAAGTAAGCGAAGTTCAGGCAGGAGATATTTGTGCTCTTGTAGGTCTTGAAGGTTTTGAGATTGGTGATACTGTTGCCGATTTTGAAAATCCTGAAGCGCTTAAAACCATCGCGATCGATGAGCCTACGATGAGTATGTTGTTCACGATCAACGATTCACCTTTCTTCGGGAAAGACGGAAAATTTGTGACTTCACGTCACATCAAAGATCGTCTGACTAAAGAATTAGAGAAAAACCTTGCATTACGTGTTGAGGAGACAGACAGTGCCGATAAATTTATGGTTTACGGTCGTGGGGTATTGCACTTATCTGTTTTGATCGAGACGATGCGTCGTGAAGGATACGAACTTCAAATCGGTCAGCCACAAGTTATCATTAAAGAGATTGATGGCGTTAAATGTGAGCCGGTTGAAGAATTAACGATCGATTTACCGGAGAATGTTTCTGGTAAAGCGGTTGAATTTGTAACCTTGAGAAAAGGGGAGATGTTGAGTATGGAAGCTAAAGGTGACCGTATGGTTTGTGAGTTTATCATTCCATCGCGTGGTATCATTGGTTTACGTAATCAATTATTGACTGCAACTGCTGGTGAGGCGATTATGGCGCACCGTTATAAAGAATATCAGCCATTAAAAGGAGGTATTCCTGAGCGTTTGAATGGTTCATTAGTTTCTATGGAAAAAGGTACAGCAATTCCTTATTCTATCGATAAACTTCAGGATCGTGGTCGTTTCTTCGTTGATCCGGGTGAAGATATTTATGAAGGTCAGGTAATTGGTGAAAACTCACGTCAAGATGATATGACCGTGAACATCACTAAGACCAAAAAACTTTCTAACGTACGTTCTTCGGGTGCAGATGACAAGGCCAAAATTGTTCCTGCTATTAAATTCAGCTTAGAAGAAGCCTTAGAATATATTCAAAAAGATGAGTACGTTGAAGTAACGCCAAATCACTTACGTTTACGTAAAATTTTACTTACAGAAAACGAGCGCAAGCGCAGCAAAGCGATCTAAGCGCAAGCGAATAAATGACTGAAAAAGCACTTCCTTAATTGGAGGTGCTTTTTTTATGAACTAATTCCGCTTTGTTTTTTTGTATTTTTCCTTAAAATTTCACCTTGTCAAAGTATCAGATCATACCGTATGCTAAGGAATACAAATCGCGCTGGGATCGTTTTGTAGCATCTTTAAACGGAACCTATAAAGGCTCAAAAAACACGTCTTTTTTGTTTCATCGGGATTTTATAGAATACCATCAAGACCGCTTTGAAGATTTCAGTTTATTGATTTTTAAGGAGGAAAAACTGCGTGCAGTATTACCGGCAAATCGGGTGGGAGCTACGCTTTATTCGCATCAAGGTTTGACATATGGCGGACTCGTTTTAGATGCTGAAATTAGACTGAAAGAAGTCATGGAGTTGTTTCAAGAACTTCTTGGTTTTCTTTCGCAAAGCGGAATTGAAGAGCTCGAGCTTAAAATGTTGCCGCAATTTTATCAGGAGTTACCGGGAGACGAACTGGATTACCTTCTTTTTCTTACGGAAGCTAAACTCATTAAGGCTGAGACCGCTGCAGTGATCGATTACCGCAATCGTATTCCGTTGAATAGTTCGCGAAAACATGCGGTGAATCAAGCTGTAAAAGCTGGATTTTCGGTTGAAAAAACTACCGATTTTGAACCCTTTTGGAATCAAGTGCTCATCCCGAACCTTGAGGCACAGCATGATGCCGAACCCACACATTCTTTAGAAGAAATTACAAGTCTTGCAAAGCGTTTTAAATACAATATTCATCAATTTGAAGTGCGAGATGCGCAGCACCAACTTTTGGCAGGTGCGACTATTTTTGAAACGCAAGTGGTGGCGCACGTGCAATATATTTCAGCAACTCCTGAAGGTAAAAAACAAGGCGCTTTAGACTTCTTATTTCAGCAATTGATCGAGGAACGATTTTCTCATAAATGGTATTTCGATTTTGGGACTTCAAATGAGCAGGCAGGAAACAAACTCAACGCTGGCTTACAGTTTTGGAAAGAAACCTTTGGCGCACGCACCAGAATTCAGCGTACCTATAGGTTGCAGACGAAAAACAGCTTTAAACTTGAAAATGTTGTAATATGATTCCATTTTTAGATTTAAAGAAACTCAATGCGCCTTACGAAGAAGCACTTACGGCTGCTTTTAAAGAAACGCTGCACCAAGGCGATTATATTCTTGGTGAGGCCGTGACCCGGTTTGAACATGAGTTTGCTGACTTCTGTGGTGCCAACTACTGTTTAGGAACAGGCAATGGGTTTGATGCGCTTCAATTGATTTTTGAAGGCTATAAACAACTAGGGAAACTGCAGGAGGGCAACGGAATTTTGCTGGCAGCCAATTCATATATCGCGACCGTTCTAGCCGTAATGCACGCGGGTTTAAAACCGGTTTTTGTCGAGATTGAAACGTCCACCTTCAATATAGATTTAGAGCAGTTACCCGAGCCTGATTCGTCTATAAAAGCAATCTTGATCACGCATTTGTACGGGCAACTAGGTCCGGTAACAGCTGTTGCAGCTTATGCTCAAAAGCACAATTTATTGTTTATCGAAGATGCGGCTCAAGCGCACGGAGCCACTTTGGATACTAAGAAAGCAGGGAGTTTTGGTGATGCGGCAGCTTTCAGTTTTTACCCTACTAAAAATCTAGGAGCATTGGGAGACGGCGGAGCAGTAACTTCTAATGACGAAGCTTTGATGACGGTAATTAAAAGTCTACGAAATTACGGGAGAACCTCTTTTGCTGAAAATAGCTATGCCGGTTTCAATTCGCGTCTAGATACTTTGCAAGCGGCTTTTTTAAGTGAAAAACTGAAAAACTTGAATGCTGACAATCTGCAACGCAGAGCGATCGCCACACGTTATCTCGCTGAAATCAAGAATCCGAAAATCACTTTGCCGTTTTGGGATACTTCAGCGCAGCACGTTTTTCATCTCTTTGTCGTTTTGGTAGAAAACCGGGAGCATTTCCTCGATTATTTGAAATATTCTGAAATCGGTTTTGGAGTGCATTATGCCATTCCGCCGTATCAGCAAAAAGCATTGAAAGCCCATAATCATTTGAAATTTCCGCTAACCGAAAAGGTAGCCCAGACCTGCGTGAGTATTCCTTCGAATCCAACTTTAGATGCTGAAGCAGTGACTCAAATCATCAGCGTTTTAAATAGGTATAATGCTTAAATTTTTACGCCAACTTATCGCGCAACATGTTCTGCTTAAAGTCAGTTCGTTTAATGCTGTGGGTGTTGGTGTGCGCTTGGTTTGCGGACTTGTAACGTCAAAACTTATTGCCTTTTATTTGGGGTCGACCGGGATGGCGGTACTTGGCGATTTACGCAATTTTATAAGCTCGGTGCAAAGTATAGGACAATTGGGCATCAGCAACGGTGTGATCAAATACAGCGCCGAATTCAAAACAGATAAAACCCGGTTACAAAAACTGATAAGTACGGTTTTGAAAGTCGGTTTTCTAGCTTCGGTATTTTTGGGTGTTTCGCTCTTTTTTACGGCTTCTGTCATCAATACCCAAGTTTTTAATGCTAAAATAAATTACACCACGATCATCAAGGTGTTTGCAGTGGTGTTACCGTTTTTTACACTCAATGCTTTAATGCTCAACATCATTAACGGCATTGGCAATTACAAAAAAGTAATTCTGATCAACAGTATCACCAACGTGGCCGGTGTAGCACTTAGCGTGATATTAATTGTCAACTATCAGCTTTATGGGGCGATGCTCGCCGTGGTGCTAAGTGCGGGTATTGGTTTACTCATTACGCTGAGCACTGTTTTTAAAAAGCAACGTCTTTTTAGGGAATTGCTTCAAGAACAGATTGATGGCTCTATGCTTAAAAGATTAGCTTCTTACGGCGGAATGACCCTGTTTTCTGCAATTGTTTCTCCTTGGGTGTACATCGCGATTCGCCAAGAAATTATTGCAGTTGACGGACTAGAAAATGCAGGATATTGGGATGCGATGCTTCGGTTGTCTGATTATTATTTAATGTTCGCGACTACCTTGCTTACACTTTACATTTTACCGAAACTGTCTGCTGCGACATCAAAAAGGGAATTCAGAGCTGAAGTATTTCGGTTTTACAAGACGTTTTTGCCACTATTTGGAGCGGGATTGATCGTTCTGTTCTTTATAAAAACTTGGATTATCCGGCTGGTTTACAGTCCTTCTTTCTTAGATATGCAGCCTGTTTTTATCTGGCAGTTGGCGGGTGATTTCTTTAGAGTCGCAAGTTTGGTGATCGCCTACCAAATGCTAGCAAAAAATAAATTCTGGCTTTTTATAGGTACGCAAGTGCTCTCGCTGAGTATTATTTATTTTAGTAGCGTCTTCTTTATTCAGGATTACGGTTTTGTGGGCGCAGCAATGGGACATTTTCTAAGTTATGTGCTGTATTTGTTGGTATTGTTGCTTATTTTTCGAAACGCTTTATTCGGTAAGTTGTGTTAAAATCTCTGGCCTCATTACGATTTGTTTTTGCGTTTTTGGTGTTTTTGCATCATATAAATGTGCTGCAGGATGCTTTAGGTCACGCCTTTTTTTACGCTTTAAGCGGTTTTATATTGTCTTATGTGTATGCCGAACGCTTCGCGGAACAGCAAATTAGTTTAAGCCGGTTTTTAAAATTGCGCTTGAGCAGACTATATCCGCTTTACGTGTTGACTTTGTTTGCAGCGATTCCTTTAAGTTTGGGATTTTTAGCGAGTAATGCAGAACAGTGGACGCTTCAGTTTGTGGCAAATTTGTTTATGCTGCAAAGCTTTATCCCGAATGCCGAATATTACTTTGCATTCAACAGTTTGGGCTGGAGTATTTCAGATCTATTCTTTTTTTACACGCTGTTTCCCGTGTTGTTATGGGGGTTCAGAAAATATACGCATCGAATCATTTATGGAGTTTTCGGCTTATTTTTTCTACTCATTTTAAGTTTGATGTATATCGTTCCTCAGGAATTGCAGCACTGGTTTTTCTACATCAATCCGTTATTGCGAATTTTTGATTTTGCTTTAGGAATGTTGCTTTTTCAGCTCCTAAAAAAAGCTTCCTTCGGAAAATTCGATTCGAGATTCACTTGGTATGAAATTGGGTCGCTTGCATTGCTCGTGATCTTTTATTCTTCCGCAGCTCTTTTTCCGAAAGTCCTAAGATATTCTGTGTATTACGGGTTGCCGATGTTGGCCGTGATCGGAGTTTTTGCACAGCAGAAAGGTGCGTTGTCAAAACTGCTTTCAAAACCGGTGTTTCTTTTTTTAGGCAATTTGAGTTTTGGATTTTACCTCTGGCATCAGCTTATTTTGAGATACGCACGACGCGCTGTGAACCATTTTGAAATCACACTTGCCGATTGGCAATTCTACAGTTTGAGTTTTATGCTCATTCTTGTGTTTTGCTATTTTTCGTACCGCTTTTTTGAGCTTCCGATGAAGCAGAAACTGCGTCGTCACTTTTAATACTATTCCACGCGCTAACATAGTGCTCAGCGACTTTTAAATAGTTATGATGTTCTTGAACAAAACGCATAGCATGAGTTCCTATTTCAGCAATTCGTTGGGGATTAAGAATAAGTTCTTCCAGATCTTGAGCAATTTTCTTAGCATCCGGAATGGTGTGAATCGCTACGCTGTTGGACGCTACTTGATAACGCTCACAAAATGAAGCTCCGGCGCCGGTAAATACCACTTTGCCTTGTGCCATCGCCTCCAACGCATTATAACCTTGATCTTCGGCATAGGTTTGATCAAGGATGATATCGGCCTCACGATAGGAGTCAATATATTCTGCATAGGGGAGACTCGTAACGCAAATGAGTTTAATGCGGTCACCGAATTTTTGACGAATAATACATAAGGCGGAATCAAAGTAGTAATTGCCTTTTTTGTAATAATTACTTCGGTTAACGCCGTGAAAAATAACAATGCGCTTGTTGGCTGTATTTTTGACATTGTCGAATTTATCAAGCTTGATCGGATTCGGAATCAACCCATAATAATCCGTTCGGCCTTTGTAAATAGGGTGATAATCCAGATCTGTGCTGATGATCAAATCTTTCAGTTCAAATACCAATTCGTGATACTTTTTATGTGCCGCAGTTAAATATTTTTTGCTGTACGGAAAGTCGATATCCGGGTGTTGTAAAATAGGATGATAGGTCAGTTGATCAATGTTGTTCAAATAGATATAATCATCGCCGCAGGCTAAAATAACGAGTTTTGGTGTAAGCTGTCGCAAGCGTTTTATAATGCGTCTTTCAATAAAATAGGGTGTTTTGAAAGGATATTCATTGATAAGCTGAATGACATCAAATTGGGTTTGATCAACCAGCCAATCGAGCGTGCGATAACCTATTTCTAGTGTGGCAATATCGAATTTGGTGATTTTGAAAACTCCTTTTCTAAGCGTCTGCAATAGGCGACTTTCTTCAATGCGTTTGGCCTTGATCAGCACATCTGAAGGAAGTTTCTTAAACGCATCGCCAGTACTTATGAGTGTGACCTCGTGTCCGTTTGCGAGCAAGCCTGCTTGCAAACTATTATGCAAATTGCTGTATTCTCCCACTAAAAGAATTCTCATAAATGCGCTACATTTAAAGCGAAAAGATACGTAAACTCTGAAATCAAAACCTCAAAATATTTGTGTTCTCGTTGAATCACTTGCCGGCGGTGGGGCAGAGCGTTCGGCGGCTTTGTTGACCCAAATGCTTTCAGATCTTGGTTTTGAGATTCACCTCGTCACGATCACCGATAAAATAGGTTATGAATTTTCGGGTAGGCTTTTCAATCTGGGAAAATACAAGAATGCAACCAACGGCATCTTCAATAAATTAAAACGGTTCCGTCGTTTTAAAAAATACTTGCACGAGCAGGAAATTGATGTTGTTCTGGACTTTAGAATGCGTCGCAATGCCTTAAAAGAATTTTTAATTCAGCGGTATTTGTATCCGGGATTTAAAGTTGTGTTTATGGTGCGTAGTGCTAATTTTGGCTATTATTTTCCGGAGCCAGATGTTGTTGCAAAGCAACTTTTTAAAGATGCAGAACTCTGCGTACTTACCGAAGCTATGAAGCAAAACATAGAGCGACGTTTTGGTTTTGAAAAAATTAAGGTACTTCCCAATGCAATTGAGTTGTCTGCTTACGAGCGAAATTATCCTGAACCCAATGATGTAACTCATCCGTATATTCTAGCGAGTGGAAGGTTGCAAAGAGGGGTGAAGCAATTTGATAAGCTTATTGAAACCTATGCAAAAAGTGAATTGCCAAAACTAGGCATTGACCTGTATATTTTGGGACAAGGCGAAATGCTTTCAGGACTTCGGCAACTTGCTAAAGATTTGAATATAAGCGATAAAGTTGTTTTTAAAGGTTTTATAAATTATCCCGAACCTTATGTAACCCATGCGCTATTTTCAGTTTTGTGCAGTGCTTTTGAAGGTTTTCCGCGGGTGATCTTAGAAAGTCTCGCGTGCGGAACTCCGGTAATTTCAACAGATTGTCCTACCGGTCCGCGCGAACTTCTTGACGGTACCAATGGAATTCTGGTTCCGCATCAGGATTTTGAAGCTTTAAAGGAGGCGATGAATTGTCTGGCGCAAGAGGAGCACACAAGAAACCGATTTAAAGCTGCAGCCCGAGCGAGTATTCGTAAGTTTGATGTCGCACAGATTGCACCGCAATGGCAAGGCTACCTTAACGCACTGTATAATGATTGAACGTATAAAACTCCCTAAAATAGAAGATCGAAGAGGTAACCTTTCGGTGCTTGAAAAGGATATTGTGCCTTTTGAATTCAAGCGGGTGTACTACTTGTATGACGTGCCCAGTGGTGCATCTCGTGGTGGACATGCCCATATCGAGCAGAACGAATTTTTAATCGCGCTTTCGGGAAGTTTTGATGTGGTTATTCACGATGGGAACAATACCCAAACATACACGCTTAATAAACCGGATGAAGGTTTATTGATTCCCAACGGCTATTGGCGCGAGCTTCATGATTTTTCGAGTGGAGGTATTTGCCTGGTTCTGGCGAGTGCTGTTTTTATCGAAGCAGATTATATACGGGATTTTGAAGCATTTCTCCAGTTTAAAAAGCAGTAAGGCGAATCCCGCGCTTTAAAAAGAAGATCTTCACTTTTCTAATACTCACAAGTAGGATGCGTGGAGCATATAACAGAAAGCGTTGTTTTTTATTTAATACTGAAGTATCAAGTTTGGCCTTCAGTTTTTTGAAGAGATCTTTTCTGCCTTCCGTTTTATAAAAGATACAGAGAAAATAGCGTTTGGTATGAATGTAAATGCGCAACGATTGATGATCGGGATGTGCTCGTAGCAGTTTACCAAATTTAGGTGCTTGCAACTCGCTCTTCTTTTGACTACTGATCTGCCCCGGGACTTCGGTACGGTAGGTACAGGTGATCTCAGGATGAAATGCGGTTTGAAACTCTAGATGCGCTCTGATCAAAAAATCTACATCTTCAGAATAAGTAGTTTGCTCATTAAATCCTGCCAGCGTGTTGAAACTTGCTTTTGTAAAAGCCAGTGCGCTGGGAATGATCAGGGGTTGATACAAACTTTCGGTAAAAAAATCAGTGAGTATATACGGGTGCTTGTGTGCCGTATTTAATTTGGGTTTTACAGTCTTCCCGGAGTTGAAGAGCTCTTGATAACCTGTCGCAAAAAGCTGTGCTTCAGGAAAATTTTCAGACAGTTCTACGAGGTGTTTCAGATGATTAGGTAACCAAAGATCGTCTGCGTCGAGAAGGGCGATAAGTTCGTATTGGGCTTCCGCTACTCCGCGATTCCGGGTTTTTGATAGTCCGTGATTTTTCTGATCGATGATACGTATGCGTGTATCCTCAAAGCTTCGCATAATGTTGAGGCTGGCGTCTGTAGAACCGTCGTTAATAAGTAAGAGTTCAAAACTGGAGTAGGTTTGTTGGAGTACAGACGTGATGGTTTCTATCAGATACGCCTCTTTATTAAAAACCGGAATGACGATACTAACGTGTTTCATCTTCTCGCTTTAACTTTAAATAATAGCACAGCCGGTACAGGTCAAAAAGTCTTAAGTTGGGATTGCTTCCGCAGAGATTTTTTAAAATACGATGCTCGTAACGCGTAAACTGTCGAAGTAAAAAGGGGGCTAGTTTGCGTTTTTCCAGGGCTTGTCTCACGCGCTGAAGCGGGCGATAATCTGGCGGAATCAACTGTTGCTCTTCTAAATGAACAAGCGTCTCCAGGGCCTGATGCGTTTTTAATAAATAAGCAGCCGAAGTTTCAATGCCGTGATGCACGGTGGGATTGTCTAGATGTAAAACCGAAACCTGTTGTTGCTCTAAACGATGCGAAAAATAGGGATCCAATCCGTAGGCTTTTTCTTGAGCCGGATTGCATTTTAGGAATACCGATTTTTCAATAACTAAATGCTGACTGATTAAAGCCAAATAGGTTTTTTGATTACGCTCAGACACCGATTTTACCTCCCGGTTTTTACCATACGTATAATGCAAGGCATTTTCCTTTTGAGGAAGTGTGTTAGGATAGGCGATACCGCCAAAAACCACCTGAGCTTGATCAAGATGTTCAACACACGACGTTAAGAAGTTTTTCCGTAACGGAAGCACATCGGCATCGAGAAAGAGTAAATGATCGTAGTGCGCTTGGGTTGCAAGAAATTGGCGTGTTGCGGTTCTGCCACGATTTTCACTAAATCGGGTATACCGGCAATTATGCTGCGCTGCAAGTAGCTTATTTGCTTTTTGAATTTCACTAGCTGTCGAAGCATCATCTGCAATACAGATCTCAAAAGCGATCTGCAAATCGCCGGTCATCTTAGACAAGCCGGCTAAAAGTTTATCTAGTGCATCATTGTAGACGGGTATGAGAATGGATAACATATCCCGAAATTAGAATTAAATCGTCTTTTGTACGACTTCAAAGATTTTATTTCCGTCGCATTTGAGGGTTTTGGAAGGGTATTTTAAAAGCAGTGCATAATCGTGCGTAGCCATTAAAATGGTATTTCCGTTTTTGTTGATCTCCTGCAAAACACCCATAACTTCTACAGAAGTTTGCGGATCGAGATTTCCGGTTGGCTCATCGGCAAGAATCAATTCTGGGTCGTTCAAAAGCGCACGCGCGATAGCTACCCGTTGCTGCTCACCGCCAGAAAGTTGGTAAGGGTATTTAAAGCCTTTAGTTTTCATTCCTACTTTATCCAGCACCTTATCGATTTTGTCGTCCATCTCGTTTTGGTTTTTCCAGCCTGTGGCTTTCAAAACAAACTTGAGATTTTCTTTTACGGTGCGATCATTCAGCAGTTTAAAATCCTGAAAAACAACGCCCAGTTTTCTGCGTAGGTATGGGATTTGCTTTTCTTTTAAAGTCGTCAGGTCAAAGTCTACAATGGTTCCCTGGCCTTGCTGTAATGGGAGATCACCGTAAAGCGTTTTCATAAAACTACTTTTACCGCTTCCGGTTTTCCCTATGAGGTACACAAATTCGCCTTTATTGATCGTAAGGCTTACTTCAGAAAGAATAAGACTTTCGCGTTGAAAAATAGAGGCATTTTGAAGTTGCAGAACCGGTGTAGACATAAAGAAGCTTCTAATATTTGATAATTAGCTAACGTCAAAAGTACAATAACTATTTCATTTGTATAGTAGCTTTAGGGTCTATTGAATGAAGCCTTTAAATTCCTGAAAGGAAGTTCTTTTTAAGAAGCCTACTGTAGATATAATTATCCTAGTTTTGTAACGTTATTAACAGTAGTCACTTTTTAAAAAACATACTTTTGAACGTGCTGCTTTTGCAACTTAACCTAGAACATATGATCAAGAAATATGCCTGTATAGGGCTTCTCACACTGCTCACAATGCCGCTTCTCTTGGCACAGCAGTCTGCCGCTTTTACAAACGATCTGGCAAAATACAACAAGGCGCTCTCGCTGTATAACAGCAAACAATACCTCGCCGCGCAAACACTTTTCAACGAAATAAAACAGGAAGCAGACGATCCTACGATCAAAGGAGATTGTGCGTATTATATCGCAAATGCTGCGGTGCGCCTCAACCAAAGTGGTGCCGATGCCGCGATGCAAAAATTTGTTGAAGAATATCCTACGAGTACCAAGCGCAATTCTGCTTATAAGGATGTCGCCGATTATTACTACGAGAACGGGAAATATTCGGTAGCTAAGCGCTGGTATGAGCAAGTAGACCTGTCTCGCTTGAACTGGAGCGAGCTCGAGCGCTATAATTTCAATATGGGGTACATTCATCTAAAAACCAACAGACCTCAGGAGGCCAAAGTGTATTTTAGCCGTGTGCGCAATTCTGAAAAGTACGGAGCGCAGGCGAAGTATTATGAAGGTTTTATGGCGTATGAAAATGATGATTATGAAGAGGCGAGTCAGCTTTTTGAAGAAATAGAAGCCGAAGAAGGAACCCGCGAAGACCTGAGTTATTTTAAAGCCGATCTAAACTTTAAACAAGGTAATTTTGAAGAAGCGATCCAATTGGCCAAAGAACAACTTCCTACTGCAAACCGACTCGAGCAATCTGAATTGAATAAGATCATTGGAGAGAGTTATTTCAACTTAGGACAATTTGATGAAGCGCTTCCTTACCTAAAAGAATATCGCGGTAAACGTGGACGTTGGAGCAACACCGATTACTATCAACTGGGCTATGCGTATTACAAGCAAGGTGATTATGACAGCGCCATAGGGGAGTTCAATAAAATTATAGATGGAAAAAACAGCGTTGCTCAAAATGCGTATTACCATCTTGCTGATGCCTATTTAAAAACCGGTAAAAAGCAGGAAGCTTTAAATGCGTTTAGAAATGCTTACCAAATGGATTTTGAACCGAAGATCAAAGAAGATAGCGGACTCAATTACACCAAGTTGAGTTATGAGATCGGGAATGCCTATGAGCCGGCTCCGCAAGCCATTGGTAACTATTTAGAACAATATCCTGACACTCCCGAGCGTCAGCAATTGCAAACTTTACTCATCGACTCGTACATCACTTCTAAGAATTATGAAGGAGCGATGGAACTCATTGAGAATAACCGAAATTTTGAAGATAAAGTAGCCTATCAAAAGGTGGCTTTTTACCGCGGAATCGAACTTTATAATGACGGCGACTACCAAGAGGCGATCATCAATTTTGAAAAATCTTTAAGTGAACCACGCACTCCGGAGTTCACCGCACGCGCGCTATATTGGAAAGCCGAAAGTGAATACACCATAAACCGTATTGATGATGCGTTGTTGACGTTTAAGCAGTTTGAACAGAACAGCGCCGCACGCTCGTTACCAGAATATGACAACCTAGCCTACAACTTGGGCTATGCCTATTTCAAAAAGAAAAACTACAATCAGGCGACAAAATACTTTAGTCAGTTTACCCAATCGGGAACGGATGATAATGTGAGAAAGATGGATGCCTATATGCGTCTGGGTGATAGCCATTTTATTGAAAGTGAGTATTGGCCGGCGATGGAAGCTTACAATGCCGCTATCGCAATGCCTGGTGGAAATAAAGACTATGCGACTTTTCAGAAATCGATAAGCTACGGTTTTGTAGATCGCAACGCGCAAAAGATCGAAGGCTTAAGCAATTTTGCTAACGTTTTTCCACAGTCGAGCTACAGAGATGATGCTTTGTATGAATTAGGAAACACTTACGTTGCTACAGGTGATAATGAGCGTGGTATTCAGGCCTACGATCGTCTGGTGCGTGAGATTCCAAAGAGCAAGTTCGCAGCAAAAGCCCAGCTTAAAAAAGCGCTTATTTACGACAATACCAGTAGAAGCGATCAGGCATTGAATTTATTCAAGCGTGTAGCTCAAGATTACCCGGGAACGCCTGAGGGTGTGCAGGCGGTAGCTTCAGCAAAACTAATTTATATAGACAAAGGTCAGGTTGATGAATACGGAAGATGGGCCAATACCCTAGATTATATTTCGGTTGAAGATTCAGAATTGGACGATGCGGCTTTCTCTTCTGCAGAGCAGCAATTGGTAGGAAGCAACAACGCGCAAGCAATTCAGAATTTCGAAAAATACCTGAGAGAATACCCTAACGGACAACGTGCGATGGAAGCACATTTTTACTTAGGTCAGCTTTATTTTGGTCAGAATGAATATGCAAAAACAAAGTCGCATTATAAATATGTGATCGACAAAGAACGCAGCGAATTTACCGAGCAGGCCCTGGCACGATTGGGTCAGGTGTATTTGAGTGAAAGCAATTATGCCGATGCGGTTCCTGTTTTAAAACGTCTGGAGACCGAAGCGGATAGTGCACAGAACGTGATTTTTGCACAAAGTAACTTGATGAAATCCTATTACGAGTTGCAGCAATATGCCAATGCTGTAAGTTATGCCGATAAAGTATTGGCGAATTCCAAAATCGATAATAATGTAAAAAGTGATGCGCAGGTGATTATCGCGCGTAGCGCAATGCAAACCGGTGATGAGAATAAAGCAGCCGCAGCCTATCGCGAAGTTTCAAAAATTGCAACTGGTGCCTTAGCCGCAGAAGCCTTGTACTACGATGCGTATTTTAAGAACAAGAACGCTGACTATACCGGTTCTAATGCATCGGTACAAAAGCTGGCTAAAGATTATAGTGGTTATAAAGAGTACGGAGCAAAAGGTTTGGTCTTGATGGCTCAAAACTTTTATGAGTTGGATGACGCGTATCAAGCGACTTATATATTAGATAACGTGATCACCAATTTTACAGATTATCCTGAAGTTGTTGCTGAAGCGCAACAAGAACTTACCCGTATTAAAGCTGCAGAATCTAAAACCAATTCTTCTTTAGAGGAAGGAAATAACTAAAGTTGAGGTTTATGTGCAAACAATCATTAATGAAAACATCTATGAAGATTCAATATATAAAATCCATTTTCACGCTCACGTTGATGCTGGCAGGGCTAAGTCTTGCGCAGGCTCAGGATAAAGGGAATCTGGGAACCGAAGTAGTAAATGTGGTTAAGCCCTACACTCCAGAGATTGGTGATGCATTTAAAGTCAAAGCGACTCCGGCTTTAAATGATTCTTTAAATACGGCTAAGAAAAAAGTAACCTACGGTATTTTTTCGGTACCGGTAGCTTCTACTTTTACGCCTGCAAAAGGAAAGGCTGCTCAGGTAGAAAAAGCAAAACCTGTAAAATTATACGACAATTATGCGCGTTTGGGCTTTGGTACCTATACCACTGCTTTGGCTGAATTTTACAGCAATTTTGAGATCGACCGGGATTCTAATTTCGGAATATACCTCAATCATAATTCGTCTCAGGGAGAAATTGATGGTGTTGTGCTGGATAATCAGTTTTACGATACCGATTTGAATTTGAGTTATGCTACACGAGATCGCGATTATAATTGGTATGCAGATCTTGACCTGGGCCACAAACTTTTTAATTGGTACGGCCTTGATGAGTTTGTAGCGGCTTCACCTACATTGGTTGAAAGTATAGATCCTGTACACAGCTATTTCCAAGCCGGATTAAGCGGAGGTGTTGAATTTAACGAAGGCTTTTTTGAAGGAGCCACAGCACGTTTGGGATATTTTGGTGACTCATATGAGTCGAGCGAAATACGCGCAGTCATTGCTCCGGAATTTATGATTCCTATTACCGATCAGAAAATAAGCATCGATCTCAAATTGGATTATTTAAGTGGAAGTTTTGATCGTAACTATCGCAATTCAGAAGCTATAGAATACACGCATTTTATAGCGAGTGCCAATCCTAGTTTGCAGATTTTATTAGAGGATCTTAGGCTGGATCTGGGAGTCAATGTAGCCGCAGATCTAAATCCTGACGCAGACAAAACAGATATCAATATTTATCCAAGTGTACAGGCTTCCTACAATGTGGTAGATGAATATTTTATTGCTTATGGTGGTCTTGAAGGAGGTCTGATGCAAAACAGCTATCAGGAGCTTGCTGCCGAAAATCCGTTTGTGTCTCCAACATTAGATTCACTTTCACCAACCGATCAGAAATACGATCTATTTGCGGGAATTAAAGGAAAGTTAAGCAGCGCAATGAGCTATAATTTACGCGCCAGCTATTTGGCAGAGGACAACAGATTATTGTACAAAAACAACTTCAGATCGGTAAGTGAAGGAACACTTGCAGGAGCAGAAAATTATCAGTTTGGTAATTCTTTTGGTATCGTGAATGACAACTTGAAAACACTTTCCATTTTTGGAGAGCTCAACTTTGATGTGAATAGCAATTTAAAAATGCGCATCAACGGGGAAGCTTTTAGCTACGATACAGATATGGAAGAAGAAGCCTGGAATTTACCCGATTTTCAAGCTTCATTCTTTGCAGATTACCAGATCGATGAACATTGGTTTGCCGGGGTGACGTTGTTCTATGTGGGCGCACGTAACGATCAGGTAGATGTACAAACCAGTTCGATTGTGTCTAATCCGCAGTTGGTGGAGTTAGAGAGTTACTTTGATGCTAATGCGCACGCGGGTTATCGCGTTAATGATCAGTTATCATTTTTTGCGCGTGTAAACAATGCTTTTGGTAATAATTATCAGCGTTGGGTTAACTATCCTGTACAAGGAATTCAGGGAATGGCAGGTGCTACCTACCGCTTCGACTGGTGAAAAATCAGGACCATTACAATATAAACTCCCAATTTTGGGAGTTTTTTTGTTTTAGGCAATGCCGTCTTAATTTGTACATTCGCAAAAAAATACAGACTATGCGCAATGTTCTTTTTGGTTTATTAGGTTTTCTGGTGTTGTTGAGTTGTGAAGATAAGGCTTCAGATAAGGTTGAGGTCGATGCTATTTTTTACAACGGAAATATATATACTGTAGATTCGGGTTTTTCTAAGGCCGAAGCTTTTGCAGTAAAAGATGGGAAATTTGTAGCAGTAGGTTTAACCGATTCTATCCAGGCAAACTATTCGGCTAAAACGATGACCGATCTTGCCGGAAAGACCGTACTTCCGGGACTCATCGATGCGCATTGTCATTTCTACAGATTTGGTGAGTCGTTGCAAAATGCAGATCTGGTAGGTACCCAAAGTTATGACGAGATCATAGATCGACTTGCCGCTTTTCAGAAGGAAAAACCTAGTGATTTTGTTTTTGGTCGCGGTTGGGATCAAAACGATTGGGAAAATAAAGCCTTTCCTACTAAAGCAAAACTAGATTCTCTTTTTCCGGATATTCCTGTAGCGCTTCAGCGTATTGACGGTCACGCCTTATTGGTAAATCAGAAAGCTTTAGATCTTGCTAAAATTGATAACACCACAATTACCGAAGGCGGCGAAGTCATTCAGGAAGGCGGAGAAGTAACCGGCGTTTTGATCGATAATGCAATGGATCTGGTCTATAATGTCATGCCAAAATTAAGTAGAGAACAAAGTATACAAGCGCTAAAGGATGCACAAGACTATTGTTTTGATTATGGTTTGACCACGGTAAATGATGCCGGTCTCGATCGAAACACGATTTTACTTATAGATAGTTTACAAAAGGCAGGAACGCTTGAGATGCGTATGTATGCGATGATCAGCAATACCGCAGCCGATGTAGATTATTTTATTGAGAACGGAATTTTAAAAACTGAAAAACTCAATGTAAGATCGGTTAAAGTCTATGGCGACGGAGCTTTAGGTTCTCGTGGTGCTGCTTTGCGTGCACCGTATTCTGACCGTCATAACCACTATGGAGCGATGGTAACGCCGGTAGACAGTATTTACAGTTTGGCTAAAAAACTGGCAAAAACCGATTTTCAAATGAATACGCATGCGATTGGTGATTCGGCAAATACGGTGATCTTAAATGCCTATGCCGAAGCTTTAAAAGATGAATCTGATCGTCGCTGGAAGGTAGAGCATGCACAGGTGATCTCGCCAGATGACTTTGATTACTTTGATGATAATATTTTGCCTTCGGTACAGCCTACACACGCAACCAGCGATATGTATTGGGCAAAAGAGCGTTTAGGCGAACGCCGAATGAAAGGCGCTTATGCGTATAAAAAACTATTGAATGAAGCCGGAGTGATCGCATTAGGAACCGATTTTCCGGTAGAGCGTGTCAATCCGTTTTACACGTTTTATGCTGCCGTCGCTCGTAAGGATCTGATGCAGTTTCCTGAAGGTGGTTTTCAGAAAAAAGATGCTTTAACGCGTGAAGAAACTCTACGCGGCATGACCATCTGGGCTGCCTATTCCAATTTTGAAGAGAACGAAAAAGGAAGCATCGAAGCCGGTAAATTTGCAGATTTCATCGTGATGGATCAGGATATTATGACCATCGATGAAGATGCTATTCCTAATCTAAGTGTCAATCAAACCTGGCTAGGCGGGAAGCAGGTCAAGTAAGGATTAGATACAGCTGTTTTTAGCATAGGAGAAAACGGCTCTACCCAGCTCAATAATTTTACCGTCTGAATCAATGCGCAAATGAACTTGGTCTGTTTGATAAGGAAGGCAGCCACTTACAAGTTCAGAAACTAAAAGTTCAAAATGGTCGTCTACTTTTCGGATGGCCCCCGTTTCTTTACTGCTAGAACTGTGGGAATACCCGTTTACATTAGCCCAAAGTATAGCTTCAGATGCACTGTCTATTGTACCTAAGAATGTCAAAAGTTGCTCTGGCGTGTTCAAAATTGCATTGGTGCCCTCTTCTTGCAATTTGATATATAGAAAACAATAGGAAGGTAGACAACCTCCTGCAAAACCAAACATCGTCTCCATAGCGTTGAATGATTCAGCACACGTATCAGCATCAGAAACATTAGCGCAAAGAGTACCTTCGGAGGTAATAAGTTCTTCATCTGCATTACCTTCTATTGAATACAAAAGTTCATAGTAATTAAAGGTAACCTCCGGATTCAAATCGGTATATGGAAAACGTTCAGTAATTGTATCGAACTTTGATAAGTCTACGTGTATCGAATCATCTTTACTACAACCTAATACAACAATTGAAAGAAAAAGGTAGCTGAATATTTTGGCCATACAAACAGTGCGTTTTGAAAATAAACTCATGGAGTTTATTTTTCAGTTATTAAACTCTTATTAAGATGCTTAACTGTTTGATTGGTTGCGTAGAAATGTCGTTGTTTTTCAGATTATGTTGACGAATCAGTAAGTGAACAGCACGTTTAAACCACCCAACTTTTACCCACAAGCATCCAGGAGATCAGGGTTTGTTTTTTACCCAATTGGGAATCTATTTTTTGAATTCGTGGCGTTAAGATCACAGTAACTACAGCACAAGTTGCGGCTTTAACTGCACCATCAAAGCTAGGAAACAGCCACTGCAGCAAATACCAAATGCCTACATAGCTGATAAAGAAAGCAAACGTACTTAGAAAGATAACTGTAAAACGGTTCATGGTTATAAGATTTTGTTTGAGATAAGATAAAAAATAGATCTATTCAAACAAAATACAAACCGGAGTAGGAGCAGTGATTTCTGAAGCGTAGGTCATCAAACCGCTTTCAGGATCTCGGGTGTAAGAAACGAGGTTATTGCTGTTTTGATTGGCTACGATCACAAACTTTTCATCCGGTGTCAATTGAAAGTTACGCGGATCTTTTCCTTTTGTAGGCTCGTTTGCAATTAGGGTTAAACTTCCGTCTTCTGTCACCTCAAGAATAGCGATGCTGTCGTGACCGCGGTTTGAAGCGTAAATAAACTTGCCGTCTTTACTGATGTGTATATCGGCTGCTTTACTGAAGGCATCAAAGTCCTCAGGTAGTATCGAAGTCACTGTTTTAACGCTATAACGCTCATTCTCTTTACCTATTTGTGCTACGGTGTTGTCTAACTCATTCAACACATAGATAAAGCCGTTGGATGGATGAAAAACCAAGTGCCGCGGACCAGCACCTTCTGGTAAATCCAGCTTTTGTGGTTCAGCAGGTTCGAGTTTATTTGTTTGTGTGTTGATCTTTGAAAACCATAATTGGTTGGTTCCTAAATCAGCAGAGACGATTCCGCTACCATCGGGTAAAAACCAAGCGGAATGTGCGTGTGGTCCTTCCTGACGATCGGTAGTGCCTTGGCCTTCGTGTTGTTCCACATCAAGCAACTCTGAAAGACTGCCGTCTTGTTCATTCAATTTTAAAAGTCCGACGTTTCCCCCGGTATAATTAGCAACCAGTACATAATTGGCTTCGTTTATCGTTACAAAACACGGATTTGCGCCGCCACTGTTTTGTTCGTTAATCGGTGTTAAGGTATCGCCTGCAACTTTAAAAGTTCCTATTTTCCCTTGTTCCCTTTCGGTAACCGAAAGCAAAATGTCTTTAGCATCATTAAATGCGAGGAAAGAAGGGTTAGCAACTTCTGCAGCAAGTACCGGTTTGGTAAAGGTGCCATCTGCTTCAAGACTTGCTTTATAGATTCCTTGGCTATCGCCATCGGTATAGGTGCCAATATAAAAGCTGGTATGCTCCGTATTTTGAGTTTCAGTCATTGGAGTTTCCTTTTGAGATTCGGTGTTTTTACAGGAAATTAGCGCAGTTAAGCAAAGACTTAAGAATACAGCTTTCATGGATTGTTTTTTTAATTATTCCGCTTTAGCGAACTTTAAAAATACTGTATTTATTGGCGTCGCCAAAGGATTTATTTCTCATAGGCTTGCCTTGAAATAGATTACTTGATCCTTGAAGCTAATGCTTTTCCACTTAGGTTGCCCTAAAAGAGTATCGCATTAAAAAATCCCAACACGTTGTATTGGGATTTTATAATTTTTGAAAGTTTATTCAGCGCCGTTGGGATACCAATCGAGTAGCATCACTTCGGTGCCAACATTTGCAGAATCTACAATTCCTTTAAACTTTTCTACATCGCTTAGGCCGTCCTTACCTCTAAAGTGATACGGATACACCTCTTTCGGTTTGAATGCGATCACGCCATCTGCTGCACTTTCAACAGTCATTGTATACGGAAGATTCATACAAACGTAAGCTTTATCGATGTTTTCCAGATTACGCATCTCTGGGATATCTTCGGTATCTCCGGAGAAATAAACGCGCATTCCATCTTTCTCAAGTACATAGCCATTACCTCTTCCCTTAGTGTGAAATTGTTTGGCTTCTTCTCTCAAGTTGTACATAGGTATCGCGGTCAACGTATAGCCATCCCAAGATTTAGCTTCTTCATTATTGATCACAGTTACTTGAGCGCGTATAGGACCTTCAAGTTGATCAAAAACCGCTTGCGGCGCATAAATGGTAGTCTCAGGCGTCGCAACAGCCTTAAGTGTAGCTTGATTTAAATGATCGCCGTGAATGTCTGTTACCAGAATTACGTCTGGATCCGGTTGGCCTTCAAAAGCTTCTGCACCACCTACAGGATCGATATAAAAAACGCTATCCCCAAATTCAAAAACAGCAGTAGCATGCTCAATAGGTGTAAGGTTAAATTCTGCTTCTGCCTCTAAAGCTTCAGTGTTCATTGCTACTTCTTCGGTTTCTTTGGTAGCATCATCTGCGGTCTTGTTTTCATTTTTACAGCTTAATAAAGCCGTAGCAACAAAAACAGAAAGTATAATTTTTTTCATAGTCGTATTAAATGGTTTAGCTACAAAGGAACTAAGAAAAATGAGCTTTATGTATTAAAGAAATCGTAAACCTTAAAGCTTGATTTTCATTTTAATATCGGCACGCTCATAGGGGTTTGGGGTTTCTAAAGGGATTTCTTCAAAGCCGAATTTACGATAGAGGTAAATCGCATTTTCTAACTTTCGGTTCGAATATAAGATGAGTTGGTCAAGGCCTTTATCGCGTGCAAAATCAAGCGTATACTGCAATAATTTTTGACCTATTTTCTGTCCTCTTAGGTTGGTGTCTACAGCCATTTTTGTCATTTCAAATACTCCATTCTCATCGGGCATTAAGGCGACCACACCGGCAACCTTTCCTTCTAAGAGAACCACAAGAATATCGCCGCCGGGTTCAATAATAAAACGATACGGATCGCTCAGTACTTCATCGTCGTGTGGTTCTACCACAAAGTATTGCTCCAGCCAATGCAGATTAAGTTGTTTGAAAGGAGCATCATATTCAGTCTTATAGGTGTCAAAAACAAGTTTCATAGGGTAAATTTAGGGCTGCAAAGTTAATACAGAAGGAATTGACGCATTCAATTTGATGCTAATTAAAGCAGTCTTAACGCGATGTTCAGTCGGCTTTTTGTAAATTCGAAGCAGACTAAATAACCCTATTATGACCGATCAAAAATTAGGTTTAAATACCATTTGCACTCACGTGGGTGAGGTGAAAGATGAGCAATTCAAAGGCGCAGTGTCGCCCATATATATGTCTACTTCTTACGCTTATGAAGATGTTGAAGTAAAGCGTTATCCAAGATATTTCAATACGCCTAACCAAGAGATGCTGGGTAAAAAGATCGCTGCCCTTGAGGGTGCCGAAGCCGGGATGATCTTTGGTAGCGGGATGGCTGCGGTGAGTACCGCTTTACTCGCTTTTTTAAATGCGGGCGATCATATTGTATTACAAAAGACGCTTTATGGCGGCACCTTTAATCTCGTGGAAGAAGAATTCTCAAAAATGGGAATCGAGTATACGTTCACTTCTGGGCTAGAGCAAGCCGACTTTGAAGCTGCAATCAAAGAAAACACCAAAGTGGTGTATATTGAAACACCATCAAATCCGTTGATGACGGTGACCAATATGCAAATGGTAGCAGATCTGGCAAAGGCTAAAGGCATAATCACGATGATTGATAACACCTTTGCTTCTCCGGTTAATCAGAATCCGGCTGAATTTGGCATCGATATTATTTTGCACAGTGCAACCAAATATATGGGCGGTCACAGTGATATTCTTGCCGGTGCTGTTGCCTGTTCTGAAGCGCATATGGATAAGATCTGGAATAAAGCCAAGAACCTGGGCGGAAGCTTAAGTGACTTTTCGGTTTGGATGCTTGAACGTAGTTTGAAGACGATGGTTTTGCGCGTAAAGCAACAAAACAAAAACGCTAAGAAACTTGCGAAATGGCTTGAGCAAAACGGGCATGTAAAAGCGGTGTATTATCCCGGTTTAAAAACACACCCTGATTATGAACTTGCTAAAAAGCAAATGAGCGGTTTTGGCGGAATGCTTTCTTTTGAACTTTCAGACGAGTTGGATGCTTCTGCTTTTATGAAAGAATTGAAGTTGATCAAACCCTCGATGAGTCTTGCAGGTGTTGAGTCGACCATTCTTTCGCCTACACAAACCTCACATGCTTTGTTAAGTGCTGAAGAACGCGAAAATCAAGGAATCGCAGACGGCTTGTTGCGTTTTTCTGTAGGCATCGAAGAGAAAGAAGACTTGATTGCCGATCTCAAGCAAGCGCTTGAAAAAGTGGTGAAAGACAGTTTAAACTTTAGTATTTAAGTTAGGTTCGCTGTTGCTTGCCGACAGAAAATAGATACGATTTAAAATAACAACTATTGAAATTAGATATACTTGCCATTGGTGCGCATCCTGATGATGTAGAACTTTCCTGCAGTGGTGTTCTTGCCAAGGAAGCCAGCCGCGGAAAGAAAACAGGAATTCTAGATCTTACACGTGGCGAACTGGGAACACGCGGTTCAGCAGCAATCAGAGATCAGGAGGCAGCTGCCGCAGCAAAAATTTTAGGATTAAGCGTGCGCGAAAACATCGCTTTGGCCGATGGTTTCTTTGCCAATGATAAAGAATCACAGTTGCGTATTATTGAGATCATACGTAAATACCGCCCGGAGATTGTGCTGTGCAATGCTATTGATGATCGACATATCGATCACGGTAAGGGAAGCAAATTGGCCAGCGACGCGTGTTTTTTAAGCGGTTTGAAAAAGATCGAAACAACCTTTGAAGGCGAAGCTCAAGAAGCCTGGAGACCTAAACACGTATATCATTACATTCAATGGAAAAACTTGCAGCCCGATGTTGTGGTAGACATTAGCGGTTTTATGGATGTAAAGATGGAATCTGTACTTGCTTACGGTTCGCAGTTTTATGATCCTAATAACCCGGATAACAATACGCCGATATCGAGCAAGAACTTTCAAGATAGCGTAAAATATAGAGC
>NZ_CH672395.1:2486460-2879094 GCF_000152985.1 Leeuwenhoekiella blandensis MED217 | reverse complement strand
TCGTCGGTTCGAGACCGATCTTCCACCCGAAAGTAAGAATCCTCACAGCAATGTGGGGATTTTTTCGTTTAGGGCGGTTTTAGATTTCTTCAATTAGTCTGTCAAAAACTTCAAAGTGATGTTTATCTGATCTCAGCTCAATACTAAGTTCTTCATTTTTCATATTTACCTCATAGAGTTCTTTGGAAGAAAATAAGCTTTCTAAGCTGGTTAAAATCTTATGGTAGAGACTGGGTAGTCCATTTTTGTATTCGACAATATACTTAGGATAGTGTTCTACCTTTTTCAATTTTGTATTGAAAAGCATTTTGATGCCATCAGTAGTTGTTTGCTTTCTAATCTTAAAGTCATTCGCTTCTCGTGAAACATATTTTGTTTTCCATTCAGCAGCGACCAGTAAACTCTCATAGTTTGATGAGAGGAATAAGTTTCCTGTAGATGTAAATGTTGCTTTCTTGTAGCCTAACGTCCACAATTTTGGATGAGCAACCTCTCCAAAAATCAAATAGGATGAAGCATTAAAGACGCCTTTAACCTTTCCATTTTTATTGGCTATAAAATGTTCAAAATGATTACAGAATTCTTCGTTGGCCTTAAAAAAGGGAGAACTCGTCTCTTGAGGAGAAGCGTTTGATTTGATTATCATTGGTTAAATTGAAGTGCTACAATACATTAGTAATACTTAAACAGATTTTGTTACTATTAATATGCTTGTAATAACTCACTCAACTTCAACACCGTCTTCCAATTGCGGGTGGTGGCGCTAACTTTAAGTTTTTTCTCAAACAGGGCGTTAGAGAGCTTGGTTTTATGGTATTTCCCGGGAATGTTTAAATAAATCCATGCATTTTGATAACGAAATTGATCCGGAGCATAATCCATTGCTTCTAATGCCGTTACCCGTGATTCCTCTGGTGTTTCACTTAAAAAAGTAAGATGTAAGTTTTCTATCGGAGTGCTTGCGGTGGCAAACGGATTGTTCTTTATAGCGTGTTGAAGCCTTGCTGCCTCCAAGCAGATCACAGGAACTTCAAAACCAAAGTGCTCCAAAATCGCCTTCTGAATTTTTTCTGCAAGTTGCACGGTGTCTTCTGTGTCAGCATTAAAAATGATATTTCCACTTTGGATATAGGTCTTAACATGATCAAAACCCAAATCGGTCATCAATTGGCGCAATTCGGCCATTGGGACTTTTCGGTGTCCGCCTACGTTGATTCCGCGTAACAGTGCAATTTTAGTTTCACTCATAAGCTGGTGTTGTAGGTTTTCATTTTAAAGTCCAGATTTTTCTTGACTCCGTGCCACTCAGAATTTGTTATTGAGAATACCACTGTGTCCCGGTAACTACCGTCAGCATTAATACGGTGATTGCGTAAAACGCCATCTTGTTTGGCTCCAAGCCTTGCTATGGCTGCACGCGATCTTAGATTGAACCAGTCGGTTACAATTTGAACAGCGATACACTCCAGTTGTTCAAAAGCGTAACCGAGTAACAGTCGTTTGCAAGCTGTATTCACACCGGTACGTTGTGCACTCTTGGCATACCAGGTGTAGCCAATTTCCAATCTTTTGTGCTGGGGGTGCATCCCATAAAAGCGTGTGCATCCTATGATCTTTCCGTTTTGCGCATCAATAACAGTAAAAGGATATTCTTCGCCTTTTTCTTTTTGATCCAGTGCGGTTGCAATATACGTGTCTATAGTTGCTTCAGAAGGTACCGAAGTATACCACAGTTCCCATAAATTTCCATCAGACGCAGCAGCAAGTAAGCCATCGCGGTGTTGCTTTTTCAGCGGAATAAGTTTAACAGTATCATCCTCTAATTCCAGTGGATGTTTGATCCATTCAGACATAAAATTGGTGTTCTATTCTTATTTATAAAACTACTAGAAATGCATAAAAAAAGCCTCTTAAAAAGAGGCTTTTGTAGTTTCAGTCAATTAATTCCTTACGGGGCTTTATCAACAATAATACGGTCTTCGCGGTTTGCCACCTCCCAAGCGGTTAAGAAAACGAGCTGCGCACGTTTTGCAAGCATGGGATAATTAATCTTATCTGGTGTGTCAGATACTCTGTGGTAATCTTCGTGAGTCCCATTAAAGTAGAAAATAATAGGCACACCTTGCTTCGCAAAGTTATAATGGTCAGAACGGTAGTAAAAACGATTAGGATCGTTCTCATCATTGTAGGTATAATCCAGATCGATGTTCATATACTTGTTATTTACAGCAGTCGAAATGCTGTCTAACTGCGTACTTAACTTGTCTGAACCAATGAGATAAACATAGTTCTCATTGTCTTTATGCGCATCGTCTACACGACCTATCATATCGATATTAAGGTCTGCTACTGTATTCTCGATAGGGAAAATAGGATTTTCGGCATAGTATCTAGAACCGTAAAGTCCTTTTTCTTCACCGGTCACATGCAAGAAAACAATAGAACGTTGTGGTCTGTAACCTGCTTCAACCGCTTTGTTAAACGCTTCAGCGATCTCAAGTACACCCACGGTTCCCGAACCGTCATCATCTGCACCGTTAAAAACCTCGCCATCATCACGTACCCCTACGTGGTCTAAGTGCGCTGAGATGACAATATATTCTTCAGGTTTGGTACTTCCTTTTATAAAAGCAACTACGTTTTCAGAAGCTTTGATTCCGCTTCCTGCTCTAAAGAAACTTTCTGGAACGGTTTGAAAATAAGTGTCTTCAAGTGCAGAAGGTATCCCTTGATCGATATAATAGTCCTTAAGGTATTCTACAGCTTTCTTTTGTCCCGGCTCTCCGGTATTACGTCCTTCAAACTCATCAGAAGCATATACATAAAGCATTTCTTTCAATTCTTCTGCAGAAATACTTTCGGCAAATGGCATAGGATCAACATCGGTCAACGCGACATTTTCTCCGGAATGACTTCCAGACTCGGTCATTTTTGGCCCACAATTTACTAGCAATACGCTGGCAAGAATGCTGGCTGTATAAACAATTTGTTTCATAGGTTATTTTATTATTTGTGCGATAAAAATACGTTTTAGTAAAATGCTTTTAACGGAAATGAAAGGATTTTTCTGTACGGCACACTTTAAATGCTGAAAAATTCTAAACGTGCAGGTAAAATTTACCGTCTTCTTTGGTAAGTATTAAATCTCGATAGTCAAGCATAAAATGCTTGATCTGCTCAATATGTGCAAATTCGTCCTGCGTGTGGGTTGTATTGAGAATGATAGCTTGTGCATTTCCGTTTGCTGCGGCTTTTGCTCCGGTGGGGCTGTCTTCAAAGATCAAACAGTCTTTGAGGTCAACCTGAAGCCGTGCTGCAACCATCTCAAATACTTGTGGATCTGGTTTTCCGCGATCTACCATATCAGAATGCACGACGGTTTGAAAATAAGGTTCAAGATGTAAAGCTTCCACAGCAAATTCGGCATTTTCTTTAGGTGCAGCAGTACCAATGCCCATAGGGATCTGTAATGCTTTTGCAGTATCTAAAAACTGTTGAAGCCCCGGAAGCATTTTGATCTTATCAGCATAAATTTCACGATAGGCAGCTTCTTTGTCCCAAGCGATTTGTGCGATTTCTTCTTCATTAAATCGATCACCAAAAAGTCGCTTAATGATCTCGCTGTTCACCCCGTGAATATCCCGTTTGACTTCGTCTAAGGTCATTTCCAGCCCCAGTTCTTTTAGTTTTTTTTGCCAGGCCCGGTGGTGAATCATCATGTTATCGATCATTGTGCCATCCATATCAAAGATGAGCGCTTTTACCGGTATTTTGTGTGTTGCTGTTGCCAATATGTAGAATTAAAAGTAATGGCTCAAAGATACGGAAATGGTCTGCGTAAGCTAAAATTTACGCGTTTCCCCCTTGGTAAAAGGGGCGTTTGCCCCTAATTAAAGCGGTTAAGGTTTTGATAATGTGTGTTTTATTAATTTAGTTTTAGTCTTTTAAACCAATCTTGTCATGAGCAAAGCACTTGTTTACGGAACTGAGCAAAAGCCGGAAGAAACCAAACTATCGGGGATTTATGCTGAATTTGAAACGGTAAAAACCATTCGGTTGGCACAAAGCAGAGCCGAAAGTAAAGCCATTCCGCTAGATCTAAAAGAGGAAGATATTATTCAACTGACTTTTGCTGATGATACTACGTGGATTGGTAATGCGCTCGATATTGAAGAAATCTATTCAAATCCTGCAAAAAGCAGCAGGTCTGAAGCGCTTTTTGTAATTGATGCCCAGGTGACGGGTACGGCGGCTTCTCGTGGCGGAATAGGCAGTGTGCTTATAAAAGCATTGCATTTATTAAGACCTAAAGTTGCTGACGTGGCAGCACAAACCGCCGCAAAACTAGCTGTGGCCTACGATAAAAAGTTGATGCCGCAACCGGGAGTTTTCAAGATGGATGCATCGTTTCAATACATACCGGCAGGAAAAGTGGTTGTGCAACCCAGCCCTTATCTGTTACTCATCCACGGGACGATGTCCAACACTTTTGCTGCTTTTTCAGAATTGCGCGTAGGAGGGAACCCCATTTGGGATCAGCTGCGAGCGCATTATCCTTCAGGCGTTTTAGCTTTAGAGCATCGTACGCTTTCGGTGAGTCCGTTGCAAAATGCACTTGATTTTTTAGAACAGCTCGATAAAAATATAAGCATTGATATTTTAAGCCATTCGCGTGGCGGTCTTGTAGCTGATATTTTAGCAAAATGTGATTGTCGCAATCCTATTGTAGGCTTTAGCGATCTTGAATTGGAGATGATGCGCAAGGAAGATGATGCGTCTTATAAGCTTATGCTCAAGATCAATACGCTGGCAGCAAAGCTTCAGCTTACAGTTAATAAAATCATACGTGTTGCGGCGCCTGCCAGCGGCACGACGATACTTTCTAGACGCTTAGATCATTTTCTTAACGTTGTGATGAATGCGCTGGGTCTGGCACTTGGAGCGCAGGCAAACGTACTTTATACCACGGTACGCACGTTTTTGCTCGAAGTGATCAAGCAGAAAGCAAATCCCCAAGCGATGGCGGGTTTATACAGTATGGTCCCCGACAGCGCTTTTCAAAAAATGTTGAATTATTCTTCAAATGCGGTGGTTAACGAACTCTATGTTATTGCAGGTGATGCTGAGGTGGGTGCCGGTCTGGTAGATGCTATGAAAGTAATTCTTGCCAATCTGTTTTACTGGAAAGCCAATGACCTTGTTGTAGATTCTAACCGTATGGAGCAAGGCGTGCCGCGCTTGAATGGAATCAACTATTTGCTTTCAAAAGACGCTGCGACTAATCATTTTAACTATTTCAGTAATCAAAATACCTGTGATGCTATTTTGCAAGCGGCGCTTACGCAAGTGGGAGAAACTGCAAATTTCTTTGTGCGTAAAACTCCGGCTGTTGCCAGCAGAGGCGTACTGCTCAGTTTAGTGTCTATGAAAGGCGTTCATTATGATAGCGTAAGCGGAAACAAGCGTATAGCCGTTGTGATCCCGGGAATAATGGGCTCAAGCCTTGATCATAACGGAAATCCGCAATGGATCGATTTTAGAGAACTGAACCGCGGTGCGATCAAAGATGATCTACATATTAAAACCAGCGATGTTTCGGCAAGTGGTGTGATCAAAAAGTATTACGATGATTTTATACAGCATTTGACGAAAACGCACGATGTGGTGACTTTTCCTTTTGATTGGCGTAAAAGCGTTTCTTTAGCAGCTAAAGCTTTTTCAGAAAAGATCGAGGCATTGCTTCAGCACAACCAACCGGTACACCTCATTGCGCATTCTATGGGCGGACTCGTAGTACGACAGTTTATGATCGATTTTCCGCAGCAATGGAAGACGTTTATAGAAAAACCTTCTAATAAGTTTGTGATGCTGGGGACGCCCTGGCTGGGTTCTTATCTAATTATGGAAGTGCTCACCGGCCACAGCAGCCGCGTCAAGCAATTGGCGATGATGGACTTTAAAAACAGCAAAAAAGAGTTGCTTCAAGTGTTTAGAGAATATCCGGGTATTTTTGAATTGCTTCCTATCGAAAACAATGAAAAACGCCCGTTTTGGGAAACGCAATTTTGGAAAGAACGCCAGGAAGAATGCGATGATGCGATGGTGATTCCGCTTAAAAAAGAACTGGATGCTTTTAAGAAATACCGAAAAACCGTTCTGGATTTTGTTACTCAACTGAAGGATGACGACCTCAAAGATGTATATTATATCGCAGGTCACGCTGAGCAAACCGTTTATGATTACACCACAAAAAAGCGGTTCTGGTCTAAAAAGAAAAAACTGGTCTATCTCGCGACTACTCACGGTGACAGTAGTGTGACCTGGGTCACGGGAATCCCTTCGCGCTTGCCGGAGAACAATTTGTATTATAGCGAAACCTCACACGGCGAACTCGCCAACGATCCCAAATTATATGACGGTATTGTTGATATTTTACTCGAAGGAAAAACCAACCGCATCTCAAAAACCAAACCCGTAAGCAGAGCAGGAGAAGTTATTACCGAAGTGTACAGCACTCCAGAACCCTTTAGCGATCTAACGACTGCGGGAGATGCTGTTTTTGGAATTCCGGCGAAGCCTGTTGTTGCTGCGAGTGCACAAACCAAATTTAAAGTAGAAGTCATCAACGCCGATTTGAAAGTGGCGCGTTATCCTGTGATGGTAGGCCATTTTAATAATGATGGCGTGCACAGTGCAGAAAAAGCACTCAACCGTTGTCTCGGCGGGAGGTTGATGCAGCGCTACGATATGGGGTATTATCCGGGGAAAATTGGCGAAAGTGAAGTCTTTTTCAATTTGAACACCAAGCCTCACGGTGCCATCGTTTGTGGTTTGGGCAACACTCAGGAACTAACCCATTATTTATTGGCCAAAACCACCGAGATGGCAACTTTAAAATATGCCATGTTTATGCGCGATAACTACACATTACCGCGTGCCAAATCCTTTGCTGAAGGTATCTCTTTTATTTTTATAGGCACTGGGTATGGCAGATTGCAGGTAGAAGATTCGCTAAAAGGAATTTTGCTCGGTGTGAGTAATGCCAACGCTTACATACGCGATCATAAAAATGGATTGATGGAAATTAAGCATATTGAACTGATCAATCATTACGAATCCTTATCTAGCCAGGCGTATTGGGGACTCACCCGATTGAAGCACGCTGATAATCGCTTCAGTTTTGAGTTGGTAAAAGGGGTGAAAAGTAAAGAAGGCGCCAAGAAAAAAAGAGCCTTTATAAGCGATCGGGATGACTGGTGGCATCAATTCAATATAGAGAGTATTCTTACGCAAGATTGTGTCAAAGGTTTTGCATTTAATTCCTCAAGCGGTCTGGCACGTATTGAAGAGGAAGAAGTGCATAATGGCTTAGATCAGGTTGAGGTTTTACTAGAACGTATGTCACACAGTTCAGTTTGGGATAAACGCTTGTCAAAAACCTTGTTTGAGTTGCTTATTCCCAATCGCTTTAAAGATATCATTCGCAATCAAAATAACATTTTGCTCAAACTCGATCTGGAAGCGGCACAATTTCCATGGGAATTGTTTCACGATTTTGAGTCTGATGAAACACCGGCAGCTGTCAATAGCGGATTGATCAGGCAGCTGCTCACCTCAGAATATGAGTCGATGCAGCTACGCGCGGCAACAGATTCTGCTTTGATCATAGGAGATCCCATTTATGAGGAAGAAGCCTTGCCGCAGTTGCCGGCCGCTAAGCAGGAAGCGCAGTTGGTTGATGCTAAGTTGAACGAGGCTTCTTTTGAAACCCATGCGCTCATTAATGCGCAAGCTGCCGAGATTATGCTGGAGTTGTACACGCGTCCTTATAAAATCCTTCATTTTGCCGGTCACGGTTTGTACGATATGGAAAACGATCGCGTGGGTATCGCCATTGGTGGCGGAATTTGTATCAACCCGGCGATGATCAAACAATTGAGTTATGTGCCCGAGTTCGTTTTTATCAATTGCTGCTATTCAGGAACCTTAAATGCAAAGGATGCAGCGTATACGCAGTCTCGCTTTAAACTGGCAGCAAACGTAGGTACACAGCTGATTCGTATGGGAGTCAAAGCGATCATCATTACGGGCTGGGCAGTCGATGATGCAGCGGCAGCAACTTTTTCAGAAAATTTTTATAAACGTATGCTTATGGGCTATGAATTTGGTGAAGCGGTACAATTTGCACGTAAAAAATGCTATCAGAATCACGGCCATACCAATACGTGGGGCGCCTATCAATGCTACGGAAATCAGCACTATAAGTTCAATGACCGAAGCAAGCAACAGGAAGACGATTATGATTATGTGCTCAGTTCGCAAGTGTACATCGATTTGGAAAATCTGTATTCTGAGATCAAACAAAATGCGTCAAAACCTAAACGTGGTAAAAAACGACTCCAAGCTATTTTGGCTAACGCAGAACGCAACTACCTTATTGATGGCGTGATCAGAGAAAAAGAAGCTTTGATCTACGATGAGTTGGGCGACCCCAAAAAAGCTTTAGAAACCTTTAGTTCTGTATTATTGCTTGAAGATGCTAACTTCTCGATGAAAGTGCTCGAGCATTTCTGCTTGTTACGCTCGCATAATTTTTCTGACAAAGCAGAAGAACGGCTTGAGCAGTTAGAACAAGTCACCAAGTTGGCCATGATAGGTAAGACCACACTGCGCCTGGGCGTTGTGGGGAATGCCTATAAATTTGCCTCGATGAAGGAAACGCCCAAGAAACGCGATCTCTACCTGAAGTTTGCGCTAGATTATTATTCTGAAGCCTTTTTGATGAATAATGATCTTTACGACGGGAACAGCTTGGATGCTTTTTCAAATATGGTGTTCATCGGTTATATCTTGCAAGGGTATGAGCAAGCCGATTTGTCAAAGATTTTCCAGCAGTTTACAGATAAAGATCCGCTGACGTATCTAAAAGACTTTCATAAGAATCTCGATGATTTTGACCCCGAAGATCTGGATATCTCGGTACTCTTAGGAATGACCGAAGTAAGCTTTTGTTTGTTATTGCTTCAGGAGGACGGTCAGGAAGATCAGACGCTTTTAGATGAAATAAATAAGCGTTTTTCTGAAACCTTCTCGCTGCTGCACAGCACCCGGCAAATACGCATCGAGATCGCCCAAATTGATTTTTTACTGAGTCACCCACAGGTGATCGACCAGAATAAACAAGATGTACTTTCAAAGATACGCGAAGCCTTGTTGCGTTATAAATAGCAGCAGTATTTAAAAGCAGCTTACTTTTTTCCTTTGTAGTATTCTTTTAAAACGCTTTTGCGACCAATGGTTGCTGTGATAATATCTTTTTCCAGATCCCAACCGCGCGCCGGACTGTACTGTCGCCCGTACCAGATGATCTGTAGGTGCAGTTCGTTCCAAAGATCTTTTGGGAAAAGACGTTTGGCATCTTTTTCGGTTTGTACTACGTTTTTTCCATTGGTTAAATTCCAGCGATACATAAGGCGACGAATATGCGTATCAACGGGAAAGGCAGGAATATTAAAGGCCTGAGAAACCACGACACTTGCTGTCTTATGACCAACCGCAGGGAGCTGTTCTAAAGCTTCTATACTCTCGGGAACTCTTCCATCGTATTTATCGATCAGAATCTGAGAAAGTCCGTGAATGCCTTTTGCCTTCATCGGCGATAATCCCACCGGCTTGATGATCTCCCGTATTTCTTCCACAGAAAGCTTGATCATATCATACGGATTATCGGCAACTTCAAAAAGAAGCGGCGTGATCTGATTGACCTTAACATCGGTACTCTGCGCACTCATCAAAACGGCGATAAGTAAAGTGTACGGATCTTTATGATCTAACGGAATGGGAATCTGCGGATAAAGTCGCTTTAACGTATCTATAACAAAGGTTACCTTCTCGGCTTTAGTCATTATCTGTAATTTTGAAAACGAAAATACAAAGAAGCGAATTTTTGATATCTTAAAAAGAATCAATTCTACACATTTAAATATAGAAAACCATGAATATGCTAAAAGAAGGAGATCAAGTACCTGCATTTACAACCAAAGATCAGGACGGAAACGAAGTACAATGGAGCGATTATGCAGACAAAAAAGTCGTTGTGTTTTTCTACCCAAAAGCGTCAACGCCGGGATGTACCGCAGAAGCTTGTAACTTAAGAGATAACTATAAAGAATTACAAGCAGAAGGCTATGAGTTACTCGGTGTAAGTGCCGACTCAGAACGTCGCCAGACCAATTTTAGAAACAAGTATGAGTTTCCTTTTCCGCTCTTAGCTGATGAAGATAAAACCGTGATCAACGCCTTTGGTGTTTGGGGTCCTAAAAAATTTATGGGTAAAGAATACGATGGAATTCATCGCACCACCTTTATCGTAGAAAACGGAACCGTAACCCGTGTAATAGGTAAAGTGAAGACTAAAGATCACGCCGCGCAGATTCTGAACTTGGGGTAAATTTTTAATAAAAAAGGAGTGGCTAGAAAGAAAATAAACGCGCTGAGAATAGATTTTTTGAGAATTTTTCTCAATTAATAATACCTACCCGAATAAAAAGAGGCTGTCTTGACTTTATTAGACAGCCTCTTTTAATACTTCTTAAATAAGGTTAAGAATTTAATTTTAAATCAAGATCTCCTTAGTCAACAAACATATTGAAATTTACTTCAAAGAAATTATTTGGATTGTCAATTGAAGATATTCTTAGTCTAAAATTTCCATCATTATCATTGTTCCCACCACCAAATTTTCCACTTGGATAATACCAGCTACCATCATTCTTTACGTTTTCATTAATTCTTAAAACTTCATTGCCAGAACCAAATTGATCAAAATAGACTTTTATATTAACATAATCTTCTTGACAAAAATAATGAGGTGTCCAAGAGGTAGACCAATCTCCACTTCCAGAAACTAACTCATCACCTTCTTTAGGGTATTTTATAGCGATATTATCATAAAGCCAAAGAGTTGCTTTTTCGTCATAAATAGAGAAACCATCCCAAGAATTTAAAGCTGTACCTCCGTTCATAACAGAGTTTGAATCTGTATCAGGTGTACCCACAATCTTTTGTAAATACCAAGTATTTGGAGAGTTTGTATGACCAAAACCAATATTATGTCCTATTTCGTGAACCATATTATAAACTTTTTTTGAATGAGGTACATTATAATTGTTATAAAAATCTAAGTTTATAATAATTGTTGAACCAACGTTACATCCAATTGGAACTGATCCCATTGTAAGCTTCCCCAGACTAGAACTGCTTAATTTTCCAAAACTGGTTTAAAATTATTGTTATTCATTCTCTTGGGGCTAGCCCCAAGAGAATGGAGTTTTGCGTATTGCACTGGTGCTATTTTGCCCAGTGAGTCATGGGGACGATATTTATTGTAATCTTCCATCCATATTTGAGTTTGTTCCCTTACCTGATCAATATTTTCAAAGATATATTTATCTAGGACACCTCTGCGATAGGAGCCATTAAAGCGTTCTACAAAAGCATTTTGAGTAGGTTTGCCTGGTTGTATGTATTTAAATTCAATTTCATGCATTTTACTCCATTCAGCAGTTAGGTTTGCTATGAATTCAGGACCATTGTCCATCCTGATCCTGTTTGGCTTGCCCCGTCGGTTGATTAGGTGATTGAGTACCCAGACTACCCGATTACTAGTCAATGAAAAGTCTACTTCAATATGTAGTGCCTCTCGATTAAAATCGTCTATTACGTTAAAAGATCTAAAACGTCTCTTGTTTTCTAGGACATCGCTTACGAAATCAATACTCCAAGTATCATTCAATTCTTCAGGAATCTCCAAAGGCTCCTGTATACGCGCGGGCAGGCGCTTCTTTGCTTTTCTTCTTAAAGGAAGCCCTAAAGATACATACACCCTGTGTACCCGCTTATGATTCCAAGGCTTTCCTTCGTTACGGATACGCCAGTAGGCTTTCCAGAAACCCTCTTCTGAATGTTCTTCTGCTTTGTCTCTAAGAGCCTTCTCTATAGGAGTATCATCCTTGGGTAATGGCTTATAATAGTAAACACTTTTACTCATATTAAGCACTCGGCACGCCCTACTGATGCCGTAGCGGATAAGTTCTTTAGCTATGGTGCGTTTACGGCAGGGCTTTAGAGCTTTTTTTCAATAATCTCTTTTGCCATTTGGTGGTCTAGTGCTAAAGAGGCATACATCTGCTTTAGACGGGCGTTTTCAGCTTCGAGCTCCTTAATACGCTTAAGTTCTTTGCTGCTCATACCAGCGTATTTAGAACGCCATTTATAAAAGGTAGAGGTACTGACACCGTATTCGCGGCTAATTTCTTCAACACTCTTACCGTTGTCGAACTCCTTTAAAATTTTTGCAATCTGTGTAGGTGTGAATTTGCTTCGTCTCATACTGTTTAAAATTAAGAATTATTACACTTCTAAACAGTTCGGTTTTAAGGGAAGCATACACCATAGCTATGGTGCCATTTTGTAATTGACCATAATCAGATCTTACGATAATATCAGAATTTGTACTATTAGAATAGGATATATTTATTTGAGATGATGTTCCTTGATACTCTAAACTATTCCAAAGATTAGCTGCTTCTTGAACAGCAATTCTCCAGTTATCTGTACCCGAAGACGGGATCGAATTGTCAACATAAATAGTAATATTATTTATATTCTCTTTAGAAACTAATGAATCATTTTTCCAACTAAATTGTTTTGACTGATTTTTTGAAAAAAGTTTCTCTTTAGGTATCATTATATCTCCCTCTATAACTATATAATTTTCAAAATCAAAGGTATCTACAGGAATAGAAACGTTTGATTTGATTACATCCAGATATTCTATATTTTCTGAATTAGATAGTGTATTATCCTGATCTATTGAACATCCGTTTATCAAGATAGAAGAGGTAAACAAAATTAAAAGGTAGCGATTTTTCATCATAAATTGTTTAAAAGGTTTGTTGGAGTAAATTGCCAGATTTCTATAAGTTTTTTATTTACAAACAGTTATATTTTTTTTATTCACTTGTTATTTTTACATTAATATTTTAACCCCATTACGCGCAGTTGGGTGGCGATACGCAAAGCTTCAGACTTGTGGGAACCGGTAACCAACAAACCTTATAATTTTGATGCTCCAACCTTCTTTGAAGAAGATTCTTTTAATGTAGAATACTTTCGAGCGATCACCAATCGCAATCCTTCTGAAGCAAAAATCGCTCTGGGAAAATGCCTCTTTTTCGACAAAAACTTTTCTAAAGGAAAAGATATGGCTTGTGTGACCTGCCACGATCCCAAACTGGCTTACACAGACGGGAAGGTGACCAATATGAATAATACCGGTTCGCCGTTAAAGCGCAATTCACCTACCCTGATCAATTCAGTTTTTCAACGGGCATTTTTTTGGGATGGCAGAGCGGAAACTTTACTTGCTCAAATTTCAGGCGTATTTACTAACAAAGAAGAATTCAACAGTACGGTACACGAATTTTCTGAAGAAGTCTTAACCGATTCGACCTATTTTGAAGCGTTTAAAGAAGTATTTGGTACGCGCAGAAGCTGGACCAACGAGGAGACCATCAAAGCACTTTCGGCATACATCAGTACACTTAATGGGTTCAGTTCGAAATTCGACAAGAATATGCGGGGTGAAGCAAACACCTTTACTCCAGAAGAACAACTGGGATTAAATCTGTTTATGGGAAAAGCGCTTTGTGCTACCTGTCATTTTATGCCGCTCACCAGTGGGACGGTTCCTCCTTTTTTTACTGATACCGAGAAGGAAGTGATCGGAGTTCCGGAAACTTCAGCCAATAAAAAACTCGATGATGATCTTGGTTTTTATTTTATGTACGAAGAGCCCATTCAATTAGGAATGTTCAAGACGCCGACTGTGCGCAACGCAGCACTTACCGCACCCTATATGCATAACGGTGCGTATCAAACTTTAGAAGAAGTTATTGATTTTTACAACAAAGGTGGCGGTGGCGGTCTTGGTTTTGATCTGCCACATCAAACGCTTCCTTTTGACAATCTTGAACTTACCGACGAAGAACAACAAGCGCTTGTTGCCTTTTTAAAAACCTTGACAGATATACCAGAGGAGTATAATTAGTTAAATAAAGCCTATAAAAATTTAAAAACTTTAGCAGCAACTTAACAGGTTGCTGCTTTACCTTTGTGCCTGAAATGAAAGCAATTATCTATTCATTATTTATGTTTTTGTTCTTGCTCTTAGGAGCAGGACAAACTTCGTATGGTTTTGATATAGATATGAGGTTGCCTCTAGACAGCTCAGAGCATACTGCAAGTGTTGAGCGCGCCAATGATAAAGCAGTTGCCGTAGAACAGCTCACGCTGACAGCGCCAGAAATCTCTGTTAATTCAGAGGAGTCTTATGCACTCTCCGGGCTTGATCTTTGGGCCGGCAATTCAACGTCTTCCACTGCGATAGCAGACGTTGTAGATCTCAACTATTTAAGCTTCAGTGCTTCGATCATACCATCGTTAAGCCGTTTGGATCTCATTTTTCCTTTTCACCTTTTTCCGTAAAGATTATACTACGTAGTTCAAATTCTGAAGTTTAGAAATCCATCTGATCTCTAAACACCCTGAAGATGCTTGCATCTCAACATTTTAAACAACAGTATATTCTTTTACATTATGAAATTAAATATGATCTTGGTTTTTGCCCTTGTGGTAGGAGCCGTAGCAATACCCTATATCTTTTTTGTTTTTTCGGCCTCCAATGCAAAAAAGCTGAGTAACTTTTTTAAGGCACAGGCTGCAAAACAAGGCTTGTCCTTTAATTTGAAAGAGCAGTGGAGCAACCGAATCATCGGGATCGATACTTCAAAAAACGTATTGCTCTACACCCAGTTTATACAGGGCGAATTCAAACATCAACAGCTTGACTTGAATGCAGTAGCCCGAGTACATATTCTTGAAGATCTGCAATCTAAACGCATTGAAGGAAAGCTTAGTTCTACCTTAGAAAACCTTGCTCTAGAACTTGTTCTAAAAGGAAATGAGGCTTCTATTATTCTTAATTTTTACGATTCGTTGCTTGATGCTTCACAAAATTTTGAAATGAAGCGCGCCAATAGCTGGAAAACCACAATTGAAGATCTATTAAAGCAAAATGAAAAGGCTACACACGTGCGTGCAGCCTAAAGTGTCTTTTACCCCTAAAAGACCAAAGCCTCAGTCTTGATAGACTGAGGCTTATTTTTTTGGAATATGCTCTAAATTACTTTCCGTTGTGCTCAAAAAGATAATTGGTGAGCAAGGTATATAAATGTCTGCGGGTATTCATTCCTTCGTAAATTCCGTGGGAGCGGTTAGGATACGACATCATCGTAAACTGCTTGTTTTGTTTGATGAGTTCGTTTACCAAATATTCCATATTCTGATAATGCACGTTATCGTCGCCGGTACCGTGAACCACCAGTAGATTGCCTTCTAAATTCTTAGCATAAGTTACCGGTGAACCTTTAATAAAATCTTCGCGGTTTTCCTGCGGAAGTCCCATATAACGCTCTTGATACACGTTGTCATAAAACAGCTGATTGGCCACTGCGGCTACCGCCATTCCGGTTTGATAAATTTCAGGATAGCGGAATAGTAAGTTCAACGTCATCGAGCCACCACCGCTCCAGCCCCAGACTGAAATGCGATCTTCATCAAGAAAACTCCATTTTTCCAATAAAGCTTTGGTTGCCATCGCCTGATCACGCGAATTGATCACACCCACTTTGCGATAAATAGATTTACGCCACGCACTACCTTTTAAAGAAGGTGTGCCGCGGTTATCCATATTGATGATCACAAAGCCTTGCTGGGCTAAAAAGATATCGTACAAGCCGATAAAATTGTCGGTGGCCATTTGTCCCCAAGGTTCGCCATATACGTGAAAAAGCACAGGATATTCCTGAGATTCATCAAAACCTACAGGTTTGGTGATTCTACCTTCAACTAGAACGCCATCTTCAGTCTCTACCTGAAAAAATTCGGTTTTAGGAAGCGCCAAGCTGCTTAGTTTTTCTTTTAAACCGGCATTGTCAACCAAGACTTTTATGGTTTTGTGATTGGGCAGACTTATCAACCGTACAGTCGTTGGCTCATCAACACTGGTATGCGAATGAATCGCATACTTACCGTTGGGAGCGATTTGATAGGTATTGATCCCTTCAAACTCTTCAGGCGTAAGGCGTTTGGGAGTGCCTTTTCCTTTTAACGAAGTCGAAAACAAATAACGCTGCGCAGGATCTTCCGGCGAAGCCGAAAAGAATACTTCCTTGTTTGTTGCGGTATAAAAAGCCGCCACATCGTAGTCACCCGGAGTTAATAGTTTACGCTCGCCGGTTTCTAAACTTACTTTGTAAATATGACGCCACGCATCATTTTCGGTCATTCTTAAAAACTCAGACTTATCTGGCGTTAGGAGCAAATCATTTTTACCCCATTGGTTGGCAGAAACATCGGGATAATCAAGATCTACCCAGGTTTCTTCGGTTTCGGTATATACTTCTTTTAGGGCTTTAGAAGAAGGTACATAGGTGTATATCTTCAGTGTGTTTTGCTTGCGGTTCAACTGCTGAATCAACAAAAGATCTTCATCAATCCACTGTAAAGCCGGTAAATAATGCTGTACAGGATCACCGGGAACCGGAATCCAAGTAGTCTCTTTGGTCTTAGTATTTACAATGCCCACTTTAGTCGAAGAAGGGTCGTAACCTACTTTTGGGTACTGCAACGGAATAGGCTTTGCATACACAGAATCGGTGGTGTTGATCATATAGAAGGTTCCGATTCCTGAAGCGTCCAGTTGCCAGTAGGCGATGTGTTTTCCGTCAGGATTCCATCTAAAACCATCACGCGCACCAAATTCTTCTTCATAAACCCAGTCAAAGGTTCCGTTGATGATATCGCCCGTTCCGTCTGTCGTAAGCTGGGTTACTTCGCCGGTTTTAAAGTTCTCTTCATAAAGATTGAAACCCGAAACATAAGCTACATGTTCATTAGAATCAGAAAACTTAGCAAACATCAACGAGGACGAAGGAAGCGCCGCGCCCAATTGCTTCAAAGCTTTGGTATCCAGATCATACACCCAATAGTCACCTTTGGTATTTGAGCGCCAAACCCGACTGGTGTTGGTGAAAATAAGCACCTTGCTTTCATCGTTAGAAAGACTGAAGTCGGCTATTTGTAGCGCTTGATCTTCACCCGATGGCGTAAGGGCTTCCGCGCTTAAAAAGATCTCTTGAGCATTTGATTTACTCTCATACTTGATGAGTTGGTCTTGGCCGTCTTCGGTTTGCTCGATGGTAACAAAGGCATCTCCATCATGGATCCAACTTATAGATCGTGCGCTTTCTCCGCGAAATTCAGAGGAATAAATGCGATCTAGTGTTAATTGAGAGGCGTCCTGTGCAATTGCTTTGCTATTTAGTGCAATAGTAAATAGGCAAAGCAGGCCTAGTTTTATAGCTTTCATAGGTTAGTTGTTTCTTAGTTTTTCGATGGCTTCAGGTGTTTTGGCAAGTGGTTCGCCCAATAGTTTGCTTCCGTCTTTAGTAATGACAAAATCCTCTTCGACGCGTATGCCGCCAAAAGATTTGAATTTTTCCACTTCGTCATAATTCACAAAGTCCATATACTTTTTCTGTGCTCTGCGCTCATCGATCAAGAATGGATTGAAATACAAGCCGGGTTCTACGGTAAGCACAAAATCCTCCTGTAGTTCTTTCCCTAGACGTAGTGACTTTAGTCCAAACTCAGTGCTTTTCTTCAGCTCAGGAGTATAGCCCACGTATTGTTCCCCCATATTTTCCATGTCGTGAATGTCTAAGCCCATCATATGACCTAAACCGCATTGAAAGAAAAGCGTGTGAGCACCTGCGGCAACTGCCTCGTCAGCGTCGCCTTTCATCAGGCCAAGATCGGTAAGACCTTCTACAAGTTTCTTGGAGGCCAACAAATGAATATCTTTAAAACGCGTGCCGGGTTTTAAGGCATCAATGGCGCTTTCGTGCGCATTAAGCACGATATTGTAAACGTCTTTTTGCAACGGACTGAACGTTTTTCCGGCAGGGAAGGTGCGGGTCATATCACCACCGTAGCCCATCGTATTATACGCGCCGCAATCGCAAAGCACCAGATCGCCTTCACTCAATACCGCGGTGGTTGCGTGATTGTGGAGATATTGGCCGTCTTTAGTCAAAATAATGGGGAAAGCGAGTCCGCCACCGCCGCTTACCGCGATACCGTTAAGTGTTCCTGCCATTTGCATTTCGGTCATTCCCGCTTTAGTATTGATGATCGCATACTCGTGCATTTTGCGGGTAATATTCACTGCTTCTTCAAGTTGTACCAATTCTTCAGCCGACTTGCGCTCGCGTTGTGTAACGATCGCTTGAATCAAGGCTACAGATTTTTTAGCTTCTACTTCTTGAATCGGAATATCTAAAAGTTCGCTGATCGCAATTTTTTGAGCCGAACGATAGGGTGGAAGGTAATGCACCTGTTGCCCTTTGGCTACTTGCGTTTTTAGATAAGAAGCTACCTGATCTAAAGGTTTTACAGTGCTGAAGCCTGACTTTTCAGCAAAGCTTTCTAATTTTTCAGCAGAACCGATCCAAACTTTTTCTTCCGGAGTAGCATTGTTTCCGAAGAGGATCTCTTCGCCGGTATCGATGTTGATCAGGAAATACAGATCAGGAATATGATCGATCCCCGTATAATATAAAAAGCTGCTATCCTGTTTAAAAGGATACCAGTTATCGGCATAATTCATCGAGCTTTCTCCATTGCCGGGAAAGAGGATGATGCCACTTTTAAGCGTTTGTTTTAGGGTATTTCGTCTATTGACGTAGGTGTTTTTAGGAAACATAAATTGAATTAATTTTTTAAAAGTCAAAGTTTGAAGCCCTGCAAAAAAGGCCGGTTTTGACGATTTGCTGCTAAATTATCGAAATGCAATTAGAAACAATTACCGGTAATTGCCCATTTGTATGCATTTGTTAGCAGTATTTCACGCTTTTTTTGAATTATCAGGTGAATTTTTAATCTGCCTTATGCTTATTTGCTTAAATCCTTTAACATTTAACCTTATCAAGGTTAATAACGTATCAATTGAGAAGCTTTTAACGGAGCTGCGGAAAGCTACCCTTTAAATTGCGTTCAGTTACTAACCAATAAATGATAACTATGAAAAGAATTATTTTACCAATAGGATTAGCATTAGCACTATTTACAAGCTGTGATATCAACAAAAAAGATTCAGCAGAATTGCCTGAAGTCGATGTTGATGTAGAAACTGAAGCAGGTGAGTTACCCGAATATGATATCGAATGGGCAGATGTAGACATCAGCACCAAAACAGAAACGGTAGAAGTGCCTAAAGTTGTGGTTGTGATGGAAGAAGAAGAGGTTGAAGTACCTACCATAGACGTAGATATGCCCGATGAGGAAAATGTTGAACAAAGCCTTGTCGTAGAAGCTGAAATCACCGATACCGAAAAAGATCTTGAAATTCAGGAAGTACGTGCTAGCAATAAGATGCTATATGTAATTGCCAATCTTGAGGATCTTGGAACCGATATCGAAGATCAAACCATGCGTATTCAAGATCAGGTAAACTTAAATGCTCCTGATATGAGTGTAAAATATATCATCGTAGGAGAGCGTCCAGACCGTGTATTCAATAATAAAGATGCATATTATAACACGATGAGCGACTTGCCACAAAAAATTCAAGAGGCTGATGTGATCTATTCAAGAAGCTAATTTATACTAAGAGATATAATACAGAAATAGTACAGAAAGAGACCACATTTGTGGTCTCTTTCTTGTTTCAGTTGTTTGCCATTTATAAATCTATTTATCCTCCAAACGGTCTTTTACGTATTCTACTTTTGTTTTTCCGTGGGGTTTGGCGTTTCCGTTTTCATCTAAGCCTACCATCACGATCTTATCGATGGTGATGATGGTCTCGCGCGTCATTTTGTTACGTACCTCACATTTTAAGGTCAGGGAAGCGGTACCAAATTTTACCGGTTCGATACCAATTTCGACAATATCCCCTTCGCGAGCACTAGATTTAAAATCTATTTCACTGATATATTTAGTAACCGTTCGCGGATTCTCTAATTGTATGATGGCGTAAAGCGCCGCCTCTTCGTCGATCCATTCTAAAAGTCGGCCTCCAAAGAGCGAACGATTGGGATTAAGATCTTGCGGTTTGATCCATTTTCGGGTATGAAAATTCATAGTTTTTTCTCTTAAAATTCTAACGTAAAGTTAGGATTTATCAAGGCTTAAAAGAGCTTCATACGGAAGCTTTAGCCTATGCTATGATAACCAATTTATATAGGATTATACGATTTTCAAACTGCTATAACCCTGCCCATTTTGCGTAAGATTAATTAGTTAGATGTAGATTAAGAATCTGGTAAATAAGTAGTCTCTATTTTGTATATTTCATTCAATAGAATTTCTGTTGAAGTTTCTAAAACCGTCTCAATTGTTGTTTTCTCATTAGTTAGTCGAAGAGTTCCTGATCCATTTATTGTTTCACTATAAACAATTTCTGCTTCTAAACCTTCAATCTCAATTTCCTGTCGAGCATCCCTGAAGTATTTATAATCTGCCAAGTATATAATTTTATTTTTTTGAAGATAAAGAGTTTCTTTTCCAAAAGAATTCCATAAATAGCTGCGTAGCATCATAAATCCTAGTCCCCAAAAAAGAAAGAAGATAAAAAACACACCTATATGCAGACCTTTACGATTGAGAATTACCACGCTCAAAGCAACTATCGGAATAAGCGCGCAGACTAGCACTAATAATCCTAGAAAGAACCTTATTATTAATGGGGTTTGCTTGTGATGAAATGTTATAATATCTAATTGCTCATTCATATTTATCGTATTAAAAGATTGATCAAACCACCTTTAAACTGCTATAACCCTGCCCGTTTTGTGTAAGTTGAATTTGCGTTGCAATACGCTCTTTTAAACTGTCTACGTGACTGATCACGCCGATCATTTTTGAGGATTCGGCTTGCAAAACTTCAAGTGTATCTAGTGTTTGGTCAAGGGTTTCGGGGTCGAGGGTACCAAAACCTTCATCAATAAATAAGCTGTTGATCTCGATATTGCGGGATGCTAGATCAGATAGTGCTAAGGCCAGTGCCAGACTTAGAATAAAAGTCTCACCACCGCTCAGCGTTTTGATCGAGCGGCGTTGCCCGCCCATATGCTCATCAATCGCAACCAGACTGTCATCTTCATCCTCAGCCGGTTGGTCTATTTGATAACGGTCGGTAAGGCGCATTAGACGTTTGTTAGCCAGTTGCAGCAGTTGTTGCAGCGTTAAATCCTGGGCAAAATTGTTGAATTTATCTCCTTTTGAATCTCCGATTAGATCAAACAACACTTGCCAATGCTTAGACGATTCTAATTCTTGATCGATCTGTTTTTGAAGTTTTCTAATCTGCTCCAGATTGTCCTTGTGATTTAATAGTTGGCGAGATAAAACGGAAGCTGAATGTTCATTTTGTTGATGCGCTTCTGTTTGTTTCTGATGTTCCTCTTGAAGCGCTTCAAGCGGTGTTTCGCCCACGGTATCTTTTAAGATTTGAATTTCTTCAATGAGCTTATTGCGCAGGGTTTTTAGACGTAAAGCATCTTGTTTGATCTGTTCTAGTTCGTGCTTCCAGGTTTGAGCCGTTGCAGCATTCAAGCGCATTTGCAATGCATCTTCAATAGCATCATAGCCTTTCTCTTTCAATTGATCTAGCAGGCTAACCGTGAGACTTTCTAATTTTTTTGCAAGATCACGTTCTGCTTCTTTAGCTGCATTGAGCAGCTGTTCTTGCTGCTTTGCTGTTTGCTCGTTACGATTCCAGGAGGTTTCCAACTGACTGACGTCTTGCTCAAAATCTTTACCAGAATACACTGCGGAAATGGACGCTGCTATTTTTTTGCCTTTGGCCAAGAGCGCTTTTAAATCGCTTGTTTGCTGCTCAATTTGCCCAAGTGTTTTGATGTTTTGCTGAAGTTTTTCAGCGGAATTTAATTCCTGTTCTTGCTGTTCCAGTTGGAGCTCCAATTCGTTAAACGTGGCGTTACCTTTGGTTTGCATCAGGTTTTTAAATTGGGCATCAAAAGTGGTTTGCTGAGCACTCAGTTCTTCATCGAGAACTTTTATACGCTGTTCGAGCTGTTGTGTTTGTTGCGTTAATTGCTGAAGCGAACTTTCTTTAGTCGCGAGTTCTTTGTTCAGCGTTTTTAATTCGTGTTCTAATTGAAGCACCGCAGCTTTGAGTCCGTTTTCTTCTTGCGGAATATGGGCTGCGAAAGGATGATCAAGGGAACCACAAAGCGGACAAGGTTCATTATTTTGTAGGTCTTTGCGGTAATCCTCAAGTTGTTTTTGTAGCTGCGCTACTTCCAGAGTTTTTTGCTTAGCGGTGTGCTGAGCTTCTTTTAGCTCGATCTGCTGTTTCAGCTGTTTGATCTCTTCCGGTAGAGGGGCTTGTTGCTTTTGCAGAGCAACGTGTTCTTTGCTGCGTTCTTTGCGTTGGGTTTCTAAAGTGCTTAAAGCCGTATGCGCTTTTTCAGCTGCGCGGATGTTTTTCAGCTTAGATTGAATTGCTGCCAGACGTTCTGCTACCGAAGCATTTTTGAGGTCAAAGCGGTTCTCTAAATCTGCATATGCAGATTTAGTCTTCGTAAATTTCTCCTGTAAAGCAGTTTCAAAACCCTTGAGATCTTTTAGGTCTAAACGTAAATCGAACTCCCTAGCTGCCGTTTGCAACGGATTTTTACTGGTTTCGAAAGCGGTGCGCAAGGCATTGCGCTCATCGATCAAGGCACGGACTTCCGCTTTATAACGTTCCATTTTTTCCGGAAAATCAGTTGGCGTGACCGTAAGTTTGAATTGCTCGCTAAGTTGTTGCGTTAAGCGCTCTCGTCGGGTTTTTGCAGCTTCTAAAGCTTCCGTAGCCCTAGTGATTTCGGTTTGCTTTTCTTTTTGCTTTTCCTGCAAACTTTGCCAATGATTGAGTTCTTCTGCAAAAAGTTGAATTGCTTCGTGATGCTTCAGTGCATCTCCTTTTTCTTTTTCGAAGTTTTCCTGAAGCGAGACCACTTCGCTTAATTCTTTCTGTGTTTTTTGCAGTTCGCCTTCTTCGACTTGCAGTTTCTTTTTAAGCTCGATCTCTTTGGTAAATTGTTCGATCGATTGCTTTAATTCCTTTTGCCTCTCGGCTAAAGTTTCAGCTTCTTTTTGCTTTGCTGCGAACGAATCTTCTTCCAACAATTGCTCCCTGAAAGTCTCAATTTTAGCGCGTTTAGCATCAATTTCCTTAGCACGCTCTTTATTCCGAAGAAACACTTCTATCCCAATTCTGCGATAGATATCAGTGCCCGTGATCTTCTCAAGAAGCGCGCCACGTTCCTTTTTGGGCACTTGTAAAAATTTAGCAAACTCGCCCTGCGCCAATACAACAGACTTGATAAACTGATCATAATTCAAACCGATCAGCTCCTCATTTTTTCCCGGCACATCCGACTTTTTTAAATCGAGAATTTCGTTGCTTACTGTGTTTATGAGCTCCATATGATAATCGCGCAGATTACCATTTCGGTTGGTCGAAATTTCCCAGCGCGAGGTAAAAATCCCTTGATTGCATTGATAGGTAATTTGCGCATTTGCGTCTTCCTGATTGCGGGTAAGAATAGCTCCTTTTTTGAGCACCTCGTTCGTACTCATCTTCCCTAAACGTGGCACGTGATTGAATAACGCCAGGGAGATCACATCAAGAATCGTGGTTTTTCCGCTACCGGTTGGGCCTGTGATCGCAAAAAGACTGTTTTGCAAAAAGGGTTCTTGGGTAAAGTCGATCTCGTACTCTCCGCGTAGCGAATTGATGTTTTTAAAAGCAATTTTTAATATCTTCATGTTAAGCGGGATCTGCGGTATTGAGGTGTTCTACAAGTTCTTGAAACGCTAAAGTTACTTGCGTCTTGGTTTCTTCATCATACGAGTTTTGCTCGAGCATTTTGGTAAATACTTCCAGCGGTTTTAGGTCTTCCAAATGTTGCTGGGCGTCAAACAATTTTCCGGTTGCTTTTAGTCGGTTTTTAAAGGTCGCGCGATGCTTGACGATCTCGAGTCCCGGAGTGTCAAATTCGGTAACCAGCGTGTCGAGTTGTGCAATACGATGGGCATCAAAGTTCTCTTCGATCAACTCCACTTCGATGAGGTTGGTGAGTTCACCTTCAGGAGTCAGCGTTTGCAATTTGCTTTGTATACGTTCCAGATCGCCGCTCACTTTGTTCAGCTTTCTAAACGTAGGAATCGCAACACTTTTAGGTTCAAAACCCGTTGAAGTATTTAAGATCAACACCCGTTTTTCATCGGTACGCTCGCTGAAGGAAAGTGGTAAAGGTGAACCACTATAAAAAGCGGGAATTGCTGCGCTTACGCGTTGGGGTTTATGAATATGCCCCAGCGCTACATAGCTAAAATACTCCCCAAACTGACTCGCCTGAAAAGCAGCCTGATTACCGATCTGTATGTCGCGTTCACTCTCTGAAGGCTCAATGCCTGCTGCATACAAATGCCCCATAGCGATCACCGGTAGTCCGGGGAATTTTTGCTTGCAAGTTTCTGCCGCTTGCGTAAAGACGGCTTCAATTCCTTTTCTAATGGCTTCAATGCGGTTTTCATAGGTAACGCCAGATTCTGCCGCACGAATATCTCCATCCCGTAAAAACGGAATTGCAGCAACGACAAGCTTGTCATTATCCTGTTTTCCTTGAACGGGAATCAAGCAGTCTTCCAGATTTTCCGGCATTCCGCCAAGGATATGTACATTTAATGCTTCGAGTATTTCGCGAGGCGCATCGAGCATCGACGGTGAATCGTGATTTCCACCGGTAATGATGAGTTTACAATTGAGATTGCTCAACTGTTTTAAAGCTTTGTAGTATTGTTTGCGTGCTTCAGCAGAAGGATTAGCGAGGTCAAAAACATCTCCGGAAACCAAAACGAGTTCGATGTTTTCCTCTTGAATAATTGCAATCAGCCAAGAGATAAAGCGTTCAAAATCGGTGTATAAATAGTGTTTGTGCAGCTTTTTGCCAATATGCCAGTCGGCCGTATGCAAGATTTTCATGGGCTTAGATTTAATCGCGTAGGAGGAAGCGTGAAGTTACGAAAATTGAGAGGTAAAAGGGATTGTAACTTTTGAGTAATTCTAAGGGTTCATGAAAAGGAAGCTTTTTCAAAACACCTTATCAAAACGCATCCCGTTAAAGGCATAAACTTCACCATTGTATAACCCAAAAAGAAGTCGGTTTGTAGTGTCTTTGTAAATGCTCCAGATCATTATGGAATCTAGAGTATTGTTTATGGAATGATGTTTTACTGATTTTCCATCATAACTCCAGGCGCCGGTGTCCCGATCTCCAAACCAAATGTTTCCGTGAGCATCTTCAGCAATTGAAAAAACGTGCTCTAAAGTACCGGCTGGAGAATGTGCCCCTCTTCTGGAACTTTCGGGATGTATGAGTCCGTTTTCTTCTGAAAAATTGATAACAGTGTCTCCATCGATCAATAAAACGCCAATCCCGTTATTGCCTACCCAAATACGCCCTTTAGAGTCGGCAAACACGCTTCTTATATGAATGTAATCTTCAGGAAGTAGTGCCTTTTTGATCTTCTCAACCGGTAGTAGGTTTTGCCCATCAAAGACGAATAATCCGGCATAGGTACCAAACCAGACCTGGCCTTGGTTGTCTTTTGAAATCCCGGTAATTGCATAAGAATTTTCAAGATCGTCAGAAATTGGTTTAGGAAAGGGTACGTAATTCAGCTGTTGCCCATCCCACCAGTTAACGCCCGGCAGATTCCCGGCATTAAACCATAGGTTTTTTGAAGAAGCTTTAGCAACAGGTTCTGGAAAACCTGTTTCGGTAGTGTAATTTGTAAAGTGTGTACCGTTGAATTTACTTACGCCGTCTGCGGTGCCCAGCCAGATATTGCCTTGCGCATCTTCCTGAATGCTGCGGATTTGATTCTCGGCCAAACCATTTGCCGTGGTAAAGTAGCTAAAGCGCGTACCGTTATAAACTACCAAGCCTTCGTTGTGACTTCCTAGCCAATAATTCCCATTTGAATCCTGAAAGATCGCACGAACTCCTGAGGTGAATTTCAACGTATCAGATGTCAGTGGTTGTATCAATTCAGTAAGAGCAGCTGCGTCTGTTTTTTTTGTTTTCTTTTGGGTGCAGGAAGTACTCGTAAAAGCAATACACAGCATAGGGAGTAGGAAGATAAAGGCTTTCATATGGTTTGATTGACGCTCTAAATATAGTCTTTAAATGTTTAAAAATAAGTAAACTAAGCGTGGTGGATGTTTTGAATAAATGGGGTGAAGCGGTTAATATCGTATCAGCACTTGCGAATAATAGACCGTAAGGAGTTCGCGTTTTTCAATCTGCAATCTGTAATTTTCCTAAGGATATAAAAATTGAATATTATGGTTTGCAGAGCATATGCTTTACTTGTATTGTTTTTGTTTGCAGAAACTCTTTTTGCGCAGAAGGGCGATCCACAAATGCAGTATCAACTATCCTTTCCTCAGGCGGAAGCGCATTATGTTGCAGTGGAGTTGCATCTGGACCAGCAGGATACTACCGAAACCACACTCGTTTTGCCGGTTTGGACTCCGGGATATTATATGATTCTCGATAACCCTGCGCATATTATTGATTTTGAGGTGCAAGCTTCTGAAGGTGTTGCGATAGCCTGGAAGAAAACTTCTAAAAACAAATGGACGATCACACATCCTAAAAATACCGAATTAGAGGTAACCTACAGGGTTTATGCTAATCGTACTTCGGTAGCAGAATCTAATGTGAAGGATAGTCGGGCTTTTCTCGCGAACACCGATATATTTATGTTTCCTGAAGGGCGAAAGGAAGCACCCATTTTGGTAAGCTTTCAACTTCCTGAAGCTTGGGAAAACATCGCTACGGGACTCGAAAAAGTAAACCAAAATACCTTTTACGCCGTATCGGCAGATGTGCTTTATGACAGTCCGTTTTACCTCGGAAATCAAAAAATGATCGCGTTTCAGCAATTGGGCAAAGACTTTAGTCTGACCATTGCAACTCCCAAAGGTTTGAATGAGCAACAGTTTGTGGGTGATTTGCGAAAGATCATTTTACGCACAACCTATTTGATGCAGCACATTCCTTTTGAGGAATATGCGTTTATTATGATGGAACCCGGCGGCGGCGGACTCGAGCATGCCAATTCGCAAGCGGTATTTACCTACGGAAGTTTTGATTTTAAAACCGATGCCGATTATAAGGCGTTTCTCAATTTTATCACCCACGAGTATTTTCATCTATATAATGTAAAAGCTTTGCGACCTATTGAATTAGGACCTTTTGATTACAGCAAAGAAAATTACACAACGATGCTTTGGGTGGCTGAAGGCTTTACCGTGTATTACGAATATCTCATTATGCGCGATGCAGGATTGATCAGTGAAGCCGAGCTACTGAAGTATTTAAGCAGCCATTTTAAGGCGATCGAAAATAAGGAGGGAAAAGAACATATGTCTTTAGAACGCTCCAGTTATGATGTGTGGAATCACTTCTTGAATACTGACGCCATTACCGATGCCACTACGATCTCCTATTATCATAAAGGCCCAATGCTCGGACTTTTGCTTGATCTTGCCATTCGTCACGAGAGTGCAAATGAAAAGTCTCTAGACGATGTGATGCGCGAAATGTATACTACTTACTATCGGGAACAACAACGCGGTTATACCGAAGAAGAATTTTGGGATACGGTAGCGCAAATGGCAGGTAAGCCGCTAACTGAATTGCGTCATTATGTAGAAACAACCGAAACACCGGATTATGAGAAGTATTTAAGCTACGGGGCATTGTCCTTAGATCTAAGCCTAAACGATGATCCTGAAACAGAACGTGCGGAACGTGCTTATGAATTGCAGCGCAAAGCCCCCGAAAATAAACTGCAAGAAGAAATCCGTAAGGCGCTTTTTAGATATCGCCTCTAGCCCAAATTCAAGGTTTTAATGCAATGAAATGACGTCCTAAAAGGCTTCACCTATGCTTAGGTAAAAATTACTTCCGTCTCTGGTAAAGGCATAATCAAAGCGAATAAAAATATCTTTTTCTCTAAAGATCAAGAAACGGGCACCGGCACCGGCAGACCATTTGATCTTGTTCATCTCCAGTTCGTTCCAATCGTCAAAAACTTCGCCTACACCGGTAAAAACAGTCGCTCCTAAACGGTCTGTAAAACCGAGTTTAAGCGGTAGAAAACGGTATTCTATTTGTGCAGCGATCTGATTGCGGTCTCTAAACCTTCCACTAAAATAACCGCGCATAATACTTTCTCCACCTAAGTACGAAAGTTGGTTAAATGGAACATCACCACCAAAGCTAAACTGACCAATAACCTGAGCCGCCAGCACATCCCGTTTACCTATAGGCGTAAAAAAACGATTGTCTGTCGTGATGGTTTGATATTCTACATCGCTTTTCCAGAATGGGTTGTAATTGAGGTAAGCCAATTCGCTAAAAAAAGCATTCCGCTCATTCAATACATTGTGACGGGCGTCGTAAACCAGACCGGCACCCATACCAAAGCTGGTCGTTCCTTCGGCACCAAAGGGAAGCTCAATGTCCAGAGCTTCATCGCTGTCTTCGGGAGCTTCAAAAGAAACGTTAGACAGACTTCTAAAGTCGGTCTCGAGACCTACATAAAAGTTTTTTACCACCTTGCGTAATACCCGTTCTTTAATCTGAATTTGCGTCGCATCTACTAATGCGATATTGTCTTTAGGAACATCATTGCCTATCCCGTAATATTTTAGCGGAAAGCGTTCTGCATCAAGATCACCTAAGAAAAACCATTTGTCCTGATCAGAATAGACAGCGTGATTGATGCGTATTCCATACTGCCCGTTGAAGGTAAAAAATGCATAGGTGTTGATCTCACTAAGACGGTTGTTGATATCCTCATTGGCATAAAACACAAAGAGTGGCGCCACGGCAAATTCCAGACCCGTTTCAGGTCGTATACCTAACACCGGATAGATCAGGAATTGTGGTTTTTCCTTAGATACGGTATCATTAAACACCCTGTTGAGGTAGCGGGAAATAAACCCTTTCTTGGGAGTTTCATTGGGAATTGTGGTCTCCTGTGCTTGCAGTTGTAACCCCATAAGCAAAAGACCCAGTGTACATAAAAGAAGACGTAATGTTCTCGGCATTGTCAATTTTCAGGTAAAAGTAGCCTTTTAGTCACGGAACGAATCAGCTCAAATTGTAAGGAAATGCTAATTTTTAAGCGGAGGCAATCCCGCATTTGGTTTGAAAAGTGTAAGGAGTGATCGTTAAAATTAGTTAACTTTAGAGCAGTGCGTTTTGCTATAACGCTTAAAAACAGACGTTTCATTAAAATCATAATGCTATGCCACAGTATAGTTTGTACATTAACGAGAAAGAACATCAGGTTGATGTTGCTGCAGATACCCCGGTGCTTTGGGTCTTGCGGGATCATCTAAATATGGTAGGAACCAAATATGGCTGTGGTATAGGCCAGTGTGGTGCGTGTACCATTCACCTTAACGGTAATGCCGTACGCTCGTGTTCGCTCCCTGTGAGCGCCATCGCAAACGCTTCGATGAAGATCACCACGATAGAAGGACTTTCCGAAAGCGGTGAGCATCCTGTGCAGCAGGCCTGGATCGAAGTTGATGTGCCGCAATGCGGGTACTGCCAGGCAGGACAAATTATGAGCGCAGCAGCCTTGCTCAATCGCAATGCGAATCCTTCTGAAGACGAGATCAAAAACGCGATGAGCGGTAATCTCTGCCGATGCGGAACCTATACACGAATCAATAAAGCTGTCGCACTGGCAGCAACAAAAAAATAATCGATTATGGCACTTATCAAGACAAAACACAACCGTAGATCGTTTTTAAAAGTTTCTGCAGCCGGGGGCGCAGGACTGATGTTGCAGTTCAGTTGGTTTTCAGGTTTGGCACAAGATTCGACTACTCCGGCTGAGGCTGCCTTTGACCTCAATGCTTACATCAAAATGAATGAAGACGGGACGGTGACTATTTTTTCGCCCAATCCTGAGATCGGTCAAAATGTGAAAACCTCGATGCCGCTTATTGTAGCCGAGGAGTTGGACGTGGCCTGGGATCAGGTTAGCGTAGAACAAGCGCCTCTGGATACTAAAAAATTTAGTCGTCAAATCGCCGGTGGAAGTCAGTCTATTCGCGTCGGTTGGAACGGATTGCGTATGGCCGGGGCTACCGCGCGGTACCTTTTTGTGAGCGCCGCTGCAAACCTGTGGAATATTCCTGCAGAAGATCTGGTGACCGAGGCGGGTATGGTAAAGCACTTGCCTACCAATAAAAGCATCGCGTATAAAGATTTGATCAGTGATGCCATCAGTATCGAACTTCCTGAAGAAGTGAAGCTGAAAGAACCTAAAGACTTTAAACTTATTGGGACCGCGGTTAAAAACGTAGACGGTTTTAAGATCGCTACGGGAAAACCTTTGTTCGGTTTAGATTATATGGAAGACGGCGCCGCCATTGTGATGCTCATCCACGCGCCTGCTTTTGGAATGCAACTAAAAAGTTTTGATGCTGCCGAAGCGAAAGCGATGCCGGGGATCAAAGACATTTTTACAATAAATACTTCATTAGAAAAACCCAGTTGGGCAGATGTGAATGCATTTAACGAACTCATCGTAGTCGTGGGTGACAGCACCTGGCAGGTGATGCAGGCTAAAAAAGCGGTAAAAGCCGAATGGGAACGCGTATCTGCTGCTGAAAGTTCTGCAGCACATTTGGAGCAATTTGCTTCTGTGTTTGAAGGAAAGGGAGAAGTAGCCCGTCAAGATGGAGATCCTGATGCAGCTTTTGCCAATGCCGATACCGTGATCGAACGCACGTATTTTGGTTCATTTTTGGCACACAACACACTTGAGCCGATGAACTTTTTTGCAGATGTTAAAGCAGATTCAGCGCGCTTGATCGGTCCTATTCAAACGCCGGAAGCTTTACGCGGTTCAGCTGCTGCAATGCTTAACATTCCTGAAGACAACATTCACGTAGATATGACCCGTATGGGAGGTGGATTTGGTCGCAGATTGTACGGGAACTTCGGTCTTGAGGCTGCAGCTATTTCGCAGAAACTAGGAGCTCCGGTAAAACTCATTTACACCCGGGAAGATGATATGACTCAGGGAACCTATCGTCCTTCGTATACTTTAAAATATAAAGCCGCACTGGATGCCGATAAAAACCTGACCGCTTTTGAAGTGCAGGGGAGCGGTATTCCGTCAAGTCCGGTGTTTGCCAATCGCTATCCGGCGGGTACCTTAGCCAATTATCGCGCAGAGAACTTTGGTATTGATACCAATATTTCAACAGGAGCCTGGCGTGCGCCGCGTTCTAATTTTACCGCTGGAGCAGAGCAATCCTTTATCGATGAGGTTGCTGAAGCAGCAGGTAAAGATCCTATTGATTTTAGATTGGAGCTTTTTGATAACGCGATCGCCAATCCCGTTGGAGAGCGCAATGATTATGATGCCGAGCGTTATGCCGGAGTTTTAAAACTCGTGCGTGAGAAGAGTAATTGGGGCGCAGAACTAGACGGAGTTTACCGCGGTGTTTCGGCCTACTACTGCCACAATTCGTATGTAGCACAGGTGATCGACCTCGTGATGGATGATCGTGGAAATCCACAGGTAAAAAAGGTATGGTGTGCTGTTGATTGCGGGATTGTGATCAATAAAGAAGGCGCATTAAATCAAATTGAAGGCGGAATCATAGATGGTCTAGGTCACGTGATGTACAGTCAGTTAACCTTTAAAGACGGGGCGCCGGAGCAACAGAACTTTGACCGCTACCGCTTGATCAGAAACAACGAAGCTCCGCTGGAGATCGAAGTGTTCTTTGCAGAGAACCAGATCGCACCCACAGGGTTGGGCGAACCCGGTTTGCCTCCGGTTGCAGGAGCTCTGGCGAGTGCTTTGTATAAAGCTACAAGCAAGCGTTACTACCGCCAGCCATATATGATCCTGGAGCAGGAAACGCAGATCTTAGGTTGATGGTTTTATTCCATAATTTTAAAAAGCTACTTCTTACCGGAGGTAGCTTTTTATGTTTTACGACTTTTGTATAGGGAGATTCAGAAGGCTTATGGCTATAGTCTGCTTGTTCCTTTATCCATCCTTAAAGGTTTACTGGCTGTAACCATACCGCTACCATAGCTTAGGTATGCTTTTGCTACGCGTGAAGTACGGGTGAACCTCGGGTGAACTACGAATGAACGACGGGTAAACTAATGCCTGGGGAGCTTGGCAACTGCTTTGAAGCTTTAAAGTAGTTTAGCGCAGTTTGGAACTGCTGTGTTAATATACGCAAAATGAAGTTTAAGTTTTTACCACGCGATGCAATTCCCTATACGCTGTGCGTTTTTCTTAACTGCGGGTTTTGAGCGACAGATAACCCGATCGCTTAGGGATTCTACCTCGCAATCCTTAAAGGGATCAGGTAGTTTTATAGTCTGTAATTTAAAACCAAAACTATGCGTTTTTTTGAAATTGTATTACTGCTCGTGCTTACGGGGTTGCCTTTTATATGGAAGCCTCTTGCACGGCGTATACCACTCGTACTTATTCTCGGAGTACTTGCTGCACTAGTTGTGCTTCAGCTTGTGCTCGAAGGCTATCGCTGGCAGTTGTTGCCGGCTTATGTTTTAGTACTTATTTTAACGGCACGTATTCTGTTAACCGACGCCACACAAGCTTTTCGGTTTTCGGTGCTGGCTGTTTTAAGAGGCTTAGGTTACGGTATTTTACTGGGTGTCGCCTGGGTTTTGCCGGTAGTGCTTCCTGTTTTTGATTTGCCGCAGCCCAGTGGTGCTTATGCCGTGGGAACCGATACCGTACTTGTGCAGACAGCCAGAGACGAACCTATCACTGCAACGCCTGAAGATCGGCGTAAGTTTATGGTGAAGATCTGGTATCCGGCAGCTCCCAAGGCAGCAACTACTACGCCGGAAGCTTACGTAGATGATGCCAGTAGAGCCGGTTTTGCGACGAAGTACGGCTTGCCTGCTTCAGCACTGAATTATTTAGACCATATACAAACCTATGTTTATCCTGAAGGCAGCATTGCAGAGGGCAGCTTTCCCGTGTTGCTGTTTTCTCACGGGTATGGCTCCAAAGCTACGGGCTATTACGCTTTGCTCAGCGAATTGGCCAGTCAAGGCTATGTGGTGATCAATATGAATCATACCTATGAAAGTCTGGGTGCGGTCTTTCCAAATGGTGAACATGCCTATTTTGATTATGAATATCAGCAACGTCTTGCAAAGGATGCGATGCAAACCATCACACCCATTCAGGAGGCTTTTGCTAATGGATTAACTTTTGAGCAGCGGCATCCCATTGTACAGGAAGCGGTTCAAGATTATTTTGAAGGCGCTATTCAAGCGCGTTGGGTGGCCGATATGCAAAGTGTTTTAAAGCTATTGCCGAGGTGGAATGCTAACGGAGCTTTGAAAGGACATTTACAACTGGATGCCGTGGGCGTTTTAGGACATTCGGTAGGAGGGGGCGCTGCAGGCAGGTTGGCACTCGTAGATGATCGCATTAAAGCAGGTGCTAATTTAGATGGAATACAATGGGGCAAAAAGATCGATACAGTTTTTCAGAAACCTTTTTTATACGTTTCGGCAGATTGGCCGCCGGAACACGAGGATCTCAATGCACATATTTATCATAAAAAAAGCACTTCGGTTTTTTATGAATCCAAAATCTTAGGATCGGGACATCCTAATTTTATGGATATTCCTTTTATGATTCCTGTGCCCTCGCTCTCCGGAAGTGGAAGCATCGATCCCGAACTGGGAATGGAAATCATCACTCAATTGGTCGCCGGTTTTTTTGACACGCATTTAAAGCATCAAGAATCCGTTAACCTGAAGGCTTTAGCAGAACGCTATGAAGCGCTAGAACTAAATGTTTATGAAGGAATGGAGGAGTAGTAAATTGTGCGTTCTTAGTCGGTTTAGTTAGTGGAATACCACGCGATACAATTGCGCGGCAACTGGGCAGCGCCATAATAGGGAAACGCGACAACAATATCTACTCCTCAAATGTAAATTTTCTAACTTTCTATTGCTCCTGCGCGATTGCATCGCCGCGCAGAGGTTATTAGCGATTTCGGTATCTTTTTGAACATCTTAGGTAGTGTTAATGTAAAAGTCAGGATTAAACTTTGTTGGTCTTTACCACGCGATACCATTCCCTATATGCATAGGGGCAGGAAGTTCGGTAACAGAGGAACCGAACCTAAGTTTAGATTTAGTAAAGAGGATTATTTTTGGTTTTACCACGCGATACAATCGTGCGGCAACAAAAACAACGCCTACATCAAAAGATATAGGCGTTGCTGCGTTCTGGTTGGTTGTTAGCAGTTCTCTGAATGTTTTGAAGACTAACTTTCTTCTTCACCCACTTCTTCAGCTTGGGTGGTGACCGAGCCGGTGCTGGCGTTACCATAAACCGGCGTTTCATTTCTTAGGATGTCGATGACGCGGGCAAAATTTTCTGCGGTCATATATGGCGTTTCTTCGCGTTTCCCTTGAAAGGTGGTAAAATAGAATTTCCCCATATCGATCTTAGGATCCCAAAGCGCTTGATAGCCGTTTAATTTGGTCCATCCTGAAGTTCCTTGTGCATAATGTGGCATAACTTAAGTTTTTTTGGATTCGTTTGATACAAACTTAACGAGGCTATGCATCACATTATCAGAGCGGTTGACCCTTTTTGAAAAGGAAATCGCTCTTATTTTTTTACGGGAAATGACCCTGAAGGTAGTGGGTAGGATCTTCCCACGCGATACCATTCCCTATATGCATTGGGACAGGCAGCGCGGTAACAAGAGGGTAACTCGAGATGGGTTTATTTTTTTATGTTGCTCCTGCGCGATTGCATCACGCAGGGATTATTCTAGCTTCTTATAATTTTTTATCGTGTGGCAATGTGGGGACGATATAATCTTGTGATTATGAGAAATGCTAGATGGTTAATTCTTTCATTAAATCAATTCTATTAATGAAATATCCTAAGTCTAAACCTCCTTCTCTAGAATTAGAGAGATTTTCAAGGATTCTAAGCAAACTGTTGTTTTTGTCTTTACAAATTACACAATTAATCAAGAGCTCATTACTACCTGTCTCTTCATTAAACTTAAAAAGATTATTTTGGTAATAATTTAAATGTAAGTAATTGTTATAAAAATTAATTAGATGTGCTTCTAATAAAATAAGTGCATTCTCAGTTTTCTCTGTTTTATTTGATATAACTGTTTTTAAAAAATTTTCCTGTAACTCATGAATATTTAGTTTTTTAAACTTTAGATCATCAAAAAACGACCTTCTATCAATTTTTAAATAAGATAAAAACAATAATATTTCAGGTATTACGTAAGAGTTTGAGTTAAAACTACGCAAGGAAATTCTAGCTAGACTAAAAATTTTTTCTTGCTGTCTCAAAGTCAGATTTTTGTTTGTAAATATCAAGTCGGTTACCTTCAAAAAATAATTTGAATCATTTTGTAATTCTCTCAACTGCTTTCTTTCCGGAGAATCAAAAAAGTCTTTAAACTTAAAGTGTTCAAATAAGTATTTATAGAATAAATCTTTATTTGGTTCTGGGATCGAATATTCTAAGTCAATAAACTTTCGTAAGTACTCTTCTGAATTTAAGGAGTCACTACCATACACACCTTTTACAGCACTTCCTAATTGATTTTTATCAATCGATAAAACGAAGATTATATTTGGTACCGAAAAAAAATGTTTGATTTGTTCAAGTATTGAGACAGCATAATTAGGTCTACACCTATCCAATTCATCAATAATAAAGATGAAAGGTTTACCATTGTATGCGTCAACTATAAAATCTGCAAGACTTGTCTTAAACTCATTAATACTATTTTTTCTGTCTACATAATCATTCACCTCATTTTCAAATATATCAGTAAGGCCCTTGGTGATTTCTGTAATAGCTTCCTTTATAGTCTTTGTGTCAACGTATTTATCAGCAATGGATTGAACAATTGCAGGGCCAATATGCTTAGACATAATAGCCGCCTTTTTAAGCGTAGATTTAAACTTTTGATTATTTGCAGATTTAGTTAACGACTTCAATTCACCCATTATAGCAGTTAATGGGTTATTTTCAAAGTCATTTTCCCAGGCATTAAAATAAATTGATTTATGGCCTTCGTTAATGAGTTTTTGTTGCCACATTTTTACAAATGTCGTTTTTCCTGTACCCCATTTGTTATTGATAGCTAGGACAAAACCGTTAGAGTAGGAGTTAACAATATTGGTTAGAATATCAGCATATTTTTCTCTTTCCAGTTTACAGTTTGCAAATGGGTTTGTGGCTGGTATTTCTAAATCAGGATGCTTTATATTCATACAGATAAAATATGATTAGTTACCATAAAACTACCCAATTAAAAACACGCAACTACCACACAGTCAATATTGTTATTAATAATTTATCAACGAAATGTGATTACTTTCGCGTCAGCATAAAACAAAAAAAAGCGACATCAATACGATGTCGCTTTGGGTTTATACGAGCAATGCTCTTCAGTCATTTTCTACCAGATCGCTTTGATTGCGAAACACGAGTTCGTCATCAAACGCATCCAGTAAGATGATACTGTCTGTGGTGACCTTGCCGCCTAAGATCTCTTTAGACAGTTTGTTCAACACTTCTTTCTGTATGGTACGTTTTACAGGACGAGCCCCAAACTCCGGTTGAAAACCGCGGTCTGCCAAAAACTTGATGGCTTCGGCCGTAGCATCTAGCGTGATGCCTTGTTTAGCCAACATACGGGTCACGCCTTTGAGTTGTAAACTCACGACCTGCTCGATGTCTTTTCGCGTAAGCGGGGTAAACATCACGATATCGTCTATACGGTTTATAAACTCAGGACGTATGGTTTGTTTCAACATCCCCAGCACTTCGGTTTTTGCACCTTCCATCGCGGTCTCAGGATCTTTGATGGTCTCAAATTTCTCCTGTATGATATGACTTCCCATATTTGAGGTCATAATGATGATGGTGTTCTTGAAGTCGGCAAGGCGGCCTTTATTGTCTGTAAGTCTACCTTCATCAAGCACCTGTAACAGGATATTAAAAGTGTCTGGGTGTGCTTTCTCGATCTCGTCAAGCAAGATCACACTGTAGGGCTTGCGACGTACGGCTTCGGTCAACTGCCCGCCTTCATCATAACCCACATATCCCGGAGGCGCGCCTACCAGACGGCTCACGCTGTGACGCTCCTGGTATTCACTCATATCTATACGGGTGATGTTGTTCTCATCGTCAAACAGGTATTCTGCCAGTGCTTTTGCGAGTTCGGTTTTACCCACCCCGGTGGTCCCGAGGAATAAGAACGAACCTATAGGTCTTTTTTGATCCTGCAGGCCGGCGCGGCTTCTGCGCACCGCATCACTCACGGCGATGATCGCTTCTTCCTGGCCTACTACACGTTTGTGCAGTTCGCCCTCCAGGTGCAGCAATTTCTCGCGCTCGCTTTGCAGCATTTTGGTCACGGGGATTCCCGTCCATTTGGCTACCACTTCGGCGATGTCTTCGCTGGTCACTTCCTCTTTAATAAGGCTGTTATCGGCTTGTGCCGCCAGTTGCTCCTGCAATTTTTCCAGCTCTTCCTGTGCCTGTTTGATCTTACCGTAGCGTAACTCGGCTACCAGACCATAATTGCCTTCGCGCTCGGCACGCTCGGCTTCCAGCTTAAAGTTCTCTATATCCTGCTTGGCGTTCTGGATGTTGTCTACCACATCTTTTTCGCTCTTCCACTTGGCGTTGATCTCGTTGCGTTCTTCTTTAAGATTGGCAAGATCGGCGCGTAAGGACTTGAGTTTATTCTCATCCTGCTCGCGTTTGATCGCCTCGATCTCGATCTCGAGTTGCATAATCTTACGGTCGAGTACATCAAGCTCTTCGGGCTTGGAGTTGATCTCCATACGCATTTTTGAAGCCGCCTCGTCCATCAGGTCGATCGCCTTATCGGGTAAAAAGCGGTTGGTGATATAGCGTTGCGAAAGCTCTACCGCTGCAATGATCGCGTTGTCTTTGATGCGCACCTTGTGGTGGGTCTCATACTTTTCTTTGATCCCACGTAAGATGGAAATCGCAGACTCGGTATCCGGCTCAAAAACACTCACTTTCTGGAAGCGTCGCTCTAAAGCTTTATCCTGTTCAAAGTATTTTTGATACTCGTCGAGTGTGGTTGCACCTATGGCACGTAATTCTCCACGAGCCAAAGCAGGCTTTAAGATGTTTGCAGCATCCATCGCACCCTGACCGCCACCGGCACCTACAAGGGTGTGGATCTCGTCTATAAACAAGACGATATCACCGGCACTGGTAGTTACTTCTTTGATCACGGCTTTCAGACGCTCTTCAAACTCACCTTTATATTTTGCACCTGCGATCAAGGCTCCCATATCCAGCGCCCAGATCTGCTTTTCCTGAAGGTTTTCTGGTACATCGCCGTCGATGATTCGGTGGGCGAGACCTTCGGCGATCGCGGTTTTACCGGTACCGGGTTCACCGACCAAAATCGGGTTGTTCTTAGTTCGACGTGAAAGGATTTGCAGAATTCTGCGTATCTCTTCATCACGGCCAATCACCGGATCGAGCTTCCCGTCGCGGGCAAGTTGGTTGAGGTTTTTGGCGTATTTGCTTAGCGAATTATAGGTTTCTTCAGCACTTTGCGAAGTCACGCGGTCGCCTTTGCGCAATTCTTCAATGGCAGCTTTCAGGTGTTTTTCGGTAACGCCTTGGTCTTTTAAGATCTGTGCGATCTTGCTGCTCGATTTAAAGATCGCCAGGATCAAATGCTCTAAAGAAACATACTCATCGTTCATTTTTTTGGCGATGTTGCTGGCTTCGGTTACCGTTTTACCGGCTTCACGAGAAAGCATAATATCGCCGCCGCTTACTTTAGGAAAACTGGTAAGCGTGCTCTCCAAAATCTGCTTCAACAGATTTACATTCACATCCAGTTTCTGGAGTAGAAACGGAGTAACGTTCTCATCAACTTCAAGAATGGCTTTAAAAATATGCTCATTCTCGATCTGCTGATGGCCGTACCCTTGAGCAAGCGCCTGGGCTTGCTGTACGGCTTCTTGTGATTTTATGGTAAAATTATTAAAGTTCATCGTGTTTGTATTTCGATGTTGATAAGGCAATAGCTGTACCAAATGTTAAAACCGACGTTTAGTCAGTCTTTCTTAGTTTTAAGCTGTCTTTTTGTCGGTTATGGTGCTTTGGATTTTCTTAATACAAAAGCCGATTAAGTTTCCTTAAATTTACAAACGACTTGAGTTTACAAGCGTTAACAAACCTTAAAAAGAATTAGATTATGGGACTTTTTGATCTGTTTAAAAGTCAGCGAGATATTGCGAAGGAAGAGATAAAAGAAATGAACTGGATACCGCTCGAGCGCCTGGAGCAGCTTGACGAGATCGCTGAGCGCTCTAAAGCTGTACCGGTGGTTATTTTTAAACACAGTACCACTTGCGGCATCAGCCGCATGGCGCTGCGTAGTTTTGAAAAAGCTTACGCTTATGATAAAAAGCAGCTAGAACCTTATTTTCTGGATCTTAAAGCGCATCGCGACATCAGTAACGCCATCGCAACAAAATTCAATGTGCAGCATGAGAGTCCGCAATTGTTATTGATCAAGAACGGAGCAGCCACCTATCATACGTCTCACGGCGCGATAGATGCCGCAAGTCTGGCCGATAAGTTATAGACCTTCAACTATTTAAAAAGCAAAACCCGGAGCAAGCGCTCCGGGTTTTTTTATACCTATTAAATGGTTATTTATGTTTGTAGAAGGCTAACTCTAATAAACAATAACCGTAGATTTTAACAGGTCAGTTGATAATAAGTTTGTGAAAACCCATTATTGTTACAATTATAGTAAAAAAATTAAAATTATGTTAAAATAAACCGCCGCCATCTGCCTCATTATCGTCGCGGTTCTTGCGTTTTTTGGCTCTAAACTTACTGTCACCAAAACGGTAGTTGAATCCAACATAAACCGTGTTGCTTTCCCAATTGAATTGACCTTCAAGCGCATACGGGCTCACAGCAGTAAAGCGGGCTTTCATCGTATTGAAGATATCATTGTAGTTCAAGCTGATGGTTCCTTTACCTTCAAAAAGGCTGTAACGCGCACCAACATTGGTCATAAACATCGACTTATTGCTAAACTGAATGTTTTGTCCCGGGCCTCTGAACATTGCAAAAGCGGTAAAGGTGAGCTTCTTGGTCGCTGTAAAGTTGTTGATGACGCGGGTGTTAAACACCGAGTTGGTCACTTCGCGTTCGGTTAAAATAATATCATCAACCGTTGGATTGTCGATATCGGTGTCTAAAGCTTCTGAAATTCCGGTTTGTGTCTGACTGAACAGGTCAAAACTCGCGTTTACACTCCACCAACTGAACGGCTTATAATTGGCACTTACTTCAAAACCGTAGGCAGTCGTCGAGTCGAAGTTGTCATTGGTCAAGACTGCACGATCCAGATTGAACCGGTCTACATAAACCGCCTGATTGATCTGATCTTCGATGATGCGGTAAAACACACCGGCAGTAATGCTTCCTTTCCCCAGCGATCGCGTGTAATTTGCTTCTAACGAATTGGTAAACTGCGGACGTAAATTCACATTTCCGTATTGAGTTACCAGCGGCGAACTCCATTCTCTAATAGGATTTACCTGCCCAACACCGGGACGGTCAATTCTTCGGCTGTAACTTACCTGATACTGATTTTTTTCCGAAGGATTAAAAGTTACATAAGCCGAGGGATACAACTCAAAATAATCGTTGGTAAACGCACGCACACTATTGGTATCTGCAACCACATTTACCTGCTCTGCTCGCACACCGGCTTGATATGACCATTTCTCATAGTTCTTTCCATAGGTTACATATGCCGAATAAATATCTCTGCTGTAGTCAAAAAGTGTGTTAGGCGTAGGAACCAGATTGCCTGCTGCATTGTAAGATTGTCCGGTACTGCTGTAGCCAATATCGGTGTTGAACAAGATCGCTTGTAAACCAACTTCCAGTTTTTCACTTTCAGACAGCGGATTTACATAATCTAAATTTAAGGTAGTGCGATCGCGCTTGGTATCTACAAAATCTTCATAGTCTGCAAGTGGTGTTGCGCCGGTAAAGTCAAAGAAGGTGTCTTCGTCTGCGTCAAACGTATTGTAATCGGCTTCAAACTCGATGTTGTGCCCTTCTTTTTCAAAATCAAGCTTGTAGTCAAAGTTGTACTGCTGCGAGTAATTATCCATATCTGCGCCAAAATCCTGCATCAGATTGCGGCTCATATCATCGGCATAAACAATGTTGATGTTTCCGCCGGGAGCGCCTTTAAAGCTGTTTTGAGAAGTGAATACCGAAAGCGTATTCTTATCATTAAGGTACACGTCAAGACCCACTTTAAGCAGGTGTGAATTCTGGTCGTTCAGCATATCAAAAAATTGTGTTGAATTATCGCCTTCGCGATAGATCGTCCCATAATTCGCACGTTTTGCGATGCTGTTGCTGTAATTAGAATACAGGTTGAATTTACCGTTGCGGTAGTTCAAATTCAAACCACTGTTAAACTGCGGATTTTTCTCATAAGCCAGACCGGCACTTACGTCACCGTTAAAGCCAATATTCACGTTCTTGTGTAATACAATATTGATGATCCCGCTCATTCCGTCAGGGTTGTATTTGGCGGAAGGATTGGTGATCAATTCGATCTTTTTGATCGAGTTAGACGGAAGCTGTTTTAATAATTGATCTGCAGGAATATTAGATAATTTTCCGTCAACCATCACTTGCACGTTGCTGTTTCCGCGTAGCGTAAGCGCCCCGGATTGCTGATCGAGATTCACCGACGGAATGTTATTCATAATATCTGCTGCTGAAGCTCCGGCAGTGGTCAAATCTTTCCCTACATTAATCACCTTACGGTCGATTTTTTGCTCGATTGTGGTGCGTTCTGCGACAATGTTCACAGCGTCTAATTCTGCGGGAACCGCACTTAAATTGAGTTTACCCATATCGTTGGTACGGTGCTCGCGGTCGATCTTCAGGTCGCGTTCAAAGGCTTCATACCCCATAAACTGTACTCTCAGGGAGTAAATACCTTCTGGGATCTTGTTGATCTCAAAAACACCATCGTCGTTGGTGATACCACCGGTTACGGTTTTTTCACCTGCATTGATCACTACGGTGGCGTAGGGAATAGGTTGGTTAAGGTCGGCATCCATCACCACTCCGGTTACCGAGCCGGTCACTACTTCATTGGGCTTAGGCTGCGCAAAAAGCAGAGTGGTACAAAGGGTGAGCATAAGGCATAGAAGCCCTTGGTTAAGTTTCATAACTGTTCGAATTTTTGTTGATTGATAAAACATAATACTTTGTAATGCATACTAGCAAAACCAAAGTACCCCGTGATTAGCGGTTTATTAAAAGACGAACGTGTATCAAATCTGTTACAGTAAAAGTTACCTTTATTTTTGAATAACTAATTTAAATGTTTTCATTCGACTGAATGTAAGTGGTTTATTGAAGTTGTAGAGGTGCATATTATTTCGATACTTTGCAGAAAATTTGTTCAACTTAAGTCCGGAAGTGTCCCGAGTTCAATTGTTTTTTACTGCGGAAAAATCAGGGTTAGAATATGAGGAAGTTTAAAAAAAGAAAACCCGAGACCGCTAAACCTCGGGTTTTCAAGCTTGAACGCTAGAAATTAACACTAACCATCAAAACTAATTTATAAACGATTCAAACTTGGAAGTCGACTTCTATTACATAGACCGTATAAAAAAGATATTGTTACAGCTGCAGGAAACCTTTAACTTTGATTTATGAAAGCAAAGAAAACGCTGGTGCTTGGCGCCTCTCTAAAACCTATACGCTACTCGTATATGGCGATACATAAACTGGTAAAGAATAATCAACCTGTTGTGGCGATCGGTTTAAGGGCGGGAGAAGTCGCCGGAGTATCCATAGACATAGGTATGCCGGAGTATGAGTCTATTGACACGGTTACGTTGTATCTCAATGCACAGCGTCAGCAAGCGTATTACGACTATATCATAGGACTGCAACCCAAACGCGTGATCTTTAATCCCGGAACCGAAAATCCGGAGTTTTATAAACTACTGCAAGAAGCAAGTATTGAAGTGGATCCTGCCTGTACCTTAGTGCTTTTGAGTACGAATAGCTACTAAGCCCAAAAAGGTCAGGAGTCCGTTTAAGATCAAGATAAAGAAACCAAATTCAAAATTGAGGTAGGTCAAGGTCAACTGACTTATGGTATATCCTAAAATCGGCGAAGCGACTGCCGCAATTGGAACCAGCTTGTCTTTTACCTGCCATTTCGTAAATAAACCGAAGGCGTATAAGCCTAACAAAGGCCCGTAGGTATACCCTGCAAAAACAAACAATCTGGCGATGACGCTTTCATCGGCGATCAGGTATTTAAAGCCTATGATAACCAGGATCAAAAGCAAGGATGCGGCAACGTGTATTTTTTTACGAATTGCAATTTGCTTTGCCTGATCATACTTTTTCTCGATCCCTAAAATATCGATGCTAAAGGAAGTCGTGAGCGAGGTCAGTGCGCTGTCTGCACTAGAATAAGCTGCAGCGATCAAGCCTAAAATGAAACAGATGGCAATACCAAAGCCTAGGCCGCTTTTTGTAGCGATGTACGGGAAGAGGTCGTCTTTTGAAGCTTCGATCCCGTTTTTTTGTGCATACACGGTGAGCAATACGCCAAGTGCGAGGAATATAAAATTCACCACGGTGAGTACGATCGTGAACCAAAACATATTTTTCTGAGCATCTTTCAGGCTTCGGCAAGTGAGGTTTTTTTGCATCATATCCTGATCGAGACCGGTCATCACAATGGCAATAAAGGCCCCGCTGATGAATTGCTTAAAGAAGAAATCTTCGCTTTTCCAATCGTCAAAAAAGAACATTTGCGATAGATCGCTTTCCGCAATAAAATTAAAAAGAGATCCTGCGCTTAATCCCAGGTCGGTCGATACAAAATAGATCGCCACGCCCAAGGCGGTAAGCATAAACAAGGTTTGCAGCGTGTCTGTCCATACAATAGTTTTGATTCCACTTCTAAAGGTATAGAGCCAGATGAGCAAAATCGTGATGGTCACGGTCACCCAAAACGGAACTTGCATGCTGTCAAAAACCAGCAGTTGTAGCACATTAGCCACGAGGTATAATCTAAAACTCGCACCAACTACGCGACTTAGCAAAAAGAACGACGCCCCGGTTTTATAAGAGGCGGTTCCAAAACGTCCTTCGAGATAGGTATAGATCGAAGTTAAATTCAAACGGTAGTAGAGCGGAAGCAGGACGAGACTGATGACCGCATACCCCACGGTATACCCTAAAACCACCTGAAAATAACTGAACTGAGAAGCTTCAACCCAACCCGGCACCGAAATAAAGGTCACGCCCGAGAGTGAGGCGCCTATCATCCCAAATGCTACCAGATACCACGGCGACTGCTTACTCGCTTTGAAGAATTCTTCGTTTGATCCACCTTTTCCGGTGAAGTAGGAGATGAGCATTAGCGTGATAAAATAGCCAGCAATTAGAAGCAGAATTGTTGTGGGTTGCATAGCGTTTTCAGGGTTTAATAGAATCGCGCACGAAGATACGGTATAAAACTTCAAATCACTTCAAGCAGAAAATTTAAAGGGCTGGTGTACTTTTGTAGTCTATAAATACCGTTGTGCTTCTAAAGCCAATAAACGATTTTGAATGCGTATCTTCGTAGCCTTTTTACGGGTGATGAACCTTTAAACGTTTAATTATGGAACTTCCTAAGTTTATATTGGGTGATAATACCGATTATCCCGAATCGATTTTTGTAATACATACCGATTTTCCACGTTTTATAATCGATTTAAAAACCGATGATGTAGAATGGTTGGAGGATTTTGATAAAAACGATGAGGAAGAACTGGCTACCGAAGCCGAAGGTTTAATTCAAGCAGCTACCGATTTTTACGATAGAGAAGTAGCGCGCTACGAAGACGATTAAATGAATACGTTGAAGGAACTGGATCACGAAGTCTTTCTCTTTCTCAATAATTTGGGAACAGAGACCTGGGATCCTTTCTGGTTGTTTTTGACCAATAAATGGTCGAGTATTCCGCTGTATGCCTTTTTACTTTTTCTCATTTATAAAAAGTTCGGTTTAAAAGGAACGCTGTACAGCTTAGTCGCTGTAGCCTTGCTCATTACTGCAACAGATCAGCTGGCCAATGTATTCAAACACGGTTTTGAGCGCTTACGGCCGTGTCGTCAGGAAGGTGTAATGGAGCAGGCGCGATTTATCGCTGTACGTTGCGGGAGTTATGGGTATTTTTCGGCACACGCAGCGAGCTCGATGGCTTTGGCGGTTTTTGTGGGCTTGATCTTAAAATCAAAATATAAATGGATATTTCCTGTACTCTTGGTGTGGGCACTGCTTGTAGGCTATAGCCGCATTTATGTGGGCGTGCATTATCCCGGAGATGTATTGACAGGGATCATCATAGGAGCGCTCATCGCTCTGCTGGTGTATGCGCTGCACCGTTTTGGCTTTGCCAAACTATTTAAAGAAACATATTAATATGAAAGTATTGGTAACCGGTGCCGCCGGTTTTATAGGTTCGCATTGTGCCGAACGCTTGAAGAAATTGAATTTTGACGTTGTGGGTATCGATAATTTCTCGCCCTATTACAGTCCCGATCTCAAAGACCGAAATGCCAAAGACCTGAAGGAAGCAGGAATCCCTATGGAAATGGTAGATCTGCGAGAGCCTAAAGATTTTGAAAAACTTCCTACAGATTTTAATTATATCTTTCATTTTGCAGCACAGCCCGGTATTGCAGCGACCTCAAGTTTTGAAGATTATTTGATGAATAATTTGGTCGCTACCAAAAACCTGATCGATTTTGCATTGCAATGCGAAGGGCTGAAACTTTTTACCAATATTTCTACTTCGTCTATTTACGGTTTACGCGCAACCTTGACCGAAGATGCAGCTCCTGAACCCGCTTCTTTTTACGGGGTGACCAAACTCGCTGCAGAACAGATCGTGTTATCTAAAACCAGAGAGCAAAAAATGAAAACCTGTTCCCTACGTTTATTTTCGGTGTATGGGCCGAGGGAACGTCCCGAAAAACTGTATACCAAACTCATAGGTTGCGGATTTTTCCATCACGAATTTCCGTTGTTTGAAGGTAGTGAGGCCCACGTGCGCAGCTTTACCTTTGTTGACGATATCATTGATGGTGTGGTAAGTGTGATCGGAAAAGAAGCCATTGTTGATGGTGAAGTGATCAATCTGGGAACCGAACAGGAACACACCACAGGCGAAGGGATCGCGATCGTTGAAGAACTTCTGGATACTCAGATTAGAAAAGATATTGTGCCCAGACGTGGCGGAGATCAAATGTTTACCAAAGCCAATATCGACAAAGCCCGACGCTTACTCGACTATAATCCTTCAACCACTTTAAAAGAAGGTTTGCAAAAGCAAATCGACTGGTATAAGAAAGAATTTGTAGACTAAAGGAAAGCGCTATGCGATTGGATGAGAAAGACCGCAAGTTTGTAAAAGACTGGAAGGAAAAACGAGAAGGGAAATTTCAGTTTATTTTGGGGATCGTGCTGCAGGTAATTTTAGGCGCATTGACCTACAAATTGGTGATTACCTACTTTAGCGGATCGATGTTTGACCAAATGGATTTTGTACTCTTTGGAGCGATAGGCTTGATCTTAGGAATCGTCGTGGGATTCCTGAAATACCGAAAGAACGAAAAACGCTATGCGCGGTTAACACGTTAGCGCAAGTCAAGTAAGCTTTGTGCCGCCTGAAACGCAGTAAGTTTCCCCTCATTGATCTTTTGTAAGAGTTGAGGCACTTGGGCTTTGACCTTGTCATTTGCATAAAACTGATCTTTTAACGCCTGTTCTATGCTTGCTTGTAGCCAATAGTTGTTTTGATGTTTTCGATTTTCTTCAAAAAAACCGTTCGCTTTTACCGCTTTGATATAGGCGTTGAGCATTTCCCAAATGGCTGCAATCCCGGTTTCTTCCAGCGCACTACACAGCAGCACCTGAGGTTGCCAGCCGCTGGTTTTGGCCCGGTATAGATGCAGCGCTTTTGAGAATTCGCTTTGTGCCTGCTTTGCTGCAGTTTCATTCGTCCCGTCTGCTTTGTTGATGATGATGGCGTCTGCCATCTCCATAATGCCGCGTTTGATGCCTTGCAGTTCATCTCCGGCGCCTGCCAGTTTGAGGAGCAGGAAAAAATCGGTCATGTGATGCACGGCAGTTTCACTTTGGCCTACGCCTACGGTTTCAATAATAATCAAATCAAAACCTGCTGCTTCGCACAGACTTATGGTTTCCCGTGTTTTACGGGACACACCGCCCAAGGCGTCGCCTGCCGGAGACGGGCGTATAAATGCTTTGGGGTGTGCTGCTAATCGTTCCATTCGGGTTTTATCGCCCAGAATGCTTCCGTGCGCAATGCTGCTGCTGGGGTCTATGGCCAGTACCGCTACTTTTTTTCCTTGATCGATGGCGCGCATTCCTAGAGCTTCAATAAAGGTGCTTTTTCCTACACCGGGAACTCCGGTAATTCCCAAACGCACTGCAGGTTTCGCTTGTGGTAAACACTGTTCAAGAATTGTTTGAGCTTCTTGCTGATTGGCGACCGCATTGCTTTCAATAAGCGTGATCGCTCTGCTCAAGGCTGTGGTGTCACCTTTAAGAATACCTTGGATCAATGCTTCGGTAGGAATGCTTTGTTTGCGCTTTGCGATGAGTTTTTTCGCGGCAGCGGAATCGATATGTTTAGGTTTTGAAGATTTCAATGGAATAGTTCTGAAAACTTAAAGGTACGGGAAAAGCTAATTGAAGAAGAAATACAACTGAAAAATATTGGAATGTATCGGCTTGCTCGCATTTTTGTGAAATCTTTAAGAATCTCGCGTTGATTCCTCAAAATAGGAATGGTATATTCAAAATATTAATCAACGAAAATTTTATTATGAAAGCTTTATATAAGGCAAAGGCTACCGCCACAGGTGGTCGTGACAGCAGTGTTTCAACCGATGACGGCACATTAGACTTTGATCTCAGTGTACCTAAAGGCTTAGGCGGCGCCGGTGGTGACGGGACGAATCCTGAGCAACTTTTTGCAGCAGGTTATTCTGCGTGTTTTGGTAGCGCACTGGCACACGTTGCTCGTGAGAAAAAAGTAGATCTTGGTGCTTACACGGTGACTGCAACTGTAAAAATAGGCAAGAATGAAGAAGATATGTTTCAGCTTGCAGTGGTATTGGATTGTTACCTGCCTACTGTAGACGTAGAAGAAGGGGAAGAGCTTGTAAACGAGGCTCACGAGGTTTGCCCGTATTCTCGCGCTACAATGGATAATATTGATGTGACCTTAAACTTACTTTTAGACGAGTAGTTTAAGGCGTTTCTTAAAATTAAAACCCGCTCTATGAGCGGGTTTTTTTTTGCACCGCCAAAGGGTTTAATACTTCGTACTGATAGCTATCGGAATGTTCTGAAATTGAAAATTCGTTGCTAAACAATGCTCGGGCTTGCCCTGAGTTTTTTAGTTTTAAAATTCTTTAAAAAATGGAGGCGGCGGGGTGATATTGGTTTTGTCAATTTCTAAATAATAAGGAATATCTAATTGATATGTTTCCTGAACTTGAGTCATTGTAGTTGTAATAAGGCGCAATGTATTTTTTAAATTTTCTATTGAAGTGTTTTTTCTATCAGTAGCGTAGTCAATACTTATTAAAATCCTCTTTAATTCATCTTTATTGAAATACGGAGCATTAATTTGGGTATCTAAGGTCTCCCGGACTTTTGAAGGGAATAGATCTGCTGAAACATTGGTTTCAAAGTTCGATCTTAAAGAGTCATTTTGAAAATCAAATAGATCTACTCGCCCATAGCATCCAAATAAAGTTTGCTTACTACAGTTTTTAAAAACAAGGATTTTTAGTAGCCTATTTTTTTCTGTAAAACTTAGAATATTGCCTCTTCCATCACAGGCATTTTTGTCCATTTCTGCGATTAATTCGGCGTATGTTTTGAAATCATTTAGATCGATTAGAATGTTTTCGTTAGAAGAAGCGTTAAAACGTTCTTCATTTGGAAAATACAAGGTCTCGAGATCTTGAGAAACTTCAGGAATATCCTCTATGTTATGAGAACAGGAAAACACTCCTAATAACGGTATGAGCATCAGAAAATAAAGTGACTTCATGTTATTCTATTTTCAGTTTTAGAATCAAATAACCTGCCACTTATAGTTTATCTAAAATATTTAATCACAATTTTGCAACGCAGACGAAAAAGCTTCGTCTTTAGAAAAGGAATTAGCAACTAACCATTTACCATTTTGCAAATTACCGAAATACTTGAACGATGTAAGCAAAACGACCGGCGTGCACAGATGCAACTTTACAATAAGTATAGCGAAGGCATGTATTATGTTGCTTTTAGGTTTTTAAAGAATTCTTTTGAAGCCGAAGAAGCCATGCAGGAGGGTTTTGTAAAAGCGTTTACAAAAATGCATCAGTACAATGGTGAAGTGACCTTTGGGGCGTGGTTAAAGCGTATCGTGATCAATAAAAGTATCGATATGTTGAAGGCCAAAAAACTCGAGTTGGTCGCGATCAACGAGCAGGTTTTAGGTACGGTAGATGAGCATAATGACTGGTCTGTAGATGATGGGATTACGCTTGATCAGATCAAAGAAGCTATCGAAGAATTGCCAGAGCGGTACCGCTATGCCGTGATGCTCTTTTTGGTAGAAGGCTATGACCATCAGGAAATATCAGAAATCTTAGAAATTACCGAGGTCGCTTCGCGTACGCTGGTGCATCGCGGAAAGAAAAAATTGCAAGAAAAACTTAAAACAAAATATCATGGCACAGGATATTAGAGAATTGTTTAAAAATGATTTAAGCATTCCTGATGAGGGGCTTAAACGGGGTCATGAAGCACGCTTTAATGCGCGTCTTGATGCTCATTTTGGTAAGGCAGAAAAAGCCAAAGCAGAAGGTTATCTCTGGATGAAAATTGCTGCCGTACTGGTTGTGGTGATCGCCATTAGCGGTTTGCTTTTGAACAATCCGTTGAGTAGCGGGGCACAGGCAGATCAGCCTACAGAAGTGCATGCAGTAGCAAATGCGAAACCTACCAAAGTACAGCTGAGTGATTTTTCACCAGAATATAAGCAGATAGAAGATCGTTACCTGGCGAGCATTCATATGGAGTTGGCACAGCTTAACGTGACAGAAGATAATAAAGCGATCGTAGATGCTTTTATGGGACAGCTTGAAGAGCTTAACCAAGAATATGACAGGCTTAATGCAGATTTAGTAGCTACAGGAGTTAATGATCAAAACATTCAAGCCTTGATCGATAATCTACAGTTTCGCTTAGACCTGCTTACCAAGCTCAAAGAAAAATTAAATGAATTACAAGAGTCTCAAAATAATGAGATTCAGACCAACACCTTATAAATTTATGATTAGGATAATGAAGCCTTGTGCTTTCTTACTGGCGGTATTGGTTTTTATTCCGCAGGCTCAAGCACAAACCAAAAGTACCAAACTTACCGAACGGTTTGATACCGCTGCCGATGTCGCTATACTTACCGAATCGCAGTACGCAGATATTGTTTTTGAAGATTGGAATAAAGATGAAGTTGAGGTCGCTGCGATCATTGAATCTGAAGATCTAAGCGAGGAAGAAATAGACCAACTTTTAAAAGGCTGGCAAATCAGTGTACAGGGCAACAGCAAAGCGGTGCGTATTGTAAGCCGCGGAGCACCATCAACAGTTAACTTGGCTATGGGCAATGCACCGGTGCGTGGTGTTAATGACTTGATCACCTCGTCTATGCAAATGATGCAGCCGGTGATGCAAAATATGCTTTCTCCGGTGCTTCAGCAGTTTTCGGGAGCTCAGATTCCTGCAGAGTTTTATAAAGGAATGAACGCGATCGCTTTTGATTACCAAGCCTATAAACGCGACGGAGCCAAATACCTGGAGCAATACAAGCGCAAGATCGAGCAGAATCTAGGAGAAGATTTTGACGTGGTGATGAAGAAATGGGAACAGAATAATAAAAAGCGGGTTGCCGCAGGACAAGGCCTTGCCGGAAGCAGTCTATTAGGAATGCCCAAATCTCCTTTTGGGAAAGATCTGAATTTTGACAGTAATGCTTTTAATCGCGACAAAAAAGCCTATGTGGCTGCGATGAATAAAAAATACGGTACAGATGTAAGTGTCGCTCAAGTAGATCAGTGGCGTGCTGCGATTGAAGCCTGGGGCGATGAGTTTAGTGCAGATATGAAAGCGTGGGGAGCACGTTTTGGTAAGCAACTCGGCGGTTCGACTGAAGCTTTAGGAGCTACTTTTGGTCGTGCCATAGAAAGCGATATGGCGGCTTTAGGACAAAATGTTGAAAAAGCGATGCAGGGCTGGAGTAATGACTTTGCCAAGAAATTAGAACAAATGGCCGAAGCTCAAGGCGGAAGTCTTCAAAAAACAGTTACTACAGATGCAAATGGTAATGTAAGCACCCAAATGACCTATACCTACACCGGTAATCCGGCGGGAGCTGCTGTAAAACCGAAAGGATCATTCACACGTAAGATCGTCGTGCGTATGCCTAAAAAAGCACAATTAGATCTTAATGTACGCCACGGAGACATCAAGATCTCTGAGGCTACAAACGCCCGGGTAACCTTGGCTCACGGTGATTTTATGGCCAATACGATCTCTGGTGAAAAAACATTGATCAATGTTGCGTATAGTCCGGTGGATGTGGCGATGTGGGATTATGGAACCCTGCGCGCCAGCTATCTTAAAAACTGTGTGATCGATAAAGCAAAAAGCATTAACGTAGACTCCAGAGCGAGTAGCATCGTGATCAATGAGCTTGAAGACGCAGCGGTGATCACAGGAAGCTTTGGCGAACTTTCAATACCTAAACTGGGTAAGAACTTTAAGACCTTAAACATTAGTGTAGAAAACAGTGATGTGGTGCTTAACCTGCCGGAGACTCCGTTCCATTTTAATTTTAACGGCGTTCGCAGCCGTCTAAATTATCCTCGGAAAATAGAAGCCAAAGTTATGGAAGGCTATAACAGCAGTATGGTTAACGGCTTTTATAAATCAAGAAATACAGACAGTATTATAGCGATATCTTCTAAGTATAGTGATGTCGTGCTTAATTGAGTTTTTTAGTTTTAATTATTTGAAAAGTCCGTTTCTGCCAAAACGGACTTTTTTGTTTTTTACTGCGGGCAGAATTGTATTTTTGGCGCGATGGAACACGCGCTTTTTTTAGACCGAATTGCAACACTTACTACCGGCTTTACCCCGGTGATCGATAGTATGTATACGGCTTCAGATTACCGATTTTTAGACCTGTCGGTTACTAATAAAATTTTAGAGGAAGTAGATACGAGTTCTGCGGAAGCCATTCAGCACTATATCAATACCTATCTGGCAAAAACCGGCGGTCGTGTGGCTTACGGAGGCTATCTGGAACAGCGCAGTATTTACGATCGCAGCTTGTATTTTCACAATGACAATCCCGATCTAAAACGGAATATCCATTTAGGAATCGATGTGTGGAGTGCGGCAGGAACTCCCGTTCTGGCTCCGGTAGCGGGTAGCGTGCATAGCTTTAAAGACAATACCAACTATGGCGATTACGGGCCTTGTGTGGTATTAGAGCATCACTTTGAAGACTTGCATTTTTATACCTTATATGGGCATCTTTCAAGAACCTCCTTAGAATCACTTAAAGTGGGGCAGGCTATTGCAGCAGGGCAAACGATCGCGCACTTAGGTACGCCCGATGAAAATGGAGATTACGGGCCGCATTTGCATTTTCAGCTTATAAAAGAACTGCAAGGCAATCACGGCGATTATCCCGGAGTGTCTACCTTAAAGAACCTTGATTTTTATAGAGCAAACTGCCCCGATCCTAATCTTTTGCTCAAGATCAATTAAGCAACCTGTAACCGATATTTTGACGGCGTGGTGTGTTTTAACTCTTTAAATTTTCGGTTGAAATTAGCGATATTCTGAAAACCACAAAGCTCTGATATCGCAGCTACCGAAAGCTCTCTTTCTTTATACAACAATTTACAAGCATGCTCTATACGCAGCTCGATCAAAAACTGTAAATAGGTTTTGTTGGTACGTCTTTTAAAATATCGGCAGAAGGCATTTTTGGTCATATTTGCGACCTCCGCGATCATATCGAGGGTGATGTTCTCCTGAAAATGATCTAAGGTGTATTGATACACGTCGCTCATACGTTTACCTTCAACATCGGTATATTTTTTATGATAGACAAAAGAGGATAAAGGTGTTTTTTCAGACTGCTGGATTAAATCAAGAATCTGTAAAAATGAAGCAAGACGCTCTATACGACTTTGATTTTTAAGCTTGGAGAATTTATTGATCAGTAAATCGGTATTCGAGGTGATTTTCATTCCGTTTTCTGCCTCATTGAAAAAACTGTCAATACCTGACATTTCGGTGAGTTTAAAAAACTCCTTACCAAAAGAATGTTTAGTAAAAAACAGCGTGTACATCACCGATTTGTCGGTAGCAGTATTATCGCTTCTAAAAACGTGCGGAACGTGTTCGCCAATGACCAATATATCGCCTTCGCGATACTCATTGATCGTATCACCCAAGAGGAGGCTGCCTGATCCTTTAGCAATGTAACTGATCTGAATCTCTTCGTGCTCATGTAACTTATCGTAAAATTTGAGTTCGTGGTCTTCTTGATAGACCAAGGCTTCTTTACCAGGTTTCGGTATTTTAAAGGGGAGAACTTTCATTTGTGCTTAAATCTGCTATAAAATTGACATAAAATTATAGTTCAAGTCAAGTCTAGGGGTAATATCGTATTAATATAGGTTAGATATAGATCATAAAACGTGTACTTTTAACATTTACAATTTTAAATTTGAGATAAATCGATTTAATAATCTGGTTTTACTAGGGTTGATACTTGATTATCGGCAAAGGTGTATTAGTTACATTTATAGAGTTAATATGCTATTATCTTTTGGTAACTTTAACAAAACGATTTCATTTTCAATTGTGTTATTTTAAGCATTTGAATTGGTTAGCAAAGCAAACTTACCAATGCCATATCTGTTAAATTTCGATTTATGATTAAATATACACTCGCTCTTATTGGCTTGAGCTTGTTTCTTTCTTGCCAGACAAAGCAAGAGCCAAGCCTTATCGATCTATCTCCTGATGCCAGTTCAACGTTTAAAGAAGCCGGATGGGAAACAGAATATTGGAGCAATCAAGAGAATTATTCAGACAGTACGTTCAAGGATACCGATGCCAGAGTTTTGGTGATCAATCACGACAGCTTGCAGATGGGACGCGTTTTTAAGAAAGTAAATGTAAAGCCCTACGCACAATATAAAGTCAGCGGATTTGTAAAAACTGAAAATGTCTCGACAGATAAACCCAATGCCGGAGCGGGATTTGGTTTAGGTAAATTTTCTTCTAAAACAGATACTGTTTTTACAGGTACTACTGCCTGGACACCGGTCGAAATGACGTTTAATACTGAAGGAGACGATAGTTTTATTATTGAATGTCTTTTAGGGAAAAACGCGCCTGCTTCAGGAACTGCCTATTTTAAGGATATCAAGCTTGAAGAACTTTCAGCAGAAACCCTAGAACCTAAAGTTAGCATCGATCTGGAAGCGCAAAAGGAACCGATGTCGCCGTATATCTACGGCCAGTTCATCGAGCATATGGGTAAATCTATCTATGGTGGCTTATGGGCTGAAATGCTAACCGACCGTAAATTTTATCATAAACCGGGAACCAGTAATTCTCCCTGGGCGACGAGCGTAGATACAACCAGAATCACATTAGATGCCGAAAACGGTTTTTCAGAAATGGCTTTACCGGTTTTTAATGTCAAAAATGATTCAGTTCTTATTTATCAGGACTCTATTTCATTATACGCCGATAAATCTTATATCGGTCGTATTGTTTACAAAGCTGACAACGGTGTTACGGGCGTCAAAATTGGTTTAGAAACCGCCAATTCATCAACTACTATAGGTTTAATCAATTCAGAAAGTACAGACTTTATTACTAAAGAATTTAAACTGAAACCGAAATCAAATTTTGGAGATCTTGCCAAGCTGAATGTATCTTTTAGTGGCACCGGGAAAGTCACGCTCGCCGCAATTTCCTTAATGCCGGAGGATAATATTGAAGGTTTTCGCCCGGATGTGATCGCATTGTTGAAAGAATTAGATTCCCCAATTTACCGCTGGCCTGGTGGAAATTTTGTCTCGGGTTATGATTGGAAAGATGGTATAGGCAATCCCGATGCACGCCCTACACGATATGAGCGCGCCTGGAATGGCTTAGAATATAACGATGTGGGTATTCACGAGTTTATGCAACTCTGCAAAATACTAGATGCTGAAGCCAATATTGCCGTGAACACCGGTTTGGGTGATGCAGCATTGGCAGCAAACGAAGTAGAGTATTTTAACGGTGCAGCTACTACACCTATGGGAAAACGACGCGCGGCAAATGGTCATCCTGAGCCGTATAATGTTCAACTTTGGGCGGTAGGAAACGAGATGTTTGGCGACTGGCAATTAGGCCATATGCCAATTGAAGAGTATGTGAAAAAGCATAACAAAGTAGCCGAAGCAATGTGGGCAGTAGATCCCGATATAGATCTCATCGCCGTAGGTTATCCCGGGGAATGGAATGATATGATGTATCAAAATACAGCTGAAAATATGACCTACATCAGCGAGCATTTTTACCGTCAGGATTGGCATGCAGGCGGTTTGCTCACGCATGTAAAGCAAATGCCGGATGCGATTAGAGAAATCGCAGAAGAACACCGTAGGGCTCGCAGGGAAATTCCGGGAATCGCAGATCGTGATATCAAGATCGCACTTGATGAATGGAATTATTGGTACGGTCCGCACGAGTTTGGATTGTTGGGAACGCGTTATTTCTTGCGCGATGCTTTAGGAATTGCCGCAGGATTGAATGAATTCTCACGCCAGTCTGAGATGTATTATATGGCCAATTATGCGCAAACGGTGAATGTGATCGGAGCGATAAAAACAACACCTACTGACAGCTGGCTTGAGGGAACCGGATTAGTCTTAAAAACGTACCGAAAAGAATTCGGTACTATTCCTGTTGCGGTTTCGGGTGCTCCAGAGCCTTTAGATGTTGCGGCTACATTAACCGAAGACGGAACATATTTAACACTTTCGGTTATCAATGCTACGCATCAGGAGTATCACTTAGCGCTTGACTTTATTACTGAAAATATTCCAACGCAAGGAACAGCTTTTGTGATCACAGGAGCCAACGATATGGTGTATAATGATGTTACACATAAAAACAGTATCTACCTCGAAGAAACTTCTTTTGAGTTGGAGCATAACAGCTTACAGGTCGCTAAGGAGTCGGCAGGAATCTATAAATTCAAATTAAATTAGAAATCAACGTATATGAACACGTATAAAAAAGCATTAAGGGTATTTACCCTTCTTTTTATAGGCATTACAGCAGGTGCACAAGCCCAGGAATATTGGGATAAAGTCAAAGAGCGAGAAGCGACTTTAGGTCTTGAATCAGGCTTTGAAACCTTAGAAACCGATCAATTTATACTCAAGTTGGTCAAGGCTTCGCAAACGGTGGCTTCCTTGGCTCCAAAATCAGATCCTGAATTTGATTTTACTCCTGGAGACCGCTTGGAGATCAGAGCCGGCAACGGACTCTACCATTTGGGAGATATCAATTTTAGATACCGCCTGGATGGTTCAGAAGATTGGAATACGGTCTCAACCGCGACTGCCAGAAAACCTGTGGAAGCGATAGCTAAAGAAGGCGCTTTGGCTGCTGCCAATTTAGCCAATACGTTGCCGGAAGAGCTTCCGCTTGGTATTACACGCTATTATACCGAAGCCGACGGCGACTTGATTTTGGCGTTTGATTTTCAGAATAAAACCGATCAACCTGTCGAGTTGGGCGCGCTGGGGATCCCGATGATCTTCAACAATATTTTAGAAGGAAATTCGCTGGAAGAAGCGCATGCTAAAAATGTATTTTTCGATCCATATATCGGGCTTGATGCAGGCTATCTCGAAGTAAAACGCTTAGACGGAAAAGGCAAAACTTTACTTGTTCTTCCTGAGAACAATATGCCATTTGAAGCCTATCGCCCGTTGCTTGACGATCCTTCGCCACGCAGCATTGTGTTTGAAGGTTTTCACGAGTGGATGGCCAATAGCAAGGCTTATGCTTCAGACGAATGGGAAGGTGTAAAGCAATGGAATACGCCAACGTCAGGTTTCTTAAAACCAGGCGAACTCAAAACATTTTCAGTACGATTGACACTTGCTCCGGAAATCAAAAAAGTACAACAACAACTGACGGAAAAAGATATGCCGGTGGCTGTTGGTGTTCCGGGCTATGTGCTTCCGCAGGATGTACAGGGAAAATTATTTTTAAAATATAATTCTGATGTAAGTAGTATCAAGGTGACTCCTGAAGGTGCACTTTCGGTTGAGAAAGAAGCAGATAGGAATGCGTATGATGTGTACACCGTTACCGGAAATCAGTGGGGAAGAGCGCGTGTCGAAATCAAGTACACGAATGGAAAAACACAAAGCATCAACTATAAAGTTATTAAGCCTGAAAGTGAATTGGTTGCTGACTTTGGGAATTTCTTGTTCGATAATCAATGGTTTGATGACGATGAAGATCTGTTCAACAGAGCACCTTCATTGATTTCGTATGATTATCAGAACAAGCGACAGGTGACGCAAGACGGAAGGGTTTGGATCGCCGGTTTGAGCGATGAAGGTGGCGCCGGAAGCTGGTTAGGCGGAATGATGAAACAATACCTTCAGCCCGATCAAGAACAGGTTTCAAAACTAGAAGATTTTGTAAACCAAACCGTTTGGGGCGTGTTACAAAATGCTGAGGGCGAACATAAATATGGCGTGCGTAAAAGTGTGTTGTATTATGAACCGGAAGAATTTCCGGCAGGCACGTATAACGACACGATAAATTGGAATACCTGGGCAGCCTGGAATAAAGAAGGAGCTGCAGATCCCGGTAGATCGTACAACTATCCGCACGTGGTTGCTGCCTATTGGACGCTCTACCGCTTGTCACGCTATTATGATAATCTGGTCACTCAAAAAGACTGGAAATGGTATCTGGAACAGGCGTATCAAACCACATTGGCGATGACTACTCAGGCTCCGTATTATGCGCAGTTTGGTCAGATGGAAGGAAGTATTTTTCTGCACGTACTCAAAGATTTAAAACGCGAGCAACTCACAGAAGAAGCTACCAAGCTTGAAGCCGAAATGAAAAAACGTGCCGATCATTGGGAGTCGCTGGCCTATCCTTTTGGTAGTGAGATGCCGTGGGATTCTACCGGTCAGGAAGAGGTGTATATGTGGTCTGATTATTTTGGGTACGACGCCAAAGCTGCGGTGACTTTGAGCGCTATTTTAGCCTATATGCCTACAATGCCGCACTGGGCGTATAATGGGAATGCTCGCCGTTATTGGGATTTTCTTTATGGTGGTAAACTATCGCGTGTAGAGCGCCAGATTCATCATTACGGTTCCGGACTTAATGCAATTCCTGTATTGGACAATTATCGGGAAAATCCTGAGGATTTGCATTTGTTGAAAGTGGGCTACGGCGGCTTGCTAGGCGCGGTTTCTAATATTACGGAAGATGGTTTTGGAGCGGCAGCTTTTCACAGTTGGCCTTCAACGCTAGAGATCGATTACCTGTCTGGCGATTACGGTTCTAATTTCTATGGTTACGCGATCAATTCTTCGGCGTATTTGGTTGAAGATGCAGAATTGGGCTATTTGGCCTTCGGCGGAAATCTTACAGAAGAAAAGAATTCGGTTACAATGCAATTAACGACCGCTGCTAAAAATGCGGTGTTTGTTCAGCCGTTAGCCTTGTGGATCACTTTAGATGCCGGAGCAGTTCAACAAGTTAGCTTTGATAAGAAAACGAAAGAGGTTCAACTTAGGCTAGCGCCTAAAACGGAAATCACACCGTTTGCTTATGTAAACCTTCCGGAAGAATATGCACTAGATTATGAGAAGGTGCGCGGTGCATATAAAATTCCGCTTCAGGCAAAACCGATCACACTTACCCTAAAACACTAAACATTGAATAGAAAAGTCAATTTGCTGACAGTCTTGGGACTTATTTTGAGTCTTTCTGTTGCTGCACAAGAATTTACAAGAGCCGATAGTTTACGCGGAAGCATTACTCCACAGCGGGCGTGGTGGGATGTGATGCGCTACGATATTGAGGTGCAACCCGATTATGATAAGCAGTTTACTTCCGGGGCAAATCAAATCACCTATAAAGTGGTTCAGGAAAAACATCCTGATGTGATGCAGATCGATTTGCAAGAACCGCTGGTGATCGACCGCATTCTTTTTGACGATGCAACCGAACTACAATTTAAAAGAGAAGGTAATGTGTATTGGGTCAATACACTTCCGCAGGAATTAGATTCTGAGCATACCGTAAAAATCTTTTTCAGTGGAAATCCGCACGTGGCGGTACGACCACCGTGGGATGGTGGCTGGTCTTTTTCTAAAGACGCAGAAGGCAGACCATTGATGACCGTTACGTGTCAAGGTTTGGGCGCTTCTATCTGGTATCCCAATAAAGATCATCAAAGCGACGAACCCGATCGTGGTGCTTCATTAACGATGCGTGTTCCTGATGCGTTGACTGCCGTGGCTAACGGTCGCTTACTGGATAAAACCGAACATCAAGATAGTACTACGAGTTATAAATGGGGTGTTGAAAACCCGATAAGTAATTATACGATCATTCCGTATATCGGGCATTACGAGAATTTTAAAGAGGTACATCCGGGTGTAAAAGGCGATCTTGATCTCAATTATTGGGTGCTGGATTATAACCTGGAAAAAGCCAAAGAGTATATGCCTAAAGAAGTGCATAATATGTTGAATGCCTTTGAGTATTGGTTTGGGCCGTATCCGTTTTATGAGGATGGTTACAAGCTGATAGAAGTAGACAATACCGGTATGGAGCATCAATCGGCGGTTTCTTACGGAAATTACTATGCCGGCGGTTATCGCGGTCGTGACGGCTCAGGCACCGGACTGGGTTTGACCTGGGATTTTATCATCATTCACGAAAGCGGTCACGAGTGGTTTGGCAACAACATCACCACAAACGACCTCGCAGATATGTATGTTCACGAAAGCTTTACCAATTACAGCGAGACCTTATTTATAGATTATAATTACGGTCCTGAAGCTGCAAATGAATATAATTACGGTATTCGACAAGGGATTGGCAATAAAACGCCTATTATTCCCGCGTATGGTGTAAATGCTCAGGGAAGTGGCGATATGTATCCTAAAGGCGGAAATATGCTACACAGCATTCGACACAGCATCAATAACGATCAATTGTTCAGAAACATTTTGGCCGGGTTGAATCAGACTTTTCATAATAAAACCGTTGATGGTAGTGAGGTACAGGATTATATTTCGCGCAAAGCCGACTTTGATTATTCTAAAGTTTTTGAGCAGTATTTGACTACGACCGAGATTCCAACTTTAGAACTTTTTGTAGATGCTGAAAATAGTCAAATCAAATACCGCTATGTCAACTGTATTGAAGGCTTTGATTTGCCCTTAAGTCTGGTTGGAACGCACGAAGAGCTGAAAATATTTCCGGTAGCGAATACCTGGAAAGCGGTAGATATTACGATGAAAAATCAATACCTGTTAACGCCAGATCGTATTGAAAAAATGTATTACCTCAATGTAGTTTTAGTCAAAGAATTATAAGCTTATTGATATTTAAAATAGCAGCCCTGAAGTCCGTAGGATTTCAGGGCTTTTTTTGTTTTGCCAAAGGGTAAAGACTTTACTGTTTGTCTTAGTTGTTTTGCTAAAGTGAAGCTTCGGTTTCTATAATCTCATTTTAGGCTTGGTATTTTGTAAAATCCATAAAATCAGTTTGATTTAACGCTTTGGCAACAAACTGCGGAAGCTTTTTTTCTAACTTTAAGAGAAGACAGGGAACACTATGGAAGCAATTTCTAGAAAGCATTTTTTAATTCAGATGGGACTTATGAGCACGGCAACACTTTTATTCAGCGGATGTAATTTTATTGGGGATGATGGCGAACCGCTAAAACGGGTTCAACTTCAACCTGCCAAGAAGGGCGAGGATATCTTTGCGTATTTGCAGCGCAATCAAGGCAAGATCGATACAGATCTTTATCGAAAGATCATAGGTGCCGCTAACGCATTTAAAGAAGGTGATTTGACTTTGGGACTTGCTGCGGCAGATGATGCGAGTAGAGCGACAGCCCGTGAATTGTTAGGGAATACCAAAATTGCTTCTATAGATAAACACCTGATTTTTCAGGATGCCTTGTATGATTTGGTGCGAGAAACCACAGCGACTGCTCCTCCCGAATTGGAATCTTTTAGCATTTTAGACCTTAAAACCTTTATTCTAGAACAAGCGGAAGCTGAGGTCAAACGCATTATGCCGGCTTTGAGCAGTGATGTGATCGGTTGCGTGGTTAAGTTGATGTCTAATGACGAACTTATTCTTGTAGGTCAAAAGGTTTTCAACCCGCTGGCGGGAAGTCAAATCGGTAGTAAAGGTTATCTAAGTGCTCGTGTTCAGCCCAATTCCCCAACCGATAATACCGATGATATTATCTGGCAGGTTTTTGATGCCTGGTCGTATGCGGTGGGAGATTTGGTACTTGGGACCAATCCGGTGTCTAGCGATCCGGTTTCCGTGGCAAAAATAGAAGCGGCGCTTTATGATATTTTAACCACTTTTGAGTTAGAAGATACGTTGTCTAACTGTGTGCTATCGCATATTGATGTGCAGGCAGAAGTAGAAGCAAAGCATCCCGGTACAACGGGAATCTGGTTTCAAAGTTTGGCAGGTACGGTTGCGGCCAATAAAACCTTTGACGTGAGCCTTGATAAAATGCAAGAGTATACCCGGCAGCGCAACGGGCGTTACGGTTTGTATGCCGAAACCGGGCAAGGTGCCGATTTTACCAACGGCCACGGATCAGGATTTGATATGGTGTTGCATGAGTCGCGCAAATATGGTTTTGTGAGAGCACTTCAAGAACAATTGAAAGCACAAAACCAGGAAGGTGCACAGCCGTGGGTACACGTAAATGATGTTGCGGGATTTATCGGCCCTGAAGTTTTTAAGACCAAAGAACAACTCGTACGCTGCTGTCTTGAAGATACGGTTATGGGCAAATTGCATGGCCTAACGATTGGCCTTGATATTTGTTCCACCTTGCATATGGATGTTTCATTAGAAGATTTGAGTTGGTGTATAGAACAAGTTATGCCTGCAAATCCTGCTTATTTGATGGCGCTGCCCACAAAAAACGACCCGATGCTGAGTTATCTCACTACCTCTTTTGCAGACCATGTGCGCATTCGCGAAAAGTTTGGTTACAAGATCAATGATGCGATGTGGGAGTTCTTTAAAAAGCTAGAAGTTATAGATGCCGAAGGAAAACCTACAGCGCATTTTGGTGATCCCAAATGGGTGTATTATAAGTTTAAGCAAGCCCAAGGCGATACGCGCAGCAAATCTGAAATTTATCAGGAAGCCGAAAATACCTTAAAAGAAATTCGAGATCGGGGAGTAGCGATCGCTGAAGGTTTTGGGGAACATGTTTGGGATTTGGATCCGGCATTAGAAGCCGAAGTTAAAAAGCTGTATGAAGACGCTAAGGAAAGTTTATGGACGCCAATGGATGCATCTTTTGCAGCTTCAATAGCGCAGGCTTTATTGATCAAAACCCGGTCAGAAGATCGAAAAGATTATGTATATCACCCGGAAAGTGGGGAAGAACTGTCATTCGACGCCACCCGAAAACTGAAAGAACTGCGCCAAAGTTGGAATCAGATTCCTGATGTTCAAATCATCATTTCAGACGGACTCAACGCCCGAGCTTTGATGGATGATGGTCATTTACTTCCATTTTTGAATACACTAAAAGACCAACTCCATAACGAAGGCTATACTACGAGTGCTAAAAATCTGGTGATCACCCACGGTAGGGTGCGTGCGGGTTATGCCTGTGGCGAACATTTGTTTGGAGCCGATAATTTTGCCGGGAACAAAGCAATTGTTCATATCATCGGGGAACGCCCCGGGAGCGGGCATCATAACTTCTCTGCGTATCTCACCGCCGCTCCGGCAGCCAGTTGGTCAAAAAAGCGTTGGGTAGATCACGATATCTCACGCGTAGTTTCCGGGATCTCTGATACGGCGCTGCAACCGGAAGAAGCCGCCAAACAAACCGTCGCGATCCTAAAAACGCTTTTAGCCAAAGACGTCAAAGAATTAGAAGCCATGAAGAGTGCTTAAACGAAAGACTTAATGCTCTTCAGGTCCTCGTATTCCTGCTTTTACTTCAAGTTTTAGATCATTGGCTTCCGGCGGAATGGGACACGAATAATTAGGGCTATACGCACAAAAGGGATTGTAGGCTTTGTTGAAATCAATCACAATTGTATTTCCTTCGGGGATTCTGAGATCTATATATCGACCGGCGCCGTAGGTTTCCACACCGCTGGTATAATCGGTAAACGGTAAAAAGAGATAGTCTTTATATTCCTCCATTTGGCGTAGCACGTGACTTTGATATATGGGTAATTGATAGGTATTCCCTTTCAGTTCAAAAGTAGCAAGGGCATAGGTATCATAGGTTTTAATGGCACCTGATGAGGTTGGAAATTGAATTTCTTCCGGATCTTCTATTTTTCGAAATTGCGCCATAACCCGATAGGTCGAATCGATAGGGTAGAAGCTATGTCCTTTAAATTCCTTTTGCTCTTGTGGAGTTAAGGGCGATTCTTCCGGATTTTTATATTCAGCATTTAAGTCGTTTTGAAACTGAAGGATTTCGGCTTCGTAAGAAGTTTGAGCCGATACGGTTTTACCAAAAATGAAGCAGAGCATCAGTACGCCTAGAAATTGCTTAAGCATTGAACAGAATTTTTAGATTTCAATGAGAAAGATAAGCACAATTGTTTCTAAAGCTAAATCTAACAGCCAAAATTAGTCGGTAAATCGCATCACGGTAAGTTGCGCAGCATAGGAAGCACCGGTAGGTCTTCCATTGGCGATGATAGCATTGATATAAAAAGCGGGTTGAAATGCAAAATAGACTTCATCACCTGCACTATAATATTTAACATCTTTAAAGGTAATGGGAGCTCCTATATTTTGATTGGCAGGTTCTCCTCCTGCCGGAATTCCGGCGTATATTCTTAAAATGTCAGTTTCAGTAGTAGTATCTGCTTTATTATTCTGCATATAAAAATTGATATAATACTTCAGGGCTTGATTCAAAGTTATTGACGTTTGAATCTCAAAAGTATAATAACCGTCTTCTGTAATTCTAAAATATTCATCACCGTTGGTTCCGGAAGGATCTATCACCTGGATAGCACTGGTTTTTTGGTATGCAATTTTTGGACTCACTAAATTTAAACGTAACTGTTGGCCTGCGTTGCACGGATTACAGCTGTTAAAAAATGGAATAAAAGGATCTGTAGTACCGTATTTAGCACTGAAGACAATTTCAGGAAACTTTACATCTTTTAGGATTTGATCTCGATCTACTGTAACCACATCTCCATTTTCATCAGTGGCCAGGACGCGCTGGGAAGCATCATTATCAACACCCGCCGGCGTATCGGTTATGCGCAAGCCACCTTCAATATGCAAGTCATTTTTAGGATCTGTAGTACCTATGCCTACTTGTGCACGAGTGGAAATCGTACTGCAAAAACACAGTACGATTAGAAGTAATAATCTACTCATTTTCATAATGATTTGGGAAATCTAAGATAAAAAGAAATCGATGTAAAATTTGAAAGTACAAGTGAATTTTTATTGCAATAGGCTGTTTTTTATGCTTTTACAAATTGAGGTTGGTTTTTATGTGAAAAGCAAAAAAAAAGTGTCTTAAACTTAAGTTTAAGACACTTTTTTCATTCGATCATGAATTTAATTTTTGGTTTTATCCGGATATTCCGGAGTGGTAAGCGACTTCGGCGGATTTTCTTCAAGCTGTTGTAAGATGATCTCGATCGCTTTTTCCAACTGTGGGTCTTTACCGGCGATGACATCTTTTGGAGTTTGCTCTACTTCAACATCTGGTGGTGTTCCTACATTTTCAATTCCGAAGCCTTCTTCATTGTAAAAGGCCACGTTAGGCGCAGTCACATAACCGCCATCAATGAATTCCGGATATCCTAAGACTCCCACGAGTCCGCCCCAGGTGCGTTTTCCTACCAGCGTTCCCAAGTTATTTCTTCGGAATAAATAGGGTAAATAATCTCCTCCTGAACCTGCCGTTTCATCAATAAGCATCACCTTAGGTCCCTGAATAGAAGCGCTTGGTGCTTTCATATCCTTACCATATCTGAAATTCCAATAACTCTGCATCGGTTTGTTTAACAGGTCGATCACATAATCTGCCAGTTGACCACCACCATTAAAGCGCTCATCAACAATGATGGCCTTTTTATCTGCCTGCGGATAGAAATAGCGTTTAAAATACTCGTGGCCCGCTGTTGCTGTATTCGGTACATAGACATAAGCTACCTGGCCGTCTGTGGCTTCGTTCACTTTCTTAATGTTGCCTTCTACCCAATCGCGATTGCGCAACGCACGTTCTGAAGCGATCGTGGTTACTTCTTCGTTATGGGCGTTGCTTCCATTGGCATTGCTAGACAAGGTAAGGGTCACAATAGCTCCGGCTTTATTTTCAAAAAAGCGGTAGAGGTTATCTTCACCGGTTACTTCTTTTCCGTTTACCTTAATGATATAATCGCCTTCGCTGGCATTTACACCGGGTTCGGTAAGTGGGGAACGCAGATCTGGATTCCAATTGAGACCACCGTAGATTTTAGTGATCTGGTAACGGTTGTTCTTGATCTCAAAATCAGCACCCAGTAAGCCACCGTTGATGTTCTCTTTTTCTACGCGAGAATCGCCTCGGTAATCAAAGCGATGATGCCCAACTGAAAGCTCGGCAAACATCCAACTCATCACGCGGTAGAGATCACTTTTTGCAGGAACATCAGGAAGGAATACGCTGTATTTTTCTTTCATCGCATCCCAGTCTACACCGTGCATTCCCGGGTCGTAGAAGTAATCGCGGTTTACGCGCCAGGCTTCATTAAATATGTTTTCCCATTCTTGTTTAGGGTCGATCTTAACCTTGATCGCATCAAAAGCCAACGGACCTAAATCTGATTTTTTCCCGGTGTCAGAAACAAACCAGCTTCCATTAGCGTAATAAAACATTTTCTCTCCGTTCGCAGAAATTTCAAAAGCATCCACTTCAAAGAGTTCTTCGTCTTTTTGTTCGCCTAAATTGTACAGATGTAGCATTGCAGGAGCATCATAGGACGGATACGAAATGTAATACAGCATCCCTTCTTTAGGAGCAGCAAGCGACATAAAATTCCCAGTGCCTACCGGGACCGAAACCATACGATCCATAATACCGTCCCAGTCAATTTTTAAAGTCGGTACACCTTCTTCTTTCTTATCTTCCTTTTGTTCTTCTTCAGCTTCGGCGATTTTTTCAACATCATTTTCCTTGGCAAAAGGCGATTTTACCTCCTTTTGAAGCGTGATTAAATACAAAGCATTAGACGAAGTCATATCTTGGTTAGACTGGTCAAACCAATTCACCACCGGACCGGCATCGGTAGAAGCGGTGAGATACAGGTACTTTCCGCTAGGGTCAAAGGTAGGTTCGGTCACGTTAGACAGGCCGTCAGAAATAGGATAAGATTTGTTTTCGCTAAGCGAATACACATACGCCTGTTCAAAGTTGGTATTGGTGATCAAGGTGTAGGCGAGCCAATTTCCATCAGCAGACCAGCTTCCGAATAAATCCCGGTACTCGCCAGGTTGATATAATACATCCTGAGCTACTTTTTGGGTTTTTCCTGTTGCTACCGTGGTGATGTATAGGTTTCTACCGTTATCTACATAAGCGATTTTTTCACTATCGGGAGACCAGTGTAGGTGCGCATAAAATCCGGTGCCATCAAGAGCGATCGCTTTGGCAGCATCGGTGCTGTTTTGATCTTTTATATGCAGCGCATACTCGCCGCTGGCATCAGAAAAATAAGCAATATGCTTGCTGTCTGGCGACCATGCTGGGAAAGTCTCGTGAACTCCGGGAGTTTGAGTGAGATTCACCATATCTCCTTTTTCTGAAGGAAGCGTTACAATTTCTCCTCTAAAATCGGCCACCACACGCGCTCCTGAAGGTGAAATACCACCGCTACGCACGTAATAACTCCCGCTTACAAAGCGTGGACGTAGCTCTAATAAATCAGTTGCGATACCGATTTTAAGGTTGGTAAGCTGCTTGGTTGAAGGATTAAAGGTGTGCAAGTATCCGGCTTGCTCTAAAATCAGCATCCCATCGCTGCTTGCTTCTAAATCTTCCAGACCAAAATCTTTAAAGTCGGTCAACTTACTCACTTGTTTTGAAGCCAGATCATAGGCATAGAGGTTGAATTCACCATCGCGATCGCTTCTAAAATACACGCTATTTCCTATAAATTCGGGTTGCGCATCGTTGCTTCCTGCTGCCGGTTTTGGGATTTCTACCACTTCTTGGGTTGCGGTGTCGTAGATGTAAATACGGGTTTGTGTTCCGCCACGGTAATGTTTCCATTGGTTGAAACGATCAGGAATTGGCGTATATGCGATGTATTTTCCATCTTCAGAATAACTCGCCCAATATGCATTTGGGATCTCCAATTCGGAAACCGGGCCACCACTCAAAGGCACCGTAAACAACGAAGTATAGCGATTGGTAAACAAGGTACGCTGCGAGGCGAAAACTACACTTTTTCCGTCTGGCGTAAAATCACGCGCAATATCCGGATAAGGGTGGAAGGTCAAGCGGGTAGGAACACCACCGGTTACCGGCACGCTGAAAATATCCATATTGCCATCATACTCTGCACTGAAGGCGATGGTTTTTCCGTCTGGTGAGAATATGGGATTTGATTCTACACCTTCATCAATAGTCAATCTGCGGGGTTGTGAACCATCGCGATTGGCCACCCAGAGATCTTCGGCATAGATAAATGCGATATGCGTGTTGCTAATTGCCGGCGCATCCATAAGTCGGGTGTCGGTCTGATTGATTTGTGCCATTGCGGTAACAGAAAGCGTAGCTGCAATAAGGCTTAACATGTGATTATTGATTTTCATATTTTGACTGATTTTCTAAAAATTCTGGATTGATTATTCTTTTACTACTCTAAAGCCTACGTGTTCACTCTTTACGGGTTTTTGATCGTAAGGATCTGCGAAATCATACGCACTATAATCATAAGTTCCTGTGTTGCTGTATTCGGCAACATTTCCTCCCAAATCATAGAGTATTGCTTCGCCAACTTTTACACTTTTATTAGAACCCACCGGCTTTAAAAGAGAATAGGTTAAACTGTTTACTTTTTGACTTAGCATCGCAGCATCATCAGCGGTAAGATCGTATCCTGCCCAAGTATTCAGGTTGTTTTGTCCTTTGGCGCTTTCGGCTGCTTTTTGCTGAAGTTTTTCAGCTTCTTTAGCATTGGGAAGGCGATAGGTTTTTCCGGTTTGTGCTGAAAGCCAAGTTACATAGTCTTCGGCTTCTGTTTTGGAAACTACAGCCGGATAATTGTCTTTTCCGGCATCAAAAGAGAAAGCTTCTTTGAATGTCTTAAACTGTGCATTAGTAACTTCAAAACGACCTAAACTGATGGAATCTTCTTTCACCTGAACGGTTTCGGGAATCAGTATTCCTTTATTTAAAACTCCATATAATCCGTTCTGTTGTTTCGCTTCTTCAAGCTTGAAAATTTCCGCCAGCGGACTGTCCTCTTTAAAGGCTTCGTTTTCTGTAGGTTTTTTATCAAAAAGATAGGTGTCGATCCAGGCGATCTCTTCTTTCATTTTGCGCAGCTGATGCGTGATCTTTCCTAAACCGTGAGGTTGCCCCGGGAACCATAAAAATTTCACCGGCGTTTTGCCCACCTGCTGTAAGCCGCGGTAATACTCCCAACCCTGATCGCGAGGTACTGCGCGGTCTTCGCTTCCGTGGAAAATTATGGTTGGGGTTTTAATTTTTTCAATCTCAAAAAGTGGCGATTTGATGAGGTAATTCTCGTTATAGGTTTTGCCGTTGGTATCGTCCCAAGGCGCACCGCCAAAATAACTCTGGTCAAAACTCACCCCAAACTGGCAGGTTCCAAAATCTGAGGTCCAGTTCACATCGCCGGCACCGGGAGCCGCGACCTTAAACATATCAGGATATTTGACCGTAAGCATTGTCGTTAGGATCGCCCCGTTAGACCAACCCATAGTTCCCATTTGATCGCGATCTACTTTCCCTTCAGCAACGAGTTTATCGATTCCCTTGGTGATATCTTCTAGCTCCGGTTCGTAATAATTGCCCTTGATCGCCTCGACATATTCTAAACCATGATTGCTTGAGCCGTGATAATTGGGCATCAAGACAAACATATTCTTCTGCGTTAGGATCGATGGATAATATGCCCAACTGCCCGACCATTCGTCGGTATCCTGACTTGACGGCCCACCATGAATATTGAGCATTAATGGATATTTTTTCCCTTCCTCATAATCGTTAGGATAGTATAAAATTCCGGTTACTTCATCACCGTTATAGCCCGTCCAGGTCATGATTTCGCTTTTCGGCATATATTTCTTTTCAAGCTTTTTATTGAGCGCGATAAAGGTTTCCTCGTTACTTACTTTATTTTTTTTAAGGTCTGCAACGAAGTACAGCGGAAGTTTTGAAGCGGTAGAGTAGGTGTAAACGATTTTTGAAGCATCGTCTGCAATTGCATTGAGACTTACGTGCTCGTTCTTGTCATCAAAATCCATTTCAGAACGCGACCAGCTCGTCCCTTTTTTGGTGTAATAGGCCAACTTCATTGTGGCTTTGTTGGCCAGGGAAACGATCACGTCATTCCCGGCCACTGTATAGCCGCCGCCAATACCAAGTTCCCAATCCAGATCTACCTTAGTCGCTTTTGCTGAAGCGATATCATAATAGTATAATTCTATAATCCCGGCGCCATTCCATTCGGGGTCTGAAGAAAATCCGGTGCCGAAATAAAATCCGCTATCATCTGCAGAGAATTGTACACTGTAAATAGGAAATTCAAAGTCTTTTAAGATCTGCTTTTTGTCGCCTGTTTTAAGGTCAACAAGATAGCTGAAGGGATCTTTCTGCGCATCGGCGCCGTAACTTAAACTGCGGGTGATGCTGTAGTACAGCCAGTTTCCGTCGTGCGAAAGTTGGTAGCCACGTATGGGTTTTGTGTTGTCGGTAATTCGAGTGATCTTTTTGTCTTTAAGATCAAAAGCATAAATATGACTCGGTTGCCAGTGGAGTGAATCTTCAATCACCTGCACATTGTCTTCTTTTTCTTCGGCTTCCACATCGTAGAGCGTTTTTCCATTTTTAGAGGTGAAGAATAAGGTGTTTCTATCTTTAAGCTGAATGCTTGAAATCCCGTTATCAAACTCATGTATTTCTTCGGCTTCGCCCCCGTAAAGGCTAAGTTTCCAAAGTTTTTTGCCTTTATCGCGCGAACTCAAAAAATAAAGCGCCTTGCTGTCTTTTGAAAAAATAGGACTGTAGTCATTCTCGTCGCCTTGTGTGAGTTGCGTAGTAAGGAACTTACCGTCTTCTTGAATACCCAAACGTGTCAAATAAAGATTAGCAACAAAGCGATCTTTTTTCTTTACCGCTTTACTTTTACTCCAGACCACCATATTTCCGTCTGGTGAAAATACCGGAGCGCGCATCGACTCGGTGTAAACAATGTCTTCAGGCGTCCAGGCTTTGGGATCTTTGGTGTCACTTTGAGCAAAGGACTTAGCACCAATTAAGAAACTGATAATGAAAACGAAAGCGTATTTTTTATTCATGTATTTATACTGCTGGGATTGAACAAAATAAGTGCTTCAAGTTACTAAAAACTTGTATGCTAAGCCTTTAAAATCGTGTACAACCCATAAAAAAGTCCGTTGAATGCGTTTTTCAACGGACTTTTATCTCTTAAATAAAACAGTGTCAGTGTACTGAAATGCTTCTGAAAATGGTTGAGTTAATTTTCAGGTTCTTGATTTTTTAAGATTTCCTGTTCTGCTTCGATCGTTTTCAATTGTGTTTTGATCTGGTTTAAACGTGCAGCGATCTCTTCGTTATTGGCTTCCATATCCAGCAGTTGCTGCTCCATTTGTGCTACAGAAATACTGTCTGACATAAAGTAGTCTTTGAGTTCTGCGTGACTTTCAATAATTCCTTTCAGCTTTGCTAAGGTTTCATTTTGCTGCTTTAGCAACATCTGATGTTTTTGAACATCTGCCATCGCCACAGAATCTGTCTCCTCTACATCTTTTAATTTTTCACTTAAGGTGCGGGTATCGGCTCTTACCGCTTCGTGAGAAACCACCATCGCCTCGTGTACCACTTCTAGACTATCTGTGTGCATCACAAACTCAAGATAATCATCGTGTAAGGCTTTGCGGGTGTCATCACAAGAGGTAAAGAGTATTGTAGCAAAAACGCTTAATACAAGGTATTTTTTCATAATAAATGATCCTTTATTTTACGATTAAAGGTACTCCAGAAAACACCGTATTTGCTGTTAAATAATCGTTAGAATTTAGGTGGAGCGTTTTTGGGTAGGATCCTAAAAAAAATCCGCTGCAGCTTAAGCGTAGCGGATTTTTTAAAATATAAACCGAATGTTTATTGGCAGCGCCAAAAGGTTTACTACTTTGAGGCTTGCCCTATAGTTTACTCTGACTTTGGTTTTGAGTTGAAACGTTTGTTAGGCCTTCCCGCGGTTTGCTTTTTAGGTCTGTTGCTGCTATTTTTATTAGTGTTTCGATTCCTGTTACGGTTGCGGTTTCTAGAGCGATTACGGTTGTTGCGTTTGGGTTGCTCTTGCTCGTTGTTTGCAGCAAGCTGGCCCGCTTCTGAAGCTTCATCGCTTAAAAACGGATGTTCTTCAATCACGTGTATTTTTTGCTTGATGAGCTTTTCAATATCCTTTAAATATGCGCGTTCATCTGTAGCACAGAATGAAATTGCTATACCGCTGGCTTTAGCGCGTCCGGTACGACCAATGCGATGCACATACGTTTCAGGCACATTAGGCAGATCGTATTGAATAACGAGCTCAAGTTCTGAAACGTCGATTCCTCGTGCTGCAATATCGGTAGCGACCAGTACGTGAAGCTTCCCTTCTTTAAAGGCATTGAGCGCTTTTTGACGCGCAGCTTGCGACTTATTCCCGTGAATGGCTGCAGCCTGAATGCCGGCTTTATCCAGCACCTTTACGATCTTATTGGCACCGTGTTTCGTACGCGAAAACACGAGCAAGGTTTCGGGCTTCTCGGTATCGATAAGGTGCTTCAGTAATTTTGCTTTATTCTTTTTACTTACAAAATATACCGCCTGATCTACGCGCTCTGCAGTCGGTTTTTCTGGAGCGATGCTTACTTTTTCAAAATCGCCCAAAATAAGCTTAGAAAGATCGATGATCTCTTTAGGCATCGTGGCCGAAAAGAAAAGCGATTGCCTTTTGTGCGGTACGAGTTTGAGTATTTTTTTAATATCGTGAATAAAGCCCATATCAAGCATTTGATCGGCTTCATCAAGCACCAAATATTCAATAGTGCCCAGATCTATAAATCCTTGTTTTACCAGGTCTAATAAGCGTCCCGGCGTAGCGGTAAGCACATCAACACCCTTACGCATCGCTTGTACCTGCGACGCTTGTTTGACTCCGCCAAAGATCACGGTACTTTGGATTCCTGTGTATTTGCTGTATTCTTTTACGTTGTCTTCAATTTGAATCGCGAGTTCGCGTGTAGGCGTCACGATGAGTGCTTTAAGCTTGCGCTTTCCTTTGCCTGAACCAACCTTGTCATAAATCTGTTGAAGAATAGGAATGGTAAAAGCAGCTGTTTTACCCGTACCGGTCTGTGCAGATCCCAGAAGATCTTTTCCTTTTAAAAGTATTGGAATCGCTTGTCGCTGAATTGGAGTAGGGTGGGTGTATCCTTTATCGGCTAAAGCCTTGAGGATAGGGTCAATTAGACCTAATTCTTTAAATGTCATATAGTATAATAAGCAGCAAAGATAGGGTTTATCTTGTTGCTCTATGGAAATTTGAAATTTAAATACATCCTCAGCCAGTAAATCTATCTTGATTAGTTTGAATATCGGAGATTGGGCTCGATTTAATAAAAAAGAGCTTTAGCATTGTGGTGTGGGATCCAGTTAAATGTGCTAAAGGCTGGTGATGCTAATCTTCTCGTTTACACTTATTTTTTCACCCCAATAGGTATAACTCCAAAAATGACCGTTGTTGAGTTTTGGATTATTCCTAAGCGTACTTAGTTGAATATAAGTAGGTCTAAGTTTGGTAAAGTCAATCGCATTACCGGGAGTGGGATCAAAACGTATCCAGCCATATTCTTTGATATAAGCCTCAGGCCATGAGTGTAAAGGTGTGTTATTATAATCAGCTTTATATCCATCTATTACACGGGCTGGAATTCCATTAATACGGCATAGAGCTACAAAAAGATCTGTAAATTCAGTACAGTCGCCTTCTTTTTGACGCAAAGCTTTTGCAGCGCCAATGTCTGCCGTATTAAAGCCTCCATATTTTAGCTTTTTTGATACAAATTGATAAATATTTTTCACTGTTCCCAAAGTGTCATTATCTTTTAATTTCTGAGCTGTGGAAGCAATTAAGGGATCTGATAATTCAATAAAACGTTCTTCGATCAAGAAGGAATCTAAAGGTGTAGATTGTTTTAGTTCTAGTTTGTTGGGATGTGCTAGATCAGTTTCTTCAAGAGCAATTGTATACTTAATTTTTAGCGAAATGGGCTTGTGTATACCGGTAAAGAGAAAATTTGCATACCTGCTATCTCCCTCTTCAATAATTGATGTGGGTGCAATAGAATATTTGATGTTCTTTATCTTTTGGATGTTGGGGATATCCCTTGGGACCAGACATCTAAATTTTATTTTTTTAGTCTTTGCTGAAGGTGTAATCATATAGGCGATCTCTACTTTTTGGGTGGAAGAGGTTTGAGCAAAGGCCCTACCGTGAAAAAGAATTAGAGATAAGATAAGTGCATATTTTAGAATAGTCATAAGCTGGCGTATTACTTTTAAATATAATTAAAACAAATAAGGTTTTACCTTTTTGCTTTAAAATGTATTGCGATCCCGATGATTGCTAATACTTGAATCACAACCGAAAGCCAAGAGCCTTCAAAGCCGAAAGCTCCGCCGTTTAAGGAACTGTCGGTATTGATCTTAAATTGAACTACCGAATAAAATCCCTGACCGCTCACGTTGAAACCAAAAACCGATTGGAAGAAATTCCAGCTGAAATGCAAAGCAATGGGAAACCAAAGGTTTTTAGTATGCACATACGAAAGCCCTAAAAGAATCCCTGCAAGAAATATGTTGAAAAGCGCAAACATACTTGCATTAGGATTGAAGGCATGCATCAAGGCAAAGACCAGCGAACTCCCCAAAAGTGCAATGTATTTATTCATAGAAAGCATCAGGTTACGCAGGATGTAGCCTCTAAAAAGCATTTCTTCTATAAAGGCCACCAAAATAAAAAACACAACAGATTTAAGTAATTGCATTCCGTCAAACCGGATACGAACAAAACTGATCTCGTTCAAGCCAAGTAAAACCGAATATCCAGTAAGCATAATTAATAGTCCTAGAACCAAACCAAAGCCAATCTCCTTAGACCTGTGGCTAATGGAAAAGCCTAAAGCCTTAAAAGGTTTCTTATCTACAAAGGTCATGAACAGAAACAGAACGACACAGGTACCAATAAGGTCAAAGCTTTTAATGATGAGTCGCTGGTCAAAATCACGAGGCGCGGAGCTTTCCACATTCATCCCGGCAATGAGCATCCCGGTATATTGAAACAGCCCAACCACCACCAGATACGGAATGATGAAGGCTAAGATGTTCAACCAACCTTTGTGGGAGTAGTTTTGTTCTTGCATCAAGAATTCGGTATTAAAGGTCAAGCCTAAGACAATCAAGATCTATAATGCCAGATTTACTCATAGTATGTGATATCCCGCGTAGTTTTTGAGACGATCGTATCGTTCTTGTAGTTTGTTTTTTCGGTCCAGTTCTCGTGGGTGTCGTAGGTGTATTGAGTGGTGAAAATATCCTTTTTAGGATCAGAATTAAAATTACTTGCGTGATAGGTAATGTCTCCGTGGGTGTTGTATTTCTGTATGATTATCGCATAGTTCTCAGCGCCTTTGGGCATTATGATTTCCTGCTGTAGTTTACCATTAGGATGATAGGTATAGGTGATTTCAGTAAAGACACTGTCTGAAGTTTTATTACGTTCTTCACGGCTAAGCTGATCATCCTTATAAAAGAAGTGATTGGTATAGTGAAGTGTATCTCCGGTGTCTTTGAAATCGGTAATTACTTCCTTCACTTTTTGTCCGTTCTCGTTAAAGGTTCTGGAAATAAACTTATCAGGATGCGTTTCAGTATAATAGCTTTCTTCTCTGGTCAGATTGCCTTGCGTGTCGTAGGTCATTTTATGCAGGGAGGCTACAGTATCAGCCTGAATCACCTGCTTCAGAATAGGACGATTTTTAGCGTCTCGTTGTGTGTAATATGTCCATTGATTGAATCCGTTATCAACTTCCATTTGTGTTAAACTATCTACTTCATTATACGCGTAAGCATAATTCGTTGTAATAGGTTCGTTGTAATGACGGGTTTCCTTTCGTGCAGCGACTAGCCCTTTTGCATTATAGGTGTAGTCATTGGTGGCAAATGGAGTAGGGTTGCCTCTAAATTCATGTGATAGCGTGAGGTATCCCGCTTCATTAAACTCCATATGTCTTGTTTTTACCGGTTCCAGCATTTGAGTTGCTTCAGGATTTGCCGGCTGTATTGTAAAACTGGTTATCGTTTTTACCTGAGCCTGGAGTGCCAAAAGCTGCAAATCTGTTTTTTTGTTTTGCTTTTCGGGAGTTTCGGTGTTTGTACAACTCCAGACAAATATACAACTGAGTAAGAAGGTTTTAATTTTAATGTTCATCACAAGGTAGTTTCTGATCTGGCTATAAATATATTCAAACTTGATGAGGATTACTTTTTAAAGGACTTCAGTTTTCAGCTTCTTTTTAGTATTGCATAGGTCTCAATTTGTACCTAGGAATGAATCGCTTATGCTTTCTAGCGTTTGATCTTGAGTAGGGTTTTGTAGCTGAGACAACGCCAAAACCATTCTAAAGGTCCGTATTTAAAATAGCTAAGCCAAAGTTTACTGAAGAATACTTGTACTATAAATACACTCACAGCGAGCAATGCTACTTGTGTTGGACTTAACTGCTCATACCAACCTAATCCCACTGAAGAAAACAGGAATAAGCCTATAGCGCTCTGTAAAATATAATTGGTTAAGGCCATTTGGCCGACGTACTTCAGCGGGTGCAGTAGTTTTTGAAAAGGCGTCATGTACCACAGCCAACCTAAAACCCATAAATAAAACAGGCCCATAGCCACGTCGCAAATCACCATCATTTTGATAAATGCTGAACGGAAGCCTTCGGTTTTATAGAGATCTAAAGAAGTGAACAGCGTAAGAAAAAGGATTCTATAGACATTGGTAATTACAGCAATAAGGAGCGCCGGTTTTTTGAGCTTCAGTATAAAGGATTTCAGATCATAAACCAGCTTGTTCTTACCTAAGTACACGCCTAGAAGGAACATCGCCAATGCAATAGGTGCCAGAAAACCATAAAGCATCGGGAGATTTACCACGTATTCTCGCAAGCGCAATACGAGCCCTTGGGTGTACGCGCCTTCTGTAATGATTTGATTGATGCGCTCACCGTCAAAACCCTCGAGGTAAACATAAGGATCAAAATGAATGCTGTTGAATAACCACCCCAACAGAAGATCGTAAAACGGAAAACAAAGCAAGAGCAGCGAGGACCAGAGCAAAACCTTATTAGAAGCTTTTATGCATACTACCGCAAACATCCCGAGCAGGGCGTAAAGGTGTATGACATCGCCAGACCACAAAAAAATGATGTGTGCTGCTCCAAATAGAAAAAGAAAACCCATTCTACGGCCTAGAAAGCCTGCAACCGGTTGATGTTCTTGACGGCGTTTGAGGATTTGCATCGCGATCCCCAAACCAAAAAGCAAGGAGAAAATAGGAAAGAACTTGGTGTAGAAAAACAACTGCAAAAGCTGCTGTGTACCACGATCATACCAACTCGTAAACTGAGCAAGATAAGCGTCTTGATTCACAAATGTGGAATGCATAATGACACTGTTCACCACAAAAATCCCAAATACCGCAAAACCACGATATACATCGAGCAGGTCTATACGGGATTTAGGTTTGACAGGAGTAAGGCTCAAATTTAAAAGGGCATATTTAAGTCTTAAAAGTACAGGTTTTAATTTGAAGTTTTCTTTTTCAAAATCTTGACAATACGACTATACATCACTTCTGAAAGATTCCAGTTATAGCCTTCAAAATCTACGGTATTGGTGAACTGAATGACCACCGCATCCAGCTCGTTGTGATACTTGGCAATACTCTGATACCCCGGAATCAATCCTGTATGCTCAAATTTATAAATAGAGGAATATAAGGCTTTTTCTTCAGCATCTTTAAAAGCCGATCCGTCATTGAGGGCACGTATAAAGTTACCTAAATCCTGCGCGGTAGCCAGCATAAGATCGTTGTCATCGGTTTTTAGATCTTGTTCATAGCCTACATAATAACCGCTCATCACGCGGTCGAGCTCCACATCGTGTATAGAACCATAGGTGTTGTTGAGGTTTAAAGGCTCAAGAATTTCCTTTTTTATGGTGTAAAAAGAAGTTTGACCTGTTACTTTTTTAATGAGTTCGTGAAGCAGCAAATAATTGGTGTTGCTGTATGCGTATTGGGTATCGGGAGCAAAAGCTGCCGGTTGGTCTAATATTAAAGCCAGCCGCTCTTCGTTATTGTCTTTAGGATTTGCCCAATACATATAGGTATCTGTGAAATTAGGAATACCACTACGATGTTTTACCATCATGCTTAGCGTTATTTGATCTGCATATTCAATACGATCTGCCAACTCGGGGAAGTAGTGTGCAAGCGTCTGGTCAAGGTCCAGTTTTCCGCTACTCACAAGTTTAGTAACAGCCAAAGCCGTATACAATTTACTTACACTGGCAATCTTAAACAGCGCATCGGGGCGTGCCGGTTCTTGAGTTTCTCTGCTGTGCGTACCGGCGGTATACCAGGCTGGGGCTTTTCCTGCTTGATCTACATAAACGATAATACCATCAAAACCATAGTCTGGCGCTTTATCAACTTGTTCCTGAATCGTGTCTGGCAAAGGTTTGATCCACGCCGTAACAATAGGCCAGGGGACAAAGTATAACGAAATGAGCGTTGCTGTAAAAAGTAAAATTCTGATGATGGTTGTTGTACGCTTTGAAGCCATTGGGTTAAGTCTTGTTATAGCCTATAAGTTTATAAACGGAAGAATTTGTTACACGTGGCGGGTGTTGTTTTTCTTTAAGATAACTCTTTGATACTTAGATAAAAGTGTGCTTGTTGTTTTGAGCTTCTAATGCGGAAGCTACTACTACACGTATTTGAAGAGCTTCTATTTATTCATATTGAAGCATTAATTGTTATATTTACTTATGAATATTAACAGAAATTATGATTAAAAAACTACTAATTCTATTGATTGTTTGCCAAAGCCTCAATGTTTTTGGCCAAGAGAAAATTTGGGAGGAGACCCCGGCACAGAAAAAAGAGCGTATGCAGTGGTGGACCGATGCCCGTTTTGGGATGTTCATTCACTTTGGGTTATACTCTCAGGCGGCACGTCACGAGTGGGTGATGCGCAAAGAAAAAATGAGTGTTGAAGAATATGAGAAGTATTTTGAGCTTTTCAATCCTGATTTGTATGATCCTAAGGTTTGGGCTAAAAAGGCAAAAGCTGCCGGTATGAAATATGCCGTGATTACTACAAAACATCACGAAGGCTTCACACTTTTTGATTCTGAATATACCGATTATAAGATTACCAATACCCCATACGGGAAAGACGCGATTCAAGAGTGGGTAGATGCATTTAGAGCAGAAGGTCTAAAAGTGGGCTTTTATTATTCGTTGCTAGACTGGCATCATCCGGAGTATACCATAGATCGTAACCATCCGCTAAGTCCGGAAAATGAAGAAGACTATGCAAAACTCAATAAGGGTCGCGATATGGACATCTACAGGGAATATTTGAAAAATCACGTACGAGAGATCCTTACCAAGTATGGAAAGATCGATCTGCTGTGGCTCGATTATTCATTCCCTAATCCGCATGGGAAGTTTGCCGAAGATTGGGATTCTGCCGGACTGATGAAAATGGTGCGTGAGCTTCAGCCTGAGATCATTGTGAATGACCGTGCGGATCTCAAAGAATATGAAGGCGGTTGGGACTTTACCACGCCAGAGCAGTTTACTGTAGAGAAGTGGTTGGAGTATAACGGGGAGCGCGTTGCTTGGGAAACCTGCCAAACCTTCTCCGGGTCTTGGGGGTATTACCGCGATGAATACACCTGGAAAAACAAACGGCAGTTGCTTACCTTATTGATCGAGTCGGTAAGCAAAGGCGGAAACGTACTGCTTAATGTAGGACCCACGGGGCGTGGAGCTTTTGATCCTCGAGTAGATAAAGCTTTAGCCGAAATGGGGGAGTGGATGGCCTATAACAGCCGTGCTATTTATGAGTGTACTCAAGCTCCCGAAGGATTTACGGCACCACCTAATACCGTGTTAACCTACAATCCTAAAAGTAAGCGATTGTATCTGCACTTGCTTAACTATCCTACAAAGAATCTCTTATTGAAGGATTTTAAGTACAAGATCAAATATGCACAGTTTTTACACGATGCTTCAGAAATCGAACTGACCGAGCCTTACAGTCATTGGATGATCGAGCAAGAGTTTGGTGAGAATGATATCAACCTCGTACTGCCGGTAACCAAACCCGATGTGGAGATCCCGGTGATCGAGCTCTTTCTAAAATAATTTAGAACGAAGAAAATCCGTGGTCTAAGATCACGGATTTTTTATTGGCGCCGCCAAAGGGTTTAATACTCCCAGGCTTGCCCTAAGGTAGTTTACTTGAATTCAAGAGCACAGGAAAGTAGTTTTATTAATTTAAGCTTTACTGATACAGCACATACCGAGGCGGTTGGATTTTGTTGAGGCGCATATTAACAAGCATTTGCGCCCTATGGTGTGTGATGTGATCTGCAAGTAAGAGTAAAATTTGTCGTTTCGTTCGGTTTGCTCCAAAGTAGTCCAGTCTTTCATCAAGAATATCGAGATCTAGGTTAGCAATGAAATGGATGGTGGTATCAAAAGTCTCTGCGATCGTAGCGATCATTTCTTTTTTTGATTTGTTGTCAACTTTCAGTGTGGTGTCGGTGTTCCAATCGCGTGCCTTGCGGCCACCAATTAAAGATTGACTATGCCAGTCCATCGCCCAAGCTATATGCATCAAATGCTCTTCAAAACTCATAGATTCTGCAGTTGCTCTGAATTTGTATTGCGCTTCGGGCATCGTTTCGGCTACAAGAATTAAGTAGGCCTTTGATTGTTCTAGCCGCTCTATATACTCCTTTATAAACACATTTTCCTGCGCACTTACCGGTTGCATACAAGCAGATAGGATAAAAACGGCAATTAGTATTAAGGTATACTTGATGTTTTTCATGAGTTTTGATTATCAATTTAAAGATTTGCCTCAGAGTCCTCTTGCACCGCTTCTTTTTTAATACCGTAACGTATAAACAACAGGACAATGATGGGGACGAGAATTAACCCACTTGTAAAATTGAGCAATGAAGCCCAATCGGTTAATTCCGTTTCACCTTTTGAAAGGAAAACGAGTTCGCCTAAGGGACCTTTAGAGAATAGGGTATTGTAAGTGACATTCCATCCCAAATGTAAGCCGAAACCTAACAGCATTGATCTGGTTTTTGCAAATGCCCAAGCCCAGGCATATCCCATCAATCCGGTTCCGATAAAAACGAAAAGCATTGCTATTAGATTTCCAAACACTCCGTAGGAGAACCAGTGATATATGCCAAAGGCGATTGCAGAAATTAGGATACTTTTCTTGGAGCCTATTTTTTGGATAAGCAGGTATAACAAGGCTCCACGAAATAGGAGTTCTTCAGTCAATACCGATTTAAAATCCCACCACAAGGATTTTAGGACAATGCCAGAAGTGATCTTTTCATTCAAGATCCAAGACGAGCTTTTTAGATAGGCTTCTAAATACTGTACAAGCACGCAAAGTATCGCGGTAACCAAAAAACCTAAGCCCAATTGTTTTAAACGTTTACCCGGCGGAAGCACGCCCAATGCCAGAATGCTCTTTTTTTTCAACAAGATAGAGCAACAACCAAGAAATGCTAATTAAGACTAAAATTCCTATCATCTACTTCATCTTGGAGATTAAATGCGTGTGGCTTTTTTTGGTATTGTTTATTTATTAAAAGTAGCTGAAGAAAGGGAGTGATGCAACTAGATGTTAGGAGGAGAACTAGTTTTTAATTTTTTACAGGAATATTAAAATAAGTGCTAGTTTTTTGACCATTAAGCTCAAAACTCAACTTGATATCCAAGGTATCTGAGATCAAGTGATGCCTTTCTATATTTATTTCAGTTTGAGTGACTTCATTCTTTATTCTCAGAAGCTTTATTCCTGCTCCGTAGATCGAAACTGTTTCTGGTTCAATATTTTTCCATTCAAAATCTACTCTGATAGGAGTATTATAAGTCAGATAGTCATTTCCATTCAAGATTTTTAATTGCACGCTACTTTCTTCTATCTCATAAATGAATTTTGAAGTTTTTTTTATCGATTCCGTACAGGAATTCAGGCTCAGAATGAAAAGTCCTAATAGGAAAGTTTGATTAATCATCTTGAGGTTTTGCATATTGTGCACAACGGTTTTACAAAAAAATCCAACTAGTCCCGAAGCATCGGGATTTCGCCCGACTTAAAGATAGTAAAGTTGCCCAAATAAACTATGAGGAATTCAGCCGCAATGAGCTATACACTGTGTTGAACTAAACCTAAAGGTAGCTTCAAGAGTTGTCTAAATCTCTATTCACTACCTTTAGGATATATAAATCTAATAGTTAGCAAATTATGAAAAAAAAGTAGTACTCTGATTGAACGTGCTTGTGAATGTGTTCCGGAATTTCAGGAATTGTATCTCAAACTAAAACGTTCTGTTGAACTATCGGGCAAAAGCCAAAGTACCTTAACTAATTATGCCCGCTGTCTTTCACACATAGCCCTGCATTTTAAGTGTAGTCCACTGGATCTGGATGAAGAACAGGTGCTGGATTATCTACACGTTTTAAAATCTCGCAACAAGACTCCTTCGAGCAGCTTTTTTAAACATACCGTTTATGGCTTGAGATATGCTTACAGGATATCTAACCGTAAAGAAATGCAGTTGATGCTCCCCTCCATTGAGCGTCCCAAAAAGCTTCCGGTTGTCTTAAGCTTTAGGGAGGTAAAGCGACTCTTAAAAGCTCCAAAGTTATTAAAGCACCGTCTGGTCTTGGCACTGCTTTATGGTTGCGGTCTTCGGTGTTTTGAACTGTGTAACCTGCAGTTAAAAGATCTGGACTTTGACCGGATGATGCTCCACATCCGCCAGGGAAAAGGCAGGAAAGACCGGTATGTACCCTTGTCAAAGATGCAGATCCGCGGACTTCAAACCTACCTTAGGGCAGAACAGCCTTCCATCTGGTGCTTTACCGGTAATAATAGCGAAGGTAAAGCTGTCCCGCTTTCTACTCAAGGGGTGCGTTGGATCGTAAGTGAAGCCCGTAAGCATAGCGGCATAAGAAAACAAGTGACCACCCACAGCCTGCGCCACAGTTATGCTACCCACCTTCTGGAGATGGGTCTTGATATTATGAGTGTAAAGGATCTTTTAGGGCACGCAGACATCCAGACCACCCTAACGTATTTACACGTGGCTCAACTGGGCAGGCAAAAGTCCTTCAGTCCGCTTGATAAACTCTATAAACAAGACTGATGGCAAGGGCTACGTATGAGGTAGCTCAGGTATTAAATCGCAATACACAAGACTTAGCTGGCTGTTGTGCCACTAGCTGGCAGTTAAGAACTTTATACGCCTTGCGTAAATGCCGCACGGCTGCCCTGGGCGGTCACATTGACCGCTGCACCAATACCTCTTGCAATATCTTACACCTGAGTTATAACAGTTGTCGTAACCGGCATTGTCCCAAGTGCCAGGGGCACAAAAGGGAGCAATGGATTAGAGCACGGGAAGAAGAACTCTTGAATGTGCCTTACTTCCACGTGGTCTTTACCCTGCCTTGTGAGCTCAACCGCCTGTGCCTGTATGAGCCCAGACTCTTGTATGACTTGCTGTTCAAAACCGCTTGGGAGGTTATAACAGGGTTTGCTTCCAATCCTAAGTTTTTAGGGGCTAGTCCCGGAATGATCGCCATCCTGCATACCTGGGGACAGAACCTGTCCTTGTGTAAGCTTCCCCAGACTAGAACTGCTTAATTTTCCAAAACTGGTTTAAAATTATTGTTATTCATTCTCTTGGGGCTAGCCCCAAGAGAATGGAGTTTTGCGTATTGCACTGGTGCTATTTTGCCCAGTGAGTCATGGGGACGATATTTATTGTAATCTTCCATCCATATTTGAGTTTGTTCCCTTACCTGATCAATATTTTCAAAGATATATTTATCTAGGACACCTCTGCGATAGGAGCCATTAAAGCGTTCTACAAAAGCATTTTGAGTAGGTTTGCCTGGTTGTATGTATTTAAATTCAATTTCATGCATTTTACTCCATTCAGCAGTTAGGTTTGCTATGAATTCAGGACCATTGTCCATCCTGATCCTGTTTGGCTTGCCCCGTCGGTTGATTAGGTGATTGAGTACCCAGACTACCCGATTACTAGTCAATGAAAAGTCTACTTCAATATGTAGTGCCTCTCGATTAAAATCGTCTATTACGTTAAAAGATCTAAAACGTCTCTTGTTTTCTAGGACATCGCTTACGAAATCAATACTCCAAGTATCATTCAATTCTTCAGGAATCTCCAAAGGCTCCTGTATACGCGCGGGCAGGCGCTTCTTTGCTTTTCTTCTTAAAGGAAGCCCTAAAGATACATACACCCTGTGTACCCGCTTATGATTCCAAGGCTTTCCTTCGTTACGGATACGCCAGTAGGCTTTCCAGAAACCCTCTTCTGAATGTTCTTCTGCTTTGTCTCTAAGAGCCTTCTCTATAGGAGTATCATCCTTGGGTAATGGCTTATAATAGTAAACACTTTTACTCATATTAAGCACTCGGCACGCCCTACTGATGCCGTAGCGGATAAGTTCTTTAGCTATGGTGCGTTTACGGCAGGGCTTTAGAGCTTTTTTTCAATAATCTCTTTTGCCATTTGGTGGTCTAGTGCTAAAGAGGCATACATCTGCTTTAGACGGGCGTTTTCAGCTTCGAGCTCCTTAATACGCTTAAGTTCTTTGCTGCTCATACCAGCGTATTTAGAACGCCATTTATAAAAGGTAGAGGTACTGACACCGTATTCGCGGCTAATTTCTTCAACACTCTTACCGTTGTCGAACTCCTTTAAAATTTTTGCAATCTGTGTAGGTGTGAATTTGCTTCGTCTCATACTGTTTAAAATTAAGAATTATTACACTTCTAAACAGTTCGGTTTTAAGGGAAGCATACAATGTCGTGAGCAATTGCGCAGCCTCTTTCGTCGACGCAATGATCTGGTTAAAGATATGCGTCAGATCAAGAGTTATATTAAAATGCAACTGCTGTATTATGGTATAGAAATACCACCGGAGTACGACAATGATCACTGGAGTCATAATTTTAGATATTGGTTAGATGACTTGAAGTTTGAATATGATACAGGCACAGAAGTTTTACGCAGCCGTATGCGTAGTTTTCGGTTTATAGATCAAGAGTTTCGGGATGTATCTACGTTACTTAGAAGACACACTAAAACACATTTTAAACACGATTATATGCTATTGCGCAGTATACCGGGCATAGGTCCTATTGTGGCCAGTGGTATACTGAGTGAGCTTGGAGATCTGCGACGCTTTAAGAACATAAAGCATCTGGCGGGCTATGTAGGTTTAGCCCCAGGTATTTATCAAAGTGGTGATACCCTAAGGCATACGGGTGTGAGTATGCGAGCACACCGCTTGATACGCAGTTATTTTATTGAGGCTTCTTGGCAAGCGATCAGGACAGACCCGGTAATGCAAGAGTATTATCGCAAACATCAAGGTAAGAACGTAAAATCAATAATCGTTAAGGTAGCTCGTAAATTACTAAGCCGCACCTTAGCTGTAATTAAAACAGGAATTCCCTATGAGATAGGGATTGTAGAATAATAAACCAATAACAAAGCTCAACATTGGACTTGCAACAAAAAACTGGACTTTAAGTTGAGTGACTATGCTGCTAGTTTTTGATTATACATATCTATTTCAAATTCTTTAATAGTTCTGTTTCCTAAGTAGGAATGTCTTCTTCTGGTATTGTACCAGGTTTCTATCCACTGAAAGATAGATAACTCTGCCTGTGATTTAAGCTTGTATTTATGCCAATATACCCATTCTACTTTCAGAGATTTAAAAAAGGATTCAGCTACGGCATTGTCCCAGCAATTACCTTTTCTACTCATCGATTGTTTTACCAGGTCATTATAGCTTTTAAGTAGATTAGTAAATCTTTGGCTGGCATATTGGATACCTTGGTCTGAATGGAATATCAAAGGTTGTGTTAGTGTGGTATTTTTAATAGCCATCTGCCAAGCTTTTATAACAGTATCCTCAGTATTTAGGGTATCACTTAAAGCCCATCCTATAACTTTTCTATTGAATAGATCAATGATCACTGTTAGGTAACTCCAACCCTGATTGGTCTGAACATAGGTAATATCGCTTACCCATACTTGATTAGCCCTGGCTACATTAAAGCATTGGTTCAACAAGTTTGGTGCTATGGGATATTTATGGTTACTATCGGTGGTGGCTTTAAACTTACGCTTCCTCTTAGCGTATAAATAGTTTGCCTTCATTATACGGGCTACCCGAGGCTTTGATACCTTAAAGCCCAAAGCTTTCAATTCAGCCTTTATTCTAGGAGCTCCATAGCTTTGGTGACTATCTTCAAATATATCTTTGATTAATGAAGAGAGCTTCTGATTTTCTTTCCAAAGGGTGCTAGGACCAGATTTCAACCAGTGGTAATAACCGCTTTTACTCACGGCTAACATAGTGCACATCTTCTCAACAGGAAATTTCATACGATGCTGTTTTATGAACCTGTATTTTTCTTGTCGCTCGCGGAGAAGATGCCAATCGCCTTTTTTAAGATATCACGTTCTAATTCGGCTTCTTTGAGCTGTTTCTTTAAACGGGCTATCTCTTTTTGTTGATCGGTCATTTTAGGGTTACCACGGCCGGGAAAACTATTTTTACCATAATTCTTTTGCTCTTTACGCCACCGGTAAAGAACAGCAGGTAAGATATCCAGGTCCTCACAAACCTGTGCTACACTGCCTTTGGCGTAACTTAATTCTACTGCTTTTTGCTTAAACTCTAAAGTGTAATGTTTGGCTTTACGTCTCATGATTGCTAAGTTAACAACTTGCAATAATATTCATTCAACTCTATGTCCAGTCTAATGTAGTAATTCCACATAGAAGTAGCAAAATCTGGATCACAAAACAACGTAGGTGACTACTTGAGTTTAGATCACATCGGTTAGCAAGTGACCAGTTTATTATAGCTTATAATCATACAGATGCTGGTGAACCGCCAAGATGCGCGTATCACATATAGGATGCCGAGCAAGTTATATAGGTATTGAATGATTGATAATCCTATCGGAATTATCAACGATTCAACACCCCAAAATCAACATTATGAAGTGATTAAAAATAAAATATTAACTTTAAAGAACTGGACTAGGGCTTTTCATAGGATACGTTGTTGTGCGTAGGCTTTTTTCATTCCGTTAATTTTCTTATTTCTCGTATTATTTCTTCAAATTCCGCTTCACTAACAGTTTTATCTCGTTTTCTAATCCGATAAAGTTTTGAATTTGAGAGACTCAAAATTTTGTCTTTCATTTTATCTTTTTCTTTTTGTTCTTTTGTGTCGTGATAAATACTATCGAGTTCGAAAAAATAAATTGGATAATAATTTTTGAAAGGCTCAAAAACTGCAAAGTCGATAGACGATTTGAAGAAAAAATTCCGTTCAGTTTGATTTAGTTGGTTTTTAATTAAATCATACTCGATTACATTGCTCAAAGCTACATTTGGATAAACTTGGTAAGTGTCAAAAACTCTTTTTAGAGCTACAAAAAACTCACTTTCCTGATAAGAGTTAAACATTGATTTCCGAGCATCAATTCCGTTTTCGTCAAGAGTATTTTCAGTTGTTAGAATTCGATTTTTAGAACTGTTGCTAATTTCTTTCGGAAACTCTTTATGGTATTTAGTAATTATACTTTTAGAAACCTCATTGTCAGGATATTTTTTGGCATAATTATAAGCAAGAGATAAGTTGTCAATTTTTGCATTTGCAATTGCGACATTAATGGCTTCGTCTTGTTCGGGTTTTAGTTTTATAAAATGTCCAGCATTCAACAAAGTCAGTTGACCTAAATTTTCAACAAAATCTGAATCAGTCTCTAATTCCATTGCTTTTTGAACCATAACAGAAATAGTAGTTTCCGATGCGGTTTGAAGTAATAGGTCTTTTTTTATTAAATCCTTATTTTGGTAGAATATTCCGATTAATTCAGTCCAATTTTCTTTTTGTAAAAGCTGATATATATTTTCTTGATTAATCATTAAGTTTCTTGGTTTGGTCAGCTTACGCACAACGGCAGTCTGTCTCAAAACTACCTTTTTATGTTTTAAAAGTAGTTGAAGTGTATGCGATATCCAACAAAAACTGCATATGAGGTGTTTTGGGTATTTTGGTGATATACTTTAGGTTTGAGCCTTTCTAAGCCCTCTAATAGCTTTAAAACACTTAAAAAACTATGTTTTATCGCTGCCTCAAGAGATACTTTTAGCTTGAACAGTCTTTTAAGATTATAAGCTAGCAGCATAAGACCTAAATCTGCTGAAGCAGCTTGTATTCCTTTTTTGGTCAAGATATGATTAAATCCCCATTGACGCTTTATGGTGCCGTAAGGATGCTCAACTAGTGCTTGCCGCCTTTTGTAGAGTTCACCGCTTTGAGCAATACGTTTGGCATTATCCTGAATGTTCTGGGTGTACTGACTGCGCTGTATTACTTTTCCATTGACTTTTGAAGTGGTACAGTTCTCCCGCACCACACAGGTCTTGCAGGCTTTGGTTTTGTATTGTTTAAAAGTGTAGTTACGTGCTTTGTACTGGGTCCCGTTAGAGGTTAGTGTATGTCCCTGCGGACAGGTATAAGTGTCTGGATCTGAGTTATAGTTAAAATACTCTGCGTTGTATCTGGGGTTTGGTGCCTGACTTTTTCTTCCAATAGCAGGTATGGCAACCAAGGTAGCAATGCCTAAATGATCTGCTGTATGAAACTCACTTCCGGTGTGATACCCTTTGTCATAAAGGGCGGTGAAGTGGGTTGTGCGTAAGATGGTTTTAGCTCTGGCGAGCATACCGCCCATTGCTTTTTTATCATTGGCGTTGGTGAGTTTATAATCGATCAGGATTTTATTTTGAGCATCTACGGTGGTTTGTGCAGTGTAGCATACTTCGGTAACGGTCCCGCGTACAATTTGATGTCTGCTGTCAGGGTCAGAGGTCGATAGTTGCGGATTGGGAGAAGAGGTATCCTGCTCCAGTTGGTTTTTTATCTGCTGGTATTTTACACGTTGAGCTTTACGGGTGTGTATTTGCTGTTGTACTTCTTCTTTGTGATCTCCATCAGCATTAGCCAGTTCCCGGTTATGTTCTTCGAGTTTTTTATCAATGTAATCCAGATGGCGCTGTATCTTCTTTTTGTTGTAGTTATTCTTCTTGCTGTTTTGGGCTCTGAGCTTAGTAGAATCACCGGCGATGAGCGTAGCCCCGATCAGGTTGAAGTTACGTGCGAGTTGCACGCTCTGGCGGAACACGCGCTTAATAGCCTTTGGGTTGTCTTTTCTAAATCGGGCAATAGTATTATGATCAGGCTGTAGGTTTTTGATCAACCAGATGACCTCGATATTGCGCAGGCATTCTTTTTCTAAGATGCGGGAAGAGCGCATCCGGTTCATATAGCCGTAAATGTAAAGCTTCAATAAATCTGCAGGATCATAGGGAGGTCTGCCCTGTGAGGCTTTGGATTGAAAGCCCAGCGCTTGAAGATCTAATAGGTTTACAAATTGATCGATCAGACGAACACTATTATCTTGAGGGATCATATCGTCTAAACAGGTGGTGTACAGGGTAAGTTGCTCGCGGGGTTGTCCTTGTTGATATTCCATTCATGAAATTAATCTTTTTAAATGAAATATCCTAAGTTTTGAGACAGTCTGACGGTCTAGTATAAGAGCAGTAGCGGATTAAAACGCTCCACTATTCGAATAGCAAGATACTTAATTAAAATAAAATAGCGGTTTGAGTTATAACCCAAACCGCTATTGCTTTTATACAATGTTGTGAGTAGTTTTTACTTTATTTTCTTAAGTAGAAGTTCAGCTACTAATTCAGAAGAGGCAGGGTTTTGTCCAGTTATTAATAAACCATCTTCAACAGCATAAGGATTCCAATCTGCTTTTTTAGAGTAAATTCCACCATTACTTTTTAGCATATCTTCTACTAAAAATGGAACAATAGAAGTTAGTTGAACAGCTTCTTCTTCTCCGTTTGTAAATCCAGTTACTTTTTTGCCATTAACCAAATAAGTCCCATTTGTATTTTTTGTGTGTTTAAAAATAGCAGGAGCGTGGCAAACAGCAGCAACTGGTTTATTATTTTTATAAAAATCTTCTATTAAAGCAATTGAATTTTTATCTTCAGCTAAATCCCATAAAGGACCGTGTCCACCAGGATAAAATACAGCGTCAAAATCTGCTTGGTTTGCAGTTTCCAATCTTATTGTTCTAGATAAGACTTCTTGGGTTTCTTTATCGTCATTAAATCTTACAGTTGCTGGGGTTTGAAAGTCTGGAGAAGCACTTTTTGGGTCAATTGGAGGTTGTCCTCCTTTTGGAGATGCTAAAGTAATTTCAATTCCTTTATCTTTTAATAAATAATAAGGTGCTGCAAACTCTTCTATCCAAAAACCAGTTTTGAGCCCAGTATCTCCTAAATCTTCGTGACTTGTTAATACAAATAATACTTTTTTCATTGTTTTACTTTTTTCTGTTTCTGTGTTAGTACTTAATTTTTGCTCATTAGAATTAGTTTCTTTTGTGTTTTTGCCACAGGACGAAAATAAAGCCAAAGCGATTATAATTGTTGTTATTCTTTTCATTTGAGAATTATTTTGTTTTAAAAAGGCAAAATTATAGTCAAATTAAGTGCTGAAAATTGATGTATGTCAATAAAATCAATTAAGAGACATTTCTTTTCTAATTCTACTTAAGGTTTCGGTAGTAATTCCTAGATAAGAAGCTATATGGTAATTTTTTACAGTCTGTTCAATATTTGGGTAAGTATTGATAAACGAAACATATCTTTCTTTAGCAGACTGGGCCAAATTTGCTAATATCCTCTTTTGAAAACTAGCAAAAGCTTTTTCCATTTTTTTTCTAAAAAAAGTTTCTAATTGTGGAATCTCTATGAATAAATCTTCCATACTTTTTTTTGAAATTTGATATATCGTTGCTTCCTCAATAGTTTCAATATACATTACTGCTTTAGTTGTTGTGAAGAAAGCTGTATAATCACTTATCCACCAATCATTAATGGCAAATTGCAAAGTATGTTCTTTGCCAGATTTATCAATAAAGTAAGTTCTTAAACAACCATTGTAAACATAATATTGATTGAGGACTTTATCGTCTGCTTTTAATATTGTAACTCCTTTTTTTAAATCGAGTTTTTTAAGTTTATTTTCAATAAGATTTTCTTCTTTTTTTGAAAAAGAGATTTCTTTAAAAATTTCTGATATTATTGAGTTTTCGATGTTCATTTAAATTACTCACAACGGCAGTCTGTCTCAAAACTACCTTTTTATGTTTTAAAAGTAGTTGAAGTGTATGCGATATCCAACAAAAACTGCATATGAGGTGTTTTGGGTATTTTGGTGATATACTTTAGGTTTGAGCCTTTCTAAGCCCTCTAATAGCTTTAAAACACTTAAAAAACTATGTTTTATCGCTGCCTCAAGAGATACTTTTAGCTTGAACAGTCTTTTAAGATTATAAGCTAGCAGCATAAGACCTAAATCTGCTGAAGCAGCTTGTATTCCTTTTTTGGTCAAGATATGATTAAATCCCCATTGACGCTTTATGGTGCCGTAAGGATGCTCAACTAGTGCTTGCCGCCTTTTGTAGAGTTCACCGCTTTGAGCAATACGTTTGGCATTATCCTGAATGTTCTGGGTGTACTGACTGCGCTGTATTACTTTTCCATTGACTTTTGAAGTGGTACAGTTCTCCCGCACCACACAGGTCTTGCAGGCTTTGGTTTTGTATTGTTTAAAAGTGTAGTTACGTGCTTTGTACTGGGTCCCGTTAGAGGTTAGTGTATGTCCCTGCGGACAGGTATAAGTGTCTGGATCTGAGTTATAGTTAAAATACTCTGCGTTGTATCTGGGGTTTGGTGCCTGACTTTTTCTTCCAATAGCAGGTATGGCAACCAAGGTAGCAATGCCTAAATGATCTGCTGTATGAAACTCACTTCCGGTGTGATACCCTTTGTCATAAAGGGCGGTGAAGTGGGTTGTGCGTAAGATGGTTTTAGCTCTGGCGAGCATACCGCCCATTGCTTTTTTATCATTGGCGTTGGTGAGTTTATAATCGATCAGGATTTTATTTTGAGCATCTACGGTGGTTTGTGCAGTGTAGCATACTTCGGTAACGGTCCCGCGTACAATTTGATGTCTGCTGTCAGGGTCAGAGGTCGATAGTTGCGGATTGGGAGAAGAGGTATCCTGCTCCAGTTGGTTTTTTATCTGCTGGTATTTTACACGTTGAGCTTTACGGGTGTGTATTTGCTGTTGTACTTCTTCTTTGTGATCTCCATCAGCATTAGCCAGTTCCCGGTTATGTTCTTCGAGTTTTTTATCAATGTAATCCAGATGGCGCTGTATCTTCTTTTTGTTGTAGTTATTCTTCTTGCTGTTTTGGGCTCTGAGCTTAGTAGAATCACCGGCGATGAGCGTAGCCCCGATCAGGTTGAAGTTACGTGCGAGTTGCACGCTCTGGCGGAACACGCGCTTAATAGCCTTTGGGTTGTCTTTTCTAAATCGGGCAATAGTATTATGATCAGGCTGTAGGTTTTTGATCAACCAGATGACCTCGATATTGCGCAGGCATTCTTTTTCTAAGATGCGGGAAGAGCGCATCCGGTTCATATAGCCGTAAATGTAAAGCTTCAATAAATCTGCAGGATCATAGGGAGGTCTGCCCTGTGAGGCTTTGGATTGAAAGCCCAGCGCTTGAAGATCTAATAGGTTTACAAATTGATCGATCAGACGAACACTATTATCTTGAGGGATCATATCGTCTAAACAGGTGGTGTACAGGGTAAGTTGCTCGCGGGGTTGTCCTTGTTGATATTCCATTCATGAAATTAATCTTTTTAAATGAAATATCCTAAGTTTTGAGACAGTCTGACGGTCTTGTATATGAAAAGTAGCAGATTTGTATGTGCAATTTTTCAGTTGAAAACAAAGATAGCAGAAAAGAACCAAACTTTTAGTTTAGCTCTTAACTGCTATTTTTTATATACGTTGTTACCCACTGGCTTTATTCCGTTCTGCTTTTCAATTCCGATATTTTCTTAAATGTTCGGATTGAGCGTTGGCAAGACATACTCTTTTGCAATTTTTGATGGCGTGGTGGCTTTGAGCGAATTGCAAATGTGTATGGCTTTTAGTAGGGATTAACTTGCACAACAACTCAATTTAGAAACATCTTTTCCAAAAGTAATTGCTGCTAATTTGATTCCTTCTCCAAGTGTCAAATATGGATAAAAACTTTCAGCCAAATCTTTTACTGTAATTCCAAATTTAATAGCCATACTTAATTGTTGGATGAGTTCACCACCTTCTGGTGCTATTACTCTTGCTCCAATTAATTTATCCGTTTCCGTATTACGAATCAACTTTATAAATCCTCTGGTATCTTGTGCAGCTAAAGCTCTTGGTACATGTGTTAGATCTAATTTTGATACTTCAAAAGGAATGCCTCTTGATTCAGCTTCAATTTCATCCATACCTGCTCCCGCAATTTGAGGGTCTGTAAATACTACCCAAGGTAATGATGCATAATCTACACTTTGTTTTGATAATGAAAATGCATTATTAACGGCTGTACTGCCTTCGGTTGCTGCTGTATACACAAATGGCGGTGTATTAGTGACATCACCAGCTGCATAAATATTGGAAATATTAGTTTCCATTTTTTCATTAACCACAATATGCCCTCTTTCTGATAATTTTAGGTCTATTTTTTTTAGACCTAATTTAGACGTGTTTGGCGTGGTTCCTGTAGCAACAACAATATGTCCTTTTTCAACAATTTGTGTTGTAGAACCATCAGGACAGTTACAATGAATAATAGTATCGTTGCCCTCTTTTTCAAATTTAAAAGCTCTAAAATTTGGAAGAATTTCAATGCCTTCACTTTTCATTTGTTCAACTAAAACATCAGTAATGTCTTCGGTTTGACTTCGTAAAGGCCTATCGGTAAATTCTATGATACGTACTTTTACTCCTAAACGATTATATGCCATTGCCATTTCCAATCCGATATAACCTGCGCCCATTATGGTCAAGCTTTTGGGTTTTTCTTCCAAATCGAATAAGGACACATTAGTTAAATACCCAACTTCATTTAATCCTTCAATATTTGGAATATTCGTGGTTGCACCTGTTGCTATAACAACGTTTGTTGCAGTGTATGTGTCTTTACCATCAACAATAATGGTGTTGTTATTTACAAATTCTGCCCATCCTTTTAGCATCGTTAAGTTTTCAAAATCACTCACAACATCCATATACTTTTGCTGTTGCAGGGCTGCAACCAATGCTTTTTTGTCTTTTATTATTTGAGCAAAATCAATGTCAGCACCTTTTGGTTTTATTCCTGCAAAATTAGAATGTGTTGTATGGTAAGCCGTTTCAGCCGCACGGATTAAATTTTTGGAAGGTACACAGCCAACATTAACACAAGTGCCACCAAAATCTAATCCACCATTAACCATTAGTGTTGTGAGTCCTAAACTTTCAGCTTTTATGGCTGCTGAAAATGCAGCAGAACCACCTCCAATTACGATTAAATCGAATTGATTTTTTCCTTTGTTGGACGCTTTATCTGTCGTGCTATCCGAAATTGAATCACAACAATCCTCTTTTTCATTGCCTTTAACAACCGTATACTTACCAATGCTATTTACAGCGTTAATCAATTCCTCTTTATTCAACTTGGCAGTATCAAAAGTAAATTCTCCTTTACCAGTTTCGTGGTTCACAGAACTGATTAGAATACCATCTTTTTTATTGATATCCTTTTCGATATGTAATGAACAGCCACTACAGGTCATTCCTTCTATCTGTAATGAAACAGTTTCTGTTTTTTGAGATAACTCGTTTTTCTTTTTAAATAAATTCTTCATATTAAAAATGATTTGTTTTTATGTGGTGCTTAATAAATATGGGTTATTATTTTTAACAACATTTTAAGCCAATTTTATTCGATTCAAACAGATCTTCCAAGGTTAATATCTTGCCATTTGCATTGCTGTCAAGCCATTGTTTTGCGGTTTGTTCGCTTGCAAAAAAAGAAACGTGATTACAGAAGGAGCCTCTGATATTGCAAGAGTCCATTTTTTCAACCAAAGAGAGAAATATTGGATACGGATTAGATGATACCAAATGATCACAGTCAATATTCAACTCAATTAAAGAATTGTCAATTGGGTCTTGAGATATAATTTGGGACGAAACATCCAGCCATTCGGTAAACAATATAGCGTCTAATGCACACCAAGTATAAAGTGTTTTGCCTTGCACTATAAACTTGTGGTTAGTAGGTGTGATCGACAAACCAGAAAAGGCAGTGATTTCATCATTTTCATTTAGCTCTCCTAATAATTCCAACAGTGAATCAGCTTTCTCTTTAGTCGCATCGATAAGTGCATAAAATGTTGTTTTTGGCAGTGGATTGCCTTTAAGTAATTCCCTTTGGACATTCACGATAAAATTATTATCATCAAGTTGAATTTCAGATAACATGGTGTTTAATTGTTTGCCCAAATATTGCTTTGCTGTTTTCATTTTGTATATAATTTAGATTATGTTTATTTCATTTTCCGCACGAAGAAAATGCTGATCATTTTAACAAGTCGTACCTTGTCTGTTCTTTAAACTTAATGCCTTCAAATCGAAATAAGTAATACCAATATCACCGATGTCTTCTAAATTGAAAATGTCGTTGACCAATTCCGTATGGTTATCAAGATGAGTGCCTATAAGTGGAAATTGATTGCTAAAATTTTCCGTGAAAAGTATGTACTCATTTGAGCTAATTTTGTTTTTAAGAAGCCGATGTGCTATTATTAAATCTTTACCAAAGAGTTTACAATAGTCTTTTACCATTACAGAGCCAAGTTGTCCAAAATGAAGCACAAATTTTAGTGAAAGGTTATATAGATTTTGGCAAGACTCACACATACATTTCGATCGTTTAAATTCATCTATTCTTTGATGAAATTTGTCGAACATCAATTGACATTGATTAATGATTTCCGTTGCTGAATATGGAAATTCATAACTGTAAAATAAAATAGCATCGCCTTCGATTTCAGACACTTTAAAATTTAGTATATTATTTTCTAAAATTGATTCGAGCAATAGTGCAATTTTTTCCTGACTATGCCTAATTTCAGAAGTGGCAATGTATTTGGTAAACCCACTAATATCTGGTATAAGAATAAGTGCTGGGTTACTGGTGTGACAAACTTCCATTTTGATATCTTTTTTTAAATTAAGTACTGTATTTTCAGTCCATTTAAAAGCTAACTAGCGATTATCATTTTGAGTTTTAAACCCTATTTTCTTTTTAAATTTTATAACTAATTTTTCTTGAGGTTTAAGAAACTCTTCAATAATTTTTTTACAGTCACTGATGGGCTGTCCAATAAGTTTATCAATTAATTCTTTTGGTGGATTTTGCAATTCACAATCTCCAATTTCTATGCAACAATCCAAGTGGTCCGGATTGAAAACTTCCTTCTTTGACTGTTTCATTAGAACAATTATTTAATTAAATACTTAAATACAGTTTGAAAAAAATTGAGGTATTATACCCCAACTTTTTTTGCGACTTTAGTTTCCCTAGCTTTTTGGCTCCATCAAACTTGCCTTATAAGGTGTTTTATTAATGGCTTCAATAATGGCTTCTACTGTAGTTAACTTTGGATTGAAAGTCACAACCGCTCTATCCTCTTTATACTCGACCAACGGTTCTATAACTCCCTCTACTTTTTCTAAAGCCTTCATTACATGGTTTGAACAAGACATACAAGTCATGCCTGTAACTTTTAAAGTAACTGTTTTAGTTTCTTGCATATTGATATTGGCTTTCTCTACCTTTTTGTCATTTTTCGGCAAACAACACGATTGTGCTTGTGCATTAAATGAAAATAATAAAAGGAATAATCCTGATATAACTAATAATTTTTTCATAAGATTTATTTTTATTTATTAATAACTTTATAACCCGTTGAATTTATAGCTTTTTCTATATCTTCTTTAGATGTTTTTGTATTGTCAAACTCCACTTCGGCATTAGCTTTCTCATAAGAAGCAGCTACATTAACAATACCTTCTAATTCGTTAACAGCGTGCTTAACGTGTTCTTCACAAGAAGCGCAAGTCATACCTTTTACATCAAAATTTACAGTTTGAATGTCTGATTGATTTACGACAATAACCTCTTTTTTGTTATCTGGATAAAATATATGAGAATAATAAGGAAAGCTAATTGAAATAGCTGCAAACAATGTAATGCCTATTAAAAAGCCTTTGGTTTGATACCATTTTGGTTTTGCATCAACTTCGCAACAGTCATCGGCTTTTTTGGGTTTTAAGTAAGCATACCAAGCATAGCCAATAGCTATTACAGCTAAACCTATTAAATAGGGTCTAAAAGGTTCCATCCAAGATAGTGCAGATGCACTTCCTCCAACGCCAGCTATTAATGCTATAACAGGTGGTATGCAACAAGATGATGCTGCTACAGCAGCAAATAAACCTGTGTATGCTGCATTTTTTGATGTTTTTTCTGTTTTCATTTCTTTATAAATTATGCTGTTTTTCTAATTAATTCGATAGATTTAAAAATGCTAATAAATATCTCTGTTTCATCTTTATTTAATGAATAATAAAGTGTTTGACCATCTCGTCTTGAATTGATTATTCCTGCATCTTTGATTTTACGTATATGTTGTGAGATCGCAGGAACACTCATTTTTAGTATATCAGCTAAATCACAAGGACATAGTTCATTTTCTAAATTCAATAAATAAAGAATTCTCAATCTTACATCGCTTCCTGCAATTGATAAAAGTTTTGTCATTTTTTGAAAACTCCCTTCCATATTATCCAATGCCTCCATACAGTTTTGTAACTGCTTATGGTTGGCTTCCGCTCTTGTACAGGTTATTTCTAATTTCATTTGTGTATATATTTTTATTAAAGTTATTTGCTTTGTCGTACAAACATATAATTAATTACGTATATAAGCAAATACTTAAATACATAATTACGAATTTTGGGAAAGTTTTAGCTCTTTTGGTTTTTAGAGCGTTGGATTTATGTGTTGGGAAAAACCGAAAGTGCTAAAATATGCGGCTGGTTTTCAGCTTGTGGGTAACGTTCTCGTATAACCGTCAGTTACGGCATAAATTAGCCATTATTTTCCGTTTAAGCACTAGCCTTAGCAATTCCGAGTGGATTCGGACGTAGTCGAATCCGCCGTAATTGCGGTTATACATTGTTGTGCAACGTTTTTTATTCATAATTAGGAATATTTTTTCCTAAAATTAAATTCCTATTTGCTGTCCAAATTCCATTTTTCATTTCCAACTTCACAATTCCCGAGCCACCTCTGTTTTTCTGGGATTGTTTTTTTTCTGTCGTCAATTTCGTGTCACTTTCAAAAAAATAACTGTCGATATAGTATGGAATAGTATTCGGTTCTTTCACATAAATATGGATATGTTCAGGTTCTTGGACTTTTGGATAGGGTGCTGGTCTAAAAGTGTAAAAAGTAAATTTTCCGTCTTTTTCTGTTTTTAGCCATCCACGATATTGTCCGTGAGTTTTTTCCCAACCAATTGGATTTTCACTTGGTTGATAAATTCCGTTTCTGTCTGTGTGATATACGTACAGTATTACATTTTCAGCAGGTGTTTTTCCGTCTTTTTGATATACAGTTCCTGTTATTTTTACTTTCGGTTCGTTGTCTTCGAATTTAGGTAAAGTAACAGTTGTTTTAGGTTCTAATTCCAACAATTTATAATCCAAAACTGCTTCGCAATCTTGGCAAGGTCCACCAACTTTTCTTTCAGATTTAGATTGTCCGTTACAGGAAGTTATAATCAAAGCCATCAATACTATTCCCAAATATTTTTTCATTCTCGATGCTTTTTTCAAATGTTGCACAACGGCAGTCTGTCTCAAAACTACCTTTTTATGTTTTAAAAGTAGTTGAAGTGTATGCGATATCCAACAAAAACTGCATATGAGGTGTTTTGGGTATTTTGGTGATATACTTTAGGTTTGAGCCTCTCTAAGCCCTCTAATAGCTTTAAAACACTTAAAAAACTATGTTTTATCGCTGCCTCAAGAGATACTTTTAGCTTGAACAGTCTTTTAAGATTATAAGCTAGCAGCATAAGACCTAAATCTGCTGAAGCAGCTTGTATTCCTTTTTTGGTCAAGATATGATTAAATCCCCATTGACGCTTTATGGTGCCGTAAGGATGCTCAACTAGTGCTTGCCGCCTTTTGTAGAGTTCACCGCTTTGAGCAATACGTTTGGCATTATCCTGAATGTTCTGGGTGTACTGACTGCGCTGTATTACTTTTCCATTGACTTTTGAAGTGGTACAGTTCTCCCGCACCACACAGGTCTTGCAGGCTTTGGTTTTGTATTGTTTAAAAGTGTAGTTACGTGCTTTGTACTGGGTCCCGTTAGAGGTTAGTGTATGTCCCTGCGGACAGGTATAAGTGTCTGGATCTGAGTTATAGTTAAAATACTCTGCGTTGTATCTGGGGTTTGGTGCCTGACTTTTTCTTCCAATAGCAGGTATGGCAACCAAGGTAGCAATGCCTAAATGATCTGCTGTATGAAACTCACTTCCGGTGTGATACCCTTTGTCATAAAGGGCGGTGAAGTGGGTTGTGCGTAAGATGGTTTTAGCTCTGGCGAGCATACCGCCCATTGCTTTTTTATCATTGGCGTTGGTGAGTTTATAATCGATCAGGATTTTATTTTGAGCATCTACGGTGGTTTGTGCAGTGTAGCATACTTCGGTAACGGTCCCGCGTACAATTTGATGTCTGCTGTCAGGGTCAGAGGTCGATAGTTGCGGATTGGGAGAAGAGGTATCCTGCTCCAGTTGGTTTTTTATCTGCTGGTATTTTACACGTTGAGCTTTACGGGTGTGTATTTGCTGTTGTACTTCTTCTTTGTGATCTCCATCAGCATTAGCCAGTTCCCGGTTATGTTCTTCGAGTTTTTTATCAATGTAATCCAGATGGCGCTGTATCTTCTTTTTGTTGTAGTTATTCTTCTTGCTGTTTTGGGCTCTGAGCTTAGTAGAATCACCGGCGATGAGCGTAGCCCCGATCAGGTTGAAGTTACGTGCGAGTTGCACGCTCTGGCGGAACACGCGCTTAATAGCCTTTGGGTTGTCTTTTCTAAATCGGGCAATAGTATTATGATCAGGCTGTAGGTTTTTGATCAACCAGATGACCTCGATATTGCGCAGGCATTCTTTTTCTAAGATGCGGGAAGAGCGCATCCGGTTCATATAGCCGTAAATGTAAAGCTTCAATAAATCTGCAGGATCATAGGGAGGTCTGCCCTGTGAGGCTTTGGATTGAAAGCCCAGCGCTTGAAGATCTAATAGGTTTACAAATTGATCGATCAGACGAACACTATTATCTTGAGGGATCATATCGTCTAAACAGGTGGTGTACAGGGTAAGTTGCTCGCGGGGTTGTCCTTGTTGATATTCCATTCATGAAATTAATCTTTTTAAATGAAATATCCTAAGTTTTGAGACAGTCTGACGGTCTTGTATAACAATCAGTTGCGGATTGATTAAAAACTAAGATAACTAAAATTACCGACTTTTATGTTTGCGCGATTGTGTCCGCAGGACACAAAGCCGCAATTGTTGTTATACGTTGTTGTGCGTAGTTATTATATTCTTTTTTAATGCGATTTCACATATTAAATCAATTTCCGAGTTTGTAAAATTCAGTTCGTAGTTTTCAAATTCTTCCAAAATTTTCTCGGAAAGATTTATACTTCTCAAATGTCCTCTTTGTACTAATTGCATCCAAGTTGCATCTTCTGTCTCTTGATAACCTCCCGAGCTATTTGGAATATGTGAACCGTGTCTATACATTTTCATACTGTCCCACATTAGTTGAGTAAAGGGTTGTCCGACTAAATTATTTTTTGTTGCCGTTGTGTAAGCTAAATATTTATCTGAAATATATTGAATGTCTGGTATCACGCCTATTCCAAAAATCCCAATAAATTGGTACTTATAATCTCTTACAATTCTTGCCCTATTTGAATATGCATCAATAGAGAGTAAATTGTCTTTACTCATATAGATAACTCTTGAAAGGAATAGGAAGATTAACTTTAATAATTTAGTTTCAAAGTTCTCAATTGATTTTTCAATTTCCCTAAAACCCTCATATCCCAATAAAAACTGAATACGATATAAAGAAGTAGCACACGCATCTACACCCTGTAAACTATGCCAAAAATAATTTGGATAACGTAAAGCGTATTTAAGAGATTTTTTAAGAATTGCTATTCCATTAGAATAGTTTTTTGCTTGAATAATAGGTTCTGAAATTAAATCATAAATATATGGGTGATTGAAGTCCTTGTATTTTTCATATAATTTGGACAATCCTTTTCCATCAACACCTTGTAAAGAAATATATTCTTTTACAGTTTTGTATTTACCATTATTTATTTCTTCAAAAGATAAGTCGCCCGTTTTAATTGCTTCAAAATCAGTCAGAAATTCTTTTAAAAATTCTTCATTGGGTATTTTAACCTTATTTACAATTGAAATTTTTAAAGCACTATTCGCATAAATTTCATTTTCCGTGCATTCAACAATATGTTTTAGCAGTATATCTTCTTCTGACGATAACTCTCTATTTTGGGATAGATTTTCTCTAAAAGATTCAATTAACAAATACAAACCATTTTTACCTTCAATCTTTTTTTCTTGAGAATAGTTTTTGAAGAAATCCTCAAACTCTGTAATTGAGAAGAGTAGTCCAAGACTTGATTTTAGACCTTTGTTAACTGTTTCATCCATTATAATGGTGGTAATGGATTATAATTTTCGTGTAAATATGGACCTGTACATAATTGACCAATTATATTTTCAACTTTACCATATTCTGACATATCAGTTTCCGCAATTATTACTCCTGACATTTGAACCAAAGCATCTATTTTAGAAAGTCCTGTTCCGCCAAACGCACTCCACATTAAAATAAGTTGGTCATTCAATAGGTAGTGTAAATATGTAAATTCTATTTCTTCAATGTCCTCATTTTTGCCCTGTTTTGCTCCCCTAATTTTATCGGCAAACCCTGCATAAGTAACACTGCCAACTGGATTATTGCTTTTTTCAGAAAGTAATTGTAGTAATATTGGTTGTGTTTGCATTGCTTGATTTTGATACAGGTTCATCATTTCTCGAAACCCTATATTAAAATCATTCCATAGGACATTACCATTGAATGAATTTTGAATTTTGTCCCACATAAAAAAAGTTGAATACTTTCTGTAGAATACATTTAGAAGCACTTTCTCCCCATATTCACCTTTACTGTATCTACTTCTCCAGGTTTGCAAGTTGTTCATCCCTTCTGCAAGCTGATTTCTTAAATCTATTCTCATTATTGATTAAAATAATTAGTGTTTTGTCTTAAAATGTTCTCCGCTTCTTTATTCCCGAGTTTATATGATTTTACCAAATAGTCTATTCCTTCTTGTGGTTTATCTTGATTGTGGTAAATCACAAATAGCTGGTAATATGCTTGATTTAATTCTTTTATGCTTACAGAAATTTTTAAATCATCTATTGCTCCTTGCATATCATTGAGATAATATTTTGCCAAAGACCTATTATAATATATCATAGCATCTTGTTCAGCAATTTCAGAGTCATTAAAATTTACTCGATTTGAAACATATTCAGAAATCAACTTGTCAAAAACTTCAAGTGATTTTTGGTGTTCGCCATTTTGAAGTAAAGAAGCAGCCATTAAAAATAATGCTGGTTCTCCCGATAATTTCTCCTCTTTTTTTCTGTTAAATATTCCCATTTTGGTTGGTTTTAATTACGCACAACGGGTTTGGCTATGGTTTTGTTGCGGAAAAATCCGCCGGGATTTTTCCGATGTAGAACGAATATACTAAAAAGCGGTGAATTCCGAACACGGAATTCAGCCGCAATGAACTATAGCCGTCTTAAGTTTGATTCTGTTTAAATTATAGTATTAATCAGAAAGAACAAAAGAGCAGGTTAAGGTTACTATAGCCGTTGGAACTTCAGATTCCGTCAACATTGATAATCACTGCTCTTTTCTACTTAGATTTCGATCAGTTCTGTGAGGCGCTAACCTCGATTTAAAGTTGTTGAACACCAAGTAGATCGTCCTTTCCAAAATCTAATTGTTATGAGTAAATATAGTGAAACTTATGGAGTAGATATTAGCAAAGATGTCTTTGATGTAGCAAATACAACAGGCTTTTACCGTCAATACCCTAATACTGTTGCCGGGTTCAAAAAGTTCATTAAAGAGCTTGAAAAATCAGCAATTGTCGTTATGGAAGCAACCGGTTATTATCATTATTGTTTAGCACAATTCCTGTTTGAATCTGGCCAACCGGTTTCTGTCGTAAATCCATTATCTGTAAAGAGGTTTATACAGATGCGTTTATCTAAAGTAAAGACAGATAAGAGTGATGCTAAAGCCATATGTGATTATGCTTTGATCAACCCAGTGCCTTTATATACGGGAAAGGATCAGAATCAAGCAGAATCTCTACAACTTCTACGTTTATTAGAGCTGTACTTAAAACAGCGCACTCAGCTAAAGAATAAAATTCACGGAGAACAAGCTTTAGGTATACCCTCAAAAGCTGTTTTTAGATCTTTAAACAGATCAAAAAGGACATTAGATAAAGAAATAAAATCTTTAGAAACACGGTTGTTATCTCTAGTAAAAGAAGAGCACCAGCAACAGTTGACTAATTTAAAGAGCATTCCAGGTTTAGGAGATAAAACAGCAGCTTTATTGATCGTGTTAACTGATGGTTTTACCAAATTTGAAACTGCATCACAGCTTTGTAGCTTTGCAGGAACAACGCCCACCATACGGCAATCAGGGAGCAGCGTCAGAGGTAAAAGCAGAATAAGTAAAATGGGTAACCAAAAACTCAGAAATCTTTTGTTTTTATGTGCCTTTTCTGCAAGTAAATACAATACCGCCTGTAGGAAAATCTATGAACGTATTATAGCAAAAGGCAAAAGCAAAAAGTTAGCGCTAATAGCAGTGATAAATAAACTAATAAAACAAGCTTTTGCAATCGCAAAGAGCGGCTTGCCCTATGACCCAAATTATGCAACAAAATTGAACTAAATACTCTTGGATTTTAACTCAGTTCTTTGTTACCTTTTGTAGCGCGACCGAAACATTGGGCCGGAACCGACGATGGTTTTCAGATTCATTCCATTCGGATAGGCTTTTAAAATCAGTCAGATTCGGAAATGTTCAAAAGTGAGAATTCTTTTCCTCGTTAACGAGCGACTGTGATCAAAACTCTGTCAGAAAGAAAATCAGCCATAGGCGACTCCGCGCTATTAATGGTAACGGGTTTGGCTATGGTTTCGTTGCGGAAAAATCCGCTGGGATTTTTCCGATGAATAACGAATATACTAAAAAGCGGTGAATTCGGGTATCGAATTCAGCCGCAATGAACTATAGCCGTTGTTACCTGTAGTAAATCAGTCAGAAGTTCGTTCGCGAAGTATTCAGTTCAAAGTTTTGAGAAAGTTCGTTAAGTTCAGCCAAGTTTTATTTCAGTGAGAGTTCGAGTGAGAAAATCAGAAGGTTTGTAATGAAAAACTAAAGTAGGTTTTAGATCTTTCAGTATTCCGCCGGAGCTCATTCAGCTTATTACAGGTAACGGTTTTGTATAAGCGCAGTAGCGGTATTAACGCACTTACCTTTCGATTTATAACTGACCATAAATTTATACATTTTGTTTCGTTTTATCACTTTTCCCGCTATTGCGCTTATACGTTGTTGTAAGCCGTTTTTTCTACGGTATGTTTGAGAAATTTCTTGTATTCATTTAGTTTTTCAGCTATTTGTACAGCGTTAATTTTTTCATCTTTTTTCCCAAGCCAATCCTGCTGTTTTATGATTGCCACCGTCATATATTTTCCGTGTCCGAAACGGTTTGGTCGTTTGATTTCGACATAATCTTGTTCTTTTGCATTTTTCAGAATTAAGCGATAGATTTTATTTCTTATTTGACTTCTTGTTTCGTTTTCGGGCATTTCCAATTCATCTGGGTCAGTTGAAATTTTAAAGCAAAGGTTTCCTTGTTCAATTTGTAAGTAGACAGGAAACATACTCCAATAATCCCAATTCAAGACTGCGTTCCAGAAACCACCATTTTGATTGTTGACATAATGCCAATTGACCAAACCAATTTCTTTTTCCAAATATTGGTAGAAACCTTGCCAATCCGCACCATTCCATTCGCCAATCAGCTTATGTTTGTATTGATTGTTTGAATGTTCGAGTTTTGCAAGCCTATCTTTAAAGTCAATGAAAATATCATTATCAATTTTATTATACTTCTCAAGTATTTTCAAAAAGTCTTGGCGCTTAAAAATCGAATAGCCTTGTTTCTTTACAAAACTCAAATTCCGCATTGATTCATTGCCCGTTTTGAGATAAACGCAAATTGGCTCAAAATACTCTTTTTCTTGGCACCATTCAGTTGCGATTTGTCTGTACCGAGCCAATTGATTTGAATGAAAGGAACTAAAGGTTTTATCTTCTATTATAATAAGGTACTTATTGTTAATTGTTGCCCAAACGTCAATGTTGTGCCATTGCCTACCAGCATCAACTATTTCTATATTATCATTAAACTGTGGATGTACCGATTTTATCAAACTTGAAATAAACTCTTTGCCACAGTTGTTAAGCGAAATGTTAATTGAAGCACAACTTCTATCCGCATATTTTAGCAACCAAGTCAAAAATGCGTCTTGATTTAGTTCTTTGGTGGCAATATTGAAAATGTTTGGTTTCATCAGCTATGCGAGTTTGTCTATTTTAGTACTATTAAAATAACCCTTGAAAAGTCCCTTTTCCGTCTGAAAAGTAAATGAATTGCTATCTGCAAATCTTGTCTTGTATGCACTTCCAAAAGATACAAAAGGTCTAAAAACCTTTTTTTGACTTGTGCTTTTTAATTGGCATAATAATACTTCGCCTTTTGCAGTTGCAACTAAAAATCTTGACCTTTCATTTGTTGGGTTTTCCAAATCACAGTCAACAGCTTTTTCAAACCCTCGAAACACAGGTGATTGCATTGTACTCCTCTCTTTGCCTAAATAAACTACACCGTCTTTTATCGATAAGTGATAATTGGTTACTTTTTTAGGTGTACTTGGGGCATAGTTTCTGCTTGGTCTGCTTGATGACTTACTACCTCCAAAAAGATTGGACAAAAAGTTCTTTGCTTTAATTATTATGTAGCCAATAATCCCGAGAGCTATCAACCACCCAATAAAAGTATCGCCGTCTTCATTATCTTTACTTTGAGAATTAGCATCAACGGCTGTGATGTATTTTGCAGATACATAACCTTGTAAATCGTCAACCTGTATTTTTGACCAATTACCAGACTTCGAAATCTCTAAAACCTTTTGGTTCAGTTTTACCTGACCGACCACTTCGTAATCAGTACTTGGTCCGCTACGTACATTTAAAAGTTCCGTGTTTACTATAAATTCGGTTTGACAAAGGGCAAAAATTGAGTTTAAAAATAGGAATAAAGTAAAAATGTATTTCATATGTTTCTGGTGTGGTCAAATGGCTTACAACGGCAGTCTGTCTCAAAACTACCTTTTTATGTTTTAAAAGTAGTTGAAGTGTATGCGATATCCAACAAAAACTGCATATGAGGTGTTTTGGGTATTTTGGTGATATACTTTAGGTTTGAGCCTTTCTAAGCCCTCTAATAGCTTTAAAACACTTAAAAAACTATGTTTTATCGCTGCCTCAAGAGATACTTTTAGCTTGAACAGTCTTTTAAGATTATAAGCTAGCAGCATAAGACCTAAATCTGCTGAAGCAGCTTGTATTCCTTTTTTGGTCAAGATATGATTAAATCCCCATTGACGCTTTATGGTGCCGTAAGGATGCTCAACTAGTGCTTGCCGCCTTTTGTAGAGTTCACCGCTTTGAGCAATACGTTTGGCATTATCCTGAATGTTCTGGGTGTACTGACTGCGCTGTATTACTTTTCCATTGACTTTTGAAGTGGTACAGTTCTCCCGCACCACACAGGTCTTGCAGGCTTTGGTTTTGTATTGTTTAAAAGTGTAGTTACGTGCTTTGTACTGGGTCCCGTTAGAGGTTAGTGTATGTCCCTGCGGACAGGTATAAGTGTCTGGATCTGAGTTATAGTTAAAATACTCTGCGTTGTATCTGGGGTTTGGTGCCTGACTTTTTCTTCCAATAGCAGGTATGGCAACCAAGGTAGCAATGCCTAAATGATCTGCTGTATGAAACTCACTTCCGGTGTGATACCCTTTGTCATAAAGGGCGGTGAAGTGGGTTGTGCGTAAGATGGTTTTAGCTCTGGCGAGCATACCGCCCATTGCTTTTTTATCATTGGCGTTGGTGAGTTTATAATCGATCAGGATTTTATTTTGAGCATCTACGGTGGTTTGTGCAGTGTAGCATACTTCGGTAACGGTCCCGCGTACAATTTGATGTCTGCTGTCAGGGTCAGAGGTCGATAGTTGCGGATTGGGAGAAGAGGTATCCTGCTCCAGTTGGTTTTTTATCTGCTGGTATTTTACACGTTGAGCTTTACGGGTGTGTATTTGCTGTTGTACTTCTTCTTTGTGATCTCCATCAGCATTAGCCAGTTCCCGGTTATGTTCTTCGAGTTTTTTATCAATGTAATCCAGATGGCGCTGTATCTTCTTTTTGTTGTAGTTATTCTTCTTGCTGTTTTGGGCTCTGAGCTTAGTAGAATCACCGGCGATGAGCGTAGCCCCGATCAGGTTGAAGTTACGTGCGAGTTGCACGCTCTGGCGGAACACGCGCTTAATAGCCTTTGGGTTGTCTTTTCTAAATCGGGCAATAGTATTATGATCAGGCTGTAGGTTTTTGATCAACCAGATGACCTCGATATTGCGCAGGCATTCTTTTTCTAAGATGCGGGAAGAGCGCATCCGGTTCATATAGCCGTAAATGTAAAGCTTCAATAAATCTGCAGGATCATAGGGAGGTCTGCCCTGTGAGGCTTTGGATTGAAAGCCCAGCGCTTGAAGATCTAATAGGTTTACAAATTGATCGATCAGACGAACACTATTATCTTGAGGGATCATATCGTCTAAACAGGTGGTGTACAGGGTAAGTTGCTCGCGGGGTTGTCCTTGTTGATATTCCATTCATGAAATTAATCTTTTTAAATGAAATATCCTAAGTTTTGAGACAGTCTGACGGTCTCGGCTATGAGTAGTTGCGTGGTTTAGCACTTAACTTTGCAAGTACACACCAAACTGAAAATCCGCGAGGATTTTCAGAAGTAGGCGAGAACAAGCAATTACTTATAGCCAACTTAAGTTTGATTCTGTTTAAATTATAGCATTAATCAGAAAGAACAAAAGAGCAGGTTAAGGTTACTATAGCCGTTGGAACTTCAGATTCCGTCAACATTGATAATCACTGCTCTTTTCTACTTAGATTTCGATCAGTTCTGTGAGGCGCTAACCTCGATTTAAAGTTGTTGAACACCAAGTAGATCGTCCTTTCCAAAATCTAATTGTTATGAGTAAATATAGTGAAACTTATGGAGTAGATATTAGCAAAGATGTCTTTGATGTAGCAAATACAACAGGCTTTTACCGTCAATACCCTAATACTGTTGCCGGGTTCAAAAAGTTCATTAAAGAGCTTGAAAAATCAGCAATTGTCGTTATGGAAGCAACCGGTTATTATCATTATTGTTTAGCACAATTCCTGTTTGAATCTGGCCAACCGGTTTCTGTAGTAAATCCATTATCTGTAAAGAGGTTTATACAGATGCGTTTATCTAAAGTAAAGACCGATAAGAGTGATGCTAAAGCCATATGTGACTATGCTTTGATCAACCCAGTGCCTTTATATACGGGAAAGGATCAGAATCAAGCAGAATCTCTACAACTTCTACGTTTATTAGAGCTGTACTTAAAACAGCGCACTCAGCTAAAGAATAAAATTCACGGAGAGCAAGCTTTAGGTATACCTTCTAAAGCGGTTTTTAGATCATTGAACAGATCAAAAAAGATATTGGATAAAGAGATAAAATCCCTAGAAACGCGCTTATTATCTCTAGTTAAAGCAGAGCACCAGCAACAGTTGACTAATTTAAAGAGTATCCCAGGTTTAGGAGATAAAACAGCAGCTTTATTGATCGTGTTAACTGATGGTTTTACCAAATTTGAAACTGCATCGCAGCTTTGTAGCTTTGCAGGCACAACGCCCACCATACGGCAATCAGGGAGCAGTGTCAGGGGTAAAAGCAGAATCAGTAAAATGGGTAACCAAAAACTCAGAAATCTTTTGTTTTTATGTGCCTTCTCTGCAAGTAAATACAATACTGCCTGTAGGAAAATTTATGAACGTATTATAGCAAAAGGCAAAAGTAAAAAGCTAGCACTAATAGCAGTTATAAATAAACTAATAAAACAAGCTTTTGCAATCGCAAAGAGCGGCTTGCCCTATGACCCAAATTATGCGACAAAATTGAACTAAATACTCTTGGATTTTAACTCAGTTCTTTGTTGTAGGCAGTTATTATATTCCTGTTATTATTTTCGTTTCTCTTATCATATCAGCCATCAATGAGCTGGCTTGAACTTGTTCTCTCGTTAGTTGCTTACTAAAATTCCTAAAATATTCATATGCTAAATCTGACGATGTATCGTTTTTGTATTTACCATAATTAATGTCACTTAGTTTTTTATAGCTCGCTTCTAATTTTCGGATATCGTTTTTCCAAGTGGATAACCTACTTTCCGTCATAGTCCGATTCCTATATGCTTGATAATGTTTTGTAACCAAATCTAATTGTTTTATGGCTTGGTCATAAATTTGATTGTAACTATTTACAGAGTTTGAAGTCTGTTTTATTATATCAATGTTTCCTTGTGCTAATTGCATTTTTACATAATCTGACAATACACATTGGACGTTGTTTTTGGATACAAACGTTTTTCTATTTGAGTTTGTAATTACCAGATTTTCAGAGTTAACAATGTTTTGGAATTGATTTTTGACTAAATCAGTTGCAAAATCCTCAATAGATACATTTTGTACAAAATATCTTTTGTTATTATCCGTCATTACAAGCGTGTACGAATTACTTGCCACAAATTCAGCAACGTTTTCAATATCAAATCTATAAATATGTTCTCTTACGTCATCTCCAGAAACCAATTCGTTTTCTAAAAATCTACGATGATTTTTTTTGATAAGATAATATGAATTACTTGTCAAACTAAAATTACCTTGAATTTCAGAAACAGGCACTTTTGCACCTAAAATCCTTATGTTTCGTTCTATTTCTCCTATTGGTACATTTTGTCTAATTGTATGTGGGATTTTCGGTTCTCCACAGCCAATACAACCAATACCTAAATCTTTTCTTAAATTAGACATTCGTTCTCTAAGCGAATTAATTTTCTCAATTTTAGTTTCCGAATTACCGAATAAGTCATTTATTTTATTCAGATTTTGTTGAGCTTCTTGAAGTGCAAGTTTATAGTCTTTTTTTGTTGTTTGAATGAAGTCAAATCCCGATTTATCTAATTCTTCTTTTGCATACTTTAAATCTTGCCATCTTGTTCTTTTTGCAATTGCTCTTTCTAAGCCTGCACGTGCATTTACTAAAAACTGTTTTTGCTCATTTGTAAGATAGCCACCTTGAAGTGAGTCAATTTTGATTTTAGCATTCTCAATTTCTTTTTTTGCTTTTTCTCGTTCAGGATTATCAATTAATTTATTTTCATAAGTCTTTGCCGTTATTTTCTTTTCAATGATTTCAAAAAATTCAATTCCTTTGTCAGCAATACTTTCTTTATTGAGCGAATAAATTGTTTCTTGTGCAATAGAAAAAGCACTTGATAATAGAAAATAAATCAGTAAAATTTGTTTGTTCATTGGTTTTGGGTTTAATTGCCTACAACGGCAGTCTGTCTCAAAACTACCTTTTTATGTTTTAAAAGTAGTTGAAGTGTATGCGATATCCAACAAAAACTGCATATGAGGTGTTTTGGGTATTTTGGTGATATACTTTAGGTTTGAGCCTCTCTAAGCCCTCTAATAGCTTTAAAACACTTAAAAAACTATGTTTTATCGCTGCCTCAAGAGATACTTTTAGCTTGAACAGTCTTTTAAGATTATAAGCTAGCAGCATAAGACCTAAATCTGCTGAAGCAGCTTGTATTCCTTTTTTGGTCAAGATATGATTAAATCCCCATTGACGCTTTATGGTGCCGTAAGGATGCTCAACTAGTGCTTGCCGCCTTTTGTAGAGTTCACCGCTTTGAGCAATACGTTTGGCATTATCCTGAATGTTCTGGGTGTACTGACTGCGCTGTATTACTTTTCCATTGACTTTTGAAGTGGTACAGTTCTCCCGCACCACACAGGTCTTGCAGGCTTTGGTTTTGTATTGTTTAAAAGTGTAGTTACGTGCTTTGTACTGGGTCCCGTTAGAGGTTAGTGTATGTCCCTGCGGACAGGTATAAGTGTCTGGATCTGAGTTATAGTTAAAATACTCTGCGTTGTATCTGGGGTTTGGTGCCTGACTTTTTCTTCCAATAGCAGGTATGGCAACCAAGGTAGCAATGCCTAAATGATCTGCTGTATGAAACTCACTTCCGGTGTGATACCCTTTGTCATAAAGGGCGGTGAAGTGGGTTGTGCGTAAGATGGTTTTAGCTCTGGCGAGCATACCGCCCATTGCTTTTTTATCATTGGCGTTGGTGAGTTTATAATCGATCAGGATTTTATTTTGAGCATCTACGGTGGTTTGTGCAGTGTAGCATACTTCGGTAACGGTCCCGCGTACAATTTGATGTCTGCTGTCAGGGTCAGAGGTCGATAGTTGCGGATTGGGAGAAGAGGTATCCTGCTCGAGTTGGTTTTTTATCTGCTGGTGTAAGCTTCCCTTCAAACCGAACTGTTTAGAAGTGTAATAATTCTTAATTTTAAACAGTATGAGACGAAGCAAATTCACACCTACACAGATTGCAAAAATTTTAAAGGAGTTCGACAACGGTAAGAGTGTTGAAGAAATTAGCCGCGAATACGGTGTCAGTACCTCTACCTTTTATAAATGGCGTTCTAAATACGCTGGTATGAGCAGCAAAGAACTTAAGCGTATTAAGGAGCTCGAAGCTGAAAACGCCCGTCTAAAGCAGATGTATGCCTCTTTAGCACTAGACCACCAAATGGCAAAAGAGATTATTGAAAAAAAGCTCTAAAGCCCTGCCGTAAACGCACCATAGCTAAAGAACTTATCCGCTACGGCATCAGTAGGGCGTGCCGAGTGCTTAATATGAGTAAAAGTGTTTATTATTACAAACCTTTACCCAAGGATGATACTCCTATAGAACAAGCTCTTAGAGACAAAGCAGAAGAACATTCAGAAGAGGGTTTCTGGAAAGCCTACTGGCGTATCCGTAACGAAGGAAAGCCTTGGAATCATAAGCGGGTACACAGGGTGTATGTATCTTTAGGGCTTCCTTTAAGAAGAAAAGCAAAGAAGCGCCTGCCCGCGCGTATACAGGAGCCTTTGGAGATTCCTGAAGAATTGAATGATACTTGGAGTATTGATTTCGTAAGCGATGTCCTAGAAAACAAGAGACGTTTTAGATCTTTTAACGTAATAGACGATTTTAATCGAGAGGCACTACATATTGAAGTAGACTTTTCTTTAACCAGTAATCGGGTAGTCTGGGTACTTAATCACCTAATTAACCGACGAGGTAAGCCAAATAGGATCAGGATGGACAATGGTCCTGAATTCATAGCAAACCTAACTGCTGAATGGAGTAAAATGCATGAAATTGAATTTAAATACATACAACCAGGCAAACCTACTCAAAATGCTTTTGTAGAACGCTTTAATGGCTCCTATCGCAGAGGTGTCCTAGATAAATATATCTTTGAAAACATTGATCAGGTAAGGGAACAAACTCAAATATGGATGGAAGATTACAATAAATATCGTCCCCATGACTCACTGGGCAAAATAGCACCAGTGCAATACGCAAAACTCCATTCTCTTGGGGCTAGCCCCAAGAGAATGAAAAACAATAATTTTAAACCAGTTTTGGAAGATTAAGCAGTTCTAGTCTGGGGAAGCTTACACTGGTATTTTACACGTTGAGCTTTACGGGTGTGTATTTGCTGTTGTACTTCTTCTTTGTGATCTCCATCAGCATTAGCCAGTTCCCGGTTATGTTCTTCGAGTTTTTTATCAATGTAATCCAGATGGCGCTGTATCTTCTTTTTGTTGTAGTTATTCTTCTTGCTGTTTTGGGCTCTGAGCTTAGTAGAATCACCGGCGATGAGCGTAGCCCCGATCAGGTTGAAGTTACGTGCGAGTTGCACGCTCTGGCGGAACACGCGCTTAATAGCCTTTGGGTTGTCTTTTCTAAATCGGGCAATAGTATTATGATCAGGCTGTAGGTTTTTGATCAACCAGATGACCTCGATATTGCGCAGGCATTCTTTTTCTAAGATGCGGGAAGAGCGCATCCGGTTCATATAGCCGTAAATGTAAAGCTTCAATAAATCTGCAGGATCATAGGGAGGTCTGCCCTGTGAGGCTTTGGATTGAAAGCCCAGCGCTTGAAGATCTAATAGGTTTACAAATTGATCGATCAGACGAACACTATTATCTTGAGGGATCATATCGTCTAAACAGGTGGTGTACAGGGTAAGTTGCTCGCGGGGTTGTCCTTGTTGATATTCCATTCATGAAATTAATCTTTTTAAATGAAATATCCTAAGTTTTGAGACAGTCTGACGGTCTTGTATAACAATCAGTTGCGGATTGTTCAGAAACTAAGATAGCTAAAATTACCGACTTTTATGCTTGCGCGGTTGTGTCCGCAGAACACAAAGCCGCAATTGTTGTTATACGGTGTTAGCCACAGTACTTTTTTATATTAACTCTAATATTTTCTCTTTTTCAGACCATTTTATAGGCTCTTTTGTAACTTTTTCATTCAACAACTCCAACATACTACCTAGTTTATCCGGTCTATAACCATCTGCATTATCATTAATTATAGAAACTTTTTCTCTAATAAAATCTCGATATTTCGATTTTTCAGAAATTTCAAAATTTACAATTGTCTTTCTTAAATCATTCGTAAAGTAATATGAGCTACTACCTGTTACGTATGAGATAAGAAAAATATCAGAGTTTTTTGTAATCAAAGCATTAAATCTAATATTTTTAAAATCATCTAATGATTTCTGAAGCTTTACATTTTCATCATAATGAACTTTTAAAAATGTGTTAGCATCTTTTCTAAAAGTTTCTTTCTCCTTTTCTTCTTTGTCATCTTTGTATTTGATACCTAAAGAATTTACAGCACCAACTATAAAATTGGCAATATCATATACATAAGTTGGAATATCTCTTGGATTAGAACACGTCTTAAAATAATACAAAGTTCCAGCTTGATCGGAAGTTATTGATATTTCAAAACTTTGTTGATAGTAAGTGAAAATGCGTTGAATAATATCTTCTGATTCCTCACTTATGTTGACATCATAGTAATTTAAATCTGTCCAACCACCATCTGATATAACAAATTTTCCTTTTATTTCTTTGATAAAAACAGAGACAAATTTATTATTTAATGTAGAAAATGGAGTGATTATTTCTAAACTTTCCCCACGTACTTTATAAGTAGTGAGAGAGCAGAAATCCTCTTTAATCGTTGTGAAAATGTCTAACAGTTTATCCATTACGCTAATCTAAAAAATCAATTCCATTTAAAGGGTCAGTGTCTAATTCTATTTCAAATAATTCTGGCTCATCAATTTTAATCTCAGGAAATTCTTCCTTGCCGTTAGTTTTTATATTAGTTTCTTTAAAGAAATGACTTATACCGAAATTTAAATCCTCTGCAATTGCTTGAGCATCTTCATCTCTTTTTAAAGTTTCGCTCTTATAAGCAAACTCGTTTCCTTTTTCATCAAAAGTATTAAAATGTGGTGTTGTAATTTTTTGTTCAGGTAATGACGGTTCCGATTTATTTCTATGAGCAGGTCCGTCGGAATCAAATCTGAAATAAGGTTGACTTGTGAAATTTGGACAATGTAATTTTATCCCGTATTTGAAAAACGATATTTTCTTTTCTACTATTAAAGTAATATTCTCTTCTATAGTAGAATGATCTATATTTGAAGATTGCTTTAACCAATCTCTATTGTTCCTTTTTGGTTCTAAAACGATAGTATTAGTATTTAGATTCTTTTCTTCATACGATAACTCTTGGAGAAATTCATAATTATCCCTGACTTCTAAGTTTATTTTACTCATTGTTCATTTTTTGGTTTCGTATTGTGGCTAACGGTCTAGTATAAGAATAGTAGCGGGTTTACAGGCACTAACTTTTCGGTTAAACACAGACCCTTTTTATATTTACTTACTTTCATTTTAGCGATAAAACCGCTATTATTTTTATACATTGTTACCTGCTGGCTTTCTTCCGTTCTGCTTGGTTTTCAGCGTTGGCAAAGACATACTCTTTTGCAATTTTCGGCTTGCGTGTTGGCTGGAGCGAATTGCAAATGTGTATGGCTTTAAGCTCGGGCATCAATTTCTGTCATTAGATTTCTGTGATAAGCCAAATATGTTTTTCTCTTTTCGTTTAATATATTTTCTTCGAGTTTATAATTTTTCCAAAACTCCTTTACATCATCTGATATTCTATTTGAGAAAATCATAGTTCCTTCATCTGTAAACGATATGTATTTTAAGTCAAATAACGAATCAATTGTTCTGCTTAATAACAATCCGTTATTTGGGTCATAAGCTTCATTTTCATCAGAGTCAATAAAAGGTTTGATATGACTAGCAATTAAAACAGGATAAGAAAGATGTTCTAAAACACACATAGGATTACCATAAATTTCTTCACATTCCTCTTGTAATTGGTTTTTATATAATCTATGTAAATATGGGTCTCTTCTTTTTGTAATTGCTTTTAAATCTTCTCCAAAAATCTGTTCAGCATCTTCTTTAAAATATAAATCTTCCTTAACAAAAACTAAATCATCTAATTTTCCGAGAAGGTTATACAAATAGCCAATTTGATTATATTTCCTTTCCAGAAAACCAATTTCTTTAGCTTCTTTAACATATTCTGAAAGTTCAATTTCAGTTATAAATGGTTTTTTATAAGCTTCAATATCAACAAGCATTAAGGCTATTATTTCTTCTTTAGATAATTTACCTTTTTCAATTAGTGTTTGAATTAGGAAATTGATTTGTTTTATTGAAGATTCATTATTTACTGCTCTGTTGAAACTTGAATTTGAGTAAACAATTTTGGATAAAAGTGTTTCTCTTTTCTTATTCGTTCGAGCTTCAACATACTCTTTAGCTTGTGGATGATAAGAAACAAGGAAAGAATTAATAAATCCCATTTTAACCAATTGATTTATAGACTTTCTAATCGAAATATGGTTAATAGGATTTACTTTATGAATCTCGTCCTGAAGTTTTGAATATTTTTCTTCAGAATATTCTTCGTTTTTATGGACATCAATAAAATTGATACAAACAGCCAATGTATCTAAAAACTTTGTACCATTATAATCAGTAAAGGCATTGGTCAGTTTCCAATACTCTTCATAGTTCTGCTGTGGCATAATTTTCTTTAATAGTTTCTTTATAATTTTCATTTTTCACAATGAATAAAAATTCTTTATTCTTTTCTTTTTTGTTTTTACCAGTAATTTGATAGTTATGTTTACGCTCAATTACTTCAACATTGTCTGAATATTTACCCAACAGATAAAGTAGTTCATTCTTGCTTGGAAAAGAAGAGTTATTGTAGCTTAAATACCAATATTTAAAATTATTAAGTTTAGAAAACAATTTATCAAAAAGCTCAATTGCAGAATTTTTATTTACAAAGTTGTTTTCAAATGGTTTTGTTACCTCTGATGTTATAAAATCGTCTACCAAACCATAAAAACCAAAATAATTATTCATTGTTCCTGTATATGGTGGGTCTAAATAAATAATGTCTGCTTTTACAGTTTCTAACAAATTGAAAATATCATCATTGTAAGCAATATTATTTTTATCATTATTGAATACTGCTTGATTGTACTCATTTAAATTTTGAAGAAAATGATGTTTAAATGATTGGTTGTGATAAGCTCTTCTTCGTTTGTATTTTTTATAGCTGTATTCCTCATCTCTTAATTGGACTATTTTATCCCAATTTAATGTAAATCTAGAGTAAGGCATTTTACGAATCATAGCTCTTCTCATTAAAGCAAATGCTAATGATTTTTTTTCCTCTGATTTAAGTAGTTCAATGTTTTGTCTATACAAATCAAGTTCTTTGCATTCTTGTGGAAAAAAATAGACTTCTGAATAATTTTTAAACATAAACCCTTCAAAAGGTTCTCCTTTAAAAATTATTTCTATATCGTTTTTGTCAAGTAGAGTACTATTGTTTTTTACCAATGCATTAGCAATGTGATAATTGATTTTTAGAATATCATTTGTGTAAATTTCTAAACCTCTACATTTTGCTTCATAGCTTAATGAACAACCTCCAGAAAAAGCGTCAAAAAGTGTTTCTGCATCCGTTGGAAATTGGTCGCATATCCACTTTGCAATCTTTTCTTTATTTCCTATGTAATTGACTTTAGGATATTTAAACATTTTCACTCATTTTAATAATTACACTTGCTATAGCTTCCGCCATTCTTGGTGGAACAGAATTCCCTACTTGTTGTTGTTGAGAAATTTTTGAGCCTTTAAATTCAAAATCATCTGGGAAAGATTGCAATTTTGCTAATTCACGAACAGTCAATGCTCTGTTCTGCTCATAATGAAATATTTTTCTCATATCTCCTGTAACTGTTACAGAAGGTTTATCACTTGAATATTTTATATATTTTCTAACATCACCTGATTTCGGTCTAATTTGTTCAGGGATTTCATTTCTATCTCCACCATCTGATACAAAGCTCATTTTATGCAACATTTGTTCTGAATGAGACATTGCTATATGATTTGGAATTTTTGATTCTTGACCAGACTTCAATTTTGGATAAGAAGATAATGCCTCTTTTACAGTTACATATTTATCAACTTCCTTTTTAGGAAAAAGTATTTTTTGACTGTTTTTAGTTCCAATGAAGATTACACGTTTTCTGACTTGAGGAACTCCATAGTCTGCGGAATTTAGAATTTTACATTCAACTTTATAACCTAGATTTTCAAAATCATTTATTATTTCTTTTCTAGTATTTCCTTTATTATGGTTGTATAATCGAGCAACATTTTCCATAACAAAGTATGTAGGCTCAACAACTTTAACTACCCTAACAAATTCTTTGAATAGTTTGTTTCTTGGGTCATCAATAAATTTTCTTCCGATATTTCCAGCGATACTAAATCCTTGACAAGGTGGACCACCTATAACAACATCAATTTCATCATATTCTTTTAAGTATTTCAATTCGGCATCTTTAACATCACAAATATCCTTATGTATTAAATTATGACTTGGGAAATTATGATTATATGTTTCACAAAAACTAGGTTCAATATCTACTGAAAAGACATTTTGAAAACCTTTATTGTCAAATCCAAGCGAAAAGCCTCCAGCACCAGAGAACAGGTCAATATATTTTAAACTTCTGCTCATAGTTCTAATTTTCCTTGTTTAACATTTGTGTTGCGATAATAATTTGCAGTGTCTTCTGCAACAGAAAATACTGATTCCGAGCATTTATATTTAAAAGCCTCTCTAGCAAATTTGTCTGCGAAAAATAAGTCAGTTACTTGTTGTAATTGAATTTCAAATAATTCTGAAAGTTCCTTTAGTTTAGATTTACTAAATTTTTGACTTCCGTTTTCTATTCGACTGATTGCACTAGTGTTGATTCCGATTTTTGCACCGAATTCAGTTTGAGTCCATTCTCGTTTTTCTCTTTCTGTCTTTATAAAATTTCCGAAACTTGCCATTTTATTGATTTGACCTATTTTTAGCAAATGTAAGAATGATTTGCGAATTTTATATCAAGTTATCAAATATTTTTTTCGGGTGGTGGTGGGGAAGGGCAAGCTCTTTTGTTTTTTTAGCGTTGGCTATGAGTGTCGGAAAAAAACAAATGTGCTTGACCGAGCGGTGGCTTTTTTTCAGCTTGCAGGTAACGGATTTGGTTATGAAATGGGCGGGGTTGGCTAACGGATTGTTTCCGCCGTTGCAAAGGCAAAGTAAGAGAAACTTAAGCTTATCGGATAAGCTCACAACCCGCATTTTTTATAACCGTTGTTGGCTACTGTAAACGGCGTGGCTTTGAAAAAGCCAAATTAGAGAATGAGTAAGAACAAATGTTTATAAAATGAAAAAAAAAGAAAGATTAGATTACGTTGATTGTGCTTTAAGAATTAATAATATTCAGTTAAGTGAACAAATTTTAAAAACAACTTTAGCTTGTGTTGATTTAGTAGATAAATCAAGAGGAAAGGCAACTTTAGACGAATGTTTAATTATAAATAAAAAAGAAAATGAGTGATTTTGTAGCAATAAGAAAAGAGCGAAAAGGAGGTAATAAGCATATCCATCCAACAATAGGATTAGGCTTGCCTTTAGGAGAGTTTTGTTTTTATGAACCGACAATGAATCTTCTAAAAATAGATAAAGAAAAGCAAGGTTTAATGTTCTATTTATCAAAAAAAGATAAAAAAGTAAGAATTGAGATTGAAGAAAAAGAAGATGATAATTACCATTTAGCAGGAAGTAAACGAAGTTACTCAAGATTTACAAATAAATCCCTCGGTGTAACGTTTTCTGATTTATTTGATTTAGATATGAACTCTAAGCATTTTTTTAAACTTCATAAAATTAAAAAGGGTGTTTTTGATATGAGTTTAATAGATAAAAATTAGGAGCGGTAGCGACAATTATAAAGCGTACTGCTTGGCTTTTAAATTAACCGGCAGAGTGAGAAAATCCGCCGTTTATTGTTGCCTAACGGTTTTGTGTATGGCTCGTTGCGTGCAAATTAGCGATTATTTTCGGTTGCCACAAGCCAGATTTTTAAATTTTACTTTTTGGAAATCGTCAAATTTAAAAATTTGGCGACTTTCGAAATATGCCTTAACTTTGATTTAAGAAACTGATTAGCAATGAGCTATACACGTTGTTAGCACCAGTTTTTTCTACTCAATTTTGTAAATATGTCCTTTTTTCGGTTCTCCTTTTTCTTTATTGACAATCGTTGGTAAAATCCAAACTAATTTAGATTCGGATAGATTCTGTCCGAATTTTTGATTTCTCCAATGTCCTCTTCTCCAATGTGTCGCCACATCTCCATTTGAACCATTATTGCTATGTGTCAGTTTTATATTTTGTCCTACATATTTGATTTTAGTGAATCCGTTTCTGTAAATCTCGTCTTTAACAACTTCTTTTTTTCGTTTTGTGTTAGCTTTTGCTAATTTCGATTTTAAATAGGTTGGTAAATCTTTAGGATATTTTTCTTCAATGTCAGCTTCTTTTGTAGTTAGATATAAAAGACAATTAATAATAAAATTTATAGTTCTATCGACAAATTGTTTATGAATTAAATACAAATCAATTTTTGTATCATCTTCTCTGTCGTCAAATGTATATTCTCCGACAAATGCCTGTTTGTCAAATTTAATTGCATCTTCGATTGTTGTTAAATTGTCTTTACGGTCCAAAAAAAGTAGCAAAGAATGGAAACCTCTTTCCATATCCCAATCCAAGTGTTTGTTTATTATCCAATATTTATCAATATAATCTTTACTGACAAAGTCAATATTTATTGCTCTCTCAAAAGTTTCTCCGTTATCTCCATCATCGTGTTCATCTCTTATAAATGCTCCTTCTATAAATTCTGAACTATTTTCTTCTAATGGAATTTTGGCAGATGATAAATCAATGTAAAAGTTTTGATAAGGTAATTTTATAAGTGAAATATCTATATCAAGTACATCGGTTTTTTTAAGAAGTTTACTAATGTTTTCTGAAAAACTAAAAATATTTCTTCCCAAGTTTTTCCAATCTTTCCAAATGCGAAATTCTTGTAAGAGAAACGCTCTTTTAACAGCTTCGTTTTCAGGTACATTTCCAAGGTCAAGTTTCGTTCCCCAATTTCCTTCGTCTTTATAGTACGGAACTTCTTTTCCTCTGCAATATTCTTTAAATCTCTTTTCATTTTTCAAATGCTTTTCAAATTTAAAGTCCTTTGCAAGTTTGTTAGGATAGTATTCTAAATATTCGTTCGACATATTTCTTTGTCTGTCAGAGTTTTTTTTCAAATTGGTGCTAACTTGTTATATCAACACAAATATAGTTGATTATCAGAGTCCTTGTCGGGATATCAACACTTTTTGTTGCTCTTTTGCGTTTTTTGTTATTTGCGATATCGTGACATCTAGGGGGTTTGCTACTTCAAACAAATCTTGTTGCGAGACGTGTGTATAGATCATCGTAGTTTCGGGTTTGGCGTGTCCTAGAAGTTCTTGGATATGCCGCAAGGCTACCCCGTGATCCATCATATGCGTAGCATAACTGTGGCGTAATGTATGAGGTGTTACCGCTTTTTTAATCCCTGCACGTGTACAGCTTTTTTTCAAAAAGGTGCGTATAGCGCCTGCACTGTAGCCTTGCCCATCACGTCCAGGGATCAAATAGTGGGTAGGTGCATAACTTTCCATATAATTCAGTAAAAGGGGTACTACGGCCTGTGCAAGTTTTACCGTACGGTCTTTGCGGCCTTTTCCTTTTTTGATGTGCACTTGCATGCGGTCAAGATCTATAGCATCACAGCGTAATGCCAGTAGTTCGCCTATACGCAAACCTGCGCTATACAGCAGTGCCAAAATAGTGCGATGTTTTAGATTTGGTGTAGCACGCAATAAATCGATCACCTCTTTCCGGCTCAATACGACGGGCAGTTTTTTGTCTTTCTTAGGGCGCTGTAAACCATCAAAATGAGCTTTCGGAAATTCTAGGAGTATACTTAGATGTTTCAGCGCACTTATGCATTGCCTGTGACTGCTTATGCTATACCTTCTAAAGGCAATAACCTCTTCTATAAAGGCTCTAAACGCACGCACGTTCAGGTTTTCTATAGGCTTGTTTTTGTAGTGGTTCAAAAACTGAACTGTAAAATTACCATACACTTTTAGGGTTTGTTCACTTAAACGTTGTCCTTTTAAATAGTGAACATAGCGCTTTAAAAGAGCCTTGTGGCTTTGTGGCAGTTGTTGATACTGCTGCTTTAAGTCTGTGGTATTACGGAGTAAACGCTCTGTAGAAGTTTGCACGACTTGAGGTTGCTTTGGAGCTTTTCGTAAGGCTTCATAATCCAGATACCAGGATTTCTGCTGAATGTGTTTAAAAAATTGACGAAGCTTACTGCTGCTGTCCTCAAAATAAAAACACCTATGGGTTTGACTCCAATGCGTGTCTTTAAAGGCCTTCACATGCTCTTTTACTGAAACATCATAGTCAAAATGCACAGCTATTTGCGAGGCATTTTTATGTCTTATGCGGTCTAGCTTTATGGTATACATCTCTTTTTTAGAGTTAAGCTATTGAAAAACAGTGTCTTTTGCAACTCCATACGTTGTGTTTTTTTGCATAAATGATCTTTAAAAACTTCGGGTTTGAATAGGGCTTCAACCAGTATTCATCCATAGTTTATCCGTTGTTTTACCATTAAACCCCAGTGTTTATGGGCAAACAATGCTTAATTAACGGATAATCTATGCCTGAAGGGCGACTAAACCACGCCAAACATCCCTTATATACCCGTCTTGTTTAGGAAGCTTTTTAGCGTGCTTCAGTTGCAAAGGTTTAGGTGAAATTTTTAAAGATTAGGATCTTAATGTATTTGGGTTAACCGCGGCAAGACCGTAGGAATTGTGGGTATTTCAGTATATTGTAGCAGACTTCCTCGGCCTAAGTCTGTTTGCCGGCAAAGGCAGGCTGCCGAGGTAGTTATTGGATATCTAATTTTAATTTCGTGGCAACCCGTAAGCTATCGGGACAGGGAATCGAACCCTTTGGCGGTGCCATTAAAAGCTACACTATGAAATCACCACTGTTCCTGCTACCGTTTTTACTTGTATTCAGTCTCACTCCAACGCACGCCCGGGATTATGATGGGGCTACCCCAATACGTGTACAAGCTACTTTAGATACTGGTCGCGTGGCCGCTTTAAATGCCTTTTGGGATCGGCTTTCGCAAACGGTACAAACGGGAGATTTTGAAGGCTATGCTGCGCTGTATCATCAAGATGCGGTGCTGGTGATCGACAATGCCGGCAGGCCGGGCAGTATGCCCATAACACAAGCATTAGCTGCGTGGAAGCAGGGTTTTGAAGATACCCGTAGCGGAAAAACCGGTGCTCAGGTGGCCTTTCGGTTTTCAAAACGTCTGGGTGATGCGACTACTGCGCACGAGACCGGTATGTTTGCCTATAGCGTATTGAATGCTGAGGGGGCTGTACAACAAGTGGTTTACGTGAATATGCAGGCCTTGTTGGTAAAAAAGGAAGGTCATTGGTTGATCACTATGGAACTACAGGGCGCTCCTGCCAGCGAAGCCGACTGGAACGCGCTGAAGCCTTAGGGTTTGATTGGAGTAGTATGCGGTCTAGCGCTTAATGAATTTATGCGTTCTAATGCGTTGATCTTGATCTTTCAGTTTGAGAAGATACACGCCAGGTTTGAGCATGCTCACATCGATGCTTTGTGATGTTTTGGGCTTAAGGACGCGTTGACCAAGCATATTGTATACCATAACTTCTTCAATAGTTTCCTGTGGTAGGTCGAGGTAAAGCGCATCGGTCGTAGGATTAGGATATACCGTTACTTGCACTTCTGCTACGTGTTCCATGGAAAGGCTGGCCGTGCTTCGCAAGAAGAGGATGGACTCTGCCTCAAAATCGGCGGTTATCGTGATCGTTTTTTCGGTAGTGTTTACAGCATCGGGTGTCAAAGCGGTAAAAGCTCCGTCTTTAAAAAGTACAAGCTCCAGATTTTGCGGTGCCGATTCAAAGTCGGTATCAGCATATGATAAGGTTAGGGTAGAACGGTGTTTTAAACCTTCCGTAAGTGTATTCAGCCTATAATATTTCGTAGCATAGTCGCTTGAAGGTAACGCGTTGATATGCTCCTTAAAGTGCACGCTGCCGGTGTCTAACAGCTGAATTTTTAAACTGTCGGTCGTAGCTAGATCGGTAGCCACTAAAGTCGTTTCATATGGGATTCCGTCATAACTTAAGCTCAAGTCTCCCAGATCACGCGAACTGTTTTGTCCCAAAAATCCGCTGCGCACTTCAGTATCAAGCGTGTAAATACCGCCTCCGGTAGCATTTACGGCAAATCCACCGCAGTAATATTTAAGCTTACCTATTCCTCCGGGAAATGCATCGGGAAACTCGGCAGCGATTTCTGTAGTATGGGTTTCAAAATCAAAAGACAGAATGTTATAGGTGCGTCCGCTAGAAGGGTAATAGGAACCGCTGATGTAGAGTTTGTCTCCCGCCACATCATAATACGGGTTATACCCTCTAAGTTGTGCTCCATCTGGATGATCAGGAAATGGAACTTCCTGTACATCCTGCGGCTGCCCTTGCGTGATATATATCGTGGCGACATAGGAGGTAGGGTCACGCGACAAAAAATAGGCGGTGTTGCCTCTGGTAAAGGCTTTGATGCCTGCATAGCCACCGGGAGGCACCGAAAAAAGACTTTGTACTACTGCAATGTTATTTTCATCAAAGGTAACCGCACTCACAGTATTGTTTACGCTGCTATGGTAATAGATCGCATCTTCAGAAACGGCGAGCAAACTACTGTTGGCTGCGTCTTGTGCATTGCGTTGGGTCTCAAAAATATTGTAGCCCCGCACACTGTTCAATGGTGTAGTTGCGGCCAAGGCATTATTGGTAAAACACACTTCCATCCCGTGTGCCACATAGCTGTTGTCTTGATACGAGCCGGAAACAAAATCCCCCGAGAAGTAGATGTAATTTTCAGTGGGGATCATATATTCCGGATTGACGCCATCACCGTTCACCGTGGTAAAATCTTGCGTGACGCGTACCAGATTGCCATTAAAATATTTATAAAGATCGATACGGTCTCGGGTATTTCGGGCCTCGAGCCAGAGTTCGTCTTGAAAGAAAAATACGTTGATAAGATCAACCACTACCGACAATTCACTGTAATCCTGCGCTTCACGATTCACCACGCCGTTAAAAGCATAGTTTAAAATATCAGTTTTGGTATGGATCTTAAGGTCAAAGTCCCTGCTATCGGTAATGGTATCTTCTGTTCTTAGCGACACTTTATACATCGCGATCTTATCGTTTTGCATAGCGATAACACGGCTGCCCAGGTCATTGGTCTGGGTGTCTGTGATATTGTCAAAAAAGTCCATCCCCGTTTTGGCAGCGTTGAGTTTAAAAAGGGTTTTGGTACCGGGACTGTTTTGATGTAAATACATAAACAGGTCGCTGCCTATCTCTAGGTCTTCATTCAAGATAGCTTTGTAGCCTTCTGCCACGGTACTTATCGTGCCGGTTACGAGTTCGCTGCGATTCAAGCTTAGGTCTAAAGTACCTTCAGCAGTACCGTTACTGCTGTAAACGCCATAGCGATCTGCCCCGCTATTGTTGATTTGCATAGCAAAGACCAGATCGTTGTCCACTACATTAAGCGAATAGGTTTGTCCGTTTCCAGAGCCTGTATAATCTTTTACCAGACGCAACTGGCTGTAGATCATACAAGGCACGAGCATAAGAAGTGCTTGGAGTAGGTAGTTCTTCATAGCTTTTCTTTTACTTATTACCGAAAGGATTCATTCCCATCGCTTTGTATTTTGAGGTATCTACACTCAAATTTGCGGCGGGATCAAACGCGGTCGTGGTAATACTGATACCTTCTGCATTGATCTCGAGTACAGCACCGCTAAAGGGAAGTCTGGGGTTTTGGCCAAACAGGGGAATAAAAGAAGCTTGCACCGGGATTTCTTCTTCGGTGGTCCAGAAATAAATGGGTTTTCCTTCTGATAGGATCTTATATTCCTCAGCGGTATAGTCCAGTATTTTTTTAGTGCGTCCGGTACGTTCTGCTTGGGTATTCTGGTCGGTTTCTTTTAAGTTTAAACCACCGGCCATACGGTCGATCTGTTTTTGGGATACCGATTTTTTGATCTTCATAGCACCCATATCCATCAACACGGTGTAGCCTTCGGGAGTAAACAGGGTTTTCATAGTACCTTCTTGCGCTCCGCTTTCAATAGTATTGCAAAAAATACCCGGGATATCAGAACTGAAATAATAGGTGCTGAAGACAGGGTCTACGCCTTCACTTTTTATGGCAACCGTCATCGACTGGTCAAAAAAGTAGTTCCCGTTCATCGCGCTGATGTTTTCCTCTTGCTCCGGTGTAAATGGATATGCCGCAGTGGATGTGTTGGTACTACTACCACTTGCCGAAGGTTTTGCAGCGGAAGCCTCGCGACGTTTATCAATAATATTTTTGGTAAGTACAAAAACCTCTTTACTCAACGGCTGGTCTTGCTTATCGGGATCTATAAAATGCCATACGCCTCTAAACGCAAAATTGAGCGTGTCTTTATTCAATTTATAGATGTGCACCATCGTATTTTGTGCTGCATCAGGAAGCAAATATCCATCTTCGGTAAGGCTGCTCAGCATCGCGTAGCCTGCGGGATAGGCGTCTACAGGAGGGGTAAGCCTATCGCCTTCGTACTTTTTTACCGCAGCGCCCAGGTTGCTTAGGTCAATTTTGTTGAGCTGAAGCCGCCAGTCTAATCCTTCAAACACTAAAGCTTCATCTTGCACGATCATTTCCCCTTTGATGTTGGAAGCGAACTTAGGTACGGTTGCATTCTGATATGTTTCAGTGGTTTCGGTAGTTTCTTTGGGTTGTTTTTCCAGGGTTTCGTCTACCTTATTGAGGACTTTATCCTCCAATTTTTTGGTGAGCTTTTTTAGGAATTGTGCTTCCGCCGGAAGGCTAAATAAAGCACATATTGTAGCGATGATGACCGGTGTAGTTTTGTTCATAGTTTGAGTATTAAAAAACTTCTGTACTCTAAAACTAGGGAGTGAACAGCAGGTGTTTCTACAGAGATGTATACTTGGTGCGCAATTTTGTATAACTGGTAAGAGCCAGTGACTTAGAGTGCGATCGAGATCTTGACTTGGGTGCCGGCAGGACTTCCATCTGCTGCAGTCAGGTCGATAAGCTTCAGCGCTGTTTCTTTTTGTGTGGTTTTAGAAAAATACTGCAGGCGTTCTTCGACCAACTTTACACCTAAAGAATTCTTTTTGATGTGTTTATGCGCTCTGAGTGCTGCTGCGGCTTTTCGGCCTATACCGTTGTCGGTAACGGTAATGACAAGTGCTTGCGCTTTACGCTGAATTTGAAGGCTGAGGGATTTGTTAGTTTCTTTGAGTGCCAGACCGTGAAGGATGGCATTTTCAAGCAAGGGTTGCAATAAAAGAGGAGGAAAGGGGATCTGGGCGGGGTTGATCTCCGGGTCAATAGTGACCGTATAGTCAATAGGAAGCTGCGTGCGCAGGTTTTCTATCTGAACGTAGATCTGTAATATCTCCAGTTCTTTCTCAAGGCTGATGCTTGGGGTTGTGGCATGTTCTAAGACATGCCGTATGAGTTTTGAGAATTTATTCAGGTAATACACCGCATCTTTGGTGTGATTGTTTATGAGGAATAATTTGATGCTGTTGAGCGCATTGAATATAAAATGCGGATTCATCTGACTCCGTAAGCTTTGGAGGCGCAGGGCGTTCAGTTCGTTCTCAAAATGCAGCTTCAGGTTTTTCTGCTTTTCGTGTTCCTGGCGTGCAGCAGCATTGAGAAGCTCTTCCTTTTTTGCTTCGATCTCTTGTTCAAGGACCTGGTTGATGTTTTCTTTTATTTTCTGATTTTCTTCCAGCTGCCGGATATACTGCTTTTGCAGGTGGTTTTTTTCTTTGAACAAAAGCGCCTGATCCTTTCCTATCGCAATGGCAAAAGCCAGATTTTGTAAGAGCACCGCCAGATAGTAGATCCACAACAAGCCTTGTGTTTCTTCATAGCTTTTGCCTTTTCCGGCAATATACACGTAAGTCGAAAGAATCTGTAAAATGAGTAAGCCGATAAGAATGGGATACTTCACCGGACTGTCTGCCTTTAAAATAAAGTATATCCCGATAAATGTAAGGATCGTAAATACCGGAACAAAAACGGTACTATAGATCAGGATGTCATAGTTGGTACCAAAAAGAACATCAAAGAGATACAGCAGCACAAACAATACAATCGAACCGATGATGAAGCCGTAGCTTAGGCGGTAATACTTACGACTGACTTCTTTCAGTTTTAAGATCTCGAGTATAAAACCTGCAAATGCCATATAGGAAGTTACCTGTAGCGGAAAGTGAATGGCGTTCAGCATCCCTTTATACTGAAGCAAAAATGGCGACGTAAATGCATTCTCTATACGGGGCAGTAACATAATTACCGAGATCAGAATAAAAAGACTGTAATACAGGTAATGTATTCTGCGGTTTTGTGCATATAGAAACAAGTGATAGCCTCCCATATACGAAAGTACCGCCAATACGGCCAGCCCCAAACCGTTTGAGGTGCTGTTGTATAATATGTCGTCAAGGCTGCTGCCCAAAAGTAGCGTTTAATTAGGTTGGATTATGGGTTAAAAGTTATTGAGAAACTGCGATTTCTTTTGCCTTGATACCGGAATTTTACTACCATCTTCAAGGATAATATAGCCATCGCTCTTTAAAAATTCTTTGATCTTGTGCATATTGATGATGTAAGAATGATGCACTCTAAAAAACTGATGTTCCGGGAGCAAGGCGTTTATTTCTTTGAGCTTTTTGGTCACTACGATCTTCTTTGCAGCTTCAAGATACAGCGTGGTGTAGTTACCGTCTGAGGCGGCGTAGCAAATTTCGTCGGGATCGAGAAAAACCAACTTGCCATCGGTGTTTATCGCTATTTTCTTATGCTGAAAGCGCTCATTGAAGTGCAGCAACAGGTGTTCAAATTTTTTATTGTCCTCTGTATTGGACTTATGTTTTTTGATCTTTTGAATCGCTTGCCGCAGGTCATCACTGTCGATGGGTTTGAGCAAGTAGTCGATGGCCTCCTTTTTTAAAGCTTGAATGGCATACTCGTTATAGGCTGTGGTAAACACGATCGCAAAGTCAATACGTCCTACCTGTTCCAGTAACTGAAACCCATCCATACTAGGCATTTCTATATCGAGAAACACACAGTCTATCGGGTTCTTTTTAAGGTATGTGATGGCTTCCTCCGGTTGCGTAAAGGTCTGCACTACACTGATCTCTTCTTTAAATTGCTCAAGTTCCCAGGCTAAGGTCTCTAAAGCCCGAGGTTCGTCATCAACAAGAATACAATGTAGCATAGCGTTCAAATTTGTATAAATTTAAACTTTGTTTTCTAAGTAGCCCACGATAGTGTATAACCTGCTTCGCTTGTTGTATAAGCGGTACCTTAACACGTTGTTCGGGCAGTTGTATGCTTCAACCTTTAGGAAAACAAACGGCTAGGATTGTGGGGTTAACCATTTAGCAGCTTGTAAGGACATCTTTTTATAGTCGTGCCCTACATTTGGGATGGTGTCTAGCTCCCAATTGAAGTTCCACCGGTGGGAGGCGCTTAATTCTTTATTGGCATTAAAAAACGTACTTCCGCGTTCTAATCGATGTTGTCCTTGTTGCATAGCTTGGGCTGTGGTTCTAAACGTTCCCAAAGCCGGGTCATTGTCTAGCGCACCCAAAAGGACTACCAACTTTTTATTATAGGCTTCCTGAAGCTTTGCCTCTGTATTTTTGAGACCGTACGGAAACTCAAGCTGTTCATTCGGAAAGCTGTAAAAGCCTGCATTTGCTGCAATGCCAATGCTTATTCGTGCTTCGGGCATCAAGAGCATCATTCTATGTACAAATTGTCCACCCGCTGAATGCCCAAAAATAGCATACTGCTCGTTACTGATCTTATGGGTTGCTTTAATGTGGTCAAACGTATTTTCAATAACGCTATAAGCCCATTCCTCTTTTGGGTTTGGCGTGCCAAAAAACGTAAAGAGATTCCCTTCCTGATAGTCGTTTGTGGTGTATTTCGCAAAGGTATTGGCAAACTCAGGAGCGAGGAGTAGCAGGTTGTTCTTTTGGGCGATCTCAACCCAAGCATCCAAGTAGTCTTCAGCATTGCGGCCTCCGCCGTGCATAATAAACACTATCTGGTCGTTATCTTTCCAACGCTCCGGTTTGTACGTCCATATCTTGATGCTTTTGCGTTTAGTAGTGGTATAGGCATACATTACAAAGGCATCTTTACCATTCTTGATTTTAGAAGTTGTCGTGATCGCAGGTCCTTTGGGAAGCACATAGAGATAAACATATCCCGCAACAGTAAATAAGGAGCAAACACTTAAGGTGTATAGAATTCCCTTTTTCAGTAAGTGATAGCTTTTGTTCATACCGTAATTTTGCGCAAACCTAGAGCATCTTTACAGGCTGGGATAGTTAATCCTTCTGAACTGTGATTTTACGGGGATGGGTTGGGTATTTGTTAGAACGGGGTAGAAAAGTTTTCTAAATAAGGAGCTGAGATTATCGACGTAGTAAATTTTAGTTGGTATTGTGCTTTCGTCATTGTTGATTTGGAGTCCACTCAAATTTTTTAGATTCTCTGGGGTTCCAGTGTAATAAGCTTTTTCCGAGACGATTTAGCGAAGCAGCTTGAGACTCAATTTCAAATATTGATTCGTGATAGTATGGACTAATAGAATTATTGGTGGCTTCTATTCGTATGGATGCTCGTCCATTAGGTTGACTGCAATAAACTTTTATTAAAAGATAGTAAGCCCATTTAATCCCTCTTTCTCCTAGTTTATAAATAGCTACGTCATCTATTGATTTGGGAAACTCAGTTATTTTTTTTGCAAAGTCTTGAAATTCATTTGCGTATCCATAAGTCTCTAAAGTAGTTGAGCAGTGCCCGTTACTAAAATAAGATTGAAAATGAATTGTATCATCCCTAGCATCAATACTTAATACGTTTATTTGGATTTTGGTTTTCATTTTCATTTTCATTTCAGTTTTTCATATTCCTCAATTGGAAAATCGTGTTCAATCCACTTTTTTCGATATGCTTCCGGTCCAAGCGCTGTCATGAGCTCTTGCAGTATGTTTCTAACTTGGTTTATATATTTAGGGACAGTTGTTGAACCTTTTAAAACCGTTTTGAAATTGCCTTCTTCAATCAGATTCCAACTCCACCAGTCTGCGTACCATCTTAGTTCGTAGTCTATTTTATTCTGATCATTGCGATGTAAGATGAGCACGTGCTCTCCGGGTTCTTCCATAAATACCACAGTTTTGAAATCTTTACTGCGAATTTCAATTGCAGATTCGGCGAGTTCTTTTAGAGAATCGTTTAAGTAAGAAACGGCAAATTTTGTCTGTTTTCTACCGTTGCCTATTTTGGCATTAGCCCATCCACCATCAATTATTTTATAGGTAATCTCGATCATTAAACTACTAAAGTTCTCAAAATCTGTTCAATTGATTCTTTTCTTAAATATTTTATAAGCAATCCCGAAGATTAGGAGAAAGGGCAGAACATAAAATATAAACTGTGTAGACCATTTGCTCATAATATAACTTGCTTGACCACCTTCTCCAAAAATCATCCAGAAAATAATCATTTCTAAAAAATATAGAAATATCAATAGCATTATTAATCCGATAATTTTAAGTACTATTTTAGAGGTTCTTTTCAAATGTATGGTAAAGGTGCCGGTTATCGCCACTTGGCGGAGTAAGGGAGGCGGAGTTGTCGGCTTAGTCTTTGTTTGTTGATCAAATTAATTATTTTCTTTCTAAGGCAGCAGCTTATTGGCTATTAACCGTTGTTGGCAACTGGCGCAATTAGTAAATTAAATCATATGTAAATCTTCCAATTACTGCTACTAGTAGTAAAATTATCAATCCAATTAGGGCTATTCCAAAAATGCTCAATATTAATCTTGCTCCAGCATCATAATATCTACCGTCATATTCTTTCTGGAGAACTTCCATAACTTTATTCTTATTTCTATACCTAATCCATAAATATAGATATCCTGTTACACTATAAATTATTCCTGAACCATAAGGCATAGATTTTTCTTTTTATTTCTCCTAAGCTTTTAGTTGATTTAATTCAGATTTTACTTTTAAACAATCAAAGCAAATGAAAGTGTGAATTACCATACAATCTGCTAAATCATATTGATCTCCGATAGGATCTATTTGTGAATAGAAAGTCATTTGTTTATTACAATCTTCACATCTAGGATAATCTTCTTCATTTAATTCTTCTGGTTTTCCACCTAGAAAATGTCTTGTTCCTGCAACATCGTTATATTTATAACCAATCACAGATTTACCTTCATCAGTTTCTGGTTTTGGGACTAATTTTATTTTCGGAATTTCCATTTATATTGTTATCAGTATCAGATATAGGTTCTTTTTTTGATTTTCTCTATAGCTTGTTACGAACTTCTATTACCCTCACAAATATAGCTGTTTATCAGGGTGATGTAAGGGAGGTCAATAGTTTTCAGTCCTGTAACTTGCAGGATTTAACTAGGAACCAATAATTCTTTTGAATCGCTGGTACTCAACTGATTCTTCTCAATCCTATAAACCACCCTTAAAATCTTTTCAATCTCTTTTAAACGTTTAGAAAACTTGTGCGTCTAAGGCATTGGTGAAAAAGAACAAGAGCACTCTTGATATACGTTTTAACATAATTATTCCGTTAGCACTGTAACAATCAATCGATTGCGCTAGTCTTTTAGTTAGCCGAATACGCATACGCTTATGAAACATATAGAATATCTTGAAGAACAAATAGAAGAATTGCCCTACGGATACGTGTTTACACACAACGATTTTGAAGAAAACCCGGGAACCGAGCAGGCCGTGGAGCGGTACTTGAACCGACTCGCCAAAAGCGGTAAAATAAATAAACTGGCAAAAGACAAATTCTATAAAGCGGATGGAGCACCGCAGTTGAAGCCTTATGAGGTGGTAAAAGATCTGTTGTTTGAAGATGGAAAACAAATAGGATACCTTACCGGAAAAAGCAGTTATACCGAGTTGGGCTTTAATTTACCGGCCGGCACGCAGATCGAAGTAGGCATTGCCGAAAAGCGAAATCCCATAAAACGCGGACCCTTCAAAGTTTCATTTATCAGACAGAAAAATGTCATCAAGCCTGCGCATATCCCTTATTTTCAACTCTTAGATATGTTGGGTGCATTATCAAAGCAAGCCTTTGCCACGCCAGATGAGTTGTGCTATCATATTACTAAAGGCTTGACCCACTTGTCTTCCAGAGAGCATAAAACCGTGGCGCAGTTGGCTTTAAATTATCAAGCACGCACGCGAGCCTTGGCTGGGGCTTTGCTTCAAAAAATAGGCTATGTCTCGCATCAGACGCTAGATGAGCTCAAAGCATCGATCAGTTCATATACTTCATTCAGCTATCCTATTTCTGCTAAGAATTTGCCGCACGCTAAAGAATGGAAGATCATTTGTGCATAATGGCCTTTAGCGGAACTAATAAAAAACCCCGATAAATCACGTTTATCGGGGTTTTTAGTATGCTGTATAAAAGCCTTTTAGGTGGCGATCCATTTAAAGGTATGGTCGCGTTTAGGCACTACGATACGTTGTGAAATACGTTCTAAACGATCTGGTAACTTCATCAGGTAATCGCGAGCGCGCTCTCCTTTGTCGTTGAGCCCTTTGATATCGTTGATATTCCAGTCGGCGATCAAAGATTTTAGGATGGTGATGTAATCCTGAGTGGTATATACCATAGAGCGTTGTGCTGCATCAGAAAAGTGTTCCCAGAGTTCGCCAATTTGTTGTCCGCTTTCTCGTAAGAACATCGCCGGCATAACGATCTTGTTTTTCATCATGGCTTCAAAAGCCATCATCATTTCACTAGGGTCCAGTTCAAAAATACGGCGTACAAAATCCATATAAGCTGAAGCGTGACGCGCCTCATCTTTGGCTATCGTGTTACATATTTTTGCCAGTTGCTTATTTCCTGCTTTACGTGAAAATGAAGCTACACGGCGGTGTGAAACGTTGGTTGCCAATTCTTGAAAACTGGTATATACAAAGTTCTTATAAGGATCCATTCCTGTACCAATATCAAAACCATCGCTGATGAGGTATTGCGTACTTACTTCCATCTCGCGCATATTCACACGCCCGGAGAGGTATAAATATTTGTTGAGCAAGTCACCGTGACGGTTTTCTTCAGCCGTCCAGGCACGTACCCATTTTGACCAGCCGTTTCCGTTTACCTGATCCACTCCCTGTACACTCATCAACCAGGATTCGTAAGTAGGAAGGGCTTCTTCGGTAATAGTATCACCTACCAAAACTGTAAACAGGTCATAATCCATCTCGCGGCAGAGCTCTTGGATCTCTCGTACGTCGTCAATAAATTCGGGGTTTGTAGCGTCTGGTAGCATATCTGTGGGTTGCCAGTTCTCTTCTACAGATTTCAGGTATTTGCCTATAAGCTCATCCATAGACTTACCTACGGTTTGCATTACTTCAAGACGGATGTTATTTAGGGTCATTGTTTATATTCAAAAGTTAAAAACTAATGTTTAAGCAAAGCTTTATAGTAGCACTCAAAGCCTTGTGTGTAAAGGTAGCGGTTTTAGGTGGTATGCCTGCTATTTCCAAGGCACACTTGCTATGCACGCATAGCTTTGTATGGTGCTGAAGTGTATGGTTTTAGTATTCAGTATCTTGGAGTTACTTCTTTTAGAATAGTATAAAAAAAGTCTCAGCAGGCATCTTTTTGCATACCGAGACTTTTAGTTTAATTCAGCTGATCAATTTTTTGCCGGTTTGGGATCATATTCAACCGCCACCTCGCCAACAACTATAGGTTGATCAAGAGTAACATCAATACGCTTTGTCGTATTATCTAGTTGTACTTTCTTGAGATCATAAAAGAGGTATTCAAAATGTAGTACTACTTTTTCAGTATTTGGTTTTTTTGGAATTGTAATACAATAGTTTCCATCTTTATCCGTCAGTGTAGTTATTTTGGTGCCCGCCAACGTAACTCGAGCCTTGTGTATAGGATTCTCTAGCTCGTCTGTAACGTTGCCTCTAATAGCAATCGAATCTTGAACGCTTTCTTTTTTGTCCTCATCAACACGAGCATCTGTTTGATAATATGCTAAAGAAGGCTCTGATTGTTGTGCCTGTACCGGCTCACATAAAGCCAAAAGCGATGTAAAAGCTGCAGCAATACCTAAATGCTTAAAAGCAGGTTTTTCCTGCGCAATAAAATAGGGGATATCTAACTGATCTTTGCGATACCGCCCACAGATCTTTTCACCGCGCTGCACTTTAGCTATAATTTGCTTTCGCGAAAGTTCTGTAAAATCAATCACTTCTTTTTCGCAACTGCTACAAAAGCGTCCCTGCCCACTAGGCGTCATTTGCGACCAGTCTTCGTGACAAGGTTCTGGAATACTCAGTTTAAAATGCATAGGTTCAGTGTTTAGTCTCAGTGAGCAGACGTGGACCGACGTACTCATTTACGCTGCTCACTGCGACCTACTTACTGCATTATTGTTTTACTTCTTCTTGTTTTTTGATCTCTTGTACGTCACGATTTTTGACATACTGCTCAAGCCACTGATCTTGTTCCCAAAGCATATGTAAAATAGATTCTTTGGCAGCATATCCATGACTCTCTTTAGGTAACATCACTAATCGTGCCGTTGCGCCTAAACCTTTAAGCGCATTGAAATAACGCTCACTTTGAAGCGGATACGTACCACTGTTATTGTCTGCAACACCGTGTATGAGCAATAGCGGAGTTTTCATCTTGTCGGCATGCATAAACGGACTCATCTCATAATAAATTTCCGGAGCTTCCCAGTAGCTACGCTCTTCAGACTGAAAGCCAAAAGGAGTTAGCGTACGGTTATAAGCACCGCTTCGTGCGATTCCGGCAGCAAATAAATTGGAGTGGCTCAAAAGGTTAGCGGTCATAAACGCTCCGTAGCTGTGACCACCCACTGCAACACGGTCGCGGTCTATATATCCTAAAGCATCTACGGCATCAATAGCAGCTTTGGCATTGGCAACCAGCTGACTTCTAAAGGTATCGTTAGGCTCTTCATCGCCTTCTCCCACAATTGGGAAAGCGGCATCATCAAGCACCACATAACCACGGGTTACCCAATAGACCATAGACCCGTAATACGGGTAGGTGAATTCATTAGGATTTGTGGTGGTTTGTGAAGCACTGTTTTTGTCTTTGTATTCACGTGGATACGCCCAGAGCAGCATCGGCTTCTTTTCTTTCTTTTCCATATCATAGCCAACAGGAAGGTATAAAGTTCCTGAAAGTTCAAGGCCGTCCTCACGCTTGTAGGTGATCAATTCTTTGTGAACGTCCTGAATACTCTTAAAAGGATTTTCAAAAGCGGTGATCTGGTCCAGACTATTGTCGTTTAAGTTTCTGATGTAATAGTTAGGATATTCAGTAGGAGCTTCAATACGAACTAATACGTTACCGCTCTCGATATCTAAAACCTTTTGCAGGTCTTCAAGTTTATCGGTGTAAGCCGATTCATAAATACGTTCGGTTTCCTGAGTGGCTAAGTTGATCTTATCAATAAAAGGGAACTGGCCTTTATCGCTAAATCCATCTCCCATCAAATAGGCGTGGCCGTCAACCAAGGTGAGTACCGAACGCCCATATTCATTATCGTGAGTCACAAAATTACCGGGATCACTATACGTGTCCTGATAGCTTCGGTCTGAAATCACTTCGCCCATATTACTCCCGTCTGAAGGGTTAAATACATAGGTTTTAGTATTTCGTGTATTCCACCAGCGGTCGTAGGCCACGGCAGTGGTACTGTCTCCCCAGGTGATTCCGCTAAAACGGTTGATGGTTTTGATCACTTTTTGCGCAGCACCGGTAAAAGGCGCTTTTTGCATAAATACCTGATCTCTATAATCAACTTGAACCTCAGGATCTCCCTGGTCTAAAGCTTCTACCCAATATAAGGTTGCCGGCTGATCGGCACGCCAGGAGATACGTCTTTTACCGGTTTGTGTCGCCATAAAGCCCTGTGGTAATTCTTCAAGAAGTGGGGTTTCATTAATCACCTTCACTTCGGTACCGTCTTGATCATAAACGGTCACGGTTTCAGGAAAGCGATAATAAGGTACGATGTAAGAGAAGGGCTTATGAATAGTACTTGTCATGATATACGTTCCGTCAGGAGAAAAAGAAACATCGCTATACATCGCAGCGTCTTTCCATAAGGTTGAAGTTCCGTCAAGGTTTACTTTTACCAAGGCTGAAGTCGCTAATTGCTCAAAGTTGAAAACATCATTAGGATTCTGAAGCAAATCCTGATAAGTACGGTTTTGTGCTTTAGAACCGTCGCTGGTAGAGATCGTTGGTCCGGTAGGAACGGCTTCTGCCGTGTTGATCAATTCTTTTCGCGTAGCCGGCAGCATATTCACAAGCAAACTTTTCCCATCTTTAAACCAGCTGATAGGATTGCCCATATTGGCATTGACAAAAGCTTCAGTGACCCGTTTTGCTGTTGCGGTTTCCAGATCGAGGATATATACTTGCACGCCGTTTTCAATGGTGTTTGTAAACGCCATTTTACTTTCGTCGGGCGACCAGTTAAAATTGCTGAGCTGCGCATCTTCGGGCAGGCCATTGATCTCGCGAGCTTCAGTCTCTTCAATTCCTTTGATCTTGATATTGTTGTAAAAAGTGGTGCGGCTACCAATGTTGGTTTTAGGATTGATACGCAGTCCGCCAAGGCGCAATTCCTCTTCAGAAAGTCCGGCGATGGTTTTATAACTGTCGCGATACATTAAAAGCATGGTGTCGCCTTCGGTATTCATTAGTACCCAAGGGGCGCGTGGCACATCTACCAGATCTAAGATCTCTTGCGGAGGTTTTTGATAATCTAGATTTACCTGTGCAACTACCGAAGCAGTAAGCAGTAAAAACAAGCTTAGCAGGTTGATTCTTTTCATAGTTTTTGTGTTTGTTGATCTAATTAACTCTATGTCTATGATTTAGACAAAAAGGAAGTTTTTATACTGTTCTAATTTACTGAAAAAAGCCCGAAGCACTGTGTTAATGCTATGCGTGCATAGCTAAATAAGAAACTGCTAACACGCTACAAATTGAAGAAACACTATATTACAACGCTTATTAATTCTGTTTACTAACAGATTCTTAATTGAACTAGATTTTTATAAATTATGTATAATTCTCGAATTGCCGGAATGGGCGCTTACGTCCCAGAAAATGTAGTCACCAATGATGATCTATCGAAAATGATGGATACGAATGATGCGTGGATTCAAGAGCGTACCGGTATACAAGAACGCCGTCACATAAAAGATGGTGATGGCAACACCACAGCTGTGATGGGTGTTAAAGCGGCAAAGATCGCATTAGAACGTGCAAAAATGACGGCTCAGGATATTGATATGATCGTGTTTGCGACCCTGAGTCCAGATTATTATTTCCCGGGGTGTGGGGTGCAGGTACAAGAAATGCTGGAGATGCGCACGGTACCCGCGCTTGATGTACGTAACCAGTGTAGCGGCTTTGTTTATGCGCTTTCTACTGCCGACCAATTTATCAAAACCGGAATGTATAAAAACATCCTCGTGATAGGTTCTGAAAATCACAGTGGAGGTCTTGATATGACCACACGTGGGCGTAGTGTTTCTGTGATTTTTGGTGATGGGGCAGGAGCGGCTGTGTTAACCCGCGAGGAAGATAACGGCAAAGGTATTTTGTCTACCCATCTGCATAGTGAAGGAAAACATGCGCTAGAGTTGTCGCTAAAAGGACCCAGTACGATGGAGTGGGTGCCGGAGTTGATCGAGAAAGATCCACAGGAAGATATCCCGTATTATCCTTATATGAACGGACAGTTTGTGTTTAAAAATGCTGTAGTGCGTTTTGCTGAAGTCATTCAGGAAGGTTTGGCACAGAACAAACTCACCGCTGCAGATATCGATATGCTTATCCCGCATCAGGCGAATTTGCGTATCTCTCAGTTTGTACAAAAACAATTCAAGCTGAATGACGATATAGTGTATAACAACATTCAGAAATATGGAAATACTACTGCGGCTTCTATTCCTATCGCGTTAACCGAAGCCTGGGAGGAAGGTAAGATCAAAGAAGGTGATACAGTGGTTTTGGCAGCCTTTGGTAGCGGATTTACCTGGGCGAGTGCCATTATTAAATGGTAACAATTTTAAGAGTATACAAAACAAAAAAGGAACCCTGTTGGTTCCTTTTTTGTTTTGTATAATTGGGTTTAGCGGGTGAAAATATGATGTTGTGTAGCTGTAAAATAATCTCTAAAGATGAGATTAAGCGGATGTTGACTACTTGCGGCTTTGATTCCTAAACGGGGATGCAATTCAATTAAGAGCTGTGAAAGTCTTTTTACCGAAGCAGCTGCTGTCGTGTGTAATTCTTCAATCTGAACCGCTGTGAATACCGCATTATCAGCGGTTATCGTTTCAATTTGTTGCGCATAGTTAAACAGTTGGTTTGTGGCTTCGGTAGTAATTTTATGGGATTGTTCTAGTGTTTTTTGCTCTAGAAGTTTTGAAGCTTCCGCCAGATAATGTTGCGCCATCCCGATATAATTTACCCAAAGGGTGAGGTCTGCAAAGACCCTGAAGTTGATCTTAAAAATGTCTTGCGGTAAATAGAATTCATTGTAAACAAAACTAAAGTCCTGATGTACCAAATGATCAGTCACAGCAAAGGATTGGGTTGCTGTAGCTTGCAGTCCCATCGTATGCCAGTCGTCGATGATATGTACCGCCTCACGAGGTATTACAAAGGATTTAAAAACAGGTGAACCGTCTTCATTGAATGTTTCTTTTCCGTTTTCAATGATCTTTGCATTCAACGTAAAATGCGTAAGGTATGGCGCACCGGTAGCATATTTCCAGGTTCCGTTAAGACGGTAATGATCGCCTTCTTTGTGTGCAGTGCCAAAGAGTCCGCCGCTTCCTCCCAAAATAGGATTTGCTGAAGCCTTGAAGATCGTCGAAGCCGTTGTAGGAAGCAGATTCCCTATAAAATAATTGGCGCCGCTACAAAGCGTGACCGTCCATCCCAGACTGCCATCAATGCTGGCCAGTTGTTGTAGTGTCTTTAAACCTTCAGTAAGAGCTAATTCGAGTCCGTCATACGTTTTAGGCACCCAGATCTTCCAAAGTTGTTCTTCTGCTATTAATTTTAGGGTTTCCGCATCAAAAACCGATTTACCAAAATCCTGTTTATTAAGCTTCGCTAAGTTGCTCATAGCTTTCTTGTTTAATGAGTTTGCGCCATTTTAAATATCCCGAAGTACCTACGATAAAGAGAAACACGGTAAGACCGGCATAGATGTATAATTCTTTATAGATCAACAACGGGATCGAAATGATATTGCTGATGTTGAGGTATACCCAGTTTTCTATTTTACGTTTAGCCATCAACCACATTCCTGCCCAGGCAAATGCACTCACAACTGCATCCAGATACGGTACATCTGAGTCGGTATGCTGCGTAAGCCAATAGCTCATCAATATAAAACAGCCAAGAACAATACCGCCGGCTTTTAGGTGTTCGTTTTTTGTAGAATAGGCGATTGGAGCTTCTTGTTTTTCTTTACCAAATTTCCAGTACAGCCAGCCGTAAATGCTCATAGCGAGATAGTAGAGGTGTAGTAAAATATCTGCATAAAGCTTAGAATGATACAGCACCCAGATCCCGATAAGAATACCAATAATCCCAAAAATATAATTGTTGACATTGTTTTTGCGAGCGAGCAACACCTGTGTCACGCCAAAAGCGGTACCGATCCATTGCAGCCAGACAAAATTCATAAAAAACTCCTCCATTGTGATCAATTAAAATGTATGGAATGAGGAGATGAGCCCAACGGGCAGAAGCACACAAGTAGTGTAGTACAAAATCCCTACGCCGGTACTAACCGGATCAGGTGTGAGGTAAAGCCTCTGGGTATCATCTCAGCCTACAACAATTGGTGTAAGCACCCCATTTTCTGAAGACAAAGGTATTGTTCTAAAATTAAAAAACGCGCTAAATACGGTGAGATTTAGCGCGTTTTTCAATAAGAAGTATATTCTATTATTACTTTTTCTTGTGCTTGAATACCGGAAGAATCTTAGTAGAAACTTCTCCAAAACCTATTCGAGCAGCACCGCTTTTTTCACAATGCCCGCGTACGATCACGGTATCTTTATCTTCGATATATTTACGGTCACCGCCTTCGGTAAGTTTTACCGGTTTAGAACCCTTCCAGCTGAGTTCGAGCATCGAGCCGTAAGCGTCTGGTGTTGGACCGGAAATCGTTCCACTTCCCATCATATCACCACTGTTTACCGGACATCCATTAATGGTATGATGTGCCAATTGCTGACTCATATTCCAGTATAAGTACTTAAAGTTTGATTTAGAAACTACGGTCTCTTCTTTGTTTTCAGGTTTGATGCTTACTTCTAATTTGATGTCGAAGGTTTTCTTACCCGAGTAATTTAAATACGGAAGCAATTCTTTATCCGGTTTTGGACTTGTAGTTCTAAACGGCTCCAAAGCGTCTAAAGTGACGATCCAGGGAGAAACAGAAGATGCAAAGTTCTTTCCTAAAAAGGGTCCTAAAGGGGCATATTCCCAACGTTGAATATCTCGAGCACTCCAGTCATTGAACAAGACCAACCCAAAGATGTATTCTTCAGCCTGATCAGCAGGAATCGGTTGTCCCAATTCGTTAGCATCTGTGGTAATGAAGGCCATCTCCAATTCAAAGTCTAATTGGCGCGAAGGACCAAAAATAGGTTCGGTAGCTCCATTAGGCAACTTCTGACCTTGTGGTCTGTGTACCGGGATTCCCGAAGGAATTATAGAGCTGCTTCTCCCGTGATAAGCTACAGGCATATGCATCCAGTTGGGCATCAACTCGCTGTCCTTTCCACGGAAGAGTTTGCCCACGTTTGTTGCGTGTTCTTTACTACTGTAAAAATCGGTGTAATCTCCTACCTGTACCGGCAGTTGCATTTCGACCTCGTCTAGCGCAAAGATCACCGTATCGCGATGCTCTGCATTATCACGCAAGTCTGGATTGCTTTCTTCAAAAATATGAGAAATGCGGTTACGCACGGCGCGCCAGGTTTTGCGACCGTCTGCTATAAAATCATTAAGCGTATCCTGTAAAAAGATATCATCGGTGAGCGGTATTCCTTCAAAATAGCCAAGCTGATGTAACGCACCTAGATCGATGGCAAAATCTCCTATACGCGTACCAATGGTGATGATATCATCACGGGTAAGAAATACCCCAAAAGGAATATTTTGTATAGGAAAGTCGGTCTGGGCGGGAGTCTCCAGCCATGTTTTACGTTTGGGGTCGTTTGCTTTGGAAGGCATAAATTTTTAATAAAATGTTAGTAAATGCTCATTTCAAATATAGAATTAAAATAGTACCAACCAATTGGAATCACTACTTTTGCACCTAATTTAACAAACTTTATAAAGCATGCAACGGGATACTGAAATCTTTGATCTTATTCAGGAAGAAAAACAACGTCAACTTAATGGTTTAGAGTTAATTGCATCAGAGAACTTCGTCAGCGAGCAAGTGATGGAAGCTGCTGGCTCTGTACTTACCAATAAATACGCCGAAGGGTATCCCGGAAAGCGCTACTATGGAGGTTGTGAAGTGGTAGATGTGGTAGAGCAAATCGCCATCGACCGCGCTAAAGAACTTTTTGGTGCCGAGTACGCAAACGTACAGCCACACTCAGGATCGCAGGCAAATACTGCAGTTTTTCATGCAGTGATGAAGCCGGGCGAAACTTTTTTAGGTTTTGACCTTGCACATGGTGGTCACTTGACGCACGGTTCGCCTGTAAATTTTTCTGGTCGTTTATATAACCCTGTGTTTTATGGGGTAGATCAGGAAACCGGTTTATTGAACTATGATAAGATCGAAGAACTTGCGGTAAAAGAGCAGCCAAAAATGATCATCGCCGGTGCTTCAGCATATAGCCGTGAGATCGATTATAAGCGTTTCCGTGAGATCGCAGATAAAGTAGGAGCAATTTTATTATGCGATATGGCACATCCTGCTGGTTTGATCGCAAAAGGAATCATAGGTGATCCTGTACCACATTGTCATATTGTAACAACTACAACACATAAAACCTTAAGAGGACCACGTGGAGGTTTGATCTTGATGGGGAAAGATTTTGAAAATCCATTCGGAATCAAGCTGAAGAACGGAAACCTAAGAATGATGTCGTCTTTATTAGACAGCGGAATCTTCCCTGGAAATCAAGGTGGACCATTAGAGCACATCATCGCAGCAAAAGCGATCGCTTTTGGTGAAGCGCTTACTGATGACTTCTTACACTATATGGTTCAGGTTAAGAAAAATGCTGCGGTTATGGCGGCTGAATTTGTAGCTAAAGGTTATGATATCATTTCCGGCGGAACCGACAATCATATGATGTTGATCGACTTGAGAAATAAAGATATTTCCGGTAAAGATGCAGAAGAAGCATTAGGAAAAGCAGATATTACCGTTAATAAAAATATGGTACCGTTTGATACCCGTTCACCCTTTGTAACTTCAGGAATGCGTATTGGTGTTGCTGCCGTAACGACTCGTGGATTGGTAGAAGAGGATATGAAAAAAGTGGTTGAGCTTATCGATGCTGCAATTGTAAATTATCAAGATGATGAGAAGCTTGAAGAAATTGCAGGAGAGGTAAATAACATGATGGGACACAGACCTTTATTCAAGCATTAATATAACTTATTTACAAGTTACTTTGATGAAAACCGACCTAGATGGTCGGTTTTTTTGTTAAAAAAGAATCAGGATAGCGCAGGATGATTTTATTTCGCCGAGTGTTTTAATATAATTTATAGTCATCAAATTAGGGGTAACGATGTCTGCAAAAGTGATTTACATAATTGATGAAGATCGGGTGAACCGAGATCTCATTGAGCGTCTGATTAAGAACGAATATGGCCAAATCGTCATCAAACGTTTTGATTCTTGTGAAGCGGGATATAAGTACTTTTTAGGTGAGCAGCGCTTTACTATTAAGGAATATCCTGATACCATTCTGCTTTCAGGTAATTTATCTTCACACTGTATAGCAAGATTTCTCTCAGAGATCGAAACCTTTCAGCCGCAGATCGATAAGCGCACAGAGGTCTTTATGATGCTGGATCCTGGTTCCCTACAAAAGGCAGCTTTTGCAGATCATATTTTAGTTAAAGGTTATATTGAACGACCTATCAGACCTAATGCGCTTTTAAATATGGTTCAATCTTTATTGGCTACGGGTTAATGAATTTCGGTTACCGTGAACTTCTGTTCTCTAAAACTGATAACATCATCCTTTTGTGCGCCGGTAAGTAGTTCGCCAATAGGTGACGCGCTAGAGATACAGTACACATTGCCGGTTTCCAGTTTGAGTTCGCCATAAGGAATCCCGATAAGGTATTTTGCTTTGTCTGTGATGACCAAGCTTCCTTCGCCAATAATTGTATTGGGCGTCATACTGATGCGGTTTAAAAAATCCTTCTGTCTTTCTACTTGATCGATTTGCCCTTGCGTACGCTCCAGTTCCTGCTGAATCATTTCTACCCCCGTCTCATATTTATCTCCGGCGCTACTTTTGGTATCGCTGTCACGCGACTCGATAAGATTGGCTTTTGTTTCCTGCAATTGGTTGAGTTTTGCATTTAAGCGTAAGCGTAATTCTTGTATAAGTGCTTTCTTTTGCATCTAATTTTTTAGTTTTTAAGGCGGGCGAAATTAGTCTAAAACGATAAACAAAACGCATTATTTTTTCAAGGTACATCAAAATAAATTCTTGCCAATTTAATCAATTAACTCCTCAATATTTTTAGAATTCATAAAAGTGACCTGCTTAGGTTAGTGTATGAGAGTTGCCCCGGAGTTATTTCTTAACTTATGAGCATCAAGTCTAAACTAACACAAGGAATTATTTATGAAAAAACATTACGTTTTGTTGTTGCTCTATGCGTTTTCGTACACAGCAATAGCGCAAACTATTCAAGGATTTTCTCCTGAAAGCGCACAAGATCAGTTGGCTTTAGAAGCGCAATTTGACGCTAAGCTGAAAAAAGAAAATCTTGACGATTGGATGCAGTTTATGGCTGCAGAACCCCATTATGTTGGTACCGAATATGGTAAAAAGAATGCCGAATGGATGAAAAAACAGTTTGAATCCTGGGGGTACGATGCTGAGATTGATGAGTATCAGGTGTTGTTTCCGTATCCCAAGCTTCGACTTTTAGAGCTTACGGAACCTACTACATTCAAAGCCGCTTTAGCACCAGAGCCTATTGCCGAAGATAAATACACCCAGCAGGGCGAAGCCCTATTGCCCAGTTACAATGCCTTTTCTACAGATGGTGATGTGACTGCAGAGCTGGTATTTGTGAACTATGGCGTCCCTAAGGATTATGAAGAACTAGAAAAATTGGGTATTGACGTTAAGGGGAAGATAGTCATTGCGAAGTATTACGGTTCGTGGCGCGGTATCAAACCAAAGCTCGCCGCCGAAAAAGGAGCGATAGGTTGTATCATTTATTCTGACCCCGCAGATGATGGTTATGTGCAAGGTGATGTGTATCCCGAAGGTGCTTTTAAGCCCGAAACCGGCGTACAACGCGGGAGTGTGATGGATATGCCTTTATACCCGGGAGACGTATTAACACCGGGTTATGGAGCGACCAAAAATGCCAAGCGTCTCCACCGTAAAGATGCTCCTACCATAACCAAAATCCCGGTATTGCCTATTTCGTATGCCGATGCAAAACCCTTTCTGGAAGCCTTAGAAGGTCCGGTTGCGCCCGCTTCATGGCGAGGAGGTTTACCGGTGACGTATCATATAGGTCCGGGACCGGCAAAAGTGCATTTAAAATTAGCGTTTGATTGGCAGTTGCAGCCGGCGTATAATGTTATTGCAAAACTTAAAGGAGCTACGTATCCAGACGAGTGGGTGATGCGTGGGAATCATCACGATGCTTGGGTTCACGGTGCCTCAGACCCTGTAAGCGGAATGGTGGCCTTGATGGAAGAAGCTCGTGCTGTAGGAGAATTGGCAAAAGCCGGAAAGAAGCCAAAACGTACGATCGTGTATTGTGCGTGGGATGCTGAGGAACCTGGCTTGATCGGTTCTACCGAATGGGTAGAGGATCATCAGGACCTACTTAAAGAAAAAGCTGTGGTATATATCAATACCGATGGAAACGGTCGCGGATTTTTAGGAGTAGGCGGCTCGCATACGCTGGAAACCATGGTTAAGGAAATCGCCGGCGACATCAAAGATCCGCAAACGGGAGTTTCACTTGTAGAACGTCGCGCTGCGGCCGCTAAAGTTTCTGGACGTGACAGTTCTTTTGGACTTTCAGCCTTAGGCTCAGGATCAGATTATACGCCGTTTATTCAGCATACCGGGATCCCTTCATTAAACCTTGGTTTTGGTGGTGAAAGTTCGGGTGGAGAATACCATACGATTTTTGACAGTTACACGCATTATACGCGCTTTAAAGATCCCGGTTTTGAATACGGAGTGACTTTAGCAAAAACTGCCGGCCATATTACCCTGCGGATGGCAAATGCCGATATTTTACCCTTTGAATTGAATGCGTGGTATAAAACGGTTTCAGAATATATGGATGAGGTTATTGAAACCACCAATTCCATGCGTAAGCAAGCTGAAAAGCAACAGCAACTGGTTGCCGAAAAAGCCTATGTGCTCGCCGCAGATCCTAAAGATAATTTGAAGGCTCCCGAAGCAGAAAGCGATGTGCCTTACCTTGACTTCTCACCCTTGCAAAATGCTTTAGCTTCAGTAAAAGTAAGCGTTCAGGAATTTTCAAAAACCGATTTTACCAGCTTAAGTGCATCAAAACAGAAAATGGTAAATGCTAAGCTGAAAGATCTTGAAAAAGCTTTATTAAGCGACAGCGGATTGCCTAGACGTCCTTGGTTCAAACATCAAATTTACGCTCCGGGATTCTATACAGGTTATGGCGTAAAAACCTTACCCGGCGTGCGCGAAGCGATCGAACAAAAGAATTTTAAAGAGGCTCAAGAGCAAATTGAAAAGCTGGCAAAGACCTTTACTACCTTTAAGAGTAAACTTGACGAACTCGTAAAAATGGGATAAAACACTTCAAATAAACGTGTAATGGACCTCAGTTTTTAGCTGGGGTCTTTTATTACCTTAGTGTTAGAAAAACGATCGTGAAAGCCGTTTTTAGTAATTAAAAAAGAAATACGATCAAAAGGAATCAACCTGCATAGTGTGCGTAATGCAATAGTGCCTGCTCCAGGCTTTTTACCATCTTTGGTCACTACTCTGGTATTTGTAACATATTTACCTACGGTTTTCTGAAAAAAGAATTCTGCAATGCCGTGATATAGCAAAAAGATAAGGATCACCATTCCGTAACCTATGAATAAAAGGAAATCACTATTTGAGGTCACAAAAACCGAATCTAGGGATAAACTGCCTATGAGTACCAACAATACAAACACGATAAAGTCGATTAAAAAATTCACAAACCGCATCCAGGTTGTGGTTACATAATCCTGAATTTCTTGAACTGCAGTATTTTCTTGAGCTACTTTTTTAACTAGATGCGCCATACGCATTTTGTCAATTCCACGGCGTTCGATTTCGGCTTCTGCAGCTTTAACGGTATGCGGTTCATAGTGATGTACCTGAACCGTAATGATTTTTACCAGTTCTTCATCAGAACTTTGTTTAAGATTGATTTGTGGGTTTTGATCTGAACTCATTTAATTGCTTAAAAAGGTCTTCAAAGGTGCAATAAATTTTTCAAAACGCTCAATGTGCGGCAGGTGACCGGTGTTGGGAATTTCAACCAATTGACTGTTAGGGATTTTCTGTTGTGTAGTTTTCCCTAATTTGTCATACAGCCCCATCGTTTTGCGTACTTCGTCACTTACCAGATTCTTACCTAGCGCAGTACGATCTCGCGTGCCGATGATGAGTAAGGTGGGAACACTAACTTTTTCAAACTCATAAACGACCGGTTGGGTAAACACCATTTCGTAGGTAAGCGCTGCATTCCAAGCGATGGTTTCATAATCAGAATTAAGCGTCCAGCCTGCTAAAAGATTTACCCATTCATCATAAGAAGGATCCCAATTCCCGTCGTAATAACTTTCTAGTTGATAGTTTTTTATGGAGGAATAACTCTTTTTAAGTTCGTTTTTATACCACCATTCAACCGGTTTGTAAGGTACTTTCAACTTCCAATCTTCGAGACCAATAGGATTTTCTAAGATCAATTTTTCGGTTGTTTCAGGGAACATCAAAGCAAATCGGGTGGCGAGCATTCCGCCCATCGAATGTCCTAAGACTGCTGTTTTTTCAACACCAATACTGTCTAAAACAGCTTTGGTATTCAATGCTAATTGCTGAAACGTATATTGAAAATAATCGGGCTTAGCCGATTTTCCAAATCCTATTTGATCGGGGACGATCACACGAAAACCTTCTGCGGTCAAGGCTTCAATTGTGGTTCTCCAATACGCACCGTTAAAGTTTTTACCGTGTAATAGCACGATGTTTTTCCCGTTGTAGTTCTTCGGTTTGACATCCATAAAAGCCATTTCGAGCGTTTGGTTTTGAGCGTGTACCTCAATAGAAGTCACTTCATAAGGATACTCATAATTTGCCAGTTGAAGGTCTAGCAATTCTAATTGATCTTCTTGAGCTTGAAGAAAAAACATACCGAAACAACAAAGTAGGGAAAGCATCAATTCTTTCAAAATAGCGTATTTTAAAGGTTATATTCAAGTTTACTAAATCTGCTACCGCCACTCAACTCTTTAATAAATCTTTAAACTATAACGGGAGAGTTTTTATCTATTAGATTAAATCTAAATTTGTGATCTATGAAACAAGCCAGCATAAGTCGACGCAGTTCTCTCAAACTTTTTGCCCTTAGCGGAACCACAGTACTCGCTATGCCAAGCGTACTTTGGAGTGCTAAGAACGTTGTAAAACCCTTGCGTTTTGGGATCATTACAGATTCGCATTATGCAGATCGTGAACCGGCAGGAACGCGTTTTTACCGCGATGCTTTACCAAAAATGAAAGAAGCAATTGAAGCTTTAAATGAAGGACAACTGGATTTTTTAATTCATTTGGGAGATTTTAAAGATCAAGGGGCAGAAGCAAATCAGCAAGAGACTTTAAAGTATTTGCAGGAAATCGAGACTGTTTTTCAAACTTATAATGGTGATGGCTATCACGCATTGGGGAATCACGATGTAGACAGCATACGTAAAACCGACTTCTTAAATACTATCAAAAATACAGGACAGAAGCAGGCCAAAAGTTATTATTCATTTGAAACTTCAGCGTTTGTTTGTGTTGTGCTGGATGCAAATTATGATGCAGAAGGAACTGATCATTTTTATGCTGAAGGTGCCGACTGGGAAGACGCAAACATACCGCAGGAAGAGTTACGTTGGTTTAAGCAGACTTTGAGCCAAGCGCAAAAGCCTGTTTTAGTTTTTTGTCATCATCCGCTTTATCCCTTTTATAAAGAAGGTTCAAAGTTTCATGTTACCAATCATCAAGAAGTGCAGGAGGTTATGGAAGCTTCTCAAAAAGTGGTCGCATGTTTTCACGGACACGTACACAAGGAAGAGTTCAAAACGATAAAGGGAATTCACTACATCACCCAATTGGGAATGGTAGACTATGAGGGACTCGAGAACAATAGCTTTAGTATCGTAGAACTCGACGAAGCTCATTTAAAAATACAAGGCTTTAAACGGGCGTCAGATTATAAAACGCCGCTTAAATAGCGATGGTCGTAGTGTTGTAAATTTCTTTAAGCACAAAATAGCTTTCCAAAACGCCAATATTTTGAATTTTTGAGAGTTTGGTACGCACAAACTCGTGATATTCCTCTAGACTTTCTAAGTGGATTTTTAAGAAGAAATCTACTTTACCTGCCATATGATAACATTCTTGAACTTCTACCAACTCTTTGATCTGACGCTCAAAAGTGTCAATAAATCCTTCATTGTGATAGCGCAGCGAGACCATACAGATCGCGGTCACAGGTCTATTGAGCATTTTCTTGTCAAGCAAGGCTACATAGTTTTTAATATAGCCTTTTTGTTCTAAGCGTCGTACACGCTCATATACCGGAGAAGCTGTAAGGTGCAATTGCTCTGCAATTTCTTTGGTAGTCTTTTTAGCATTCTCTTGTAGAATTCTTAAAATTTTCAGGTCGGTTTCATCAAGTTTTTCGGTCATGACAGATAAAATTACTGAACGAATAATAATATATAGATCGTATCAGATAAAAATAGGTTTAAAGTTTGTTTCAACAGAATAAAACACTTAGTTTTTTCTATTTAACAGATAATTAAAAGGTTGTTTCTGTCTGTTTTCTAATTTTATATTGAAAAATTGATAGGATATGAGCACACCTAAAATATTGATTACCGGAGCTTTTGGTCAGCTGGGAACAGCTTTAACTGAAGCTTTAATATACAAATACGGAAGCGAAGCCGTTGTTGCAACCGATCTAAATATTCGGGACGAATTCAATTGCGAGACCTTAACGCTCGATGCGACTAATCTTGAAGCCATGGATAAGGTGGTACGCAATCATCATATTACTCAAATTTACCATTTGGCAGCGGTACTTTCAGCGAAGGGAGAACAGCAACCTTTAAAAACTTGGGATTTAAACAATACCACATTTTTTAATGTTTTAGAGGCTGCACGTTTGAATGACGTTCAGAAAGTATTTTTCCCAAGTTCGATTGCTGTTTTTGGTCCAGATGCTAGACAGGAACACGTAGCTCAGGATTTTGGTCTCAATCCGACTACCGTTTACGGTATTAGCAAAGTAGCCGGAGAGCACTGGGCACGATATTATAACGCAAAATATGATATGGATGTTCGTTGCCTGCGCTATCCCGGTTTAATTAGCTATCAGTCGTTACCCGGCGGCGGAACTACAGATTATGCTGTAGATATTTTTCATAAAGCCATTAATAATGAGGAATTTGTTTGTTATCTTAAGCCTGATACACAGCTTCCTATGCTCTATATGGACGACGCGATAGATGCTACCATTAGAATGATGGAAGCGTCAAAACGCGATATCAAGACCGTAGGTTATAACATTCAAGGAGTGAGTTTTTCCCCAGAAATTATCGCTGCAGAAATCAAGAAAACATTTCCTGCTTTTGAGGTGACCTATCAACCAGATTCCCGTCAACAAATTGCAGAAAGCTGGCCGATTTCTTTAGACGATACTTGTGCCAGAGAAGAGTGGGGTTGGGAGCCCAGTTACGATCTAAAGCGTATGACCGAAGAGATGATCTATCGTCTGGAGTTAAAAAAAAATAGAAACCTGAGCGTTTTCGCCTAAAAATAAAATCATGTTTACATCTGTAAGAGAAAGTATACAACACGAATTAGAAGAGATAAAAGAAGCTGGTCTTTATAAAGAAGAACGCATCATTACTACACCACAGCGTGCTGAAATCAATACGCAGCAGGGGAGTGAGGTGCTTAACTTTTGTGCTAATAACTACTTAGGACTTTCAGCACATCCTGACATCATTAATGCGGGAATTGAAGCCATTCAAAGTCACGGGTTTGGACTTTCTTCAGTGCGTTTTATCTGTGGGACTCAGGATATTCATAAAGAGTTAGAGCGTAAGACCGCTGAGTTTTTAGGGATGGAAGACTGTATCCTGTATGCTGCGGCATTTGATGCAAATGGAGGTGTTTTTGAACCTATTTTGACGAAAGAGGACGCGATCATTTCAGACGAATTGAATCACGCAAGTATCATAGACGGAATACGTTTGTGTAAAGCAGCGCGTCACCGTTATAAGAATAATGATATGGAAGCGCTTGAGGAAGAATTGAAAAAAGCTTCAGGAGCGCGTAGAAAATTGATTGTAACCGATGGGGTGTTCTCAATGGACGGTACCATCGCACAGCTGGATAAAATTTGTGACCTGGCAGAAAAATATGACGCAATGGTAATGGTAGACGATTGCCATGCCACAGGATTCATTGGTGAGAGCGGTAAAGGAACTCATGAGTATAATAAAGTAATGGGTCGCGTAGACATCATTACCGGTACTTATGGAAAAGCCCTTGGCGGAGCCTCGGGCGGTTTTACCGCAGCTCGCAAAGAAATTGTTGATATGTTGCGTCAAAAATCAAGACCTTACTTATTTTCAAACACTCTGGCACCGGCAATTGCGGGAGCTTCGATCAAAGCGATCGATATGCTTAGCGAGTCTGGTGACTTGATCAAAAAAGTGCAAAATAACGCGAAGCGTTTTAGAAAAGAAATGACCGATGCTGGTTTTGACATTATCCCGGGAGAGCATCCTATTGTGCCTATAATGCTTTATGATGCAAAACTAGCTCAGGAGTTTGCAGCTCGATTATTGGACGAAGGTATTTATGTTATTGCCTTTTTCTATCCGGTGGTGCCTAAAGAAAAAGCACGTATTCGTGTACAGCTTTCTGCAGGTCACGAGGATGAGCATATTACAAAAGCTGTAGCTGCTTTTACTAAAGTAGGTAAAGCTTTGGGTGTTATCTAAGATACAACAACACACTATTGAAATAAAAAACCTCACGCCAAAGGCGTGAGGTTTTTTTATTTTTAAGTCAATACTTTGATCTTATTTGGTCTTAACATCAACATTATCCAGCTTCAGGTTTGCAATATTTTCAGTGTTGTCAAGCATAGCATTTGAGGTTTTTAACTTGATGTTTTCAAACGAAAAATTAGAAAGCTCATATTGATCTGAGGTTTCAATATTAAAGCCCATTTCACAATCGAGCTTGATGTTTCTCATGGTGATATTATTGGCTTGAGAAGTGATCATATCTTTTTCCCCTTTGAGGTTGAAAAATTGCGTCCAAGGTTTAATTAAGATCATACTTCTTACGCTTCCTTTTATGTCCTCAATAGTTATGTATTCATAGTGCTGGGGAGTGTCAGGACGCATTTTAAGCCAAAAAATACGATGTGCAGTATCTACAGTACTTCTACGGAAAATGATGTTATAATTGTGAATAGATTCACTTCCGCAAGTCAATGCACTGTGGCAAAAACCATAGGTGTTATCTTCGATGATGATATTTCGGTTTTCACCATTGTCTGGATCTTCGTCAGCGTGCGGACCTTTCCCGCCTTTTAAAGCCACTGCATCGTCATTAACGGCCATGTAACAATTTTTGATCAACATATTTTGGCAGGCATCAATATCTACTGCATCGGTACTTGGTGCTTTTACAGGTTCTTTGGGAGAAGTGATATGCAGGTTTAAAAGTTTGATGTATTCACTTTTGTAATAATGCGTTGTCCAGAAAGGAGAGTTTTTCAGTTTGATATCAGAAATTTGAACGTTTTTACAATGAGAAATGTAAACCAGACGCGGGCGCATTTCATCTTTATTAGTACAATCAGGATTCCACTCCCGTCTTAGCCAGAAAGCTTTCCAGTAACGCAGACCGTTTCCATCTAAGGTTCCTTTTCCTGAAATGGTAAAGCCGTCAATACCGTCGGCATTTACAAGAGCGGGAAAATACTTGCCGGTTTCCCCTTCAATACGGGTCACCACAACAGGGAAATCGCTGATATCGTCACTTCCTTTTAGAACTCCATTTTCTTCAAGATATAAGTGTGTGCCCTGTTTAAAGAAAAGAGCACCGCTTAAAAAAGTACCTTCGGGCACAATGATAACGCCTCCACCTTGCGCGTAAGCAGTGTCAATAACTGCCTGGATTTTTTCAGTTTGAATAAGCGTGCTGTCTTTGATTACACCATAATCGGTAAGTGTATACTGTTTACCTAAGGTAGCAATATCGGTAGGCGTGGTGTCGTGAAACCATTCTGGAATAATACTTCCGTCAGGAAATTTATCCTGAGCAAAAGCACCGAAAGGCAGCACTAGTGTTAAAATTAATAAAGTATTTAGCGTGTAACTCTGGAGTGATTTCATCATATTTTTTACAATTCGATAGCATTTAAAAGTATTCATATATATCGATATAGTAATCCTGCGGTGTCCTGCAACGTTCAATGTATTGTAAAGTCAAAGCGATACTGCTACGAGGCTTATTTTGATGTAGTTTACTAAATGTAACTGAATTAAAAAAGAAGCGCCGTTCTCCTATTATGGAGTAACGACGCACTTTTTGAGGCAAACATTAAAGTTAAAGCTTGGTTGTCTTAGGTTGTGAAGACTCCCGGGCTACCAGTGTTCCTTTTAAGGTTAGATACTCTGGTTTTGTATCTTTTTCTTTTAGCTTCTTAAGCATGATGCGCATAAGTTGTTCAGCCATTTCTTCAATAGGCTGTGCAAAGGCACTGATGGTAGGAGAATACATTTCAAAAAATCCGCTATCGTCAAAGCTGATGATACCCAGTTTATTGATGAGATTAGGGTCTATTTGATGAATGCCTTTTAGGCCGCTTTGCGATAGGTAGTTTGTGGCAAAGAAAATCGCGTCTATGTTGCTATGTTCTTTGATAAAATTTTTAAGCTTTTCTCGAGATTCAGTAACTGCCGTGGTATTAAACGGTAATTTGAGCGTGATTTCATTTAAACCGGCTTCTTCAATTGCAGCGCGATAACCCGCTTCCCGATCTTGCATTTGACCTTGATCGAGATCTACGGTAATGTAGGCGATATTTTTATATCCGGAATCAATGAGATGTTTGGTTGATGTTTTTGCTCCTTCAAAGTTATTGATGACTACATAATCTGTTTTTAGCGAAGGTATTTTTCGGTCAAAAAGTATAACCGGAGTTTCGTGCTCCATCAGGTGTTTAATATCATCTTCAATACCTAATGGAGGAACTATAATAAAACCATCAACTTGGCGCTCGTGAAAAAGATGAATGAGATCTTGAGTGCGTTTTAAATCGTTTTCGGTACTGCAAAAAAGTACACGGTAATCATTTTTATAAGAAATGTCTTCAATGAGTCGTCCTACCTTTGAAAAGAAATGGTTGCTTATATCTTCAACCATAAAAACCAAAACTCGTGTACTTCCTGTACGTAGGCTTCGGGCAACAAGATTAGGTTTGTAATTGATCTCTTTAAGGTAAGCTTCTACCTTAGCAATAAGTTCTTTTGATATTTTTTTTTCTTCTCCTTTTCCGTTTAAAACAAACGAAACAGTAGTTGTAGAGACGTTTAAAACTTCTGCAATGTCCTTAAGAGAAGGTCTTTTTTTCTTCATAGATAAGCTGAGGTGATTATTTTAAATAAAATTACCCAAAATGCTGTAAATCCAGTGTATAGAATTTTTAAATGTATGTTTCACACTAAATCGATTCAGCAATAGCAATAGCTGCGCGCGATTGGCTAAATACACTTAGTGGTTTCAGACTTGTATAAAAATAGCATCAATTTGCACATTGATTTTTAGTAAGTGTGATGTCGCCGTTATAATTTAGGTCTGAAGCATTTTTAAAAGCCATCATTTTCCCAGACGAAGTAACCTCGCCGAACCCTTCAATAAGTTGGTCGCCGTCAATCTTAAAAGCAACTTGACGTGTACTTTCAATTCCTTCAGAAATAAAGGTGTAGGTACCAAGAATAATATTTTGATCTATTGAGCCACTAAAACTACCAGAATTTCGGTCTTTTTCTGCGTAATTATAAATAAGTGTTCCTTGTACCATAGGATCTACACGGGTGACTTGAAAGGTGATGTTTGAATTTTCATCAGAATACCCATAGCAACCTACACTAATCGGAAAGTTTGAAGCAGGTGTTTTTGAAGTATTTTGTTTACAACTTATTAGTAGTGTGAAGGCTAGAGCGAGATAGAAAATTTTTCTCATGGTGTAGTTATTTATAAAGACAGTCAGCGTACAAAATCAGGAAGATTTCTACGTAAGGATGCTTCTTATGTAGAGACTAAATTTTTATGAAAAATACAAAGAATACTACGTTGTCCTCTATAAAATATTCAGTTTTAGATCTCGTGCCTATTGTAGAAGGCATCACTGCAAAAGAAGCTATTGCACGCAGTTTAGATTTAGCACAGCATGCAGAGCAGTTTGGTTACCACAGGTTTTGGATTTCTGAGCATCACAATATGGAAAGTTTAGCCAGTGCATCCCCGGTAATTCTTATCAGTCATGTGGCGCAGGGAACAGAACGTATTCGTGTGGGTTCTGGCGGAGTAATGCTTCCCAATCATGCTCCATTAGTTGTAGCAGAGCAATTTGGGACGTTGGCCACAATTCACCCTAATCGTATTGATCTTGGTTTAGGCCGAGCGCCGGGAACCGATCAACGTACAGCGATGGCATTGCGAAGATATCAACAGGAAACGGTGCAAGATTTTCCTAATAATATCAATGAGTTGCAAATGTATCTTTCAGAAGAAAACAGTACCGAAGCCGTACGAGCAACACCGGGAGAAGGGCTTGATATTCCGTTGTATTTATTGGGTTCGAGTACTTTTAGCGCTCAGCTTGCCGGTAAAAAGGGGTTACCCTACGCCTTTGCAAGTCATTTTGCACCCACTCATTTGCACGATGCATTACGTTTATATCATCAAAACTTTCAACCTTCTGCCCAGTTAGATAAACCCTATACTATGGCTTGTCTCAATATCATCGCTGCAGATACAGATGAGGAGGCAGAATACCTTGCAACCAGCGCAAAGAAATTTATGTTGGGTGTGATCCGTAATACAAGAAAACCATTGCCACCACCGGTGCAAAGTATGGACGGAGAATGGAGCACTATGGAACGTATGCAGATCGAAAAAATGATGTATTACAGTTTTATAGGTTCTAAAGAAACTATTGCTGAAGGATTAAAAGCCTTTGTTGAAGAGACACAGGTGAATGAAATTATTGTCATCGCCAATATTTATGATCAGGAGGCGCGTTTAAAGTCTTATAAACTGGTAAGCGAAGTTTTTGATGCTATAGAAGTACCGGTTTAAGCGGGATCAAATTTCATATAGTTCCAGTGGTAACTGGTCTGGATCTTCAAAAAAGGTAAAGCGTTTTCCGGTAATTTCATCAACGCGAATGGCTTCTGTAGTAACGCCTTTTGCATGGAGTTCTTCAATGGCTGATTCAATGTTGTTTACCGAGAATGCCAGATGCCGCAAGCCTTGCGCTTCAGGGCGTGAAATCCGTTGCGGTGCATTAGGAAACGAAAATAATTCAATAATATAGTTGCCGTTTAAAGCCAGATCAAGCTTGTATGATTTTCGTTCCTCGCGAAAGGTTTCTTTAATGATCTCTAGGCCTAAAACTTCAGTATAAAAAGTTTTAGATGTAGAATAGTCTGAGCAGATGATTGCAATGTGGTGAATGTTTTGAAGCATAAAATAAAATTACCAAAGACAGTCTTGAAAATCGGTAAGCATATGAAATAAAAGTCCGATGGCGATTACTCTGCATTTTGGAATAAAAAACAAGATACAATAGCCGGCGATGGCCCAATAGGAGTGAAGCGGATGAAAATTGATACTGCACCTATCGGGATCAAATATAGGACTGGCCAGCAAATGATCCAAGTCAACAAACATAGTGGCGATCATAATTAACCAGGCTTTCACCCAATACTCAGGAAAAAATACCCGGGCAATTAACCCGGGTATAATAAAATGTAAGCTGTAATGTACAAGAGTTTGTAACAAACTAAAGCTTTACTTATTTAAACATATCAAGCCCGGGAATGTCTGGCATTCCTTCTTTTGCCACCGCAGCAAGCTCTTGGTCGTAGGTTGCTTTAGCTCTTGAAAGCGCTTTGTTCAACGTTAGAATAAGATAATCTTCCAGTTGCTCTTTGTCTTCAAGAAGCTCATCTTTAAAGTCTACTTTCTTGACTTGTCCTGCAACGCTCACGCTAACTTCTATAAGTCCATCGCTGCTTTTTTCATCTATATAAACACTTTCTAAACGTTTTTTTGTGTCTTCGGCTTTTTGCTGGGCCTCTTTGATCTTGCCCATCATTCCCATCATATCTCCAAACATAGTTTCAATTTTTAATTAATAGTTGTTTTGCAAATTTAGTGTGCATAATCGAGCTTAAGAAATTTAAAAAAATCTCGTTGATTGTAGCGATTACTGCTATTTTTGCGTTCTGTATGAAGAATCAATTAGAAGCCCTAAACGCGTCGGTTTTACCACCGGATGCCAAGCAAATACCTCACGAATTAGAAAAGCATGGTGATATTCGTATTGACGAATATTACTGGATGAATGAACGGGACCATCCTGATGTTATCGCTTATCTCGAAGCAGAAAATGCCTATTACGAGCAAATGACTGCGCATACAAAACCGTTACAGCAAAAGCTATTTGAAGAGATGAAAGCGCGCATTAAAGAAGATGACGCCAGCGTACCTTATAAATACAACGGTTATTGGTATTACACACGCTTTGAAACCGGTAAGAACTACCCGCTGTATTGCCGAAAAAAAGAAACGATGACTGCCCCAGAAGAGGTGATGTTTGATAATAATGAAATGGCTGAAGGCCATAGCTATTTCAAGCAAGCAGGTTATTCTGTTTCTGAAAATAACGAGATCGCTGTTTTTGGTATTGATACCGTAAGCCGAAGACAGTATGTGTTACAGTTCAAGAATTTAGTAACCGGCGAGCTTTACGATACTCGAATTGAAAATACAACCGGCAGAGCGATTTGGGCAGGAGATAATAAGACTATTTTTTATACGCGGAAAGATCCTCAAACGTTGCGTAGTAGTCAGATATTCAAACACGTTTTAGGGACTGATCCTTCAGAGGATGTTTTGGTTTTTGAAGAAGAAGATGAAACCTTTGACGTGGGCGTTTTTAAATCAAAGTCGAAGGAGTATATTTTTATAGGTGCTTCAAGTACGTTAACCACAGAATACCGTTTTACCGAAGCAAAAGGACCTGATTTTGGGTTTAAGGTGCTGCAAGAACGAACAAGAGGTTTGGAGTATAGTGTTTCGCATTTTAAGGGGCATTTTTACTTGGTTACCAATAAAGATGATGCGACCAACTTTAAGCTGATGAAAACTCCGGTTAGTCAAACTTCAGCAGATAATTGGGTTGATGTGATTCCGCATCGCGACGATACGCTTATAGAAGACGTAGAGATTTTTGAAGATTTTCTGGTTATCGAAGAACGCAATGACGGTTTGAACAAAATCAATATCAAGCGCTGGGATGGTACGGCAGATTATTATCTTCCATTTGATAGTGAGACTTATACTGCTTACAGTGGTATAAATCCCGACTTTGATACGCAGTATTTACGCTATGCGTTTAACTCACTTGATACGCCGCCCTCTGTAGTTTCTTTCAATATGATCACTAAGGAAAAGGAAGTGCTTAAAGAAGTTGAAGTTTTAGGAGGAAAATTTGATAAAGCCAATTACGAGTCTAAACGCATTTGGGCCACCGCCGAAGATGGTGTAAAGGTGCCTATTTCTTTAGTTTATAGAAAAGGAATAGAACTAGATGGAAGTAATCCGTTACTACAATATGCCTATGGAAGTTACGGGATCACCACAGATCCTTCATTTTCCACTTCTCGATTGAGTTTGCTTGATAATGGGTTTGTGTTTGCCATAGCCCATATTCGCGGCAGTGAGTATCTAGGAAGAAATTGGTACGAAGACGGGAAATTGCTTAAAAAGCGTAACACGTTTACCGATTTTATCGCCTGCTCAAAACATTTGATCTCAGAAGGCTATACCAGTGAGAAAAACCTTTATGCTTATGGTGGTTCTGCTGGTGGTTTACTTATGGGCGCAATCTTGAATATGGCTCCGCAGTTGTATAACGGTGTGATCGCAGCAGTACCTTTTGTAGATGTGGTTACTACTATGCTTGATGACTCGATCCCACTTACAACTTCAGAGTATGATGAATGGGGAAATCCTAATGATAAGGAATACTATGCGTATATGAAATCTTACTCGCCTTATGATCAGGTAACGGTGCAAAATTACCCCAATATCTTGGTTACTACGGGGTATCACGACAGCCAAGTACAGTATTGGGAGCCTGCGAAGTGGGTTGCACGTCTGAGAGATAAGAATACAGCAGCCACAAAAATTTATTTTGAAACCAATATGGACGCAGGTCATGGCGGGGCTTCAGGACGTTTTGAAGCTTTAAAAGAGACTGCTAAAGATTATGCATTTTTAATTGATTTAGCAGGAAAAGCCAACTAAATCCAAATATTTCCCGTAAATTTGCAAGGTTTTAAATAACGGTTTTAGGAAATACTAAACGAGTACTCGAAACGATAATTCTTCTATGAAAGAACACCTTAACGTTTATAATGACGTCCTTCAGCTGGTAGGAAATACGCCCTTAGTACGACTTAACAGAATTACAAAAGACCTGCCAGGGTCTTATTTTGCAAAGGTTGAGGCGTTCAATCCGGGAAATTCTTCAAAAGATCGAATCGCGCTTTACATCATCGAAGACGCAGAGCGCAAAGGGATCTTAAAGCCGGGTGATACCATTATAGAAACAACATCAGGTAATACAGGTTTCAGTATTGCTATGGTGAGTATAATTAAAGGTTATAAGTGTATTTTAGCCGTTAGTTCAAAATCTTCAAAAGATAAAATCGACGCGCTACGCGCAATGGGGGCAAAGGTTTATGTGTGCCCGGCAAATGTGAGCGCAGACGATCCTCGATCTTATTACCAAGTGGCCAAGCGTCTACACAGCGAGACCAAAGGTTCAGTTTACATCAACCAATACTTTAATCAATTAAATGCAGATGCGCATTATGCATCTTCCGGTCCTGAGATTTGGAAACAAACCGAAGGTAAGATCACGCATTTAGTTGCCTGCAGTGGAACCGGAGGGACAATTTCGGGAACCGCTAAATATTTAAAAGAAAAGAATCCAAATATTAGAATTCTTGGTATAGACGCTTACGGAAGTGTGCTAAAGAAATACCACGAGACTCAGGAATTTGATAAAAACGAAATTTACCCATATCGTATAGAAGGTCTTGGTAAAAACCTGATCCCAACAGCTACCAATTTTGATGTGATAGACTACTTTGAGAAAGTTTCTGACGAAGATAGTGCACATACCGCACGTAGGATTGCAAAAACTGAAGGTCTGTTTGTGGGGTATACCAGTGGCGCAGCAGTGCAAGGAACGATCCAAATGGCAGAACAAGGGGAGTTTGATCAAGATTCTAAAGTGGTAATTATGTTTCCTGATCACGGCCGAAGCTATATGAGTAAAATCTATAGTGACGACTGGATGAATGAGCAAGGATTCTTTGACAGTCAAAACGAATTTGCAGCACAAAAAATAGAATTTATTAAATAGTACTTTTAAATTGTAGAAGTACAATAGAATTGAATAATCCTAAATTGGTAAGAAATTAGAATGAATAACAAAAAGTATGAGTAGAAGCTTTTTGTTGGAATATTGATGTATGAAAGACTTATTTGACAAAATTTATAAGGACAAAGGTCCTTTAGGAAAATGGGCAGCACAGGCAGAAGGATATTTTGTTTTCCCTAAGTTAGAAGGGCCTATTTCAAACCGTATGAAATTTCAAGGTAAAGACGTTATTACCTGGAGTGTAAATGATTATTTAGGACTTGCAAATAACGAAGAAGTTCGTAAAGTAGATGCAGAAGCTGCCGCACAATACGGTTCAGCATACCCAATGGGTGCGCGTATGATGAGTGGGCACACTTCATTGCACGAGCAATTGCAGGATGAACTTGCAGCATTTGTTAAAAAAGAAGCAGCTTACTTGTTAAACTTTGGTTACCAAGGGATGGTCTCTACGGTAGATGCATTGGTAGCTAAAGACGATATTATTGTTTATGATGTAGATGCTCACGCGTGTATTATTGACGGTGTACGTTTACATATGGGTAAACGTTTTACCTACAAGCACAACGATATTGAAAGTATCGAGAAAAACTTACAGCGAGCAACAAAACTTGCAGAGCAAACCGGAGGCGGAATCCTTTTGATTTCAGAAGGTGTATTTGGAATGCGTGGAGAGCAAGGGCGATTAAAAGAAATCGTAGCGCTTAAAGAAAAGTACAACTTTAGACTTTTTGTTGACGATGCGCACGGTTTTGGTACCTTAGGAGCTACCGGAGCAGGAGCAGGAGAAGAGCAAGGGGTACAAGATGGTATCGATGTATATTTTGCAACTTTTGCAAAATCAATGGCAAGTACAGGAGCTTTTATTGCAGCAGATCAAGAAATTATAGATTACCTAAAATATAACCTGAGATCACAGATGTTTGCTAAGTCATTGCAAATGCAGTTGGTTGTGGGAGCGTTAAAGCGTTTAGATATGTTGCGTTCTATGCCAGAGCTTCGATCAAAACTTTGGGAGAATGTAGACGCGCTTCAAAATGGTCTTAAAGCGCGTGGCTTTGATATTGGTACGACACAAAGTTGTGTTACGCCGGTATATTTAAAAGGAAGTATTCCAGAAGCGATGGCTCTTGTAAAGGATTTGCGTGAAAATCACGGCATTTTCTGTTCTATTGTGGTATATCCTGTAATTCCAAAAGGATTGATTCTTTTAAGATTAATACCTACAGCATCTCATACCTTACAAGATGTTGAAGAAACGCTTGATGCATTTTCAGCAATTAGAGAGCGTTTAGAAAACGGAACTTATAAAAGATTGTCTGCAGGTGTTCAAGCTTCAATGGAAGCATAATTCACCAAGGATAACAAAATGAGGAGCCTGATTTCGAAAGAAATCAGGCTTTTTTTATGTTTTTTTAGAATTCATCCTAAATAAGAAGCCCAATTCTCTCCCTTTTTGAATTGCGGATTTCTCACTCTTCAAGAGCGTTCGTTAGACAATTTATCAGGTATTGTGCAAATCGAAGTGATTCTTCGCTTGATAGATTTAAATCTATAAAAATGCTGTAATGTCGTTTAGGGTGTATTAGGGTTCCTTTATGCGAATTGTGACGTTATTAACCTATTCACAGATGTTATATGTCGAAATAGTTTCTTTTAACACAAATTTATAGACACCTTTAAGTTGTATTAAGTTTTTCATAACAATTAATTAACTCAAAATTCAACAAACATGAATGTGAAGGTAAAGTACATACTTGGGTTTGTTACACTGCTCTTTATGCAAGGCGTGGTGGCGCAAACCATTACCGGTAAGGTAACAGATAATACCGGCATGCCCCTACCCGGAGCAAATGTCATTGAAAAAGGAACGAGCAACGGTGCCTCAACAGACTTTGATGGTAACTACACTCTTGACTTAACAACTTCAGACGCGGTTCTTACATTTTCTTCTTTAGGTTTTACTTCTCAAGAAATTACTGTGGGAGATCAAACCGTTATTGATGTTCAATTACAAGAAGATGAGCAACAACTTGGTGAGGTTGTTGTAACAGCTTTAGGTATTAAACGAGAAAAGAAAGCGATCACGTATTCTGCGCAAAACGTAGAAGTTGATGAAGTTTCTGAAGCACGCTCGTTAAACGTTGCAAACTCGTTATCGGGTAAAGTTGCAGGTCTTAACTTTTCAACAACCTCAAACGGTGTAGGTAGTGCCTCAAGAATTACCTTACGTGGTAACAGATCGCTTACCGGGAATAACCAACCGCTCTATGTAGTAGATGGTGTGCCTATTAGTAATGGATCTGGAAACCGTAATTCTGATATAGATACGGGAGGTACAACTCAGCCAGATGGAATTTCAAACATCAATCCTGATGATATCGCAAGCATCAGTGTTTTGAAAGGTCCCTCGGCAGCTGCACTTTACGGTACACGTGCAAGTAATGGTGTGATTGTAATTACAACAAAATCAGGAAATGGAGCACAAGGAACAAGTATTACAGTTTCTTCAAACTTTATGGCATCTTCGGCATATAACTTATTGAACTTACAAAATGAGTATGGTCAAGGTACAAACGGAGAATATGTTCCTAATTCAAGCTCTAGCTGGGGTGGTAGACTTGATGGAAGTCAGGTAGAAGCTTGGCAACTTGTAAGAAATCCTGACTATGATGGCCCTGCTACATACGCTTATTCTCCACAACCGGATAACGTAATTGATTTTTATCAGACAGGTTATAATCTTGCAAATAGCCTCTCTATTACTACAGGAAGTGATAAAACACAGGCGTATTTCTCATATACCAATACAACTGCTGAAGGTATTGTAGGAGGAAACAAACTTAACAGACATAACGCAAACTTGCGTTTAAACAGTCAGCTTACAGATAGATTGTCTGTTGATGTTAAAACCAATTATATCGTACAGGATATAGATAACTTATTACGAACAGGTGAGGAGTCTATCGGTACATCAGCTTACTTATTACCACGTAGTATTGCTCACAGTCAATATCGTGATTTTGAATATTATGATGCTGAAGGGCAATTACAAACAAACTACTTTAGAGATGAGGTAGGTGCGCCAGGTGGTAACCCATATTGGTCTGCACTTAGAAATGATGCTCGTACAGATAGAAGAAACCGTTTTATAGGTTTAGCTTCGTTAAAGTATCAGTTTACCGATCATTTAAGTTTACAAGTGCGTACCGGTATCGATGATATGACAAATAAAACGTTTAGAAATCGTTATGCGACTAACGCCTTCAATAACAACTTAGGTGCTTACAGCGAATATTACGAAACTGTAAGAGAAATCAACAGTGACGCATTATTAGCGTATGAGAATAAATTTGGTGACTTCAGTTTAAATGTAAATGCAGGTGCAAACATGCTGAAGCAAACCAGTGCTTCTCTTACTTCTGGAGGTGTATTGAGCTTACGTAACTTCTTTGCTTTAGCTAACGTAGAAACTATCGGTTCATCTTCAACAAAGAGAGAAAAGGAGATTAATTCTGTTTACGGTTTTGCTCAGTTAGGGTACCAAAACAAATTATTCTTAGATGTTACGGCTAGAAATGACTGGTCTTCTACACTACCAGAAGAAAACCGTTCATTCTTCTATCCTTCTGTAGGTCTTTCTGGTATCATTTCAGAAATGGTAGAATTACCAGAATTTTTCACCTATGCAAAAGTGAGAGCTTCTTACGCAGAGGTAGGTAATGATACAGATCCTTATCAGTTAAGTCCACAGCTTTCTTACATCGGTGGTAACGGCGGTATGCTTTATGCCCAAACTACAGCAGCAAACCCTAACTTGATGCCAGAGATTTCAAATTCAGTTGAATTTGGTGCAGATGTACGTTTCTTAAGCAATAGATTAGGAGTTGATTTCACGTATTTCAAAACAAATACCAAGAATCAAATCTTCAGCATCAACACTCCGGAATCTTCAGGATATTCTAATGCAATCGTAAATGGAGGAGAAGTACAAAACAGTGGTATAGAAGTATCGCTTACTGCAACTCCAGTTGAAACTGAAAACTTCTCTTGGGATATTTTAGCAAACTATGCTTCATATGATTCAGAGATCGTTTCGATCTTTGAAGGAAGAGACGAACTTGTTTTAGGTCAAGGACGTTTAGTAAGAAGTAAAGTTGTTGTAGGTGGTCAATATGGTGACTTATACGTGCAAGGTTTCCAAAGAAACGATGCAGGAGAAGTTATCGTTAATGAAGCGGGTATTCCGTTAGCAACAAATAGTTTTGATGTTTATGGTGGTAACTTTAACCCAGACTGGACCGGTGGTCTTAAGAACAACTTTAGATACAAAGATTTCTCTTTAAGCTTCTTGATCGATATGCGTATAGGAGGTGATGTAATCTCATATACTCAAGCTAGACAAGCAGGTTTAGGGGTAAATGAAATGACTCTTGCAGGTCGTGAAAATGGTTTTGTTGTAGATGGTGTTGTAGACAATGGTGATGGTACATACTCACAAAACACAACAAATATTACGGCAGAACAGTACTGGACTGCTATAGGACAGCGTACTCCGGTAGCAGAGCCGTTTATTTTTGATGCAACAAACATTCGTTTAAGAGAATTGGTTTTAGGTTATGCAATGCCACAGCGTTTATTAGAGAACTCACCTTTCAAAAGTGTAAATATCTCTTTAGTAGGTCGTAACCTATTCTTCATTCTTAACGAAGCAGAATATTTTGATCCTGAGCAAGGAGCAGGTACCGGTAACCTTCAAGGTATAGAGTCTTTTAACATCCCTTCTACAAGAGATTATGGGGTTAGTGTGAAATTTGGATTTTAAAAAATAGCAAAATGAAAAAATACTTAAATATAAAAACAACAGCTGTTTCGCTTATGGTCGCATTGGCTATTGGGTGTACAGATGATTTTGACGAGATAAATACAAACGATAATACCCTAACAACAGATCAGCTTGACGCAAGTCTTGCAGGACCTGCATTTGCTTCGGCACAGTATGCCGGGACCCATAATGGTTCATATTCTTCTCCTGGAGTTGATGACCAAGGAACTTGGGGTATCGCGACAGGAATTATTTCTTCAACCTTCGTACAGTATATGAATACTGGTTTTAGTACCGAAAGAAATGCTTTTGGAGGCTATGAATCACGTGGATGGTTGAGATTTTATACCGTAGCAGTACCAGCATTGCAAAATGCAATGTTAGCAACTGAAGGTGACGATGAAGCGCAGGCAATTCTAAAAATCTGGAAGGTATTTATGTACAACCAGATGACAGATCATTACGGTCCTATTCCTTATACTGAAGCAGGTTCTGGAGCAGAGAGCGTTGCTTATGATTCTCAAAGTGAGATCTATGATGACTTTTTTGTTCTTCTAGATGAAGCAGACGCTGTATTGAGTTCAACTTCTGAGTCTACAGCCGGACTTTTTCAAACTTCAGATCGTATCTATAATGGAGATATTGAAAACTGGAGAACTTTCGGAAACAGCTTACGTTTAAGACTTGCTTTAAGAATTTCTGATGTAGATCCTCAAAGAGCACAAACACAAGCAGAATTGGCTGTAGCCAATGGAGTTATGGAAAGTAATGACGAGAGTGCATACTTTGCAACGAGTGATATTACTCCTAATAACTTAAATATGATCGTTAACAGCTGGGGTTATTTTATGACCGCTTCTATGGAGAGTATCTTAAAAGGATACGATGATCCAAGAATGGAAGTTTGGTTTGCACCTACTGAAGATGGAGAGTTTAGAGGTCAGCCTGCAGGAGGTTTAAATGACCAGTTTGGTACTACTGAATTCTCAGCATTTAACGATGATGTTTTAGGTAATGACTACAGAGAAACTAAACCTATCGAAATTTTAATGGCTGCTGAATGTTACTTAAACAGAGCAGAAGGAGCATTAAATGGATGGAATATGAACGGAAACGCAGAAAGCTTCTACGAGAGCGGTATCCGTTTATCTATGAACCAATGGAATATTACAGATTCTGCTGCGATTGATTCTTACATCGCAGGAAATTCTACTCCGGTTGTACCAGTAATTACAGAGTTATATCCTGATCTTGATCTGTATGACACACCTGTTGATCTACCGGTAAGCTGGTCTGCAAATGAAGCAGAACAACGCACGCAGATCGCTGTACAAAAATATCTTGCACTTTTCCCTGAATCTTGGGAAACCTGGGCAGATTTAAGAAGAACAGATGAGCAAGTGATCTATCCTCTTCTTTATACAGATAATCCTGATGCAGGAGTAGGTACATCATTGATGAAACGTGTGATCTATGTAACTAATGAGATCTCTTCAAACGGAGAAGCAGTTACTGAAGCGATCAACCTACTTGGAGGTCCTGATACCGGTGGTACCAGACTTTGGTGGGATGTGAATTAAGCATTCAATACTTAATATTGATATTTAAAAAAGCCCCGGATGAATATCCGGGGCTTTTCTATTTTTAAGTTTTCAAGCGTTTAGAAAGTGAAGATTAACCTTCTCCTAATAACTCCTGCATTTTAGCAACTAAGGCTTCACCGCGTAAGTTTTTATCAATAATGACGCCTTCAGCATCAATAAGATAGGTGGCAGGAATAGCAGTTACTCCATATTTACGAGCAACCGGATCTTGCCATTCCATAAGGTTAGATACGTGAAACCAGTCCATCTTATCGTTTTCTATAGCAGCAAGCCATTTATCTTTTGCAGAAGCACGGTCTAAAGAAACACTTATAATGTTTAAACCTTTATCGTGATATGTATTGTACACTGAAACTACATTTGGATTTTCTTGACGACAAGGTTTACACCAGCTTGCCCAAAAATCAATGATCGTATATTTTGATCCCATAGCATCTGCGAGAGCCAATTCTTCTCCTTCTGGAGTAGGGGCGGTAAATGCCGGAGCTTTATTTCCTATTTCTGCCTGAGCAGCCGCTGCTTCCTGAGATTTAAGTTTTGCGATCATCTCATTAAGACGCTTTCCTTTTTTGGTTTCTTTTAAAGAAGCATCAAGATTTTCAAATAATTCTTCAGCCTCGCTCGATTCAATAGCGCGGGTTCCTACAAGTTCAGAAAGACTGATAATGCTAATGAATCTATCAGGATGGTCTTTGATCAATTTTATACGTCTTCTGGTATCTGCCTCGTTAATTTGCTCAAACTCGTTGCGAATGATGTTAACCTTTGCGGTATCGCCATTTTGCATAGCGGCCATTCCTTCTTGTTGAAGCCTTTGCTTTTCATTGTTAGAGGTTACCACATCATCATAATATAATTTAAACACGTCGTTTTCTACGCCGCCATCAACTTCAGAAGTATATAAACTGTCTTTGTAGGCCTTTATAGAAATCTCTTCGTTTTCAGAAATAAAGAAAACATTACCACGAATTTTTTGAAAAGATAGTGCCATCAATTCTGAATTTTCAACAGGATCTTCAGTAAAACTGAATTTTCCATCTTTGATAACCGTGGTGTCAACGTTGAGAATTTGATTGTTGATGTCAATTTTTTGCAGGTAAACATAGGTCCCGTTATTGATGTCGGGTGTGGTTCCTGTAATTTTAAAATTTCCATCAGAACCACAGGATATAAGGAGCATTGTTGCTGCAAGTGCTAAAAAATATTTATTCATTATAGAGGTATTAAATTAGGCGTGCAATATACGGGATTTTGAGGTTTAATCGATGATCGGTCAATGCATTGAAAATAGGTTTAAGTTTTTATAGCCTGGCGTGTAAGTTTAAACCTTTGTTAAAGACCAATAGGTTCTAACGGGTTCCCAGCAATTTTAGTATTTTGATTAGAAATAAAAGGCTTATGGAAGATTTACAGGAGTTTCCACTGCAAGTACAACTGAGTTTCGCTAAGGTTTTAGAGGAATTTAAAAAGCGCATGAAACAGTCGCAAAATGAGGTCGCTAGAGAGTACCTCAAGTCGGTCTTGAACTATGCCGAAAGCTATCCAGAATTGATTGAAGGAATAGAAGATCCTGATAAGATTGACGAATATCAGGATATTTTAGGGACGCTTTTAGACAATCTATTTCCGGCAGCATTGACCAAGAATGAGATCAAAGCGGCTACGATGCCTTTTATGAATAAGATCTTTAATCCTACCAAGCGTTTTTCTGCAATTATGAATGATGCCGGTGAAGATTTTAGTCTTTCTATACGCAATCTTGATCCTGAATATTTTTATATCATAGGCTGTGTGATCATTCTGAATAGTTATTACAACTACGAGATCGATTTTAAACGTCCGCTTTTTTATGAAATTCCAGATAAAAATGGTGTGATGCGTACGTATAGAGCGTCGATGAATGCCGATTTTACCTTTTGCGAGCCTACCGAAAATTCTATTGAAATCACTCCTGAGATCGTAGATAAGCTTATAGAAAACGGTGATGACTTTGATATGTGGAAAGAATATTTTCCTCCAAAAAGCTGGATTCTTAAAGGGCTTACCATTTTAAATTTAACCGATGTTACGGTAGATGATTCAATTTCTGACTTAAAGAGTACGTTACTTTCTCAAAAAAACATCAAAACTGATGCTGAAAAGCAGTTTCAGAGTATATTCAGTTCGATCTTTAATATTCCAGATCTACAAGTTGGTTTTACCGAGTTTAATCAGGAAGACGACTGTTTTACTCGAATGAACGGCGGTGTAGGCTCTAGCTTTATTTTGAACGATAAGATGCGCACAGATTGTAGACAAAGTATGTGCGAGTGTTCTTATGACACTTTAATTAAAGACAAGAAGTATTTTACCATTGCAGATGTTGATGAGTATGCGCATAAGCATAGTTCAAATATGCTGGCAAAAAATTTACAAGCTCAAGGTATAAAGAGTTGTATTCTAGCTCCTGTGGCTAGAGGTAACGAACTTATGGCGGTGCTTGAGTTGGTCTCTACTAAGAAAAATGCACTTCATAGTCTTAATGCGACCAAGTTGGATGATGTGATGCCATACATTGTTTCAACGGTAGAACGTAAAAAGTTTGAGTTAGAAAACCGAATCAAAGCCGTAATCCAAAGTGAATGCACAAGTATTCATCCTAGTGTATTATGGATTTTTGAAGAGGAGGCTAAGCGTTTTATAGCCAATCAAAACCAAGGAAAATTTGCTGCGTTTAAGGATATTGCTTTTGAAGATGTTTATCCTTTATATGGTCAAATAGATATTGTAGGTTCGTCTGACGAGCGTAATAAAGCAATTCAGCAGGATATTTTGATTCAGTTGAAAATGGTTCATACTATTCTTGAATTAGCGATAGAAACAGCTCCGATGCCTATTTACGAGCAAGTAAAATTCAGGATAGAAGAATTTACAGAACAAATTACCGAGCGTTTGAATGCCAATAGTGAAAGCGAAGTGTTTGCTTTGCTCCAGGATGAAGTCAATCCGTTATTGAGTCATTTAAACACCAAAATCCCTGAACTTAAAAAAGCGATCGATAATTATAAAACTTCGATCAATAAAGATACGGGGTTGATCTATGAGAACCGCAAGAATTACGATGATACGGTACAGTTGATCAATCAAAATCTGGCAACGTTCTTAGACAGAAAACAACAAGAAGCACAACAGATTTTTCCACATTATTTTGAGCGTTACAAAACAGACGGTGTAGATCACAACATCTACATTGGTGCTTCAATGACGCCTAGTGATAAGTTTAATAAAGTATATCTCTATAATTTGAGATTGTGGCAGCTGTGCACGATGTGTGAAATGGAAAATCATTTTTACCACAAGCAGGAAGGGGCAGAGCTACAGCTTGATGCAGCTTCTTTAATTTTGGTTTTTAGTACTACGTTGTCTATTCGATATCGAATGGATGAAAAGAAATTTGATGTAGATGGAACGTACAACGCACGTTATGAAATCATCAAAAAACGCATCGACAAAGCGTTAGTAAAAGGAACCGAAGAGCGTATCACACAAAAAGGAAAAATTGCGATCATTTATTCTCAGGATGCAGATGCTGAAGAATACACGAGATATATCAATTACCTGCAGCGCAAAGAATATTTAGGTACCGAAGTAGAGTATCTAGAATTGGAAGATGTACAAGGTGTAGTAGGATTGAAAGCAATTCGTGTAAATGTATTATACACTTCTAAATTGCCTAGACAAAATGATGAAGAGACGATCACTTACGAAGATCTCATGGAAATCTTAGATTAATAAGCTCACGTTTACAAATTAAAAAAGCCCCGATTTTCGGGGCTTTTTTAATTTTGAATGCTGATTTAAATTAACCAAAATGCGATAATAAAACTTATTACCGAAACGATAATTCCAACCATAAAAACGGTATAGGTTTTTCTCAATAGCAGGTATTTCTTATTGAGCACCACACCGAGAAGGTATAAATCTTTTGTAAGCGCCTCGTAGATGTAATCTTTATCATAGATGATCTCATTGATCGCCCATTGATATTGATCATATTTCATTTTATGAAAATTCCCAAAGAAAAGGATGTTCACCTGTTTCTTCTTTACTTGCTCACGTGTAAACTCTCCTGAAGTTACATTGGGCCGTGTAGAAAGGATAGACATAATGATCGAAGCAACACTAAAGATCACAAGAATTAATGTTGGGATCAATAAGTGACGGTTACTTGGCGCATCTAGTTTTGGGATCATATTAGAAAGTGCCAGCGAAATAATAATCGCATTTACAGATAATAAAATGTTGGCTTTAGTATCTGCAATATCACTTAGTTTGATATGATTTCTTAGCGTAGTACGATATAGGGTTTGAACGCCACGATCTGGACTTTCATCTTTATATTTGGCCTTCAGTTTGGCTTTTACTTCTTCTTTTCGGTATTTTTTCTTCTTCTTTTTTTCTTTCTTAAGGAGAGAAATTAAATTCTCATCTTTTTGACTTTTCCAGTTGCGCGCTGCATAATCGGTATAAAATTTATGCTTGTGGGTAAACATTTGAATGTTTTCCTCGCGCCACTCTGCCGGAGAGAATTTTTTGGTTTCAGTCAACAGTAATTCTTGACGCAGAAACTCGCTGGTTTGTGCGTAATAATCTTTGGCAAAATGCGAATTATCGGCATCTTTTAAAATGCGCTCTAATTCGTTTTGAGGCTCAACACCCATTTTGGTCGAAGCGATAAGTTGCTCGACAAGTTCTTGAGTTTCGGCATCGATATTTTCCTTTGCCATATATTCCTTAGCGATCTCGACACTTGCTTTTTCGTGCCCGTCTCTAGTAACGGTATAACCGGTATCATGAAGCCATGCGGCTAGTATTAATGCCTCTTTCTGTTTAACATTAATTTGAGAATTTTCGATGATTTCCTTTGTACTTTTAACAACTCTCACAGTATGGTTGTAGTTGTGATAGAGATAACTGTTTGGAAGTTTTTCCTTGAAAAGTTCTAAAACAAACTGATCTGCTTTTGAAAAAGATTCTGTAGATTTTTCTGCTGTTTCAGCCATAGAGTATACTTGTTAAAGTAAGGAAAAATACGAAAAAGAATTTCCAAAATAATTTGCATGATAAAAAATAACATACTTCTAACACTTATTTTACTTCTGTTTTTTTCGGCTTGTGCAACCTATACTTCAAGGTATAAAGACGGCGTAGAGCAAGGGATTTACCCAACATCTAAGAAGGTTGACAGAACCTTTTATCTGTTAGGAGATGCAGGGAATTCTGAGATGGGTCAAAGTACAGAAGGCATTAAATTATTTAAGAAATTTTTAGACAAAGCAAATGATGATTCTTCATTTGCTATTTTTTTGGGTGATAATATTTATCCTGTGGGGATGCCACCAGAAGGCACTGAAGAACGTCCACTGGCACAGCACCGTCTAGATGCACAAGTGGAGACTTTTGACAACTACTCAGGAACTCCCATTTTTATTCCCGGAAACCACGACTGGTACAACGACCACTTGCACGGTTTAAATCGCGAAGAAGAATATCTAAAAGAGGTTACGGGGCTTGATGATATCTTTTTGCCAAAGGACGGCTGCCCGCTAGTGAGTTATGATATTAATGAATCGGTTCATTTGATCATTCTAGACACACAATGGTATCTTGAAGATTGGGATAAGAGCCCGAAGATCAATGACAATTGTGATAACATTAAAGACCGTGAAAAATTCTTTATAGAGCTTGAGGGGGAGATTAAAAAAAATCAGCAAAAAACGCTGGTTATAGCTATGCACCACCCAATGTATACCAATGGGGTTCACGGTGGGAAATTTGCAATAGACAAACATTTATTTCCTTCTCAACAAAAAATTCCTGTGCCTATTTTAGGTTCGCTCGTTACGCAGATCAGAACGCAAGGCGGTGTTTCTAAGCAAGACCGCTTTAATGAAAAGTATAACGAATTGATGAAGCGCATTCGTGTCCTGGGTCAAACACATAAGAAGATCGTTTTTGTTTCTGGTCACGAGCATGGCTTACAATATATAGAACATGATGAAGTGCGGCAGATCGTTTCAGGATCAGGTTCAAAATCATCTTATGCTTATTTGGGTAACGACGGACTTTTCAGTTCTGACTATGAGGGATTTGCGAAACTCGATATTTTTGAAGACGGTTCGTCCTGGGTTCAATATTACGGTACCAATCAGGAAACCGGTGAACCGGAGTTATTTTTTCAGCAAGAAGTCTATGCGCCTGATTCAATTGTAGATTATTCACAATTGCCTACAAGCTTTCCGCAGACGTTAAAAACCTCAGTTTATTCTATTGAAGAAACCCAGCGTTCAGATCTTTTTGAAAGTGTTTGGGGAGAACATTATCGCGAGGTTTATGGCAAACAAATAACAGCTCCAGTAGCACTTCTTGATACGCTTTATGGAGGATTGGAAGTTGTGCGTCCCGGCGGAGGACATCAAACGGTATCACTTCGTTTAAAAGATAAGAGTGGAAGAGAATATAATATGCGTGCCTTGCGTAAAAGCGCGGTTCAGTTTTTACAAAAGGTTATTCTGAAGGAAAATGCAGATATTGAAGAAGATCTTGACAATACACTACCGGAATCTTTAATACAGGATTTTTATACTTCTGCACATCCTTACGGAGCTTTTGCCATCCCAAGATTGAGCGAGGCCGCTCAAGTATTACACACGACGCCACGTCTTTATTATGTACCTAAGCAACCCGCTTTAGGTAAGTATAATGAAGATTATGGAGAGCAACTTTACATGATTGTAGAGCGACCAGCAAAGGAATATTCGGGAGCTACTTTTGCATATCCTGATGATATTGAAAGTACAGATGATATTCTTGATAAACTGCGTAGCGATGAAGAAAACATCGTAGATGAACAAGCTTATATACGCGCACGTATGTTTGATATGCTTGTTGGAGACTGGGATCGTCACAATGATCAATGGCGCTGGGCAGAATATAAAAATCAAAACGGAAAGGATGTTTTTATACCTATCCCAAGAGATCGGGATCAGGTGTTCACCAATTTTGACGGAGCGATTCTCGACATTGCACGAACACTTTTTGGTATGGCGAGACAATTTCAGGTCTATGATGAGAATCTTGACGATATGAAATGGTTTAACAACGCAGGGATTAAACTTGATCGGGCATTAGCCCAGCGCTCGGGAAGAGCGGTTTGGCACGACGAAGCGCAGTTTATAAAAGAGCACATCACCGATGAGATTATAGAAGAAGCTTTTAACGATTTGCCTCCGGAAGTACGAAGCGGGCAGTCTATAGATGAGATCAAGAAGAATCTTAAAGGGCGCAGAGATAATTTGGTAAGCATCGCAGATTCGTTTTATGATTATCTGGTAGAATTACAAATGGTCACCGGGACAGATAAAGATGATTATTTTGAGATTACCCGATCTGATGATCAAACGCACGTAAAGGTTTATAGAATTAAAGGGGGAGAAAAAGCAGATGTAATGCTTGACCGCACCTATTATTCTGATGAAACCAAACAATTATGGATTTACGGCCTTGATGATGATGATGTTTTTGAAGTGAAAGGAACCGGAGATAATCCAATTTTTATGCGAATTATTGGAGGGCAGAACAACGATATTTACCGCATCAAGAATGGAAGAAAGGTAAAAGTTTATGATCACGAAAGTCTACCCAATACCATTGAAGAGCGGGGTGGAGCAAACTTTAGACTTACCGATGTTTATGATTACAACACCTACGATTATCAGAAACAAATATTACGCACCAATGGAATAACACCTGCTTTTGGGTACAATCCAGACAATGGGATCAGTCTTGGTTTGACAGACGTTTATACCATTCAAGGCTTTAGACAAAACCCGTTCTCGCAACAGCATCGCTTTAAGATGTTATACTTTTTTGCAACAAGCGGACTGGATTTTAAGTATAGCGGTGAATTTGCAGGGATAATGAACGACTGGAATTTATCGCTAAGTGCGCGTTATACGACACCTAATTACGCCAGAAACTTTTTCGGCTACGGAAACGAGACCAGTAACAATGATGATGAACTGGGAATGAATTTTAATCGCGTGCGTTTAAGCAGGCTGGAAGCATCTGCCGGACTCTTGCGTAATTCAGATTATGGAAGCACTTTTTCTATACGTGGGCTTTTTGAAGGTATTGAGGTTGATAATAATTATTTGAGGTACATTGATATTGTTGATATCATAGAACAGGAAGAGCGTAAGTATTTTGCGACTCTTGATGCAAGTTATGAGTATCACAGTAAAGACAATGCACTGGCGCCCACCCGAGGTATGGATTTTGTTCTAAACGGCGGGTTTACCAACAGCCTTAGCGAGAGCGGGAAGCGTTTTGCTTACCTCAATCCTAGTCTGGGATTTTATAATGCAATAAGTGCCAACCGTAAATTGGTTTTAAAAACGACAGCACGCAGTCAGTTTAGATTTGGAGATAATACTGAGTTTTATCAGGCTGCAACCCTAGGGCAAGCAAATGGGTTACGCGGTTACCGTTTTGACCGTTTTACCGGAGAGCGTTCTTTTGCAGCTTCGGGAGATTTGCGATATGCCTTTAACACATTCAAGACCGGTTTTCTGCCGTTACAAATAGGTGTTTTTGGCGGTTATGATTTGGGTCGTGTATGGTCAGATCTGGATGAGGGGTCAGAGCGTTGGCACGATTCCTACGGCATCGGGTTTTGGGTAAATAGTGCAGATGCTTTGAGCGGTACATTTAACTTATTTAAGTCAAGCGAAGGGTATCGGGTTTCGTTTGGTTTTGGATTTAATTTTTAGAATAATTTTTGCCGAAAGGTGTATAACATATGAAAGAAGTAGATCACATAGATAATTCAGACAGTGCAGAAAAGCGCGAACGCATAGACACCATCAATCTTGAGTATTTAAAAGTAAAAGACTTTGAAGAACTCAAGGAGATCATGATCGCTGTTTATCCCAATATTCCAGATCCTTATTGGAAGAAAAAGGAGCTGCAAAAACTGGTTTCCATTTTTCCGGAAGGTCAAGTAGTGGTCAAGGTAAACGGGGAGATCGCTGGTTGTGCCCTTTCTATCGTGGTAGATTACGAGAAGTTTTCTGATTCGCATACCTATATGGAAATCACAGGCGATGAAACTTTTAGTACGCATACGCCCAAGGGAAATGTATTGTACGGTATAGATATCTTTATTTCTCATAAGTACCGTGGCATGCGCATTGGTCGACGTCTTTATGATTATCGTAAAGAATTGTGTGAGAATCTTAATTTAGAACGCATTGTTTTTGGCGGAAGATTACCCAACTATCATCAGTATGCCAAAGAACTTTCTCCAAAAGCCTACATAGAGAAAGTGCGTGCGCGTGAGATTAACGATCCCGTGCTTGACTTTCAGTTGAGTAATGATTTTCACGTAAAACGGATTATTACAAATTACCTAGAAGGAGATAAGCAATCAAAAGAGTATGCGGCGCTTTTAGAATGGGACAATATCTATTATCAAAAGCCGGCAAAAAAGCCAAATGCGATCAAAACCGTTGTACGTTTAGGCTTGGTGCAATGGCAGATGCGTACCTATAAAAATTTTGAAGAACTTTTTGAGCAGGCCGAATATTTTATCGACACCATTTCTGGGTATCGTTCAGACTTTGCATTGTTTCCAGAGTTCTTTAATGCTCCGCTTATGGCAGCGTACAATCACTTATCAGAACCTGATGCGATACGAGAATTAGCAAAATATACCGAGCGCATAAGAGATCGGTTTAGTGAGCTTTCGGTGAGCTATAATATCAATATCATTACAGGGAGTATGCCGTATATGGAAGACGGTACGTTGTATAACGTGGGATTCTTATGTAAACGTGACGGTACGATAGAAAAGTTTTATAAACTGCACGTAACACCGGACGAAGCCAAAGCCTGGGGGATGAGCGGTGGCGAAAAACTGAAAACCTTCAATACCGATTGCGGTAAGATTGGAATCCTCATTTGTTATGATGTTGAGTTTCCAGAATTGGGTCGTTTACTAGCAGATGAAGGAATGGATATTCTCTTCGTTCCCTTCTTAACCGATACGCAAAATGGATACAGCCGTGTGCGTCATTGTGCGCAGGCACGGGCTATTGAGAACGAATGTTATGTGGCTATCGCCGGAAGCGTGGGGAACATCCCAAAAGTACATAATATGGATATGCAATTTGCACAAAGTATGGTGTTAACACCCTGTGACTTTCAGTTTCCTACAAACGGCGTTAAGGCGGAAGCGACGCCAAATGCTGAGATGATTCTCGTTGCAGATGTAGATCTTGATCTATTGAAAGAACTAAATCAATTTGGTAGTGTTCATAATTTGGTAGACCGAAGAAAAGATTTATTTCAGCTTAAGTGGAAGAAAAAATAGCCTGATCAATTGCTGATGGGTAACAGCTGAAAGTTGTCCTTTTCAATTTCGACCACCTCAAAGGTTGAAAACAACCATTCCCTTTGAGCGGCATTGAGTTGTTGCGTTACATCTTGCTCAAAAGTTTTGTTTACTCTGGCATTGGTGAAATCAGCATCTAATAATTTTGTTTTTACCAGACTCACATTACGCAAATCTGCAGATGATAAGTTAGCATTTTGCAGGTTTGAATAATCTAAAATAGCATTTTGTAAAACGGCATGTTCCAGATTGGCCTCTTTTAGGCTGGCATAAGTAAGGTTGGTCTCGTGTAACCACGTATTTTGAAGATTTGCTTTTTCAAAATCAATCCCGTTAAAACTTGAATTTCTTAAGTCGGCGTTAGATAAATCGATTTGTATCAAGTCTGCACCTTTTAGTGATAGATTGCGTAGTTCTGCATAGGTAAAATCAAGACGTTCAATGAGTCTTCCGTTAGATCGTGAACGGGCGGTCGTGTTGAGGTTAATTCCTGTTTCTAATAAAGAAACCAACAAATACCCGCGTTCGGGGCTTGTAACTCTTGCGATTAAGCTATCGTTTTCCAGATATTTATAAGGTTTCAGCATTTTGCTCAAGGAAATGAGTCTACCAGCCGTTGCATCGTCAATCGCGTTAGCACTGCTTCTGGAAACATCGGTGCTTATTTCTTTCAGCATATTGTCCATAATGAGCAAGGTTTGTCCACGGCGCTCTGCTTCTTGTAGGTAGGTTTGTTGATCTAAACGTTTGTTTTGTTGTTTAAACATTTCGCTTTGACCGGTGATCAACATATTCTGTTTTCCTAAATAATAGGTTTGAAAAATGAGTAGGATAGAAGGGAGTACAGCAGTAAGGATCAATAAAAACCCTACTCGTGTCAATCTGATAATTATGCTGCTTAGCAAGTCTGAAAGGGTCTCTCTGGAGACGCGCTGCTGTTCTGCGATTTCGTCCAGAAATTTCTCAATGCTCTTTTTTAGTTGTGCGCCTAAAATAATTCCTGAAGAGCGTTTGAGAAAATTCCAACCCAGTTTACGGCGGTTCTTTTTCTTGTTTTCCTGACGGTCTAATTGCTCCTTGAGCTTTTGATTTTCGGCTTCTAATTGAGAAAGTCGTTCTTCAATCATAGTATTATTGTCTGATGCAGCTTAAAAATACTATAAACGCTGCGCATTGCAGCATGTTGCCTTTATAAAAACGAGATGATCTATTTTAGACTGAATTCATAGAGATTTCCTCCGGTTTGCGCGCGACGCTCATCAACGAGATATAGTGTAGAATCGTTTTTGAAAGCCACACCTTCCTTTTGAGAATTGTAGCCGGTCTCATAAGTCGTGATATCTCCTGAGAAAAACCTTTCTTCTTTAAAATTAGATAGAAGCAATATTTTGTTGGTTGTAAGGAGCGCTATGGTTTTTCCATCTGAAGAAATAGCTGCACCTGTGATCGCACAAGTATTTAAATCATCACAAACGTAATATTCATCTATGAGTTCGGCTTCAAAATTGCCGGGAAGTGCAGGTAATTTGTAGACTTTTGTAACACCGTCAAAGTTGCGGCTTCTGTTTCGGGTAAATAAATACAGGTATTCATTTTTATAAATGAGCGACTCTATATCAAAGTTAAGATTCTTAAGATCTGGTGGATAATCTTCCTGATCAGATAAGGTAAACGTAAGGCGTTCTGCTGTGGCTGAAGTTGCGTCGCGGGGAAGCTCATTGAAGTTTCTAATAATGTAAATAAATTGGTCTTCCCGGTCGTTCTCATTATTTCCTGTATCAGAAATGTATAAGGTACCTTCAGCATCGTTGGCCAAATCTTCCCAGTCTTCATTGGGAGCGTTACTTATTTTTAATTCCCTTACGATGTTTCCTGAAGTATCCAAGCCGTAAATTATGTTTGGATTACCGTGGTCTGTAGCGGTATAAATAAGGGTGTCCCCTTCAAACAAGGCAAGACCTGAAACTTCTGCTAACGTTCGTTCAAGGCTGCCTTTCATTTCCAATTGGCCATAATCTTGACAGCTGATTAAGAATAAAGCAAAACTAGCACCAATTAAGAACCGTAGCATTGTTTTTAGCGTTTAGAATTATCAGAATTAGCTATGGTAATGGTTTCTGATCTAAATTTATTTTTACCAAAATCTAGCGTACGAATTGGGAATGGAATATTGATATCGTGCGCGTCAAAAGCCTTTTTGATAGCAATAATGGCACGGTCTTGAGCGACTAACATATCTTTTCTTTTGGTCACCGGTGCCCAAAAACGCGCTACAAAGTTAATAGAGCTGTCGCCAAAACCTTCGTAGAAAAATTCGATATCTTCATTACTTTGCTGCTCAAACTCGTTTGTCAATGTTTCAATAGTTAACTTTTTTACAGCTTCTAAGTCACTCTCATAGCCTACTCCACAACTCAAAAATACACGAGAACGTTGGGTTTGACTCCAGTTTTTAAATGGCGAGTCAACAATGTTTGCATTAGGGATAATTACATAGTTGTTATCAGCTTGTCTAATGGTAACGTTGCGTAAGGTAATATCTTCAACAATACCTGAATAATCGTTAGATTCAACCCAATCGCCCAATTGAAGTTTAGGCATAAAACTTAGGATCACACCGCTAAAGGTATTATTCAAGGTTCCTTGTAAAGCCAAACCAATTGCAAGACCTACGACACCGGCACCTGCAAGAACTGATGTAAGTACTTTGTCAAGATCCATAATTCCAAGGGCAATAAAAAAGCCGATGAGAACAGTAATGGCAAAGGCGGTTTGACCTGCCATTACTTTAATTGAATCTTGCTTCACACCGCGCATCAAAATATTGCGAACAAATTTTGAGACGTATTTTGCACCATACCAAAAGAGTACAAAAACTAAAACCGCAACAAGAAAATTGGGCAATTTTAAAATAAAACTTTCACCCCATCCCTGAAGTTTCTCAATAAGTTTGTAAAGGTCAAAACCAAAAATGGTCCAATCAGAATTTGTGTTTTCTTGAAGTAAAAGCATAGGTGCGTTTTGGTTGATTAGTTCTGTTGAATAAGTTACGATTTTTTATGTGTTTCAGATTTTGTCATTCTCCAACTGTCAAGCATCCAGCTCGTTTTCTCGAGTTCTCTGATGTAAGCGCCTAATAAATCTATTGTTCCTTCATCGCCACCTTCATCTGCAAAATTTACGGTCTTACGCATTTGAGTGAGTAGTTTGCCGTGATCTTCAAGTAATAGTTCTATCATTTCTAAATCGGCAGTTTCACTAGGGGATTCTTTGAGGTTTGCCATTTTAAGATATTCTGATAAATGGCTAACGGGCTGGTATCTCAGCGTCAAAATACGCTCGGCAATTTCATCGATCTTGATCAGGGTATCGTTATACATCTCTTCAAACTTTTCGTGAAGATCGAAGAAATTTTCACCCACAACGTTCCAGTGAAAGTTGCGCAGTTTTTGATAATAAATATGATAATCTGCTAATAAAACATTAAGCTGCTCAACGGTAGCTTCAGTTCTTTTTGGATCTAAATTTAAATAGTTCATGATCTAATTATCGTAAAAGTTAATACTCAAAGTTAAGCGGCATTTTTCACTTTAAGAGCGTGTTAAATCCGTTTAGTATAAGTTTAACTGGAAAACCTAAAAGTTGTTAAGTTTGAATTTTTCAGTTAAAAAAAGGTTAAAAACTTTATGAGAAATACACCGCTTTATAATACTTTAGCAAAATTCAACCCTACTTCATTATTAAAATGAATTTTAAAGTACTAAAAAATGCAAATGTGCTTGTTACAGGAGGTTGCGGATTTATAGGATCTAACCTCATTGAAGCGCTCTTAGAGGCAGAAGCTTTTGTTACTTGTCTAGACGATTTATCTACAGGAAAGAAAAAGAATATAGAACCTTTTCTAGAGCGCGACAACTTCACATTTATTGAAGGAGATATTCGGGATTTTGAAACCTGTAAAAAAGCTGTAGAAGGATGTGAGTATGTAAGCCATCAAGCTGCACTAGGCTCTGTTCCGCGTAGTTTAAAAACTCCTTTGCTTACACACTCGGTTAACGTTACCGGATTCTTAAATATGATGGAGGCTTCTCGACTTGCCGGAGTATCCAAGTTTGTCTATGCCGCTAGTTCTTCGACTTACGGAGATAATGAGGCTTTACCAAAAATTGAAAGCGAGATCGGAAGACCGCTTTCTCCCTATGCCGTAACCAAACTTGTAAACGAATATTACGCCGGTGTCTACAAGCGTAATTATGGTTTCAACTCTATTGGTTTGCGTTATTTTAATGTATTTGGCCCAAAGCAAGACCCCAACGGAGCTTATGCCGCGGTGATTCCGAAATTTATTTCATCGCTAATGAATAATGAATCTCCAGTTATAAATGGAGATGGTTCTTTTTCTAGAGATTATACCTATATAGACAATGTAGTGCAGGCCAATTTATTGGCGTTAGTCACCGATAATAAAAATGCACTTAATGAGGTATATAATATTGCCTACGGTGAGCGTACTTCTTTAATTGAATTAGTAAATTTGCTCAAGGATCGTTTGCTTAATTATAGCAGCGATTTAATTGACGTTCAACCTAAATTTGGACCAGAACGACCGGGAGATGTCCCTCATTCTTTAGCTTCTATTGCCAAAGCAAAAAATCTTTTGGGTTATGACCCAGAATATGATTTGGAGGCAGGAATCAATAAGGCAATTGACTGGTACAAGCAAAATTTAGAAACAGATAAAGATAATTAATGAGCATTGCAATTATTGGGTTAGGTTATGTAGGACTACCTTTAGCACGTTTATTTGCTACAAAATATCTTACGATAGGTTTTGACATTAACAAAGAGAGAATAACCCAATTGCAAAGCGGTTTTGATAAGACCGGCGAACTTGATTCAGAGCATTTAAAGGCTGTTCTTATAAATGAGACTTCTGCTTTAAAAGGTTTGTTTTGTACTTCAAATCCCGAAGATCTTCAGCAAAGTGATACCTATATCATCACTGTACCAACACCCATAGATAAGAATAACAATCCAGATTTGACTCCTTTAGAAAAGGCAAGCAAGTTGGTAGGAGGTTTTTTGAAAAAGGGAGACGTTGTGATCTTTGAATCAACTGTGTATCCCGGTGTTACCGAAGAGTTTTGCATTCCTATCTTGGAGGAAGCCTCAGGTTTAATTTTCAATACAGATTTTTATGCGGGATATTCTCCAGAACGTATCAATCCGGGTGATAAGACGCATACTGTTGATAAAATTAAAAAAGTGACCTCGGGATCTACTCCTGAGATCGCACAACACGTTGATCAACTATACGCTTCAGTAATTACGGCAGGAACTTTTAAAGCAGCATCGATTAAAGTTGCCGAAGCTGCCAAGGTGATAGAAAATTCACAACGCGATATAAATATTGCTTTTGTTAACGAGTTGGCAAAGATTTTTAATCTGCTGGATATCGATACGCAGGCTGTTTTAGAAGCAGCAGGCACAAAATGGAATTTTCTTCCATTTAAACCAGGTTTGGTTGGTGGACATTGTATAGGTGTCGATCCGTATTATTTGGCTCAAAAGGCAAAGCAAGTAGGGTATCATCCTGAAATAATATTGGCAGGAAGAAAACTCAACGATAGTATGGGGCCTTATGTAGCCTCGCAGGTGGTGAAATTGATGGCGAAAAAAGACATAAAGCTGAAAAACAGCCGTGTTCTTGTATTGGGAATTACCTTTAAAGAAAATTGTCCCGATGTGCGCAATACACGCGTAATAGATATTATTCAGGATTTAAAGGAATACGGTGCTCAGGTTTCGGTTTATGATCCGCAGGCAGATGCAGAATTGGTAAAACTTGAATATAATATTGAACTTTTAGAGCATTTGGAAGGCAAGCTCTTTGACGCTGTAGTTCTTGCTGTAGCACATCGTGAATTTGAGCAAATCGATCTTGAAAAGCTTAAAGCCAATACCGCTGTGGTTTATGATGTTAAAGGCTTTTTAACCGAAGGTGTAGATGGAAGACTTTAAATCAAAAAAGATACTTTTTATTTTTGGTACGCGGCCCGAAGCCATAAAGATGGCGCCGGTGATCAAAGCCTTTCAGAAGGAATCTTATTTTGAAACCAGAATCTGCATCACCGCTCAGCATCGGGAAATGTTAGATCAGGTATTGTATTTTTTTGAAATTCAACCGGATTATGATCTTGATTTAATGCAAAAAAATCAGGATTTAACAACCTTGACTTCCAGAGCCTTGGTTGCATTAAAAGTTCCGTTTGAAGATTATAACCCTGATCTTGTTTTGGTTCACGGGGATACCACCACCACGATGACCGCAAGTCTTGCTGCATTTTATGCAGGAATTAAAGTGGGGCACGTTGAAGCAGGTTTACGCACCTTTAATTTGCAATCACCATTCCCAGAAGAGCTCAATAGACAGTTTACAAGTAAAATAGCCGATTTCCATTTTGCGCCTACCCAACAGGCACAAGCCAACCTGGTTGCAGAAAACATTTCAGAAGAAAAAATTGTGATTACGGGGAATACGGTGATCGATGCACTGCAAGAGACGGTAGTTAAAATAAAAAAGTTAAAACCGTCATTTGCAGCCGGTATTCCTTTTGATTCGAAGAAAATCATTTTGGTTACGGGACACCGCAGAGAGAATTTTGGAGATGGTATGCAGCGGGTTTGTAATGTTTTGAAGGAAATCGCTTTGGCTCGTGAAGAAGTTCATTTCGTTTATCCTGTTCACCTTAATCCTAACGTACAAACAGTTGTGGAAAAGACGTTAGGAGGAGTGTCAAATATTTCTTTGATCGCGCCTTTAGAGTATCCTGATTTTGTTTGGCTCTTAAATGAGTCCTATTTTATTATTACAGATAGTGGCGGAGTTCAAGAGGAGGCACCAAGTTTAGGTAAGCCGGTAATCGTCACGCGGGATACTACAGAACGACCCGAAGCAGTAAACGCAGGTACCGTAAAACTAGTGGGAACCAACACTGAACAACTCAAGACTGAAGTCCTGGATCTTATCGATAATGTTGAAGCTTATAAGATAATGAGTTCAGCACACAATCCGTATGGCGATGGGAAGGCAGCGCAGCGCATCGTTAATTTTGTAAAAGATCGACTTTAGTCTAAGGTGTTAACAAATGTGGTAAGCGGTGGTTTAACCTATAATCTTTCCTAACTTTACCGCGTATGGAATTTTCTTCAAAGTTATTAGAGCAAGCTGTTTATGAGATGTCTCAACTACCGGGTATTGGTAAGCGCACAGCCTTGCGTTTGGTTTTACATTTACTGCAGCAACCTGAAGCACAGACCGAGCAATTGACTGAAGCTTTAACAGGGTTGCGCACCGGTATTAAATTCTGTAAAAACTGCCATAATATTTCAGATACCGAATTGTGCGAGATTTGCGCAAACCCCAATAGAGAATCGGCAATAGTTTGTGTGGTCGAGGATGTTCGGGATGTGATGGCTATTGAAAATACGAGTCAGTATCGCGGGCACTATCATGTTTTAGGCGGAAAGATTTCTCCATTAGACGGTATTGGTCCGCAAGATTTGACGATTTATTCTTTAATCGAAAAAGTAAAATCAGGAGCCATTGAAGAGATCATTTTTGCATTAAGTTCTACTATGGAAGGGGATACGACTAATTTTTACATCTATCGTCAGCTTGAAGGTCTTAATGTAAAAACATCTACTATTGCACGTGGTATTGCGGTGGGAGACGAACTTGAGTTTGCGGATGAGGTTACTTTGGGAAGAAGTATCCTTAATCGTATTCCTTTTGAAAACTCCCTAAAGCACTAAGCGATGCTGCTTTCGGTAATTATTTTAGCGTATAAAGTACCCTATCACGTACTACTTTGTGTGCAAAGCGTTGAGCGTTCAATAGCAAGTATTGATGCCGAAATTATTGTCGTAGATAACAATTCTCAGGATGAAACAGAAGAATTAATTACGACCAATTTTGAGCGCGTTATTTTTCAGCAGAATAATGAGAATCTAGGATTTGCTAAAGCCTACAACCAAGCGGTTCATACGGCAAAGGGCAAGTATGTATGCATTTTGAATCCAGATACGGTCTTGTCAGAAAACTGCTTTAAAACTCTTATTCCATTTGCCGAAAAGCAACCTGATTTTGGTGCTTTAGGACCACGATTAATTGATGGCACCGGACATTATTTGCCAGAAAGTAAACGCAATGTGCCCGATTTTAAGGTCGCATTTAAAAAAATGACCGGCGATACTTCTAGATATTATGCCAATCAACTTGCTCAGGATGAAATAGGGGAAGTTCCTGTTCTTGTTGGTGCCTTTATGTTGGTAAAGAAGCAAGCATATTTGAAGATCAAAGGTTTTGATGAGCGCTTTTTTATGTATGGGGAAGATATCGATTTGAGTTACAGACTTACTCAAAACGGATTTAAGAATTATTATTTTGGGCAAGTTTCTGTTATTCATTTCAAAGGGGAAAGCACTGTAAAAGACCGTAAATATAATTTGAGATTCTATGGTGCGATGCAGTTATTTCAGCAGAAACATTTCTCGCAGGGATTTTTTATAGACAAAGCTTTGGATTTAAGTCTTAAGTGTTTGGCTTTTAGTAAATCTAAAGTTGCCTCAAAAGAAGAAGATCAGAAAGAAAAGACAGCAATATTTTGGGTTTACAAAGGAAATCTGGAGCAAGAAGAATTAAAAAATATACCTTTTCAGATAAACCAAGTGATAAATTTTGAAAAGGAAAAGGAGCTCCAGAAATTCAATAGCAAACTGATTTTTGATTTGAATTTCTTGAAGTTTTCCGAAGTGATCGATGCCTTTCAGTTGTTAAAAAACAACAAAAATAGGTTTCGCATACGACCTTCAAATTGTAATTTTATCCTCGGAAGCGACACCTCTACAAGTCGTGGCGAACTATTAAAATGGTGAACGGTAATTAAAAAATCGTTTTCATAAGCTTTAATTTAGTAAATTCGCAAAAAATTATAGTCAACTAATATTTATTTTGATAATATGGCAAAATTTGAACTGAAATTACCGAAAATGGGAGAAAGCGTTGCTGAAGCTACAGTGACAAACTGGCTCAAAGAGGTAGGCGACTCCATTGAGATGGATGAACCGGTAGTTGAGATTGCCACAGATAAGGTTGATAGCGAGGTTCCTAGTGAAGTAGAGGGCGTTTTGGTAGAAAAACTATTTGACGTTGATGATGTTGTAGAGGTTGGTCAAACCATTGCCATAATAGAAATAGAAGGTGAAGGCGCTGAAGAAGTAAGCACTGAAGAACGTGTTTCAGAAGAAAACGTAGCTGAAGAAGAACCAGAAGATGAGGCTGTAGCACAGGCAGCGCAAATGCTCGATCAGGGACAAGAGACGGCTGCGGCTCCTGCTATTACAAATGACGGTGCCCGCTTTTATTCGCCACTTGTAAAAAATATTGCTCAGGAAGAAGGTATAGCTCAAGAAGAACTTGATAAAGTACCGGGTACCGGACTTGAAGGTCGTGTGACCAAAGATGATATTCTTAAGTATGTGGAGCATCGTGGAAAGAAGACTACCACTTCGGAAACCAATACACCAAATGCCACACCAAAAGAAACTACATCAGCAGCAGTACAAACACCGGTAAGTGTAAATGGAGGAGATGAGATCATTGAAATGACCCGTATGGGAAAAATGATTTCAAAGCATATGATGGCATCAGTGCAAACATCTGCACACGTACAATCATTTATTGAAGTTGATGTAACTACGATCTGGAACTGGAGAAATAAAGTAAAAGCTGAATTTGAGAAGCGAGAAGGCGAGAACCTTACTTTTACTCCAATTTTTATGGAAGCCGTTGCTAAGGCAATTCGTGATTTTCCATTGATCAATATTTCGGTAGATGGCGATAAGATCGTTAAGAAAAAAGATATTAATTTAGGAATGGCAGCAGCCTTACCTGACGGTAATTTGATCGTGCCGGTAATCAAGAAAGCAGATCAGCTAAACCTTGTGGGAATGGCAAAAGCCGTTAATGATCTTGCCTCACGAGCACGTGCCGGTAAATTAAAGCCAGACGATACTCAAGGCGGAACTTACACCGTGACTAATGTAGGAACCTTTGGTAGTGTTATGGGGACGCCAATTATCAATCAGCCGCAAGTGGGGATTTTAGCCCTCGGAGCCATTAGAAAGGTGCCAGCGGTAATTGAAACACCAGAAGGTGATTTTATAGGTATTCGTCATAAAATGTTCTTGTCGCATTCGTATGATCACCGTGTGGTAAACGGAGCTCTTGGAGGACAATTTGTGCAGCGTGTTGCACAATATTTAGAAGCCTGGGATGCTAACCGAGCGGTTTAAAAGTTAAACTGAGATTTAAAAATTTTAAAGATCCTCTCCCTACAGAGAGGATTTTTTATGCACTTTTCTGAAAATTAAGTGAAATACGATTATAGCTTTTCAAAATGTTTATCATTTGGAATAGGTAATTGTACTTTTGTAGAAATTAAAGCAACCTATGAACTTAAACTTAACCAGACCTATTTGTTTTTTTGATCTGGAAACCACAGGAATCAACGTAGCTAAAGACCGTATCGTAGAAATTTCAGTATTGAAAGTCTTACCTAACGGAAAAGAAGAAAAGCATACTTGGCTGGTAAATCCTACCATCCCAATACCACCCGAAACTACAGCGGTACACGGTATCAAAGATGAGGATGTGGCAGATAAACCTACGTTCAAAGAATTGGCTAATGAGATTCATAATTTGATCAAAGATTCAGATTTAGCAGGCTTCAATTCCAATCGCTTTGATATTCCGCTTTTAGCAGAAGAAATGTTGCGTGCAGAAGTAGATTTTGATATGAAAAACCGAAATGCAATTGATGTGCAGACGATTTTTCATAAGATGGAGCAGCGTACCTTAAGCGCCGCTTATAAGTTTTATTGCGATCAAACTTTAGAGGATGCGCACAGTGCAGAAGCAGATACCATTGCGACCTATGAGGTTTTAAAATCACAACTGGATCGCTATGAGGATCTAGAGAATAATATGAAAAGCCTCGCAGAATTCAGCGCGCGTAAAAAGTTTGCAGATTTCGCAGGATTTATCGCCTTCAATAAAGACGGGGAAGAAGTGTTTTCTTTTGGGAAACATAAGGGTAAAAAGGTTGAAGATGTACTTGAAAATGAACCCGGCTATTTTGGTTGGATTCAAAATGCAGATTTTCCTTTGTATACCAAAAAGGTGCTTACCGCAATTAAACTTAGAAAGCTCAATACCAAGTTTTAACTCAAAATGATTAACAAACTATTCCTGTTTTTAAGTTTTGTTTGTTTTTCCATTTACGGGCAAACAACTTCTGTTCAGGGAAAGGTGGTTAATAAGGAAACTCAGGAGGGAATTCCGTTTGGACATCTAATTATAACGAAGCTCAAAAAAGGAACTTCTACAGACGAAGAAGGCAATTTTATCTTAACTTTTGAAACTAATGAAGCTGAAGAACTTGTAAAGATCTCCAGTGTAGGTTATGTTGATCGAAGGCTAAAAGTTAAAGAGCTTACCGGGCAGATCACGCTCGAACCCAAGATTGATGATTTGGGCGAAGTTCGCATCTATGATATAAAAGATAAAAAGCACAAGCGCGTAAATCCCTTCATTGGAGCGAGAATTGTAGGCTTAGGTAATTTTAGTGGTGGAGCTTATCCTTCAGCATTAGCGCGTCATTATGAACGTCCTGAGAAGTTTGATCAGGGCTGTTTTATTAAGGAAGTGGAGATTGATTTTTACAGGGTGATAGGCAAACCGAGTCCTGCAGCAAAGTTTCGTTTGCGAGTGCTTAGGGTTAGTGAGGATGGTAAACCTGGTTCAGATTTGCTCGTTGAGGATTTGATCTTAAAGAAGGAAGCTAACGCGAGAAGTATCAAAATAGACTTGTTACCCTATAAAATTGCTGTTCCGCAAAAGGGACTTTTTATTGTGGTTGAGCATATTTTTATCCCAGAAAATCGCTTTCTTGAGCGCCTTAGTATCAAAGATGCTGAAACGGGCAACTTTAAAACGTATGAAGTCGCACGTTATGCTCCAATTTTTAAAGGTGTTGAAGTAGATCAGAAAAGCGATAGCCGCAGTTATTATAAAAGTTTAGAAGGCTGGAAAGCTGTAGCGCAGCTTAACACTGCAAACAGTATCTTGGCAGGGAGTGCTCCGGCACCGGCTTTTAAAGTATTATTTACAGATTAGATTATGAAAATTATTTGCATCGGTCAGAATTATAGCGATCATATTAAAGAGCTCAATAGTAAACCTTCGAGCGAACCTATGTTCTTTTTAAAGCCAGATTCTGCTGTTTTATTAAAAAAGCATCCGTTCGTTATTCCTGAGTTTAGTAACGAGGTACATTATGAGGTTGAATTATTGGTACGAATTAATCGCTTGGGAAAATATATTCAGCCTAAATTTGCACATAAGTATTATGATGAGATCGGTCTTGGGATCGATTTCACGGCGCGAGATTTACAACGAGCGTGTAAAGAAAAAGGACATCCTTGGGAAAAGGCCAAAGGTTTTGACGGGTCTGCAGTACTCGGAGACCATTGGGTGTCCAAAGAAAAATTTAAAGATTTAAACGATATTAATTTCCGTTTAGAAAAAAATGATAAAATTGTGCAGTCAGGGAATACGCGTGATATGATTTATGATATTGATACCTTGATCGCACATGTATCTCAATTTATGACCTTAAAAATTGGCGATATCCTGTTTACAGGTACTCCGGCGGGTGTTGGCCCGGTTGCTATTGATGATAGGCTTAAAGGATACTTAGAAGACGAACCCATATTTACTGTGAATATAAAATAACCCCAAAATTAAAGAGAACCCATGCCTACACATTATGATTTATACCAGCTCGAAGATATGTCTGGCGGTGACAAGGAGTTTATGCAGACTGTTGTTGAAGCTTTTTTAACCGAAATCCCACCAGATCTTCAAAGTATGCAAATGGCGATTGATAATGATAATCATAAGATGGCTTATCAATTTGCACATAAAATGAAACCGAATTTAGAAATGTTCGGTATTGATCTTATTCGAGAAATTTCGGCGATGGAGCGCTGGGCAGACAGCAATAAACCTACTTCTGCAATACGTCCGCAATTAGATACCATCATCACGCTAATCAATAATGCGATTGAAGAAATGCGCAAAGACTGGAAGATGTAATGCGAGCGCATATAATTACAATTGGAGATGAGATACTTATCGGTCAAATTGTAGATACCAATTCGGCCTTTATCGCAAAAGAGCTGGATAAAGTAGGTATCGAAGTGCACCAGATATCTTCCATTTCAGATAATAAACAGCATATTTTACAAAGCTTAGCAGAAGCTCAGGAAACTTCAGAGTTGGTGCTTATTACCGGCGGTTTGGGGCCTACGAAAGACGATGTAACTAAACATACGTTTTGTGAGTATTTTCAAGATACCCTGGTTGAAGATCCAGCGGTATTGCAAAATATAGAACGCATTTTTAAACACCACGTAAATCGACCTATGCTGCCCGCTAACAGATCGCAGGCCTTAGTGCCCAGCAAGGCAACCGTTTTGATGAATAAAAACGGTACGGCTCCGGGAATGTGGATGCAATCTGGTAAAACGGTATTTGTGTCGATGCCGGGTGTTCCGTTTGAGATGAAAGCATTAATGACCGATGAGGTCATCCCGCGAGTGCAGCAAACCTTCAGTAGGCCGTTTATTTTACACAAAACCTTGCAGACTTATGGTCGCGGTGAGAGTGAAATAGCCAATACCATAGAAGATTGGGAAGACAACCTTCCGTCAGATATTAAGCTAGCATATCTACCTGCTTTAGGAAAAGTACGTTTGCGACTTTCTACCAAAGGCCCAGATAAAGCGCCTTTAGAACGTCGTCTTGAAGAGCAAATCACATCGCTCAAAGCCTTGATAGGAGATATTATTGTGGGTTACGATGATGATGAGCTTATAGAAAAAGTTGTAGGAAGTTTATTGACGAATAACAATAAAACCCTGGCGGTAGCCGAAAGTTGTACCGGAGGTCAAATAGCTGCGGCAATAACAGCTATTCCCGGAGCTTCTTCATACTTTAAAGGCGGAATGGTAACCTATGCCACGCATTCTAAAGTGGAACTTCTTAAAATTGATCAAGCGGTGATCGACGAGCATTCGGTGGTGAGTGCACAAGTTGCTGAAGCGATGGCCGCAGCGGTTAAAAATTGGTATCAATCAGATTATGCCATTTCTACTACAGGTAATGCAGGACCTTCAAAGGGAGATTCTGATGCTGAGGTAGGAACCGTTTTCATCGGAATTGCTACCCCAACAGGAGTTTTTTCGCAAGAATTTAAGATGGGAAGTCAGCGTGAGCGCGTGATTTCAAAAAGCGTGAATAAGGCGTTTGAACTCTTGCAAAAAGAAATTTTAAAAAACTAGCAATTTAAGTTGGTCAACTTGATTTAGTTGTGTAAATTTGCACCCTGTTTTTCAGTAACACATTATAAAGTTTAGAATCATGTCAAGAGTTTGTGAGCTTACGGGCAAAAAAGCAATGGTAGGAAACAATGTTTCTCACGCGATGAATAAGACCAAGCGTAAATTTGATGCCAATTTAATCAAAAAACGTTTCTATATTCCTGAAGAAGACAAGTGGATTACATTAAAGATTTCTACAGCCGCTCTTAAAAATATAAATAAGAAAGGTATTACTGCTGTGCTTAAAGAAGCGCGTGCTAAAGGCTTTCTTACTAAATAATAACGGTATAACGATTAGGAATTATGGCAAAGAAAGGCAATAGAGTACAGGTAATTTTAGAGTGCACAGAGCATAAAGCTTCTGGGAAACCAGGAACTTCTCGTTATATTACCACTAAGAATAAAAAGAACACTCCAGACAGAATTGAGTTGAAAAAATTCAACCCGATTTTGAATAAAATGACTGTTCATAAAGAAATTAAATAAGACATGGCAAAGAAATCAGTAGCAACATTACAGACCGGTTCAAAACGTTTGACCAAAGCCATTAAAATGGTAAAATCTCCAAAAACTGGAGCATACACTTTCGTAGAAGCTGTTATGCCACCAGAAGCTGTAGGAGAGTTTTTAGACAAAAAATAAGACATTCTAAATGTTTATACGTAGCCGTTACACTTTTGTGTAACGGCTTTTTGTATTTTTTCGTTTTAAGTCGCTTTTTTGTACTGTTAAAAGAGAATACCTTTGCGCCTTTAATTTATGTATCCCGAATACGATGAGTTTTTTTAAGAAAATATTTTCCAAAGAGAAAAAGGAAACCCTTGATAAGGGGTTGGAAAAATCAAATACTAATTTTCTAAATAAATTAGGAAAGGCCGTTGCTGGTAAAAGTAAGGTTGACGATGAAGTACTTGATGATCTAGAAGAAGTATTGGTTTCTAGTGACGTAGGTGTGGCGACGACTATTAAGATCATCGAGCGTATCGAAGCACGCGTTGCACGCGATAAGTATTTGGGCACCGATGAATTGAATGCGATTCTCCGAGATGAAATTGCCGGGTTGATGAGCGAGACCAATAGTGGTGAAGCGACCGACTTTAGCATTCCTTCAAAAAAGCCATATGTGATTATGGTTGTTGGCGTTAATGGAGTGGGTAAAACTACCACCATCGGTAAACTTGCACATCAGTTTAAAAGTAAAGGTTTGAAGGTTGTTTTAGGAGCTGCAGATACGTTTAGAGCCGCAGCTATTGATCAATTACAAATTTGGGCAGATCGTGTTGATGTTCCTATTATCAAGCAACAAATGGGAAGCGATCCTGCATCTGTAGCATTTGATACGGTGCAAAGCGCAGTGAAGCTAGATGCCGATGTTGTTATTATTGATACTGCAGGACGTTTACATAATAAGGTGAATTTGATGAAAGAATTGACCAAGGTTAAACGCGTGATGCAAAAAGTAGTTCCAGATGCTCCAGATGAAGTTTTGTTGGTTTTGGATGGTTCTACCGGTCAAAATGCCTTCGAACAAGCTAAGCAGTTTACAGCAGCCACAGAAGTGACTTCACTTGCCGTTACCAAATTGGATGGTACAGCAAAAGGCGGAGTGGTTATAGGAATTAGTGACCAGTTTCAAATTCCTGTGAAATACATTGGAGTAGGAGAGGGAATAGATGATTTACAGGTATTTAATAAAATCGAATTTGTCGATTCCTTTTTTAGAAAATAAGAAGCTTAAAATAAAGCGTTCACGAGGCATCACAATTATGTGATGCCTTTTGTATTTTAGGGGTTTAGTTTAAATAAACCCTATGAAACAATTTTTACTTTTAGCTTTATTTGTTGTCTTCTTTTCCTGTAAAGAAGAAGCAACACAGGAAAACGCCGAAAGCGTTGCACAAGATTCAAATGCATTAACCGAAGAGCGGGAATATGCCGTTTTAGACTCCAAAGTTCTGGATACAGAAGCACTCTGGAAACCCTTTGAGTTTGATACCAAAATGTTTACTGAAACAAAATACAGTAAACTGAAGCCTTTAATTTTTGAAAAGAATATTCCCGAAATTCAGGAAGCTGTTGCCCAAGGCAAGCTTACCTATGAAGAGTTGGTTTTATTCTATTTAACACGAATTAAAAAATACGACCGTGAAAATGAGTTGTCATTAAATTCGATTATCGCGTTAAATCCTAAAATTTTAGATCAGGCTCGGGAGTTGGATGAGAAACGCCCGCAGGATTTAGATCCTTATTCCATTTATGGGATGCCTATTCTGTTGAAAGACAACATCAACGCATCTGATATGCCAACGACTGCCGGAGCCGTGGTTTTTGAGAATAATAACGCAGGAGATGCTTTTATCACCCAAAAGCTTAAAGAAAATGGCGCTCTTATTTTAGGTAAAGCCAATTTGAGTGAATGGGCGTATTTCTTTTGTGGTGATTGCCCTAGTGGCTATTCTGCGGTTGGAGGCCAAACCTTAAATCCTTATGGAAGAAAAATACACGATACCGGTGGCTCAAGTTCTGGTAGTGGCGTTTCTATGGCAGCTAATTTTGCGGTTGCAGCTGTAGGCTCAGAGACTAGTGGTTCTATTCTTTCTCCTTCGAGTTCAAATTCAGTTGTGGGGTTAAAACCTACAATCGGTTTGCTATCTCGAGGAGGAATTGTTCCTATTTCGAGTACGCTTGATACACCGGGACCTATGACACGCACGGTTGTTGATAATGCGATCTTGCTTCAGGCAATGATTGGTCTGGACGCTGATGATGCAAAGGCTGTGTCGCTTCAAGCGGAAAATCAAGACTATATTTCAGCTTTAAAAGCTTTAGATGCTGAAGCTTTCTTAACTGAAAAGCGTTTGGGATATTATAAAGGTTACGAGGACACCTTGTATATTCAAGCCGTACAAGCCTTAAAGGATGCGGGAGCAACTTTAGTAGAACTGGAGCGTCCTGAGATCAACTTACCCCAATTTGTACGTGTATTAAATTTGGATATGAAAAAGGATCTACCTGATTATATCGCGAAGTATGGAGCGAAATCACTTTCAGTAAAAGACTTAAACGACATCACTGCATACAACAAAAAAGATTCGCTTGTGCGTATGCCGTATGGACAAAAGCTGCTTTACGGTGTTTTAGAAGATTCAGCTTCTACTGAAGAATTCACTGCGATCAAAGATACCTTAGAACGCAACGGAAGACTCTTTTTTGATGAACCTATGCAAGCAAATGATCTTGATGCGGTATTATCCATTAATAATTATATGGCGGGCTATGCGGCTGTGGCAAAATATCCGGCGATCACCGTGCCTATGGGATATCAAGACAACAATCGACCAATGGGATTGACATTTATTGCACCTACTTTATCTGAAGCGCAACTTCTAGAGCTGGCTTATGCCTATGAGCAAATCTCTAAAAAGCGTAAAACACCGGTAGATTTTGATGAGTAATTAATTAAGCACTTCATTCAAAACACCCCATAAATCATTATCATAAGATGTAGGACCTAAATCCTCAGCATAGGCTGCAGGTCCTAATCTTACTATAACCAAATTCTTACTGGGAATCACGTAAAGCTTTTTATCATTGGCGCCTAAGCCGGCAATGAGATCATCGGGAGCATTAGGAATTAATTTACCGTTAAAAGACTGTGTAGCACCCGGAAGTTTAAAACTTGATTTTCCGTTAAGCCACCAGAGGTAACCATAAGAAGGATTGAGTTCTTGTGATGTAGTGGTCATCGCTTCCCAATAGGTAGTATTCAGTAATTGAGTATCGTTCCACTTTCCTTTATTCAAGTTGAGCAAACCGAACCGCGCCATACCGCGAGCGGTGCTAAAATATACGTTGTTATAGCCTAAGCTTACCCAACGCCCATCTAAACCTATTTTAGTCTTTAATTCGTTTTCAAAAAAGGCTTCAAAGCCATTGGGAGTTACGGCTTCGAGTACAGGTTGTAATAAGGTGTAGTAAGCGTTATAATAATACCATTCTGCTCCGGGAGCTGCTTTAAATGTTAAGCATTCCGGATCATAGCAAGCAGTATTTTCATCAGTAAAATCCCCTCCGGAAGTCATCGTCAATTGATTTTTGATGCGAATGGCATCTTCTTGTTCTGCGGTCATAGCAGTCCAGCCACGACCCAAATATTGAGTTGTTTGATCCTCAAGGTCAAGAAAACCTTCTTGTTGTGCCAGGCCTATAGTAAATGCGGTGAGTGTCTTCCCTGCAGAATTCCACGGAAAAAAGTCAGTACTGGATTTTCCATTATAATAGGCTTCAAAAGCAATTTTCCCATTTTCTAAAATCAGAAAAGCTTCGGTATTGGTTTCGATCAAAAAATCTTCTAAATCGGCAATATTTGAGGTATTCCAGCCCAGATCTGTAGGATCGATTGTGTCCCAAGTTGTTCCGCTAAGCGGAGGAAAATAGCGCGTCTCTTCTGGTGTAAGGACCATTACAGGTTCGTCGCTTGAGGAACAGCCTATAAACAGCAGTAAAAGGTGTATTAAAAATAAGGCTCTCATATTCAGTCTGTTTAAGAATCCTCTAATTTAGGACATAAAAGCCTTAAAATACCGTATCTTTGCGCCCCAAAATCAACAGCATTATGCGTACTAAAACCCTTAAGAAGAATAAAATAAACGTGGTGACTTTAGGTTGCTCAAAAAACGTTTATGACAGTGAAGTATTGATGGGGCAGCTTAAGGCGAACCAAAAAGAAGTGGTTCACGAAGAGGAAGGAAATGTAGTGGTGATCAACACCTGTGGTTTTATCGCCAATGCGAAGGAGGAGTCGGTAAACACGATTCTGGAGTATGTTCAAAAGAAAGAAGATGGTATTGTAGATAAGGTATTTGTAACCGGATGTCTTTCTGAACGTTACAAACCCGATTTGCAGAAGGAAATTCCTAATGTAGATCAATATTTTGGTACTACTGAGCTTCCCGGACTTTTAAAAGCTTTAGGAGCAGATTATAAGCACGAATTGATAGGAGAGCGTTTGACTACGACTCCTAAAAATTATGCGTATCTAAAAATTGCTGAAGGTTGTGATCGTCCGTGTTCGTTTTGTGCGATCCCGCTTATGCGCGGTGGTCATAAAAGTACACCAATTGAACATCTGGTGACAGAGGCTAAAAAGTTAGCCGCTAGCGGAATAAAAGAACTGATTCTTATCGCTCAGGATTTAACGTATTATGGTCTTGATTTGTACAAAGAGCGTGCGTTAGCCAAGTTGTTACGCGAGTTGGTAAAAGTTGAAGGAATTGAGTGGATTCGTTTGCACTACGCCTTTCCAACCGGTTTCCCGATGGATGTACTTGATGTGATGAACGAGGAGCCTAAAGTCTGCAATTATATCGACATCCCGTTACAGCACATTTCGACTAAATTATTAAAGTCGATGCGCCGTGGTACCACTTATGAAAAGACCAATGCGCTGTTGAAAACCTTTAGAGAGAAGGTGCCGCAAATGGCAATTAGAACTACGTTAATTGTAGGTTATCCCGGTGAGACTCAAGAAGATTTTGAATTATTACGAGACTGGGTCAAAGAAATGCGTTTTGAGCGTTTAGGTTGCTTTACCTATTCACACGAAGAAAATACCCACGCCTATAATCTGGAAGACGATGTTCCTGAGGAAGTAAAAATGGAACGCGCCAATGAGATTATGGCTTTGCAATCACAGATCAGTTGGGAGTTGAATCAAGAAAAAATAGGTAAAGAATATCGTATTGTGATCGACCGTAAGGAAGGAAATTACTTTGTAGGTCGTACTGAGTTTGATTCTCCAGATGTGGACAATGAGGTGCTTATTGATGCGACACAACACTATTTAAAAACAGGTGAATATACTTGGGTCAAGATAACAGATGCAGAAGATTTTGATCTTTATGCAGCGCCGGTTAGTAAATAATATATTATTTTTAGGAATAAATATTATTAAAAATGAAAACCATCACCTCTAAATTACACACAAGACAACGCAATTATTTATTGATATTTGGCTTGTTGTACCTGGGGTCTGGGATCGTAATACATTTTACAGAAGGTTATTCCCTTTCAAATTGGTGGCATATCATTTTGGGTATTGGTATGTTGGCTCTTCTGGGCTATCGATTTTATACTAAAGGCTTATTTTCAGTAATTAAGTGGAACGAGGAGAAGTTAGTCTTAAAAGCTCCTGAGCAAAAGCATATCATTTTTAAACGGAATCAAATCAAATCATTAAAATTAACTGATAAATCCTTAACGATCAATGCAGGTTTGGGAAGCGGTGAAATGTTTGATCTCAACTATTTTAAGGCTGAAGATATTGCTTTTTTCAATAAAGATTTTATAAAAGAAGAGGCTACTCAGCCTGAAGCTTATAGTCTAGCGGAAGCATAAAGGCAAAACGGCGCGATGACATCGCTCCGCCCATAATAATAGCACTCGGCGGAGTGTGATTTCCAAAAGCGTCAATAACAAAGGTTCCTTTTGTTTGGATAGAGGATTGCTCCTCATTGTCGTACAAGATACTAAGCTTTTCTTTCAGCAACTTTACATACGTTTTGTTTAGCACTTTTCTGAACTCAAAATGTAAATAGGGTGGCGCCTCAAACTTGTCGTAGAAAATCCTAAAACCGTTTTCGTGTAATTGCTTTTGAGCAAGAGAACGCATAAAGTGCAGTGTAGATCCCGCATAAGAATCTTCCCGGCTTTTAATGTATTTCTTACGCGTGCGTTTATTTAATTCCTGAAAGAAGCTAAACCCTTCATAGTACACCATGTTTAAAAGTTCTAAGCCACTCAGGTTTTTTTCATATTTGGCATAAAAATCATTTAAAGTATACCTAACGGTATATCCCAGATGTTTATTTTCAATAATTAAAGGTTCATTGGCCCAGGCGGTAAGCTTCAGTTTTGACGGGCTGTAATGCAGTTTTATGGCATCTTCATTGAGTATTTTGCATTGAAAAGCTTCAGGAGAATTTCCTAGAAATTGCATTTTAAAAATATGCAATTTACGTTTTCTGGTCCAGGGATCGGTTTCCAGAAAAACCTGGTCGAGCTCCTCTGCAGTTTCCTGAAGATAAACAGCCGGCATCTTGCCATCAGAATTTTGATAATTGTTGATATAAACCGGCGCAAAGCCCATCATAGTAATCACTAACGGACTTTTTATTCCATCTTGAACAGGAATACTGTAATGCCCGTTTTGATTGGTGATGGTTCCAATGGTGGTGCCGTCAAAATAGATACTTACAGCTTCAAGCGCAGTAGAATCTTTGGCACTGTAAACATAACCCTTTAGCTTTCGCTGGCTTGAAAGTGTAAAGCAGTGAAGTGAAATAAAAAGCAACAAGCAAAACCGCATAAAACAAAAAAACTATTATTATAGTTATAAAACTACAATAATAGTTTTTCTAATTAGAATACTTTCGCCTTTATTTCTTAAGAGGTTTTTGAGGCTCTAAATTTTGATCAACCAATTCTACGTCAAGACCTAAATCCTGAACTTTTTTAAGTTGTGTTTTAGCATCACCTACAATTACATATATGAGTTTTGAAGGATCAGCATATTTTTCACCAAGTGCCTTGAGTTCGTCAAGTTCGATTGATTTTATCGTTTCTTGTTGTTTTAAAATATAATCCGGCTCATAGTTTAAAGTAGCGATCTCGCTCAGGTAGTTGAGTTTTGCTCTGGGAGTTTCAAAACTACGAGCGCCACTTTTGATAAAATACCCTTTAGTGAGTTCCAGATCCTCTGCGCTTAGATCTTGTGCATACGAACTCATAATATCACGTACAAGCTCAGTGCTTTCTGCAGTAACGTTACTTCTAACGCCACTTGTTACAAGAAAAGGGCCGGGGAGTTGTGAACCTTCAAATCTCGAACGCACACCATAGGTGTATCCTTTAGTTTCGCGCAGTATTTGAGTAAGCTCACTTGCAAAACCACCACCACCTAAGCGATAGTTCATCATTTGTGCGGGCAGAAATTCTGGATCTGTCGCGGCTAATGCAACATAACCAAAGCGCAATTGGGATTGCTTAGCATCAGGAATGTCTATAAAATAGATCTTGCCACGGTCAAGATTAGCTTCTATCGAAGGCATAGGTACTTCAACATCTTTTGCTTTCCAGTTGGTCGCAAGCGGTGCGATAGCGTCTTTTACCTGATCAAGATCAACAGCACCTACAAGCTCAAGATCACTCAAATTGGGAACAAGATTGTTATAGAAGGCTTTTACATCCTCGAGCGTAAGTGCTTCAACACTTTCTGTAGTTCCTAGAATGTTTTTAGCCAACTGATGATCGGTACCATAAATAGCTTTTGAGAACGCAAGATTTGCAATACTTCCCGGGTCTGCTTTTTGCTGCTCAAGGCGCGTAAGTAATTCCTTTTTCTGAAGTTCAAACTCTGCTTTGTCCCATCTAGGCTGAAGTAAAATCTCAGCAACAATTTGCATGGTTTCATCAAAATTCCGCGCAAGCGTACTTCCGCTAAGCGTTAGCGCTTCTTGACCGGCGTATGCATAAACTGAAGCTCCCAATAAATCTAAAGCTTCTTCTAACGCAGCAATAGTCTTATCCTGAGTTCCCTTCGTGAGTAAATTAGCCGTAAGATATGCGACACCGCTTTGGTCTTTGGGTTCTATAAGTTGGCCTCCTTTGACGCTGAGACTAAAGTTCACTAGAGGAACCTCGTCGCTGGTGTCGCCGTAAATGTGTAATCCGTTATCAAGTGCTTCGCTCCAAACTTCAGGCACTTTAAGCTGCGGGCTGGCACCATATGGCGGTTCAATGCTTCGATCAAAAGAAGAAGGTGTGCGCTCATAATCTGCTGCGAGAGAAGGATCAAAGCTTTCTTCGGCACCATTAACGATTTGTTCTTCTACAACTTCGGCTTCTGTTGCATCACTTAACGCCAGATCTTTATCCCCTTTAGGAACAAAACTCGTCGCAACAAAGTTTTTATTCTGAACGTATTGCTCATAAACTCGGTTTACGTCTTCTATCGTGACATTCTGAATTTGTTTGATGTCTTCATTGATATAGCCGGGATCTCCTGCAAAAATTTGGTATTGCGCCAACTGAAATCCTTTACCTAAAACACTGCTCAAACTGTTGTAAAAGCGTGTTTCTTGTTTTGCTTTGATGCGGTCAAGATCATCTTGTGACATACCTGCATTTTCAAAATCGTCAAAAGCTTTGTAAACACCTGCTTTTACAGAATCGAGATCAACACCGGGATTGGCTCTCACGCTTAGCGTAAACTCACCGGCAAGCTCAGAACCGCCATAACGTAAACTCGGGTTGTTAGCCAGTTGCATTTCATCGGTAAGGATTTTATTTAAGGGTGCTTTTTTTCCGTTTGAGAGATAATCGGCGAGCACTTCTAGCGCATACGAGTCTTTTGTATATTCAGGAGGAGCAGGCCAAGTCATCGTAAGTTGCGGCAAGCGCGCAAAATTATCTTCATAATACAAACTTTTTGATTCAGCAAGTTGCGGAATACGAACGGGTAAGTCCTCTACATCCTCGCCTCGTGGAATTTCACCAAAGTATTTCTCGATCCATTCTTTGGTTTGCGCGGTATCAAAATCACCGGCGATGGTCAACGTGACGTTGTTAGGAACATACCAGCGGTTGTAAAAATCTTTGACGTCTTGCAAGGTTGCATTTTGTAAATCTTCTAATGAACCAATGACTTGCCAGTTGTAAGGATGATCTGCGGGATATAAATTTTTATGCGTTACATAACGCTGGTGGCCGTAAGGGCGGTTGTCATAGCTTTGACGTTTTTCGTTTTTTACGACTTGTTTTTCTTTAGCTAAAACAGGTTCGGTTACCGTATTGATGAAATAACCCAGCTTGTCTGCCTCTGCCCAAATCATTTTTTCTAGCGCATCGCTAGGAACTGTCTGAAAATAGTTGGTTCGGTCGCGGTTGGTAGAACCATTGGCACCGCTTCCACCTACACGTGCGCTTAATTGATCTAAGCCTCCTTTTCCTAAATTTTCTGACTCTAAAAAGAGCAAATGTTCAAAAAGATGCGCAAAACCTGTGCGTCCTTCTTTTTCTCTGGCAGAACCTACGTGGGCTGTAAGCGCAACACCAACGACGGGATCTGAAGTGTCTTTGTGTAGAATAACCGTTAGACCGTTATCGAGTTTATACTCTTCAAAAGCTACTGAAAAGTCAGTTTCAGTTTGCTGCGATTCTTGATCAGAATTGTGGTCATTGCCTTTACAAGCTGCTAAAGCCAAAAAAGACAGCAATAGATATACTTTAGTTTTTTTCATAGATTAATCTTGAGCGTTGTTATCGCTAGGGGTGTTTTTATTTTCTTCAATGGTTTCGTTTTCGATCGCTTCAAAAAACTCTTCAGGCTCCATAATGCGCATGGTTTTTTGAGCTACGATCGTATTGGCTAATGTGTAAACGTGGTTGTCTTTATTCCGCAGGTGCAGAAAAAATAAGGTGATATTTTCTACGCGACCGGCCATCGGGAAATCTTTATCTACGATCTCAACATAATCTCCAATTTTTAACGGATGGTTGAAAAACAGGATCAAACCTGAAGTGATATTGCTCAATAAAGACCATTGTGCAAAAAAGGCAACTCCCAGCAAGGTGATCACCGAACCTATCCCGGCAATAACTTGTTGTCCCGTAAGTCCCCACACCACAATAAGACACAAGCCCAAAATCATAAAAAACAGAATGTTGAGCACTTTGATCGTAAGTTGCTTACGTGTGATGTCAAAATTTGCACGTTTGTAACGGCTAATGATAAGTTTTGAAACCACGTAACGAATGACCACGAGTACTAGAAGAAGTACAAGCGATTCGATTATTTTTAATTCAATGGGATTCAAATTAGTCTCTGTAGGTATTTGGGTTATTTAAAAACAGTGCATTTACAAAGAAGAGTTTTCCGTTTTCCCAGAACGCTCTAAACAACGGGTCGTCTACCATATACGTGATAGTCCCGCGTCCCATAGGTTCTACTCCAAACACAAGACTGTTGCTCAAATGCTTTAAAGCATCAGCGCCGGCAAAGCCTGATACACGCTGCGGAGTTTCGTCAAGATACGCTACGTTGTAACCGCGGTCTAGCAGCGCATAGGCGTCGCTTCCTATTTTTAAACTGTAATAGGTGTCGTCATATCCAAAAGCTAATGGATGTGTTGCATCTACATTGGTTTTAAAAATGCTTCCACTTATCAAATTTTTAGCAATTTGTTGCTCACGATCAGCGTAAGGGATAATTTTATCTGCAAGACTGTCTTCATTTTGTTCAGATGGAATGCGTTTTAGCTGAAAGCCTTCTTTATCAGCAAAAACATTGAGCGCGTTGTCAAGTGCAATGATGTTTCCGCCGCTGCGCACCCAAGACTTTAGTTGATCAAGTACATTATTGTCGATGCGGTATCTTCCGCTAGGAAAAACCAAAACATCATAATCACTAAAATTAACACGACCCAGATCATCAACGTTGATCGAGGTAACAGGATATTCTAATTGCTGCTCAAAGAAATGCCACGTGGCACCATAACTCAAAGATGAAGTTTGTTCTCCCGTTAACAAACCAATTTTAGCTTTATTGATAAGTTTTACCGAAGATGAACCAAAATCAGGTCCGGCTGAAGCAAAACTTGTAGGAACAGCGGTAAGCGTTCGATCAAATTCATTGGCAATTTCAATAAGCTTTGTATCAAAATCAGCATTTGGATTGTCACTGCGTGTAACAATCAAGGAGCCGCTTGGATATGCAACTCCTGAGTTTGTAAACGGTTTTTCAGAAAAGCGTACTTTAATCTTAGCTTGAAGCAATGCACTCAAAAAGCGAGCATCTGTCATACTGTTCCATTTTGAAATGTATCCTGCAGCAGTCTTTGAGATGGTGTTTCGCTTTGGAGTTTTAGTTACTGCTTCTTGAGTATTTACCGCCTTAGTACTAGCGACCGCATTAAGACCATAAGCATAAGGTAAACTCCAGGCAGTGATGTCATATGTAAGCGGAGTAGAAAGTGCTGCTTCGGGTTCAAAAAGTACATGAACCAATTTACCTTTAGGTTGGTCTGTACTCACACTCAACGCTTGTTCATAAGATAAACTTCCGTTTTCTTGGGTGTCGTAAGCATATCCTGAACTGGTACCGTTTCCGCTTAGCTGATATTCTATTTCGTGTACATCGAGTAAGCTTGCTAAAGCATTAAGATGATCTTGTTCGCCGGTTAGGGTGAAGGTTTTGTAGGTTACATCAGGATTGCTGTAGTATTTTTTGAATTCTGTGTTGAGACGATCAACGTTGTTGGTAGCCATTTCTACGGTAGAAATTCCTGTAGTAAAGTGATGTGCCACCCGGTCTACTAAGGTTAAAACAGTTCCATCTGCTTTTTTAATCCCTAGACCTGCGCGGCCACCGCCGGCTTGCTCATAGGTCATTCCAATGGTTCCTGTGTAAGTAGGGTAGGTATCGCCATAACTCGGGTAGAGGAGGTCAAAAACTTCGCGGGTGAAGAATAACCAGCCGTTTTGATCAAAATACTTGGCGTGATTGGTTCCTATTTCTTGCTGAAATTCAAACTGGAAAGGAGTAATGATCTCGTGATATGGCTTGGCTGCCGGAGCAAAATAATACGGACTGTTGATTCCTTGTTCGTGAAAATCAACATGAATGTGGGGCATCCAACGGTTATAGACTTTTAAGCGTTGTTGTGTTTCTTTTTGCGTAGCCCAAGCCCAATCGCGGTTTAAGTCAAATAAATAATGATTAGCACGCCCGCCAGGCCAAGGTTCGTTGTGCTCAGCAGCATTAGGATTGGTATCGTAAGGTGTAGCTTTTACTTTATTGTACCAGTTGGCATAGCGATCACGACCATCAGGATTGATACACGGATCAATAATAACCACCGTATTTTCTAGCCAATCTTTTTTTTCGGTAATGAGTTCATATAAAGTGAGCATAGAAGCTTCGGTACTGCTCGCCTCGTTTCCGTGCACGTTATAACTAAGCCATACGATTGCTTTATCGGGGTTGGCTGTTCCTTCTTGAATCCCTGTGTTTTTTAAGTGATCGGTACGAATGCTTTCAATATTCGCTTGATTCTGCGGACTAGTAACAATTGCGTAGGTGAGCGGTCGGCGTTCATTGGTGCGACCATATTCTTTATAAGTTACCCAATCAGAATTTTGAGCTACATGCTCAAAATAGGCCACCACATCGGCGTGTCTTGAAAATTGAGTTCCAACGGTATAACCTAAAAATTCTTCCGGAGATTTAACATCTTGAGCAAAGCACAAGCTGCTGAAAATAAAAGCGACGAAAAAGGTAAATTTCTGCATACAATAATAGGGTTAGTAAACAGTAAATCTACTAAAATTGAACCTAAGTGTTGTCGTTGAATTAACGTAAATTTGGGCCTCACATCGCGCTAGGACTCTTATTTTTGCTTGTTTTAAATTTTTAGAAATTAAACGAGTATTCTTTAAGAATGCGTTGAATATTTGGGTTGAAAATTTATTAAATTCCCAATTCGGGAAAATCCAAATAAGAACTATTTCATTTAACCTTATATTTTTAAGGCTATTTACCCTAAATAAGAACGTTAATGTCTATACATCATATTCCGTATCAAGAGACCGGTTATTATTCTAAACTTATTTGTGATTATCTGGAACAAAAAGATGCATTAAAATCTTTTTATGGCAATTTTCCGAATCTTGAAAATTTTAAGGAGCAGATCGAGCAAAAGCAATTTGCAGAGGAAAACCGCGAAGTTTTAGTAAAGGCAGTACGAAATCAGTACAAAAATATTGATTTACATGATGCCGTAGATAATGCGCTAAACCGGCTAGCACTACCCAACACGTTTACTGTAACCACGGGACATCAACTTAACTTATTTACAGGGCCATTGTATTTTTTATACAAGATTGTAAGTACGATCAATTTAGCCAAACAATTAAGCAGAACTTATCCTGAACAAGATTTTGTGCCGGTATATTGGATGGCTACCGAAGATCACGATTTTGAGGAAATCAATTATTTTAATTTCCGCGGAAAGAAAATCAAATGGAACAGAGCAGATATTCAGGATAATGATAAAGGTGCTGTAGGCGAACTTTCAACTGAAGGATTAAGCGAGGTTTACCAACTTATTTGTTCTGAATTTGGAACGACCAAAATGGGCACATCCTTGTGTACCCTTTTTGAAGAAGCTTATCTCAAGCACGATAATTTAACCGAAGCTACCCGGTTTTTAGCCAATAGCTTATTCGCAGCATACGGATTGATTATCGTTGATGGAAACGATGCCGATTTGAAGCGTGTATTTATGCCTTACCTGAAGCAGGAGTTACTTGAACAAAAAGCATTTGATACCGTTCAAAAACAAGCTGAAGCTTTGCAAAAAGCAGGTTATGGAGTTCAAGTAAATGCTAGAGAGATCAACCTGTTTTACCTGGCTGATGGCTTACGTGAGCGAATTATTGAAAAGGAAGGAAGCTTCTTTGTTAACGACACAGAACTTAAATTTTCAAAAGAAGAGTTGCTCTTAGAGTTGGAGAATCATCCTGAGCGTTTTAGTCCCAATGTGATTATGCGACCATTATATCAAGAAGTCATACTTCCCAATTTGGCTTACATTGGAGGAGGAGGAGAGTTGGCATATTGGCTGGAGTTAAAGACCTTTTTTGATGAGGTTGAAGTGCAGTTTCCAATGTTGATGCTGCGCAATTCAGCCTTACTCATCACAGATAAGCAGCAACAAAAATTAGAGAAACTCGACCTGTCTATCGCCGATCTATTTCTTGATCAAAATGACTTGGTGAACCGAAAGATCAGAAAGATTTCTAATATCGATATTGATTTTTCTCCTCAAAAACAACATTTAGTACGTCAGTTTGAAGCGCTTTATAACATAGCAGAAGAAACCGATGCTTCCTTTATTGGTGCTGTAAAAGCTCAGGAAGTAAAACAGTTAAAAGGTTTAGAACACTTAGAAAAACGGCTTTTAAAAGCTCAAAAGAAAAAATTGAGCGATCACGTAAAGCGGTTTGTAGCTATACAAAATGAATTGTTTCCGCAAGAGAATTTGCAGGAGCGTACGACCAATTTTTCTGAATTTTACCTGGAGTATGGAGATCGTTTACTTGAAGATTTGTTCGAGGCGCTAGATCCGTTAGATTATAGATTTACGATTCTCTCAAAATAGTTCTAATTGCCTTTGATCAACTTTTTACCTTCAATACTTATCGCAGAACCATCCATACATTGAATACTGTCAGGTTGAGCAGTGGTTAAGTCTTGAAAATCATCTCCATAGAGTTTTGCAAAGTCGAAAACGATTTCGTGATCAAGGATTTTATAAGATTTCCATAGCGGATGTCGTACTTCATATTCCCAGCTTGTTGTAGGTGTTTTGTAGCTGTAACCCCAGAAATGTTCGGTAATAAATTGGGTGATGCTTCCTTGCTCATAGGGTTCGGGTTCCGGGCTTGTCGCAACTTGAATAAGCTGCCAGTTCTCTTCTAGATCCAGACCATAGCTGATAAAATTTTCCTCTTCGGTCAAATCGTGTTTATAGTGCATTTTATGCACGCTGTATTTCTCATTATACAGTGTATTAGCAACCCAAGCAATAGCGGGTTTTTCAACAATTTCTGAAATGAATACCGTGCCGCGTTTCCATTGAGAGCCGTCAAAATGCTTGACGTAAAAACGCAAATTAATCTCTTCAAAACGTTTATGAAAAGGGATGGTAATTCCTTTCAGTTTTACATCATCAAACAAAAAACCTACGAGACTTACATAGCACTTACCTTCAAAAAAATCAAGCTCGGTGTGCGCAGGTACATAAGGCTCTAAAATAGCCGGATCAATAGCATAATTGACAAAGCAGAGTTTCTTCCAAGATGCTGTGAGAAAACTCATTTAGTTTTGAAGTATTTTGTAGGAGGAAGCAACATTCCAAAACACTCTCCATCCTCTTTACCTAAATGCTTGTGATGTATTTTGTGTGCGCGACGAATGCCTTTGGCGTACCAGTTATTGGCATTTCTAAAAAGTTTAAAGCGCTGATGAATAAAGATATCGTGAACCATAAAATAGGTAAAGCCGTAAGCAAAGATACCAAGACCAATTGGCAAGCCTATCCAAACATTTTCGTATTGCCACAGGAGAAAACATCCTATACTTATAAGCGCATAAAAGATGAAGAAAAAATCATTGCGCTCCCACCACGAGCCGTGATCTTTATGGTGATGATCGCGGTGCAACACCCATAAAAAACCGTGCATGACGTACTTATGGGTAAACCAAGCCATAAATTCCATAATCGTGAAGGTAAGCAGGAAAACTACGATCCAAAGAAGGGTTTGCATTTTAAATTAGGTTTAGTCTGTATTTTACATAGCTGCGTGCTAAAAGTGAAGCCTTAACATAATTAGGAACACGTATGCGCGCATTTTTGATTTCTAAAGAAGGCGTACTTTTTAATTTACTCAGTAATTTTCGGTAGTAACGGTATGCCGTGTAGACGCCAAATTTAGCTTCTACAGGCAATTTACAAATCCCCGAAAGACCTTTTGCAAAATCTGCCTCAATTTCTTCAATAATTTTTTGTTTTGAAACTTCGTCTAATTCGTTGAGATCGGTATTAGGAAAATAGGTTCTACTCAACTCCTCAAAATCTGCTTTTAGATCCCTAAGGAAATTAACTTTTTGAAAAGCAGAGCCTAAACTCATCGCACTTTCTTTAAGCTCTTCATATTTTTGACGATCACCTTTCACAAAAACTGTGAGACACATAAGTCCAACGACATCAGCAGAACCGTAGATATAGTTATTATACTCTTCCTGAGTAAGGTATTTGCTTTTAGAAAGATCGAGTCGCATACTGTGCATAAAAGCATCAACCAAGTGTTTTTCTATTTTGAACTTATGAAAAGTATACTGAAATGAATTGAGAATAGGATTAAGACTGATCTTATCATTTAGAGCATTTTCAAGATCCTGCTCAAAACGATTGAAGAGCGTTTCTTTATCATATGCATGAAACGTGTCTACGATCTCATCAGCAAAACGTACAAAGCCATAAATGTTATGTATGTGTTGTCTGATGCTGGGAGCCAGCATTCGGGTTGCTGTTGAAAATGATGTGCTGTAGGATCGTGTTACCGTTTCCGAACAGGCTTGCGATACATTGTCAAAAATTTGTTTCATTTCTTTTTCTTAGTCATTTTTTGTTATTAGACCGGCCACAAGTTTACCGGAAATCAGTGCAGGAGGCACTCCCGGACCGGGAACCGTTAACTGACCTGTAAAGTATAAGTTGTCTACCTTTTTACTTTTTAATTTTGGTCTTAAAAACGCAGTCTGTAATAACGTATTTGCTAATCCGTAAGCGTTACCCTTGTATGAATTGTACTGTTCTACAAAGTCTTTGACACAAAAGGACTCTTTAAATATAATGTTTTTTTTGACCGTTTGTCCGGTAAGCTTTTCAAGCCTGTTCATTATAATTTCAAAATATTGCGCTCTAAGTGCTTCAGAATCTTCAATTCCCGGAGCTAAGGGTATAAGAAAGAATCCCGCTTCTTTTCCTTCGGGAGCCATACTGGCATCGGTTATCGAAGGGAAATTAGCATAGAAAAGTGGGGCTTCTGGCCACTTTGGTTTGTCGTATATTTCAACTGCATGCTTTTCAAAGTCGGTATCAAAAAAGAGCGTATGATGATTAACACGTTCTAATTTTTTATCAAAGCCTACGTAAAATAATAATGAAGATGGAGCAAATGTCTTTGAATCCCAATAACTTTCAGAATATTGACGCAGTGCTTCTGGAAGTAAGGTTTCTGTATGGTGATAATCTGCGCCGCTCAATACGATGTCAGAAAGAATTTCTTCTCCATTGATCTGAACTCCAATAGCTTTTTTATTTTCGGTTAAAATGCGTTCTACAGGACTGTCTGTGTACAAATGCACACCTAATTCTTTGGCAAGTTGTACCATACCTTCAATGACGGCGTGCATTCCTTTTTGTGGATGAAAGGTGCCTATGCCAAAATCGGCAAAGTTCATAAAACTGTAAAAGGAAGGGGTGTCGCTAGGCTTAGCACCTAAAAAGAGCACCGGAAATTCTAGTATTTCAATTAATTTGGGGTTTTTGAAAGCTTTACGCACATCTTTGCTAATCGTACTAAAAAAGCTTCCAATTCTTTTGATCGTTGCCGGAGTAACAAGTTCTAGAGGAGAGACGCCCGGACGATATACTAAGTCTTTAATGGCAACCTCATAATGATCTGCCGCATCATCTATAAATTCCTGAAGCTTTTGTGCACTTCCGGGCTCAATAGCTTCAAAAGTCTTTTTGATTTTTTCTAGAGAATCTTCGATAAGTATCGAATCGTTCTCACCGAAGTAAACGCGGTATGCAGGATTGAGCTTTTCTAACGCATAAAAATCCGAGGTCTTCTTATTAAAATCTGCAAAAAACCTATCAAAAACATCAGGCATCCAATACCAGGACGGCCCCATATCAAACGTGAATCCGTCTCGTTTATATTGTCTGGCTCTCCCTCCTAAACTGCTGTTTTTCTCATAGACGTGAACCTCGTGACCGGCTTGCGCCAGATAACTTGCAGCGGCAAGTGAAGAAAATCCAGATCCTAGTATGGTGATTTTTTTTGGCATAAATATCAGTTGAGCGTCGCAGTTAAAGCGTCTATAGTTTTTAAAATTTGAACATTAGCAGGAAGTTCTTTTTGATCAACTTTCTGAACAATTCTTCCCATTAGATATAAGGGGATATTTTCTTCTTCAATCGTTTTGTTAAAATCTTCAGCAAACTGTTTTACGCTTGTATCACAAGGATTTACCGTAAGATAGGAAATGAAGTGTGGATTGTGCTGTGTGTTTACGATGTATTTCAGATTTTCAATGTGCATATTCTGTCCCAGATAAACACACTTATAACCTCTGGATTCAAGCTCATAATTGAGGAACATCAATCCCAAATCGTGAATTTCATTTTCAGGGAGAAACAAAATAAATATCTTGTCAGTCTCTTTTGAAGTTGTTTCTGAACAGGCATCAAGATTGATCAAAATCTTCTGTTTAATAAGATTTGAAATGAAATGCTCGTGTGCAGGATTAACAACTCCGGCCTGCCATAAAAGCCCGATTTTTTCTAAAAGCGGAATGAAAACCTCAAAAAATACGGACCTAAAATCAAGGGTTTTTCGCAATTGATTATAGGTCTGAGAAAACAAGCGCTGATCGAAATTCATCATCGCGATGTTAAACGAATTGATTGCGTGATGATTAGTTCCCAGATCTTTCTCTTCAACAATTTCTGCAACTAAAGAAGCGATTTCATCACTCGAGTTTTTTGCAATCTTCGAAATTTTAAAATTGTGATCCAGTAAGAAGGTCACGTTGAGCAATTTTTGAAGATCTTCGAGAGAATAGGTGCGAATGTTGGTAGGAGTTCGCTCCGGTTCTAAAAGGTTGTATCGACGTTCCCACATTCTAATCGTATGGGCTTTTATGCCACCAAAACTTTCTAGGTCTTTGATGCTAAACGTTGATTTTACCGTATTCATAATGTCTTTTGACTAAATCTTATAATATCAAAAGTACAGTTTTGTTTAATAGAATTTGTAAAAACTTCAACAAAACGAAAACTTTAGCATTGCTTTAAGAAAGTCAAAAAACAGCGAGGAAAGTTGAATATAAATGGAGACTAAATTTTAAATGTAATGCCGTCTTCTACATTACGATCGTATTTTTCTTTATCAAATTGATAGAGATACGAGCCTTTTCTGGAAGAAGACATGTCTTTCTCTTCAAGCTTAACGAGGACATCGAGACCATTAACTTTATTGATAAAGTTACGCTTATCTAGTTTTTCATTAAGAATGGACTCATAAAGTTTCTGTAGCTGGCGCATCGTAAATTTTTCTGGAAGTAATTCAAAACCGATAGGTTTTGAAATTGCACGTCTGCGTAATCTTAAGATCGCCTTGTTTACCATCGCATCATGGTCAAAGATGAGCGACGGAGCTTTGTCTATACTGAACCATTTTGCAGAATATTGTTCAATCAAATCTTTGTCGTGGTCTTCTATATTGATAAGCGCATAATAAGCAACAGAAAGTGTACGTTCAGCCGGATCACGATCTACCTTACTAAAGTTGTAAAGCTGCTCCATGTAGATTTTATCAATACCTGTAAGATGGTGCAAAATGCGGTTGGCAGCGTCGTCAAGTGTTTCTGTTCTTTTTAGAAATCCACCTATCAAAGACCATTTGCCTTTTTCGGGTTCAAAATCCCGCTTAACCAACAAGATTTTTAAGTCTTCCTGGTCAAATCCAAAAATGATACAATCTACGGCAAGAAGTACTTTGTCTTCAGAATTGTAATTATTAAGAACATCAGTCATTTTGGAACGCTATAGAATAAAAGTAAAGATATGATTTAAGGGTAAAAATAAAATAAATGTTAATAATACAATAATAAAAATCGATATCGAATTACCGAAAACAGAAAAAATATAAACAATGTTTAAAATTTCCTTAAAATAAATTTGTTTGATTGAGATATCTTTACTTACATTTGGAAATGTAAAATACACACTTATAATTAACTTTAAACTTTTATTAACATGAAGCAAAACAAACTTTATGATTGTCTTTGCGTTTTTAAATTTCTCTTTAAGAAAGGGATATTTCTTCTCGCAGTTGTTTTAGCACCTTTGGTGAGTGCTCAAGCACAAGAAAGCAAGACCATTACAGGTACTGTCCTGTCTTCAAATGGTAATATGCCTATTCCCGGAGTAAACGTTCTTGTAGAGGGGACTACTACCGGTGCTGTTACCGATTTTGACGGTAATTTTTCTATTCAAGCTAGCGCAAACGATGTATTAGTGTTTACCTACCTTGGATTTCAAGAACAACGCATTACTGTAGGGGATCAAACCTCGCTTACCGTTACCCTCGAAGAAGCTTTGTCAAATCTTGACGAAGTCGTTGTAGTTGGATATGGTACACAGCGAAAGTCAGATCTAACCGGTGCCGTGAGCGTTGTAGATACTGAGGAAATGACCAAGCAAGCCTCAAATGATGTGACTCAAATGATGCAAGGTCGTGTTGCTGGTGTAACTATTACCAGTGATGGTCAGCCAGGTGCAGCTCCTAGTGTTCGTATTAGAGGTGTGGCAACTTTTGGTATAGGCGCGAGTGCAGAGCCTTTATATGTTGTTGATGGCGTTCCTGTAGACGGGATTAGAGATGTTAACCCTAACGATATCGAGTCAATTCAGGTATTGAAAGATGCATCTGCAGGTGCTATTTATGGTAACAGAGCAGGTAATGGTGTTATCATTATTACCACTAAGGGTGGAAAAAAAGGACAAAAACTCACCTTTAATCTTTCATCTTACTATGGTGTTCAGAACATCACGCAGAAGCTTCCGCTTCTTGATAGAGAAGGATATCAGACTATCAATAGAGAGTTGATTAATAATGGTAATGCACAACTTCCTGCTGGTGCAGCATTAACACCAATTCCTTTAGGGAATGATCCTAACTCGCCAAGTTTTATAGATGATATTAATACAGATTGGCAAGATGAAGGTTATACTTCAGGTTTTATTCAGAATCATAACCTTAATGCTGCCGGTGGTACTGAGAACACAACCTATTTTGTCTCTCTCGATTACTTAGACAACCAAGGAACGTTAGTAGGACAAGGTCCAAATTATACACGCTACTCTTTTAGAGTAAATACTGAAGCTGAAGTTGGTAAATTTACTATTGGTGAGAATATGTTCTTTGTGCGTTCAGACGAAAATCCTTTATTCAACACTGCTTCTATCAATTTACCTGGAGGTAGACCAACATTAGTGAACGACTTATTACAAGCAGCGCCAACTATACCATTAAGAGATCCAAATCGTTTAGGAGGATTTGGAGGTGCAGATGCAACCGTACATCAGTCTATCACGCTTAACGTACCAGGTATAAATACATTAGTTGAGAATGAATCTAAGGTAAATAGATTAAATGCCAATTTGTATTTGCAATTTGAACCAATCGAAGGTTTAGCTCTAAAGTCTAGTGCATCTTATAACACAACTAATATTGAAGGGCAATTATTTGTTCCGGAATATGACTTGGGGTATTTTTTCCCAAATCCATTGGCGCAGTTACGTGTGGTTAATACTAACATAGATCGATTTTTGATCGAAAACACGATTAACTTCAACAAGGAATTTGACAAGCACAACCTATCTGTATTAGTAGGGCAAACGTATCAAAAAGATAATTTTAGAGCCATTACAACAGTAGGTGGAGGTTTGACAGCGCCTTATATCAAGAACTTGGAAAACGCTACAGACTTTAGTGTTTTTGACAATATTCAGGAGTCTGCTTTGTATTCTTATTTAGGAAGGGTGAATTACTCTTTTGATGACAAGTATTTCTTTACAGGTAACATACGATATGATGGTTCGTCAAGATTCAACCCTGATGTGCGTTATGAATTTTTCCCATCGGTTTCTGCTGCTTGGAAAATTCACAATGAATTTGAATTACCAGACTTTATTACAAGCCTTAAATTAAGAGGTGGTTGGGGTGAAGTAGGTAACCAAGAAATTGGAAACTACCTATTCCAAAGAACTGTTAACAGAGGTATTCCTTATCAATTTTCTGGAGGTCCAACGGTTATTGGTTCTGCTGTAACCCAACTTATTGATGAGGACATCAGATGGGAAACCAGAAGAACTAGCAGTATTGGTCTTGATGCTTCGTTGTTTAATGGAGGTCTAGATTTTACAGCAGAATACTACAGAAACACTTCAGAAGACGTTTTGGTAAATATTCCGGTTCCTTTTACAAATATTGTGGGTGCATTTAACTCTGAGATTTTGTCAAATGCAGGATCTATTAGAAACTCAGGTATAGAATTATCTGCGGTTTACAGACAGTTCATTGGTGATGATTTCTCATTTGAAATCGCTCCAAACTTCTATACCGTAAAGAATGAAATACTAGATATAGGTAACCAAGATTTTATTAGCGGTACAGGCTCGAGAAATATCGTTGGTCGTTCTTTAGGTGAACATTATGGTTGGGTGTATGACGGTATATTTCAAACAAATGATGAAATAGCAAATTCACCAACGCAACAGCCTGGTACACGTCCTGGAGATATCAAATTTAGAGATATAAGCGGACCTGACGGAACTCCTGATGGCGTAATTAATGATGCAGACCGTACCTTCTTAGGTCAGGGCTTGCCAACCTATTATTACGGGATCAATATTACGGCCAGATATAAAAACTTTGACTTTACCATTTTCGGACAAGGAAGTGGAGGTAACTTGATCAACAGTAACTTATATCGCGGTCTAATGCCTACTTCTGGATATACTAACTGGCACGAGGATATTTTAAATCGTTGGACGCCAGATAATACCAATACCACTGTGCCACGAGTAGTGTTTGGAGATCCTAACCAAAATGGCCGAAACTCTAACAGACCGGGATGGTTACAAGACGGAGATTACTTTAGAATCAATACGATTTCTTTAGGATACAGTCTTCCTAATGATTTTATCAGTAAAATTTCAATGTCTAGCGCAAGGTTTTATGTGACTTTGCAGAATGTTGCTGTTCTTTCAAAATACAAAGGATATAATCCAGATTTTCAAGCTGGTGTCTTAAATCCTGGTTTTGATTTTGGTACCTATCCAAGACCTATGACAACCATGTTAGGGGTTCAATTAAAATTTTAAAAGCTTAGAAAAATGAAAACAAATTTTATAAAATCATTGTTTCTTGTAGTTGGTATCACCGCATTTATTTCTTGTGATGATCAACTAGACATCGAGAACACAAACAGGCTTGCTGAGGAAGAATATTATCAGACCGAAGCAGAGGCCCAAGCTACAGTAGATGCCATTTATAATGGACTTATTATAGACGGGAATTATCAGAGAATGATTCCGGCAATTAATGATGCCAGAGGAGATGAAACAAGATCAAGAAGTCCGTGGGCATTTTTGATCGGGACTGCAAATTTTACAATTCCTCCTACACAGCCAGATGTACAAATTGCCTATTTAGGTTTTTATACTGTTATCAATAGAGCCAATCAAGCGCTTGCGGCTATAGACCGTATCGAGGATATTGATCCGGAGCTTAGAGAACGTCTTATAGGACAAGCTTATTTCTTAAGAGCTTTGACCTATTTCAACGCTACTAATATTTTTGATAATGTCCCTCTGGTGTTAGAAGTACAATCAGGATCTGAAAGTTTTTTCCCTTCAAATCAAGAAACAACTCAAGCAGATATTTATGCGCAGGTTGAGGCAGATTTAAATATGGCAATTGAGCGACTACCGGTAAATTACGATGATCCTTCTTGGCCAGATTTTGGTCAGGATGCGCGTGCTACTTTGGGTGCTGCGAATTCATTAATGGGTAAGCTTAAATTGTATCAAGGTGATTACGAAGGAGCGTTGCCGTATTTTGAAAGCGTAGTAAATTCTAATGTATATGATCTAGCGCCTAATTATGGGGATTTATTTTCTCAAGATCCGGCACTAGAAAATGCTAACCCGGGTAGAATATTCTGGGCAGAATTTACACAAAGCCAAAACGTTGACTTTAACTGGGGTGGAGACCCTACGGTCAACTGGAGACAGTTTTCTGCAATCGCACCTACATATTCTGGAGCAGATTTTTACGACTTCTTTCCTACTCAATTCTTAGTGAATGAAATGAAACAAGAAAGAACCGTTGATGACGAACTAGATCCAAGATATCCTGCTACAATCTTATCTTATCTTCCAGAAGAAGGTTTGACTCAAGCTTATGGTAGAGAATTCTTCTTAGATCAAAATGAAAATTACATTGCCAAGTATACGTTGGCTAATACAGGAGGAGATCCTTTTACCTGTGGTATAAATTATCATATCATACGTTTTGCAGATGTCTTGCTAATGTATGCTGAATGTTTAGCGAATACAGGCAATATTCCTCTTGCGGCGTCTCAAGTTCAGCGTGTAAGAGACCGCGTGAATCTTCCGGATCGTGAAGCAGAATTTGCAGGTTATAACCTTTCTCAATTTATGGAGCAGTTAGATCACGAGCGAATCACTGAATTATCGATTGAAGGTTTACGTTGGTATGATATAAAAAGATGGGGTTATTTAGATGATCCTGCAAAATTGAGTGAGCTTCAGGACAATGATTCTGATTTTGCTACCTATTCATCAAATAGAAAGTTTCAACCTATTCCTCAGAATGAGCTAGATAGAAACCCTAATTTGATAGGAAATTCAGCTAATCAATAAAATCCTTTCTGTTGAAAATCAATAATCTATTTGTTTTAGTATTTGCCCTTGTGGTAAGTTCTTGTGCAGATAATAAAAAATCTGAGACGCTCTTTGAGCGTCTCAGTGCTTCTTATACAGGTATTGATTTTGAGAATACAATAACCACAAACGACTCGATCAACATACTCAATTATGAGTATCTCTATAATGGAGGCGGAGTAGGAGTTGGTGATTTTAATAAGGATAACCTGCCTGATGTTTTCTTCAGTGGCAATCTTACTTCGGGTAAACTTTATCTCAATAAAGGAGCTTTAAAGTTTGAAGATATCACGTCTGCTTCTGGTATAAATACTTCCGGAAAGTGGACAACCGGGGTAAGTGTTATTGATGTGAATCAGGATGGTTATGATGATGTTTATTTAAGTGTGGGCGGAATGGGGAACAAAAGCGAGTTCCCCAATCTGCTTTACATTAATAACGGAGATTTAACTTTTACTGAAGCTGCAGCAGAATATGGCTTGGCAGATCAGGGAGAATCCATTCAAGCCGTATTCTTTGATTATGATCTGGACGGAGATCTGGATATGTATTTATTAACCGGTGGTGGATTTGAAAATTCAGCGATTAGCGTTAGAGCTATGCAGACCAATGGAACTGCAAGAAACACAGATCGTTTATATCGCAATGATTACAATGAGAAACTGGGACATCCGGTTTTTACAAATGTTTCGGCAGAAGCCGGAATCACTTTTGAAGGTTTTGGATTAGGCGTTTCGGTATTAGATGCCAATAACGACAACTGGCCAGACCTTTATATTTCTAATGATTACTTATCAAGAGATTTACTCTATGTAAATCAACAAAATGGAACATTTAACGAAGAGGGCTTGACATATTTTGGGCATATGAGTCACTTTTCTATGGGGAATGATGTAGCAGATATTGATAACGACGGTTTTACAGATGTAATTACCGTAGATATGTTGCCCGAAGATTTAAAACGAAGAAAATTAATGTCTGGAGCAAATTCTTACGACATATTTCAGATTGCCTTGCGCTATGGCTACGGGCATCAGTATATGCGTAATATGCTTCAGCATAATAACGGTGACGGGACCTATAGCGAGATAGGTCAGTTTGCCGGTATAGATAAAACAGATTGGAGTTGGGCTCCACTGCTTGCAGATTTTGACAACGATGGGTTTAATGATCTTTACATAACAAACGGTTTTGGCAAAGACATTACCGATATGGATTTTGTGAAATTCAGAGAAAGCAAAAGTTCGTCTTTTGGTAGTGGTGGTGAATTGCAAAAAGCAGTTAAAGATTGTCTAACCACACGCCCGGCAATTAAAGTAGCCAACTATGCATTTAAAAATGTAGATGGGCAGTCATTTACTAAAAATATTGAAGCCTGGGGTTTTGAAGAAGCTTCTATTTCAAGTGGTGCGGTGTATGCCGATTTTGATAATGATGGGGATCTTGACCTTATGGCAAGCAATATTAACGCTCCGGCTTTTGTTTATAAAAATACCCTCAATGATAGTTTAGGACTGCAGACTAACTATTTAAAAGTGGATCTACAAGGTTCAAAAAATAATTTAAAAGGAATTGGCGCAACTGTACGTGTTTATTCAGGCAGTACTGAAAGGATAAGAGTCAATAATCCGGTGCGCGGTTTTCAAAGTACGGTGAGTACTACCTTACACTTCGGATTGAAAGATCATAGAACTATAGACAGTTTGATCGTGCAATGGCCAGATGGTAAAAAGTCTATTGAACGCAATATTAAAGTCAATGGGCTCTTGACAGTATCTTATGATGAGGCAAATTATATTCCTCAAGATACAACTGATCAAGCTAGTTTTTTAACGCGTGTTGAAGCCATTGATTATGAGCATAAAGACCGTTTCAATAACGATTATGCTACACAACCTTTGCTTATGCATAAATACTCAGAGCAAGGTCCAAGTCTGGCAGTAGGAGATTTAAACGGAGATGGTCTCGAAGATGTATTCATCGGCGGAAGCTACGGTGAAAATTCTACTATTTTATATCAACAAAAGGATTACACTTTTAAAAAGCAAGAACTCCCGGAAACAGAACTTTTTGAAGATGGGGAGGCTGTTATTTTTGATGCAAACAATGACGGTAAATTAGATCTTTATGTCACCAGCGGTGGATCTGAGCGCTATGCCGGTCACAAGGCTTATCAAGATCGCTTGTATTTCAATACCGCTTCAGGTTTTGTAGCGCAGCCACTGCCGGAGATGCTTACGAGCACATATGCTGTAGCAGCTGCAGATTTTGATAACGATGGGTTTGTAGATCTTTTTGTGGGAGGACGCGTCGTTCCCGGGAAATTTCCGACGACACCAGAGAGTTATATTCTGAAAAATAAGGGTGGAAATTTTGTAGATGTGACGGCTGAGGTTTGTCCGTTGCTTCAAAATGCGGGAATGGTAACTGACGCTGCTTTTAGTGATTACAACAAGGACGGAAATATCGATCTCATTCTTGCGGGCGAATTTATGCCAATAACTGTACTGGAAAATACAGGTAATACGTTTGAAAATAAAACCGAAGCACTCGGACTGAGCAAAACAACAGGTTTATGGAATAGCATTGCTGCAGCCGACTTTGATAATGATGGAGATATAGATTTTGTAGCAGGAAATATAGGATTAAATACCATGCTAAATTCGGGTCAAAATAAAGCATTAAAGGTCGATTATGCCGATTTTGATAACAATGGCTATGTAGATCCTATCTTCTCGAAGTATGAGGAAGGTGCTTATTTTCCGATAGCAACGCTAGACCAACTTACCCAGCAGTTGCCGCAATTGAAAAAGAACTTCTTGTATTATCACAAATTTGCACAAGCAACCACAAGTGAGTTGCTTCAGCTCTTAAAAACTCCTTTCAAGACCTTAGAAGCAAAAGAATTACGTAGTATTTTTATAGAACAAAAGGATACGGGTTTTGAAGTTTTACCACTACCAAATGCCGTGCAGCTAGCACCTGTTAATAGTATTCTAGTCGAAGACTTAAACCAAGATGGATTTCCAGATCTTTTACTAGTAGGTAATGATTATAGTGCCGAAGTCAATGGAGGACGCTATGATGCTTCATTCGGTACGACTTTGATAAATACCAAAGATGGAAATTTTACAGAAGTATCTCGTAAAAAATCTGGTTTTACAGTGGCAGGAGATTCAAAAAGTATAGTGAAAGTTTCAACAAAGGACAGCAACTTGATACTTGTTGGCCGCAACGGTGAAACCTTGACGACCTTTAAATTTAAAAATACAAACACACACAATTTAAACACCAAATAATTCAATTATGATGAACAAACTACAAATTATTGGTGCATTTGTAATTGCATTTTGCAGCGTTTCGTTGCTTAATGCTCAGGATGCGACCATCACCGTAAAACCTTCAAAGGATGCGCCTACGATTAGTAAACATATTTATGGGCATTTTGCAGAACACTTAGGACGTTCTATTTATGATGGCTTTTTTGTTGGGAAAGATAGTCCTATTCCAAATACAGACGGCGTACGTAATGATTTGATTGAAGCTTTAAAAGAGATCAAAATTCCTAACCTGAGATGGCCCGGAGGTTGTTTTGCAGATACGTATCATTGGAAAGATGGTATTGGGCCACAAGAAGATCGTCCTACAATCGTAAATACGTGGTGGGGTGGCGTGACCGAAGACAACAGTTTTGGTACCCACGACTTCTTGAACCTTTGTGAAGTACTGGAAACTGAGCCGTACTTGGCAGGAAATGTAGGTAGTGGTACTGTTAAAGAATTGGCAGATTGGGTTCAATATGTAAATCACGACGGTACAAGCCCGATGGCCGACTTGCGTAAACAAAATGGCCGCGAGAAATCCTGGGGCGTTACCTATTGGGGTGTAGGAAATGAAATGTGGGGCTGTGGCGGAAATATGGAGCCGGAGTTCTACGCAAACTTATACCGCCAGTATGCAACATTTATGGGCAGCTGGAATAATGAAGCCGGTTTATACCGAATCGCATCTGGAGCGAATAGCGCAGATTACAACTGGACCGAGGTGTTGATGAAAAACATCCCTAAAAGCTTGTTAGATGGTGTTGCATTACATCACTATTCTGTAATTGATTGGAATAAGAAAGGACCGGATGTTGATTTTACCGAAGATCATTATTTCACCACAATGAAGTCGAGCCTGTTTATGGATCAATTGATCACCAAGCACGTGGCGATTATGGATAAATATGACAAGAAGAAAGAAGTAGATCTTGTTGTTGACGAGTGGGGTGGATGGTACGAAGTGCAAGAAGGTACAAATCCCGGATTTTTGTATCAACAAAATACGATGCGTGATGCGATGATCGCTGGTACAACTTTGAACATTTTTAATAATCACAGTGATCGTGTTAAAATGGCAAACCTTGCGCAAACGGTAAATGTACTTCAGGCAGTTGCTTTGACTAAAGGTGAGCAAATGATCTTAACGCCAACGTATCATATCTTAAAAATGTACACAGTACATCACGATGCACAGCTTATTCCGCTAGATTTAGATACGCCAGATTATGAGTATAATGGCGATACGCTTCCTGCAATTTCAGCTTCGGCTTCAAAAGATGCTGAAGGCAAAACGCACATTTCGCTGGTAAACATAGATGCACATAAAGAAAACACCGTGAGCATCGATCTTAGCGCATTGAATATCAAAGATTTTTCTGCTGAAATTTTAGCTTCAGATAAACTACAGGACCACAATTCTTTTGAAGACCCTGAGCATATCATGCCTGAAGGATTTAAGGATTTTAAATTTAAAAAAGGTGTGCTAGAAGTTACGTTACCGGCATTTTCGGTAGTGGTTTTAGAAGGAAAATAAACCTATTGCTATGAAAAAGAATAAAGAAATTACAAGTATACTGTATAAGGGGCTTTTTGTCTTTTGGTGTGCATTGGCAATTTCTTGCTCATCAGATTCACCGGTTGAAGAAACGGGTGAAGAGCCTGAAAAACCAACGTCTCCTGAAGAACCTGAAGAGCCCGAGGAGCCTGTAGCGGCAAAAGTCTATACGGTAGACAATATTACAGATACGTATTATGATGTTGCCGGCGTTGAGAACATTGCAAACTGGGGTCCCTATAACGTGCACGATCCTTCGGTGATCAAAGTGGGTAATACGTATTATTGTTATAATACAGACGTGTCTTTTGGTTCAGAAGTGCGTCCCGGAATCCAGATTCGTAAATCAGAAGATTTGATCAACTGGGAATGGATCGGTTGGGCTTTTAGCGGGTTACCGGCAAAAGGGGCTGCCTACATCAGAAGCAAAGGCGGGACACCTTTTCAAGCGCTTTGGGCGCCGTATGTGATGAAAGTTGGTGAGGAGTATCGTTTATATTATTCGTTATCCTCATCTACCGGAAGATTGAGTACGATGGGACTTGCTACTTCAGACAATCCTGAAGGACCTTGGGTAGAAAAAGATTTAGTGGTTTCTTCAGAACCTGGAGGTGCCGTGCAAACCAATGCGATAGATCCTTCTGTTGTGGTGACGCCAGAAGGCGAACATTGGTTCTACTACGGTTCTGCTTACGATGGAATCTACAAATTGAAATTAAATCCAGAAACCGGTCTGGCTGCAAATCCCGGAGATAAAGGCAGTAGAGTCGCACAACGCGGTTTTACTAACGGTATCGTAAACGGAAATATCGAAGGGCCCGAGGTGATCTATAATGAAGATCAGAACAAGTATTATATGTTTATTGCCTACGACTGGTTGCAAACCAAGTACAACGTGCGCGTAGGCCGAAGCGATTCTCCAGACGGGCCATTTTACGATTATAATGGTTTAGATATTAACACTGAAGAAGATAACGGTCCCATGATTCTGGCGCCTTATCGTTTTGATGAGCACTCAGGTTGGCAAGGAGTTTCGCATCCCGGCGTTTTTAAAGATGATAGTGGTCAATATTATATGGCGCATCAAGGAAGACCAGGTGAAAATAGTTTCTTTATGGTATTGCACGTGCGTAAAATCCATTGGACCGAAGATGGTTGGCCTCTTGTTTCACCAGAGCGTTTTGCCAATGTAGCACAGACAGCGATAAACAAAGAGGATCTAGTCGGAAACTATGAGCAGATCATTTTTGGTTACACTGTTACGCCGGGATATGCTGATGAACAGCGCTATCCTGATTTTCAAAACTCGATAGATCTCACGTTAAATGCTGACGGAAGTATCAATTCTAACGCCAATGATGTGTGGAGTTATGATGCACCTTGGTTAACTTTAAATTTTGGTGACGGAACCTTTGTAGATAAACTCTATGTTGAACGTGGCCGTGATTGGGAAAATGAAGTAGAATCTACCATTTTACTTTCAGGATTAAATAATGAAGGAACTGCCATTTGGGGCAAAAAAATAAACTAAAATGAAAGGATATTTTTATTCACTTTGTGCAGCAGCTGCACTTTTCACAAGCTGTAAAACCACAGCACAAACAGAAGAAGTAAGTGTAGAACGTGGTCAGGCACTTTTTGAAGAGCTTGAAGCTTCTTATAACAATCCGATTATAAAAGACAAATACACTGCAGATCCTGCTGCTTTGGTTCACGATGGTCGTGTGTATATTTATGCCGGTCACGATCAGGCGCCAGACGATCAGGAACGTTACATTATGAATGAGTGGTTGCTGTTTTCTTCAGATGATATGGTCAACTGGAAAGAACATCCCGTGCCGCTAAAACCTACCGATTTTGACTGGGCAATTCATTCAGCTTGGGCTGCGGAAGTGGTGGAGAAGGATGGTAAGTTTTACTGGTTTGTAACGGTTCAACATAATGAGTCAAAACACGGTAAAGCAATTGGTGTAGCCGTGGCAGACAGTCCGGAGGGACCTTGGAAAGACGCTATAGGCAAAGCTTTGATCACTAACGATATGACCACACAAACAAAAATTAGTTGGGATGATATTGATCCAACAGTTTTTATTGATGATGATGGCACTCCGTATTTATATTGGGGAAATCAAGTGTGTAAATACGTAAAGTTAAAAGACAATATGATCGAGATGGACGGTCCTATCCAGACAGTTGACCTTCCTAAATTTACTGAAGCACCATACATTCATAAACGTGGCGACTGGTATTATCTTTCTTATGCTTATGATTTTCCTGAGAAAACCGCCTATGCAATGTCAAAATCAATTACCGGTCCGTGGGAATATAAAGGGATTTTAAATGAAGTTGCGGGTAACAGCAATACCAATCATCAGTCGATTATTGAATTTAAAGACAAGTGGTATTTCGTTTATCATAACGGAAGCATTCCAACACACGGTAGTAGTTTTCACCGTTCGGTATGTGTAGATCGTTTATACTACAACGAAGACGGGACGATCAAACGCATCGTGATGACTTCAGAAGGAATTCAACCAGAAAACTAAACTATGAAAACGCTCTTTACCTTTTTTAGTTTTTTAGTTCTCAACAGCCTTTTTGCACAAGACATCCGCGTTCACGATCCGGTTGCGATCAAGCAGGGTGATACCTATTATCTCTTTTGCACCGGAAGAGGAATTTCAGTATTCAGTTCGCCCGATTTAAAAAACTGGGAAAAAGAACCTCAAGTATTTACGGAAGAACCGGTTTGGGCAGATGATGTTGCGGCAGATTTCAATAATCATATTTGGGCTCCGGATATTACGTTTCACAACGGCAAATACTATTTATATTATTCGGTTTCTGCTTTTGCAAAGAATACTTCGGCCATCGGTTTGACGATCAATACGACCCTTGATGCAGATGATCCTAATTACAAATGGGAAGATCAGGGTATCGTGATCCAGTCGGTTCCTAATCGCGATTTATGGAATGCCATTGATCCTAATTTGATTTTTGACGAGAATGATACGCCGTATCTGGCATTTGGTTCCTTTTGGGAAGGATTAAAAATGGTAAAGCTTTCAGAGGATTTGAAAGCTATCGCGCAGCCGCAAGAATGGCATACGATTGCGCGCCGGGAACGTTCTTTTGATCTGGCAGATGCCAATCCCGGAGATGCAGCGCTAGAAGCGCCTTTCATCTTCAAAAAAGGAGATTGGTATTATGAGTTTTTGTCTTGGGATTTATGCTGTCGCGGTGAAAACAGCACCTACAAAGTAGTGGTTGGGCGATCTAAAAGCGCGACCGGTCCTTATGTAGATAAAGAAGGTGTTGCCTTAAATAACGGTGGCGGAACCTTGATCATCGAAGGAAATGAAAATTGGTATGGCGCGGGGCACAACAGTACTTACACGTTCGACGGAAAGGATTACATCATTTTTCACGCGTATGATGCTAATGATAATGGCGCACCAAAATTAAAAATTGCTGAGCTTCAGTGGGATGCTGAAGACTGGCCAACTTTAAAAGATAATGTCCTTGATTAAAATGAAATATATTGTTGTTAGTCTGTTTCTACTAAGTGCTTTTGCCAAAGCGCAGGAGAAGGTTTCGCTTTTTCCATTGAATGCGGTTTCGGTAGAATCCGGAGTTTTTAAAGAAGCAGCATTAACCGATTTTAACTACATACAAGCGCTTGATGCAGACCGCTTACTCGCTCCGTTTTTGCGTGAAGCCGGTCTTGAACCTAAAGCGGATTCCTACACCAATTGGGAAAATACAGGACTCGACGGCCATACTGCAGGACACTATATTTCTGCATTGTCGATGTATTATGCTTCTACCGGTGATCCAAAAGCCAAAGAGATGCTTGAATATGCTTTAGCTGAATTAGATCGCGTGCAAAAATCAAATGGGAACGGTTACATTGGTGGCGTACCCGGAAGCGATGCGCTTTGGGCGGAAATTAAAGCAGGAAAGATCAACGCGGGAAGCTTCAGTCTAAATGATAAATGGGTGCCGCTGTATAACATCCATAAAACCTTTAATGGTTTAAAAGACGCGTGGATTCACGCAGAACTTCCGCAGGCAAAGCGTATGCTCATTGAGTTAACCGATTGGTTTCTGGACATTACAGCCGATCTAAGTGAGGCGCAAATTCAAGATATGCTGCGTTCAGAACACGGCGGACTCAACGAAGTTTTTGCTGAGGTTTACGCAATTACAAGCGATAAAAAATACCTAAAACTCGCTGAAGATTTTTCGCAGCACGCTTTGTTGAAACCACTAGCGGCAAATGAAGACATATTAACCGGAATGCATGCTAATACGCAAATTCCTAAGTTTATTGGTTTTGAGCGCATCAGTCAGTTGGAAGAGGCTAAAGATTACCACGATGCCGCATCTAATTTCTTCGATAATGTCACAACACGGCGTTCCATAAGCATTGGTGGGAATAGCGTGCGCGAGCATTTTAATCCCGTTGATGATTTTTCATCGGTGGTGAGCAGCGAGCAAGGACCAGAAAGTTGCAATACCTACAATATGCTCAAGTTGAGCAAACTCTTGTTTGAAGATACTTCAGAAGAGCATTACATAGATTTTTACGAGCGCGGTTTGTACAATCACATTCTGTCTTCTCAAAACCCTGATGGCGGGTTTGTGTATTTCACGCCCATTCGCCCCGGTCATTATCGCGTGTATTCGCAGCCGGAAACCAGTTTTTGGTGTTGTGTAGGTTCGGGAATGGAAAATCACACCAAGTATAACGAACTCATTTATGCCAAAAAAGAGGATAAACTTTATGTGAATTTGTTTATTCCTTCGGAAGTGAACTGGGAAGAGAAAAACGCTACACTTACTCAAAAAACAAACTTTCCTGAAGAAGCATTAACTGAACTTATTTGGAATAGCAGAAAGAAAACTAAGGCAACTTTAATGTTGCGCTATCCACAATGGGTAAATGCCGGTGAACTGAAGGTTTATGTGAATGATAAACTAGAGAAAATAGATGCGACTCCGGGTTCTTATGTTTCCTTAGAACGCAAATGGAAAAATGGCGATCGCATTAAGATGGAATTGCCAATGCATTTAAGTTTAGAAGAATTGCCTGATGATTCAGGCTATGTTTCTGTGAAATACGGTCCAATTGTTTTGGCCGCAGTGACAGGTGAAGCAAATCAAGACGGACTTTTTGCAGATGATAGTCGAGGGGGTCATATCGCAGACGGTCCATTTTTACCTTTAACTGAAGCGCCGATGTTTCTTACTGAAAGCGGTGAAAATCTTTTAAATGAGATCAAACCGGTTGAAGGCGAGCCGTTACACTTTAAAGCGCCAGATTTATTTTACCCTGAAACGTATTCAGATTTGGTGCTTCAGCCGTTTTATAAAATTCACGAGAAGCGCTATTCGATTTACTTTAAAAAACAAACTCCTGAAGGCTTAGCTGAAGAGCAACGCAAGCTTGAAGAAAAGCAAAAGGCAGAAGCTTATTTGCGTGAGATCACATTAGATTTTGTGGCTCCGGGAGAACAACAACCAGAGTCTGATCACGGAATTTTATCTGAAAATTCAAACAGTGGCTTAAATCAAAATAAGCACTGGCGCGACGCTGCAGGTTGGTTTAGTTACGATCTTAGAAATAAAGAAGCTAAGGCCAAAACCTTGCGTGTGACCTATTTTGGTAAAGACGCTGGTCGCAAGTTTAAGATTATGGTAAACGAGACAACAATTGCCGAACCACATTTAAAAGGAACTCGTGGCAATGACTTTTTTGAAGTCGATTATACGATTCCGCAAGAACTTGCCGCAACTAATGAAATTCTAACCGTGCGCTTTGAAGCTGAAGCAGGTTCAACCACAGCCGGAATTTACGGCGTACGCTTATTGAGCATACCCGCAACTAAAGAATAAAAACGCATAAACACACTTATATAATGATCACACAAACAATTAAAAAAGCAGGACTAGCCGCTGTACTAGCCGGAACTTTTCTGGCAGGCAATACGCTTTTTGCTCAAAAGGAATTAACGGTTGATATGAGCGAGACCATCGCACCCATTCAACCTACGATGTACGGAATTTTCTTTGAAGATATCAACTTTGCTGCCGATGGTGGTTTGTATGCAGAGATGATCAAAAACCGTTCGTTTGAATTTACGATCTCAATGATGGGTTGGTCGCAGCCTAATAGTGACAGGCATTCGTATAACAATGAATCTGGCTATGCATTGCCCGTAAAATACTTTGAAGGAGAAGGTAATTTAAACTTTTTACGCGTTCAGATTAAGAATGCTAAAGGTTACGAATTGCACAATGAAGGCTTCCGAGGAATGGGAATCAAAGAAGGAGATACCTATCGTTTTACTTTTGATGCCAAACAAATGGAAGGTGCAGTTTCTGCAGTGAAGGCTGAACTTTTGGATGAGGAAGGAAATACGATCGCTGAAGCTTCAATTCCGGTTTCTGGTTCAGAATGGGCAAATTATAAAGCTGAAATCGTTCCGAATAAAACCGTGATGAAAGGTTCTTTAAAGTTAACCTTTGAAGGTACCGGTGAATTAGGTCTTGATATGATTTCGTTGTTTCCAACAGATACGTGGAATGGTCGTGAGAATGGTTTACGTAAAGATCTAGTGCAATTATTGTATGATCTTGATCCTGGATTTTTAAGATTTCCGGGTGGTTGTATTGTGGAAGGCCGCACGCTGGCGCGTCGTTACCAATGGAAAAAAACCGTGGGTCCTGTTGACGAGCGCCCTAGTTTAGTGAACCGTTGGAATACGGAGTTTGATCACCGTTTGACTCCAGATTATTACCAGTCGTTTGGTTTAGGTTTCTTTGAATATTTTCAGTTGTCTGAAGATCTAGGGGCAGAGCCGCTTCCTATTTTGAGTTGTGGTATCGCGTGTCAATTCAATACCGGCGAATTAGTGCCTATGGACGAACTGGATTCTTATGTGCAAGACGCATTGGATTTAATCGAATTTGCAAATGGATCGACAGATACTCCTTGGGGAAAAGTACGTGCAGATATGGGACATCCTGAGCCTTTCAATATGAAATATATTGGAGTAGGAAACGAACAATGGGGACCAGAATATATCGAGCGATACAAAGTATTTAATGAAGCAATTGCAGAAAAGTATCCTGAGATCATTATTGTTTCAGGAAGCGGACCATTTCCTGACGGAGACTACTTTGAATACGGTATGAAAGAACTCAAGAAAATAGGAGCAGAGATCATCGATGAGCATTATTACAGAAGTCCGGAGTGGTTTAGAGAAAATGCAACCCGTTATTATAGCTATGACCGTAATGGTCCAAAAATTTTCGCAGGAGAATACGCAGCACAAAGCGTTGCTATTGCAAGTCCGGATAACAAAAATAACTGGGAGACTGCACTTTCTGAAGCTGCATTTATGACCGGTTTAGAGCGTAATGCAGAGGTGGTTCAGCTTACTTCGTATGCACCGTTGATGGCACACGCCGAAGGTTGGCAGTGGACACCAGATATGATCTGGTTCAATAACTTAGAGTCTTACGGAACGCCGAATTATTACGTTCAAAAATTATATTCAACCAATAAAGGAACCGATTTGATCTCGGTAACCCAAGATGGTGAAAACTTGGTTGGACAAGAAGAACTTTACGCTTCAGCGACTTTAGATTCAGAAGCTAATGAGGTTGTGGTGAAAGTGGTTAATACTTCAAGCGAAGCTCAAGAAATTCAGTTGAATTTTGAAGGCAAGCGTTTAAAGAGTAAGGGCAGCATAATTGTTTTAAAAGAAGCAGATTTGACTCAGGAAAATTCGTTTGAATCAACGCAGGAAATTGCCCCTGTAACCGAGGAGTTAAAAGTTAAAAAAGATGTTGCAACCTATGAAGTTTCGGCTTATTCGTTGAATATCATTAGAATACCACTAAAATAAATTCTTAATAAAAAACTAAAAATATTAAGTGTTGAATCTACATTTTTAAACAGATTATAGTAGATTTGTTAGCAAGTAAGATTTTAGAATATGAAAGATTATGTGATTGGGCTTGATTACGGCTCAGATTCTGTTAGAGCGGTTTTGATAGATGCAGCTACAGGAGCAGAGATAGAAGCAGAAGTAAGTTATTATAGACGTTGGAAAGAGCGTCTATATTGTGACGCTTCAGAAAATCGTTTTCGCCAGCATCCTTTAGATTTGATCGAAGGGCTTGAAGCAACCATAAAAGCTGTTGTTACCCGAAGCGGAGTTTCAGCAGAATCGGTAAAAGGAATTTGTATCGATACTACAGGTTCTTCACCTATTCCGGTTAATGCGGAAGGTGTGCCTTTATCACTAACAGATGGTTTTGAAGAAAACCCTAATGCGATGATGGTGTTGTGGAAAGATCACACCGCAATTGCAGAAGCTAACGAGATCAATCACCTTGCACGCACCTGGGGAGGTGAAGATTTTACAAAATATGAAGGAGGAATCTATTCTTCTGAATGGTTTTGGGCAAAAATTTTACACGTGGTGCGTGAAGATGACGCAGTAAAACAAGCTGCATACTCCTGGATGGAGCATTGTGACTGGATCACTTATCTTTTGCTTGAAAATACTTCGTTAGAAACGTTTAAACGCAGTCGATGTGCAGCAGGTCATAAAGCGATGTGGCACGAAAGCTGGGGAGGATTACCGCCAGAAGAATTCCTAGGTAAATTAGATCCATATTTAGCAGCGTTGCGTTCACGATTATATTCTGAAACGTACACGTCTGATGAAGTAGCCGGAAATCTTAGCGCTGCCTGGGCAGAAAAATTAGGACTTACGACTGAAACTAAAATCGCAGTAGGAACTTTTGATGCACACGCAGGGGCTGTAGGTGCTAAAGTAGAAGAGCACACGCTCGTTCGCGTAATGGGAACTTCTACTTGTGATATAAGTGTTTCTTCACCAGAGGTAGTGGCTAATAAAACCGTAAGAGGTATTTGTGGTCAGGTAGATGGTTCTGTCATTCCCGGGGCTGTAGGTCTTGAGGCCGGTCAATCTGCTTTTGGGGATCTATTGGCATGGTTCAAAGATGTATTGAGTTGGCCCATTGATAACCTTGTGCTTACTTCAGATATTCTTTCTGCAGAGCAAAAGGAGCAACTAAAAGAAGAAATAGAAGCTGATTTTATAAGAAAATTATCTGATGCTGCCGAAGCGATTCCGCATAGTGAAGCGATTCCCGTTGCTTTAGATTGGATCAACGGAAGAAGGACTCCAGATGCAAATCAAGAGCTTGAGGCTGCGATCACCAACCTGAATATGGGAACGCGTGCTCCGCATATCTTTAAAGCCTTAGTAAATGCGATTTGCTTTGGTTCTAAAAAGATTTTAGATCGTTTTGAAGATGAAGGCATCGAGATCAAGTCGGTGGTTGGGATTGGCGGTGTAGCGCGTAAATCTAAATTTATTATGCAGTCGCTGGCAAATACACTTAACGTACCGATTAAAGTAGCAGCTTCAGATCAGGCGCCAGCTTTAGGAGCGGCGGTTTATGCTGCTGTTGCTGCAGGATTGTATCCTAATGTGATTGAAGCGAGCAAAACCTTAGGCAGTGATTATGAGGCAGAATACCTTCCGCAGGAAGAGTATTTAGAAGAATTTGCAACTTTGATGCAGCGCTATGAAGTCTTGAGTGACTTTGTAGAAAATACTATAACCAAACCGAAAAAGAACATAAAAGAACATGTATAAGTCTTTAAAGGAAGAATGCTACGAAGCTAATATGGAACTAGACGCTTTAGGTCTGGTTATTTATACTTTTGGTAACGTAAGCGCAGTAGATCGTAAAAACGGCGTATTTGCTATTAAACCTAGCGGTGTGCCTTATGAAACCTTGAAACCGGAAGATATTGTTATCGTTGATTATGATAACAACATTGTAGAAGGAGATAAGCGTCCATCGTCAGATACAAAAACACATGCGTATTTATACAAACATTGGGAAGGTGTTGGCGGTATTGCACATACGCACGCTACGTATTCTGTAGCTTGGGCTCAGGCACAGATGGATATTCCGATTTTTGGAACGACACATGCCGATCACCTCACAGCAGATATTCCTTGTGCGCCACCCATGCACGATGATTTGATCTCAGGAAATTATGAGCATAATACAGGAATCCAAATTCTTGACTGTTTTAAAGACAAAGGTTTGGATTATAACGAAGTAAATATGGTACTTTTGGGTAACCACGGTCCTTTTGCTTGGGGAGAAACGGCTGCAAAAGCGGTTTATAACAGTAAGGTTTTAGAAGAAGTAGCGCGTATGGCACAATTGACACTTCAGATTAATCCAAATGCACCAAGACTTAAAGATTCGCTTATTAAAAAACATTATGAGCGTAAGCACGGAAAAGATGCTTATTACGGCCAGGGCTGCTAATCAATAAACTAATCAATTACATTTTCAAATTATGGGATTAATCACATTTGCCGCATTTACACTTTTGGTAGCGGTGATTTCGTATTTCGCTTCGCGTAAAACAGATGAGACCACTTCAGATGGTTACTTTTTAGGAGGGCGTAGTCTAACAGGACCGGTAATCGCCGGTTCCCTTTTGTTAACCAACCTTTCTACGGAACAGATTATAGGTACAAACGGTGTTGGTTTTAGTGAAGGTATTTTAATTGCAGCGTATGAAATCGTTGCAGCTGTAGCGATGGTCTTTACAGCTTTTGTGCTTTTACCAAAATACCTGAAAGGTGGAATATCGACGATTCCTCAATTTTTGGAAAAACGCTACGGAAAACTTACGAAAACGATTGTGTCAATCCTATTCTTAATGGCTTACGCGATTTCGATGCTGCCAACGGTATTGTATTCTGGAGCTTTGGCGATCAATACGATGTTTGATATCCCGGAGCGTATGGGACTCGATCCTGAATCTGCTCTTTGGGTTACGGTTTGGGGAATTGGAATCATTGGCTCTATTTATGCGATTTTTGGTGGACTTAAAGCAGTAGCAGTTTCTGACTCGATCAACGCTGTTGGTTTGATCGTGGGAGGTCTTCTAATTCCTGTTTTCGGTCTTATGGCTGTAGGTAACGGAAGCGTTTTTGAAGGATTGAATGTAGTCACCACAAATCTTCCTGAGAAATTTGAAATTCTAGGTGGACCTAATTCTTCGGTGCCTTGGACGACCTTATTTACAGGAATGCTTATCGTGAATTTCTATTATTGGGGTACAAACCAAGCGATCATTCAGCGTGCGCTGGGAGCAAAAAACCTAGCTGAAGGACAAAAGGGATTATGTCTTGCAGCGATCATTAAGATTTTAGGTCCTATCATTGTTGTACTTCCGGGGGTTATTGCTTTTGAATATTTTAACGGAAATCTTGACAATGCTGATGAAGCATACCCAATGCTTGTAAAAGCTGTTCTTCCAACTGCTTTTGTAGGATTCTTTGCAGCGGTACTTTTTGGTGCGATTTTGAGTTCGTTCAACTCGGCATTAAACAGTTCGGTAACCTTATTTGGTCTTGACTTATATAAACAATATTTTAATGCAAATGCATCAGAAAAGCAGGTTGTACGCGCAGGTAAAACTTTCGGTATATTCTTAGCGATCTTTTCGATGGCTATCGCACCATTATTATACGGAGTAGAAGGTGGTATTTTCAACTATTTACAGGAATTAAACGGTTCTTTTAGTGTGCCTATCTTGGCGATCATTTTAGTAGGTTATTTCTCAAAACGCGTTTCAGGAAAAGCAGCTAATATCGCTATTGTTTTTGCGGTAGTTACCTATTTAGTGACCTTATATGTGGTAAAACCAATTATCGCAGACAATGCAGTTGCAGCAGCAGAGCTCTCTGGCGTTACCGATGCTTCAGAACTTGCAATGGTAGCAAAAGATGCATTCCCAAGTTTCTTACATATTATGGGAATCATATTTGTAATGGTTCTTTTCATCTTGTTTACGGTGAGTAAATTCTTTCCACGTCAAACAGATTATCTTGAAGAATACACACGTCAGGTGGACATTACACCTTGGAAATATTTAAAACCGGCTGGTGTAGTTATCTGCATCGCGGTGGTGAGTATTTACATCTACTTTTCATAAAAACACTTAATCATTTAAAAATAGAAGCACAATCAAGGCTATGAATTATAACATTGACCAGTACGAGGTTTGGTTTGTAACAGGAACCCAGCATTTATACGGGGAAGAAACGCTAAAACAAGTAGCAGGACACTCTCAGGAGATTGCAAAAGGACTTAATGCATCTGCAGCGATTCCTGTAAAAATTGTTTATAAAGATCTAGTAAAAACGCCTAACGAGATCACAGACTTGTGTCTTGAGGCCAATAGTACTAAAAATTGCATCGGTTTAATTTTATGGATGCATACATTTTCACCGGCGAAAATGTGGATTAAGGGATTGAATATTCTTCAAAAACCGGTCTGCCATTTACACACACAATTTAATGCAGAAATTCCATGGGGCGAGATTGATATGGATTTTATGAATCTAAATCAATCTGCCCACGGTGATCGTGAATTTGGTTTTATGATGTCGCGTATGCGTAAAAAGCGCAAGGTCGTTGTAGGTCATTGGCAAGATGCTCGCGTACAGACTAAACTGGGTGTGTTTACCCGTGTTGCTTTAGGATGGAATGAATTCCAAAACTTAAAAGTAGCGCGTATTGGTGACAATATGCGTGAGGTTGCCGTAACTGAAGGTGATAAGGTAGAAGCACAAATTCGCTTTGGTTTTACCGTAAACGGATTTGATTCTTCAGACATTGTGGCAAAAATCAATGAGATCAAGCAAGAGGATCTTGACGCTTTATTGAAAACCTATGAGACTGAATACGAACTGCACGATTCTATAAAAGAAGGTGGCGAGAAGCGCCAGTCTTTAGTTGATGCAGCAAAAATTGAATTAGGCTTGAGAGCCTTTTTAGAAGAAGGTGGTTTTGGTGCGTTTACAGATACGTTTGAGAATCTTGGCGAACTGAAACAATTACCGGGAATCGCAACGCAGCGCCTTATGGCAGATGGTTACGGTTTTGGTGGAGAAGGAGATTGGAAAACAGCTGCTTTAACGCGCGCGATGAAAGTGATGGCCATTGGTCTTGAGGGAGGAACTTCATTTATGGAAGATTATACCTATCATTTCACACCACAAGGTTCTTACGTGTTAGGTTCGCATATGCTGGAGATTTGTCCATCTATTGCTGATGCCAAGCCAAAATGTGAAGTACATCCGTTAGGAATTGGTGGTAAAGAAGATCCGGCGCGTTTGGTGTTCAATTCACCAGAAGGTCCGGCGATCAACGCCTCTTTAGTAGATATGGGTAACCGTTTCCGTTTAATTGTGAACGAAGTTGAAGCCGTTAAGCCAGAAGCAGATCTTCCGCATTTGCCGGTAGCGCGTGTACTTTGGGATTGTAAACCGAATCTTGATATCGCAGCAACAAGCTGGATTCACGCAGGAGGTGCGCACCATACGGTATACAGCCAGGCGGTAACTACAGAATTTATGGAAGATTTTGCAGACATAGCAGGTATCGAATTACTTGTGATCGATGATCAAACCCGAGTTCGTGACTTTAAGGATACGATAAACGCTAACGAAGCCTACTATCACATCTTTCAACACCGTATGTAAGTTTAAAAACAGACGAATTATGAAATTAAATAAAAATCTTTTAGTTGTTCCTGTTGTATTAGGGATGGCCCTTTCGATGGTAAATTGTAAAAATGAGCCTAAGAAAGAAGAAACTGCGGTTGTTGCAGAAATGCCTGAAGCAACCATCACCAAGTCAGACTTTGGAATGACGCCAGATAGCATTGCTGTTGAAAAATACAGCCTTGTTAACGCAAATGGGATGGAAGTTGATATCATCACGTATGGCGGTATCATTACCAGCTTAAAAGCGCCTAGCCAAGACAGCACATTTCAAGATGTGGTACTCGGTTATGATACTTTAGAGGAATATACTACGACCGGAAATCCAACTTTTTTTGGAGCTTTGATCGGACGCTATGGAAACCGTATTGCCAACGGTAAATTTTCCATCGATGGTGAAGAATATCAATTACCAACTAACGACGGACCAAACAGTCTGCACGGTGGAAAAGGTTTTGATAAAGTAGTTTGGACGGCTGAAGAAATTGAAGATGGAGACAACGTAGGCTTAAAGTTGACCTACACCAGTCCTGATGGTGATCAAGGCTATCCCGGAAATTTAGAAACTACTGTGACCTATACCTTATTAGCAGACAATACGCTTAAAGTAGACTATGAGGCAACAACAGATAAGACAACGGTTGTGAACCTTACACAGCATTCGTACTTCAATTTATCTGGTGATTTTGACAACACTATTTTAGATACCGAAGTAATGCTGAATGCAGATCAATATTTACCGGTTGATGAAACCTTGATTCCAACAGGAGAGTTGCGTGCTGTTGAAGGTACTCCTTTTGATTTCCGAGAAGCGAAAGCGATTGGAGCAGAAATTGAAGCTGAAAACGATCAGCTTAAAAAAGGGCAGGGTTATGATCACTGCTGGGTTTTGAATGATGAAAGCGGAGCGATGCATTTAGCCGCTACAGCTTATGATCCACGTAGTGGAAGATTCTTAGAAGTGATGACTACAGAGCCTGCAATTCAGTTTTATACCGGGAATTTCTTAGACGGAACCTTACCGCAAAAAGGAGGTGAAGGCACTTATGCTTTGAGAAGTGGTTTCTGTTTAGAAACACAACATTATCCAGATTCTCCTAATCAGTCTGAATTTCCATCGACACTTTTAAAACCGGGAGAAACCTATAACACAACTACAAGCTTTAAGTTTTCAGTAAAATAAAAATGCCTTGAGCATTTGTGTTTAGATGAAAAAGCCCAATGTAATTTACATTGGGCTTTTTGTTGTTTATGAGCGTTGCTTTAAATTTTGTTCGCAGAGCGCGACGATTTGTTCAATGCGCTTCTGCCTCGTTGCTTCTCTTTTAGCTTGATTAAGCCAATACAAATAGCTTTTGCGATAGCCGCGGGCAAAATTCTCATAGTTCTCAAAAGCTTTGGGATTGTTATTGAACGCCGTTTGTAGATCTTCTGGGATGATTCCGTTTTCTACATCGTCTAAAGCACTCCACGAACCGTTTTCTTTTGCGATTTCAATGGATTTATAACCACTATCGTGAATTAGGCCTTCCTTCTCTAATCGTTCAATGTAAGCTTTGTTAACTGCGCTCCAAACGTTTTTTGCGTTGCGCTTACAGAAGTATTGCTTGCGTCTATCGTCATCAATTTTTCTCACAGTGCTGTCAATCCAACCATAACAAATGGCGACTTGCACGGCTTCTTCCCAACGCATACTAGGTTCTTCGGCAGCTACTTTGTAAAAAACTAGATCGACACCGCTCTCTAAATGATGATTTTCATGAAGCCAAGCGCGCCATTCTTCAGCATTTTTAAAATAGAGTAGTGGGCGCTTACCTTTTGTCATATTTACTTGATTTCTTCCGCTTCAATATAGAAGTTACGATCAACTTTAAAATCGGTAATTGGCGCATCAAATGACTTTGTTTTCCAAGCTGCTGAAGGGTAGATCCATTCAGTTGTATTATTTACGTGAACCTGAATAGGCATATCAAAACCTTCAACAATAGCGGTATATCGGAATTTTAACGTGTTCCCATCAATCGTGTATTCCAACTCCGGAATCATCGTAGTTCGCAGGTATTGATCCCAAAATTGAGTCAGGTCAATTCCGCTTTGCTCGCTAATATAATTTTCAACCTGAGCAGTCGTCACTGTTTGATGATAAAATTCTTTGTTGAGTCCGCGCAGAATTTGCCGCCACTTTTCATCATCTTCAACTAGTTGGCGTACGGTGTGTAGAATATTGGCTCCTTTAAAATACATATCGCCGCTTCCTTCGTGATCTACACCATAAGTCCCGATGATCGGGCGATCATTACGAATTGATCTGCGCATCCCGACCACATAGTCTGAAGCCGCTTCTTTTCCGTAGAAATAATCAATGAATAAATTTTCAGAATAGGTGGTGAAACTCTCGTGAACCCACATATCTGCCACATCTTTATTGGTGATATTATTGGCGAACCACTCGTGACCGCTTTCGTGAATAATGATGTAGTCAAATTTCATTCCCCAGCCGCTTCCCGAAAGATCACGACCTAAATAGCCATTTCCGTATGCATTGCCATAAGTCACGTTGCTTTGGTGCTCCATCCCCAGATAAGGGACTTCAACCAGTTTATAGCCATCTTCATAAAATGGATAGGGGCCGAACCAATGCTCAAAAGCTTCCAGCATTTTTGGCACCTGCTTGAACTGCTTTTTAGCTTTCTCAAGATTTTCTTTTAGCACGTAAAAGTTTATGTCGAGTTCACCTTTTTCACCATTAAAAGTATCAGAAAAATGTGCGTAATCTGCAATATCAGCGCTTACTCCGTAATTATTAATAGGATTCTCAACAGCCCAATGAAAGGTAGTTTTGTCCTGAGTAGAAGTTGAATTAATAAGTTTCCCATTACCTACCGCTGTCAAGCCTTTAGGAACCGTAATAAAGAAATCTAGGCTTTCTACTTCGTCGTAAGGAATATCCTTGTTTGGCCACCAGATCGATGAACCAATGCCTTGATTGGCGTTTGCAGCGAAGACGTTACCATTGGCGTCTTCTTGCCACGTCCAGCCACCGTCCCAAGGTAAGCGATCACCAACCACAGGTTTTCCTTCAAATTTTACATCGACTGTGTTTACAGCACCTTTTTCTTGTTGCTCTTGAAGTGCTATAAAATAGGCTGCGCCATCTTTTTTGATCTTTAGTTTCTGTCCATTCTGAGTAGCGCTCAGGAGTTTCATAGGTTCTTGCAGATCTACTTGCAGGGTTTGATACGGATCAAGCACCTTGTAGGTGATCGTGTTAGTTCCTGAAATGAATTCTTGCTCAGGATCTATGTCAACTTTCAGATCGTAATGGGTGACATCCCACCAAGCGCGTTCAGGAGTGATGCTGCCTTTGAGTGTATCCTGATGTGTAAATTGCTTTTCTTGAGCAAATGCAGTTAGGCATATCATACCTAAAAGCGCTGTGATTAGTTTATGCATGCTTTTGTTTTAAGACTGAAGTTCAAATGTCGTTCCAAAAAATGGATTAACGCATAATCGCATTAGGGAAAACTACCGGACTCTCGTGACCGTTAGCTCCAACCGCTGAAACTCCGAAGAATGAATTATCAATTACAATTCCGTCTAAAGTAATTTCTGAAACATCCCCCACATAACGGCTATGGTCCCAGGTAGGCGAAGTGGTGTCTCTCCAGTATACTTTGTAACCAAATGCTCCGTCTACTTTTGACCAAGCTAATTTAGCATCTGCTTCAACAATTCCACCAATTTTAACCGTCTCCGGTGCCGGCGGAGCCCAAGCTAAGCTCGCAAGGTTGATCGCGTTTACCGCTGTAAGTTTTGCTGCATACGAGAAGTTTACGTGTTCTACCACATCTCCATAAGCGATACCATCTTCAGTACGGATGTCTTGGTGCTGCTGGGTGTAATTTTCGTGCGCTTCCATAATGCGAACTCCAGCAAAACCTAAGTCATTAAAAGGTCTGTGATGCCCACCACGACCAAAACGATCCAGACGATAGATCATCATCGGGTTCATCTCTGGCATATACTTTTCTACATTTTTATGAATGTAGCGTGCTAATTGTCGTGAATTACCATCGACTTCACCTCCGTAAAAACGGCGTGCATTGCGCTGACGTTCGGTTTCATTTGCAGGAACAGGTTCTGAGAAAATTCTAAAATCACGATTGCTTACCACACCATCTACACCGGTGATATTTCCGATCATATCGTTGTTTAAAATTCCGATGATATCCCATCCTTTTTTTACAGCATATTCAGCAAGACCTTTTCCTCCAAAAAGGCCTTGTTCTTCTCCAGATAAACCAACATAAATGATGCTGTTTTCAAATTTGTATTTTGAAAGTACGCGGGCAGCTTCCATAGTTCCTGCCATACCGCTCGCATTGTCATTTGCTCCGGGAGCATCGGTGGTAAAATCGGTTGCACTACTCGCGCGAGAATCGATATCACCACTCATTATGATAAAGCGGTTAGGATATTTTGTGCCTCTTTGAATCGCGACAACATTTACCACGTAGGTTTCTTTAGGAATACGGCTTCCCATTTCTGGTGTAACTAAATCTTTCTGGTAAAAAACCTCAAGACAGTCACCACACTTTGCAGACGTTTTGTCGAATTCTTCTTTGATAAAGCGACGTGCGGCTCCTATTCCGCGGGTATCGCTTAGCGTATCGCTAAAGGTGTTGCGCGTACCAAAACCGGCAAGCGTGCGCACATCTTGCTCAATACGGTCTGCCGAAACAGCATCGATAATATCGTAAATGCGTAAATCTGTTTCTGAAGGCACATTATTCTGAGCGAAAAGAGCCCCGAAACAAGAAAGGAATACAAGTGTAAATTTTAATTTCATATCATTAATTAGGGTTAAAAAAGGACGAGCAGTATCGTTAAAAATACTGCTCGTGATAAATTTATGCTAATTTATTGGCATCGCCAAAGCGTCGAAATACTTAGGGCTTGCTGTGGTTTACCACTAAGATGCAGCAAACTTTTTAAGCAAGTCGCGTACTCTGTCGGTATCGTCTACATAATATTTTGCAGCTGTTTTTTGAAGTCCCACTTTGATCGTAAATGCTTCATCGGGTAGATCTTGGAACATATATTCATCGGTCCAATCATCACCTATGGCAAATTTAAACGTATAGTCTTTGCCGAAAATATGTTTGGTTACCGCTTTCCCTTTATGAATGGTACTGTCTTTAATTTCCAGAACTTTATTTCCGTCAAGAACACCAAGTTCATTATTTGCTGAAAGTTCTTTTAAAACAGTTGAAAGTTCGCTGGCACGCTTTTCTCCAAGGTCAGGATCGGCATTACGGTAATGCCACGCCAGTGAATAATTCTTCTCTTCAATAAAAGTACCTGCAGTGCGGTCTACATATTTTTCAAGAATAGGACGCACGGTCTCCATCCAGTCATTTTTAAGATTTTCAGTTACGGCCCATTCTCCGCCAACAGGACGTTTCCATACGCCGTGTTCTGCGATCAAAGTGATGGGCACATCTTGCCACCAGGTTCCTAAGGTATGGCGATCGCGGCCACTTATGATCACTACTTCTGTATTTTCCTGACTGTGTATGCTACGAATTAGTTCGATAAGTTCGTCATCAGGACTTGCATCTTCAGGGTTATTGACAAATCCTCTTAAGGTTCCATCATAATCTAAGAACAGAATGCGCTTTTCTGATTTTTTATACGCATCAAACATTTCATCTTCTTGATCTTGACGCATACGAATTGCTTTTACAATATCAGATTTGTGTGTGGTGTCGTGTAAAGAGTGCATAAAATCGTCAGCCCATTTCTCAACATTATAGCGTTTTAAGCGTTTTTGAAGGAATTTGTTCCTTTTGATTTGCTCAGCTTCCGGCATTTCCATCGCTTGTTTTAAGGCATCGGCGATCTCTTCAAAATTATTAGGGTTGATGATCAGGGCTTCACTCATTTCTTGCGCAGCACCGGCCATTTCACTCAGAATAAGCACACCTGTTTTATCAGTTCGGGTAGCAACATATTCTTTTGCAACGAGATTCATTCCATCTCTAATTGGAGTAAGAAGCGCTACTTCACAAGTCGTATATAAATCGATCAGATTTTCAAAAGGCATCGAGCGGTAGAAATACCAAATTGGTGTCCAACTCACCGATGCAAATTTTCCGTTGATTCTACCCACGAGTTCGTCTACTTCTTTTTTCAGCAATTGATATTGCGGAACGTTTGATCGAGATGGTACGGCCAACATCACTAAACGTACTTTCTCTTTAAATTCCGGATACTTTTCTAGGAAATACTCATATGCACGAATGCGGTTTGCAATTCCTTTACTGTAATCTAAACGATCTATGGAAAGGATCATTTTTGCATCTGGAGTAGAATCGATATGCAAGTCTAAACGGCGTTGTAATTCCGATTGATTTTTTGCAGCATCGTGTTTTGCAGCAGCATCGGCAAACTTGTCGTAATCAATACCCATAGGGTAGGAGTTCACAGTGACGATACGATCTTTTAAAGTGATCTCGTTAAAGCTCACTTCGTGTCTTAGAATACGAGAAACCGAACTTAAAAAGTGACGTTGATAATCATAGGTATGAAAACCAATTAGGTCTGATCCCAGCAGCCCTTTTAATATTTCTTCTCTCCAAGGAAGCGTCCTAAAAACTTCATAAGAAGGAAACGGAATGTGTAAAAAGAATCCTATCTGAACATCAGGACGCTCTTTTTTAATAAGTTCCGGGAGAAGCATTAATTGATAATCGTGAACCCAAACCGTATCGCCCTCTTCAATATTTTCAAGTACAACTTCAGCATACTTTTTATTAACTTCTACATAGGTCTGGTAGCTTTCCTTTTCAAATTCGGTATACTCCATAAAATAATGGAATAGCGGCCAAATCGTACGGTTAGAAAAGCCGTAGTAGAAACCGTCAATATCTTCTTCGGTTAAAGAAACAGGAACACACTGCGCATCCTGGGCAGCTTTAGCCACATCATCTACAAGTTCTTCAGGAGTTTCTTCTTCGGTTAAACCGGTCCAACCGATCCAGACACCATTACTGTCTCTATGTACAGATTTCATTCCGGTTGCTAATCCACCTACGCTGGGTGTTGCTTTGATGGTATTGTTGTCAATTTGTAATTGTAAGGGCAGTCGATTTGAAATAATGATAGTTTTACTCATAAAAACACGTAATCGGAGGGTTAGATTTTTTGTTAATGCTTAAATTTCGGAAAATCGTAGCGGTTAAGCTAGCCGTTTAATAGAACTTTAGAATTTTAATTCCCTTATGGACAATTTAAATTATGGAATCATCGGGAACTGCAAGAGTGCAGCCCTTATCTCAGACAAAGGCTCATTAGATTGGTGTTGCCTGCCTATTTTTGACTCGCCTTCGGTCTTCGCCAAACTTTTAGATGAAGAAAAAGGAGGTTCTCAGAGTTTTGAGGTTTCAGATGAGTATACCATTACTCAAAAATATATGTGGCAGACCAATATCCTACGCACAATGTATGATAATGGTACCGATGCTTTTGAAGTGTTTGATTTTATGCCCAGATACGAAAAGCGAAGTGGAGCATTCTACGCACCGCCAGATATTATTCGTTTTGTACGATTGGTTAAAGGAGCTCCAAAGTTTGTGTGTAACTATGATCCTAAATTAGAATATGCCAGTACCGAAACGATAACGGTAAATAAAGGAGAGTATATCGAGAGTTACACCGATGACGGAAAGTATGATTCACTCTATTTATACACGAATCTTGAAAAGGAATCTATTCTTAATAAGAAAGAAATAACCCTAGACGGAAACGCATTTCTCTTGATGTCTTATCACGAGAAATTGATGGAGCAAACGCTGGATAGAGCGTATTTAAAATTTCAGCGTACGAAAGTTTATTGGATGAATTGGAGTGAGGTCACTACAAAATATCCTTTATATCAAAACGAAATTATGCGAAGCGCACTTACTCTAAAGGCCCTTACGTTTGAAAAGTCAGGAGCCGTTCTCGCTGCAGCGACTACCTCGTTGCCAGAGACCATTGGCGAAGTGCGCAATTGGGATTATCGTTTTTGTTGGGTGCGTGATGCTTCGATGGTGATTCGGGTGATTTCCAATTTGGGTCATACTAAGTATGCACAGAATTTTCTTCAGTTTATCATAGACACGCTTCCAGATAAAGATGAGAAAATGCAAATTATGTATGGTATCAATGGAGAGAAAGAACTTACCGAGCATACATTAGATCATCTTTCAGGCTATAAAAATTCGGCTCCGGTGCGCATAGGTAATGCAGCCTACGTTCAAAAACAGAATGATATCTACGGAATTCTGATGGAAGTGATCTATCAGCAGTTCATTCAGTTTGAAACTACTCTTGAAAACAGTGAGGAACTGTGGACGGTTGTTTTAGGAATTGTGAAAATCGTAAGACGACACTGGCAGGAACCCGATAAAGGAATCTGGGAATTGCGTACCGAAGATCGTCACTTTACGTTCTCAAAATTACTTTGCTGGGTGGCAGTAGATCGTGCGATTAAAATCGCTGAGGTTTTAAACCGAAGACGTCATCTTGAAGAGTGGGGCACATTGCGTAAGGAGATTCACGATGAGATTCACGACAACGCTTGGAATGAAGATATGCAGGCGTATACACAATACTACGGTTCAAAAGATATGGACGCTTCAACATTGCTGATGGAGCAGTATGGTTTTATCGATGCAAAAGATCCCCGATTTGTTTCTACCGTTGAAGCCACCGAACGCGAATTGTGTAAAGATGGTTTGATGTATCGTTATAAAAATGAAGATGATTTTGGTGAACCGAGTTCATCTTTTACCATTTGTACTTTTTGGTTTATTGACAGTTTATTCAAGGTAGGGCAGAAGCAAAAAGCAATCAAATATTTTGATCAATTGTTGTCCTATAGTAACCATTTAGGCTTATTCAGTGAGGATATCGATTTTAAAACCAAGCGTCTACTGGGAAATTTTCCGCAGGCATACTCACATCTTGCGTTGATCGAGACGGCGACCAATTTTGCAAAATATGGTCAGGAAGATGAAGAAGAAACACAGTTTAAACCTATTTTGTATTAGAAAAATGCTAAATATATAATAATAAAAAAGCGGCCTTTGAGCCGCTTTTTTAATGTCGTAGTCAAAGGTTTAGTAATGACTAGGTCTTAGTACGGAACGAATTTTGAAATATAAGTTATATGTATTTACTTTGTAATAACATCTGTAATTATGGAAGTATCAATAATCAAAATCGGAAATTCAAAAGGACTTCGCTTAAGTAAAACCATTTTGGAAAAATATAATATTAAGGACAAGGTTGAACTTATACTTGAAAAGGGACAAATAATTCTTAAACCTATCGAATTACCGAGAAAAAATTGGGAAAAAGAATTTAAAAAGATGAGTGAGAATGGAGACGATAAGTTATTGATGAATGACGTTTTTGATGACGAAAACATTGAGGAATGGAGTTAAATCAATACGCAGTCGTTCTTGTAAATCTAGATCCAACAATTGGGAGTGAAATAAAAAAGACAAGACCTTGTGTTGTCATTTCGCCAAATGAAATGAACAAATATTTAAGTACAATCGTGCTTGCTCCCATGACAACAAATCTAAAAAATTACCCAACCAGAGTTCCGGTAAAACACAACGGTAAAAAGGGTATGATAGCAATTGACCAAATTCGAACCGTTGATAAAACAAGAATAATCCGAGTTTTTGAAGATCTGTCAAAATCGGAAATTAAAAAATGCAAAGAGGTGATAAAAGAAACCTTTGTGGATTAAAATAATATTTATCACGTTTTTTTTACACTTAATCTAGGACTAAACGACTACTCATTGTTTTAACCGCTAATTTATTGTCTCGCCTCCATAATACGTTTCATACTTACATCTTCATAATTTCGTTTTACAAAGGCTAAGGCGGTTTTTACAATTTGTCCCATAGACTTTGCACGCTTAAATTTCATATCCATCGTGTAATCGTACAACTGACTGCGCAGTTCTTTGAGGTTTTCTTCGGTAGAAATGTGATCGTGGCTCATACATTTTAAAAGTCGGCGTAGTCTGTTTTTTGAGGTGATAATTCGTTTTGCTAACACCGCGCGTTCTTCCTCGCGGTATTGCTCGATAGATTTATCTCGAAGTCTATTGGAAACTAATTCAACCATTCTGAAGTTTTCCTTAAAAATGTGTGGCTTATAGACCTTAAAATTCCCTTCATAGGCTTGCTGGTCAAAATCAATAGCGCGTATTTTATATTTGATGTGATCAAAATCATGCGTTGGGATCACCACATAATTATACGAGCGCATATCTCCTAATAGCAAAATGGTGCAGCGTTCATTAAACTTTACAAACTCCTTGGCCAGTTGTGCTTTTCCCACATCATCACATTCTTCAAGATAATCTGAAATAAAAACGTCACCGGGAATGCCTACAATATGTTCTTCAATAAGCGTGTCTTTATAGACTAAAAAGTTAATACGGTTTGGAGATAAAATGTGCTCGAGATCCAAGCCATAAATACGACTTGCATCAGCTTTTTTTACGTAGAAATAGGTGTAGTTATCGTTAAAAATATTGTTGACTTTTATGCGGAAGGGCTTCGAGTTTCCAAACGTACAATAGTCAATAGCGGTCACACTTAAGAACGGAAGCACATTCTCGTTTCCGTCAGAATGCAAAATGGCATAAACCCGTTTAAGGCTTTCTTCAATTTCTTTGCGCTCGTGTTCGGGGTAGTACACACTGATCCATAAGGTGTCTTTATCGTTTTTATCGTAAATATTTATTCCGCCGGAAAACCGTAATAAATCATCATAAAAAACGGGGATTTGCGTCAGGCGATTGTATTTATTTAAATACTCTTCTAAGCGCTCCCCAATGGGATATGTAGGCTTTTTACGAGACATTAATTTATCTTCCATAGCGTGTAATTTTGTTGAATTAAATAAAGAAAATCTACTGATTTTCTAGTTTGATTCAGGTGTAAAGGTACTAATGTGATGTAACAAAACAGAAGCTTACCCGTCTTGTTAGAGAACGTTAATTCTAAAAATACGCTTTTGGAAACAATTCTTACACTAAATAATCTCACCAAACATTACGGAAAAGTAAAAGCGGTAAACGACTTGAGCTTTACTATAGAAAAAGGCAACGTCTACGGTATTTTGGGCCCCAACGGAAGTGGAAAATCTACAACTCTAGGAATGGTGCTCAATGTGGTCAATGCGACTTCAGGAGCTTTCCAGTGGTTTGACGGAAGTGACACTACGCACAATGCTCTTAAAAAAGTTGGAGCGATCATCGAGCGCCCTAATTTTTACCCTTATATGACGGCTGCTCAAAATTTGGAATTGGTGTGTACGATAAAGGATGTAGATCCCGGTAAGATTGAAGAAAAGCTAGAAATCGTTCATCTACTAGACCGAAAGGATAGTAAATTCAGTACGTTTTCTTTGGGGATGAAGCAGCGTTTGGCTATCGCTTCGGCGCTTTTAAATGACCCTGAGATTTTAATTTTAGACGAACCAACAAACGGTTTGGACCCTCAGGGAATTCATCAAATACGAGAGATCATTAAAACCATTGCATCTGGCGGAACCACTATTTTATTGGCTTCACATTTACTTGACGAAGTTGAAAAAGTGTGTTCGCATGTTGTAATTATTAGAAAAGGAGTAAAACTGTATGCAGGACCGGTAGACGAGTTGAATGCAAGTCACGGCTTTTTTGAATTGCGTTGTGAGAAGCAAGCTGAGCTTATTAGCGTTTTAGAAAGTCATCAGGATTTTGCTTCGATAAAAGAAGAAAACGGACTCGTAACCGCGTTTTTGAAAAATCCGCTTACTGCAGAAGAACTCAACACGCTTCTTTTTACTCAAGGGATTGTGCTATCACATATGGTGAAGCGTAAAGAAAGCCTTGAAGAACAATTTTTACAACTTACTGCCAACCTTAACTAAGATTTTCATGCTACGATTACTCACTATAGAATTTTATAAATTAAAACACAGCCGCTCTTCAAAAGTGCTGAGCATCGCCTATTTTGTGATTTTATCTTTTATCGCACTCATTGCATCGATAGAATTTAATCTGGGTGATTTTCAAATTCGCATTGCAGATCAGGGAATTTTCAATTTCCCGTTTATTTGGCATTTTAATACTTGGGTTGCTGCGACACTTAAGTTTTTCTTGGCGATCGTCATCGTTTCAATGATCTCTAACGAATACAGCAATAGAACACTTAAACAAAATTTAATCGACGGTTTAAGCAAGAAAGAATTTATGCTGTCTAAGTTTTATACGGTCATTGCTTTTGCTGCGCTATCTACACTTTTCATCTTTGTGATGACCTTGATCTTAGGCTACTCTTTTTCAGATTATACTGAGTTTAGTATTGTAACGCGAGAGATGGAATTTCTATTGGCATACTTTTTCAAGCTAGTAGGCTTCTTTTCATTCTGTCTTTTCTTGGGTGTTTTGGTAAAACGTTCAGCGTTTGCTTTAGGGTTTTTATTTGTTTGGTGGATTTTTGAAAACATTCTCTACGGTATTCTCCGCTGGCAAACCAGTGCCGAAACTGCAGATGCAGTCATTCAATTTTTTCCGCTGGAATCAATGAAAAACCTGATCAATTTGCCGTTTCAACGTTTGAATTTTATTGAAACCGCAGCCAATCAACTGCAGGCAGATATTCAAATAGATTATGCGGTACATTGGTATGAAGTAGCAATTGTTTCAGTATGGATTTTCTTATTTATTTACAGCGCTTACGCATTGCTTAAAAAACGCGATTTATAAAAGTTTCTCGATTATTTCGTTGGATTCACCGATAGTATTTCAATAAGCACTTGGAATACTTTAAATTGTGGGCGTATAATGAAGGCGAACTCACATTTAATGCATAAAATAGTACTGCTTACAGGCGTGTTTCTTTTAGGAATGCTTAACGTTTGTGCTCAAGGACAGGCAAATAATTGGTATTTTGGATACGGTGCTGGACTGAACTTTAGTACAGGATCGCCCAGAGCTTTAACCGATGGAAGCTTATATACACTTGAAGGTTGTGCGACAATTTCTGATGATGACGGAAACTTGCTATTTTACACCGACGGAATCACCGTTTATGGTGCAAATCACAGCATCCTTACCAACGGAACAGGATTGTTTGGGAATCCTTCCAGTACGCAATCTGCGATTATAATTCCGCAACCAGATACACCAGGTATCTACTATATTTTTACCGTAGATACGACTACGAGACAGGGGGAAACCAACGAAGGTGTCAATTATTCAATCGTGGATTTTACCTCAGATCCAGCTGGTGTTGTGCGTGAAAAAAACACACCCTTGTTGAATTACGCAGCAGAAAAGCTGAGTGCGGTGATCAAGAGCTGTACCGATAATAGCGTTTGGCTCGTTACCTTATCTTCAGCTTCAGGGAATCAGAATTTTATCAATACGGTTTATGCATTTCAGTTGAGTTCAAGCGGACTAGATACAACCCCGGTACGTTCCAGCGCAGGTTTTGTGGTTGAAGATCCCAGAGGGAACTTAAAATTCTCACCAGACGGAACCAAACTAGCTATCGCAAATGCAAGCGGAGGTCTATTCTTAGCCGATTTTGACTCAGAGTCTGGAACCGTAACCAATACGCAGCGCTTGAATATAAACTCAGCTAACTATGCTGCTTATGGAGTTGAATTTTCACCGAATAATAGATTTTTGTATTCAGCCAGCTCTAATAATGAAGATTCAAGATTAGGAGCAGGAAATCATTTTTCATCCTTGATTCAGTACGATCTGGAGGCAGCGGATATTAATGCCAGCCAAGTCTCTTTAGATGAAAGCGGCTATTACAGAGGAAGTTTACAGTTAGGTCCTGATGGAAAAATTTACCGAGCTTTAAGTTTGGCGTATGAAGAGGGTTTAAATTCATTGGGTGTTATTGAAAATCCAAATGCGTTAGGAACTGCGGCAAACTATAATGATCAAGCTATAGATTTAGGAACAGGTGTGAGCTATCAGGGTTTGCCTCCATTTAATCAATCCCTTTTTAATGAATTAGATATCATTCAAAATAGCATCAGTACTACCCAATTGACCTTATGTGATGGTGAAAATTATGTATTGGGCTATGAGCCTGTGGCGGGAGCACTTTATTCCTGGTATAAAGATGGAAATTTAATAGCTGGAGAAACCAATAATCAATTGAATATAAGTCAGCCTGCCGGAGTTAGTTTACCGTATACGGAAACTTATGAATTTAGACTCGATCCTAATGATGGAAGCTGTGAGAAAGTAGGTGTGGCAGAAGTGACGTATTATGCATATCCAGCTGCTGCAACAGGATTGTCGCTTACTCAATGTGAAGATGCCGGGACTGCTGATGGTCTAAGTATTTTTAATTTAACCCAAGTGCAGGAAGAGCTCACCGGCGGTGATACAGATTTCACGGTTAGTTATCACCTAAATGCTACAGATGCTGCTACAGAAAGCAACGCTATTGATCCTGTTGGTTATGAGAATACAAATCCTACCGAAACTGTGTATGCCCGGGTAACCAATCCGGCCGGATGTAGTATTACTGTACCTATTGATTTAATAGTAAGCAGTTCTGCAGCCAATACAGCAGTTTTAGAAGGTTGTGATCTTGACGATACAGGCTTTGCCGAATTTGACCTTTCTCAGGCAGATGCGCAGGTTTTGGACGGTGTTTCAGGAAATTATGAGATTCATTATTATCCTACTGAAGAAGCTGCTTTGCTAGAGGATTCGGCATTAGAGCTTCCGCAGTTGTATACCAATCAAACCGCTTATAATGAAACTGTGTATGCGCGTGTTGAAAATAATAATGCGTGTTTTGCTATAAGTACTGTAGCTTTAATTTTAATTCCGAGACCTGATTTTTCTTTAGAAACAGAAGCCATTTATTGCGAAGCTTCGTATCCCGAAACTCAGACGTATTCGCCAGATTATAGCGATCTAGATCCCTCAAGAATTTACACCTACGAATGGTTTCCCGAAGGGCAGACTACACCGTATTTAGAAACCAATTTATCAGGCGATCATACCCTGCGCGTAACCGATGTAAACACAGGCTGTTTTAGAGAAGCAACCATTACAATTGTTGAAGAACAAATTCCGATTATTGATAACATTGAAGTAACTGATGCTACCGAAAACAATACGGCTACAATAACACTTTCCGGCAATGGGGCTTATGAAGTGGCTATTGATGATGAGACGGGGCCTTATCAGGATGAATTGTTTTTTGATGGGTTAACCCCCGGGTTTCATACTTTGTATGTACGTTCAAAAAATGCTTGTACAGCAATATCTCAAGAGTTCAGCATTATCGGCTTTTCAAAATATTTTACGCCCAACGGGGATGGATATCACGACTATTGGCAAGTAAAAGGAATAAGTGCGATGGTTCAGCCGGGGACGGTAATTCGTATTTTCAATCGCTACGGAAAGCTTTTAAAAGAATTGAATCCTTTAGGTCAAGGTTGGGACGGTACTTTCAGTGGAACCAACTTACCGGCCGATGATTATTGGTTTCAGGTTAACCTTGAAGACGGCCGTGTTTTTAAATCACATTTTACCTTGAAGCGATAGCCGTAATTTTAAGGGAATCCTAAGATTTCTAAACTTTACTCTGACTTTCAAATAGTTTAATTTTACGTAGGGATTTTTTTCTTTAATCGCTCTTGTCTGAGCGCAAATACGATCTATTTTGAAATTCAATATACAGTCAGAATTTAAACCAACAGGAGACCAGCCCGGTGCGATTGAGCAATTGGTAGGCGGCATTGATGCCGGTGAGCGTTATCAAACCTTACTTGGGGTTACAGGTAGTGGTAAAACCTTTACCGTGGCCAATGTGCTGCAAGAGGTGCAAAAGCCAACGCTGGTATTGGCGCATAACAAGACTTTGGCTGCACAGTTGTATAGTGAGTTTAAAGCCTTTTTTCCCAATAACGCGGTAGAGTATTTTGTTTCCTATTACGATTATTACCAGCCGGAAGCGTATATCCCAACCTCAGGAACGTATATTGAGAAGGATCTCTCGATCAATGAAGAGATCGAAAAGTTGCGTTTGAGTACAACTTCGTCTTTGCTTTCGGGACGTCGCGATATCATTGTGGTGGCTTCAGTTTCTTGTTTGTATGGTATTGGGAATCCTGTGGAATTTCAGAAAAATGTGATCGCGCTGGAGCGGGATATGGTAATTTCTCGTACTCAGCTTCTCAAACGTCTTGTACAAAGTTTATATAGCAGAACGACCGCTGAATTTAACCGCGGTAATTTCCGCATAAAAGGGGATACGGTAGATATTTATCCGGGATATGACGATCACGCGTTTCGCGTGCATTTCTTTGGTGATGAAATCGAGGAGATCGAAGCCTTTGATGTGACGACCAATGAGGTTTTAGAAAAGTACGATCGCTTGAATATCTATCCGGCCAATATGTTTGTTACCAGTCCGGATGTATTGCAGAATGCCATTGATCAGATTGGTTTTGATATGGTTAAGCAGGTCGAATATTTTAAGGAAATAGGGAAGCACCTCGAGGCAAAACGCTTAGAAGAGCGCACCAATTTTGATCTGGAGATGATTCGCGAACTCGGCTACTGTAGCGGAATCGAAAACTATTCACGTTATTTAGACGGAAGAGAACCCGGGACGCGTCCTTTCTGTCTTTTAGATTATTTTCCTGATGACTATTTGATGGTGATTGATGAGAGTCACGTTACCGTTTCTCAGGTAAGCGCGATGTATGGAGGAGACCGAAGTCGTAAAGAAAATTTGGTAGAATATGGCTTTAGACTTCCGGCGGCAATGGACAACAGGCCGTTGAAATTTGAAGAGTTTGAAGCGCTTCAGAATCAAGTGATCTATGTGAGTGCGACTCCGGCAGATTATGAATTGCAGAAATCTGAAGGTACGTATGTGGAGCAGATCATTAGACCAACGGGATTATTAGATCCTATTGTTGAGGTACGACCGAGTTTAAATCAGATCGACGATTTGATCGAAGAGATTCAGAAGCGTGTGGAAAAAGACGAGCGTACGCTGGTAACTACCTTGACTAAACGAATGGCTGAAGAACTTACCAAATACTTAACCCGTGTTGATATTAGAACTCGCTATATTCACTCTGATGTAGATACTCTGGAGCGTGTAGAAATTATGTCTGATTTGCGTAAAGGTATTTTTGATGTCCTCGTGGGAGTGAACCTTTTACGTGAGGGACTTGATTTGCCCGAAGTTTCGCTCGTGGCTATTCTTGACGCCGATAAAGAAGGCTTTTTACGTAGTAATAGATCACTTACGCAAACCATAGGTAGAGCTGCGCGTAACATCAATGGGCTGGCGATAATGTATGCTGATACGATTACCAGAAGTATGCAGGAAACCATTGATACTTCAGAATACAGAAGACAAAAGCAAATCGCTTACAATGAGAAACACGGTCTAAAACCGATGGCGATCAAAAAGTCGTTAGACAATGCATTGGCTAAGAAAGAGAAATTCAAATTTGAAGCTGAAGAATTGACTAACGTTGCAGCCGAGCCCGATACTGCCTATATGAGTAAGCCAAAACTCGAGAAACTCATCCGTGATACGCGTAAGCAAATGGAAGCAGCAGCTAAAGAGTTAGATTTTATGGAGGCTGCCAAGCTTCGAGACCGTATTAAAAATTATCAGGAGCAGGTAAAAGAATTGAATTAATTATTCATATCTACTTAAAACATCTAGAACAGCTTCCTTGTAGCTTCGGCTTATGGGAAGCGATTTTTCTTCAAGTTCCACGTGCTCGTTTGTATACGCTTTAATCGCAGAAGCAGCCACGATAAATGACCGATGAATTCTCAGGAATTCTTTTACAGGTAATTTCGCTTCAAAATTAGATATCGTTTCTCGCGTGGTTAAGGTTGCTGTTTGGGTATGAATCTTAATATAGTCACTTAAGCTTTCAACATAAATAATCTGATCAAATTCAACTTTGATCATCTTTCGATCTGCACGAATGAACACAAAATCATTCTGCACTTCCTTTTCGAATGAAAGGGGGACCGGCTCCGTTTTGACAGTTTCACCAAGACATTTATAAACAGCTTGCAATAAGCGGTCAAAGGAAATAGGTTTCAATAAATAATCTACTGCCTGCAGTTCAAAACCTTCTACAGCATACTCTCGATGCGCGGTTGTAAATACAATTTTGACATCATTATGTACAAGTTTTCCTAAAGAAAGACCGGTGACTTCAGGCATATTGATATCAAGAAATACAACATCCACCGATTGGTTTTTTAAAAATGTTAGTGCCTCAATCGCATTTTTAAAATCACCTAGAACTTCAACCAGCGGGATTTGACGCAAATGCGTAAGCAAGATGGCTCTGGCTGTGGGCTCATCATCTACGATTATCGCGGTGAGTTTTTTATGCATTGAGTTTGAGATTTAATTCAACAGAATACCAAGAATCTTGAGTATCAACTTCTAAAGTATAGTTTTTTCCAAAAAGGAGATCGAGTCGCTTCTGAATGTTGGGCAAGCCAATTCCTTGTGGTGTTTCAGAAGGTAACGCATTTAGAAACGTATTTTTAATCTTAAAATTGAGCTCGTGATCGTCTGCTTTTAGATCGATAAGAATTCGAAGTTTTCCATCGAGAATAGCACCATGTTTAAATGCATTTTCAACAAAAGGCAAAAAAAGCATCGGCGGAATGGTAATCGATGGATTATTGTATTGTTTAGTTACCGAAACTTCCAAAGTATCTTGAAAACGAATTTCTTCAAGACTCAAATACTCTTCAATGTGTTTCAGCTCGTCTTCTAGAGAAACCTCTTTTTCTTGTACCTGATATAAAATATAATCAAGCAGATTAGAAAGTTTTAGAATGATATCAGGCGTTTGCTGGGATTGGCGTAATGCAAAACCGTAAATGGTATTGAGTGTATTGAACAAAAAATGCGGGTGTATTTGCTTTTTTAGATAGTGCAACTCTTGCTGTTTGATATGCAACTGCGTATCTAATATTTTATTTTCTAAAGCCTTGTTTTGGGTAAGCATATTAAAATTATGCTTTAGAATATGCACAAAACTCACCAGTCCAACCACGAGATAAATGAGAATCATTATGAAAATGAGGTTGCGGCTCATAGGTGGTGTTTCGGCAACTCTTAGATTGGAAAGAAAAATAAAACTACCTATCATAGTTACAGTAGCAAGAAAGGCAGTAAAAATCAATACGTAAATGGCATACAGGCTGAATAATAGATAGCGCTGTTGAAGTAAATATTTTGGGACCAAATAATAAGCAGTGGTGTAGGTCGTGAGCATGGTTAGCGGCAGTAGAATGCTCGAGAACCAAGTGATGTAAAGAGAGTTTGTAGAATTATAACTGAAAAAGTACACAAAGAAAAACCAAACTCCAACCCACAACAGGGTATGAGAAGCAAAAATGCGGGTCTGGTTAAACTTCAATAAATCCATGGATGCAAGATGCTAAAATTTGGCAAAATTGAATAGTTTTTGAGACGAACTGCAGAAACTCATCCCGATTTAACATAAGTGTTTTTGATGTAGAATCGCTGGCTAAATCGGTTATCAATCGCAAATAAATTTTAAATACTTTTATCTCAAATACTTTTGAAGCCTATTCATTCTTAAAAACCAAATTATGTTATTAGACAGAATTCAAGAAGGCGGCCCATTTTTTATGTGGCCTATTGTGATCGTATTTATCATTATTGTTGCACTATTTGTAAGACAAATGATTACCAAAGCAGATAAAGCACACACCATAACCTTATTAAGCAACATCAGCTTATTTATTTTAAGCTGGGGATTTTTAGGAAGTGTCATTGGTCTTATCCAAGCTTTTGATGCTATTGAAGGTTTAGGCGAAGTTTCTCAAGGAATGATGGCTGGCGGACTTAAAATAGCATTTCTAACTACTGTTTTTGGGTTGGTGACTTTTATTTTTGGCCGACTTTTTATCTTGATTTTAAACTTGATGAAATAATACTCCTCAAAAAACACAAAAGCCGAATCTGGATGGATTCGGCTTTTGTGTTTTACAGTAAACAGTTGTCTAACTTTTTTGTTCTTTGTTGAAATAAACCAGGTAATAGTACATCTGGCGTTCTTCATCCCAACCTTTTTCTACAAACTTTTCTGCACTTTCAGGATTTACAAAGTCCAGTTTGATCTGTACGTTGGTATCCAATTCTATAACACTTTTAATACGCTTACGCGCACCACTTACGGCAGTGTTTGATATTGGGAATGTAGTAAGATCTTCAATTTTATATTTAGGCGCTTTTTCAGTTTTGTAATTGTTGAATTCAGGAATCAAAGCCGGGTTTTCCATCACTTCGTTCATAAAGTTTTGCTCTACAAACTCATCGTTTTTAGCAAAGTGATTCACCGCACGGTTCATAAACATCACTTCTTCCTTTTTATCTTCAGCAGGAAGCACAACGTCTTTGGCAAAATCCTGACAGAATTTTAAGTACTTCTTGGTGTAGAAGTTTTCATCAGCAAGAATATCAACGCCTAAGAAATTCTCGAGCCAATACTTGGTGTCGTAGCGGTTAGAATCGATGGAAAGAATTTTATAACCGTTTTCAGAATTTTTATTGAAAATCAAGCAGCCTTTGTCAAGTTTGCTGAGGTTTACACCTTGTTCTAGATGCATTTGCAGGTTGCTTTCACCTTCTTGAAACTGAAGAAAATCCTGCTTAAGCTCTGATTTAAAAATCCCGATAGCATCCATTTTCTCATTATCCATCATCACATTTTCAATATGGGCCACATAAACTTCACCCGGTTTAATGTGGGGATGACTGGACTGCTCATACAAGAGCTTTGCAATTTCTACTGAAATTTCGTGCGATTGTCTCGGGTCATTAAAAACCGATGCAACAAGGTTGGATAGCGAATGAAACTCTAAATCTGCCTCGTGAACAAATTGATAGTAGTTTTCTTCTTTATCACGGAAAGGCTTAAAGAAAAACTCTTTGATCAAAGGCGTGATCTCGTCATTAAGATGGTATCGCTCCTTAGATAAAAAAGCACCTTCATTGCGGCTTTTATTACCTATGCGATGTATGGAAAGCGACTCGATTTGAGCAGAATATAAATTGATCATTTGCTGTTGTGTTTAAGTGGAGAACTAATTCTGGAAGCCTAATTTAATTCCAGTTTTCATCAAAATCAAGACCGTCATAGTCTTCGATATCATAATCGTCATCATCATCTGCAAAAGGATCGTCCTCATCAAGATCATCTTCATCACCTGAAAAATCTGCCGGTGGTGCTTCTGCCGGAATTTGGCCGTGCACATACATCAAATTAGGATAAGAAGTACCGTCTTGGGGCTCGGCGATTTCGGCAAGCTCTACAAAGAACGTCCATAGATTTAAAAAGTCATAAACGTAAATCAAACGCGTTTGATCCTCAGAAAGTACATCTTCGAGCAAGGTTTCATTCATCATACGTAGTGGGGAATCAGACTCGCTCATATCAAAAAGCGGAATTTCTTCTCCTTGACGCCACTCATCATCGCTCACATAAAATGAAGCCATTTCTGTGCCGTCAAACCCAAAACTTTGGGTGATCGAGTTGTGAAAATCTTCGCAAGTTGCATTTTGCTCGATCTCAATGTCTCTAAAGATATCTTCTTCAGTATCTAGAATAACGCGAAAACGGTAAATCATAATCTAATTTTTAAGCAAAGTTAAAACTTCAAAATAGGTAATAGTCCTAAAAATCTAAAATCAAATCCTCTCAATTGAAAATTTTCAAAAGGGCGGCAAAGATATAATTTCAAGAAAGGCTTAAACGGCTTTTTTGAGGTTTTCTTTTTTGTTTGCGGTAAGCAAAATATAAAACTGAATTCCAAAGAGTAACGAGGCTACAACCAAGTGTATAGGTTGCGTTAAAAACGGAAATTCAAAATAATTCATCAAAACTCCGGTTGCGATCTCGATTAAGATCAAAAGAACCACCCAATTGAAACTGCGGTGTCCCAGATTCAATTTTCTATTGCGCATAAACAACCACGCATTTAATAGAAATACGACGATAGAGAAGGAGCGGTGAATGTAAAAAGTAATTTCAGGATTGTTGAGCCACAGGTTTTTTGCTGCGTACCCCACAAGATCTACTTGCTCGTCGATATGTTGCCGCACTTGTGTTCCCAAAACGATTTGAAGCATCGTAAGCACAATTGCGATTAGCATTCCTGTTTTGAATGCCTTATCAAATTTGAACTTGTTTGTCGTAACAGATGCTTCGTAAAGCATATAGATTAACAGTGCTACAATGAGCAGCGCAATGACCATATGAATCGTGATGCGCACCGGAGAAAGCACTGAGTAAACCACGGTCGCACCAATCCAGCCTTGAAAACCTATAAGAAAAACTGCAAGTATGGAAAGGAGAATGCGTTTACGCTTTCGCTCTTTAAAAATAGCAGCGCCCAGCATAACTAGAAAGGCTAGACCGGCAAGCGCGCCAAACAAGCGATTAACGTACTCGATCCACGTATGCCAAGGGTTAAAAATGGCATAATCGTGTTTATCATACCCATTCCAGTTTTGCGGATTGAAAGCTTCGGTAGTTGTAAAGTCGGTTTTTGCAACGCGCAGCGTTTCATCTACAATAATCACCTGACCTTTTTCATAGGTTTTTTCAGGCGTCCATTCTAATTCACTTGCAGAAGTTGGTGGTATGATATAGCCAAAACATTTTGGCCAGTCGGGACATCCCATTCCGCTACCGGTCATACGCACAACAGCCCCGGCAATGATTACCAAATAAATAAGGATAAGCGAAACAATTATTGACTTTCTATACACGAGTTTAACGTATTGAGTAATTAACTTTTTACAGCTTCCAGGCCTAATTCTTCGCCTTTTTTCAACATAAAAGCGTGAGCAGCTTCGTATTCATTAGGAATTTCACCTTCAAGAATTGCTTCTTTAATCGCTTCTTTTATAATCCCAATTTCTTTGGAAGGTTGTAAGTCGAATGTGCTCATAATTTCTTCACCACTTACCGGCGGTTGAAAATTGCGTACGTGATCGCGTTCCTCAACCTCTTCGATCTTTTGTCTAACCGTCTTGAAGTTGTTGTGATATTTGCGATAACGTTTCGGATTTTTGGTTGTGATATCGGCTTCACACAGCGTCATCAAATCTTCAAGATAATCTCCGGAATCAAAAATCAAGCGACGCACTGCGCTGTCGGTTACAAAATCTTCAGCGATCACGATTGGGCGCGAACTCATCAAAACCAATTTTTGAACGAATTTCATTTTTTCATTCAAAGGCATTTTTAAACGCTTGAAGAGTTTGAAGACCATTTTTGAACCTACAAATTCATGTCCGTGAAACGTCCAGCCTATTTTTTTATGAAAACGCTTTGTAGGCGCTTTGCCTATATCGTGCAACAAAGCAGCCCAGCGTAACCAGAGATCATCGGTATTTTCAGAAATATTATCAACCACTTCTAGTGTGTGGTAAAAGTTGTCTTTATGCTTTTGACCTTCTTTTTCTTCAATGCCTTTTAGCGCAGTCAATTCTGGAAGAATGTAGTTGAGCAAGCCTGTTTTTTCAAGAAGTAAGAATCCTTTAGAAGGCGTTTTGCTCAGCATTATTTTATTTAGCTCGTCAACGATACGCTCTTTGGTAATGATCTTAATTCGGTCTTTGTTTGCAGAAATTGCCTCAAGCGATTTGCGTTCGATCATAAAATCGAGTTGTGTAGCAAACCGTATGGCGCGCATCATACGCAACGGGTCATCGCTATATGTGATGTCGGGATCCAGCGGCGTTCTTATGATCTCGCGTTCAAGGTCTACTAGACCTTCAAAGGGATCAATAAGATTGCCTAAAGTGCTTTTGTTAAGACTTAAGGCCAACGCGTTTATCGTAAAATCTCGACGGTTTTGATCATCTTCGAGACTGCCATTTTCAACCACAGGATTGCGGCTGTTTTCATTGTATGACTCTTTGCGTGCGCCTACAAACTCCACTTCGATATCTCCATCGCGTAACATCGCCGTTCCATAGGTTTTAAAAACCTGAACTTTAGGTTTGTGAGGAAGAAGTGAGGCAACTCTTTCAGCCAGTTCGATTCCGCTTCCTAGAGCGACAATATCTATATCTTTTGCTGAACCTCTTTTTAAAAGAAAGTCGCGTACGTAACCACCTATCACATAGGTTTCAAGATTTAATTCTTCCGAAGCCTGCGTGATCGTATCAAAGATTTTTGGCTGTAAAGCCTCCGGAAAACTGGGAACTGGCATGTATTCTTATTTACTCGATAATCGAGATTAAAATATTCCGGGCAAAACCCGAAATAATACGTTGACTATTTAAAATCTATAGCGTCGACGCTATAGATTATTTGCGTAAAACTTTAACCTGACCATCATTGCTCAACCTAATAATGGTTGACGATTTGGTCGATTTATGTTTGCGCTGCAAATTTACGATATAGTCTACTCCTTCCAAAATAGGTTTACTTATTTCAGGGAAACGCATAGGCGTTTTTTCACCACTAATATTTGCAGAAGTAGAAACCAGTGGTCGTCCCATTTTTTTGATGAGGCTTCGGCAAAATTCATCTTGAACGATACGAATTCCCAGCGTGTTATCTTCGCCTACAAGATTTTCGGCAACACGTATGGGTTTGTCGTAGATAATAGTCGTAGGCTGATCTGCATATTTGAGAATGTTGTAAGCAACTTCAGGAATTTCTTCTATAAACTGATTAAGCATCTTCATATCGCTCACTAGGCAAATCAAAGCTTTACTTTCTTTACGTTTTTTAAGTGCATATACCTTGTCGATCGCATCGGCATTGGTAGCGTCACAGCCTATTCCCCAGACGGTATCGGTAGGATAGAGCAGCAGACCACCGCGTTTAATCACACCCAGTGACTCATTAACTTCGTTGATGATATTTTGATCGTATCTGTTTGTTGCCATGCTTTAGGAAATTTTAGGTCGAAGTGAGAATTTCTTTGGATTTGGGGAGAGCACTATTTTTAAGAAGCACCATTTTTTTGGTTTGAATGCAAAGGTGAGTATAAAATACAGTCGAATCAATACTTGTTTAAGAATACCTTTGTTTTTTTCCAATACATAGAGAAAGGAAATAAGTCCTTCCTGAGCTAGAAGGTGATTCTTACCTGTGCTTTTGCCTTGATAATGCTTGATCTTAGCACCAGGAATCAAAAAAGTTTTTTTATTGATCTTTAACATGCGTTGAGAAAGATCCATTTCTTCGAAATACAGAAAAATCTCAGGATCAAATTTCCCTATTCTTTTAAAATCTTCAGCACGCATAAACATAAAAGCTCCATTCACCCAATTCACACAAACAGGACACGTGTAATTTTTTTTAACGCAAGGATATTTTTCTGGATTTAATTTTTGCAGAAAAGATCTGCCAAAGAGTAATTTGCGCAAACCTTTATCGTGGTCAAATGAAGAAACAAATTGATTATGTTCATCGTAATTCTGTGCGCCTGCAATGCCTGCTTGCGGATTCTCTTCCATAAAATTTATAGCGAGTTGTAAACAGTCATTGATCAAAAAAGCATCATTATTCAAGAATAGAATATATTTTGAATCTGAATGTGAAAATCCAAGATTGTTCCCCCCTCCAAAACCGGTATTGATTTCGCTTTTTATCAGTGTTACATTTTCCGCTTTTCTCAGATTCTTAGAAAGGTGTTCAAAGTCTTTCTTTTCTGAATTATTGTCTACGACTACAATCTCAAACGAAATTTTTGGATTCGTTTTTTCAAATACCTTTTCAACACACTTTAAGGTGTATGCTGAAGTATTAAAATTGATGATAATTACTGCAATATCTTTCATAGTTACTGCAGTATATCGTTATACACTTCAAGGTATTGTTTGGCGGTGTTTTTCCAACTGAAGGATTGCGCGTGTTTTTTTGCGTTCTCAACGAACTCCTGATCTTGAAAACGATCAATTCCTTCTAAAACTTTCTGCGCCATATATTCCGGCTCATAATGTTTCCAATAGGTTGCAAAACTACGTCCCACTTCGGGAAGCGAAGTGTTGTCTGAGGTGATTACAGCGGTACCATAACTTAAAGCTTCGATAATAGGAATTCCAAAACCTTCTTTAAGTGTAGGAAACACAAAAGCCTCACAATTTTTGAGGTGATATTTTTTTTCAGTTTCTGAAATTTTTCCGGGAATAAAAACGCGATCTTCTAAAGAAAGCTCCGTGATCAATGCATTGATCTTTTGTAAATAAGGACGGTCTGAGTTTCCTGCAATGATCAATTTATAATCTGGTAAGTACTTCAGCATTTCTAGCAAAACGTGAAAGTTTTTTCGAGGAACAAATTCACCAATCGTAAATAAATAAGGACCTGAAATTTTTAGTTCTGGATTATAATTTTCAGGAATGCTAGTGTCTGCCATCGGGTTCCCATTGTAAATAATGTACTCGGGAATTCCTGAGGTATCAAAATGACGATGGGTTGCCTTTTGAGCATATTTTGAAATGTAGACAATGGCATTTGCGCGTTTTAATTTTTCTTTAAAGCGCTTGACACTTGAAGCTTTTTCGTCACTGTCTTGTTCTTCAGCAAAATGAACATCATGTATGGTAAGCACGTAAGGCATCTCAAATCGAGGTTCTACCTTAGTGTTTTGGTTCATAGAATGCCAGATGGTGTATTTATTTGGCAATCTAAGATATCGGTACCGGGTGATTGAAAAGTAAGGCTGATACTTAAAGAAATCACCAAACTCAGCTTTGAGTCCTTTAATATTCTTGGCGTGAACAACAAACTTAAAATCATCAGCTGCACATTCATAAAAACCTTTGATGAGGTGATAATTAAATTGTCCTAGCCCAGAACATAGATTTTTGATGTTATGAGATTCGAGAAAAACCTGCTTCATTCTTTTAGGAATCCGTGTTGAGTTCTTATTCAATTAAAACTACTTTTGCAATCTAAATTTCCTCAATGAAAATCATAGTTCACAAATCGGTCAAAAATAGTCTTTTAAAACTAAAAGCCTTTTTTGTTCATTTTGAAAATCAAGGAAAAATTTTGGCAGACGGCAACCGTAACCAGATTAAAGTCTTTGATCTTGAGGGAACTAAAGTCACTGTAAAACGATTTAAAATTCCCAATCTGGTCAATAAAATCGCGTACCAGTACTTCAGGAAATCAAAAGCACAACGATCGTATGAGTATGCGTGTAAATTGCTTGATAAAGGTATTTTAACGCCCTTTCCCTTAGGGTACGCAATAGAATCCAACGGAATCTTTTTTGGTAAAAGTTTTTACGCGTGTAAGTTGGTTGAAGCTGATGCAACCTTTAGAACCTTGATCAACGAAGAGGACTTTCCCAATCGTATTGAGATTCTTAAAGCCTTCACGCGCTTTACCTATGAGATGCACGAGAAACAGATTCATTTTTTAGATCATTCTGCCGGAAATACGTTGATCGTACAAACCGAAAAAGGCTATGATTTCTATTTAGTTGATTTAAACCGAATGGAATTTAAGCCGCTGGATTTTGAAACCCGTATTCAAAATTTTGCCCGATTGACCCCAAAGAAGGAAATGGTTGATATTATGGCTGAGGAATATGCCAGAGTAGGAGACTACGATGAAGCTAAAACCAAAGTCGCGATGTGGAAGGCAACACAGGATTTTCAAGAGCATTTTGCGAAAAAACAGGCTTTCAAAAAGAAGGTGAAATTCTGGAAAAAGTGATTTAGTTTTTCTTCGAATTTCTCAAAATCCAAAGATTTACATATCGCATAAAAACCGCGTAGGCTTGAAGATAACTTATCGTCAAACCGGGAATCCCGTCTCTAAAACCTTGCTGTAAAACATAATGTTTAAAAAAGCGCCAGCTCGGTTTGAATAGAAAATGATAGGCTGTGATGCTTCCGGTTTGTGAGTCATAGTCTTGCGCTTGCCAAACCGCATAACGGTTGAGTTTTGTGGTAAACTGATGAATAGAAGTAAAACTATAATGATCTAAAAGATTTTTTAAAAATGAAACACGTCCTTGAGGTATAATTTCGGCGTGCACTCTTTTATCTTCATAGCTGCAAAATTCTTTCTTAAAAAGCCGAATTACTTTATCGTTTTGCCAGCCACTGTACTTGATTTTTTTATTGATAAAATGGTTGTTGCGGTACACCCAATAAGCGACAATTTCTGGATCTGGATTTTTAAGAATATTCAGAATTTCATCTTTTAAGCTAGGAAATACACGTTCATCCGCGTCTAGAATAAAAATCCATTTATGTGTAGCCTGCGGAATTGCCCAATTCTTTTGTGAAGCTGAATATTCATATTCTCGCTGAAGTATTTTTACCGGAAATTTTTGAGCAATTCCTAGCGTTTCATCGGTGCTGAAGGAATCTACGATTATAATCTCATCAGCAAATAATACCGATTGTATAGCGGCCTCAATATGAGCTGCTTCATTAAACGTGGGTATGATTACGGTGAGTTTTTCCATCAATTGCTGAAGCGTAAAGCTAATTAAAATATGGTTTTAAGATTAAATTTGTTTTCTTTGATTTATGGAGAAAAAACCGGAGCTATCGATTATCATCAGTACCTACAATGCGGTCGACTGGCTGAAGAAAACCCTATGGGGATATGCTTTTCAAACCTTTAAAGATTTTGAAATTATCATCGCAGATGACGGGTCAGATACGCAAACCAAAGCGGCAATCGAAGCATTCTCTACTGTTTTTGAGCGACCTATTGTTCATGTTTGGCACGAGGATATCGGTTTTAGAAAAACCATCATTTTAAATAAAGCTGTCGAGGCGAGTAGCGCTGATTATATTTTAATGTCTGATGGCGATTGTATACCTAAGGCAGATTTTGTCGAGGTGCATCTCAAGTATCGAGAACAAGGATATTTTCTTTCTGGAGGGTACTTCAAATTGCCAATGCATATTTCCCAAGCGATTACCAAAGACGACATTGAACAGCAGCACTGTTTTGATCTCAACTGGCTTAAAGCACAAGGCTTGAAAGCTTCTATCAAAAATAAAAAGCTTTCAGCAAGGGGTTTAGAAGCGCGATTGCTTAATGCGGTAACGCCAACTAAACCTACGTGGAACGGGCATAATTCTAGTGGATGGAAAGAAGAAATACTTGCAGTCAACGGTTTTGATGAACGTATGCAATATGGGGGAGAAGACCGCGAGTTGGGAGAGCGCCTTTTTAATAAAGGTATTAAGTCAAAACAAATTAGATACAGTGCAGTTTGCGTACATCTCGATCACGCTCGAGGTTACGTGAAAGAAGAGATGCTTATAAAGAATGCTGAAATTAGAAAGGAAACTAAAGCTCAACAAAAAACCTACACCGCTTTTGGGATCAAGAAAGATTCCTAAGAAATGTTGCTAGTTGAGGCTTTATAAGGTCTGGTACGAACTGTTTGTACAAGGTTTCGGTTTCTTTTTTGATGTGCTTATTGGATTTCTTCTGAAAATACTCCGGCTTGAAATCGCTTAGGTGAACTGCAACATTTTTTTCATCTTCAAAAAGAGCCCAGGCTTCTTTACTGATCCACGGAGAGAAGATTGCAAACGTAGGCACATCAAGTGCTTTAGCCATATTTACAGCGCCACCTTCATTACCTATCAAGGCTTTACAATGGGATAGAACGGCAATAAACTCACGAAGATTTGCAGTATAAACTTTCGGAAAAACTTTCGCTTTTAATTCGGCTGAGCAAACGTTTAAAAATTGATCTACAGCTTCTTTTTGACTGGGAATATAATTCAGTAATATTTGTGCTTCCGGTTTTTCTTGAACGAGCACCTCTAATAATTGAGCCAAATACTCCAGAGGGTAAGTTTTGTTAGGAGCACTACCCAATAAACCAATCATAAAAATTGGAGCTTCAATAGCTACTTCAGCCTCGCGTAAAAACTGGAGCGCTTTATTTTTCTCTTCAGCAGTGAGGTAGATTTTAGGTTTGAAAGAATCTGGGAAATTTCCCGGTAAAATTTGAAGTAACCGAAGTCGGTTCTCGATAGCCAAACCGGCATTGGTTTTAGGCTTTTTTAGGTAGCTTATAGTTTTGTTGTACACAAATTGGGTATACCATTTTTTATAACCAATACTTTTTGCGCTGCTGGGTAAACACAAAAAGGCAGTACCTAGTTTTGAATAGACATCAAGGATATAGTCGTAACGCGCTTCTGCCATGTATTTTGCAAAAACAGGAAGGCTTACATTCGTAGCTTCGGCAGTTGTGCGATCAAAAATTATCTGATCGATATACGGATTGTTTTCAACCACAGGTAAGGTGTGCGATTGAATTAAATAGTGCAATTCAGCATCTGGAAACTGTTCACGTATGGCTCTAAAAAGGATAGATGACGTTAAAACGTCACCTATCATCTTTTGCTGAATCACTAAAATTTTCATTTTCTGTATTTAGAAAACTACACCGCTACATCATACTCACGTAGCGCGTCGTTAAGCGAAGTCTTTTTATTGGTGCTTTCTTTACGCGTACCAATGATCAATGCACAAGGAACATTGTATTCTCCTGCGGCAAATTTCTTAGTATAACTTCCAGGGATCACCACCGAACGTGGAGGCACAGCACCTTTCATTTCTTTAGGTTCGTCACCGGTTACATCAATGATCTTAGTAGAAGCAGTAAGAACTACGTTAGCTCCAAGAACAGCCTCTTTACCTACGCGTACCCCTTCAACCACGATACAACGTGATCCTATAAATGCGTTGTCTTCAATAATTACCGGAGCAGCTTGTAAAGGCTCTAGTACACCACCAATTCCTACACCACCACTCAGGTGAACGTTTTTACCAATCTGTGCACAGCTTCCTACAGTTGCCCAAGTGTCAACCATGGTGCCTTCATCTACATAAGCACCGATGTTTACATAACTCGGCATCATAATAACCCCTTTTGAAATAAAGGCACCGTGACGTGCAACAGCGTGAGGAACCACACGAATTCCTTTATCCTGATATCCTTTTTTAAGTGGCATTTTATCGTGGTATTCAAAAATACCAACTTCTAATTTTTCCATTTTTTGAATAGGGAAATAAAGCACTACTGCTTTTTTAACCCATTCATTCACCTGCCAGTCATCACCTTTAGGTTCTGCAACGCGCAGCGTACCGCCGTCGATGAGTTCTATAACTTCGCGTATTGCGTCTTGAGTTACACTATCAGAAAGAAGCGAACGGTCTTCCCAGGCTGCTTCAATAAGATTTTTTACTTGTTGCATTTCTAAATTTTATTATTTGTTGATTAGTTCAATTTTTGCGGGTTCAAATATAGCCTAGGCGTGTCTAAAAAACGAAAATACCATCATTTGTTTTCAAGTACTGCCTATTGAGCTGACCTCAAGTTAGGCGTATTTACTAAATACTCTGGAAATCTAATCGTGTATCAAAGAATACCAAGGGCTTTGATTCTATATGCTTCTAAAATCTTATTTTTGCCAAAATAAAATTCGGGGCAGGTTCAAGTAGCTTTTAAAAAGCAGATTTTTGATTTTTAAATGTTTTATAAAGAACCTCTCGAGCAATGTGTAAGATGGGGCGAATACTGGCATTAGATTTTGGAACGAAAAGAACGGGCATCGCTGTGACCGATGAGCTGCAGCTAATCGCTTCAGGATTGACAACGGTGAACACAAAAGAGCTTCTCGATTTTCTGAAAAAATACTTTGCTGAAGAGAACGTAGAACTCATCTTATTAGGAGAGCCCAAACGAATGAATAACGAAGCTTCTCACGTAGAAGCTGAAATATTGAAATTTCGCGAAAGTTTAGAAAAAATTACTTCGATCCCAATCAAAAGAGTTGATGAGCGGTTTACTTCAAAGATGGCGGCACAGACCATGCTAGACAGCGGATTGAAAAAGAAACAAAGAAAAAATAAGGCGCTTCTTGATGAAATAAGTGCTACGATTATTCTTCAAACCTATTTGTATCAATAGGTTGAAGTATAACTAAAAAGTTTAAAAATGATATTACCTATAGTTGCTTACGGCGATCCGGTTTTACGCAAAAAAGCAGTAGAAATTCCTCAAGATTATCCTGAGCTAAAGGAGCTTGTAGCCAATATGTTTGAAACTATGTATGGCGCTAGTGGGGTGGGCCTTGCTGCTCCGCAAATAGGCAAAGCGATTAGATTATTTGTAGTTGATGCGACCCCTTTTGCAGACGACGAAGATCTTTCTGATGAGGAACAAGAGCGTTTGAGAACATTCAAAAAAGCATTTATTAATCCGCAGATTTTAGAAGAAACCGGTGATGAATGGGCTTTTAGCGAAGGTTGTCTCAGTATTCCCGGGATTAATGAAGATGTGTTTAGATGTCCCATCATCAAGATCAAATATCAGGATGAAGATTTTAACGAGCACGTAGAAGAATTTGATGGGTTGCTTGCGCGCGTGATTCAGCACGAGTATGATCATATTGAAGGAATCTTGTTTACTGATAAATTGAGCAGTCTTAAAAAGCGCATTATTAAAAGTAAACTCGCCGGAATTAGTAAAGGAAAAGTGAATGCAGATTACCGTATGCGATTTCCGGCAGTAAAAAAAGGACGTTAAAAAAGATGTTGCAGGCGGTTTAAATTTTGAAAATTCAAAAAGAGCCTAGATATTTGCCGCCTTTAAAATTAGAATAAACCACTTAAAAATCCGTTTAAGGATAAAATACATACTATGAGTCTAGATAAAATAGTTTCAATTTCAGGAAAACCGGGATTATATCATTTGCGAGCGCAAACGCGTTCTGGTTTTATTGCAGAATCATTAACTGACGGAAAAAAAATACCGGTAGGATTGCGTCATAATGTGAGTGTGCTTTCAGAAATTTCTATTTATACTTTAGATGGCGAGGTACCTTTACGTGATGTTTTTGCTAAAATTGCTGAAAAAGAAAACGGCGAGAAGGCGATTAGCCACAAGGTTGCTAAAGATGAGTTAGAAGCATACTTTTTTGATGTGCTGCCTAATTTTGATGAAGATCGTGTATATGCAAGCGATATGAAAAAAGTGATTCAGTGGTACAATTTGCTTCAAGCAAATGATTTACTAGAAACTGCTGAAGCGCCTGCTGAACCTGCAAAAGCAGACGAAGAAGAATAGTCGCAAATACAACTAAAATATACAAATCCTTCGGTACTTTTACTGAAGGATTTTTTATTTCAACCTATTTCATTGCAAAATACTAGCCTTATGAATGACAGAGCAACTCAATTAAAAGCCATTGATCGATTGCTAACTATTATGAATGAACTTCGGGAACAGTGTCCGTGGGACCGCAAGCAAACCTTACAAAGTCTTAGGCATCTTACGATCGAAGAGACTTATGAATTGGGCGATGCTATTCTTGATAATGATCTTGAGGAAGTGAAAAAGGAGTTGGGCGATTTGCTGCTTCATATTGTTTTCTATGCTAAAATAGGAAGCGAGACTAATGACTTTGATATTGCAGATGTTGCTAACGGCATTTGCGAAAAACTCATTTCTCGACACCCACATATTTATGGCGATGTTGATGTAGAAAATGAAGAAGATGTCAAACGCAATTGGGAAAATTTAAAGCTGAAGGAAGGTAAAAAATCTGTTTTAGAAGGTGTGCCACGCTCGTTACCGGCTCTTGTAAAAGCAAGCCGAATTCAAGATAAAGTTGCAGGGGTAGGGTTTGACTGGGAAGAACCACATCAGGTTTTTGAAAAATTACAAGAAGAACTCGCGGAACTTCAAGTAGAGATTGAAGCTAGAGATCAGGAAAAGATCGAGGCAGAATTTGGTGATGTGATGTTTTCTATGATCAATTACGCACGTTTCTTAAAAGTAGATGCCGAAAGTGCTCTGGAGCGTACTAATAAAAAGTTCATAAAACGCTTTCAATATCTAGAGCAAAAGGCAAAAGAAAACAATAAAGCGCTTCGAGATATGACGTTGGGTGAAATGGATACCTTTTGGGAAGAAGCTAAAAAGCTATAAAAAAGCACGATTTGATCTGATTCTTTTTAGTTTTCGTATAAATACACAAGATTTATCGCAATTTTTAAGGGTTTAACCTTATTTCTCTTGGTTTGTGTGTTCTAAAGGTTATTTTTGGAACAAACGCCTCATATTTTGAGGTATTTACAAAAAAATCTTTTTAGTATTTAAGTGACCACAGTATAATATTGGGTCCAAAAAAATACAAATCTCGACCATCATCAAACCAACTTTATGGATTTTACAAACCCGTTAATATACGGAGTTCCTTGTTTCTTAGGCCTCATTTTAGTAGAGCTTACCTACAGCAAGCATCACGATCACGACGAATTATACAATTGGAAGGATCTTGGCGCAAGTTTGACTATGGGAATAGGCTCTACACTTATTGCGCCTTTGATAAAAACCGTGACCGTAATTTTGCTATTCAACTGGGTTTACGATGTTTTTAATCCAATGGTTGATGGGGTGCGTACCAACATTTTTGGTTGGGAATCCTTTGGTTATGCCTGGTATGTTTGGATTCTTTGTCAGTTGGCAGATGATTTTTCTTATTATTGGTTTCATCGCCAGAATCATATGGTTCGCTTTTTTTGGGCAGCTCATATCGTACATCATTCTTCAGAAAATTTCAATCTAGGTACCGCAGTGCGGAATGGGTGGTTTACTATTTTCTACAAACCTTTATTCTACGTTTGGATTGTCGCAATAGGCTTTCCGCCAGAAATGCTTGTGGTTTGTTTAGGTATCGAAGCATTGTGGCAATTTCAGTTGCATTCCCAATATATACCGAAGTTAGGAATCATTGATAAGGTTTTTAACACCCACACAATGCACCAAGTGCACCACGCCCGGAATTTGGAGTATATGGATAAAAACCACGGTGGCTTTCTTAATATTTTTGACCGGGTATTTGGAACCTTCAAAGAATTTGACGAGGAAATCGAAATTGAATATGGAGTTACTAAATCACCAGATAGTTACAACCCGTTGGTTATACTAACCCACGAGTATAAAGATATTTGGAACGATATGAAACGCTCGCCCAAACTGAAGCATAAGTTTATGTATGCCTTTGGCCCACCGGGATGGAGCCACGACGGAAGCACGCTCACCATAAAACAAATGCGTCAAAAGTTGAAAGAAGAACGCGTACAGCAAGCAAAAAGTGATTTAGAACTTGAAGCTGCTGAGTAAAACAGCTTACGTCCTTTTATATTTGACTTCTTAATTTGGCGAATTCTTTTTCGAGCATAGTCAGTTTGTCTTCAATACCAGAATTAATAGGGTTAATTCGTCTTTGATATACAGAAGTAATTTGCCATAGTTCTAGTATTTCTGAAAGCGCAAAGTTCAAGTCGTCAATGTTTTGATGTTCTGCCTTCAAAACAAGTGTGTTATCCAATAAATAGGCTTTACGCAATATGAGTTGACTTTTTGTATGTGCTAATACCACAGTGCCGTCTTCGATATTTTTGTAATGGTCTTTTTTTACTAAGGTTCCAAAAACGATGTCTTTAGGAAAGAAGCCCTGATTTTGCTTGGTCATTTCTAGGTTAGTTACCACAAAAGCGCGCATAGTTTCATTGTTTTCTATGGGTAAAGTAACCTGAATCATTTCTTCTAAGAATTTTTTATTCTTATAGTTTTCGAGATACTCGTCTTTATTTTTTTCTGTAATACAAGGTACCTGAACAAAGCTTTCAGGATGGGATAACTCGTGCATTTCTGACAACGAACTTTTAAATTTCAGCAATTCATTGACGGTAAGTTCTCGAGTTAGCAGATCATCTATAGGTATGCTAAAATAATTAGCAATTTTAATTATAGTTTCGATCTTTGGTTCACTTCTTCCTTCTTCATATGCGCCTAAAGTGCCTCTTTTTAAGTCAAATAACTCTGCAAAAGCCTGTTGACTTAGCGTTTTTACGCTACGAATCTTTCTAATATTTTTTCCAAAAAACGACATAATTTGCTAATAATATTTGCAATAAATAAAATATTCATTATATTTACCTAACAATATTAGCAAAAAATAATAATGTCTGCTATTTTTTTTAGTATTCATTTTCATTTTTGCAGACAATCAAGAAATCACTAATCAAAAAATCGAACATTATGGTAGTATTAATTCATTCATTGTTAACAATAATAATTAGCGTAATATGAACAATTAAAAACTAGTTTTCGTATTATTAACTTTTAGAAATTCTTAACAACTTGTAACCAAAAAGATGAAAGATCATTTTCATATAACCAAAGATTATTTACTCGAACTGGACTTTAATATCAGTTTTCAAAATCCTGAAGATGGAATACTTGTAGTTCAGAAAGAAAATTCAGGAATTAAAAACCTGATTTTGGGAGTTGCTCCACCCATTCTAATTCTGGAGCAATTTATTTTCAAAATAAATAATCACTCAGAAAAAGTCCTTAAAAGCCTGTTACAAAAGAATAGAGATATCATTCACGGTGCTTTTGTTTTAAATGAAAGTGGTGATAAAGTAATCTTTAGAGATACGCTTCAAATCGAGAATATGGACTTAAACGAACTCGAAGGCTCCCTTAATTCACTCAGTTTATTGATGAGTGAATATTCAGATAAAATAATAGAATTTTCAAAATATTAAACTTTAGAACTCATGAACATATTTAAACGCTTATTCAAAATAGGGGAAGCAGAAGCCAACTCCGCAATCGATAATATGGAAGACCCGATCAAATTAACTGAGCAGGGAATTCGAGATATGAAGCAAGATCTAGATAAAAGTCTTGAAGCTCTGGCGCAGGTTAAAGCACTTGCAATTAGAGCAAAAAACGATCAGGAACAATTTCAAGATAAAGCTGAAGATTACCAGAGCAAAGCAATCGTGATTCTTAAGAAAGCGCATAATAAACAAATGGATGCAGCTGAAGCAGATCGTCTTGCAAAGGAAGCTTTGATAAAGAAGGAAGAGGCGCAAAAACAAGTTGATCAAGCCAAGGCTGAATCTGAAAAGTTTGACGGAAATGTAGAACAGTTGCAAAAGAATATTCAAAATATAAAATCGAATATCAGCAAATGGGAAAACGAACTCAAAACGCTTAAAGCACGCGTGAAAGTGAGTAATGCCACAAAGAATTTAAATAAGCAAATGGCAGAATTAGACAGTACAGGAACTGTTTCTATGCTAGAGCGTATGAAAGATAAAGTAGCTCAGGAAGAAGCGCTGGCCGAAGCTTATGGGGATATTGCAGATGCTTCAAAATCTATTGATGATGAGCTGGATAAGGCCGCTGATACGACTACAGCTAAAGCTGATGATGAACTAGAAAAATTGAAATCACAATTGGGTCTTGATGACTCTAAAAACCAGGGATAACATTGGATGCAACCTTAACAGAAGTACTCTTTTCAGAAGTCAATATTGTACTGTCTATATTGCTTATTATCTTAATCCTGTATTGGGTCGTTACGATGATCGGCGGGATCGACTTTGACTTGGATATTGACGTAGATGTCGATGTAGATGTCGACGCCGATGTAGATCTTGATACCGGTTTAGAAGGCGGCAATATGGATTTTGAAGATGTCTCAAATGTTGAGGTGACAAAAGAAAATGTTGTAGGCAAACGCCGTAAGCCGCTTAAAGGTTGGCAGATTTTTCTGATCTATTTCAATTTCGTTGGGCTTCCGTTTATGTTTACGTTCACCTGCTGGATATTTATCTGGTGGTTGATGACGACATTAACAACGGCCCTTACAATGACCTATGATTCGGTTTTTGGCTTTGCGATAATGTTAATTGCATTTTTTCCGGCGTTAATAGTCAACAAATTATTTACGACACCATTTAAAGGTTTTTTCAGACATCTTAATAAAGACGGTGACGTGGCTGTGGACTATTTGGGGCGTAAAGCAACTTTACTTTCTAGTATTAGCGGAGAAAAAATGGGCAATGCCGAAGTGCTTGCAGACGGCAATTCTATGTCTATTTATGTAAAATCCCTTACCGGAGAACCGTTGACCTACGGCAGCACCGTATTAATTATCAAACATTCTGAAGATCAGAATTTTTACCTCGTACAGAATTATAACGACTAAATAAATCAATCAAAAAATGAATCAAGTTTTACCAATTATTGGAATTGGATTAGGAGTGCTTTTGTTCTTAATCATCGTTTATTTCGCGATTATCGCGATGTTTTACAAGAAAGTCCATCAAGGACAGGCGCTTATCCGTACCGGTTTTGGAGGTACTAAAGTGGCTACCGATAAAGGACTTTATGTTGTCCCGGTTTTTCACAGAGTGGAAATTATGGATGTTTCTGTAAAGAAAATCCAGATCGAAAGATTGGGCGTAGAAGGGCTTATCTGTAAAGACAATATGCGGGCCGACATTAAAGTGGCGTTCTTCGTTAGAGTAAATAACGACATTTCATATATCAAAAAAGTAGCGCAGACCATTGGTGTTGCCCGTGCTTCTCGTATAGAAACCCTTGAAGATCTTTTTGAAGCCAAGTTTTCTGAGGCATTAAAAACCGTAGGTAAGAAATTCCAGTTTATAGAATTGTACGAGGCACGACGGGAATTTCGTGATGAGATTGTAGATATCATTGGTACAGATCTTAACGGGTATACCTTAGAAGATTGCGCCATTGACTTTTTAGAGCAAACACCGGTTACCCATCTAAAACCAGACAATATTCTTGATGCAGAAGGGATTAAGAAAATCACTGAGTTAACTGCGGTTCAAAACGTAAAAGCAAACCTGATCAAGCGTGATGAGGAAAAAACCATACGTAAGCAGGATGTCGAAGCACGTGAAGCGATCTTAGAGCTTGATAAGCAATTGGCTGAAAAAGAAGAGCAGCAAAAACGTGAAATTGCAAACATCAAAGCCCGTGAAGAGGCTGAAACGATGAAAGTTGCAGAAGAAGAACGTCTCAAGTCAGAAACTGCACGTATTGCGACGCAGGAAAAGGTAAAAGTTGCTGAAGAAAATATGGAGCGCCAGATCATTGTCGCTGCTAAAAATAAGCAACGCACCGATGCTGTAGAAACCGAGCGCGTTGAAAAAGATCGTCTACTCGAAGCTACCGAAAGAGAGCGCGTAGTAACCTTGGCTCAGATTGAGAAAGAGAAGGTAGTTGAAGTGGAGAAGAAGAATATTCAAGATGTGATTCGTGATCGCGTGATGCTAGAAAAAGGCGTGGTTGAAGAGCAGGAGAGTATGAAGGATATTCAGGCGTTTAAAACTGCAGATCGTGAGAAGCAAGTAAAAATCACCATCGCAGAAGCTAATGCTCAAGAAGATCTTATTAAGACGATAAAAGCTGCAGAAGCTCAAAAAGAAGCGGCTAAGCAAAAAGCTGAAGAAATCAATATCGAGGCACTTGCGCATAAAGAAGCTTCTGAGAAAGAAGCACAGGCGCGTAAGATTCTTGCAGAAGCGCAAGCAAAAGAAGAAGCAACTGTGGGTATGTCTGAAGCGCAAGTAATGCACGCCAAGGCAGATGCCAATGAGCGTCAGGGAGTTGTTGAAGCTTCAATCATTGAGAAGAAAATGAAGGCGGAAGCTGCCGGTATGGAAGCTAAAGCTGAAGCGAAGCGCAAAGACGGTCTTGCCGAAGCTGCGGTGATCAAAGAAAAAGCGATGGCAGATGCAGCCGGTATCGAAGAAAAAGCAAATGCAATGAAGAAACTAGACGGTGTAGGTAAAGAACACGAAGAGTTCAAACTACGTCTGGATAAAGAATTGCAAGTTGACTTAGCACATATCAACATTCAGAAAGATATTGCCGATGCTCAGGCTCAGGTGATAGGAGATGCACTTAAAGCTGCTAAAATTGATATTGTTGGTGGCGAGACGATGTTCTTCGATCAGATTATTGGTCAGATCACAAAGGCTAAAGGATACGATCGTTTAGTAGAGAATAGTAGCAATATACAGGATGTAAAAAATGCAATTCTTGGTAGCGATGATGTCAAAGGAAATTTGCTTGAAAAAGTAAAAGAATTTGCAGACAAGTATGGTGTTTCTTCCGAGGACATTAAAAACTTGACCATAGCGAACTTGCTGATGCATCTTAAAGAACGTTCTCACGATTCTGAAGAGCAGACCTTGTTCAGTAATCTATTCAACTTGGCGAAAGGTCTAGGTTTAGACAACAAGAAGTTGAAGTAGAATCAAGTGAGATCTGACTACCTATATTCTTTGCTGGCTCAGTTTGACATTTAATTTATAATCGGAATGTCAGTCTGAGCCTGTCGAAGACCTTACAAAACAACTACTTCAAATGAAAACCTATTTTGTTTATATCGTAAAATGTAAGGACAATAGCTTTTATACTGGTGTAACGAGTAATTTAGAGTTGCGCATCGATCAGCATAATTTTGGGATAAAACCTGATTCGTACACATTTAAACGCAGACCTGTCGAGTTGGTGTGGAGTGAGGGCTTTTCTCAAGTAGATCAGGCTATTTTATGGGAGAAAAAGATAAAAGGTTGGAGCAGAAGAAAGAAGATCGCACTTATAGAAAGTAATTGGGATGATTTGGTATTATTCTCAAAAAATTACACTCAGTTTGGTAATAAAATTAACGAGTAGGACCAAGGTTATGATTGCAAGAGTGAAGCGCTTCGACAAGCTCAGCGTGACAAAAACACTTTTAAGTATATCAAATGTTAGTCTGGGTCTATAAGACACTCATTATTGCCAAAAAATAATAGCACAAAAAATGGCAAAAACGTCACAAACCACTATAAATAATCCTGAAGAAAATCCTGCGCAAGAAACGCTGGATGGTGGCACATATGCTATCATTCGTGGCAGACTTCAAAAGCAAAAGCAAGAGCTGCAGGATAAGTTAACATCTTTAAACGAAGCGCGTAAGACAGTTTTTGGTTCGTTAGAGACAAAGCTTATTGCTAATGACCGCATCAGTACCGAGAACAACTGCATTGCCAGAGATATTGTTTCGCTGGGAAATACCTGTATTTTTGGTTATAACGTTCATTTTGGTTTGCGTACCGAAATTGCCCTTTCAGATGTTTTTAGTATTTATCAGTTTACCAATAATAGGTTTGAGCCGGTCACTTTAGACTTGCTCGATGATTCAACGTTTCAAACAGACTTTTCAAACCTTTATAAATATTACCGAAATACCATTTTTGCACGCTTTGCAATCATAGGCAATTACCTGCATATGGTTTTTCAGCTGAGCGAAAGTGTAACAGATATTAAGACATTTAAGTGGCTTATAAAAGAAAATGCGCTTGAGTATGTTGATAATCGCAGCGATCACGAATACCGTTTTCCGCCGCAGCATGAGTTTAAGTGGCAAGAGGTGAATCGCGATATGCATCGTTATGGTGTGCATTCTCACGTTTCAATTTTAGACAGAGTATTTGTAGAGACCATAGGTGGTGATCTTACTATTAAGATTGAAGATAATACCGAGGACGGAAAAGGTATTTTTTCTGAACCTGTAGCACATTTTGATCAGACACTGGATGATGGGCAATATCGCTTTGCAGATTTGGGCAACCTGATCGTGCTTGATATAAAACCCTTTCAAGAAACTTCACGCTATTTTGTTTACAATCATAAAATTAAGCAGGTTCATAAGATTCAAAGTATAGGTGTTGCGGCAGTTTTACTTCCAGATGATCAGGGAATTATTTTTCCTAATGGATATTACTTGCAGACCGGAGAATACAAAATCTTTGATGACGGGCATCTCGATCTAAAATTTCAGCAAAAGATCGTCTCTCCTAATGGAGAAGATTTTATGTACGTTTTTTATGAGGCAAAAGCCGGTCTCTATAAATTGATGTCGTACAACATCATCAGTCAAGAAATAAAAACTCCTATCATTTGTAGCGGTTTTACGATTCTTGAGAATGGCGAGCTTTGCTATTTTACTGCAGAAGACAATCAGACTAAACATCACGTGGTTCAAATCTGGCAAACTCCATTTTTGAAGGGAGATTTTATGCCTTCACAGCATACCGAATCGATGCTGTATAAAATAGGGAACAAGGACATTGTAAAAGCGATGGCAGAGTCGCAAGCCTTGATTACACTGCTTAATAAAGAGGATAATTATGACGGACTTTACGCTGATATTGCAAAATCGGCTAAAGATATTCAGGATTCGTATTACTGGTTAGCCGAAGAGGAAACCGAACGCTTAGATCTTCCGCTTGGCGAAATCAATAAAGCAGCTAATGCTGCGATCGATGAGTTTGAGAAAGTAACAGAATTACGTCGTCACGCCGCAGCTCAAACTAAAGCGTTACGCGAGGAAGCAGAGCAAATATTCTCTAAGATCAAGAGTTCGTCTTTTAAATCGATAAACGATTTTGTCATTCTTCTAACCCAGTTGCGCAGTCTGCGAGGGAAGGTGATTAGCCTTCGCGAAGTGCGTTATGTAAACCTTGATTTTCTAAATGAGTTAGAAGCTGAAATAGGTGAGCAAACGCAAAAAATATCTAGGCGCTGTGTTCAGTTTTTACTAGATGACAAGGCATTACAACCATATCACGATCAAGTTGCTGAGAAGAATCACCAACTTGAAGGCGTCAAGAAAGTAATTGAGGCAAAAAAGCTAGAAGAGGAAGTCAATCAAATTGCTGCAGATTTAGAATTGTTGATTGACATTGTTACCAATCTTGATATTGAAGATACTGCGCACGCTACAAAGATCGTTGACAATATTTCGTTGATTTTTGCTACCATAAATCAATTAAAAGCAGCGCTTAAAAATAAGAAAAAAGCACTCGGAAGTGCTGAAGCTCAAGCTGATTTTTCAGCACAACTAAAGCTGATTGATCAAAGCATCATCAATTATATAGATATTGCTTCAACTCCAGAGAAATGTGACGAATTCCAAAATAAGATATCTATTCAGCTTGAGGAGCTCGAAGGGAAATTCGCAGATTTTGAAGATTTTATTGCCGTCATCTTAGAAAAACGGGAGGAAGTTTATGCTGCCTTTGAAGCGCGCAAAAATGCTTTGGTCGAAAAGCGGAATAAACGCGCACTTGCTTTGCAAAATGCTTCTGAACGCATCTTAAAAGGAGTCGCTAAACGTGCTCAAAGTTTGGGATCTGCAGATGAGATCAATGGGTATTTTGCTTCTGATCTTATGATCAATAAGTTGCGGTATATCATCTTGCAGCTCAACGAACTTGAAGATAGCGGTAAAGCCGAAGAATTAGAAACTGCGCTCAAAGTTGCGCGTGAGGATGCTTTGCGCAAACTCAAGGATAAACTCGATTTGTATGAAGACGGGGAGAATATCATCCGCTTTGGGAATCATAAATTTGGAGTTAACAGGCAGCCGCTTGATCTAACTATAGTGCTTAAAGATGGCGAGCTTGCTTACCATCTTACAGGAACCGATTTTTACCAAAAACTTGACGATCCTATTCTTTTAAATTCGCGTCAGATCTGGGATCAGGAATTTGTTTCAGAAAATGATACAGTGTATCGATCAGCTTATTTAGCCTATAAAATTTATAAAGTAGCGCCTATTGATACGCTTCATGAAGCAACTGATGACGAATTGCTCAAGCTTGTGCAAGAGCATAGCAGCTCCAATTACAGTGAAGGTTATGTAAAAGGAGTTCACGATAGTGATGCTGCAAAAATCTTAAGAGTTTTAGTACAAAAGCATGTTGATCTGGGACTGTTGAGATTTAGTCCGCAGATACGTTCTTATGCGCAATTCTTTTGGAACAGCTTAGCAAGTGAAGAGCAAAACCTTTTAAATCAAAAATTGAAAGCTTCTGGCGAAGTACTACAGTATTTCCCGGAGGAAACCACTTCTAATTTTGTTGTGGAGGCTTTGGCTAAAAGAATCGAAGCGTTTTCGGTTCAAAATGAATTATTAGAAATTCAAGATGCTATTGCCACAGCCAACTATTTATTTGCTGAACTTCAAAATGATGATAGTTTTACGCGAAGCACTATTGCAGTTGAGATACAAGAATCTTTTTTAACAGACCTGAAAGAGCGCCAAGCAGATATAAAGTTTAAAACAAGCCTCGAAGCACAGGCTGATTATGAGTCTAAAATTGCTTTGGTGCGCCAATGGGTAAAAGCTTTTCTAACAAGCGAGAAAACACAGTTTGCGCTTAGTTATTTAGACGAAGCAGTATGTTTGTTGCTGTTTGATGATGAATCAGTTTCTAAAGTCAATACCATTCAGGCATCTGAGAAAATCACCGATTTGAAAGGTGATCACTCTAGCATTTCTGATGGTATTTATGAGTTTAACTTCCATTTTTTTACCCAGACTTTGCAACACTATTTTGCTGAAGCGGTACCGGCGTTTGAAGCTTTTCGTAAAGCGAAACACAAAGTTACAGAGGATTTAAAGGAAGAATTAAAACTGGAGGAATTTAAGCCGAAAGTCTTGACCTCATTTGTGCGTAATAAGTTGATTGATCAGGTTTATTTCCCATTATTCGGAGATAATTTAGCCAAGCAACTAGGGACTGTTGGAGACAAGTCACGCACAGACCGCATGGGCTTGTTACTGTTGATCTCTCCGCCGGGATATGGTAAAACCACTTTGATGGAGTATATCGCCAATCGATTAGGTTTGGTTTTTATGAAAATCAACGGTCCGGCAATTGGGCACGAGGTAACCTCAGTAGATCCGGCAGCGGCTACCAATTCCGCTTCGCGCGAAGAATTAAAAAAGTTGAATCTCGCGTTTGAAATGGGAAATAATGTAATGCTTTATCTGGATGATATTCAGCATTGTAATCCTGAGTTTTTACAGAAATTCATTTCGCTTTCTGATGGTACGCGTAGGGTAGAAGGTGTTTATAAGGAAAAGCCTAAAACTTATGATCTTAGAGGGAAAAAGTTTTGTGTGATTATGGCGGGTAACCCGTACACAGAAAGTGGTGCTAAATTTCAAATCCCGGATATGTTGGCCAACCGGGCAGACATTTACAATTTGGGAGATATTATTGGCGATACCGAAGATCTTTTCAAACTGAGTTTGATAGAAAATGCATTGAATGCAAATCCAATTCTTCAGCAATTGAGCAGTAAAAATTTTGACGATGTATATACGTTGCTTCAACGTTTAGAAACCGGCAATGAAGAATTGCAATTGAAAGGCAATCACAGCAGCAGAGAACTGGAAGAGTATACTTTGATCTTGAAAAAAGTATTAAAAATCAGGAACACAGTTCTTAAAGTGAACGCAGCTTATATTAAATCTGCAGCGATGGACGACGCATACCGAACCGAGCCTGCTTTTAAACTGCAAGGCTCCTATCGTGATATGAATAAATTGGTAGCTAAAGTGGTGCCGGTTATGAATGAAAACGAGTTGCAAACCCTGCTGTTATCACATTATGAAAGCGAGTCGCAGACCTTGACTGCAGCTGCCGAAGCAAACCTTTTAAAATATAAGGAGCTTACCGATAATTTAGAGGAAGAGGAAATTAAACGTTGGACAGCTATAAAGGAAACATTCGTTAAAAACAACAAGCTCAAAGGCTTTGGAGATGCAAACGAAATGGCTCAGTTACTCGCGCAACTCATGCAATTTTCAGATAATCTTGAAGGAATCAAAAATGTTTTACAACAAGGCTTTCTTAAAAAGGATTAAGACTTTTTGATTACACGCTTAATATCTTTTTTGTATTTATCAGCATACACAACAGCATAATAGCCAAACTGCATAGCACTCGTAAATAGGAAAAATCGTTTAATTAGTTTTCTTGGTTTCATAGTAATGGTTTTTTTAAGGATAACCATTGTTAAGAGCTTTGTGGGTTAAAGAATTCTTATTTTTAGGGCTAAAGGATAAAAATCAACTTCATGAAACCAGAAATACTAGAAATTGAACCCCGCAAGATCATCGGGAAATGTGTTACGACGACCTTATCGTTTGACGATACTGCTGCTTTATGGCAAGATTTTATGAGTAGACATAAAGAAATAAAAAATTGTGTAGATTCTGGTTTTTACTCAATGCAGGTATATCCTTCTGGTTTTAAGGTGGAGGAATTCACGCGAGAAACCGAATTTGAGCGTTGGGCTGCTGTTGAGGTTACAGATTTTGATACAGTACCCGAAGGAATGCAAACCAAAACCATTGCCGGTGGTTTGTATGCGGTTTTTACGCACGTGGGGCCCGTAAAAGAATTTGTAGAAACTTCAAATTATATTTACGGTACTTGGCTTCCCCAATCGGGTTACAAGCTGGATAAGCGGGCACACTTTGAACGCTTGGGAGAAAAATACTACGGCCCAGAGCACCCGGAATCTGAAGAAGAAATATGGTTACCTATTCAGCTGAAATAAGCTTAAACTAGCGGTGGTGATACGGTTCGTTGCGTAAAATCGTAAAGCCACGATAGATTTGTTCTGTAATAAAAAGCCGAATCATTTGATGTGAAAATGTCATTTTTGATAAAGAAACTTTGCCTTGAGCTTTGGCATATACCGCTTCAGAAAAACCATAAGGACCACCAATAACAAAGACCAAAGTCTTAATACCACTATTCATTTTTTTTTGAAGATAGTCGGCAAATTTTACGCTGTTCAATTCTTTACCATTTTCGTCAAGTAGAATTAATTGGTCTTGCGCTGTGATCTTGTTCAGTATAAGTTCGCCTTCTTTTTCTTTTTGTTGTTCTTCAGAAAGGTTTTTGGTCTTTTTAAGATCTGGGATGATCTCCAGTTCAAAGTTTACATAATGTTTTAAACGTTTGGTGTAAACCGAAATAAGCGCCTCGAGATTACGATCATCGGTCTTTCCTATACAAAGCAGTTTTATATTCATAGTTCAAAATTACATTATTTCAATTTTGAGTGCTTTAGAAAAGCATATATCTTCACGATATTTGCAAGGCTGTGTTGTAAATTAACCAGCTGAAAATCTAACTTAGTAAAAACGACACAACTTTATGATTTCTGAAGCAAAGCTGAATGAAGAAATAGAAGGTATCATCGCCAATGCCATTCGAGAAGATGTTGGTCCCGGAGATTACAGTTCATTGGCCTGTATTCCTGATACAGCTCAGGGAAAAGCCAAGCTTTTGGTTAAAGAAAAAGGAATCATTGCAGGCGTTGCCTTTGCTCAAAAAGTTTTTGCTTACGTAGATGAAACTCTAGAAGTCGAGGTTTTGATACAAGATGGGGCAGAAGTTAAAGTAGGAGATATTGTACTTTATGTTTCTGGTAGTTCTCAAAGCATTTTAAAAGCCGAACGTCTCGTTTTAAATGGGATGCAGCGTATGAGTGCAATAGCAACTAAAACAAATGCCTATACCGAACTTCTTCAAGGAACCAAAGCAAAAATTTTAGATACTAGAAAAACCACGCCGGGTTTTCGTGCATTAGAAAAAATGGCGGTGAAAATTGGTGGAGGAGAAAATCACCGTTTTGCCCTTTACGATATGGTGATGCTTAAAGATAATCATATTGATTTTGCCGGCGGAATTCCAGAGGCGATCGCAAAAACAAAAACCTATTTAGCTGAAAATGGTCTTGATTTAAAAATAATTGTTGAAGCCAGAGATTTGGCCGAAGTGGAAGCTATTTTAGAAGCAGGCGGTGTATATCGGATTCTATTAGATAATTTCAATTATGATGACACGCGCACGGCAGTAACAATGATAGGTGATCAATGCTTAACGGAATCTTCTGGGAATATTAATGAATATACGCTGGCGGAGTACGCTAAATGCGGTGTAGATTATATTTCTAGCGGCGCGTTAACGCATTCGGTTTATAATATGGATTTAAGCCTAAAAGCAGTTTAATGGCTGAAGAGTGGGACGATAAGTTAAAAACGATTCCATTTTTGCTTCCAGTAGTCAAATGGGCAAAGGGAGTGATCCTTCCCGGTTTTGAAGGCTTGTCTCTATATGATTTTTGGGAAATGTATGCCGTAGGTATCTTAAAAGGTACTTTTGCAACAAGAGCCAGCGCGATTGCCTTCAGCTTTTTTATGGCGCTTTTTCCATTCTTTTTATTTGTGCTCAACCTTATTCCGTATGTTCCTATCAACGGATTTCAAAGTGACTTTTTATCCTTTATCAATAATCTATTACCACCGCAAACTCAGGAGTTTTTTGACCCGATCCTTTTGGATATTGCAGCAAACCAGCGTGGCGGACTTCTATCTTTCACTTTAATCTTTGCTATTTTTTTAATGGCCAATGGTGTCAATGCCATTTTCACCGGGTTTGAATATAGTTTTCACTCCATCACAAACCGAAGTATAGTAAAACAATATGCTGTGGCGCTTGGGGTTTCTATAATGTTGGCACTGTTGTTGTTACTTGTGGTAATAGCGGTGCTTTATCTTCAGATTACTATAAGTGAGTTGAAACGACGCGGCATCGTTAATGAAGATAATTTGTGGATATCACAATTGGGAAGTTATATCGCTTTGATCGTTTTGATTTATACTGTGGTGGCAACCTTGTATTACTTCGGAACAAAAGAAGGGAAAGACACTCGTTTTTTATCAATAGGAGCGACATTAACTACATTTCTGTTTATTGTGACCACGTATTTGTTTGGCGTGTACATCAATAATTTCGCCACGTATAATCAATTATATGGTTCTATTGGAGCGTTGTTGATTATGATGGTATATATCTGGCTCAATGCAAATTTGTTGCTTTTAGGCTTCGAACTCAACGCGAGTTTGTATCGATTAAAGCGCAGAAGGGATTATAAAAAATCTCAATTATCTTCAAAATAATTTTAGGATAGTTGAAAATATCTTATTATTGATAAGTTTAATTTGATAAATAAAAATTTAATAACCCCTCAAATAACGAATATGAAAAAATTAAGTGCTTTTTTAGTTGTGATGCTTGTTTGTACAGCTGGGCTATTTGCTCAGGATGTGACGGGAAAATGGAAGACTATTGATGATGAAACAGGTGATGCAAAATCTATTGTTGAGATCTACAAGCAAGACGGTAAGGTTTATGGTAAAATTGTTGAAATTTTAAATAAAGACCGTCAAGATGCAAAATGTGTAGATTGCCCGGGAGCAGATAAAGGCAAGCCTATCAATGGTCTTGTGATCATTAAAGGTCTTGAGAAGGATGGTGATGAGTATAATGATGGGAAAATCTTAGATCCGCAAAGCGGAAAATTATACAAGTGTCTTATCGAACTTGAAAAAGCAGACAAGTTGAAAGTTCGTGGCTATATAGGTTTCTCTTTAATAGGAAGAACGCAATACTGGCACCGTGTAAAATAAAAGCGATATACTTCAAAACACAGGCTGTTTCTAATTCTTGAGACAGCCTTTTTTTTATCTTTACCCTCGTGTATTTTGTTGATGTAATCTTACCCATTCCTGTCGAAAATGCGTTTACGTATCGCATTAGTGAGACCGAATATGCTTTTATCAAACCGGGGATGCGGCTTGCTGTGCCTTTTGGAAAAAGTAAAATTTATACAGCCCTTGCTATTAGCGTTCATCAGATCGAACCGCGCATTTATGAAGCCAAAGAGATCGAGCAGATTTTAGATGAAACACCGGTCGTAAACCTAGCCCAATTGAATTTCTGGAAATGGATGGCGCAGTATTACATGTGTACATTAGGTGATGTAATGCGTGCAGCCCTTCCAAGAGCGTTTTTATTAGAAAGTGAAAGTATAATCAAGCGTATTTCAAAGACGCCTATTGAACCCCATCTAGATGCTATTGATGAGGATGGTCTTGCTATACTCAACGCTTTTGAAGGAAATTCAATTTTAAGAATCAGTGAGGTGATGCAGGTGCTCAATAAAAAGAAAGTGCTTCCTAGCATCAATAAATTGATAGATCTTGATCTGGTTGCTCTTGATCAAGAGATTTATGAGGCCTATAAACCTAAACTGGTTAAGTATGTTCGGCTTGCCCCAGCGTATAATGAAGAAGAAAAAATGCACGAAGCGCTTGACGAATTAAGTAGAGCCCCGAAACAACGGGAACTTTTACTCAACTATTTTACGCAAACTGCGCGTTCCCCAAAACCGATAAAAGCAAAGGAACTACAAGAGCAAAGTGAAGCATCATCAGCACAGCTTAAGGCTTTGGTCGAAAAGGGAATTTTTGAGATTTATAAAATTCAGAAAGATCGCATCAATTACAGTGGTAAAGAAGATAGCCCGATTAAGACACTTAACGAGAATCAAGAGCAAGCTTTAGGCGAAATAAAAACCTCCTGTCAAAATCACGATGTCTGTTTATTGCACGGGGTAACGGCTTCTGGAAAAACGGAAGTATACGTTAATCTTATTAAAGAATATCTGGCTGAAGGAAAACAAGTACTTTATTTATTACCTGAAATTGCTCTTACAACACAACTCGTAGCGCGCTTGCAAGAGTATTTTGGAAATCAATTATCTGTTTATCATTCTAAATATTCAGTTCACGAACGTGTTGAAGTATGGAATAATGTCTTACATCACGAATCTAAAGCGCAATTGGTTTTAGGAGCGCGTAGTGCGCTTTTTCTTCCGTTTGAAAATCTCGGACTTGTTGTTGTTGACGAGGAGCATGAAAGCAGCTACAAGCAATACGATCCAGCACCGCGTTATCAAGCCAGAGATGCGGCCATTGTATTGGCACATCAGCAAAATGCAAAAGTTTTGTTGGGTTCTGCGACCCCGGCCTTAGAAACATTTTACAATGCGAGTATCGGTAAATACGGACTTGTAACTATGAACAAGCGTTTTGGAAATGTTTTAATGCCCGAAAACAGCATAATCGATATTCAAGAAAAACATCGCAAAAAACGGATGACCGGTCATTTTAGCGATGATCTGCTCCGGGCAATTACCGATACCTTAGAACTTGGAGAGCAGGTGATCTTGTTTCAAAACCGAAGAGGCTATTCACCTATTGTGGAGTGTAACACTTGTGGTCACGCACCGCAGTGTCCTAATTGTGACGTAAGTCTAACGTATCACAGGCATCGTGGGCAGTTGCGTTGTCATTATTGTGGTTATCATATCGCGATGCTTCAAAAATGTATGGCTTGTGGTAGCGAAGAGCTGGATACTAAAGGTTTTGGAACAGAACAAGTGGAAACTGAGCTCAAAGAATTATACCCTGAGCATAATATAGGCCGAATGGATTCTGATACGACGCGGGGTAAACACGGCTTTGAGAAGATTATAACGGCTTTTGAGCAGGGCGAAATTGACATTCTTGTAGGAACTCAAATGCTTACAAAAGGACTGGATTTTAGAAATGTGACCCTTGTAGGAATTCTCAACGCAGATAGTATGCTTAACATTCCGGACTTTAGAGCACATGAAAGAAGCTTTCAGTTGATTCAGCAGGTGTCGGGTAGGGCAGGACGTACAGCGAAACGTGGTAGAGTGTTGATTCAAAGCTTTAATCCGCATCATCAGATTTTGCAGCAAGTGTCTATGAATGCTTATGAAGCGATGTATCACGAGCAACTCGAAGAGCGGCATATTTATAAATATCCGCCATTTTGTAGATTGATTAAAATCACGATGAAGCATCGTGATTTTCAGAAGATTGAAGAGGCTTCGGTATGGATGGGACAAGCGCTTAAGAATGTATTTAGAGATCAGGTTTTAGGCCCAGAGCCTCCGCCGGTTTCCCGAATTCGTAATGAATATTACCGCAATATTCTCATCAAAATTCCACGGAAACAAAGTCTGGAGAAAACAAAGAAAGCGATACTTAAAGTGCGTACTACATTTTCAAGTATTTCTCAATTTAGAAGTGTGAAGATAGTACTGAATGTAGATAACTATTGATCAAAAAAAATCCTGCAAATTGCAGGATTTTTTTTGATTCGCAAATCAATGGAGATTAGCTAGATAAAGCTTCCATCAATTTTGTTTTCTTATGTCTACTCAATGGAATTTTATCTCCCTCGATCTCAATATTTCTACTGTTATATTTTTCAACCTTGTCCAGATTGATAATATAGGATTTATGGATTCGCATAAAACGCTCTGCAGGTAATTGCGCCTCAAAGGCTTTCATCGTTGATAATACAATGATAGGCTCATTATAAGTGACTAATTTTACATAGTCACCGAGTGCTTCAATAAACTTGAGATCATTAAGAAAAACCTTTTTCTTCTTAAGATTACTTTTTACGAAGATATAATCATCATCCTCTACATTGCCTTCAGTTTTAAGACGATGTAGATTGATAGCTTTATGAACGGCATTCAGGAAGCGATCTTTGGTAAGAGGCTTTCTTAAATAGTCTATAGCGTTATAGTTGAAGGCTTTGTAAGCATATTTTGTTTTACCGGTAACAAAGATGATTTGTGGTTTATGTACCAGATCATCAAGCAAATCAAAACCGGTTAGAATAGGCATTTCAATATCAAGGAAGATAAGATCAACCTTGGTTTCTAATAGACCGTTTTTAGTTTCGATTGCGTTGTTGTATTGTGCGGCTAATCGTAAATTAGGATGATCTTTGATCATCTTTACGATAGCGAGACGTTGTAAACTTGAATCATCGACAACGGCACAATCTAAAATTAATTCTTCCAAAGGTTAAGTTTTGAGATAGCGTTAGTTTACCAAAACTACTTACAATATATGTATTAACCAACTTTTTTGTGTAGTTCATCGATATTTTTTCCTGAATTTTCACTTGTATTAAAAAATACCGAGTAAATGGTCGATTTAAAGGAGATCTGTTTTGTTGTATGAAAAATTAAAGTTACTTTTGCACTCATTTTTTTAATAAACTATTTTTATGAATCATTACGAAACTGTTTTCATCTTGAATCCCGTTTTATCTGATGACCAGGTAAAGGAAACAGTAAAGAAATTTGAAGATTTTCTTGTTTCAAACGGTGCCAAGATGATTTCTAAAGAAGATTGGGGGCTTAAAAAATTAGCTTACGCAATCCAGAACAAAAAGAGTGGTTTTTATCACTTATTTGAATTTACGGTACCAGGAGAGGTTATCGCAAACTTTGAACTTGAGTTTAGACGTGACGAGCGCGTTATGCGTTTCTTAACGGTTAAGCTTGACAAATATGCGATCGAGTGGGCTGAAAAACGTAGAAAACGAAATAAAGAAAAAGCGTAATTATGGCATCATCTATAGAGCAACAAGCAAAAGCGAAAAAAGATGGGGAAATCAGATATTTAACTCCGTTAAATATTGAGACCTCTAAGACAAAAAAATACTGCCGTTTTAAGCGTTCTGGTATTAAGTATGTAGATTATAAAGATGCAGATTGGTTAGCGTCTTTTGTAAACGAGCAAGGTAAATTGTTACCACGTCGTCTTACCGGTACTTCTTTAAAATACCAGCGTAAGGTAAGTGTGGCAGTAAAACGTGCACGTCACTTAGCACTTATGCCATACGTAACAGATTTATATAAATAAAAACTAGATAAGAGATGGAAGTTATACTTAAAAAAGACGTCGATAATCTAGGATTTGTTGACGATTTAGTAACTGTTAAGAATGGTTACGGAAGAAATTACTTGATTCCTCAAGGATATGCAGTACTTGCAACTCCTTCTGCTAAAAAAGTATTGGCAGAGAACTTAAAGCAACGTGCGTATAAAGAGAAGAAAGTGGTTGATGCTGCAAACGCTCAAGCTGCTAAGTTAGAAGGTTTAGAAATTAAACTTACTGCAAAAGCTGGAGAAGCTGATAAACTATTTGGTTCTATCACAGATGCAGATCTTTCTGATGCATTAGCAAAAGAAGGTGTAGAGATCGACAAAAAATACATCACTATCGCTGGTGGTAACATCAAGCGTTTAGGACAGTACGAAGCAAGCCTTCGTTTTCACCGTGATGTAGTGAAAAATTTCACATTTGACGTTGTAGCAGAGGCATAAGCCTTACACAATACAGTAAAAAGCTTTCGTTTACGCGGAAGCTTTTTTTATTGGCATTTCCGAAGGAGTTTAATACACTTAGGCCTGCCAGTAAATCGAAAATTCATTCCAACAAACGCCTCTCGGGTTTGCCCTGAGGTAGTTTACTTCTAAAAACTCAGCATATGAAGTACATCAGACTTTCAAAAGAGCAATTAGATGAAATGCACCAAGAGTTCATTAACTTTTTGGCAGCACAATCGATCACAGCAGATGAGTGGGAAGATATCAAAAAAAATCAGCCGGAAACTGCAGAACAAGAGCTTGACGTTTTTAGCGATCTGATTTGGGAAGGCGTTCTTGCTAAGGTGAAATATCTTGAGCATTTTTCTCCACAACATATGTTCTTATTCAAAGTAGGTGAGCTCAAAATCAGTATGATCTCTATCGAGGTTGAAAATAAGGGTGTAGATATTACAACTCCACAAGGATATAAGTGGCTTCAGGATAATTTTATGAAGGATGAAGTAAATCTCTACAGCTCAAGTAAATTGCTTTCTGAAGATCGTAACAACGATATTTTTGTACTTATCAGGCAAGGAGCCAATATTACTCAAGGAGACTTATACCAATGGTTTGAAAAATTTGTAGAGGTAGAGTAAACAGATAGCTAGCACTGAAATGTTTTAAAGAAAGCCGCTTGGTAATAGAAACTGAGCGGTTTTTTTTGAGTTAAATTTGAAAGTGTCTCTAGGGCAGGAAAGTACAGGTTAGAGTATTTTTTAAGCTTAAGTATCTTGAAGCACTAATTTTAATAATATGTCGTTTCAGAGGTTTATAGAATATAAAATAGTACTGGTTTGTCTTTTTTTTGGTTTTATTACGAAATCGATTGCGCAGGTAGGCTGGGTAGGTAACGTTGATCAAGATTTTTATAATGTTGACAATTGGGATGATTCAAGTGTAGATTTCTTAAACCTGCAGGCTACTACTCTAATTATTAATGCGGGTAATCCTTATGACCCGATACAAAATGGTGGAAGTGCAGGAGATATAAACAGAAGGCCGGGAGCTTTGGATATTGCCAATGGTGGTAAATTTACAGTGCAAGGAGCGCTGTTACCATGGAGTAGTAATTACATTAACGGACAACTGATTATAAATGAGCCTGGATATCTCAACATACGAAGCTTTGTTTTTATAGGAAATAATTCTAACGGAAGTTTAGAAGTCAATGGAGGCAGATTTGAAAGCAAGAATGCTCTTTTTGTGGGAAGAGGAGCTTCGGGCAATGGTAGTGTTTCTATTCTTGGAGGCATTTGTTATGTAGGAGCTACCCTTGAAGTAGGTTCAGATGAAACCACTACTGTGGGAACTGTTCTTATTGATGGCGGGAGGCTGGAGGTAGCTTCAGATGTGCGTATCGGGGATAATGGAAAAATAACAATTAACGGAATTGGCGCTTTAGTGGTAAATGGCGATAATCAAACAGCACTTCAAAACCTTGTTGATACAGGAAAAATAGTTACCGATGAGGATACGGCTCTAGAAGTCAATTTTGATGGGAGTCAGACCATTGTTGCTATTCCGAGGGATGAGAATAGAATGGTTCAAGAGTACGCAACTTATATCTTATTAAAAAACGAATTTGTTGAAGCAAAGATTGATAAAAGTTCTTCAGACTTACTTTCTCTAGTTATAAACGGCACAGAAACCCTTTCTCAAAGTGGTAGACGCATCGGTGGTTATTATGATTTTCAGACTTCCTATGGTTTTGAACGTGTAACGGGTACCAGCTTTTCTATAAAAGAAGAGACCGAGGATTATGTTGATATTTCCTTTTTAAGAACATACGAACCCGGAGTTAGAAACACTCCTGCCGATGCAGACATTCATTATGTCCTAAAAAAGGGAGATACGGGATTGTACACATATTCTGTAATTCATCATAAAGCAGAGTATCCTAGTTTTGACTTAGGCTCCTGGAGGCAGGTATTGTGGACGGCTCATGAAGATGGAATTTTTCAATTTGAGAATATTTATGTAGATTCAATTAAAAATTGGCAAATGGCTTCATATGCCGATAATGAGAATGCTGAACCTACCACTATTCCCGAAATCATAAAACTAGTAACCGGTGTACGCGCCGGTATGTATGATGGAAAATATCAATATACCGAAGAATTGATGGAGCTGCCGGCCTGGGGGTTTACGAGCGATAAGAATAAAATGGGTTTATGGGCTGTGATGGGAAGTCATGAGTTTTATAATAGCGGTCCTACGCATCACGATTTAAATTCCGCAGCAGGTATAATTCATGTGTTATTAAACGGACTCCATTATAACTCTAGAGGCATGGTAATTCCAGAAGGGCGCGATTGGAATAAGGTTTATGGGCCCTACTTGATTTATATGAGCTCAGGAGAAACGGCAGAAGCCAATTGGCAAGATGCAAAAGCCAGAGCTGCTCAAGAAAAAGCTGCTTGGCCATACTCGTGGTTGACCAATACCCCAGAATATCCATTGCAAGATGCTCGTGGTGCTGTTGCTGGTAACTTCAATATAATAGATGTGGAGAAAGATAATGTGAATGGCGCAAATGCTTGGGTGGGAGTAACACAACTTAGCTCGAGAAGTGATGGCGATTGGCAGTTTGAAGAAGAAAATTATCAGTATTGGACACGTGCTGATGATGATGGGAACTTCTTAATCGAAGACATTCGGCCTGGAGATTATACGCTTTTTGCTTTTAATGATGGAGCCATTCAGGAATTTAAAAAGGAAAACATCAGGGTCGAAGCTTCAAACGTGACTCAGCTTGGTAATTTAGAGCTTGAGATACCACGAAATAATGGTAATTTGATATGGGAAATAGGAGTGCCTAATAGAACTGCTGAAGAATTTGTTTTGGGGCATTTACGTTACTCAGAAGGATTTATCCAAGAGAATTTTCATGAGTTATTCTCAGAAACCATAGAATATAATGTTGCAGATAATAATTGGGACGAGGTGTTGCCTTATGTACATTCTTCTTATTTTGACGCAAATGACAATCGCTCCCGTTGGGATTGGAATATTAACTTTGAGATACAAGGGGAAATTCCTAATTCAGGTAACGCAACACTCACCATTGCCTATGCCAGTACAGATCACGCGCAACAGTGGTTGTACATCAACGGTGAAAGTGCTCCTTCCATAACTTTTTATCCCCCCAACGGAGGAGGTAATGCTTTCCTAAGGCAAAGTGATCACGCAAAATATGCCGTTCAAACGGTAGAAATTCCTTATAGCAAATTACGTGAAGGAATGAATACAATAAAGTTTGTAATGCCTTCCACTTCGAGTGGTGTTAACCATCATATGTACGACTATATAAGTTTTGAAGGAGAATTTGAGTCGGTTTTAAGTGTAGAGGACCATAAGGTAAGTGCTAAAAGAGTCAGCCTTTTTCCTAATCCCGCAACAAATTACACTACGATAAATATGGAGGGAGAAGAGTATCTCGAAAAACCAGAATTAGCGCTATTTACACTTAACGGTAAAAAAGTTGTTGAGGATAAAAATCCAGAACGCATAGCAGGTAAATTAAAACTATATTGGAATCAGGATTTAACCACTGGTGTTTACATTCTTCGCATTAAAGACGGTACGGTCACACGCTACAAAAAGCTATTTATTAAGTAGCTTACAAATTACTCATATCTTAAAGATTCTACAGGATCTAATTTGGCAGCTTTTAAGGCTGGGAATAATCCTGCGATAATTGCAACGATTAAAGTAACAGCAGTAGCTGCGAGCATCGCCATCCACGGTGTGGTAAAATTGAAATTAGCTACAGTCGATATCAATATACCAATACCTATTCCTAATATAATACCTAACAAACCTCCAAATTGACCTATCATAATTGTTTCCATCAGAAATTGACCGGCAATAATCGATTTTTTTGCACCTAAAGCTTTGCGAACACCAATCTCGCGCGTACGTTCGGTAACCGAAACAAGCATGATATTCATCAATGCGATCGATGATCCTAAAATGGTGATTAGGCTAATAATCCAGGCTGCAAGAGAGAGATATCCACTTATTTGTGAGATCTGATTAATGAGGTCATCACTTCGGCCGATGCCGAAGTTATTTTCTTCAACAGGAGCAAGTTTTCTAATGTTTCTGAAGGTTATAATGGCTTCGTCAAGAGCGCCGTCAAACATTTCTTTATCGTCAACTTTTACGCTCAACGCATAGTTGATATTAGCTTGAGTAAAAATAGAACGTGCGAGTTGGATAGGTATAATTACACGTAAATCCTGATTGTTTCCAAAAGTCGAACCTTTTTCTTCTAGAACACCAACGACCTTAAACTTTGCTCCGCGTATACTGATGGTTTGCCCAATAGGATTTACATTTTTTAGGAGCCCGTTTTTAAAATCGCTTCCCAGAATACACACGTTATTGTTGTTTTGAACATCAAACATCGTGAAGTTTCGACCTACATCGAGATCGAGTCCCGCATTGTCAAGAAAGTTTTCATTTGCACCTACAACGGTAACTTCAGGATCTGTATCTAGATTTTCATATTTAACTTCAGCCGAAGAAGTTCCTGTAAAAGAAACCGAGACTTGAGTAAACGGGTAGGTGTAGCGCTCTTCAAAATCTTTTACTTCGGTATAGCGAATTACAGGGTTGATTTTTTGTTTTTCTCCACTTCCGCGTCGGCGCGTGGTAAACTCATACCGCTGAATATTGAAGGTGTTGGCTCCCATAGAGGAAAAATCACTACTTATAGTGTTTTCCAGAGCTTTTACAAGACTTAAAATAGCCACGAGTGCAGTTATCCCTATAGCGATGATAACTACTGTGAGAATCGTTCTAAGCAATTGACTGCGTATAGAATCGTAGGCGATGCGAATATTTTCTCTAAATAAGGAGAACATAGATTTACCGGTTTGAACCAATAGGTCTACTAATGTCTAAAAATGTTACCGTTTTATAAAATTAAGCAGGACAAACCCTCAATTTTTAAGATATTTGCAGGCCCAATGCAATGGGCATTGGCTTTTATTATTAAATATACCGCAACACTACAAAAGAAATGGCTCAAAAACCCAGCATACCCAAAGGTACTCGCGATTTTTCACCTGAAGAAGTTTTAAGACGTAATTATATCATCAATACGTTGCGTTCAAATTTTGAGCTTTTTGGTTTTCAACCTATTGAGACGCCTTCTTTTGAGAATAGCAGCACCTTGATGGGGAAATATGGCGACGAAGGAGATCGTCTTATTTTCAAGATTTTGAATAGTGGCGATTATTTGAGCAAGGTAAATGATTCGGTTTATCAAGAGCGTGACAGTAATAAACTAACTTCTGAAATTTCAGAAAAAGCATTGCGCTATGACCTTACCGTGCCTTTTGCTCGTTATGTGGTACAGCATCAAAACGAGATAGAATTTCCTTTTAAGCGCTATCAGATTCAGCCGGTTTGGCGTGCAGATCGTCCGCAAAAGGGAAGATTTAGAGAGTTTTTTCAATGTGATGCAGATGCTGTAGGTTCAGATTCTTTATTGCAGGAAGTAGCCTTTGTGCAGTTGTATGATGCGGTTTTTACCGATTTAGGACTGAAGGGAACCACGGTTAAAATGAATAACCGAAAAATACTTTCAGGTCTTGCTGAAGCCATTGGTGCAGCAGATAAGCTCATCGATTTTACAGTCGCTTTAGATAAACTCGATAAGATAGGAGAAGAAGGTGTGATCAAAGAAATGCTTGCCAAAGGTATTTCTGAAGAAGCTATCACACGGGTAAAACCCATCTTCAATGTAAGCGGAACTTTTGCTGAAAAACTTGAACTGTTGAATCAGCTACTTGCGGATTCAGATGTGGGAAAACAAGGAATTGAAGAATTGGCGTATATCAATGATAAAATTGAAGCGCTCGGACTTACAACAGTCACTCTTGATCTTGATGTGACTTTAGCCCGCGGACTGAATTATTATACGGGGGCGATTTTTGAAGTTGCTGCTCCCGAAGGTGTAAAGATGGGAAGCATAGGAGGCGGTGGCCGTTATGATGATCTTACCGGGATTTTTGGATTGAAAAATATGAGTGGTGTTGGTATTTCTTTTGGTCTTGACCGTATTTATTTGGTGCTTGAAGAACTTGGTCTTTTTCCTGAGCAAGCGATTAAAGGAACCAAATTACTGTTCATAAATTTTGGCGAAGCAGAATCGCTGTATTGTTTGAAAGCGGTAAAAGCTTTACGCGAAGCAGGAATCACTTCAGAATTATATCCTGATGCTGCCAAAATGAAAAAGCAAATGTCACACGCAGATAAGCGCAATATTCAATTTGTAGTTTTAGCAGGAACACAAGAAATGGAAGAAGGGGTTTACACCTTAAAAAATATGAAAACAGGAGATCAAACGCGTGTTGATCTTGAAGGGTTGAAAGCAGCCCTAGCTTAAAAACCAAAATTGTTTCCAATAAAAAATCCCGAACATTAATTAATGTTCGGGATTTTTTATTGGCACTAGCACAAGAAGATTTATTCCTGTTCGATAGTTTTTGGTTTGTAATCAAACAATCCTTGTTCTTTTATTTGTTGAGCAATTCCCTTAGGAAGCATTTGTTCCCAACCTTCTTCTGAGTTAGAAATCATTTTAAGCACTTGACGCGAGAATACATTAAGAATATCTGGATTGTAATCTTCAATATCTACTACGCGACCGTTGTATTTAAAGAATTTATACAATTCTTTCATACGTGGATGCACTTTTAAGTTTTCACTGGTAAAGAATTCTCCAGTTTCAGGATCACGCATTGGATAGAGATACACGCGTAGATCTTTAAAGAATAATTTACCAAAAGCTTCTAGAATACCACCACTCAAGTGACGATAATAGGATTCGTCAAAAATATCGATCAGGTTGTTAACACCCATTGCGAGCCCCATACGCTCTTTGGTATAGCGAGAGAAATATTCAACAAGTCTGTAATATTCCTGAAAGTTAGAAATCATTACGGTATGTCCCAGATTACATAATAATCGGGCTCTGGCCATAAAATCTTCCTCATCGATCTCACCTTCAGCGCGCAGGTTAGAAAGGGTGATCTCAAAAATAACTTCGGTGTTTTCTTCTTTAACCCGATTTTCACTTAGAAAGATTTCCAGGGATTTTCGGTACATATCGGTGTTCACTTTAGTCACCGGTCTAAAACTTCCGCGCAGCGCAAGAATGTTTTTCTTATAAAGAATTTTAGCTGAAAGAATATTGTTGCCATCGGGGCCAAACATTACCGCATCGGTAAATCCGTTTTTCACGAGCTGTAAACTCATCAAGCGGTTGTCTACTTTAGAGAAAACCGGTCCCGAGAAGTTGATCATATCGATCTCGATTTGATCTTTATCGATATGGTCATAAAGGTAGCGTAGCAATTTTTTAGGCGAATCATATTTATAATATGCACCATAAATGAGGTTTACACCTAAGGTACCCAAGGTAAGCTGTTGCAAGCGTGCATCAGTCTCGTGAAAGCGTACGTGAAGGATTATCTCATTAAATTCTGCTTGTGGCTCTACTTGATATTTAATTCCTACCCAACCGTGACCTTTGTATTTTTTTGCAAAATCAATGGTCGCGACAGTATTAGCATAGGTAAAATAGATCTTATTAGGATGCTTCTCACGAGAAATTCTGTTTTCTAACAGATTGGTTTCGTGAGCCAGCATTTTTTTAAGTCTTGCCTCGGTAACGTAACGATGATCGTGTTCAACGCCGTAAACAGCGTCACTAAAATCTTTGTCGTAGGCAGACATCGCTTTAGCAATTGTTCCGCTTGCGCCTCCAGCTCTAAAAAAGTGTCGTACTGTTTCTTGACCGGCACCAATCTCGGCAAACGTACCGTAGATATTTTGGTTAAGATTTATTCGTAGGGCTTTATTATTTATCGACGGGATATTTTCAAACTCTCTATCACCTTGAATTGTGATTGGCATAGCACGTTTTTTATGGGTGAGTATTGGTTGTTTCCTTTGCGGGTTAAAGGTAACAAAATGGTAGGGCTTACAAAAAATTAAGTGTAGTTTTGTGCTAAATTTCACAGCTTTGAGAATCACCTTTTTAGGCACAGGTACATCACAAGGAATCCCCATCATTGGTAGCACACACCCGGTTTGCATGAGCACAGACCCCCGAGACAAACGTTTGCGGGTGTCAATTTTGATCGAATTTGAGGGTGCTAATTATGTCATAGATTGCGGTCCAGATTTTAGGCAACAAATGCTTTCAAATAAGGTTACTCATCTTGAGGCTTTATTGTTTACACACGAGCATGCAGATCATACTGCCGGTTTAGATGATATCAGACCCTTCTTTTTTAGACAAGGTGATATTCCCATTTATGCGCATCAACGGGTTCTAGATGAACTCAAAAAGCGTTTTGAATATATTTTTGAGACTGAAAACCGCTATCCCGGAGCTCCGGCTGTAGAGGTTTATGAGGTGACCAATAATGTTTCTTTTGAAATAAACGATCTACACGTGGAACCTGTAAATGTGATGCACGGAAAATTACAAGTCTTTGGCTATCGCTTTGGTAACTTTGCCTATTTAACCGATGTCAAAACCATTGCTGCGGAAGAGAAAGAAAAGCTAAGAGATCTCGACGTTTTGGTGGTGAACGCGTTGCGTGAAGAACCTCATTATTCTCACTTTAATTTAGAGGAAGCTTTAGCTTTTGTTGAAGAGATCAAACCGAAAAAAACCTATTTCACACATATAAGTCATCTGCTGGGCTTTCACGCAGAAGTTGAAAAGCAACTTCCAGAAAATGTACATCTGGCCTACGATGGTTTACAATTAGAACTTTAAGATTATGCGCAGAAATATATTTATGTACTTATTTTTATTTACCGCTTTATGGGTGGTTTTTCAGTATGTAAATTCAACAAAACTTTTTGAAGCTCAGGAGTCAAAAATTGCAAAGCTTGAATCACAACTCACCGCTGCCGATTCTTTAAATGCACTTAAAGAAAATGAAGGCACGCGCTATTTTCAATTGAACGGAAACGAGCATGCATATGCGTACTTTGATCGTTTTGGGATCGAAGTTGACGCTTTAGAATCTAAAATTGAAAGCGCTTTAATAAGTAAAAACACTGCTTCAGGAAATGCGCTTATTCCTTATGAAAATGCCACTGGTGTTTTCCAGATCAACAAAGTAGAAGTGCTCAACCACAAATGGGTAATCACCGATTTTAGTGATGGGAAACGCTGGGGCGAACTTATTTTACTCTATGATGTTTCAAAGGATGGTGAAATCACATTTGAAACACTTCAAAGTGTCATTTATCCTTAGTGCTTAAGCAGCCAATCTTTTAAATCGTAAAAATTTTGTGGTGCTACACCGTGGCCCACAGGGTATTCGTGAAGTTTTGCTTCAATACCTAAAGGTGTCAAATAGGACTGAATCTTACGAGCAGCTTCAACCGGAATAACTTGATCAACGGTACCATGCGAACTAAAAATAGATAGGTGCTCATACAGGCTTAAATCTGTCTTCGGTTCAATGATAGCTTCATTGATGTATCCGCTCAAAGCGATTACGTTTTTAATTTTTTCAGGATAGGTGAGTGCCACAGCATAACTTAAAATACAGCCTTGACTGAAACCCAATAGCGTGACATTAGAGCCGTCGAGGTCATACGCTGTCACAACTTCATCTATAAACTTTTTAATGAGTTCACGCGCTTCAATCGCTTCCTCGTCATCAGACCATTTACCATTAGAAGCATCCCAGTGTATCGTGTACCACGCATTGCCATAAGGTTGCATAGGCATTGGAGCTTTTGCTGAAATCACAAAATATTCCTCAGGTAACTCCGGAGCAAAAGAAAAAAGGTCTTGCTCATTACTGCCATAACCGTGCAATAGTAACAGCAGCGGAGGCTTATTTTCTGAAGCCTTTTTGGGTTTTTGTATAAGATGTTCTAATGATAGTTGTGCCATATTATTCGATAAAAGTGAACCATTTTTGATACCATTTTCCAAGAATCGGTACCGGTACGATGTTTCCTTGCACAGCGTTTACAAAGCCATATCCCCAAAGAATGAAAATAAAAACGTAGAAACCAATGGAGGCCGGCCAGCTGTTTAAATAGGAGACTAAAAAGCCCAATGCAAAAAAGGTGAGAAAAACACCAAATGCTTGGCGAATATGAAAACGCGCAAATGAATTTTTGGGTTCCATATTCATAAAAATAGCGATGATAGTTCCTAACATAGTTAGATAAGAAACTATGGCTGTGGTTTTACCTTGTTTTACGTCTTCAAGAGTCATTATGATGCTATAAATTGGTTGTTGGCAAAAATGCCATAAACTTTTCCTTTTAATTGAGCTCCTAAGAAAGCAGAGTTCTTAGATTTTGAGCGTATGTCTTCTTTCCCAAATACCGAAGTTCCATTTGCTGTAAATAAACTAAGGTTTGCAGGTTGCCCTATTTTTATTTTTGATGTTGTACCTGTAAAACGTTCGCTACCGGCAGTAAGCAATTTAACTGCTCTTTCTTCTGAAACTAAAGTCAATAGAGCGCCTAGAGTTGCTTCTTGGGCGATCGTACCAAATTTTGCGTGATCAAACTCAAGCTTTTTCAATTCAATATCAAGCGGATTGTGATCACTTGTAACCATATCTATCGTGCCCTCTTTTATTGCTGCGATTAAGGCCTGGCGATCGGTTTCGGTGCGTAACGGCGGTAAGACTTTGTAACGGGTGTCAAAATCTTCAAGAACTTCTTCGGTATAAAATAGATTAGCAATAGCCACGCTACAGGTTACATCAAGACCTTTGGCTTTTGCCTCTTTAATAAGAGCAACACTTTGCGCAGTAGAAATGGTTGGGATATGTAATTTTCCGCCGGTATATTCTAAAATATACAGGTCACGCGCTACCTGAATATGTTCAGAAAGAGCGGGAATTCCTTTAAGACCGAGTTTAATGGCTGTTTCTCCTTCATTTGCAACCCCTTTTATGATCAAATCATTTTCTTGCGGAAAAGAAAGTACGAGTCCGTCAAATCCTTGCGCATATTGCAAAGCAATTTTAATAAGATTCGGGTTGCTTATCGAATGTTGGTAATCGCCAAAAGCGACAGCGCCAGCTTGTTGCATGTCATACAATTCTGCCAAGTCTGTGCCTTCTGCATTGCGGGTGAGCGCACCTATAGGATACAGCGCAACCGCATTCCCAGCGGCTTTGTTTTTTAAAAATGAAACTGCAGCATTCGTATCAGTTACTGGTAACGTATTCGGGTTTACAGCAATTGAAGTAAAACCACTTTTAGCGGCTACTTTGAGTCCGTTAAGTATGGTCTCGCGCTCTTCATATCCCGGTTCACCAATGCTTACACTACTATCGAACCAACCGGCAGAAACGATAAGGTTTTCAAACTGAAGTTGTTCTTCTCCGTTTTTGGGATCAAGACTTGACGCGATTTCGGTTATGATTCCGTTTTCAATCCTGATATCGACTTGATTTCCGTGGTGTTCGTTACTCTCGTCTAGGAGGGTTGCCTGAGTGATGCGTGCGTTCATTTAAACAGTTTTAGTATGAGCATTTCGGCAAGAAATGCAAGCAGAGCAAAAATAACAAACCATTTGTAAAGTAAATTAAGATTTGTGTCTTGTTCTAGCTTATTAAAAAGATTAGGGATTGTTGTATTTTCTGTAGATACAAGAGCAGCGTTTTCGGTTAATACGCTTTCAGCACGCGCATAATTAAACGCCACAACGGCTAGTGTGTCTTGTTTCGATTTTAGAGCATAAAGCCCATCTTCTACGATGCCGTCTTGCGTAGAAATGCTTATTTTCTGCCCCTGTCTTTGTTGCATAGGGATTAAAGAATTTCCGTTTTTCTCTAGTGTTAAAACGGCATCCTGTGGTAGTGAAGTGCTAAACTCAAACGTATTCTTGCTGTTGATCGTATAGTGTGTTTGAGGTAGTTGAAGCGCTTCTAAAGCGATCTTGTCGAATGTAGGCACGATAAGTTGACCATTAATAAAATTGCTGTTTGTTAATGATAAGCTACTCGTAAATACAAAGAGTTTGTTGCTTTCAGCTAAAAACGGACGCTTATTTTCTAAGCTCAAAATCGCATCTGAAGTCTCTAACGGAAAATAGCCTTCTACCTGATGTGTTTGCAAATTGGTAGACCTGCCTGTGAATACATTTTTATAAAGTGGATGGTCAAAATTTATTGTGGAGATGCGTTGTGGAGTTGCCTCTAAATTTTTAAAGCCACTTAGACCAAAGGTGTTGAGTAGCTTGTTATAGGCGCTAGGATTAATCGAAGTGTTTGGAATTAAAATCAATGTTCCGCCGTCTTGTGTGTGTTGTTGTAATAAATTGATTAACGCCTGCGGAATTGTTTTAGGCTCATTTAAAATGATCAAATTCTGATCAGAAAGTAAGCTATAATCCAGTTGGTTTTCTGCTACTCCGGTATACTGAAATTCTTCACTTTGATACAAACGCTGTAAAAATGCATCACTTGCATTGGAAATAGCTAAAACCTTCAGCGGTTCTGTTTTATTAATACTGAAATAAAAGTTGTTGTCAAATTTTAGATGAGGATCTGTAATACTTAACCTTCCTTCAACAGCTTCATCGGAGTCTATTTGAAAATTGATTATGGCTTGATAACTATCTTCAAACTTAGCAGATCCTTTAGCAATAAGTTCGTTTTTATTAAAGAGAGAAACCGGTATATCTGTCGTTGTCTTTTGGTTGCTTTTTACAAAAACCTCAAGGTCATAATTGTTACCTGCACGCTGTAAACTGATACTATCCAACGCGTAATTTTCTAACGAAGTTGGAACCAATTTTACGAGGTACAGTGCATTTTCGGTACTGTCAGTAACAGCACTCCATTCAGCGTCTTGAAAATCGGAAATCAATAAAAGTTGCTTTGCTGTTTGGGTATTTGAAAAAAGGTTGTTGAGTTTTAAAAGCAAATTTTGTGGTGTACTCGAGGTCGCAGCAAAGTCTAGCTCTAGAAGTTCGTTGCGGTCTGCGACGGGATTAAAATCTCGCAATACATCATCCCAAGTTGCTATGGTATAATTTTCATCTTTAGAAAGGTTGGCCAACACATCTTGTTTCGCTTCGGTAAGTAAATCACCTTTCTTACCGGTGGCTTGCATACTGAACGAATTATCAATAAAGATCAGGGTTTCTCGAGACTGAAGCGCAAGATTAGTTGCAGGAATATAAGGGCCTGCAAAGGCAATGACGAGGCACGCGATCGCGAGTAGGCGCGTAGCGAGGATTAACCATTTTTTTAACGAGCTGCTTTTACGCGTATTTTGAATTACAGTTTCAAGAAAGGCAACGTTTGTAAAAGGCGTTTTTTTGAAGCGTCTTAGCTGAAATAAATGAATTAAAATAGGAATTACCAGAAGGAAAAGGGCGTAAAGAATTTCTGGATTTTTAAACAGCATAAACAACTACGTTTCGGTCTTAACGAAAGTACAAGTTTTCAGAATTATTGAATTGCAATTTTAAGCTTATTTCAATTTATTTTTGCAAATCTGAGGTATCAACTTCCGGACCGCTAATGAGTGTTGGGATGTCACTTTTTCTAGCGGTGAATTTAAAGGTGCTTCCTTTGCCTTCTTCAGAAGTGACGCTTATGCTTCCACCTAGATTAGCAACCAATTTTTTAACTGTAGAAAGACCGATACCATTACCACGATTTCCGTTTTTGTCTTTGGAAGCTACAATAGAAAAAAGGTCAAAAATTTTATTGATCTTATCTTTTGGAATCCCGATTCCGTTATCGATGATTTCAAAAAGGTAAAATTCTTCATTTTCATCAAAAGTGACAGTAATTACAGGTTCTTCTTTGTCATTATATTTGATGCTGTTGCCTAATAAATTGATGAAAATTTGATGTAAGGCCAAGCGATTGCATGAGATAACGTGGTTGGCTTCGGGTAGATTGATGACTGTTTTATAATCGTGATTGAGTACATCTTCGATCTCTTCAAGAAGATCGTGTATGTCAAATGATTCTCGCTGATCAATCGTGAGATTGTCACTCTCGTAATGCTGCAAAATACCGCTGATGTATTCGCTTAAAGAAAAGGAAGAACTTTTTAAGTAATTAAGGTAGTCTAAGCCTTTTTCGTCTAGAAGCTCTTTATATTTAGCTTTTAAGATATCTGTTGTTGTGATGATATTTGCTAGCGGCATTTTCATATCGTGCGAAACGACTCCGGCAAATTCTTTAAGTAAGCTGTTCTTTTTTAAAAGGTTCTCCTGTAAAGCTTTATTTTCAATATTCTGACGACGCAATTCAAACAGATTGACTACTTGATGTGCGAGCGCGATAAGTGTGCTTATTTGATTTTCATCCAATTCACGTGGCTCGTGGTCAAAAACACATAAGGTACCTAAAGCGTGTCCACCTTTATCCACCAGAGGAACGCCCGCATAAAAAATCGCTTTAGTGTCACCGGTAACGAGTGGGTTGTTTTTAAAACGCTCATCTTCCCGCGCATCTGGAATAATAAAAATAGGATCATGTGTTTGAATAGCGTGTGTACAAAACGAAATTTCACGAGGAGATTCATTAAAAGGAACTCCGTAATGCGATTTTAGAAAATTACGGTTGTAGTCAAGCATTGTAATCAATGCAATGGGAGTACCGCAGATGAAAGATGCAATCTGAGTAATGTTATCGTAACTTTTTTCGGGTAGGGTTCCTACTAACTTGTAAGAATCTACAGCCTCTTGCCGTTTTTTTTCGTCTATTTTTATCATCTTTTCCAGAAAGTAAATATAGTAATTTGACCTTATAAGTAGTCCTACTTTTTTTCGGTAAAGATTAAAAATAGAAGCTCAGGAAAAAACTTGATTTGGCATTTTGCTTTAAAATAGATCCTTCTCAAAAGCACTGAGTCCAAATAGTGCAAAATCATATTTTACAGGATCTTGTGGGTCTAATTTTCTTAATTGTTTATCCAGTTCGGCCAAAGCGATAGCATCATTCTGCTTGCGTTTTAACAAACCTAATTGTCTTGCTACACGACCAGAATGTACATCTAAAGGGCAGGAGAGTAGCGCAGGTTTTAGTGATGGCCATATTCCAAAGTCAACCCCTGCTGCATTAGGTCTTACCATCCATCTTAGGTACATATTGATACGCTTAGCAGCTGATTTTTTCAGTGGATCGCTCACGTGTTTCTGTGTGCGTGGTAAATGTTCGACTTCAAAAAAGTGCTTTTTAAAATGATGAATTGCAGTTTGCAGTTCATTATTCAAAGCATAGCTATTAAAGACCGCTTCAATACCTTCATAATTTGTGTAGATATGACGTAAGGCCTTAATAAATGTCATCAGATCTGTACCATTAAACGTTCGATGCACGAAAGGCAATACACGTTCGAGATCACTTTCGGTATGATTCATCACAAAATCAAATGGAGCATTTTCAAGTAATGCTACGAGTTGATTACCATTTTTAATGATGCTTTTGCGGTTACCCCAGGCGATAGTAGCAACCAAAAAGCCTATGATCTCAATATCTTCTTTTTTACTGAATTGATGCGGAATCTGAATAGGATCTGTGCCTATAAACTTTGGACTTTCATAGAGCGCAGCCTTTTCATCTAAAAATTCTTTGAGTTCGCTTTTTTTTAGTCTAAGAGATGATTTTGCCATCTATCATGGTGAGTTTACGATCTGCCATTGTTGCTAGATCTTCATTATGTGTAACAATTACAAAGGTTTGATTATAGGTGTCACGAAGCTTAAAAAATAATTGGTGCAGATTCTCTGCAGACTCACTATCGAGATTTCCTGAAGGCTCATCGGCGAGAATTAATGCGGGTTCATTGATTAGCGAACGCGCGACAGCAACACGTTGTTGTTCACCTCCTGAAAGTGCGCCGGGCTTATGATTTATACGATGACCAAGGCCTAAAAAATCTAAAAGTTCTTTTGCCTTTGCTTCGGCTTCTTCTTTACTTTTTTTAGCAATATACGCCGGAATACATACATTCTCTAATGCTGTAAATTCTGGCAGAAGTTGATGAAACTGAAAAATAAATCCAATATTTAAGTTGCGAAATTTACTCAGCTCTTTTTCGTTAAGGTCTGCGATTTGAGTATCGTTGATGAAAAGATTAGTCGCTTTGTTTTTATCGGCGTAATCTAGTGTACCTAAAATTTGAAGGAGTGTGGTTTTTCCGGCGCCACTTGCACCCACGACCGAAACTACTTCGCCATCTTTAATTTCAAGATCAACACCTTTCAAGACTTGGACATCTCCATAGGATTTATAAATATTTTCAGCTTTAATCATAATATATGCAATGCAATTAAATGTAAGCTAGCCGGTATGTTTTCGACTAGTATGCTGCCTTTTACTGTTTAATAATCTCAGATATTTCAGCAATAGGTTTCAAAGATACTACAGTGTAAAAGATTTGCGTCTTCACGTGTGCTATTTGTTTTTTGTTTAATGATTTGTCTAAATGTATTAACAAAAGGTTAAACAGTATCTGAGTTAAGATTCAGATTATAAATTTGCTAAGCTATGAATGAAAAATTAGAAAAAGCCACTTTTGCCAACGGATGCTTCTGGTGTACAGAAGCCGTGTTTCAGCGGTTTAAAGGAGTTTACAATGTGATGAGTGGTTATACCGGTGGGACGATTAAAAATCCACCGTATCGCGAGGTATGTCAAGGAAGAACGGGACACGCAGAAGGAATTCAGTTTGATTTTAACCCTGAAATCATTTCTTATAAGGATTTGCTGCAGGTGTTTTTTACTACACACGATCCAACTACATTAAATCGTCAAGGCAATGATGTGGGAACACAATATCGAAGTGCGATTTTTTACCATACCGAAGAACAGCGGCAACTTGCAGAGCAGTATATTGCTTACTTAGAAGAACAACAGGTTTTTGAGTCTAATATTGTCACCGAAGTGACACCGGAAAAACCATTTTATAACGCTGAAGAAGAGCATCATTCGTTCTATAATAATCATACTGAGCAAGGGTATTGTCAGTTTATAATAAATCCTAAAGTCAACAAAATAAAGAAGCTATACCAAGATAAATTGCAAGAGGTGTATCTTTAATCAAAACCTATATTTATGGCTCCATACAGACAATTTGAAGAGTATAATATCGATGTCAAAGAAGACGTGAAAGATCGCTATAAGGCGATTATCACAGATCTGGGCGAAGATGTAACCCGTGAAGGTATCGTAAAAACTCCGGAGCGCGCTGCTAAGGCAATGATGTATTTAACCAGCGGTTATGACATGGATGCAAGTGAGATTCTCAAAGGAGCTATGTTTAAAGAAGATTACAGAGAAATGGTAATCGTTAAAAACATTGAATTATATTCTCTGTGTGAGCACCACTTACTACCATTTTTTGGAAAAGCACATATCGCTTATATACCAGACGGTCATATCGTAGGTTTAAGCAAACTTCCTCGCGTTGTTGATGTATTTTCTAGAAGATTGCAGGTACAAGAGCGTTTGACCCATGATATTTTAGAATGTATCAATAATACACTCAAACCACAAGGAGTCGCGGTAGTGATCGAAGCTTCACATATGTGTATGATGATGCGCGGAGTTCAAAAACAAAATTCAACAACTACAACCTCAGGGTTTAGAGGGCAATTTGAACATAATGAAACGCGCAATGAGTTTTTAAAACTCATAGGTTCTGATTTGGGATAGTTTGGCAAGTTATTTGCTCTATTAAAAGTAAAATTTAAACGATGAAGACCTTAAATTATAATTTACTTTTAAAAGGCTTATTTTTTGATGCAGTTGGAATGCTCACCATGGCGATCCCGGTAATTGGGCCTTTTTTAGATTTAGCTTGGGCTCCCGTGGCGGCTAAGCAGATGACTAAGATGTATCCTGGAAGAAAAGGCAAATTTGCCTCAATTTTAGTTTTTGTAGAAGAGATTTTACCGTTTACAGATGTCATTCCTTCATTTACGTTGATGTGGGCTTATACCTTTCTTCTAAAACCTCAATCAGAGCGTAAGTTGAAAACAATTCCTATTAAAATTAATAACTAATAAAACTAAAAAATGGTGCTTTTAAGCACCATTTTTTAGTTCTTCGATTAAGATCTCTAATGCCCAGTCTCTAGCTTCGGTGAAATTTTTGAATGCCTTAAAAGGTTTCTTGAAAAATATGCGCTCAATTTGTACACTTGAAATTCCTAATGGGCTTTGGGTCACAACGGCCATAGCACTGAAATTCTTTTTCTTTGATAAATTGATGTAGATAAGTGGGTTTACACTATAGGAATTATCTCTTATAGAAATATAGGCATAGGGTTCGTCTCTGTAATGCTGAACGCAGGCCTCGTATATTTCTTGAGCTGCAGACTCATCAATTGAAATTTCAGGACGCATTTTACCTATCGCAATTTGACCTTCAAAATGAAGGGTACCTACACTGAGCTCTATCATCTCCAATCACCGTTAAAGTTTGTTTATGGGAATGTAGTGATTATAAGTGTATTAAACCTAAAAAGTCGCCAAGTTGGCGACTTTTTAGGTTTAATGAGCGATTGACAGTCTTAAGACTGAGCAGAATTCTCAGTCTTCTCAATTTTTATAGTCAACTCTTCTTTATCGTCTTCAAGATCCATAAAAATGCGATCACCTTCGGTTATTTTGGAGGAGATAATCTCTTCAGCAAGTGCATCTTCAATATACTTTTGAATGGCACGCTTTAAAGGTCGAGCACCATATTCTTTATCAAAACCTTTATCGCTAATAAAGTCTTTTGCTTTATCACTTAAAGTCAAGTGATATCCTAAAGTTTCTATGCGCTGATAAAGCTTTTTAAGCTCGATATCGATGATTTTATGTATTTCTTTACGATCTAGCGCATTAAATACGATTACATCATCAACACGATTTAAGAATTCTGGAGCAAATGCCTTTTTGAGCGCTTGTTGGATTACACCTTTAGCATTCTCTTCAGCTTGTTCTTTACGCGCTGCAGTACCAAAACCTACACCTTGACCAAAGTCTTTAAGTTTACGAGCACCTATGTTTGAAGTCATAATAATTACAGTGTTTCTAAAATCGATTTTACGACCTAAAGAATCTGTGATATAACCATCATCAAGTACTTGTAACAACATATTGAATACGTCAGGATGTGCCTTCTCAATTTCGTCAAGTAGAATTACAGAATATGGTTTTCTACGTACTTTTTCAGTAAGCTGACCACCTTCTTCATAACCCACGTATCCCGGAGGTGCACCGATTAAGCGAGATATAGCAAATTTTTCCATATACTCACTCATATCGATTCGTACTAAAGAATCTTCGTTGTCAAACAATTCAGTAGCTAGAATTTTTGCAAGTTGCGTTTTACCTACACCTGTCTGGCCTAAGAAAATAAAAGAACCTATGGGTTTATGCGGGTCTTTTAAACCGGCTCGGTTTCGCTGAATAGCTTTTGCCACTTTAGCAACCGCTTCATCTTGACCAATTACTTTTGATTTAATAGACTTAGGCAACTCAGCAAGTTTATTACTTTCTGTTTTTGCAATTCGGTTTACCGGAATTCCAGACATCATAGAAACCACATCAGCAACGTTATCTTCGGTCACTGTTTCTTTATGCTGTTTAGAATCTTCTTCCCAGTTTTGCTGTGCTACAGCCAGTTCTTTTTCAAGATTCTTCTCATCATCGCGCAGTTTTGCAGCTTCTTCGTATTTCTGTTTTTTAACTACAGAATTTTTACGCTCACGTACTTCTTCTAATTGGCGTTCTAAATCAAGAATTTTCTTCGGAACATCAATATTCACAATATGCACCCGCGATCCTGCCTCATCCAAAGCATCAATAGCTTTGTCCGGAAGAAAGCGATCTGTCATATATCTATTAGTAAGCGTAACACAAGCTTTTATCGCCTCGTCGGTATAGGATACATTATGATGATCTTCATATTTATCCTTAATGTTATTCAGGATTTCTATGGTTTCCTCAATATTCGTAGGCTCAACAATCACCTTTTGAAAACGACGCTCAAGCGCACCATCTTTCTCAATGTATTGTCTATACTCGTCTAGCGTTGTTGCTCCAATGCATTGAATTTCGCCACGTGCCAAAGCAGGTTTAAACATATTGCTCGCATCAAGCGATCCTGTTGCACCACCTGCACCAACAATAGTATGAATTTCATCAATGAATAAAATAATGTCTGAATTTTTCTCTAATTCATTCATCACTGCTTTCATACGCTCTTCAAACTGACCGCGATATTTGGTTCCTGCAACTAAGCTTGCAAGATCCAGCGTCACAACACGCTTGTCAAAAAGAATACGTGATACTTTTCGCTTAACAATTCGCAAAGCAAGACCTTCGGCAATGGCAGATTTACCAACACCCGGCTCACCGATAAGTAGCGGATTGTTTTTCTTACGTCTACTCAAAATTTGAGAAACACGCTCGATTTCTTTTTCTCGTCCCACTACAGGATCTAGTTTATCATCTTCGGCAAGTGCGGTAAGATCGCGCCCGAAGTTGTCTAGAACTGGAGTTTTCGATTTTTTGTTTGATTTATTTCCCGGAGCATTAAAAGGATTTTCTTTAGACGAATCTGCAGTACTATCATCTTCGCTAAACGATTCACTTTTTATTGGCTCTATATAATCGTCATCACTAGTCATCATAAGTTTGAATTGATCTTTTACATTGTCATAATCTACTTTGAGTTTATTGAGCAATTTGGTCGTAGGATCGTTCTCATTGCGTAAAACACAAAGTAAAAGATGCGCTGTGTTAATAGAAGAACTTTGAAAAAGTTTTGCTTCTAAAAAAGTTGTTTTTAAAGCACGCTCGGCTTGTCTGGTAAGATGTAGGTTTTTCTTCTCATTGCTGGAAATTCCTGATCCCGGATTCGCCGGACTCAAAATTTCTACCTTGCGCCTTAAATGGCTAAGGTCTACATCTAGCGCCTGAAGAATTTCGATCGCTTTACCGCTTCCGTCACGTAGAAGGCCTAACATTAAATGTTCGGTTCCTATAAAATCGTGGCCCAAACGTAAAGCTTCTTCTTTACTATAGGCAATTACATCTTTAACTCGGGGTGAAAAATTATCATCCATAAACGCTCCTCTCTTTATCTTAGGTTTTTGGTATTAGTAGGTCAAAAACCGTTCCGTTGATTACTTTGTAAGTAAATTGACAAAATTACTTTCAAAGACACAATGGAAGTTAAGCATACTTATTAAAAACCAAAATTAATTTTTGTTAATAAAAACCAGCTTAGCTTATTTGCGCAGCCTCCTAAAACAGACAAGAAAACCGTATATTGCCCCTTACTGTTTAAACCACAATTAAAGATTAAAATATATGGCTGAAGGAGAGAAGTTAATTCCTATCAACATTGAAGATGAAATGAAATCAGCCTACATTGATTATTCAATGTCGGTCATCGTGTCACGTGCGTTGCCAGATGTGCGAGACGGTTTGAAGCCTGTACATAGACGTGTTTTGTTTGGAATGCATGAACTAGGTGTTCGGTCAAACTCTGCACATAAAAAGTCTGCGAGAATTGTAGGAGAGGTACTTGGTAAATATCACCCTCACGGGGATACATCAGTTTACGATACTATGGTGCGTATGGCACAGGAGTGGAGTTTACGCTATATGCTGGTAGATGGTCAAGGAAACTTTGGTTCTGTAGATGGTGATAGCCCGGCGGCGATGCGATATACAGAGGCGCGTATGCGCAAGATTTCAGAAGAAATGCTTGCCGATATAGATAAAGATACGGTAGATCACACCCTAAACTTTGACGATACTTTAAAAGAACCTACCGTACTTCCTACGCGTATTCCGGGACTTTTAGTAAACGGAGCTTCGGGTATTGCTGTGGGTATGGCAACCAATATGCCACCACACAACCTTACTGAAGTTGTAAACGGGACCATCGCATATATCGAAAACAACGACATCGAAATAGACGAGTTGATGCAGCATATCACAGCTCCAGATTTTCCGACAGGAGGAACTATCTATGGCTATGACGGTGTGCGTGAGGCTTTTAAAACTGGAAGAGGTCGTGTTGTATTACGCGCCAAAGCGATCATCGAAGAAGTAAAGGGAAGAGAGTGTATCATCGTTAGCGAGATTCCATATCAGGTGAACAAAGCCGATATGATTAAGAAAACCGCAGATCTTGTAAATGAAAAGAAGATCGACGGTATTGCTTCAATACGTGATGAGTCTGACCGTAAAGGAATGCGTATCGTTTATGTTCTTAAGCGTGACGCCATCCCTAACATTGTTCTTAATACCTTATTTAAATATACTGCGCTGCAGTCTTCTTTCAGTGTGAACAATATTGCATTGGTGAAAGGAAGACCAGAAATGTTGAATCTAAAAGATATGATTCATCATTTCGTAGATCACCGTCATGAGGTGGTTGTACGCCGTACCGAATATGAGCTTAAAAAAGCTGAAGATCGTGCGCATATTTTAGAAGGTCTTATCATCGCGTCAGATAATATTGACGAAGTGATTGCTTTGATACGTGCAAGTAGTAATGCTGAGGAAGCCCGTCAAAAATTGATCGATCGTTTTGAATTGACTGAAATTCAAGCCCGAGCGATTGTTGAAATGCGTTTAAGACAGCTTACCGGTCTCGAGCAAGATAAACTACGTGAAGAGTACGAGGAGCTCTTAAAAACGATTGAAGATTTGAAGGATATTCTAGCGCGCAAAGAGCGTCGTATGGATATCATCAAAGAAGAGCTCGAAGAAATTAGAGCTAAATATGGTGATGAACGTCGTACAGATATTGATATTGCCGGCGGTGATGTTAGTATCACAGACCTGATTCCTGATGAGAAAGTTGTTCTTACGATTTCTCACGCAGGTTACGTGAAGCGCACTTCCCTAATGGAATATAAAACTCAGAATAGAGGAGGGGTTGGACAAAAAGGTTCTACTACGCGTAATGAAGATTTCTTAGAACATCTGTTTGTAGGAACAAACCATCAGTATTTGATTTTCTTTACTGAAAAAGGAAAATGTTTCTGGGTACGTGTTTTTGAAATTCCGGAAGGAAGCAAAACTTCAAAAGGACGCGCAATCCAAAACTTGATCAATATCGAGCCAGATGATAAAGTAAAAGCCTTTATCTGTACCAATGACCTAAAAGACGAGGAATACATCAACAGTCATTATGTCATTATGGCGACCAAAAAAGGTCAGGTTAAGAAAACTTCTCTTGAGCAATACTCACGACCACGAACTAATGGAATCAACGCGATTACTATTAAGGAGGGTGATGAATTGCTCGCTGCAAAATTAACCACCGGAGATAGCCAAGTGATGCTTGCAGTCAAATCTGGTAAAGCGATTCGCTTTGAAGAAGAGAAGACTAGACCTATGGGTAGAAACGCTTCTGGTGTGCGTGGCATAACTCTTGCAGATGATAATGACGAAGTGATCGGCATGGTCGCTGTAAACGATCCTGAGTCTAATGTTCTTGTAGTTTCAGAAAACGGCTATGGTAAGCGTTCTTTAGTTGAAGACTATCGAGTGACTAACCGAGGAGGTAAGGGAGTTAAAACAATTTCTGTTACCGAAAAAACCGGAAATCTTGTAGCAATCAACAATGTTACAGATGAAGATGATCTTATGATCATTAATAAGTCTGGAATCGCAATTAGAATGGAAGTTTCAGAATTGCGAGTTATGGGCCGTGCTACACAAGGTGTACGACTTATTAATCTTAAGAAGGGAGACACAATTGCTGCTGTAACTAAGGTTAAAAAGGATGAGGATGATATTGAAGGGGATGATACTGAAGATATCGTGACTGATGAAAACGCACCAGAAACACCAAATGTTGAAAAACCTTCTTCTGACGAAGAAGAATAAATAAAGTCGAATATTAATAAAAATCAATAATGAAAACTAAATCTTTATTGCTTGCAGCCCTATCATTTACTGCAGTAACCTTTGCGCAGAAAAGGGAAATCAGATCTGCGGAAAAAACTGTAGATGATGAAAATTATGCTGAAGCACAAACTGAAATCGCCGCTGTTGAAAGTATGATGGGCGAGATGGATGAAAAAGAAAAAGAATATTACTACTTTGTAAAAGGACGTGCATTTCTTGGTGGAGAAAATAACAAGAATGCAGACGAACTTTTAAAAGCGATGGAAGCTTTTAATCAAGTTTTTGAATACAACGAAGGAGATAAATATGGCGAAGAAGCTACGCAATATAAGCAGACTGCTATGAACGCTATTATCTCTTCTGCTGTAGATGATCAAAATGCACAGAAATATGCTCCTGCAGCAGACAAGCTTTACAAATTGTATACTTTAACTCCAAAGGATACTTCTTATCTTTATTTTGCAGCTTCAAATGCAGTGAATGGTCAAGACTACGATACTGCTCTTGATTATTACGGGCAGCTTAAAGATTTGGGCTACACCGGTATTGAGACTAAATACACTGCTAAGAATAAAGAGAGTGGTGAGGTAGAGAGTTTCCCTTCAAAGCAACAACGTGATCTTTTTGTAAAATCTGGTTCTCACGAAGATCCTAAAGTTGAGGTTACTGAGTCTCGCGCAGGTGAGATTGCAAAAAACATTGCGCTTATATATATTCAAGAAGGGAAGAATGAGGAAGCTTTAGAAGCGATTAAAGACGCTTTGGCTGCAAATCCTGATGATGATGCATTATTGCGCTCTGCAGCAGATGTATATCTTAAAATGGGAATGACAGATGAGTATGAAGCTGCATTACAAAAGGTAATCGAGAAAGATCCTAATAATCCTGGTTTGTATTTTAACCTTGGTGTAGGTGCTGCTGATGCTGGTAATACTGAGAAAGCGCTTGGCTATTACAAAAAAGCTTTGGAGATCGATCCTGATTATGCCGGAGCAAATCTTAACATCGCTGCATTGATGCTAGGTAAAGACAAAGAGATTATTGAGCAAATGAACTCTTTAGGAAATACTAAGGCAGATAATGATAAGTATGAAGAGCTTAAAGAAGAGCGCTTACAATTATACAAAGATGCTGTTCCTTATTTAGAGAAAGCTACTGCTGGTGAGAATCCAAATATTGAAGCGATAAGAACTTTATATAACATCCATATTCAGTTAGGGAATACTGAAGAAGCTGAAGCTTACAAAGCGAAGCTTGATGCAATGCAAGGTTAATTTTTAGCAAGTTTTAAACTTCTATAAAAGAAAAGTCCGATTCATTTTGAATCGGACTTTTTTTGTTTAATTCTAATTAAGAGACAGAATCTAATTATTCTGTTCGGTCGTATTTTTCCATATAACGTTTCCAAAGCTCAGTTTGATGTGATTCTAAACTGATGCTTCTTCCGTTGATGAATGCGTGCGTAAGGTTGTTTCCTTTCATTTCTAAAGCATTTCCCGTGCTTACAAAGAAGGTTGCATCCTTTCCATTTTCAAGTGTTCCTACCTGATCACTCATTCCTAAGATTTCAGCTGCATTTTTAGTGATCAACTGTAATGCATCTTCAAAGCTTAAACCGTGAGCAGTTGTTTGACCTGCGTAAAAAGGCGTGTTACGTGCTTCCCAATACTCTCCGCTGTTCCCTAGAGCAACCTTAACACCAGCTTCAACAAGGGTTGCAGCCATTTTAAAAGAGATGTTGTAGTCGTCATCTTCAGCTTCAGGTAAACTATGTACACGAGCAAGAATTACCGGTACATCAGCTTTGGCGATCTCATCTGCAACTTTATACGCGCGATAAGCTCCTACAAGTACAAGCTTGTCGATATTCATTTCTTCTTTAAACTTAAGAACATCAAGGATTTCCTTTTCAGAATCAACGTGTACATAGAGATTTTGACTTCCGTCTAAAACACCTTGCATAGCTGCAAAAGGTAAGTTCTTAATAGAAGAATCGCCCGCTTCGTATGCCGCAGATTGACTCATGAAATCTTTAATTTCTGTGATGTTAGACGCGTACTCTTTATTTGGGCTGTAACCTGCATCTTCACCTAACCACCAGCGACCACGTCTAAAACTATTGGGCCAGTTTAAGTGAATTCCGTCGCCGCGCTTAATGGCAGCATCTTCCCAATTCCAAGCATCTAGTTGTACCACAGATGACTCTCCAGAGATCGTACCCCCTTGAGGAACCGTTTGTGCGAGCAGCACACCGTTAGGGCGCATACTTTCAACAACTTTTGATTCTGCATTATAAGCTACAATAGCTTCAATATGCGGGTTGTACTCCCCAATTTCATCCTGATCTTCTGTTGCGCGTACCGCTTCAATTTCAATCAAACCTAGCTTGGTGTCTAGCGCGATGAAGCTTGGGTAGACGTGTTGTCCATCAATTTTGATGATCTCTCCTTTAAGAGGTCGCTTTGTTGTAGTCGCATCATAAACACCAACGATCTTTCCGTCTGTGATGAAAATCAGACTGTTTTCAATAACCTCTCCATTTCCAATATGGGCAACACCGCCGGTAAGCGTTATGTCACCTTTTTGAACCGGAGCAGGAGTTTGCTGTGCTTGCAGCGAAAGGACTGCAAAAAATAATAGTATATATAATTTTTTAAATGTCTTCATTCTAGTATAGTGTTTCTAAAGTGTCACAATCTAAACGCTGTTTTTCGTTCTTCTTAGCAGGCTGCGTTTTAAGACCTTTATTTTTGGCGCCAAGCATCATCGTAGAAAGCTTATTCTTTTTAGCTTCAACCTTTTCTTTCAGTTCTTTATCGGTTTCAATGTCGAAATAAACAACACCTTCAACCATTGTCTTTTCAGCAACTGCACTTACAGACATCGGATAGGTTGACCAAAGCACTAAATCTGCATCTTTTCCTTCTTTAATACTACCGGTACGGTCATCAATATGAAGCATTTTTGCAGGGTTAAGTGTGACAAACTTCCAGGCTTCTTCTTCTGGTACGCCACCATATTTCATAGTCTTAGCAGCTTCCTGATTCAATCTACGGCTCATTTCGGCATCATCACTGTTGATACCGGTAAGTACACCTTGGCTCCACATAATAGCCGCATTGTACGGTATAGCATCGTTCACTTCATACTTGTACGCCCACCAGTCGCTAAATGTTGAACCGGCAACACCGTGTTCTTGCATCTTATCAGCTACTTTATAACCTTCAAGAATATGTGTGAATGTGTTAATTCTAAAGTCGAAACTTTCAGCTACTTTCATAAGCATATTGATTTCACTTTGAACATAAGAATGCGAAGTGATAAAGCGATCTGCGTTTAAGATTTCGACAAGCGTTTCCATCTCGTAATCTGTACGATACGGCTCGCCGCTATTTTTCTTAGCCTCATATTCTTTAGCACGCTGAAAATAATCTGTGAACATTTGCTGAACCCCCATACGCGTCTGTGGGAATCTGCTGTAGCTGCCCCAGTTTGATTGCTTTACGTTCTCACCCAAGGCAAATTTGATAAACTTGGCATCATCAAGAACCATCTCATCGATGCTAGAACCCCATTTAAGTTTCATCACAGCTGATTGACCTCCAATAGGATTTGCTGAACCGTGTAAGAGTTGAATGGTGGTAACTCCGCCTGCAAGGTCTCTGTAGATATCTATGTCATCAGGATTAACCGCATCTTTCATACGAACCTCTGCAGATGAGTTTTGACCGGACTCATTAATAGAAAATGCAGCAATATGAGAATGCTCGTCAATAATACCACTGGTTAAATGCTTACCAGTCGCATCAACAACTTTTGCCCCACCGGCGCTTAGTCCTTTACCTACTTTGGCAATTTTACCATTCTTCACAAGTACATCAGTTTCTTCTAAAATACCTGCTTCTTCATTAGTCCAAACCGTAGCATTTTTAAACAGAATTGTTTCAGCCTCCGGTTTTTCTTCATAGCCGTAAGCCACGTTAGGATAGGTAAGCGGCATCACTTCTGGAGCAACTTCTTCTTTGTCATCGTCTTCTTTTTCTTCCTCTTCCGTTTCGGTTGAAGGTTTTTTCGAAATATTAAAAGAAGTCTCAGAACCATCAGGTAAGATTGCTTTACCGCTCCAAGGCGTATTTGGACTTACTTGTGCAATGACACGTGTATACTCTTTTTTATCGGCGTCACCTGTAAAAGTAACATTCAACCAACCATCATTGTAAGCTACTTTAGAACCGAGTTTTGTCTCACCATCCTTCACAGTTACCGAAGGTCTTTCTGTAGATTTTGAGATGGTCATATCATAAGATTTACCACCGGTATTTAAGGTATAGCTTCCATCAATGTCGATTATCGAAGCATCTTTGATTACATTTTGAGAACCTTGAACCCAGTTTTCGTAAAGAATTGTTTCCTCTTCAAAAAGTTCTCCTGAAGTGATTAAAAAGTTAGCCCAAGCATTAGGCGAAAGTGTTCCCAACTCTTCTGACTTTCCTAATAATTGAGCAGGAATAGTAGTCAACGCAGCTAGAGCGGTTTCTTTATCAAGACCATACTTAAACGCTTTTTTCAACATAGAAGAAAGCATTCCCGGAGACTTCAAACCATTAGAAGTAATAGCAAAGGTTAGTCCTGCCTCGTCTAGTTTTGCCGGGTTGGTAGGCGCTTGGTTCCATTCAAGCATTTGGCTTAAGCTTACAAAATCTGCTTGATACGGATCTTCAACATCATAAGCATCCTGAAAATTAATAGGAATAATATACGAAGCGCCGGTAGCTTTAACCTCGCCAATACGCTTATACTCATCACCACCACCTACGATGATAAAAGGTACTCCGGTTTCTTTAGATAAACTCGCGATGCGCAAATCATCATAAAGACCTTCACCATAAAAGATTTGTGGAAGATCCATATTTGCATTTAGCGCCTCTAGTGAAAGATCTCTAGTGTCAACATTGCCACCAGCATACCATTCTGCATCTTCAAAAACCTGACGGATAAGAGCAGTGGAACCCATTACAGAAGATGGATACGATTGCTGCGAAAGGTTACTCTTATTGAATGAAAAGAATTGTGCAGATCGAGTATCAAGAAGACGCTCTGCTGTATTTCCTTCAGAATTTAGAGCGACGAGAATTCCGTTTCCTCGTGCAAGACCATCTGCCATATGCGTACTTACCGCACCAAAACCGGCTTCAACCAAATCTTTTGCAGCTTTATTATCATACTTGAACGCATCAAGAGCATTGGTTTCTGCTCGTATATGATCGTTCCAATAATAGCCTTCACGTGTTGCTTCATATTGCGGACTGCGACCACCAAAGGAGCGTTCTGGTGTTTTAACACCAAAAGTAGAATAGGCTTCTACAAAAGAAGGATAAACGTGTTTCCCTTCCAGATCAATTACCACAGCATTTTTTGGGCTGTCTACTGATTTTCCTACAGATACAATCTTACCGTCTTTGATAAGCAAACTTCCGTTTGAAATCGTTTTACCTGGAGAAAGATGCAAGGTTGCATTTTTGAATAGGGTGTAGTTTGTGTTGATAGATTTTACTCCATCGTTTACCGGATAATATTCCTGCGCTGAAACCATACAGAACATGAATAATAACCATCCGGTGAAGAATAGTTTTTTGTTCATAATTTAACTTAATTTAAGAATGCTCTCTAAATTAAAGGTAAATACGCGGCTTTAAGATATTTTAAGAGTAATTAAGATATTTTTAACGCTTAAACGTGAAGAGGACGCTTCTTAAAATAATTCACCAAAAGAGCCACTACATAATTATAACTCTGCATTCCAGCAGGTTGATTATTTGCTTTTAGATAGCCACCGTAAAATTTGGCTAACAAAGGCTCTAATGGATTTTGATACGCCATCCAGAAGTCTCGCGACTGTCTGTAATTTGCGAGAATTCCCGGTTTTATTTTGGCAGAAAGCAGTTCGCCTGCGGCAGGATTTCTTTGATAAACATCACTAAGACAATAGCGCAAAGCAAATATATAGCCGGAATATTTGAAGTAAGGATCAGGATTATTTGTGGTTGCCATAACCGCAATAAAATTGGCTTCGTTTTCTTTTGCAAAACCCAATTGATGTGCTTCTTCGTGGCAGCTTACTAAAGGCCAGCGATGGGCCGGTAACAAACCATTTATTTGACCTTCTTGAGTTATCGGGTTGAGATAACCTCCAAATCCCATATAGCTCAGCGGATAACGGTAAAGCGAATTTTTAATGCTTTTGGGATGGTAGTCTAGTTTTGGGAAATTATCTTCTACAATTGCATAACCTTCAGGGGTTTTGTCAAAAATGTCTTGTAAATCTTGCTGAAAAACTACAGGCAACGTATCGTTTGGCTGAAGCCTTTCGTGCAGCATATTTGCTCTTTTAATTAGTCTTTGGGTGAGACTAATTACCTCTTCTGTGGTGTATTGGTTTTCAATACCAAGCGCTTGATGCAGTGGTAATCTATAGTAATTTAATCCCCATAAAAAGTGGAAAGCAAAATAAACGATGTTAGCAAATAAAATACCTTGAGTTAAAAACGGAATAAAGGTTTTGAATTTATTTCTGAAGAGTTTAAAAACAGCGACCAGTAGATAAACAATCACTGCGGTATACATCAAATCTCCAAAAGAAAAAGGAATCCATCCAAATACATACCGAAATAATCTAGAGGTGTACTCGTAGATTCCGTTGCTGTAATACTGCTCGATAAATTCCGGATTGGAGGCAAGTAACTTGAGACCAATGATCTGAAGCACTAAAACACCAGAATAAATAAGAAGCTTTTTAATTTTCATCAGTATTTAATAGGCTTGAGATTCTGCGACTACTTCTTCGTTGGTTATGCTTAAATGCTGGGGTAATTTATTGTCTTTAGGTAAAACGGCTAGATATCGATCAAAATTTGAGGTATAAACCAATTTGAAATTCGGTTTGATCTTGATGTCCAGTTTAGTAATGATTTCGTTGATGAATTCTTGATGATGAATCAAGTCATTACTTCCCAAGTGAAAAATCCCAAAACGGTTTCGGTTGATGATAAAATGAATTTGCTGCGCCAGTTTACGATCAGTAGTCGTATTCATAATCAAATGCGGAAAAACTTCAACTTGCTCTTGCAGTAAAATAGCATTTTTTATGGCGCGCACGCGAGGTGAGTTCATCCCAAAAACCATCGGTAACCTGATGATCGCATATTGCTCTTCTGGCAGGTAATTGAGAAAAAAATTCTCGCAGCGTATTTTAAGCTTTCCATATTTGCTTTCTGATAAAGTTTTATCATACTCGTAGCTGGGATAGTTTACAAAAGCATCAAAAACATTAGCCGAAGAGAGGTAGATCACATAGATACCGGTACGCTGCGCATAATCGCAAAGATCTTCGTGCGCTTCTACTTGTCCTTCAAAATCACCACGCAAAGCCGAAATAACGACAGTTGGCCGCACTTGATTCAATATTTCGTAAATGCTGTCTCGAGAAACATCAAAATGAATAAAATGTTGATTGTCTGAGTAAATTCGGCCTGTATGATAGGTGCCATAGGTGTCATAGTACCTGTGTAATTCTTTATACAAGGCACCGCCCAGGAAGCCGCTGGCTCCCAAAATCAATATTTTGTGTGTATTTTGAATGAGCGTTCACGTTTTAATTATGGTCTCTGCATGTGCCACAGCGACCTAATTAGTGTTTTATGCTTTATAAAAAGGTAGTTTTACAACTTTAGCCGGGATGCTTTTATTGCGTACTTTGATAAAAATTTCGGTATCTGGTTTAGCCAAATCAGTTTTGACATAGCCTAGACCAATTCCTTTGGATAGGGAAGGAGACATTGTTCCCGAAGTTACCACGCCAATTACATTATCATCTGCATCTACGATCTCATAGTCCTTACGAGGAATACCACGCGTTGTAAGTTCAAATCCTACTAATTTACGCTCGGGACCGTTTTCTTTTTGAGCTTTTAAGGCTTCAGCATTGACAAAATCTTTAGTGAATTTTGTGATCCATCCCAAACCAGCTTCAATGGGCGAAGTGGTATCGTCAATGTCGTTTCCATAAAGGCAATAGCCCATTTCCAGACGCAAAGTATCACGAGCAGCAAGACCAATTGGCTTAATTCCAAAATCTTTTCCGGCTTCAAAAACCTTAGCCCATAGTTGCTCTGCGTGATCGTTGTGGCAATAAATCTCAAAGCCACCACTGCCGGTATATCCAGTTGCGCTGATGATCACGTGATCGATACCTGCAAATGGAGCTACCTCAAAATTATAGAATTTGATCGCAGAAAGATCGGTCTTGGTAAGCGACTGCATGGCTTCAATTGCTTTTGGGCCCTGAATTGCTAAGAGCGAAAAATCATCAGAAATGTTCTTCAGCTCAACGCCAAATTCGTTATGACTACTAATCCATTCCCAATCTTTTTCAATATTTGAAGCGTTTACCACGAGCAAATATTCATTTTCGCGAATGCGATAAACAATAAGATCATCTACAATCCCGCCTTCGTTATTTGGTAAGCAATTGTACTGCGCACCGCCAACTTTAAGTTTTGATATATCGTTACTACATACTTTTTGAAGCAGCTCAAGGGCCTGCTCGCCAATGGCAAGAAATTCTCCCATATGCGAAACGTCAAAAACGCCAACGCCGTTACGTACGGTTTCGTGTTCGGCATTTACGCCTTCGTAAGAAACCGGCATATTGTATCCCGCAAACGGAACCATTTTAGCTCCTAAGCTTTCATGTATTTTGGTAAGTGCAGTAGATTTCATCTGTAAATTTTAAGAGCACAAATGTATCAAAACTACACTGAAAAGCGCAGCACCTAGCTTAACAAAAACGACTTAAATTCGTCGTAATTTTTAATAGGGATCGCGTGTTTTTCTTTGTCCATTACTGCTTTGATCTGCTCAGGAATTTCAATTTCTGCATCAATCACCGGATTTACAACCGGTAAAAACTTGACCGGATGTGCAGTTTCTAAGAAAATACCGTAGGCATCAGGATGATCTTTCAGGTAATGTTTCAAACCTAAATAACCAACGGCACCGTGCGGATCTGCGATATAACCGGTCTCTGCATAAATTTTTTGCATCGCTGCTTTGGTTTCCTCGTCAGAATATGAATAAGAGGACAATTTCTGCGAAAGGGCTTCCAGATCGTTGTTGAATAACTTCTGAATTCTAATAAAGTTTGAAGGATCACCAACATCCATCGCATTACTAATCGTAGCAACAGAAGGTTTTGGTTTGTATTCTCCTGTTTTTAAATATTCAGGAACGATGTCATTACTGTTTACTGAAGCTACAAAATGCTTTACGGGCATTCCTAATTTATGTGCAACCATTCCCGCGCAAATATTACCAAAGTTTCCGCTAGGAACAGAAAAAACCAATTCTTTACCTTTTGATTTGGCTTGTTTATACGCAAACAGGAAATAGAATAGTTGCGGCAGCCAGCGCGCAATATTTATAGAGTTGGCAGAAGTTAATTTGCGTTGCGAAGTAATTTCTTCATCAAGAAATGCTGTTTTCACCATGGCTTGGCAATCATCAAAAACACCATCAACTTCCAGTGCGGTAATATTGGCGCCCAAAGTAGTTAATTGTTTTTCTTGAATATCACTCACTTTGCCGGTTGGGTACAGAATCACAACATCAACACCTTCCACATTTAAAAAGCCACGAGCAACAGCACCGCCGGTATCGCCACTGGTAGCTACCAAAACCGTTACCGGCTCTTGTGTTTCTTTTTGTGCCGAAAAATAACCCAGGCAGCGTGCCATAAATCGAGCACCTACATCTTTAAACGCCATTGTAGGGCCGTGAAAAAGTTCTAGCGTTCCTATATTTTCTTCAACTTCTACAACAGGGAAATCGAAAGAAAGCACATCTGCGATAATATCTTTTAAGGCGGTATCAGGAATGACCCCATCAACAAATTGACGGATTGCAGTGAATGCGATTTCGTTATTTGACAGGTTTTCTATGTTGTCAAAAAACGACTGTGGAAGCGGTGTGATCGACTCGGGAAAATACAATCCTTTGTCGGGTGCAATTCCGCGTACAACAGCTTCTTCTAAACCTACCTCTGGCGCTTTACCATTTAAACTATAAAAGTTCATTTTCTTATAAATATTGAATGTGTATTCGTACGACATTCTTTTAAATCAACTAGGAAACTTTCCGAATCGCACGAATTAAACTGTTTAATTTTTTTCTAAAATTCTGTTTCCGTGTTTTGAGACCGGAGAAACATAGCTGTCGCTAAGCATATTCTTTTCTTTTAACGCTTTTTTCAATGCAAATTCAACTGCACCAGCATTTTGCAGACCTTTACTTAGCGTAAACATCGAAGGTCCAGAGCCGCTAATTCCAAAAGATAAACCTCCATTTTTAAGAGCCGTGTCTCTGTAATAATCAAAATCAGGGATCAAGTTTTTACGATAAGGTTCTACCAAAACATCTTGCGTACTCGTAGCGATCAAATCGTAATCTTTGGTGTATAGTCCGGCGATTAATCCTGCCAGATTTCCCGTCTGTTTGATCGCATTTTTAAGCGAAACTTCTTTAGGTAAAATCTCCCGAGCTTCTTTGGTTTTAATAGTTATATGCGGATGAATAATGGTCACATACAATTCTTCAGGAACCGGTACGGAAACAATCTTTAAAGGTTCGTAACCGGTAATTAATGTAAACCCACCATAAAGGCAAGGCGCAACATTATCAGCATGTTCATTGCCGCTGGCAACCGCTTCCCCTTTCATACCAAATTCGGTAAGTTCAAGATTTGATAACGGCTCCTCTAGAAATTGATTGATTCCAAAAACAATTCCTGAAGCACTTGCCGCGCTACTGCCCACACCGCTGCCCAGTCTTATTTTTTTATGAATTTCTACTTCAAAACCATAATCAAGATCTAAAGCTTCAACCATAGCCAAGCCGGCAACGCCCACCACATTTTCTTTCGCTTCGTACGGTAAATCGGCGCCGGTGATCTCGGTGATTTTGATTCCTTTTTCAGGAACTTTACGAATTACCATTTCATCACCCAAACCATCAAGAGCAAAACCTAAAACATCAAAACCGCAGTTTACGTTAGCAACGGTTGCCGGTGAAAAGACACGTATTTCTTTCATTTTTTCGGCTTAAAAAGTGGCTGTTCTTATGATGTCTGCAAACAATCCTGAAGCGGTAACATCACCACCTGCGCCTGCACCTTTGATCTGCATAGGTTGCGTAGGGTAGCGGTCTGTGAAGAACAGCACGATGTTATCTGAACCTTCAAGATTGTAGAACGGATGACCTTCAGGAATTTCTTGAAGTCCTACGCTTGCCTTGCCGTTATCGAGTTGAGCTACATACTTCAAACGACAGTTTTTAGCTTCGGCTTGAGCGACGAGCTTTTCAAAATGTTCGGCATCTTCTTTAAGTGTTTCAAAGAAGTGCGGAACGTCAGAACTATTCAAGTTGTTTTCCGTTAAGAAAGGTTCGTTCTCAATATCTTCTAAGTTGATTTTGAGTCCGCTTTCACGTGCCAGGATTAAAATCTTACGGGCAACATCTACACCGCTCAAATCAATTCTTGGATCAGGCTCAGTAAAACCTTCAGCTTTTGCTGCTTGTACCACATCGTGGAAACTATCTCCGGATTTGAAATTATTGAATACAAAATTCAAACTTCCGGATAAAACCGCCTGAATGCGATTTACACGATCGCCTGAAGCAATAAGGTTGTTTAAGGTGTCAATTATAGGCAGTCCTGCTCCTACATTGGTTTCAAACAATAAGGGTGCATTATAAGCTTTACTTAAGCGCTTCAGTTCGCTATAATTTTTGAAATCAGAAGCTGCAGCGATCTTGTTACAAGCCACAACGGCAACACTTTGTTTTAAATATTTACCGTACATATCGGCAACATCAGCATTAGCGGTAATATCTACAAAGATGCTGTTACGTTGATTGAGCTCTACTACGTGATCTAGAAAACCATCCAATGTCGCAGGTTCTCCTGCATCTAAGAGTGTACTCCAGTTTTGTAAATCGATCCCGTTTTCATCAACAAGCATTTTGCGAGAATTACTCAATCCCAGCACACGCATATTGATGTTGAGCTGTTTCTTAAGATACTCTTGCTGTTGCTGAATTTGGTTCAGTAGTTTTTCACCTACATTTCCAACTCCTGTAATGAATAAGTTCAATTGCTTGCGTTGTGCTTCAAAGAAACGCTCGTGAAGACTGTTTAAGGCCTTTTTAACGTCTTTTTGAGCGATCACTGCAGAAATATTCTTCTCACTCGCTCCTTGAGCAATAGCGCGAATGTTTACGTTGTTTTTACCAAGCGTACTGAACATTTTACCGCTTATTCCCTGATGGCTTTTCATTTGATCGCCTACAAGCGCAATGATGCTCAAACCGATCTCGATCGTTAACGGATCGATTTTGTTCAGTGAAATTTCATATTCAAACTCTTCGTCAATGGCATTTTTAGCTTTTCCTGCATCTTCTTCCATCACACCTAAGCAAATGCTGTGTTCGCTAGAAGCCTGCGTGATCAAAATGATGTTGATTCCCTGGTTGCTTAAGGTTTCAAACAAACGCTTACTGATGCCCGGAATTCCAACCATACCGCCGCCTTCAAGAGTAAGTAGCGCCACATTATTGATGTTGCTCAAGCCTTTGATAGGATTATCGCTAAGACCTTCTTGATTATGAATAAGTGTTCCCGGGTCTTCAGGTTGCAAGGTGTTTTTAATGCGTATCGGGATGTTTTTACTCATTACCGGAACGATCGTAGGCGGATATAGAACTTTAGCTCCAAAATGTGAAAGCTCCATTGCTTCGTGATACGAAATGCTGTCAATAGGTTTTGCCTGCTTCACCATTTTTGGGTTAGCCGTGTACATACCGCTCACATCGGTATAGATCTCAACTTGATCTACATCAAGTGCAGCAGCAACAATAGCTGCTGTAAAGTCAGAACCGCCGCGACCTAAAGTAGTGGTTTCGCCTTGCGCTGTACTTGCGATAAAACCAGGCAATACGGTAATCTTTTGTTTTGCTTTGGTGAAATAATATTCCACCTGACTGTTGGTTACTTTATAATTTACTCCGGCTTTGGTGTGTTTATCATTTGTAGTAATCAGATCTCGACTGTCCTTACGCACGGCATCCAGACCTTGAGCATACATTGCCCGAGCAATGATCGAAGAAGATAAAATTTCGCCGTAGGCTAATAATTTATCTACTGTTTTAGGAGAAAGTTCATTTATGAGGTAAATGCCTTGTAAAAGCGATTCAAGATTGCCTAAAAGATTTTTTATCTCGTCTAAAGCTTCTTTGCTGTCGGGAATTAATGTTCGGGTGAACTCGATGTGTTTTGCTTCAATATCTTTAAAAGCAGTATTGTAATCTTCTTTATTGCTGGCATCTGTTCCTGCTTGCATCAATAAATCTGTGATGCCTCCTAATGCCGAAACGACAACGGCTATCTTTTGATCTTGAGCACCGTTCTTAACGATGTTGATGACTTGGTTTATGTTTGCGACGCTTCCTACTGAAGTACCGCCAAATTTTAAAACACGCATGGCTTTAGTGTTTGAAATGAGTTTTTATAAAAATAAGTTGATTTTCGTGTAAACACGAGAAGTACCGGAAGTTATATGTTAATAGAATACCCCAAAGGGGTAATAATAATGAAAGCGATCGCAATACCTATGGTAGCGATTGTAGGGATAAGAATGTTGTTAATTGCTTTCATGTGTTATTAACTGTTGCAGTCAAAAGTATTATTTTTACGCATAAGCACAAGCTGAAACTTTGATTTTTGAGGATTTTTCAAGGAATACTTTTTTAACAGAGAAATCACTAATTAAATAGAAATCAAAGGCTTTTCCTTACGGATATTCTAAACCTGAATTAATTCCCAATGAAAATATTAAGTAAAGACCAAGTTTATCAAGCCGATAAAGCGACCGAGAACGCAGAAAATATTCCTTCTTACAATTTAATGGAACGTGCAGGAGGTTATGCATTTCAATATATGCACCAGCGGTTACAAGGGCAGCCTGTACCGGTTAAAATCTTCTGTGGAATAGGGAATAACGGTGGAGATGGTCTGGTGATCGCAAGATATTTTGTTGAGCATCAATATCCTGTTGATGTGTATGTGGTGAATTATAGCGATAACCGAAGCAAAGATTTTCTTCTGGCCTTAGACGAACTTAAAAAAGTGACGCGCAAATGGCCTCAGGTTTTAAAATCTGAAGAAGATCTCCCAGAATTAAGCCGGGAGGATTTGATTGTCGATTGCATTTTTGGGATCGGGATCAACAGGCCTGCGCCAGACTGGGTACAAACTCTTTTTGTAGCCATTAATAAAAGTGGTGCATATACTGTTTCTATCGATGTGCCCTCTGGGATGGGTATAGATCTGACTATTAAAGATTCGGCGATAGTGACGCCTACGATCGTGCTTACTTTTCAAACCCCGAAACTGGCGTTCTTTCTTCCGGAAAGTGGAAAGTATATCAATAATTGGACAGTCCTAGATATCGGACTAGATCGTGATTTTTTGAATTCGGTTGAGACACAGGCACAGCTTATCGATAAGGCTGAAGCACAACAAATGTATAAACCCAGAACTAAATTCAGTCATAAAGGAACTTATGGTCACGCCTTGATGATTGCGGGAAGTTATGGTAAAATGGGGGCTGCAATCTTAAGTTGTAAAGGTGCTTTGAGCGCAGGAGCCGGCTTGGTTACAGCCTATACCACTCAGCAAGGTGTGCCTATTTTACAATCAAGTTTGCCAGAAGTTATGGTGATGGTTGATGATTTTATGGGGAATGTACTCGAGGAGATTGAATTTGATTTGAAACCTACCGTAATTGGGATAGGGCCTGGAATAGGGACTTCGCAAAAAACTCAAAATGCTTTAGGGGAATTTTTGGAAGATAATGAAGTACCCCTTGTGCTTGATGCAGATGCACTCAATATACTTTCAAAGAATAAGCAGTTTTTAGATTACTTACCGAAATATTCTGTATTAACGCCACATCCAAAAGAGTTAGAACGACTGATTGGTGCCTGGGAAGATGATTTTGATAAATTGAAAAAAGCCGAAGCATTCAGTAAAAAGTACACGTGTGTTTTAGTGCTTAAAGATGCGCATACCATCACGGTTTTTGACGGCAAATATTATGTGAATAATACCGGTAATCCCGGACTTGCAACAGGTGGAAGTGGAGATGTTTTAACAGGAATAATCACCGGATTGATAGCGCAAAATTATGATCCGCTAACGGCTGCTATTTTTGGAGTTTACCTTCACGGGAAGGCTGCAGATATTGCGATTAACCATACTGCTTATGAAGGTTTAACGGCGAGTATGATCACCGAATTTCTAGGTCAAGCTTATCTTGATCTATTTGCCAAGCCGGAAAAGGAGTAGTGATCTATTTTTTAAACAGAAAGCCTAAACCAAACCTTGAAAGCATTTTCTTTTCAAACTGATAGAAGAATGCATACTGCCCAAAGATCCAGGCGATGATAATCAGCAAGACCTGGTAAATTGGGAATATGATGAGGATGCGTAACGGCCAATAGATCCATCCTGAAATAGTCTCGCTCCCTAAGCCTATTGCTTGCATTACGGGGCTTGAAATTCTGCCGGCAGTAGAACCGGTAATCGCAAAGACGATAAACACCGCGATGAATTCCCAGCGGTTTTCTAAAAGCCATCTGTTTTTAAGCTTTTTAAAGCAGAATAAACTCAATTGGATTATTGCATAGGTTAGTACTAAGCTGAGAACCGTCAAGTAGATTTTTTGAGTAATCCCGGGATCTAAAAAGAAATCCAGCCTACGGGCGATGAGGAAGCCACATCCTAAAGAAAGTAAAATTCCCAGAGCAGGAAATATAAGTTGCCAGTTATGGGTGATTTCCCAGTTTGCTTTGAATTTTTTCACGCACCAAATATACTATTTAGAATTAAGATAAATAAACTAATTCTAGATGCGTGTAGGAACACTAAAACGTTGCTTATACTTTCGGGTGAAATACACAAAGTAATAATAAAGTTTGTAGTTTACTTCATAACCATAATCTACAGAACTGTTGTAATCGATTTGTTGTGGATACAGGTTAGGATCAAATCGGAAAGGTTGCAATACGCGTTGATTATATTCCGGTACAATGAATCGATTCTTGTTCTCAAGATAGTTTTGAGAGTAATATCCTTCTGGCCTTGCTATTGAATTTAAAAATGCGTTGTAACCGGGTTCTATAATGATGATCTCGTATTCGAGACTGTCATTAGCAATGCGCACGGTATCATTAGCAGTTGCTTCAGGATTAGCATCTGTAATGGGTTTATTATTTTGTGTTGAAGCGCAACCGTAAACTAGAACAAGTGCCAAAACAACGTAGAAGAAATTTTTCATAAGATCTTTTCTTTTAAAGCTACAAAACTCAAGCCATATAAATTGATCAAATTTTTAGGGTTTAAAATCAACAAGCCGCTTGATGGAAGCGGCTTGTTAGTTTACTACGGGATAATATGTTTATTTTCCGAAAAGCCCGCCTAGCATTCCGCCGATACCTCCACCTTGTTTTTTGTTTGATCCTAAAACCATATCAGCAACATCGTCAAGAACGCTTCCGTCACCATCTGAATCGATTAGAGATTCTATCAAACTTTGGTTTTCTTTTGGTTGGCCACCAAGCATGCTCCCTAGAATTCCGGTAAGACCATCTTGATCTTGAACATTGTTTTCTTTGGTTTGTTTCCCAATAATACCAAGTAGAATAGGCGCAGCGATCTTCAGAATTTGGGCAATGGTTCCTGCATCTAAACCTGTTTTGGCGCTTAGTGTATTTTCAACAACGGGTTGTTTTCCGCCAAGTACGTGACTTAAAATACCAGCGCCATCTTGCATTACATCTTGATCTACGCTACCACCGCCTAAAATACTACCTATATTGTCAAGGATACTTCCATCGTGCTTTCCGCTTAAGGCGTTCATAAGTCCGGAAGCACCATCTTTAGAGGAAACATTTTTTTTCATTGCACCTAAAAGCAGTGGCATTGCCATACTCAATACATCTGCGGTTTTACTTTCTGAAGCTCCTGTTTGTGCGCTCGCGCCACTAATTAATTGTTTTCCTAGGTCACTATTTAATAAATCTAATAAGCCTGCCATGATTTTTTGGTTTTTGTTATGATATAAAGTTAAGCACAGTTGCATTATTCTCTGCTTATTGCACATAAAAAAAGCCGAATAAAATTCGGCTTTTTGTTTTTGGGGAGTTGAAAATTAACCTTTTAAGATCGAAGCAATTTGATCTGCAAGTTCAACACCTATACGATCCTGGGCTTCATTAGTCGCTGCACCAATGTGCGGAGATAATGAAATTTTAGGATGCATTAAAATTTTGATTTCCGGCTTTGGTTCGCTTTCAAAAACATCAAGAGCAGCAAAAGCAAGTTTACCGGCATCTAGTGCTTCAATAAGTGCAAGCTCATCAACTACTCCGCCACGCGCTGCATTAACAAGAGCAGCACCGTCTTTCATTTTTTCAATTTCGGCTTTACCAATAACATATTCTTTTTGAGCAGGAACGTGTAATGTGATAAAGTCGGCTTCTGCAAGAACTTCTTCTTTCGGTTTGCTTTCGAATTTGAAAGAAACTTCCTGACCGTCAAAAAAGTCAACTTTTACTTCGGCTTTTTCCATGTAAGGATCAGAATAGATCACTTTCATTCCGGCACCCAAGGCCACTTTTGCAGTAGCCTGACCGATACGGCCAAAACCAATAACTCCTAAAGTTTTTCCGCGAAGCTCAACACCTTTTGCGTATGCTTTTTTAAGTGCGCCGAATTTTTCTTCACCTTCTAAAGGCATATTGCGGTTAGCATCGTACAAGAAACGAACGCCACCGTAAAGATGTGCAAACACAAGCTCTGCAACAGATGCAGAAGATGCAGCCGGTGTATTGATCACGCTCAGGCCTTTATCCTTGGCATATTGTACGTCAATATTATCCATACCTACACCGCCACGTCCTATAAGTTTAAGGTCTGGACACGCATCGATAAGATCTTGGCGAACTTTTGTAGCGCTACGTACTAGAAGCGCGTCTACGTTGTTTTCATTAATATAATTTACGAGCTGCTCTTGAGCAACTTTGGTAGTAATAACTTCAAAACCGGCAGCTTCAAGAGCGTCTACTCCAGTTTGAGAAATACCATCATTTGCTAAAACTTTCATGTTTTAATTTTTGATTTATTGATTGGTTTGTTAGGCTTTACGCTCAAGTTCGCTCATCACGTCAACAAGAACGCCTACACTGTTAAGTGGCAAAGCATTATACATAGATGCACGATACCCACCAACGCTTCGGTGCCCGTTAAGGCCATTGATACCAGCTTCTTTAAGCATCGTATCAAAGGTTTCTTTAAGATTGTCTTCTGCAAGATTAAAGGTAGCATTCATAATAGAACGATCTTCTTTTGCTGCATATCCTTTAAACAGTGGGTTGAGGTCGATCTCAGAGTAAAGCAAGGTTGCTTTTTTCTCATTTTCTTCTGCAGCTTTTGCAATACCGCCATTTTCTTTCAACCATCTAAGGGTAAGCATTGAGGTGTATACTGCAAATACAGGAGGCGTGTTGAACATACTTCCTTTTGAAATGTGCGTAGCATAACTCAACATACTTGGGATCTGGCGTGTTACTTTGCCTAAAATATCTTCTTTGATCACAACAAGTGTCGTACCTGCAGGCCCCATATTTTTTTGAGCTCCTGCATAAATTAGATCAAATTTTGAGAAGTCGATTTCTCGAGAAAAAATATCACTACTCATATCTGCAACTAATGGCACATCTGTAGTAGGGAACTCTTTGATTTGAGTACCAAAGATGGTATTGTTTGTTGTAAGATGTAAATAATCAAGGTCTGAAGGTACTTCAAAACCTTTTGGGATATAGTTGTAGTTTTTGTCTTTTGAACTTGCAACGTCAACCACTTCACCAAAGATCTTTGCCTCTTTGATCGCTTTGTCACTCCAAGTACCTGTATTGATATATCCTGCTTTATTTTCTAGTAGATTGTATGCGGTCATTACAAACTGCATACTTGCACCACCTTGTAAGAATAATGCTTTATAACCTTTGCCTTCAAGACCCATTAATTCAAGAACAAGCTCGCGAGCCTCTTCCATAACATCTACAAAGTCTTTGCTTCTATGCGAAATTTCTAAAATAGAAAGATCAAGATTGTTGAAATTTAAAACGGCTTCAGAGGCTTGTTTGAATACTTCCTGAGGAAGAATACATGGCCCTGCACTGAAATTATGTTTTTTCATTGGATTGAATATTTGGTCTCTTTTTGTTTGGTTTTATTGGCGCCGCCAAAAGGCTTTAATACCCTAGGCTTGCTTTAATATTGAAAATTTATTCCTTAAGAATACTTCGTGAACTTGCCCTGAAGTATTCCGTTGGAAAATTACGGCTTTTCAAACAGAATACATAAGATTCCACCTTATATATGTGCAAGCAATTGCGTGCTTAAAAAGACATGCAAAGATGCTTAAAACACTTTCAAAGTAGTTTGATAAATCAATAAATAATTGACGAATTTCTCTTATAATTTTAATAAAAATGCAACGGTATCAACACCATCTGCATAATCATAAAGTTTTGGTTTTTGAGCTTGCCCAAATGCAACCTCATTGGGATCAAAATTTTGAGCCACAACACACTGAATTTGATCTGCTTGTGAGCTTAGTGTTTCCTTAAGTGAATCTATGCTTTTATAGTACTCATAAAAGACTACAGAAATAGGAGAGGAGAAGTTTTTATCTTCTTTTAAAACCATAAAGTTGTTGTCAAGAACAGGGAAAAGACTCATAAGATAAACCGCTTTGTTGTAATCGTAATTGTTGGCGTATTTGTGGTGATTGATCACGTTTTGATGCGCATACATTGCATTGAAAAAAGCATCAAAGTCGTAGCCTTGTGGCACATAGATCTTTGAAACACTACGGCATCCCATCCCAAAATAGTTGAAAATATCGCTCCCTAAGGCTTCAAGTTGTTCAGCAGTTTCATTTCCTGTAAGTATGGCTACGGCATTACGGTTTTTGCGGATGATACTTGGTTTGTCTTTAAAGTAGTATTCAAAATAGCGTGCGGTGTTGTTGCTTCCGGTTGCGATAACGGCATCAAATTGGGGCAATTTTTCCTGAGTGAATTCAATTTTTGATTCAAAAGAAGGTTCTAGTTTAATCAATACTTTGGCTAGAAAAGGCATTAGTAATTTATCATCACTAGATAATTTTGCGATAAGGTGATGCCCGGAAAGTAAAACGCTTAAAAAGTCATGAAAGCCTACCAAAGGCAGATTACCTGCCATAATCACTGCTACTCTTTTTGAAGTTGTATTTGAAGCAGCATAAGCCGCAAACCAATGGGTAAGAGTTTCTTTTGTGAGCATTTGAGACCAACTCTGTAATGCCATTTTGATATATTCTGGAGTGAACCAGGCGTTTTGACGGTGCGAAGTTTCAATAACCGCAGTGAATTCTTCGGTTAATGTTTTAAAATCTTGTAACGCCAAATCGCTTTTTGGAGCGTCAGACAAATAATCCTTTAAAAATTCACCGAGGTTTGAGAATGCAGTAATTCTTTGGTTTAAATCCATAAATGGTTTGGTAGAGTTAGGCCGAGACCTTAATTTTGCGTTTCAATATTTAAGAGAAAATCAGTGTATTTTTCGCCCTGTTTTCTCATTAATTTCTACTAATTTAGTAGGGTTTAAAAATGTGTTGTCCACGAGGGCAAAATTAAGGATTAGAAAACGATTATACTATGGCAATTATAATAACTGATGAATGCATTAACTGTGGGGCTTGTGAGCCAGAATGTCCTAACACCGCGATTTATGAAGGTGCAGATGACTGGCGTTATGCAGATGGGACAGACCTTGAAGGGAAAGTAGTGCTTCCTAACGGGAAAGAGGTTGATGCAGAAGAAACTCAAGAGCCTATAAGTGATGAGGTATATTACATCGCTCCTGATAAATGTACAGAATGTATGGGCTTTCACGAAGAGCCACAATGTGCTGCGGTTTGTCCCGTAGATTGCTGTGTGCCTGATGAAGATAACGTAGAAACGGAAGAAGAACTTCTAGGCAAACAGGCATTTATGCATCATAATTAAGCAAAGGCTTCTATATAATTAATGAAAAGTCCGGTTAATAAACCGGACTTTTTTATGCCTTGGAGTTATGGGTTGATTGACTTAGCGTATTGATTTTTAATCGTTTGAATTGGTCTTGTGCTGTAAAAAACTATAGTAGTATAACGGGAGTAAAACAATTGCTCTTGATTATCAAGTAAAGCTGTAAAGTTTTAGATAAGCTTCCTATATTTGCGCCTCAAAATTTTGAAACCATGAAAGCAGGTATTGTAGGATTGCCTAACGTAGGAAAATCAACTCTTTTTAATTGTTTATCAAATGCAAAAGCGCAGAGTGCAAACTTTCCGTTTTGTACTATCGAACCTAATGTTGGGGTAGTTAATGTTCCAGACCCTCGTTTGTCAAAATTAGAAGAGCTGGTAAAGCCAGAGCGTGTGATTCCTGCTACTGTTGATATTGTTGATATTGCAGGGCTTGTAAAAGGAGCAAGTAAAGGAGAAGGATTAGGAAATCAATTCTTAGGAAACATTAGAGAAACCGATGCTATTCTTCACGTTTTACGTTGTTTTGACAATGATAATATTGTTCACGTTGATGGTAGCGTAGATCCTATTCGCGACAAAGAAACTATAGATATAGAGCTTCAGCTTAAGGATCTTGAAACCGTTGAAAAGAAACTTGAAAAAGTAAAGAAAGCTTCTCGCACCGGGAACAAAGACGCTCAGAAAGAAGAGTCAGTTTTAATTCAGATTAAAGAAGCTTTAGAGCAAGGAAAATCTGTACGAGCTGTTGAATTTTCTGAAGAAGACTATGCAGAATTTGTTAAGCCGCTTCAGTTCATTACCGATAAACCGGTGATGTATGTGTGTAATGTAGATGAGGGTGCAGCTGTAGACGGAAATGCTTACGTAGAAAAAGTACGTGAGGCAGTAAAGGAGGAAAACGCAGAAGTGCTTGTACTTGCCGTAGGTACCGAAGCAGATATCAACGAATTGGACGACTACGAAGAGCGCCAGATGTTTTTACAAGATATAGGTCTTGAGGAGCCGGGTTCTTCAAAATTGATCCGTACGGCATACAAGTTATTGAATCAACAAACCTATTTTACAGCAGGTAAAAAAGAGGTGCGCGCGTGGACGACTAAAATTGGTTCGACAGCGCCTCAAGCAGCCGGAGTTATTCATACCGACTTTGAAAAAGGCTTCATTAGAGCAGAGGTAATCGCTTATGAAGATTATGTTGCTTACGGAAGTGAAACCAAAGTAAAAGAAGCCGGTAAAATGGGTGTTGAGGGAAAAAATTACATTGTTAAAGACGGAGACATTATGCACTTCTTATTTAATGTGTAACTCTTCCAGAAAATCAAGTATAAAAAAGCCACTTATTTAAGTGGCTTTTTTATGCTTTAAAATTGTCCCGTCCTGAAATAAGTTGACACAAATTCGACTTATTTATGAAAGACTCAGAAGGAGCTGAGAAGAAACGCACTCAGCGTGATTACAATTTAGGCTTTAAATTGGCGGTTGTATCTCAGGTAGAAAAGGGCGAAATGACTTATAAGCAAGCCCAAAAAGCATATGGTATTCAAGGAAGGAGTACTGTTTTGGTTTGGTTACGCAAACACGGTAACTTAGACTGGAGTAAACCAAAGACAAGACTTACCTGTAACACAATGAAAGAAACACCTGCTCAAAAGATCAAGAGGCTTGAAAAAGAGCTATCAGATGAGAAGCTTAAAAATAAGATTCTCAACACGATGATCGACATCTCAGATCAGCAATACGGAACTTCTATTCGAAAAAAGCATTTGCCCAATCAATCCAACGAATCCGGCAAGAACACCGACTAAGCCTGTCACGTTGTTGCAGATTGTTTGGGATAAGCAGACAGGCTGTCTATCAATCAGAAAAGCGAGAACAGATAAGAGCTGATGAACTTGCTTTAATCAAACCGCTGATTTTAAGGGTCCGCCGGCAAATGCCAAGGCTAGGCACTCGTAAACTGTATTATTTACTCAAGGTTGAGTTTCAAAAGATGGGAGTTAAAATAGGCAGAGATGCCCTATTTGACTATCTCAGGTCAGAATCAATGCTTATAAAACAAAAAAAGAATTACACAAGAACAACAGATTCTAGGCATTGGCTAAAAAAACACCCCAACCTGATGAAAGATGTTACGCCCGTAAGACCAGAGCAATACTTTGTAAGCGATATTACTTACATCAAGAGTAGAGAAAGAACTCACTATCTTTCCTTGGTGACAGACGCTTTTAGCAGAAAAATAATGGGCTACCACCTAAGTGATGATATGAGTGCAGAAAATGTAGTTAAAGCAATGAAAATGGCTAATAAAAGTAGAACCACATCAAGCGAGGTAATACACCATTCTGACAGAGGCTTGCAATATTGCTCCTCGTTATATCAAACTCAATTGAAGCGATCAAATGCATTACCATCAATGACAGATGGGTATGACTGCTATCAAAATGCGTTAGCAGAACGAATTAACGGGATATTGAAGGAAGAGTTCTTCATAAACAAATGCAATACAGGTAAAGAACTCAGACTGTTGATTCAGCAGTCAATAAAAACATATAACAATGAAAGACCACATCTAAGCCTTAACTACAAAACACCTAATTTTATACACAACAAAAAATCCGGTGAAGCTAGCTTCACCGGATTGATTTAAACTTTTAAAAACTGTCAACCTATTTTAGGACGACTCAATTACACAGAAACTTCTTCTTCCAGCAGCTGAATATTACTTTGAATACGCTGCTTCACCAGATTCATCATCCGTTTATTTAATGCTGAAGAATTCTGTATATAGGTCTGATATTCTTCAACCGTAAATTGGCCAATAACCATTCCCTTGAGGCTGTTCCTAAATTTGATGTCTTTCTGAATCGCATTTGCGATGTATTCCATTCTTCGGTCTATATTTAAAGTGTAGAATACATTTTTATGCTTTTTGATGTAATTGCGAAAGGCTTCTACCAGAAGATCGTTTTGAAGTTTTACAACCGGACGCAAGGTTCCGTTTTGAAACTGCTCATCAGCACTCATCGTGTCGTCAACTCGAGCTGATAAAATTTCTGGTCTTAATTGGAGTAATTGGGCATCTCTAGAATTCATAGCGTGAAGTTTTCTAAAATTACAATTATAAAATGCACTTCAAACCTGAGAAGTAAAGAGTTGTAAACGACTTATAAACAGCTACACAGTTAAAGTGCTCTTAATCGCGCTATGCTTTGTGTTCTGCTTCTTAACTTTAGGTCACTAATGAAAAGTCCCCATGATTAAATCTATAAATCCCTACACAAAAGAACATGTTTTTCAAAATAAACAACTTACCAAGGCAGAGGCGGTTGAAGCTATAGAAGTTGCCTACGAGCGTTTTTTGTCTTGGAGAAAAACCACTTTTGCAGAGCGCGCTTCGTTAATGCGGGCTGCAGCAGACGAACTCAAAACAAACAAAGAGGATTATGCAACCACCATCACGTTAGAGATGGGAAAGCCTATCAAACAAGCTGTAGCTGAAGTGGAGAAATGTGCGTGGGTTTGTGAATACTACGCGCAAAATGCACAAACGCAATTAGCTCCTAAGACGATCACAACAGATGCTACCGAAAGTTATGTGAGTTACGAGCCACTCGGAGTCGTTCTGGCAGTAATGCCGTGGAATTATCCTTTTTGGCAAGTATTTCGCTTTGCAGCTCCGGCTTTAATGGCGGGTAATGTCGCCCTTTTAAAACATGCAAGCAATGTAATGGAAAGTGCTATGAATATTCAGCGGGTTTTTGAGCGTGCTGGTTTTCCTAAAAGCTGTTTTACCAATTTGCCTTTGCGCAGTGATAAAATTGAGGGAATCATAAAAAATCCTCGCGTTAAAGCTGTTACGCTTACCGGAAGCAAGCCTGCCGGAAGTGCTGTTGCAGCTACAGCCGGAAGCGAGATCAAAAAATCTGTATTGGAATTAGGCGGAAGCAATGCACTTGTGGTTTTTGAAGATTGTAATATGGATGAAACCATAAAAACAGCGGTTCAGGCACGTTTTCAAAATACAGGACAGAGCTGCATCGCCGGAAAGCGTTTGCTGCTTCATAAAGATATTGCCGAAGAATTTACACAAAAATTTGTGGCTAAGGTCAAAGAATTGCAAAGCGGTGATCCCATGGATGAGAATACGTTTATTGGTGTAATGGCGCGAGAAGATCTTGCTGAAGAGCTAGAAGAACAATTAAAATCGAGTGTAAGGCAAGGCGCCAAAATTTTAACCGGAGGAACCCGCAAGAAAGCTTACTTCGAACCTACGGTGGTCACTAATGTTACGACCAAAATGGCTTTGTTTAAAGAGGAAACCTTTGGTCCTGTGATTGGAATTACCACGTTTAAAAATGAAGACGAAGCTATTCATCTGGCAAATTACACTGATTTTGGACTTGGAGTTTCTGTGTTTACCGAAGATAAAGAGCGTGCGCGAAAACTTGTTCCGTTGTTTGACGATGGGGCGGTGTTTATCAACGAGCTCGTTAAAAGCGACCCCAGATTGCCTTTTGGCGGAACTAAAATTTCTGGATATGGCCGCGAATTATCAGAAGATGGTATCAAAGAGTTTGTAAATAAAAAGACGGTTTATTTTAATACCTATTAAATAGGATTGGTTCAAAAAGAGGATAATTGTAACTTACCCAAAAAACCTTCAAACAGCCTTATACATGCCCAAAGTAACTATTAGACGCGTAACCAAAAGCGATACTGATTTTATTCTGAATCTTTTGCCTAGCCTTACAGATCCTGAATTGCCGCACTGGCGTGATCCTGAGGTAATGCTTGATATTGATCAACGTATTTTAAAGGCCGAAATTGAAGATGGTAATAAGGATAATGCGATTTTTATTGCCGAAGATGATGAAGACAAAACACAGCTTGGGTTTATCTTTTTAGAAATAGGCACCGACTATTACCATCGGGAACCTCACGGCCATATCGCCGATATCATCGTAGCGCCTGAAGCAAGGGGAAGAGGTATAGGTAAAATGTTGATGCAAAAAGCAGAAGAATGGACTAAAGACTGTGGTTACAGTTTATTAACGCTTAATGTTTTTGATGATAACAAAAAGGCCCGAAAGCTTTATCAATCTTTGGGTTTTACTCCAGATCTTACTAAATACGGGAAAATATTATAGTAGAAAAGCGACCTAATCAGGTCGCTTTTTAATTGTTGAAATTAAAGCTATGTTTCGTTTGCTTTACACCAGCTTGTTATTAAGAGCTCTTCAGCTTCTTCATAAAATCTACAATGTGAGGTCTTAAATCTTCAAATAAAGGATGCTTTTTATTGCGAAGCATAACTTCGGTAAATAATTTAAGTCCGAGTGCAAATTCTGTTGATTCTTCTTCTGAGTTAAAAAGTTTTTTTGACTTTACTTTTTCGACGATTTCAAAAAGTTCGTCGTGGTTTGAGAATTCTAATTCAAGTGTATTATCATCACGCTTTTCTTCTTTTAAAACGCTTAGCTGTTCTAAACTCAGTTTGTAGTGATTTCCTTTTTTTACTGTGGTTGCCATTGCTTTCAGGGTTTACCATTTTTGATGAACAAGCGGTTTTATTTTTTCAGTATAAACCGCATTCATTTTTTCAATTTCTTCTGAAGTTAAATCGGGTCGCTCATAAAGAGAAAGGTTTGACATCAAATGCTCAACCTTAGAAGCCCCGGGAATAATAGTGCTTACTTCCGGATGCTGTAAAATCCATTGAAGCGCTACGGGAGCAAGATTTTCTACCTGAGGGAATATACCTTTCAATTGATCTACGGCTTGAAGCCCGGTTTCAAAATCAATTCCGCTGAAGGTTTCTCCTTTATCAAAGGCTTCTCCGTTTCGGTTAAAGTTGCGATGATCTTCTTTGTCAAATGAGGAGTTCTGATCAAACTTACCTGTGAGTAGTCCACTGGCCAAAGGAACCCTTACAATAATTCCGATATCATTTTTTTCCGCTTCGCGAAAGAATAATTGGGCAGGACGTTGTCTAAATACATTAAAAATGATCTGTACCGTAGTGACATTTTCATATTGCATCGCTTTCAAGCCTTCTTCTACTTTTTCAACGCTCACGCCAAGGTTAGCAATTTTTCCTTCTTGTTTAAGATCTTCAAAAAGTCTGAAAATTTCCGGACGATAAAACGTTTCGGTTGGCGGACAATGCAATTGAATTAAATCTAAACGCTCTAAACCGGTGTTTTTCAGGCTGGCTTCAACGTAAGTACGCAAAGCTTTTACAGTATAGCCTGCATCAACGTGTGGGGTGATTTGTCTACCACATTTTGTGGCGACATAAACCTCTTCAGATCTGCTGCGTACCACGCGGCCTACTGCAGCTTCACTTAGTCCATTCTCATAAACATCTGCAGTATCAATAAAATTGATGCCTTGATCTATTGCGGTATTGATGATGTGTTCTGCTGTGTTATCGTCAAAACCTGAACCCCATTTGCCGCCCACTTGCCAAGTTCCGAGAGAAATTTCAGAGATATTGAGATTTGTTTTGCCTAATCTTCTATAGTTCATAAAAAATTGTTTGAAAATTTTCATTAAAAGTACAAAACCACCTGTTTTCCTATAATAGAATGATCATAAACCCTTGCCAAAATATGGTATTTTTAAAAATGCCTATAATCCCAATATTTTAGCCGGGTTTCTAATGCTGCCCCATTAAGAATAAATAGCTTTACCATAATGAAAACAGCAATTCGTGTACGTTCTATTATTGTCATTAACGGTAGTTGATGCGGAACGTCATATTTAAATAATAGACCTTCCGTTAAACTGGAAGGTTTTTTTTTGAATAGCATTTAAAACATGCAGAATTTCAACTATTGAACATAGTAGTATTTTTAGTTTAAAAAACTGAAAATCAACAATTTAAAATCTTTTTGAGAATTTTTGGTATATCCAAAGCTTTTTGGGAAAAGAATTGATAAAAAATGGGAATAATTAATTTCGAATTAGAATTATAACAATGGAATTAAATAAATACAGTAAAACTGTAACTCAAGACCCAACATTGCCTGCGGCTCAAGCAATGCTGCACGCAATAGGTTTAACCGATGAAGATCTCAAGAAACCATTAATTGGTATCGCAAGTACTGGTTATGAGGGGAATCCTTGTAATATGCACCTTAATGATTTGGCAACCTACGTCAAGAAAGGTGCGTCTAATGCAGATTTAGTCGGACTTATTTTCAATACGATCGGTGTAAGTGATGGTATTTCTAACGGAACTCCGGGAATGCGTTTCTCGCTGCCGTCACGTGATATCATCGCTGATTCTATGGAAACCGTGGTTCAAGCAATGAGTTATGACGGTCTGGTTACAGTTGTGGGCTGTGATAAAAATATGCCGGGGGCATTAATTGCGCAATTGCGATTAAATCGCCCGTCAATTTTAGTTTATGGAGGAACGATCGCTTCCGGATGCCATAACGGAAAAAAACTAGATATCATTTCTGCTTTTGAGGCTTATGGTCAAAAAGTTGCAGGAACTATTGATGATAATGAGTTTAAAGAAGTAGTACACAAAGCGTGTCCGGGTGCCGGTGCTTGTGGTGGTATGTATACTGCAAATACTATGGCTTCTGCTATTGAAGCTTTAGGAATGTCATTGCCTTTTAACTCATCGAACCCTGCAGTTACTGATGCTAATATTAAAGAGCAGGAATGTATTAAAGCAGGTGAGGCTTTAAAATATTTATTAGAGCAGGATATTAAACCTTCAGATATTGTAACAAAAGAGTCGCTCGAGAATGCGATTCGCTTGGTGACTGTTTTGGGAGGTTCTACCAACGCAGTATTGCACTTTTTAGCAATAGCTAAAGCAGCTCAGGTAGATTTTACGCTAGAAGATTTTCAGCGCCTGAGTGATAATACACCGTTGTTAGCAGATCTTAAACCTTCAGGTAAATATTCTATGGAAGATTTACACGGTGTTGGCGGAATTCCGGGAGTATTAAAATATATGCTTGATAACGGTATGCTTCACGGGGATTGTTTAACCGTTACCGGAAAAACTTTAGCTGAAAACCTAAAAGATGTTCCCAATCTTATAGATGGTCAGGATATTATTAGACCGTTGAATAAGCCAATTAAAGATAGTGGCCATATCCGTATACTATTCGGGAACTTGGCTACTGAAGGAGCTGTAGCAAAGATTACCGGTAAGGAAGGGCTTTCGTTTACAGGAACTGCCAATGTATTCAACAGCGAATTAGAGGTAAACGAAGGAATTAAATCAGGAAAAGTTAAAAAAGGTGACGTAGTGATCATTCGCTATGAAGGACCTAAAGGTGGTCCCGGAATGCCAGAAATGCTTAAGCCTACCTCTTCAATTATGGGAGCCGGTTTAGGTAAAGACGTTGCTTTGATTACTGACGGAAGATTCTCTGGTGGATCGCACGGATTTGTGGTGGGGCACGTTTCTCCCGAAGCACAAGTGGGTGGAAATATCGCACTTGTAGAAAATGGAGATGTCATTTCTATTGATGCCGTAAAGAATACCATCAACATCGATATTACCGATGAAGAATTGGCAAAACGAAGAGAAAAATGGACAGCTCCGGAACTTAGATTCCAACGCGGAGCGTTATATAAATATGCGAAAACAGTCTCGTCAGCTTCTAAAGGTTGTGTGACAGACGAAATGTAGAAGGGTATGGATAATACACAAACAATCAAATTGCAAGACACTGCAGTAGAAGCTACGCAGCGTTTAACGGGAAAAGAAGCTATTATAAAATGCTTGCTTGCCGAAGGTGTAGACACACTTTATGGCTATCCCGGAGGGGCGATTATGCCCGTTTATGACGAGTTGTATAAATATCAAGACAAGCTTCATCACGTCTTGACCCGTCACGAGCAAGGTGCTACGCACGCCGCTCAAGGCTACGCCCGTGTAAGCGGAAGAGTAGGCGTCGCTATCGCTACATCGGGACCTGGTGCAACTAACCTTATTACCGGGATCGCTGATGCACAAATAGACTCTACGCCGATGGTTTGTATTACCGGGCAGGTGGCTTCGCATTTATTAGGTAGTGATGCGTTTCAAGAGACTGATATCATCGGTATTTCTACTCCGGTTACTAAATGGAATTATCAGATCACTAAAGCTTCTGAAATTCCGGAGGTGATGGCTAAGGCTTTTTACATCGCAAAAAGTGGTCGTCCGGGACCTGTGCTTATCGATATTACAAAAGATGCACAGTTTGAAGAGTTTGATTTTGCATATAAAAAATGTACAGCAGTACGTAGCTATAAGCCGATCCCAAAACTAAATCCTGAAGCGTTGCAAGCTGCAGCTGAAGCAATCAATAATGCTAAAAAGCCAATGATCGTTTGGGGGCAAGGTGTTATTTTGGGTAAAGCAGAAGAAGAGTTTAAGGCAGTAGTTGAAAAATCTGGAGTACCTGCAGCCTGGACCATACTTGGAGTTTCAGCGATTCCTACAGATCACCCTTTAAACGTAGGTATGGTTGGGATGCACGGAAATTATGCACCTAACTTAATGACTAACGAGTGTGATGTATTGATTGCTATCGGGATGCGTTTTGACGATCGTGTTACCGGTAATTTAAATACCTACGCAAAGCAGGCAAAAGTGATTCATTTTGAAATTGATCCTGCTGAGGTGAATAAGAATGTAGAAGCTGATATTGCTGTTCTAGGAAACAGTAAAGAAACGCTGGCAGCATTACTTCCGCTTTTAAAAGAGAATACGCATACCGAATGGCATAATCGTTTTAAAGAACTGTATCAGGTAGAATTTGACAAGATCATTAAAGACGATATCACTCCTGAAAAAGAAGGTCTGACGATGGGCGAAGTCCTTGAAGGAATCAATAAAGTTTCAAAAGGAGATGCCGTGATCGTTTCGGACGTTGGTCAACATCAAATGATCGCTTGTCGTTATGCCAAGTTTAACCAGTCAAAAAGCAATGTGACTTCGGGAGGATTAGGTACGATGGGATTTGCACTTCCGGCAGCGATTGGAGCAAAAATGGGAGCGCCAGAGCGTCCTGTAGTTGCGATCATTGGCGATGGTGGTTATCAAATGACCATTCAAGAATTGGGAACCATTTTTCAGACTAAAGTTCCTGTAAAGATCGTGGTGTTGAATAATGATTTCCTCGGAATGGTGCGCCAGTGGCAACAGTTGTTCTTTGACCGTCGTTATGCTTCAACCGAATTGATCAACCCGGATTTTGTGGCTATTGCAAAAGGGTACTATATAGATGCAAAGCGCGTTTCAAAACGTGAAGACCTTGCAGGGGCTATCGAAGAAATGCTAGCTTCAGAAGGGCCTTACTTCTTGGAAGTTACTGTAGAAAAAGAAGATAACGTATTCCCGATGATCCCAACAGGAGCATCAGTTTCAGATATTAGACTTGAGTAGTTATGAGCGAAACAAAAACATATACCGTTTCTATATATACCGAAAATAACATCGGTTTGCTTAACCGTATTTCGGCGATATTTCAGCGTAGAAAAATAAATATCGAGAGTTTAAACACTTCGATTTCAGAGATAGAAGGCGTGTCGCGATTTACTATTGTGATCAACCTTACCGAAGAACGTATGAAAAAGATCATCGGTCAGCTGGAGAAGCAGGTTGAGGTGATCAAAGCGTATTATCACACCGATGAAGAGACCATCTTTTTAGAGACTTGTCTGTTTAAAATCAAATCAGACTTGTTGTTTGAAGAGCGCCAAATTCAGAATATCATAAAAGAAAGTAGTGCACGTATCGTAACCGTGAACAAAGAGTTCTTTGTTTTGGAGAAAGCCGGTCGCCGTAGTGAGATCGAACTTTTATACCGCGAATTAAGCGCTTTCGGAATTATGCAATTTGTACGTTCCGGAAGAATTTCGGTAACTAAAGACGAAATGAAAATCTCTAAAATGCTGGCAGAATTTGCCGAGTAAACTATCGCGCATAGGCTAGGGAAGAAACCCTTTAGCAGCGCAATTAAAATTAACTAATCAATATCATTAAAAATAAATCAAAATGTCAAATTACTTTAATACACTATCCCTAAGAGAACAGTTGGCACAACTTGCCAAATGCCGCTTTATGGAATCTGAAGAATTTTCAAATGGGGTGGAAGCTTTACGCGGAAAAAAAGTAGTCATCGTAGGTTGTGGTGCGCAAGGGTTAAACCAAGGGTTAAACATGCGTGACAGCGGCTTAGATATTTCTTATGCGTTGCGCGAAGGTGCGATTAAAGAGAAAAGAGCTTCGTATAAAAATGCTGTAGATAATGGTTTTACGGTAGGAACGTATGACGAACTTATCCCAACTGCAGATTTGGTTTGTAACCTAACACCAGATAAGCAGCATACTGCTGTGGTTTCTACGGTTATGCCGTTGATGAAAGAAGGAGCTACTTTGGCGTATAGCCACGGTTTCAATATCGTAGAAGAAGGAATGCAAGTGCGCAAAGACTTGACTGTAATTATGTGTGCGCCTAAATGTCCGGGTTCTGAAGTGCGTGAGGAGTACAAACGTGGTTTTGGTGTACCTACACTTATTGCTGTACACCCTGAAAATGATCCTGAAGGAAAAGGTCTTGATCAGGCAAAAGCATATGCTGTAGCAACCGGTGGTCACAGAGCGGGTGTTCTTGAATCTTCTTTTGTTGCTGAAGTAAAAAGTGATTTGATGGGTGAGCAAACCATTCTTTGTGGAATGTTGCAAACCGGTTCTATTCTTTGCTTTGACAAAATGGTTGAAAAAGAAATCGATGCAGGTTATGCTTCAAAATTGATTCAGTATGGTTGGGAAACCATTACCGAAGCGTTAAAGCACGGTGGAATCACAAATATGATGGATCGTTTGAACAATCCTTCAAAAATCAAAGCTTTTGAACTGGCTGAAGAAATTAAAGATATCACACGTCCATTATTCCACAAACATATGGATGATATCATCTCTGGTCATTTCTCAAAAACAATGATGGAAGACTGGGCTAATGATGATGCAAATCTTCTTAAATGGAGAGCAGCAACAGGAGAGACAGCTTTTGAAAAAACACCTGCAGGAAGTCAGGAAATCAGCGAGCAGGAATTCTTTGATCACGGGGTGTTAATGGTGGCAATGGTAAAAGCCGGTGTAGAACTCGCTTTTGAAACCATGACCGAAGCCGGAATCATTGAAGAATCTGCTTATTATGAGTCGCTTCACGAAACGCCACTTATCGCAAATACGATTGCTCGTAAGAAATTATTCGAAATGAACCGTGTGATTTCTGATACAGCAGAATATGGTTGTTACTTATTTGATCACGCGTGTAAGCCAATGCTTACCGAGTTTATGAAAGGCATTGATACCAATGTGATTGGTAAAGCATATGCGACAGACAACAGTGTAGATAACAAAACACTTATTGCTGTAAACGATGCGATTCGTGCTCACGAAGTAGAGGCTGTAGGAGCTTGGTTACGTGAGTCAATGACTGCGATGAAAGACATTAAGACCGTAGCTTCTGGAGAGGCTGTGACAGCTTAAAGATTTTCTAAACTCAATAAAAAATAAGCCTGTCACAATGCATTTTGAGACAGGCTTACTTAATCCTAATACTTTTATTTTGGGCGATTTAAAAACCACATTTTTTCCTGACCTAGAGCAGATAAAGGAAGCAGCAAAAACCTTGGAAGGTGTTGCTGCGTTGACTCCTTTAATGCCGAGTTTAAATTATTCGCGCAAGTTTGACGCCAATGTTATGCTGAAGCGTGAAGATTTGCAACAGGTGAGGTCCTATAAAATCCGAGGAGCATTCAATAAAATCAATTCGTTAACCGAAGAAGAGCGCGCCAAAGGAATCGTTTGTGCAAGCGCAGGAAATCATGCACAAGGCGTGGCTTTTGCCTGCGCAAAGCTGAAGATTAATGGTACGATTTTTATGCCATCGCCTACGCCAAAACAAAAGATTGAGCAGGTAGAGATGTTTGGTGGCGAATATGCCAAAATCGTACTTACCGGAGACACATTTGACGATGCCTATAAAGCTTCAAAAATTGAATGTGATGCGCTGGGTAAAATCTTTGTACATCCTTTTGATGATGAAAAAATTATTGAAGGTCAGGCTACTGTAGGTTTGGAGATTATTGAGCAGAGCAAAGAAGAGATAGACTATGTTTTTGTTCCCGTTGGTGGTGGTGGTCTAGCTTCAGGTTTGAGTACGGTTTTTCATTTGCTTTCGCCGAATACTAAAATAATAGGAGTAGAGCCTGAAGGAGCTCCGTCTATGAGTACTTCGATATTTAATAAAGAAAATACGACGCTTTCCTTGATCGAAAAGTTTGTCGATGGTGCTGCGGTACAACGTGTAGGAGAACGAACCTTTGCGATATGCAAAGAATATTTAGAAAAAATGGTGACTGTTCCTGAAGGGAAAGTTTGCCAGACTATTCTTGATCTTTATAACAAAGAGGCGATTGTGGTCGAGCCCGCGGGAGCGCTTACGCTATCTGTGTTAGATCAGTTTGCAGATGAGATCAAAGGCAAAAACGTGGTGTGTATTGTGAGCGGAAGCAACAACGATATTACACGTACTGCCGAAATAAAAGAGCGTGCTCTGTTATATCGTGGTTTGAAGCATTATTTCATCATTAGATTCCCACAGCGCGCAGGCGCATTGCGTGAGTTCTTAAATGAAATCTTAGGTCCGGAAGATGACATTACTTTTTTTGAATATAAAAAGAAAACATCTCGTGAAGATGGTCCGGCTGTGGTAGGGATTGAGCTTAAAGACCGCAAAGACCTACAACCGCTTATCGATCGAATGAAAAGTAGAAACTTTTTTGGAGAATACTTAAACGATAAACCAGATTTATTCGAATTCTTAATTTAAAGATGTAAGAATCTATAAGTTAATAATTTAAGCTGTATATTTCTGATGAATTGATAAACAACGCATAATTACCTTTTCACCAAAAACTAACCAACCAATGAAAAAAATTACAGCAGAAATTCCAGATCAATTTAAAGTAACACCCATTGAGCAGCGCACCTATCTTATTGATGGCAAACTGCATAATTGGAACGGAGAAACTTCAGATGTTTTCTCAAGTATCCATACAGAAAATGATGGGGAGCGCACACCTACGCGACTCGGTTCTATTCCCACCTTGGGAGAGTCGGAAGCTATTGCGGCAGTTGATGCTGCGCATAAAGCCTATGATCGTGGTCAGGGCTTATGGCCAACGATGAAAGTAGCTGACCGCATTAAGTGTATGGAAACTTTCGTTACAAAAATGAAAGAAAAGCGCGAACTTATTGTGAAGCTACTCATGTGGGAGATTTGTAAAAATTATCCTGATTCGCAAAAAGAGTTTGATCGTACGGTAGAATATATTCTCGATACCATAGAAGATTACAAGAATATGGATCGGGAGAGTGCCAAATTCTATAAAGAAGGAGGTATTCACGCACATATTAGACGCGGGCCATTAGGAGTCGTGCTTTGTTTGGGGCCTTATAACTACCCGCTTAATGAAACCTTTTGCTTGCTGATTCCTGCATTGATTATGGGGAATACTGCGGTTTTCAAACCGGCTAAACATGGCGTTCTTTTAATCACGCCATTGCTTGAAGCATTTCAAGAAAGTTTTCCCGCAGGAGTGGTGAATATTCTTTTTGGTAGAGGTCGAGCAGTGGCAACACCAATTATGAAAACCGGAAAGGTCGATGTTTTAGCATTAATTGGTCATAGTTCTTCGGCCAATTCGCTTCAGGCATTACACCCAAAACAAAATCGTTTACGCTTAGTTCTGGGTCTCGAAGCAAAAAATCCTGCTATCATTTTACCCGATGCAGATCTTGATCTTGCTGTTGCCGAATGCATCGCAGGAACACTATCTTTTAATGGCCAGCGCTGTACAGCTTTAAAAGTGATCTATGTACATGAAAATATCGCAGAAACCTTCAATAGAAAATATGCCGAAGCCGTTGATGCTTTAAAATTTGGTTTACCTTGGGAAGACGATGTGAAACTCACGCCACTTCCAGAGCCTTCAAAACCAGATTATATTCAGCAGTTGATTGATGATGCTAAAGAAAAAGGAGCAAAGATCATTAATGCTAAAGGAGGGGAACGTTCAGAAAACTTTATTTGGCCTGCGGTATTATTTCCGGTAACTAAAGAAATGGAAGTTTACAAAGAAGAACAGTTTGGACCTGTAGTTCCGGTACTGACTTTTAAACACATCGACGAACCTTTAGATGATATGGCCGAATCTAATTATGGCCAGCAAGTAAGTCTCTTTGGTAAAGATGTAAAAGCGCTTGCTCCTTTGATAGACACCTTGGTTAATTTGGTCTGCAGAGTTAATTTAAATAGTTCGTGTCAACGTGGTCCGGATGTCTATCCGTTTACGGGAAGAAAGGATTCAGCGGTGAGTACGTTGAGTGTTCATGATGCATTAAGATCGTTCTCGATACGCACCTTTGTGGCTTCTAAAGACAATGCTTACAACAATGCGATACTCAACGAGCTTCTAGATACCAAAAAGTCAAACTTTGTAAGTACAGATTACTTATTGTAAACTTTGTAAAAAGCAGTATTGATTATTAAAATTTCAGTGAAATTCTGATTTTTAGTTTAAATCTGATAAAATCATAAAAAAGTAGATTTATTTGATATTTCTGAAAAATTCTGAAGGCTCATTTAAATCTACTTTGTATTTTAGCATCAACAATGAAGGGAATAAAAAGACATATAACAGAACTAAAGCAAGCGGTAAATGCGTTGCTTAATTCTTTATACCCAGTTAACAGAACCAACACTACATTGGTTTATATTCCTGTACGCCGCCGTGAGCGCCGCCGCCCCTAGTGGGTGCATATTTTTAGGGAACTTAGGTGAGTCCGGTTCCAACTTTCGATTCAAATTACAATTTCACTTTTTTCTAACTTCCAATTCAATTGAATATGGAAATTATTATTGCTAACAAATCCCACGCGGGATATGCACAATATATTTGCGATACCATCGCAGAATCTGCAAAAGTACGTGGCACCGGAATCGCCAAACGTACTCCTGAATATGTCATTACAAAAATGGAAAACGGCAATGCTGTCATCGCTCTTGATGGTGAAAAATTTGCCGGTTTTTGCTATATCGAGGCCTGGGGCCACGGTAAGTTTGTTGCTAATTCAGGTTTAATTGTTCATCCGGATTATAGAGGTAGCGGACTCGCACGTCAGATCAAAGAAGCGATCTTTAATCACTCCCGTGATAAGTATCCTGATGCCAAAGTCTTTGGGATTACCACCGGTCTTGCGGTGATGAAGATCAACTCAGATTTGGGCTACCGTCCTGTGACCTTCTCAGAGCTTACAGATGATCCTACCTTCTGGAAAGGTTGCCAAACCTGCAGAAACTACGACATTCTTCAACGCACCGAGCAAAAAATGTGTCTATGCACAGGAATGCTTTATGATCCTGAAAAGGAAGAAAAGAAAAAGCAGGAAATTGAAGAGAAAATCAATCAACGAGTTCGTGAGAAAGAAGAGGTAAATCCCAAAGCATTTACGCGCTTAAAAAGCATCAAAGAACACTTGTTTTTGAAAAAAGATAAAAAAAAAGAAGAATAAAAACCTTAAGCTCACTTACCGAGCGTTTTCAGAATAAATAGAATAAAATGAAAAAATTAGTTCTCGCCTACAGCGGCGGCTTAGATACCAGTTATTGTGCAAAATACCTTTCAGAAGAAAAAGGATTTGAAGTTCACGCGGTAAGCATCAATACCGGTGGTTTTACGCAAGAAGAGATTGATGAAATCGAATCTAAAGCCTTAAAAATCGGTGCAAAAACCTACAAAAATGTACAAGCGGTAGACCGCTTTTATGATAAAGTAGTAAAGTATTTGATCTTTGGGAACGTATTGAAAAACAATACGTATCCACTTTCGGTAAGTGCAGAACGTATCATCCAGGCGGTTGAGATCATCAATTATGCAAAGTCTATTGGTGCAGAATATGTAGCTCACGGAAGCACCGGTGCAGGAAACGATCAAGTACGTTTTGATATGATCTTTCAAACATTAGCACCTGAGATCGAGATCATCACACCGATTAGAGATTTAAAACTTTCACGTCAAGAAGAGATCGATTATTTAAAAAGTCACGGTGTTGAGATGTCTTGGGAAAAAGCACAATACTCTATAAACCGTGGACTATGGGGAACTTCTGTTGGCGGAAGTGAAACCTTGACTTCACACCAAGGTTTGCCGGAGTCGGCTTTTCCTTCTCAGGTAGAAAAGTCTGAAGCAGAAAAAGTGACCTTGACTTTTGAAAAGGGCGAACTTACCGCTGTAAATGGCAAATCAGGATCTCCGGTAGAAAATATCGAAGCTTTACAAAAACTTGCGGCTCCGTTTGGTATCGGTCGCGATATTCACGTGGGTGACACGATTATCGGGATCAAAGGTCGTGTAGGTTTTGAAGCTGCTGCGCCCGTTATTATTCTTAAAGCGCATCATTTGCTAGAGAAGCACACGCTTACAAAATGGCAAATGCAGCACAAAGATTACTTATCTAACTTTTACGGAATGCACCTGCACGAGGGACAGTATCTTGATCCCGCAATGCGCAATCTGGAAGCTTTTTTAACCGATAGTCAAAAGAACGTTTCAGGTGAGGTGTATGTCACTCTTCAACCGTATCGATTCACTTTAGAAGGTATAAAATCTGATCACGATTTGATGAATGCTTCCTTTGGTGCGTATGGTGAGATGAACAAAGGTTGGACGGCAAATGATGCTAAAGGCTTTATCAAAATCACCGGGAATCAAAACAAGATTTACAACCACGTAAACGGAGACTCATGATCAAAGCAGGAATAATTGGCGGTGCCGGTTATACGGCAGGAGAGTTAATCAGAATTCTACTGAATCATAATTATGTTGATTTAAGTTTTGTTTTCAGTACTTCGAATGCTGGAAACCTATTGAGCGATGTGCATCAGGACCTTTTAGGGAGTACTGATATTCGGTTTGCAGACACGGTTGATTTTGACGTTGATGTGGTTTTCTTGTGTTTAGGACACGGAAATTCAACAGCTTTTTTAGATAAAAATGTGTTTTCTGAAGAAACAATCATTATTGATTTAAGTAACGATTTCAGGCTAAAACCAGACGCTGAGTTTCAAGGAAGAGAATTCATTTACGGCCTTCCGGAGCTGAATAAAGATGAGATCAAACAAGCGGGGTCTATTGCAAATCCTGGGTGTTTTGCTACTGCGATCCAGTTGGCATTACTTCCGTTAGCAGATTCAAAAAATATTACTTCAGACATTCATATCAATGCGGTTACCGGAGCTACCGGTGCGGGAACCTCACTTTCAGCAACAACGCATTATACCTGGAGAGATAATAACTTTTCGTATTACAAGCCGTTTACCCATCAGCATATGGGTGAGATCAATCAATCGGTTAAAAGTTTGCAAAGCGGATTTGACAAAGAGATTTTCTTTCTTCCAAATCGAGGAAATTTCTCACGTGGAATTTTCGCAACCGCGTACACCAAATTTGAAGGTGAGCTGGAAGCCATAAAAAAAATCTACACCGATTTTTATGCCGAAGCGCCATTCACCTTTGTTTCTGATACAGATATTCATATGAAGCAAGTGGTGAACACCAATAAATGTTTAATTCACTTGCATAAGCATGAAAATCAATTATTGATCACCAGTTGTATTGATAACCTTTTAAAAGGAGCTTCAGGACAGGCGGTAGAGAATATGAACTTGATCTTTGGCTTACCACAAACCGAAGGCTTGAATTTAAAAGGAAGTTATTTCTAGGCCCTTAAAGAGGCAATAAAAAGGTTTTCGCCTGAAGTTTATCCTGAGCGATAGTCGAAGGGCGGAAGTGATAAAAAAATATTACATATGAAAATAGCAATCATAGGTACGGGTAATTTGGGACTTTCTATAGCTAAAGGTTTAATTACCAACAATGCAATCACTTCTTTGTACATGACGCGTCGTAATCCTGCGGGAATCGAGTCGTACGCCGAATATAAAAATGTGTTTGTAACTTCAGACAATGTGGAGGCCGTACAAAAATCTGATATTTTGATTTTTGCGGTACAACCGGCTCAGTTAGCAAGTATTTTACACGACATCAAGAATGAATTGACCGATAAGCACGTGATTATTTCAACCATCACAGGGTATCAAATTTCGCAAATAGAAGATATTGTGGGCACAGATCAGTTTATCATACGCGCAATGCCGAATACAGCAATTGCCGTGGGTGAATCGATGACGTGTTTAGCGAGCAACGAGAAGGGGATGAAGCGTATTAAGATCGCCGAAGCTATTTTCAACAGATTAGGAAACAGCTTGATCATTCCTGAAAAACAAATGCAAGCAGCAACAGTAGTGTGCGCTAGCGGAATCGCATTCTGGATGCGCTTAATTCGTGCCACAACACAGGCAGCGATTCAGTTAGGGTTTGATGCTAAAGAAGCTCAAGAATTGGCGATGCACACCTGTAACGGAGCGTCTAAATTATTGATCGATTCCGGGAACCATCCTGAAGAAGAGATCGACCGTGTAACTACGCCAAAAGGCTGCACCATAGAAGGCTTGAACGAGATGGAACACAAAGGCTTGAGTTCGTCCTTGATTCAAGGTATGGTGGCATCTTTCAATAAAATTAATGTTATAAAAACAGACCAGAAATAATGAGTTTATTTGATGTTTATCCACTTTATGATGTGACACCCATTAAAGCTCAGGACGTCTGGGTTTATGATGCTACGCCTACCAAATATTTAGATTTATACGGTGGTCACGCAGTGATTTCCATAGGTCACGCCCATCCTAAATATGTAGAAAATCTTACTAAGCAATTGGGCGATATAGGCTTTTACAGTAATGCGGTTAAAAACCCATTACAGGTAGCTTTAGGCGAAAAATTACCGCTTCAGGCAAATTGTCCCGGCTATCAATTATTTATGTGTAGCAGTGGCGCCGAGGCTAATGAGAATGCACTGAAAATGGCATCTTTCGTTACCGGAAGAAAAAAAGTAGTCGCTTTTCACAACAGTTTCCACGGAAGAACTTCTGCAGCCGTTGCTGCGACCGATAATCCTAAGATTGTCGCTCCAATAAACGCGCAGCAAGAAGTTGAATTTTTACCCTTAGGAGATCTGGATGCTTTAGCTGCAGTTTTAGCCAAGGGCGATGTTTGTGCGGTTATCGTAGAGTTTATTCAAGGCGTGGGTGGTTTAGACATCAGCACTGCTGAATTTTACGAAGGCGTAGATAAACTATGCAAGGAAACCGGCACGTGTCTTATCGCAGACGAAGTTCAGGCAGGTTTTGGCCGTACCGGAAACTTTTTTGCTTTTCAAGAATATAATGTGGAGCCTGAGTTGATCTCAATGGCTAAAGGAATGGGGAACGGATTTCCGGTTGGAGGAATTCTTATTCACCCTTCGATCAAAGCAGAATACGGAATGCTGGGAACCACCTTTGGAGGAAACCATTTAGCGTGTACCGCAGCCTTGACCGTTCTCGAAGTTTTAGAAGAAGAAGATTTGATGGCGCACGCGTTACGTGTTTCAGATCATTTTAAAGCAAAAACTACTGAAATTCCGCAGATCAAAGCAGTAAAAGGGCGCGGTTTGATGCTGGGAATTGAATTTGATTTTGATACGGCAGCCTTGCGTAAAAAACTTATTTACGATCAGCATATTTTTACAGGAAGTGCAAAAAACAAAAACTTGATACGTATTCTTCCACCATTAACGGTTCAAAACGAGCATATCGATCAGTTTTTTGAAGCGCTTAAAATAGAATTAAACAACTTATAATAATATAAATCTAGCAGAGATTTCGGCTGCTAACTAACATTTTGACAGGAATCAACTAATGAAAAAATACACCGGTTTAGACGACATTACAGATCTACAGGAATTAATCGCCGAAGCACGCGCGTTAAAAGCAAATCCATATGCATATGAACATTTAGGAAAGCGCAAGCGCCTGGTGATGCTGTTTTTCAACTCGAGTTTGCGCACGCGTCTAAGTACAGAAAAAGCAGCAAGTAACTTAGGTATGGATGTTACGGTGATGAACTTTAACAGCGACGCCTGGAAGTTAGAATTTGAAGACGGCACTGTGATGAATGCAGATACCTCTGAGCACGTGAAAGAAGCGGCAAAAGTGATCTCGCAATATGGTGATGTTATTGCGGTACGTGCTTTCCCAACCTTGACCGATAAAGCAAAAGACGAGTCTGAATACGTGATCTCTAATTTTGTAAAATACGCCACAGTACCGGTTGTAAATATGGAAAGCGCGACGGCACATCCGTTACAAGCTTTGGCAGATGCTATTACCATCACGGAGCTTTCGGAAAAGAAAAAGCCAAAAGTTGTCCTGAGTTGGGCGCCACATCCTAAAGCCTTACCGCACGCCGTGGCCAATTCCTTTATCGGGATGATGCAGAAAATGGATGTTGAGCTTACCGTTACGCATCCTAAAGGCTACGAACTCAGCGACGCCACGATGAAGGATACCCCTGTGGTTTATGATCAAGATGAGGCCTTAAAAGATGCAGATTTTGTCTATGTCAAGAACTGGAGTAACTATGAGGATTACGGTAAAGTTTTGGCAACTGTAGATTCGCACAGCAGTTGGACGATCACCGATGAAAAACTGGGTGATGCTAAATTTATGCACTGTTTACCGGTGCGTCGTAATGTAATCGTTGCAGACGAAGTTTTAGATGGCGAACAATCTGTGGTGATCGAGCAGGCAAATAATCGTACGTTTTCAGCCCAGGTGGTTTTGAAGAAGATTTTAGAGAACCTGAATTAAAAGCCGAAAATGAAAAAGCTAAACATCGTCAAAGTAGGCGGAAACATTATCGAGAAAGAAGAAGATCTTCAGTCTTTTCTTGATGCTTTTGCGGCGCTTCCAGAGCCGAAGATTTTAGTGCATGGTGGCGGAAAGCTGGCAAGTCAGCTGGCTGAGCGATTAGAAATTCCTGTGAATATGGTGAATGGTCGTAGAATTACCGATGCAGAAACGGTTGAAGTAATTACGATGGTTTATGGCGGAAAAGTGAACAAAAGTATCGTTGCCGGCTTGCAAGCCAGAAATTGCAATGCGATTGGATTTTCGGGAGCAGACGGGAATACGATCTTATCGGTAAAGCGCCCGGTTAAGGAAATCGATTTTGGTTTTGTGGGTGATGTGGTAGCTGTAGATTCAGAGATGATCGATAAGCTTTTGAGTATTGGTATTACGCCGGCATTTTGTGCGATCACGCATGATGGAAACGGGCAATTATTCAATACCAATGCAGATACGATTGCGTGTGAATTGGCACGCGGACTTTCAAAAAACTATGAGGTTACGTTGAATTATTGCTTCGAAAAGAACGGTGTTTTACTCGATATTAACGACGATACTTCAGTAGTGAAAGACATCGATTCAGCCAAATATGCTGAATTGTTAGAAGAAAAAATAATAGCAGATGGAATGCTTCCGAAGATGGAAAACTGTTTTTACGCTTTAAAAGGCGGAGTTCAGCAAGTACGTTTAGGAAAGCCCGAAATGCTATACAATAAAGATGCTAATTTTACAACCTTAAGACTGTAATGAATAGAGAGCAACTTACACAGGAAGCCATTGAGCTACTTAAAAAATTGATCGCAACCCAATCTTTTTCTTCCGAAGAAGAAGGTACCGCTGCGATAATTGAAGCTTGGTTTAAAGCCCATGATATTCCGTTTAAAAGACAGGCCAATAATATCTGGGCGACCAATAAAAACTTTGAAGAAGGCAAAACCACGTTGCTGCTTAACAGCCATCACGACACGGTGCAGCCTAATAATGGGTATACACGCGATCCGTACAGTCCTGATGTAGAAGATGGTAAATTGTATGGTTTAGGAAGTAATGATGCAGGGGGATGTTTGGTTTCGTTAATCGCAACCTTCACGTATTTCTACGCGCAGGAAAACCCAAAATATAATTTGGTTATCGTAGCCAGTGGTGAAGAAGAAAGCAGTGGTCCCAATGGTTTGAACAGTATGCTTAAGGTGATTCCGCCGGTAGATGTTGCTATTGTGGGCGAACCTACGTTGATGAATCTTGCAGTTGCCGAAAAGGGCCTTGTGGTGTTTGACGCCAAAGTGAAAGGAACACCTTCTCACGCAGCGCATCCTAACAATAACAACGCGATCTATAATTGTATTGATGTTTTGCAGTGGTTTAAAGATTTTACTTTTGAGAAGGTTTCAGATGCTTTGGGCGAAGTAAAAATGACTGTGACTCAAATCAAAGGAGGGAAGCAGCATAACGCGGTTCCTGCAGATGTGGAGCTGGTTGTAGATGTTCGTGTAAATGATAAATATTCTAATCAAGAAGTTGCCGATTTACTTCAGGAAAAAGCGCCGTGCGATGAGATCATTCCGCGTAGTCTGCGATTGAATTCTTCTTCAATTCCCTTAGATCACGATTTGGTTAAAGCCGGCATTGCTTTAGGGCGTACCACTTATGGCTCACCAACACTCAGCGATCAGGCGGTATTGAGTTGCCCTTCGCTTAAATTGGGTCCAGGAGACAGTACGCGCTCACACAGCGCTAACGAATTTATCTATGTAAATGAAATCGAAGAAGGAATCGAAATTTATATAGATTTGCTGAAAAGTATACTTTAAGATTTCCGCCTTCGCGGAATAATTAGATTCCCTATTTCTAGGGAATGAAAAAACAAGAGATATGAAACTTTGGGATAAAGGTGCCGATATAGATACTAAGATCATCGATTTCACGGTGGGTAATGATCGCGAGATCGATGTGCATATTGCAAAATATGATGTGCAAGCAACACGCGCACACGTAAAAATGCTGAACAAAATAGGCATTCTCACCGATGAGGAATTGAAAAGTTTGCTTCCGCAGCTTGATATTTTAGAAGCGCATACGCAAAATCCGGACTTCTTTATAGAGCCCGAATATGAAGACATTCATTCTAAACTAGAAGCAGAATTAACCCTTATTCTTGGCGATACCGGTAAAAAAGTACACACTGCGCGCTCGCGTAACGATCAGGTTTTGGTGGCGCTTCAGTTGTATTACAAAGAACAATTGCAGCAAATTAAAGCACGCACGGTTTCTTTATTTGAAACCTTAATGAATCTTGGTGAAACGCATAAAGAGAAGTTGTTGCCGGGCTATACCCATTTACAGGTTGCAATGCCTAGCAGTTTTGGTCTTTGGTTTACAGCGTATGCCGAATTATTGATCGACGATGTGATCTTGATCAATGCCACTCAGGATATTGTTGACCAAAACCCACTGGGTTCTGCTGCAGGTTATGGGAGTTCGTTTCCTATAGATCGCCAGATGACGACTAAAGAATTGGGTTTTGCCACGATGAAATATAATGTGGTTGCAGCGCAAATGGCACGCGGTAAAAGTGAACGTACGTTAGCTTCTACACTGGGAAGTTTAGCCAACACACTGTCTCGTTTTGCGATGGATGTTTGCTTGTATATGAGTCAGAATTTTGGCTTTGTGAGTTTCCCTGAGCATCTGACAACGGGAAGCAGTATTATGCCGCATAAGAAGAATCCTGATGTTTTTGAGTTGATACGGGGGAAGTGTAATAAGATTCAATCTTTGAGTACCGAAATGGTACTAATTACAAATAATTTACCCAGCGGGTATCACAGAGATTATCAATTATTAAAGGAAAATACGATAAGCGCGGTTGAGACCATCAAGGATATTTTAGAGATCTTTGATTATGCGATTGGTCAGGTGATCGTTAAAGAAATTGATCTGAATGACGAGAAGTACAAATACCTATTTACCGTAGATAGCATTAACGATCTGGTAGTAGAAGGTAAATCTTTTAGAGAGGCTTATCAACAGATTGGAGGCCAGGTTCAGGATGGAACGTACAAGCCGGAAGCCGGAAAAAACCATACCCACATTGGGAGCATTCACAATCCGGGATTTGCCGAAATCAAGGCTAAAATGCGTAAAGTTTCAACAGCTTTAGATATCAAATAGAAGGAATTTAGGTTTTAATTAAAAAGCTGCATAAATGATTATTTTTGCAGCTTTTTTTGTGACATCATTTTATTTAGAGATTAAACGTTGAGAAATTAATTATTCGTAAAACTTTTCCTTCACAATTTTTGGTGGTTTGATAAGTCTTCTGTTAATTTTGTTCCGTCTTAAATTAAAAGACTTATGAAGTTTCTTTTTTCATTTATCTTATTCCTTGCTGGTTTTGTACAGCTTTCAGGTAGCTCCTATCTGTCGGCTGAAGCAAGCTTCAGTGAATCGGGTATTGAAGAAACTTTTTCAGCTAATCCCGTAGGATTTCACTATGATGTAGCTCATAGTCATAGCCCGGAGATTAGAATGGCAGAGTTTGAAATAGAAGAGAGCGATGCTGCTTCTAAAGACAAACAAAACCAGGTTTTAGCTTCACTTACAGCTACTCAAACATCTGTTCCCAGATGTTTTTACTTTAAATACAAACATTTAAAAACTAAGGCGCGTTCTTCTTTAAGCGCTTCAGTAAAGCCGTACCTTTTATTTCAGGTATTTAGACTTTGATTTAACTTTTGAGCCCACATTGTCTGGGCTTAATCTGTTTTTGCTTATTGGTGTACCTCACACTTAGTTTAACCACTAAGCCGAAACTCCCTACGTTTTTCCGTTCTGGAAGAACACTTAAATCCATTTAATTTTTTTTAAAGTAAAATTCACATCACATGAAAAAGATTCTCATGATGTTGGGCTTTGGGGCTTTAATGTTCCACGTAAGCTGCAAGTCAGAACACCACGAAAAGGAAGAGGAAACGACCTTTTATGTTACAAATCCTATGCGTAAGGATACAGTAATCACAAAAGATTACGTCGCACAAATTCACTCGAGTAGACACATTGAACTGCGTGCTCAAGAACGCGGTTATCTTCAGAAAATATTTGTTGACGAAGGTCAAGCCGTAAAAAAAGGACAGCTTCTTTTTCAAATTATGCCGAAGCTTTATGAAGCAGAAATGCAAAAAGCAAAAGCCGAAGCGCAATTTGCAACTATTGAATACCAAAACACTAAGAAACTTGCCGATAGCAATGTTGTCGCTCCTAATGAGTTAGCGATGGCTAAAGCCAAGCTAGAAAAGGCAAATGCAGAACTTGCACTGTCGCAAGTACATTTGGAATTTACTCAAATACGAGCTCCTTTTGATGGAATCGTTGATCGCTTTCACGTACGTTTAGGAAGCCTGGTAGATGAGGGCGAATTGCTCACCAATCTTTCAGATAACAACATTATGTGGGTATACTACAATGTTCCTGAAGCAGAGTATCTTGATTATAAAGCTGCGCTGAAAGATGCTACAAAACCAGAAGTTGAATTGCTTATGGCAAACAATAAATATTTTGGCCATAAAGGTATTGTAGAGACCATCGAAGCCGACTTTAATAACGAAACGGGTAATATTCCTTTTAGAGCTACTTTCCCTAATCCTGACGCGCTATTACGTCACGGAGAAACCGGTAATGTGCACGTTACTATTCCTTTAGAAAATGCGCTTTTAATTCCACAGAAGGCAACTTTTGAAGTCCTTGACAAGAAGTACTGCTACGTGATAGATGACGAAGGCGTTGTTCACTCAAGACAAATCACCATCGCAGAAGAAATGCCGCACTTATACGCTGTGAGCGATGGTCTGAGCACCGATGATAAAATTCTTCTTGAAGGATTAAGATTGGTAAGAGAGCATGATAAAGTAGAATATGAAGTAGAAGATCCTAACAAAGCAATGGCTGAGTTAGCACTTTATGCTGAGTAAGCACATCTTCTAAAAACGAAAAATAATGTTTAGTAGATTTATTCACAGACCCGTATTTGCGATAGTAATTTCGATTATTATCGTGTTTATAGGTTCGCTCGCGATCAAGCAGCTGCCTATATCACAGTTCCCGCAAATCGCGCCTACAACGGTAAATATTTTTATCGCGTATCCCGGTGCGAGTGCAGATGTATTAGTAAAATCAACCTTAGTAACCTTAGAGAATTCTATCAACGGGGTTCAAGGAATGCGTTATATGGCTACCGATGCCACCAGTGCAGGTGAGGCCACGCTTAGAATTATTTTTGAACCCGGTACAGATCCTAACCAAGCTGTGGTGAGGGTCAAGACCAGGGTTGACCAGGTTATGCCCCTCTTGCCCGAGTTGGTTCAGCGAGAAGGGGTAGTGATTACACCCATACAGCCTAGTATGTTGATGTATGTGAACCTGTATTCTAAGGAAAAAAGTATGGATGAAAAATTTCTGTACAACTATGCCAACGTAAAAATGATTCCTGAGATCAACCGTCTAAAAGGGGTTGCACGTTCTCAAATTTTAGGAAGCCGTAGATACGCAATGCGTGTTTGGTTAAATCCAGATCGTATGCGTGCGTATGATGTCTCAGTTGATGAAGTGATGGAAGCGATGCAGGAGCAAAGTATCGTGGGACGTCCCGGGCGATTGGGAAGAAGTTCTGGTATAGAAGCACAATCTTTAGAATATGTGTTGACTTATAAAGGCCGTTATAATGAGCCTGAGCAATATGAAAATATCATTATTAGAGCAAACTCTGAAGGTGAAAGCATTCGCCTAAAAGATATTGGTAAAGTAGAATTAGGAAGTGAATTCTTTGATATCTACTCCAACTTAGATGGTCACCCTTCTGCGGCGATCGTATTGAAGCAAAACTACGGAAGTAACGCCAGTGACGTTATTGATGAAGTAAAAGAAAAGCTTGAAGAAATGCGTGCTGATTTCCCTCCGGGAATGGATTACAAAATCAGTTATGACGTTTCTAAATTCTTAGATTCTTCTATAGAACAGGTAATAGACACCTTACGTGATGCCTTTATTTTAGTAGCACTAGTAGTGTTTATTTTCTTAGGTGACTGGCGCTCTACGCTTATCCCTATTATAGCCGTGCCAGTCTCTTTAATTGGGGCATTCTTTGTTATTCAGTTCTTCGGGATTTCGATAAATATGGTGACACTCTTTGCATTGGTACTGGCCATTGGTATTGTGGTCGATGATGCAATTGTCGTCGTCGAGGCGGTGCACGCCAAGTTTGAAGAGCATCCGCATATCTCGCCGTATCGAGCAGTTAAACAAGTTTTAGGAGAGATCAGTGGGGCGATTATCGCGATTACCGGTGTAATGGTTTCGGTATTCTTACCTATATCTTTTATGTCTGGTCCCGTTGGTACGTTCTATAGACAGTTCTCTATTACTATGGCGAGTTCCATTGTGATTTCAGCATTGATCGCGTTGACGTTGACGCCGGTATTGTGTGCAATGCTTTTGAAGAACAACCACGGAAAAGAGAAGAAGCGCAACCTCTTTACACGTGCGCTGGATAAATTCAACAGTGGTTTTGATAAACTCACCGGTAAATACGTTGCGATACTGAAGCGTATCGTAAGCAGAAGATGGTTAACCTTCGGAATTTTGATCGCTTTCTGTATTGGTGTTTTTATAGAAAGTCAGATGCTTCCTTCAGGTTTTATTCCTAGTGAAGATCAAGGTACGATCTATGCGATCATTCAGACTCCTCCGGGAGCAACTTTAGAGCGAACTAATAAAGTCTCGCTTGAACTTCAGAAAATCGCTGAAGAAGTTGATGGGATCGAGTCGGTTTCTTCGCTTGCAGGTTATGAGATTATGACCGAAGGTCGTGGTTCTAACGCCGGTACATGTTTGATCAACTTAAAACCTTGGTCTGAACGTGAGCACGATGTGACCGAAATTATGGAAGAGCTTGAGGAGAAATCAAAAGGACTAGGTGCTGTAATTGAATTTTTTGAACCACCTGCCATTCCTGGTTTTGGTTCTTCTGGTGGATTCTCAATGCGTTTATTAGATGAGAATACGGAAACCGATTATCAAGATTTTGATAAGGTGAACCAAGAGTTTGTAGATCATTTAAAAGAGCGTAAAGAGCTCACCGGTGTATTTACCTTCTTTGCGGCAAATTATCCGCAATATGAACTCGAATTCAATAATGATCTTGCCATGCAAAAAGGTGTTTCTATTGGGAAAGCTATGGAAAACCTGAACATTATGATAGGTAGTACCTACGAGCAAGGCTTTATTAAGTTTGGTCGCTTCTTTAAGGTATATGTGCAGTCTGATCCTAAATTCAGAAGATTACCTTCAGATGTGCTCAATATGTTTGTGAAGAATGAGGATGGCGAAATGGTTCCGTATTCGGCATTTATGACCTTGAAAAAAACACAGGGGCCTAACGAGGTAACGCGTTTCAATATGTATAATTCTGCGGCAATACGCGGTCTTCCGGCTCCCGGATATACGACAGCAGACGCGATTGAAGCCATACGTGAAGTAGCGGCTACAACCTTACCTAAAGGATATGACATTGGCTGGGAAGGTCTTTCTTATGACGAGGCTAACCGCGGTAATGAGTCTGTTTATATTTTCTTGATTGTACTAGTCTTTGTGTACTTTGTTTTAGCTGCACAGTACGAATCCTTTATCATTCCGTTATCGGTAGTGTTCTCGCTTCCGGTTGGGGTGTTTGGTTCGTTTATGGTGCTTAAAATGATGGGACTACAAAATGACATTTATGCCCAAATTGGTCTCATAATGTTAGTAGGTCTTCTGGGTAAAAATGCCGTGCTTATTGTAGAATTTGCAGTATTAAAACGCTCTCAGGGCGCCACGATACTCGATGCTGCGATAGAAGGTGCAAAGGTGCGTTTCAGACCTATTTTAATGACTTCGTTTGCCTTTATCGCCGGTTTGATTCCGTTGCTATTAGCTTCAGGAGCGGGGGCAATTGGTAACCATACCATTGGTGCTTCAGCCTTAGGCGGAATGTTATTCGGTACTATTTTCGGGGTGATTATCGTACCCGGATTGTACTTCATATTTGGTTCTTTGGCAGATGGTAAGAAGTTAATTAGAGATGAAGAAGACGGTTCTTTAACAGAGGGCTTTGTTCACGAAATAGATAGTTTTTCAAATTCAGAAGAAGATGATCAAGAAGATAAATAAAACCCGATTTATTCATACTGCAGTAGTGTGTGTGTTACTGGCATTTTCTGCCTGTAAAGCACCCAGTCTAGTAGAGCGGGAGATCGATTTAAAAGACCTCCCTCAAAACTTCACAAATACCAGCAGTACAGATACGACCAATACTGCTCTTATTCAATGGAAGGAGTATTTTACAGATTCATACCTTACTACGCTTATAGATTCGGCCTTAGTAAACAATCAGGAGCTTAACATTATGCTTCAAGAGATTGCGATTTCTCAGGCAGAGATTAAGGCTAAAAAAGGAGAGTATTTACCATTTGTAGGCTTTGGTGCTGCAGCTGAAACTGAAAAGGTAGGTAGATATACCAGTCAAGGAGCAAACGATGCCAACACCGATATTAAAGAAGGTGTTGAGTTTCCTGAGCCTTTGCCCAATTATCAATTTGGTTTGCACGCGACTTGGGAGTTAGATATTTGGAAAAAACTGCGCAACGCAAAAAAAGCAGCGGTGTTCAATTATCTGTCAAGTGTTGAAGGTCGAAATTTTATGGTTACACAACTTGTAGGTGAAATCGCTGAAAGCTATTACGAACTTTTAGCTTTAGACAATCAACTGGCGATCGTAAACCGAAATATTGAAATTCAGAGCAATGCATATCGTATTGTAAGACTTCAGAAAGAGGCTGCACGCGCAACCGGTCTTGCGGTAAGTAAATTTGAAGCAGAGGTGTTGCATACCAAGAGTTTGCAATTTGACATTCAGCAGCGCATTATTGAAGCAGAAAACCGAATCAACTTTTTAGTTGGGCGTTTTCCGCAACACGTGCAGCGTAGTACTGATGATCTTTTAATGATGAAGCCAAAAGCCATACGTGCAGGAATTCCTGCTCAGCTTTTAGAAAATCGTACAGACGTAAAGCAAGCCGAACTTGCTCTTGAAGCTGCAAAGCTTAATGTAAAAGTAGCTAAGGCACGTTTTTATCCTTCCTTAGGAATTTCAGCAGGAGTAGGTTTTGAAGCTTTTAATCCTAAATATTTATTAGATACTCCAGAGTCGCTGTTGTATTCTATTGCCGGCGAACTTACAGCACCTTTGATCAACAGAAATGAGATCAAAGCGGCTTATGCAAGTGCCAATGCAAAACAGATTCAGGCAGTTTATGATTATGAGCGTACCGTGCTTAACGCTTATATAGAGGTTGCAAACCAACTTTCTAAAGTAGATAATCTGGAGAAAAGCTATGAGCTCAAAGCTCAAGAAGTAGATGCGCTTAATCGTTCGGTTAATATTTCTAGTCAGTTGTTTTCATCAGCAAGGGCAGATTATATGGAAGTATTGATGACCCAGCGTGATGCATTGGAGTCAAACTTTGAACTTGTAGAGACCAAAATGGCTCAAATGAATGCGTATGTGCATATGTACCAGGCGCTAGGTGGCGGCTGGAACTAAGAATTAGTTAGTGTTGAGGTTGTTTGCATAGCTTCTTCTTGATATCGGAAGCGTGCAAACTAGAAACCGCCCGGTGGTGATGTCCCGGGCGGTTTTTTTTGGCACCGCCAAAAGGATGCTATATGCTGAATTCGCTTTCTAAAATTGCTTCAGAGTTTTAGAATTGAATTATACTTTACTTTCGTTACTTTAGTATCTAACAGCGATAGCGATGAAGCAGTTTGTAAAACAGGATTCTATAGTAAGAACCATTTGGGGTAAAAGCGATACGGTTCTTTTAATTTTTGCCGGGGCGGCTGCAGAATTTGCATTGAATAAAGCTGTAGACTGGTTGTATTTTACCGGGAAACTTCCGGCAGATCCTTTAGGCCGGTTATTTTCAACGGTGACTTATGCGAGAAAAATCATTTTTGCTGAAGAGCAATACGCGCTCAAAACCATAGATTCTATCTACCATATTCATAAGTCGGTAGAGCAGAATAGGGGTGGTGCGATACCCGATTGGGCCTATCGAGATGTTTTGTTTATGCTTATTCATTACTCGATAGCGGCTTTTGAGTTGTTGGAGCGCAAACTTTCTGCTGAAGAAAAACAGGAGGTTTATGATGTTTTTTATCGTTTCGGAGTTCAAATGAAATTAAAAGAGCTCCAACCAAAGTATACCGATTGGCTTGAACAGCGGGAGCAACACATTCAGCAGGATTTAAAGAATAGTAAATACACTAAAGATCTGTTTAAACAGTTTAAAAAGCATTTGGGAAGTGCGCGGTATTTCTTCTTAATCGAAGCCCAAAAACTACTTGTGCCCCAACGTGTACGCCAATTGTTGAGCATGCGTTCGTTTTCTTGGTTAACAGGATTTATTCCGCTTTATAAGTTAAGTAGATTCCTAAAGGCCGACGTGCTTGTAAAAGCAGTTTTATTACCCAAAAGCTATAAAAAGGAAATTGCAGCTCTGGAGGTGGTTGTTTAAAAAAGATTGAGAATTACATTTAAAATTTCTCTACTTTAGTCTGTAGCAACCTCAAACAATTTAATATGTTATTCGTTTATATCCTCGTCGCAATTTTGGGTTTAATCGCTATTCTGCATGTGACAGCTAAGAAGCAATACGTTGTTAAGCGTGATATTAATATTCAAAAACCTGCAGATAAGATTTTTGAATATTTGAAGTATTTAAAAAATCAAGATCAATGGTCCCCGTGGAATCGAAAAGATCCCGATATGAATAAATCCTATGAGGGTGTCGACGGTACCGTAGGATTCATCTCAAAATGGGATGGAAATAAAGAGGTAGGAAGCGGCGAACAAGAGATCACAGGGATTATTCCCGGTAAACGTATTGAAAGTCAGTTGCGGTTTATTAAACCTATGAAAAGTACCAGCGATGCGTGGTTGGCGGTGAGCACACCTAATCCCGGTATCACCAACGTCGCCTGGGGTTTTAGCGGGAAATATAATTTTCCGTTTACGATCGTGAGTCATTTTATGAGTATGGATAAAATGGTAGGCAAAGACTTTGAAGCCGGACTCAAAAATCTAAAGGAAATTCTTGAGGATAGTTAGAAAACTGAAAATTAAAACATAAAAAAAGCGACCCAAAAGGTCGCTTTTTTATTCTAAAATCTCAGGTCTAGAATCTAATGTCTAATATCTAAAATCTATCCCTAGATAATCGTGCTTTGTCCCGCGTGAATGTTTCTAAAATTACGATTAGAATCTTCAGGATGTGTGATGTAGTCAGCAATAAAGTCACCTACTTTTGTGGTGCTATATGGTTTTTTAGGATTGATATCGCCAGTAGTGATGCCTAATTCTAAAGACTTTTCGACAGCTTTCTCAATAGCATCTGCTTCTTTGTGAAGATCCAAATGGCGCAACATCATTGCCGCAGAAAGGATAGAAGCAAGCGGGTTAGCAATATTTTTACCGGTTGCTTGCGGGAACGAACCGTGAATAGGCTCAAACATTCCTACAGTGCTTCCGATAGATGCAGAAGCCAATAGCCCGATAGAACCACCAATTACCGATGCTTCATCAGAAATGATATCTCCAAAAAGATTTTCGGTTAAGATCACATCAAACTGACTTGGATTTAAGATCATTTGCATCGCTGCATTGTCTACAAATAAAAAGTCGAGTTCTACATCCTCATATTCCTTAGCGATCTCGGTAACGGTTTTACGCCATAAACGCGAAGTTTCTAATACGTTAGCCTTATCTACAAGCGTTAATTTTTTTCTTCGGTTTTGTGCTTCTTTAAACGCTAGGTGTGCAATACGCGTGATTTCTTCTACAGAATACGAGCAGCCATCGCTAGCTACTTGTCCGTCTTCGCTTATATGCTTATCACCAAAATAAATCCCGCCGGTCAGCTCACGATAGATAGAAATATCGGTCCCGCTGATGATCTCTTTTTTCAAAGGAGAATTTTCGATTAAACGCTCGTATGCTTTTACCGGTCTAATATTACAGAATAAACCAAGCGACTTACGCAGCTTTAATAAACCTTGTTCAGGTCTCACTTTTGCTGAAGGATCGTTGTCGTATTTTGGGTGACCAATAGCACCAAAAAGTACCGCGTCACTTTCCTGACACAACTTGATCGTATCTTCAGGAAGTGGGTCTCCCGTTTCATCAATAGCGCAAGCACCTACAAGCGCTTTGTTGAATTTAAAAGTATGGTTGTAGACGTCTGCAATGGCATCAAGAGTTTTTACAGCTTGTTCTGTAACTTCTGGTCCAATACCGTCTCCTGCTAAAAGTGCTATGTTAAATTTCATAAGTGCTGCTTTATGTTTTCAAATTAGAAGCTGCGCTCTTGCTCAAAAGCTTCTATTTTTTCTTTTTTACTGATTAAGAAATCAATGTCGTCATATCCATTGATCATACAAACTTTTTTATACGGATCGATCTCAAACTCAAGTTTGCCCGCAGGGGTACTCAATAATTGGTTTTCTAGATCGATGGTGAGTTTTGTGTCAGGCTTTTCGGTAACAAGTGCTAAAAGTTCTTTTAGATATTCCGGAGTTACCTGAATAGGAAGAATACCGTTATTGAGTGCATTTCCTTTAAAAATATCTGCAAAAAAACTACTAATCACTACTTTAAAACCATATCCTGCAATCGCCCAAGCCGCATGTTCTCTACTTGAACCGCAACCAAAGTTATCTCCGGCAACCAAAATAGGACCGCTATACGTAGGATCATTTAAAACAAAATCTTCGTTCTTTTCTCCTTTTTGATCAAATCTCCAATCTCTAAAAACATTATCGCCAAAGCCTTTTTTGTCGGTAGATTTTAAGAAGCGCGCAGGTATGATCTGGTCTGTATCTATATTTTCAATAGGTAACGGAACAGCCGTATCGGTAAGTTTTGTAAACTTTTCCATCTAGTTTAATTGTTTTGTAATGTCTGTAATTTTTCCGGCTACGGCGGTTGCAGCGGCCATAAGCGGACTCGCTAAAATCGTACGTGCGCCTTGTCCTTGTCGTCCTTCAAAGTTTCGGTTTGAAGTAGAAACGCAATATTCACCTTCCGGAATTTTATCATCGTTCATCGCTAAACAAGCAGAACAACCGGGCTGTCTCAATGCAAAACCAGCTTCAGTAAAGACTTTATCTAATCCTTCTTCAATAAGTTGCTTAGCTACTTGCTGTGATCCCGGAACTAACCAAGCGTTTACATTTGGTGCTTTTTGTTTTCCTTTTACAAAATCTGCCGCAATGCGGAAATCCTCAATACGAGAGTTGGTACAACTACCAATAAATACATAATTGATAGGTTTATCAATAAGGCTTTCTCCCTTTTTAAAGTTCATATAAGCGAGTGCCTTATCTAGATTTACATCCTCTTTATCTGGAATGGTTCCGGTAACTTTAATTCCCATTCCCGGGTTTGTACCGTAAGTAACCATTGGCTCGATGTCTTCTGCATCAAATGAGTATTCTTTATCAAAAACCGCATCGTCATCAGTAGGAAGCGTTTTCCAGTAGGCCAATTTTTCTTCCCACTCTGCACTTTCCGGAGCGAACTCACGACCTTGAACGTAGTCAAAAGTAGTCTGGTCTGGAGCGATCATTCCGCCTCGCGCACCCATTTCAATACTCATATTACAAACCGTCATACGGCCTTCCATAGACATTTCTTCAAAGACATTTCCTGCATACTCACAGAAATAGCCTGTACCAGCGTTGGTACCGATTTTGGAGATCACATAAAGAATTACATCTTTAGGAAGTACGTTGGGTTTTAATTTTCCATTTACGTTTACCCGTAGACTTTTTGGCTTAGTCAGTAATAAACACTGACTCGCAAAAACCTGAGCAACCTGGCTGGTACCAATACCAAAAGCGATCGTACCAAAAGCACCGTGAGTAGAGGTGTGGCTATCTCCACAAACCATCGTCATTCCCGGTTGGGTGATTCCTAATTCGGGAGCCATTACGTGCACGATTCCGTTGTATTTGTGACCAAGACCATAAAGCGTGATCCCGTGCTTTTCACAGTTTTCTGAAAGTTGTTTCAGCTGATTTCTTGATAATACATCACGCACCGGCAAGTGTTGATCTACGGTTGGCGTGTTGTGGTCTGCGGTCGCCACGATTTGATCCGGGCGCGCTACAGGTATGCCGCGTTCTTCTAATTCTGAAAAAGCTTGCGGACTAGTAACCTCGTGAATAAGGTGTTTGTCAATATAAAGTACTTGTGGTCCATTAGGCACCGTGTCAACCACGTGTGCATCCCAGACTTTATCAAATAGGGTTTTTCCTGCCATTTTAATTTAATTGGTTCCTAAGAACACTTAGATTATATGAAAAAATAAGGATTCTAATTCAAGAATCCTTATTTAATAGTTTAATTTATAATGTGTTATGCTTCGACTTGTGTCTGAATTTTTGCCTCTTTCATAATTTCATGAATGTCTTCATCATGAATTTCTTTCTGCTTATCGGCAAATTTAAGAAAGACCTCATAAACATCATCTAACTGAAGCTTGGTTAATTCATACCCTACTTTTTTAGAACGGTAGGCTAAGGCAGCACGACCGCTACGCGCGGTAAGAATGATGGCGCTTTCGGTAACACCAACTTCTTCAGGATCCATAATTTCGTAAGTCTCCCGATTTTTGATCACACCATCTTGGTGAATACCCGAGCTATGAGCAAAGGCGTTAGAGCCCACAACTGCTTTGTTAGGTTGTACCGGCATTCCCATTTTGTCACTCACCATTTTACTGGTATCCCAAAGTAGACGTGAATTGATGTTGGTGTCAAGGCCTAAATCTCGATGTTGACGCAAGATCATCACCACTTCTTCAAGCGCTGTGTTACCAGCACGTTCACCAATTCCGTTTATAGTACATTCTATCTGGCGCGCACCATTGACCACACCGGCAATAGAGTTGGCAGTTGCAAGGCCCAGATCATTATGACAGTGGCAAGATAGAATGGCTTTATCAATACCTTTAACGTTTTCCATAAGGTATTTCATTTTTGCTCCGTATTCTTCAGGTAAGCAATATCCTGTGGTATCAGGAATGTTAAGTACTGTTGCACCTGCTTTTACTGCAGCCTCACAAACACGCGCCAGATACTCATTATCGGTACGGCCAGCGTCTTCTGCATAAAACTCTACATCTTCAACAAATGTTTTAGCATAAGCAACAGCATCGTAAGCACGTTTAATAATGTCCTCACGATTGGACTTAAACTTGTATTTAATGTGTGAGTCGCTGGTACCAATTCCTGTGTGAATACGTGGCTTAACCGCATATTTTAAGGCTTCGGCAGCAACTTCAATATCTTTTTTTACGGCACGGGTAAGACCACACACCGTGGCGTTTTTAACCAAACGCGCAATTTCTTCAACAGATTTAAAATCACCGGGGCTAGAAATAGGGAAACCGGCCTCAATAACATCAACACCCAGCAGGTCGAGACGTTCTGCGATAATTAGCTTTTGTTGTGTGTCTAATTTACAGCCCGGGACTTGCTCCCCGTCTCTAAGCGTCGTGTCAAAAATTTGGACTTTGTTATCGGTCATAGTGCTTTTTTTCTCAATTTAAGTGTGAATATATATATTGGTAGTACTTTTGAGGAGACCAAAGCAAAATAACCTACGATGTTTAAGTAAAAACGTCTTTATTTAAATTACTTATAATCAATGTTTTATGCGTAAAATCATTACAACGGCAAATGATTCAAAAGATTCGCTTTACGTTTTGATAAAGTCGTTGTCCAAGTCAGAAAAACGACAATTTAAACTTTATGTAGGTCGCCTTGACGGAAATGCAGATTCAAAGTATTTACAGCTTTTCAACTTGCTTGATAAAATGAGCAACTATGATGAAAGCATCATTTTGAAGCAAAATATTGTCAAAAAACAACAGCTTTCTAATCTTAAAGCGCATCTCTATAAACAGATTTTGATCTCTTTGCGCTTGAGTCCGGCGCATCAAAATATTCGGGTACAAATACGTGAACAATTAGATTTTGCCACGGTGCTCTATCAAAAAGGCTTATATCAACAAAGCCTTAAATTGTTGGAGAAAGCCAAGCATATGGCGATTGAGAACGAAGAGAAAAATGTGGCCTATGAGATCGTAGAACTTGAGAAAGTCATCGAGTCGCAGTACATCACGCGCAGTATGAGCACGCGCTCAGAAGAACTGGCGAATGAGGCAAAAATTTTGAGTCAGCAGAATTTGATGACCAGCAAGCTCTCTAATCTTTCGCTGCAGCTTTATGGTTTGATGTTGAAAACGGGCTATGTGCGTAGTGATGATGAAAAACGAGAGATTACCAACTTTTTTACAAAGTCGATGCCCAAGTATAAAATGAGTGACTTGGGGTTTCGGGAGAAGCTTTGGTTGAATAAAGCTTACCTCTGGTATAGTTTCCTGATTCAGGATTTTTTATCGTGTTTTAAGTACGCAACACGTTATGTTGAATTGTTTGAAGAGACGCCAGCGATGATCGCACGTAATCCAGTGTTTTACCTCAAGGGGAATCATTATTTGCTAGAGTCATTATTCTTCTTGAAACATCACACCAAATTTGAAGAAGTCCTTGCTCGACTAGAATCGCGTTTGGAATCTACAGATTTTCCGCATAGTGATAACTTGGAGATTTTGGAGTTTCTGTATGTTTACTCGCATAAGCTGAATCACAAATTTATGGTAGGTGATTTTTCTACCGATGACGGACTTATAGAAAAGATTGAAAAATACCTGAAGCAGTCTGGACAACGTATGGATGAGCATCACATTATGGTGTTTTATTACAAGATTGCTAGTCTGTATTTTGGTAATGGCCAAAACAAAAAGTGTATTGAATATCTTGGCAAAATCATCAACAATAAATCGCTCAAAATGCGTGAGGATTTGATGTGTTTTTCACGTATTCTCAATCTGGTTGCGCACTATGAAGCCGGAATGGACTATCATTTGGAAACCCTTTTGAAAAGCACCTATAAATTCTTGATCAAGATGGATGATCTACACGAGGTGCAAAAGGAGATGATTAAGTTCTTAAGAAATCTGGGAGATATTTTTCCGGGAGAATTGAAGAATGAATTTAAAAAATTGAGAAGCAGACTAGAGGTTTATGAAGATGACCCGTATGAGCGCCGTGCTTTTCTTTATCTTGACATTCTTTCCTGGCTTGACAGCCGAATTGAAAACCGGCCCGTTGCCGATATCATCAAAGAAAAAGCATCTTTACTTAACCGATAATTTCATTACATTTTTCTGCTTTGATGCAAACGCAAAATTCCTATTTCAAAAATATTTTACAGCTCAATCTGGCGATGCTTTTGGTCAGCACCAGCGGTGTTTTGGGGAGAGCGGTTACTTTACCGCCGGTGGTAACGATTGGTTGGCGCGCACTTTTAGCGGTCGTTTTCCTGTTGCTTTTTCTAAAGTGGAAATCGATCAGTTTAATTATAGAAAGGAAAGATAGGTTAAAGGTATTTCTCGGTGGAATTTTAATGGGCATCCATTGGGTGGCTTATTTCAAAGCTTTGCAATTGAGTAATGTGGCAATTGGGATGCTCACGATATTTACTTACCCGGCTTTAACCAGCATTTTAGAACCTTTATTGCTGAAATTACCTTTTCAGAAAATTCACCTGTTTTTAGGATTGCTGGTACTTGCCGGCATCGCATTTCTCATTCCTGATTTTGATTTTGAAAATCAGTATACACAAGCGGTAGCGTTTGGTTTAGCTTCAGCATTAGCTTATGCCTTGCGGAATATTTTAATGAAAAAACAAGTCGCTAAATACCATGGAAGTTTATTAATGATGTACCAAGCCTTGATCATTGGAGTTTTACTGATTCCGCTTTCATTTCAAACAAGTATGGAAGCCTTGCAAGACAATTTTATGTGGATCTTGGCTTTGGCGCTCTTGACAACAGCTTTAGGACACACGCTATTTTTGCTGACCTTTAGGTACTTTTCTATTACCACTGCGAGTATAATAAGCAGTGTGCAGCCTGTCTATGGTATTTTATTAGGAATTTTCTTTTTAAATGAAGTTCCTAAATTAGCTACATTAGTAGGAGGCTTGTTGATTATCAGCGCTGTGGTTATTGAAAGTTTGCGTACAGCAAAGAAGAAGTCTTAAAACTTATTTTAGGCAAGCTTGCCATAGTGCATCTTCAGATGGAGGCTCGGCAATAAACGTCATTTCCTTTTTTTGTACGGGATGTACTAACGTTAATTTTCTTGAATGCAAATGAATGCTTCCATCTGGGTTGCTTCGGTCAAAACCGTATTTCAAATCTCCTTTTATCGGGCAACCAATGGCCGATAATTGCGATCTAATCTGATGATGTCGTCCGGTGTGCAAGTCAACTTCCAATAAGGTATAGTTGTTCAACTCCTTAAGCACGCGATACTCTAAAATCCCTTTTTTGCTATCAGAAACTTCGTTAATATGACTGTACGATTTATTCTGCTTAGGATTTCGTTTTAAATAATGAACAAGCCTATCTGAAGTTTTAGGCGGACTTTCTTTTACTAATGCCCAATAGGTTTTTTTCGCTTCTTTGGCAGCAAATAATTTATTGAGTCGGGGTAGTGCTTTTGACGTCCGCGCGAAGATCACGATACCACTGGTGGGGCGGTCTAAACGATGCACAACGCCCAGATAAACAGCGCCTGGCTTATTGTATTTTTCAGCAATGTAGCTTTTTACAACTTCGCTAAGCGGTTTATCCCCGGTTTTGTCACCTTGCACAATATCTCCGGGTCGTTTATTAACGACAATTATGTGATTGTCCTCATAAATAACCTGAAGATTGTCTTTTGTGCTATGTATGGCTTGATTTTTCAGTAGTACCGCTACTTAGTATTGTTCGTCTTCCGAAGGAAAATCTACCGCTTTTACGTCGGTAATATATTGCTCAAAAGCTCCGGTCATTAACGTATGAAGGTCTAGATATCTACGTAAAAATCGCGGACTAAATTCTTTGCTCATTCCAAGCATATCGTGCATTACAAGCACTTGACCGTCAACACCGTTACCGGCACCAATGCCTATTACTGGAATCGTAAGACTTTCAGCTACTTCTTTAGCCAATTTGCTCGGTACTTTCTCAAGAACGACCGCAAAGCAGCCTAATTTTTCAAGGAGTAGCGCATCTTCTTTCAGTTTTTGTGCTTCAGCTTCTTCCTTAGCGCGTACGGTGTAGGTACCAAATTTATAAATAGATTGTGGTGTCAAACCTAAGTGTCCCATCACTGGAATTCCTGCGTGTAAAATACGTTTGATAGACTCTTTAATTTCTTTTCCGCCTTCTAGTTTTAACGCGTGACCACCGCTTTCTTTCATAATACGAATTGCAGAACGAAGCGCTTCTTTAGGATCACTTTGGTAGGTTCCAAAAGGAAGATCAACCACTACCAGCGAGCGTTTTATTGCGCGAATAACTGACGAAGCGTGATAGATCATTTGGTCTAAAGTGATAGGTAGCGTGGTCTCATGGCCCGCCATCACGTTGGATGCAGAGTCTCCTACGAGGATTACATCGATTCCTGCACGGTCTAGAATTTTGGCTGTAGTATAGTCATACGCGGTAAGCATTGCGATTTTCTCACCTTGACTTTTCATTTCGGTTAAAGACTTAACCGTAATTCTTTTGTATTCTTTTTTTGCTGCTGACATAGCACAATTTTTAAATGCGCGTAAAAGTAGTAAATTACTCACGTATTGCCCCACAAAGTAAGCGTTGATATCAGCGACAATCAGCAGGTCAATGCAAAACCTTGTATTCCAATAAAAATTTAAAACCTATACTACTGTGAAAACAATTTTTACACTCATCTGTATCCTTTCCTTTTTTAATCTGAAGGCACAAGAGCCAGAACAAGCTAAGGAAGTAGTGGTAGCCTTTTTTAATGCCTTTCATCAGCAGGACACGCTGGCGATGAAAGAATTGATGTATGATTCAGTAAAGATGCAATCTATTGGGATGAGTAAAGACGGAGAGTTAAAACTTTCTACAAGCAGTTTTGATTCCTTTCTCAAGTCAATCGCCGGCATACCGGAAAATGTAAATTTTGAAGAGCGTATTCTCGACTATCAAACCCGTTCTGATGCGCTTATGGCCAATGTGTGGACGCCTTATGAATTCTATATCAATAGTGAGTTAAGCCATTGCGGTGTCAATAATTTTCAAATGATCTGGGATGAAGGTTCTTGGAAAATATTCTATATCGTTGACACCAGAAACCGGCAAAGCTGTGACTAAACTGCCCTAGTTAAGCCGCAAGCATTGATGAGAAAAATGTTTATTTTCGAAGCAAGCCTCAGAACATTTAAGTCTCGATTATAGTGTAAATAGCTTGGTGTATTTCAGGTATTTAACTATCTTCAAAGTCCCTTAATAATCCCCTCTTAGCGTTAATAGTAAACTTATAGACCGTGAGGGCTTCTCGTCATTTTTATTATACATTTTTTCTTTTAAGCCTCAATTTTTGCTTTGCACAGCAAAGCTTAGATTCCTTGAAAGTGCCTGGATTTAGTGTGGATATTCGCTTCTTAGATGTGCTAGATCCTGCTCGTAAATCGGTTATTGGTCCAAAAAAAGGTGAAATTTTTGAGCAGGTAGCTTTTGATGAAATTGCAAAAATAAAGACGCCAGGTGATTCAGAATTACGTTTTGAATTTATACAAACCGCTCACGATTTTGAACATACTATTCTTAGTACTCAAGCAGAAGGTCTTCCCGTCTCTGCACATTTTTCGCAAGCGTACAAGGGCACTGCAGATGCTGAAAAAAACAACAAGCAGCTTTATGTTTATACCTTACGAAAAAAAGCCTTATTTGCGAAAAAACTACCTAAAATAGCGCTTTCAGAAGGTTTTAAGGATGCAGTCATGCGGCTTGGTCGTGATGTGACTGCCGAAGGTTTTTTGAGTTGGTTTGGAACGCACTATACTACAGAAGTTACGTATGGCGGATTTTTTCTTACCCGTAATAGCATCAATTCTACAGATTTTATCAATTCACCACATTCTGAAGAGGTGTTTAAAACCAAATTACGCATCGCTATAGGTGAGCAACAACGTGGTGAGGTACTGACTGATCCTTATATTCCATTAGGTGAGCCGCAACGCTTTACTCGAGGTGGAAACCCAAATGAGTTTTGGGACAAACGCTGGGAGCAAACGCTCAATCCTAAAAATGCGGTGATCATTGCCGCTCAATATGCCGAACTTTCTGAGTTGCTCACGGTTCAAAATTTTCCTGAAATTGAGGATCTACAGAAAAAGAAAGCCTTGCTTCAAAAAGCAATTGATCACGCAAAGGCTAAAGTGAAAAGTTGGCAGGCTCAAGAAAGCTCTTCGTCCTTCTTTCAGAAATATTCCTTGCAGTTTCGGCAAAAGGTGATTTCAGTGGTTAAAAATAGTACGGGATCGGCTGAAGAAGCTTCGCGCACCAATTATGTAGGCGATCTTTTCTTTGGAAGTTTTAAGGCCAACGGCGACCCTATGACGTCTAAACCGCTGATAGAATATCAGGGAATCGATTTAAATACCTTGCTCACCGATGAGGAGATTGCACTGAATAGAGTACTTGATTTTACGGTCTCTCCCGAGGAACTCAAAGGTGCTTACGTAAGTATATGGGACGACACAAAGAAACTGGTCAAGGGAGATCAAAGAACGACATTACTCATTAGCGGGCCAGAAACCGCTAGGACATCTTTTAAAGAGGCATTGCTCCAGCCGGTAGTTAAAGAAGTTCAAATCACTACCATCGATAAGGATGTATTTACCATTAAATACAGTTTAGAGCAAGTCAAAGAGAACACGACCATCGTAGCATCAGGCAATTTTTATAATTATGCTTTAGATTCAGAATTGGTTTCGGCAGCTGCACGAGGAGATACGACAGCACTGACTGAAAAGTATTTCAACGGAGCTTCGCGCAGTGTAAATGGTGTTGTTGCCGCTGCAGTGCAGAATTTTGAAGATGCTCAAGTGCTTAATAGGATTTTTGATTTAGGAGTACGACCTACAATAAGCGATCTGGATATGGTTTTTGATCCGGATTATTTCAGTAAAGCAAAGGCTTTAGCTTTGCTAGAACGGGGTGCAAAACCAAAGAATAATATGATATTTAAAGCGGTTGCTTTCAGTGCTCCAGAGGTGATTTATGCCTTGCTCAGAGAAGGTGCAAAACCGGTAAATAATGATGTTGCATTTGCGGTTAGAAATAAAGATTACAAAGCGGTAAAAGCTTTAATGAGCGATGAGATCACCCATTTTACTGCAGATACTGAAATGTTAGCGTTAGCAGTTACCCATGGGGATACTGATCTTGTGCAACAGTTTATTGAATTTGGAGCCGAAGCGAATGCGACAATTTTAGCTGAAGCTTTACACGTTGAAGATACACTGATCCTCAACCAAATTCGAAACGTGACGCCAGCATCTACTCAGGTTTTCGAAGTTATTACCGAAGCTGATAATACAGAGCTTTTTACTTATTTTACGAAGAAAGAAGGAGCGCAGTTATCAAATAAGGTCATAACTACCGCAATCTCTAATAATAACCTAGAGATTTTAGCGCTGGCTTTAGAACAAAAAAACTGGGCTGATTATGCTTTAGAACAAGCTATTACTTTAAAAAATACAGCTTCAATTAGATTGAGTTTGGAAAAAGGCGCTAATGTAGATTCGGTTTTTACATACGCGGCAACAGAAAACGATTTTTCTCTTTTTAAAGAAAGTCTAGATCGTTTTCAAGGAAATCCCAAAGCGGCCTTGGCTGTTGCTGTTGACTATAATAAAACTGATTTTGTAAAGTATGTTTTTCAGCAGAAAGAGGCAGAAGTAGATGCCGGTAAACATTTAGCTAGTGTCGTCAAAAATGGAAATCAAGAATTGGTTGAGTTGTTGATCTCAAAAGATGCAGATCCGCAATTGGGCCTCGAGGTAGCTGTACTTTCGGGCAATAGCATTATAGTAGCGTATTTGATTGAAAAGGGAGCCGTTGTAAAAAATCCTGATCTGCTTAAAATTGCATCGAACGTCAAGGACGTTCAGCTTACTAAAGTGTTACTTGAAACACGCCAGATCAACCCAGATTCGATAATGATAGACTTGATCGAGTTGAAGGACCCCCAACTTGTAGAAACCAATTTGAACTACGGTGCGCAGGTCAATTCAGCAGCCCTAACCACCGCAATTGATTCTAAGAACGAAGCAATCGCTCTAAAACTGATGGAGCGTGCCGAAGATTCACTCTTGACCAATACACTCCTTCTTAATGCAGTCCAGAATCAAATGCCAGTTGTGGTATCTCACTTAATAGATCGTTTAAACGCAGCCGATTATGCGTATAAGGTTGCCTTAGATGCGAAACAAATCGATCTGTTAAAACTGGCTATTGCTAAAGGTGGGATCCCTGCTGAGGAAGATATTTTTAAAGCATTAAAATCTGATTTTAAAGAGGCAGTGCCGGTAATGTTAGCGACAGGTCTCAATGCTAAAACCAAAGACAATGAAGGCAACACTGTATTGCATTTTGTTGTTTATAAAGCGCAGGATCAAGATGTAGCACTCGTAGACCAACTTTTAAATTTTGGGTTGAATATCAACGCCAAAAATAAAATAGGAGAGACGCCACTGCATTGGGCTGTAAAAGGTGGCAGCCCTAATAAAAAAATCATTCTAAAATTACTAGAAAAAGGTGCTCTAGCCGAAGCTCAAACGGTCAAAAAACAAACGGTTTTTGATTACGCACAAGATAGAAGCATCAAGCAACTCTTAAAAGATAGTGTTTACCGCTAGCAATCGCTTAACGCTACATTTACTGCCAGACCACCTTCACTGGTTTCCTTATATTTTGAATTCATATCCTTTGCGGTTTGCCACATCGTCTCAATGACTTTGTCAAGTGGGACTTTAGCATTTTTTGCATCGGTGTCTAATGCCATTTCACAGGCATTTATGGCTTTTATCGCACCCATTGCGTTGCGCTCAATACAGGGTATTTGTACTAATCCTGCAATGGGATCACATGTGAGTCCTAAGTGATGTTCCATAGCGATCTCACTTGCCATTAAAACCTGCTCGGGAGTACCGCCCATCAATTCGGTTAAGGCACCGGCTGCCATTGCGCTTGAAACTCCGATTTCAGCTTGACAGCCTCCCATTGCTGCAGAAATAGTAGCACCTTTTTTAAACAAACTACCAATCTCACCGGCAACCAACATAAATTGTCTAATATCTTCAAAGTTTGCATCGTGATTCTCAATAACCATATAATACATCATCACGGCGGGAATCACACCCGCACTACCATTTGTGGGAGCAGTTACCACCCGACCTAGCGAAGCGTTTACTTCATTTACAGCAAGCGCAAAGCAGGAAACCCACTTGAGAATTTGTCTAAATTTTACTTCGGTGCCGCGTATGGCGGTAATCCATTCTTCGGCGTTATTGTAGGCGCAGTCGCCTATCAGATTCTTATGTGAGTCAAATGCCCTACGACGTACGTTGAGTCCGCCCGGTAAAGTGCCCTCGGTGTGGCAGCCGGTATACATAGAGTCGAGCATTACCTTCCAGATTTCCTTCAGTCTAAAATTGATTTCCTCTTCAGAAGCCAGCGATTTTTCGTTTTCAAGAACGAGTTCTGAGATCTTTAAGTTTTCAGCATTACAAAACGCCAGTAATTCTTTTCCAGACTGTATGGGATAGGGAAAACTCTTTAATAATTTTTGCTTGGCTTTAGCGCGTTTGCGTTCTTCTTGAACTACAAAACCACCACCAATAGAGTAGAACGTGTCTGTGGTACGTTTACCTGAGCTTAACAACGCTCTAAACGTGATTCCGTTAGGATGAAAGGGTTTGAATTTCTTGTTGAAAATAATTTGAGTTTCAGCATCAAATTCAATGGGACGCTCGCTGTTAAAGCTTAATTGTTTCTCATTTTTAATACGATCTATAACACCACTGATATCTTCAATAGGAAACTTTTGCGGGTCAAGACCTTCTAAACCTAGAAGAACAGCAATGTCTGTTGCGTGACCTTTTCCTGTGAGAGTCAAGGAGCCGTATAGTTCTACCGTGATTTTTTCAACTTTATCAAAATTGTTCTTTTTCTTCAATTTGGTAATCCACCTGCGGGCAGCGCGCCACGGACCTAAAGTATGGGAACTGGAAGGGCCAACGCCTATCTTCAACATATCAAAAACACTGATGCTTTCTATTTTGCGCATATGAGAAATTTGGTTTCAAATATAGAATAATTAGCATAGCTGAAATTGAAATAGCACATTTGTTAATTAACAGGATTAAATCCATTAATTAGGAATATTTCCATAATTTTGATTTATGGAATTTGAAGATGTAGCACGCGTACAGGTACCCGACGAAGTACACCAGGCAGGAAGTTCAGAGCAAACAGGCTTTCCTAGTCCGGCAACACACTATTTAGAGAGTCGCATTGATCTTAATCGTATTTTAACCCGTAACCGAGATGCTACTTTTTTTATACGCGTTAAAGGCGATGGATACAGAGAATTTCAAATAAATAATGGTGATGTTCTTATAGTTGATAGATCTATGGTTGCTTCTCGCGGTAAACTCGCTGTAGTAGTAAAAGATGGTGAATTTAAGATTGTTAAATTTAATAGGAATGAGACTTCAGGAGAAACGGAAGAGCAATTGCTTTGGGGTGTGATTACCTATGTTATACATCAGATATAATGATTGCACTAGTAGATTGCAATAGTTTTTATGCTTCTTGTGAGCAGGTTTTTCGTCCAGATTTATGGGGAAAACCGGTGGTTGTATTGAGTAATAATGATGGCTGTGTGATTGCAGCCAATAAGGAAGCTAAGGCTCTTACTGATATACCTATGTTTGAACCTGTTTTTAAGATCAAAAAACTATTGATTGAAAATCAGGTTGAGTTTTTTTCTTCTAATTACACATTGTATGGCGAGATGTCCCAGCGCGTGATGAATACGTTGAAACTCTTTTCTCCGGAAGTAGAGATTTACAGTATAGATGAATCTTTTGTTGATTTATCGAATATGCGCTTTGTAGATCTGCGGCAGTATGGGGCTTCTATCAAAGAAACCGTATTTCGCTATACAGGTTTACCCGTTGGCGTAGGTATTGCACCAACCAAAGTTTTAGCAAAGCTGGCAAACAGAATGGCTAAAAAGATTGAAAACTATGACCACGTTTGTGTGCTTGATAACCAAGCAAAATGCATTCAGGCTTTAAAACACGCAGAATTAAAAGATATTTGGGGTATTGGTAAAAAGCACCGAGAGCGCCTTAATAAAAAAGGCATTTTTATGGCCTATCAATTTGCTTATGAAGTTTCGCTAGACTGGGTTCGGAAAAATATGACGGTAGTAGGGGAGCGTATCTGGCGTGAATTACGCGGTGAGTCTTGCTTATCTTTAGAGACATTGCCCCGAGCAAAAAAGGCGATAGGCACTGCAAAATCCTTTGGTTCAAAACTCACCAGCCTTGATTTAATTGAAGAAGCCTGTGCCTATTATATCGCTGAGGTAAGCGAGGTTTTGAGAAAACAAAAATCTTGTGCTCAATATATACAGGTGTTTTTGCAAACCAATTATCACAGCGAGCGCGACAAGCAATATTCTAAAAGTATCACAGTGACTTTGCCTACAGCATCAAATAACACCTATATACTCACCCGTGAGGCTAAAAAAGCTCTTTATAGTATTTACAAACCGGATTATCGCTACAAAAAGGTAGGTGTTAATTTAAGCGGACTTATTCCACAAGAATATGTACAGACCAGTTTGTTTGATGCAGAAATTCCTGCCTCTCGCACCGATCTTATGAATACGATAGATAAGATCAACCAGAAATTTGGAAAATCAACGGTCTCTTCAGCATTGGTTGGTAATCGTATGAATCAATGGGAATTGATTAAAAATGATCGTAGTCCGCGGTACACCACCCAATGGGGTGAGCTGCTTACGATTGATGCATATTAATTTAAAAAATAGGTATCACTGTAGATCGCTTTACTTCATTTAAAACAAAGGTGCTTTTTATTTGAGAAACATTAGGCAAGGCTGCCAGCTTCCCTGATGAAAAAGTATGATACGCCTGTAAATCTTTAACCACAACTTTAAGTAAAAAGTCGTTGGCACCACCCATCAGATAACATTCGACCACTTCAGGAATATTGGCTATGGCCTTGTCAAATGATTCTAAAGCATCTAGCTTTTGACTTTCAAGGGAAACAGAGCAGAAAACCACCATGGCAGTATCTAATTTGGTGGTGTCAAGAACACCCACATACTTCTTAATTATGCCTTCCTGATCATACCTTTTTATGCGTTCGTAAATAGGCGTTTTGGTAAGATTCAGTTGTGAAGCAACCTCTTTAATATTGGTCTTACTATCTTCTTGAAGAATGGCTAACAATTTTTTATCTGTATCATCTAGTTTCATAGTGGGAAAATTTCCGTTGGAAGCGCTTTAAATGGTTGTATTAAACAATAAATTCCTGTTAAAATTATAAAAAAAGGAATTATTATTGATTTAATCATTAATGCAGAAATGGAGTATTGTAAATGGTAATTTTACCAAACAATTTAAAAACTACAACTATGCATCCTGAAAGTCTAATGATGACCCATGGCTATAAGCCCGAACTCTCTGAAGGCGCGATAAAGCCACCTGTTTTTCAAACTTCAACTTTTGTATTTAAAACAGCCGAAGCCGGAAAAGCTTTTTTTGAAGTGGCTTACGGCTTGCGTGAAAAAGCAGATCAGGAAGAATTGGGTCTTATTTACAGCCGCATCAACAATCCCAATCTTGAGATTTTAGAAGACCGTTTGGCGCTTTGGGATAAGGCAGATCAATGTGCGGTTTTTGAAAGTGGGATGTCTGCCATAAGTACGGTATTGCTTGAATTTTTGAAGCCTGGCGATATGTTGTTGTACAGCCGACCAACTTATGGTGGGACCGATCATTTTATCAATCACTTTTTAAAGGAAATAGGAGTAGAGTCCATAGGTTTCAGACCTGATCATAGTGAAGAGGATATTGCTCAACTTATAGAAGAAAGTGGAAAGGCCGATAAGCTCAGTTTAATTTACATTGAAACTCCGGCGAATCCAACGAACGAACTTATAGACATTGTGATGTGTCGCAGATTGGCAGATCGCTTTAGCAGCAATGCTAAAAAAGTTTATTTGGCTACAGACAATACTTATATGGGACCTTTGTGGTGTAGTCCGTTGGAGCACGGTGCAGATATTGTGATGTATTCAGCAACCAAATATTTGGGAGGCCATAGTGACCTGATCGCAGGCGCTGTTTTAGGTGGTGACGAAGTGATGCAACGCATTAAAGTTTTGCGTACATTTTTAGGGAATATGGCTAGTCCGCATACTTGCTGGTTATTGCTACGTAGTTTAGAAACCTTGAAAGTACGTATGGAGCAGCAAGCGCGCACCGCAGAGCGAGTTGCCCAATACCTAATGAAACATCCTAAAATTTTGAAAGTATATTATTTGGGGTGCTTACCTAAAGATTCTGATGCTTATTCACTTTATAAAAGACAATATACTTCTCCGGGAGCCATGATTGCTTTTGAGGTTAAGGGTAAAGAAGCCGAAGCTTTTAAATTTCTGAACAGTCTTAAACTGGTAAAATTAGCAGTAAGCTTGGGTAGTACCGAAAGTTTAGGGCAGCATCCAGCCACAATGACCCACGTGGGGCTTGATCCTGAAATAAAAGAATTTATGGGTATCAACGAGCGACTGGTTCGTCTTTCTATAGGTCTAGAACACGAAGAAGATCTTATTATGGATATTGAAAATGCGTTACGTCAGGTTTAAGGTTATTTGTTTTCTGTTTACTGTTTAAAACAAAATCGTTTGCATTTCTAACATCTCTGGTTTCGAGTCTAATTGATTCAGTTCATATTTCCGTAGCAAACCTATACGCATTGAGCGCATTTTTGCAGACTTGCTGACTTGCCATTAAAGAAATTCTGACAGCTTGTCAGCAAATTTCTAGTGGCACAAAGATTGACTTTAACAGGCTGAACAAAAATTAATAACACTTAAAATTATATATAATGAGTAAAATCATAGGAATTGATTTAGGTACAACTAACTCTTGTGTTGCCGTGATGGAAGGTAACGAGCCGGTGGTTATACCTAATGCAGAGGGTAAAAGAACTACCCCTTCTGTAATAGCATTTGTAGAAGGAGGAGAAATTAAAGTAGGAGATCCTGCAAAGAGACAAGCTGTAACAAACCCAACCAAAACGATTTCTTCTATCAAGCGTTTTATGGGGAATAAATTTAGCGAGTCTTCTAAAGAGGTTGAAGCTTCTGCTTACCAAGTGGTAAAAGGAGATAACGATACTCCTCGTGTAGACATCGACGGTCGTTTATATACTCCACAAGAACTTTCAGCAATGATTCTTCAAAAAATGAAGAAAACAGCTGAAGATTATTTAGGTCAGGAAGTAACCGGAGCCGTAATTACTGTTCCTGCTTACTTTAACGATTCTCAACGTCAAGCAACAAAAGAAGCTGGTGAGATTGCAGGTCTTAAAGTAGAGCGTATCATCAACGAGCCTACGTCTGCAGCACTTGCTTACGGTCTTGATAAGAAAGATAGTGATCAAAAAATTGTTGTATTTGACTTTGGTGGTGGTACACATGACGTTTCTATCCTAGAATTAGGTGACGGTGTATTTGAAGTACTTGCTACTGATGGTGATACACACTTAGGTGGTGATGATGTAGATAGCAAAATCATCAACTGGTTAGCTGAAGAATTTAAGGCAGAAGAAGATATGGATCTTCGTAAGGATCCTATGGCACTTCAACGTTTAAAAGAAGCTGCTGAAAAAGCAAAAATTGAGCTTTCTTCTTCAAATCAAACTGAAATTAACTTGCCTTACGTAACAGCTACTGCAAGCGGACCAAAACACTTGGTACGTACATTAACTCGTTCTAAGTTTGAGCAGTTGATTGACGATCTAGTAAAAAGAACTATTGAGCCTTGTGAGTCTGCGCTTAAAGCAGCAGGTCTTTCTAAGAGCGATATCGACGAGATTATTCTTGTAGGTGGTTCTACACGTATACCTGCAGTTCAAGAAGCTGTTGAGAAATTCTTTAACAAGAAGCCAAGTAAAGGAGTAAATCCTGATGAGGTTGTAGCAGTAGGTGCAGCAATTCAAGGTGGTGTTTTAACTGGTGATGTAAAAGATGTATTATTATTAGATGTAACGCCACTTTCTTTAGGTATTGAAACTATGGGTGGTGTGATGACTAAGTTGATCGAAGCAAACACTACGATCCCAACGAAGAAGTCTCAGGTATTCTCAACTGCAGCTGATAACCAACCAAGTGTTGAAATCCACGTACTGCAAGGTGAGCGTCCAATGGCAAATGACAACAAAACAATTGGTCGTTTCCACTTAGACGGTATTCCACCAGCACAGCGTGGTACTCCTCAAATTGAAGTTACTTTTGATATTGATGCAAACGGTATCATCAAAGTAAGTGCAGAGGATAAAGCGACTGGTAAGAAACAAGATATCAGAATTGAAGCTTCTTCAGGTTTAACAGAAGAAGAAATTCAAAAGATGAAATCTGAAGCGGAGGCAAATGCAGAAGCAGATGCAAAAGCTAAAGAGAAAGTAGATAAATTGAATGAAGCAGATCAAATGGTTTTTCAAACTGAAAAACTATTGAAAGAATCTGGTGATAAATTATCTGCAGATAACAAAACCAAAATCGAAGGTGCTTTAGAAGAATTGAAAAAGGCGCACGCTACCGGAGAGGTAGAAAAAGTACAGCCTGCTCTAGATAACTTGAATGAGATCTGGAAGTCAGCTTCTGAAGAGATTTACAAAGCTCAAGCTGAAGCGCAAGGCGGAGCACAACCGGGACCAGATGCTGGTCAAGCAGCCGGTGGTGATGCTGAAGGATCTTCAGGAAGTGATGTAGAAGACGTAGATTTTGAAGAGGTTAAGTAAACCTTCATAATTTGAGAGTAACCAATTAGATTGGTTGTTTAATACTAGAAAGCCCGATGCTAATGCATCGGGCTTTTTTATTGGCACCGCCAAAGGGTTCAATACTCCGAGGCTTGCCCTAAGGTAGTTTACGGGTGTCGCTAACAGGTATAATACCTAGGGCGCTTGTCTTAATTTTTTTAGAATCGGGAGCTTTAATTACATTCCCAAAGCTCGTTTAACTTCAGACATTAAATCTTTTCCTTTTGCCATAACTAGTCCGGTATCTTTAGAAGAATCTAAGACGTAAAGAAAGCCAAGGTTATCGGCAACCTTTGTTACGAGATCGCGTGCTTGTTGCTTAATAGGATCAAAAAGAACCTTTCTTTTTTCGGCGATTTGTTTTTCAATATTTTGCTGCGTTTGTGCAAGATTACGTTCAATGAGTTCGAGATCGCTTTTACGCTTTTCATTTTCCGCAGGAGAAAGCGTAGATTCTTCATCTTCATATTTTACAAACTTCGCTTGATATTCACGGTACGAAGTCTCAAAATCACGTTGATAGGCTTGTCTTAGTCGGTTAAGCTCGGCTTCAGCTTGTGAGGTTTGTGGCATAAGATTGATTACTTCTTCCATATTGACGTGGGCAACAGTTCCCTGTGCTGATGCGATGCTGCTCACGGTAAGTAATAAAAGGAAGGCAAGGTGCTTAAATTTCATATTTGGGGATATTTCAATTTTAATTCGTTATTCAGCGTATGTTTTAAAGACGCTTGTTTCTTAGATGCGTTTCAATATTTAGGCCAAAACTCAAAATATTCTTAAACCTACGGCTTAATGTTTTGGTTCTTTGCAATTTTACGATTTTAAAAATCTATTTCCGTACATCACATATCTGCTATTCTATGAGTTTTACACTACACCGTATTTTTTCTGTTATTTTCTTTTTAGGTGCTTTGGTTTGTTTTGGTCAAAACAGTAAGTCAGCAAAAGGCTTTAAGGACTATTTCCCTATTGCTGAAAGACCTTTTTTGGCAGCAGGATCTGGTAATAATCCTTATGAACGCATACTTCTAGAGGCAAAACCTGTGGTGTATTACAGTATTTATAATGACATAAGAGAAGCGCTTAATCGAGATACGATAGTTGCCGGTGATGCGGTGTATTTGAGTATTCAGCCGCATTTGCGTATTTATGATGCCAATTCAAAACCTGTGAAAACTCCGTCGTACAAAGCTTTTATGGGCTGGCAATCGATCATTAAAACCGAAAACAACAATTTTTTAACTGCAGCAATAGAAAGTGGGCATTATTCTAATGGTCAAAGCAAATCGGCTTTTAGTGAAGATTTTGAGGATAATACCCCGGAGAGTAGGGCACTTTATGAGGATATCACAGATGATACGAATCTTGCTGAAATACTCAATCGTTCTTCAGGTAATTTTTCTACCAATCTCACACGACTCTCTTTAAATTACCGCATCAATACCTTTGATGAAGACAACTATCCCTTGCAATCGCATTCCTTTACAATTGCTTACCAAATTTATCATAATCGTTTTTTGGGTGTGTTTCAGTTTGGAGGCTACAATCCAGAAGACATCAACATCTACGGAAGGCATCAAATTGAGGCCTGGTATGAGTTTACATCACATTTAAAGAAAATGCGTTACAGTTTAACTCAGCGTGTTTTCTTACATCCTGATGTACATCCTTCTGCTGAAATTTATAGATCAGAGACCAGTGCCACTTTGTATCCCTGGGATGGCGATTTGGGAATTATGGCGCGTTTTAGCTTTGGTTTTGATGATTACAATTATCGTTTTGTTGACAGCTATCCACGGTTTTCTGTTGGATTGACTTGGGATTGGTTTACACCGTTTGTCGTCAAACCAAGAAAAATGCAGGTTCCGCAACAGTAAAAATGATTTACTTTTCTTACTTCAGGAAGATTTAGAAAGGAATATAGAAGTGTTCAGAATAATGTATTAAAAATAATAGAATAGAAGGAATTTTAAGCCTTACAATCAAGAGATCTGCTATATAAACTGAATTGTGTATGCTTGTGAATACTTTTAAAAGAATGCTTTAGTTATTTCGGTATAACTATAGACCATTTTTTTTTGATGCCGGGTCTTTTTTTAACCAAGTAGTGATGCTTTAAATTAAAAGGCTAGGGGTTAGAGCGGATACAAGCAATGAATCGAAAAAGCAGATAGGGTATAGAACCTTTAGTAGCCAAAACTAAAAAAGTCTGCACCGAAGTAACAGACTTTTTTCCAACTTATGTCCCGTCCTGAAATAAGTTGACACAAATTCGACTTATTTATGAAAGACTCAGAAGGAGCTGAGAAGAAACGCACTCAGCGTGATTACAATTTAGGCTTTAAATTGGCGGTTGTATCTCAGGTAGAAAAGGGCGAAATGACTTATAAGCAAGCCCAAAAAGCATATGGTATTCAAGGAAGGAGTACTGTTTTGGTTTGGTTACGCAAACACGGTAACTTAGACTGGAGTAAACCAAAGACAAGACTTACCTGTAACACAATGAAAGAAACACCTGCTCAAAAGATCAAGAGGCTTGAAAAAGAGCTATCAGATGAGAAGCTTAAAAATAAGATTCTCAACACGATGATCGACATCTCAGATCAGCAATACGGAACTTCTATTCGAAAAAAGCATTTGCCCAATCAATCCAACGAATCCGGCAAGAACACCGACTAAGCCTGTCACGTTGTTGCAGATTGTTTGGGATAAGCAGACAGGCTGTCTATCAATCAGAAAAGCGAGAACAGATAAGAGCTGATGAACTTGCTTTAATCAAACCGCTGATTTTAAGGGTCCGCCGGCAAATGCCAAGGCTAGGCACTCGTAAACTGTATTATTTACTCAAGGTTGAGTTTCAAAAGGATGGGAGTTAAAATAGGCAGAGATGCCCTATTTGAC
>NZ_CH672395.1:2184261-2486208 GCF_000152985.1 Leeuwenhoekiella blandensis MED217 | reverse complement strand
AAGAGTAGAGAAAGAACTCACTATCTTTCCTTGGTGACAGACGCTTTTAGCAGAAAAATAATGGGCTACCACCTAAGTGATGATATGAGTGCAGAAAATGTAGTTAAAGCAATGAAAATGGCTAATAAAAGTAGAACCACATCAAGCGAGGTAATACACCATTCTGACAGAGGCTTGCAATATTGCTCCTCGTTATATCAAACTCAATTGAAGCGATCAAATGCATTACCATCAATGACAGATGGGTATGACTGCTATCAAAATGCGTTAGCAGAACGAATTAACGGGATATTGAAGGAAGAGTTCTTCATAAACAAATGCAATACAGGTAAAGAACTCAGACTGTTGATTCAGCAGTCAATAAAAACATATAACAATGAAAGACCACATCTAAGCCTTAACTACAAAACACCTAATTTTATACACAACAAAAAATCCGGTGAAGCTAGCTTCACCGGATTGATTTAAACTTTTAAAAACTGTCAACCTATTTTAGGACGACTCATTAAAACTAATTTATTATGATTTGGGGAATAAATTATTCGTTTGAGGCTAATGTAGAAGTAGCATTGGTGTCTTCTTTGAAAGCTATACCTTCATTATAATTATCAAAATTATTAGAGGCTAATGCAAGTGTCTTAAGGTTTTTCATATTCTTAAGCTCTGCCGGTACTACGCCTGCTAATTGATTATTAGAAAGATTAAGTTCTTTTAAGTTTTCTAATTTAAGAACTGCTAATGGAAGGTTACCATTAAGGTTGTTATCAAAAAGATTCAAAACTTCAAGATTTTCAAGTTTACTCACGTCATTAGATATACTACCACTTAGATTATTGCTGGTAAGCATTAGTTGCTCCAGTTTAGTTAAGTTATAAATACTCTCTGGCAACTTACCGTCTAGCATATTTCCGTTAAGAACTAAAACTTTTAGATTTTTAAGGTTTCCTATAGAGCTTGGAAGTTCTCCTTGAATTCTATTAAAGAATAATTCAAGAGTTACAAGGGCATCAAGATCACCTAATGACTCTGGTAAGTGACCGTTGAGGTTATTCATACTTAAATTAAGACCAACCACATTATTGTTTATCACGCGTACACCGTGCCAAGTAGAAACATCAGCATCAAGATTCCAAGTAGTATTCCACTCAGAACCATTTGTGGCGTTGTATAAATCAATTAAAGCTTGCTTCTGATTGCTAGAAACCTCAGCAAAAGCTGATAAGCTTAGGAATGCTACTGCGAAAAGAGTAAAAATTGATTTCATAGTGGGTTGATTAATTTGTTTAACAACGTAAATATAATACCGTTTAACCCTAAAAAGCAATTATAATCGATGAAATACACAGTAATTATTATATAATTAGTAAATAGTTGTTTTATACAATTAAAAAACAGTTGTTTTGTACAATTTTCACAAGGTATTTGTTAGTTTGAAAGTTGCTTTTCACAGGTAAAACTAACTCAATCAATGTTTTAAAGTAGTATTTTTCTTACTTAATTACAGTTCAAATGCCTAAATGTGCATTTCGTCTAAAGTAAATGAGTCTGATTTTTTAAAATCAGACTCATTACCAACTAAAAACTAATATAAAACAAACAACAAACGTTAAGAAATCGAGCAGGAATACTCGATTTAAAACATAAAAAGAAATTGAAACCAATTTTCTTCTTGGCTAATTTGTTCTAAGATAGCTAATTACAAGTATTAAAAGCAAATAAAATCGATAAAATACAATCGTTTGCTTTTTGTAAGTGGTGTTGTAAGTTTTTTTAGACTAACGAGGATGGCGCTATTTATTCAATACTGTAAATTGAATGCTTAAAAGCTTTCGCGGAGGACTATTTACCTATAACTTTTTTGAGATTTCAGCTAGTATTTCCTCATTAACAATATGTTTACCCTCAAAGGGAAGGATGTTCAGCCTTTCATCAAAAAGTTCTTTTGCTAAGGAGGTTTGCTGCTTCAGTCTGGAATTATTTAAAAGTGCGTCTTCTTTTCCGTAGGTAAGAAAACCTTTGGTCTTTTTAAATGTATCTTTATCGATATCTTCTGGTATACTTCCTGAATGCACAATAAAAAAATCACACGAAATTGCGCGCCTGCTAATCCAGCGGCTTGCAACCGAAACACCTTGAGAAAAACCCATAACGCAAAACTTAATATGACTATTTAATTTGGGTTGTATTTCTGAAGTATAAACTTGGTCAAGGTAGTTTAGTACGTTTTCGATTTCTATATCTGTATTTTCACGCGTAAGCCAAGAAGCGCCAACGTATTTATAGCGTTTGTCCTGATAATATTTGCTGGGAGCCTGTGGTGCGATGATGTAATGCTTTTCAGAATCTATTTTTTCAAAATGGTTTAAAAAGTATTTGGTTAAATGGCCCAGGCCGTGACAAACCATCCAGATCACTTCAGTTTTGAGGGTGAATGTGTTGAGTGTCTGATAGGTGTTTGTCGTAGTATAGCTTACGGTTTTTTCTTCGCGCATCATGTAGGTTTAAGTATCTTTACCATTATAATAAGAACCGTTTAAAAGTTCTTTTCTTAGATAGCTTTAGAGCAAATTAAAGCAATAGCTGGAACTTGTATAAAGCTTCAGCAGCATATTTAAGAACGTTAATATATAAGACATGTTTCAAGATAATAAAGAAGAGGCACTCAAGCGTTGCAATGCTATTTGTAAGAATACATTGATGGAAACACTGAATATTGAGTTTATTGATATTGGTGCAGATTTTCTTACGGCATTTATGCCGGTAAATGAAAGGGTACATCAACCTGACGGAGTTTTACACGGCGGAGCTTCGGTAGCCTTAGCAGAGAGTGTAGGAAGTGCAGCCAGTATGATGTTTCTAGATATCTCAAAAGTTTTTGTGCGCGGTATAGAGATTTCTGCAAATCACGTAAAGAGTATTGCCAGCGGAAAAGTTTTTGCTCGAGCCACTTTTATTCATAAAGGTCGTACCACGCAATTATGGGAGATTAAAATCACCAACGAACAGGACGAATTGATCTCTCTTGTAAAACTTACCACCATTGCCTTACCCAAAAAATGAACATGACCCAGAAGGAATTTATTGCTAAAATAGAGGATCTATACGCCCAGCATTTACCTTTTGTAGTATACCGAAAGCCTGAAGCTACAGAGGTGTCTTTGCTTTTTCAAGAGGACGACAGCTTGTTATTTACTGAAGATTTTCAAGAACGCGGTTTTGTTTTTGCACCCTTTGATTGGGATAAGAAAGCAATATTGCTATCGGGATCTCCTGAAGTTTTTACACTAGAAGCTCAAAGCGACGAGATGCCGGTTACTTCTACTGTAACTTGGCAGACTGAAAATCCTCAAGTGCATATTGATTTGGTAAATAGAGCGGTAGCTCAAATTCAGAAAGCCGATTTGCAAAAAGTGGTGCTTTCGCGAAAGCAAAACATCAGCATTCCGCAGACGAGTCCGGTGGGTTTATTTTTAGCACTGAACAAAAAATATACAACCGCTTTTACCTATTTATGGCATCATCCTAAAGTTGGTACTTGGTTAGGCGCCACTCCCGAAACGCTTTTAGCTTTAAATGGAAGAAGTCTGGAGACTATGGCTTTAGCCGGTACACAGTCTTTTGAAGGAACTCTAGATGTGAATTGGGGGAAGAAGGAGCAGGAAGAGCAACAACTGGTAACTGATGAGATCGTGAATAAACTAAAGCCGTTTGATTTTAAATCATTCAAGGTTCATGATAGAGAGACTTACAAAGCAGGAAACTTGTTGCACCTGCGTACTAAAATTAGTGGTGGATTGAATTTGGAAAAAGATACACTCAAAGCCCTTTTAAGCGCTTTGCATCCAACACCGGCTGTTTGTGGCTTACCTAGAGATTTGGCTAAGTCATTTATTGAAACGGAAGAGCCCTATGATCGTGAATTTTATACCGGTTTTTTAGGCGAAATCAATATGCTTACCGATGCTTCTAAAGCGCGATCCAGACGTAATGTAGAGAATCTTGCCTATAAAACCTTAAAAGCCACTTCTAGTCTCTATGTAAACTTGCGATGTATGCAGTTTAAACCTAATCGTGCTACATTATACGTAGGAGGAGGAATAACCGAGGCGTCAAATGCGGAAGCCGAATGGGAAGAAACTGTTAATAAAGCACAAACTATTGCCAGCATTCTTTAAGCTTTTGGCTTTGTTGTAATTTTGATTTTTAATGAAATATTCTAGTATACCAGTCGCCCAATCGGTGGTTTTGCTTTGTAACGAAAAAGGAATAAACCACGTCGTAATTTCACCGGGATCACGTAATGCACCGCTCACAATTGGCTTTACTCATCATCCCGATATGCATACGTATAGTATAGTTGACGAGCGATCAGCAGCGTTCTTTGCATTGGGTCTTGCACAGCAACTTCAAGAGCCCGTAGCTTTAGTCTGTTCTTCAGGAAGTGCGGTTTTAAATTATTACCCGGCGATTTCAGAAGCGTTTTACAGTGATATTCCACTTGTGGTAATTTCGGCAGATCGACCTATCGAGCGTATTGACATTGGCGACGGACAAACAATCAGGCAGCGCAATGTATTTGAGAACCACATTTTGTATTCTGCCAACTTATATTCTGAATATGTCCCAGATACTGCGCTTACAGATCCTAAGCTTATTCAAAAGCAACGTGAGGCCACAAAACACAATCAACAGGAAATCAATAAGGCTTTAAATGAAGCGGTTTTTGGCCAAGGACCGGTGCATATTAATGTTCCGTTTTACGAACCGCTTTACAATACCACCGAAGAAAAACTTGTAGATCCTATCATTGTTGAGGAGCCCTTAAAAACGGTAGAGTTATCTGAAGCCTATTTAAAACCGTTTGTAGAAAAATGGAATTCCGCAAAGCGGAAGTTAGTTATTGTTGGTGTTTTACAGCCCAATACTATCGAGCAAGAGTTTTTAGATCGTTTAGGCAACGATCCAAGTGTTTTGGTTTTTACTGAAACGACATCCAATCTTCATCATCCCAATTTTTTCACACGAATTGACAATATAATAGGTTCGCTTGATGATGCAGGTTTTAAACAACTTCAACCGGAGATTTTGATCACGATAGGAGGGATGATCATTTCTAAAAAGATCAAAGCCTTTTTAAGAGAATATCAGCCTGAGCAACACTGGCATATTGATCCCAAGAAAGCCTATGACACGTTTTTCTGTTTGAATAAACATTTTAAAGTGCCTGTAAATTATTTCTGGGATAAATTTTTACCGCAGACTAATCAAACTTTAAGCGATTATCAAAAAGAATGGCTCGAGGTGCGCGGTCATCGCGATGCTAAGCATCAGGCATATATAAAAGATATGGTTTGGTGTGATTTTAAAGCTTTTGATGGCATTTTGTCAAGATTGCGACCCAATACACAGCTGCAATTAGGAAACAGTTCTACTGTGCGCTATGTGCAGCTTTTTGATATCGATAAGAGCTTAAAGGTTTTTTGTAATCGAGGTACCAGTGGTATAGATGGAAGTACTTCTACCGCGGTTGGCGCTGCGGTGGGAAGTCAATTACCCACAACGCTCATCACCGGCGATCTAAGCTTCTTTTATGATAGTAATGGCCTATGGAATTCCTATTTACCTAAAGACTTTAAAATTATTCTGGTGAATAATTCCGGAGGCGGGATTTTTAGAATTCTTCCGGGAGATAAGACTTCGCAGGCTTTTGAAACCTATTTTGAAACGATACATAATCTCGATGCATCTCATTTGTGCAAGATGTTTGGACTGGCTTATTTTTCTGCCTCTAATGAGGATGAGTTAGCAACAGCTCAAGATGCTTTTTATAAAGAACAAGAGCAGCCTTGTCTGCTTGAAATTAAAACGCCACGTATCGAGAACGATAAGGTTTTGCTAGGTTATTTTAAGTACTTAAGATAGTTTGTCTAAAAATTTTGAATTTTATGTATCTTTAGTGAGCAAAAAATTTTAATTCTTAATTAACCTAATATTTTATGAGTAAAAGAGATGAAATGATCGCTAAATATGCGGCTGATCTAAAAGAAAAACTGGGACACGATGCAGATATGGATTTGCTAACCAAAGTAACCATAGGCTGTGGCCCATCAATCTACAATCAGGATTCATCTACAGTTTCTGGAAGCAGTGAGTCTGAATTGGAGACCGTAAAACAAAATTTCTTGATTAAAAAGTTAGGTCTTAGCGATGGTCCTCAATTGATGGAAGGAATCAATAAAGTAATTGAAGATTATGGTAAATCGAATCGCAATAAGTACAGAGCGGTTGTTTATTACTTATTAACCAAGCATTTTGGTAAAGAAGAAGTTTACAGTTAAACTCAACAACAACATTTAGAAACCGTCATAAATTTTATGGCGGTTTTTTTATGCATAAGGATTTCCGATTACAAGCGCCTTTCCTAGGAATCTAATGCAAAAGCTACGGATGTAATCATGCAATTTTTGCTATTTTTGAAGACTAAATTATACATATGCTCGAACTGGGAGAATACCATAAAATGATTATTGATCGCGATGTAAGTCCGGGACTTTATTTGCGTGATGCCGAAGAAAACGAAGTTTTGCTTCCTGGTAAATACGCTCCCGAAGGTTTTCAGCTTGAAGATGAGATCGAAGTATTTGTTTATTTAGATAATGAAGAGCGCCCTGTTGCTACCACTCTCAAGCCTTATATTTTAAAAAATGGTTTTGCTTATCTCGAATGTACTTCGGTTACCAAAATCGGGGCTTTTGTAGATTGGGGATTAGATAAAGAGCTTTTTGTTCCGTTTTCTAATCAGGTGACACCGATGAAAGAAGGCAGTTGGTATCTGGTGTATATGTATCTTGATGAGCGCACAAACCGGCTTGTAGGTTCTTCAAAATTCAATAAGTTTTTAGATAATTCTGATGCAACTGTTGAGAAACATGATAAAGTCGAGATCCTTGTATCTCATTTTTCAGAACACGGTGCTCACGTAATAATCAATGAGCAGTATCAAGGTTTGGTTCATAAAGACACGATTTTTGAAGATATCAGAATCGGCGACAGATTACCGGGATATATCAAGCGCGTACGTGAAGATAAAAAGATCGATGTTTTGCTTCAGCCAGAAGGTTATAAAAGCATCGAACCCAATGCACAATTTATCTATGAGGAACTGAAAGAAAATGATGGTTTTCTTCCTGTGCATGATAAAAGTTCGCCAGAAGATATTCACGCGTATTTTGGGATCAGTAAAAAGCTTTTTAAAAAGGCAATCGGTGCTTTATATAAAGACCGTATGATTACGATCTCAAATGACGGGATTAAGCTAAAAGATCAAGACAAGAATTAATAGGTGAGGCAGCTTTATGCACTCAAGCAATTCAACCATATTATGCAAAAGCCAGACTGGAAAACAGTAAAAGAATACCAAGATATTACCTTTAAAAAAGCCGACGGAGTAGCGCGTATTGCGTTTAACCGTCCCGAAGTGCGTAATGCCTTTAGGCCAAGAACAACGTCTGAATTGCTCGATGCATTTCATATCGCTCAGGAAGATACTTCTGTGGGTGTGATCTTGCTGTCTGCCGAAGGTCCTTCGCCTAAAGATGGTGTGTATAGCTTTTGTAGCGGAGGTGATCAAAAAGCGCGCGGCGATCAAGGTTATGTAGGTGAAGATGGTTATCACCGTTTAAATATCTTAGATGTACAGCGATTAATTCGTTTTATGCCAAAGGCAGTTATAGCTGTCGTTCCCGGTTGGGCAGTAGGAGGAGGACACAGTTTGCATGTTGTTTGCGATCTTACTCTAGCCAGTAAAGAGCATGCCATTTTTAAACAAACAGATGCCGACGTGACTAGTTTTGATGGTGGTTATGGGTCGGCATATTTGGCGAAAATGGTGGGGCAGAAAAAAGCTCGGGAAATCTTTTTCTTAGGGCGAAATTATTCTGCGCAGGAAGCTTATGAAATGGGGATGGTAAATGCTGTTATTCCGCACGAAGAATTGGAAGACACTGCTTTTGAATGGGCTCAGGAAATTTTAGCCAAATCACCAACTTCTATTAAAATGCTCAAGTTTGCCATGAACCTTACCGATGATGGTATGGTAGGGCAGCAGGTTTTTGCCGGTGAAGCAACGCGATTGGCTTATATGACCGATGAAGCTAAAGAAGGTCGAAATGCGTTCTTAGAAAAAAGAAAACCTAATTTTGATAAAAAATGGATTCCATAGCAGAGAAATTGAATGTGTTCTAGTATTTTTAAAAGAATGCAGTCAAAAATTGCTCTATGGAATATAAGTTTACAAATGCTCCGGTAGATCTAGATACTTTACCAAACCATCAGGAACTGAAGTATACTCCGGTTTCAAAAGCGCGGTTACATAAAGTATTTTCTGTTATTGCGATCTGGTTGCTTCTTGTGATTGTTGGGATTACGGTGCTCTATATTTTTGCAGATGTTCCTTACGTGACTTTAGGTTTGTCCGCGGGGATCGCGTTGTTTTTTGCGCTGCTCATAGCATATCAATTAGCTTTACAAAAAAATATTGGTTACGCGTTACGAGAGCGGGATATCGCTTTTAAGCGCGGTGTGCTTTTCGAAAAAATAACCATTATTCCTTTTAATCGCATTCAGCATATTTCTACTTCTGTGGGGATTTTAGATAGGTTTTTCAAAATCGCCAACCTCAATATTTTTACTGCCGGCGGATCTGGAAGCGATATTAATATTCCCGGTTTAACTCCGGAAATTGCAGCAAGACTCAAGGATAAAATTGCTCATCATCTAACCGAAGCAGATGTCTAAGCCATTTGAAACCCCACAATTACAATCTAAGCTCGGGATACTCATCATCTTTTTATCTCACGCGTATAAATTTCTGAGAGCTTTTGGAGCAGCGATTCTTTACTTTGTCATCAAAGGAATCCCTTCAGATATTATTTTGCCAATAACTCTAGGTGCTGTGGTTTTGTTGGCTCTTATTCTCGGATATAGTTTTCTGGCGTATAAAAAGTTTCAGTTTTATATAGATTATAAAAACGCCGAGTTTGTCCTTACGGAAGGTGTCTTTTCGACTAATGTTGTGGCGATTCCATTTTCAAAAATTCAGCAAGTTTATTTTAAGAAATCTTTGGTGCAGCGTGTGGTTGGCGTAAATAGCGTTGTGGTAGATTCTGCAGGAAGCAGCACTCAAGAGATCGATATTAAAGCCCTTACCGAAGCGCAAGCGCAGCAACTGCAAAAGATTTTGATGCAAGCGGTACGTGAGGAGCAAACTACTTCGTCGACTGCTCAGGACATAATACATGAACCTAAGATAAAAGAAAATCAAAAAGCAAACTGGACCCACAGACTGAGTCCGTTGGGGCTTTTAAAACTTGGCTTAACGAGTAATTATTTTAGAGGTGTTTGGCTTATTCTGATTTTTGTAGGCTCTATCTATCAGCAAATAGGTGATATTGAAGTTTTACAAGAAGATCAATATACAGAAGGAATCAAAGGTTATCTGGATAGTTATAGCAAACCTGTAGAACTTTTTATAATCACAGCGATCGTGTTTGTAGGGGTGTTTTTATTGGGAATGTTTATCTCCTGTGTTGAAATTTTCATTAAGTATTTTGATCTAAAATTGACACAAACCAATGAGAGTCTAGAGCTTGAAATGGGCTTGAAAACCAATACAAAAGTGAGTCTCAAACCGCGACGTGTGCAGCTTATGCGCGTGATTACAAACCCTATTCAAAAGCGATTAAATCTCAATGAAGCGCAAGTTGCACTGGCCAGTAGTCAGGATGATTTAAATAAATCAAAAATTTCCATTCCTGGATTAGAGCGTAAACACGTAGAGCAGGTAAAGCGTTTTCTGTTCAGTCATCAAATGCGTCCCGGTCGTGTATTTAAACCGGCATTTATACTCTACATTCGATTGTTGATTATTGCCGGATTACCCTTAATTCTTACTGCGATTGTTGCTTCGATTCTCGTACCTAATTATATGGTAGAGATTTTGAGCATTCTCTTTATCATTTTTGGGATGCTAATTATTCCGTATCAATACTATTGGTACAAAGCACTTTCTCTGGAGATCACACCAGAATTCGTGATTATGCGCAAAGGCGTATGGAATCAAAAGACAGAAATTATTGAGTCGTTCAAACTGCAATCGGTAACCGTGAGTCAGCCCATATGGTATAAAAAGCGAAACCTGTATAACTATACGTTTCATACCGCGGGAGGCGATATTTCGTTCCCTGTAACAACGCATCAACTTCAGCGCTACATAAATTATGCGCTATTTAGAGTTGAAGTTGCCCAAAAGCCCTGGATGTAAGCTTAAACTAGCGAATTGAAGGATATTCGATTGGATTTACTTCGTGCATGATGTCATAGATCTTCTCATAAATGTCTTCTGCAGAAGGTTTAGAGAAATAGTCACCATCTGTTCCATAAGCAGGTCTGTGTGGTCTTGCTGATAGTGTTTGTGGTGCACTGTCTAAATACCTAAACGCTTTTTGCTCATCAAGTATATGCTGCAGTAAATACGCTGAAGCTCCACCTGGCATATCTTCATCAACCACAAGAATACGGTTGGTCTTTGCGATACTTTTTACCGTGTCATGATTTAAATCAAACGGAAGCAAGGATTGCGCATCAATAACTTCTACACTTATGTTTGCAGCTTGTAAATCCTGTGCAGCAAGTTCTACCAGACGAAGTGTACTTCCGTAAGAAAGTACCGTGATATCTGTTCCTTCACGCAGCACTTCAACTTTACCTATAGGGGTTTTAAATTCTGCCAGATTGGTTGGTAGCTTTTCTTTTAAGCGATACCCGTTGAGACATTCTACAATTACAGCAGGTTCATCACTTTGCATCAGTGTATTGTAAAATCCGGCTGCTTTAGTCATATTTCTTGGAGTAAGAATGTAAACTCCGCGTAAAAGTCCCAGTAATGAACCCATCTGCGAACCGCTGTGCCAGATTCCCTCCAGACGATGACCACGTGTTCTTACGATCAATGGTGCTGCTTGTTTTCCGTGCGTTCTGTAACGCAGCGTAGCCAAGTCATCACTCAATGTCGCCATCGCATAAAGAATGTAATCTAAATACTGAATCTCGGCAATGGGGCGTAAGCCACGCAATGCAAGACCTATTCCCTGACCAATAATAGTAGTTTCACGTATTCCTGCATCTGCGACACGCAGTTCACCATATTTATCTTGTAAACCTTCGAGACCTTGGTTGACATCACCAATAGTCCCGGTATCTTCACCAAAAACAACACTGTTAGGATACTTACTGAAAAGCGCATCAAAATTATCACGAAGTACAATACGCGCATCAACAGTTTTGGCGTCATCATCGTACTGCGGAAGCTCTTCAGCAATATTTGTAGCTTTAGAGTCAAACTCGCTAAACACGTGACTGCTATAATTAGGTTGCTCTTTTGCGATATAATCGCTTACCCAATTTTTTAATGCTGTGATGCTTTCGCTATTTTCTTTTGAAACAAACCGAAGCGTTTTACGTGCAGCGATGAGTACATCAGACTTTAGCGCATCTTTTTCATCAACAAGGGTTTGTTTGATACTTTTTATAAATTGACCGTTTTCACTTTCTGCAATAATGGTGTCGATAAGACTTAAAACGGTTTTTTTCTCTTTTTTTATGGGATTAAGAAAGGCGTCCCAGGCATTGCGTTTTCCTTCGCGCACCTTGCGCTTGATATCTTTCTCTATTTCTGAAAGCTCTTCATCTGTGGCGATTTGATTGTTGATCATCCACTCGCGCATCTTGGTGTTACAGTCGTGCTCTTTTTCCCACTGCAAGCGGTCTTTACTTTTATAACGTTCGTGAGAACCAGAAGTAGAGTGTCCTTGCGGCTGTGTAAGTTCTGTAACATGTAAGATAACAGGTACATGTTGTTCACGTGCAATTTTTCCGGCTTGTTCAAAAGCATCGATAAGTGCCGGATAATCCCATCCTTTTACACGAATGATTTCATAACCTTGATCATCGTCAGTACGTTGAAAACCACTTAAAATTTCAGAGATATTTTCTTTTGTAGTCTGATGCTTTGCGTGTACCGAAATTCCATAGTCATCATCCCAAACACTAATCACCATAGGAACTTGAAGTACGCCAGCTGCATTGATGGTTTCAAAAAACATCCCTTCAGAAGTACTGGCATTTCCTATAGTTCCCCAAGCAACTTCGTTTCCTTCATTAGAAAGCCCGTCTGTGTTCATCTCAGGGACCTTTCTGTATAATTTAGAAGCTTGGGCAAGTCCTAGTAATCTTGGCATTTGACCGGCAGTGGGAGAGATGTCTGCACTACTATTGTATTGCTCAAGAAGGTTTTTAAGGTTTCCGCTATCATCTAAACTGTGCGTTCCAAAATGACCTCCCATTTGCTTACCGGCACTCATAGGATCGTGCTCAAGACTGGTATGTGCATACAGACCGGCAAAAAAGTTTTCAATGGTAAGATGGTCGATAGCCATCATAAACGTTTGATCGCGATAATAGCCCGATCTCCAATCTCCTTTTTTAAAGGCCTTGGCCATAGCGAGTTGCGGCACCTCTTTACCATCGCCAAAAATCCCAAATTTTGCCTTACCGGTTAAAACCTCTCTACGACCTAATAAACTGCATTCACGGCTAGTGACTGCAATTTTATAGTCGTTAATAACAGTGGCTTTAAAATCGTCAAATGAAATTTCAGAAGTGGGCTCAGATTGCGTGTGCATAATTTTCAAACGGTTTCGGTAAAAATACGCAAAATTCAACTCTTATACAATTCAATAATTTCTTTAAAAAATGATAAATTTTCATTAAAATTGAGTTTTACTGAAAATATTGTAATTCAAAGAGGTTTTAAAACTATTTTGCTAATGATATTTAAAAATCAATCTACATTGTTTGTATAGATTGAATAAGGGTTTAGCGGGCTTAAGTTTATAAAGCCATCAATACCATTTGCGGGTAAATAAGCTCAACATCGTGCGTAGATCAAGCGTTACAATGAAGCGTATTTTTTGATCGTAATTGGGTTGGCCAATTTCCCAGCCATTAGAAGAATATACGGGAAAGAAAAGTTCAAAATAATCTTCAACCAAAACTGTACGTATACCACTGTCGTATAAAAAGCGTGCCGGATCGCCTTGATTTTTTACAAGACCAATATCTGCATAACCGTGAATAAAATTCCAAATGGTGGTGCTGGTATTGATGGTGGTAAGCCACTCATTACCAAAAGGCGTGTCGAGTTTAGACTTAAAGCCACCTTCAGCTAAAACCAACTGCTGACTGAAAATCCCAGAACTTTCAGATCTTCCGTAATAATTGTAGCGAAATAAATAGTCGGTTGGTCGGTCTAATGCAAAGCTGAAATAATCTCCTTGCGAACGCGTATCGTTGTATAAAAAGATTCCACCAAAAAGCCTTAGATCAAATTGCCGGTTGTTTAAAAAGACCTTGCGATATTTGGCAGTAACCGAAAACTTACTAAACTTCTGCGCGAGTTGAAAATCTGTATTATAGGTAAGCGCATTGATAACACCCGGATTACTATTAGTGTACCGCACGTTAAAAACACTATAGTTGGGATCATCATTGGTGATCACATCAGACTCGTCTCGATACACGTTGATATTACTTACGGTAAGAAATTGTCGTTTATCTGATCTAAAATCTGAAGTCCTAAATCCGAACGTTATGAACGGACTGTAAGATTTGTATAGTGCATCTGGTGCGTAAGACGATAACGAACCTGAAATTCCGTAGCGAATAGCATACAGGTTTCCTTCATTTACGTTTTGGGTGTAAGTGAACCCTGCACTTCCTGTTAATTTATCAGATTTAAAACCGTATTGTGGTTCAATGCGATAGTTAAAGGCTTTAGACAGGAGGGTTTTATTGTACATTTTTGCTCCTAATTTGAGACCGTCATAAAAGTTATACTCAAAGACCGGCATAAAAAACACTTGATTTTTTGAAGGGTCTTCAAGGTCCTGAAGCAGTTTAAATTGAAAAGGTTTGTTGACTCCCAGAAACGGGTTTACTTTTTTGTAATTGTTACGTCTGTTGTATTCCGGCACAAAACCTTCAGCATTTATTACGACGCGGTCTATGCTATCGCCGGCAATGTTGATATTTTTTTCTTTTTCAAAACCATCAACCCAAGTTTTTGAGATGATCTTATCTTTATTCATCCCATAAACCGGAATGGGCATTTGACTTTCGGTTTTGTTTTTTATTTCAATTTTAATGCTGTCACCCTCGCTTTTAACTTCGTTGAATTTATAATCAATGATTTTTCTCGAGTTGACAAAATCCTCAAAAAACCAATCGAGATCTTTATCGGTTTTTGATCTTAAGATCGCTTCAAATGTTTTTGAAGAAGTAAGTTTTAATTTGTTCTCCAGATAAAACTCATCAAGACTCTCTTCAATTATAGCATCAGAAAGATATTCAGAAAGATAATTGATTCCGCTGGCGGCTTTGTATGCGTTCGCTATGTTTTTGTTGAATTTGATCAACGAGTCACTTGGTGTAGTAAGCGGTTGATCGAGATTCATACGAGCCATGTGCATGTAAAGCAAATTGTATTGCTCATTAAACTCCAGATCAGCAAGGTGAAATTGTCGCGCAATCCAGTAGCGATTGAGCGTCCCTACAACTTTTAGGTTGGGATAAAAATGATCCATATACTTCATCATGGTATACATTTTTAATCCATCAGCAATCCATCGGTCATCTCTTGGGTTTACAAACAGCGTGCGGTCAACAAAATTGTCAATCGCGGTCTTTAAGATTTTTAATTCGTATTTGAAATCTTCGGGAAACGGACTCAGAAAATCGGGTAACTGATTAAGACCATACACAGGATTTTCAGCATAATCAATATTGGAGATCACCAACTGTTTAAATGGATATTCACCCAATTCTTCAACAAGAAAATGACTTATTTTATCAATGATCAGCGCTTCGCGTTCAGCAATGACTTTGTCGTCTGTTATATTGGTTACTACAGTCAAATCATCGGTTTCAGTGATTTGAAATTCAGAAATTTGACGTAGATAAATCGTCGTGTTATTACGAGAACTTCCTTCTAAATGAACTGTTTTAAAACTACTTTCTTCATTGACAGTGGCGCTGGTTTGCTCGAGTTCATTAATGAAGCGATAATTTTTCTTAAACGAAAAATCAATAGAAAAGTCAGTTGGCGCCATGTATAGGTCATCCAGATTTTTATTGCTGTAGTAATGCCATTCACCATCGTAAACTGCCGGTGCAATAAACCAATATTTTAGATTGAAATCACCGTTGTCTAACGCGCCATAACCTGTGAATTTAGCGTCAGGAATACGTATGTTGTAATTGAGCTTAACCCGTGTGGTTTGACCGGGAAGCAGCGGTTCAAGAAGATTTATTTCAAGAACATCTTCGGCATCTTCAAGTCGTTTAAAACTGAGATTACTAAAACGCTCACCAATGATGGTATTTATTTTTGAAGCGCCGCGCGCATAATCATCTGCTAAGTGAAATCTACGATCGTAATTTTCTGCAAAGCGTCTACCTAATTTTGACTGTTTTGATGAGAAACTATGCGCCCAATCGTTAAAATACAATTGCGTAAGCGTATCGTTTGAGTTGTTCTTGAAATAAATATCCTGCTGAATGAACAAAGTCTTATCCGATTCAACCAAACGGGCAGTGATCTCAATACGGTTTTGCGCTTCACCTGTAAAAGGAAGCGTTAACAAAACCGGAAGAAGCATTTTTAAAAACTTCTTCATAGTTCTACCGATACGTTTATGGTGAATGGAGTTGCGTTGAGCACTAGGCGTTTTTCTTTAATATAAATCAATTACCATACCTAACGCAAAATAGCGCGTCTTGGTTTTAAATATTTTAGAAATTAGGACTCAATTCATATTCATTGTAGAAGTTGTTTAAGACTTCAAGAACTTCATCTTCGGTATCTACAAGATGTAATAAATCAATATCCCCCGGACTTATAGTATTGAATTTTTCAAGTAAAGTATTTTTGATCCAATCAAAAAGGCCTTGCCAGTATTCTGTACCTACTAAAATGATCGGGAACTTATCAATCTTATGTGTTTGAATTAGTGTAATCGATTCAAAAAGTTCGTCTAGTGTACCAAAACCTCCCGGAAGCACCACAAAGCCTTGTGAGTATTTTACAAACATCACTTTGCGCACAAAGAAGTAATCAAAGTCGATGCTCTTATCACTATCTATGTAGGGGTTATCGTGTTGCTCAAAAGGAAGATCAATATTTAAACCTACAGAAGTTCCTCCTGCAAGGTGGGCTCCTTTATTACCAGCTTCCATAATTCCCGGGCCACCGCCTGTAATCACACCGTAACCGTTTTCAACGATTTTCTCTGCTATAGCTACAGAAAGCTTATAATATTCTTCATCAGGTTTTGTACGTGCACTACCAAAAATAGATACACAGGGGCCAATTCTGCTAAGCTTTTCAAAACCGCTTACAAATTCACCCATTATTTTAAATATAGCCCAAGAGTCGTTTGTTTTTATCTCATTCCAACCCTTAGGTTTATGTTCAGTTCTCATATTTAATTTTGTTTAAAAAATTCGGCAAGAGCCTAATTTAATTCATTTCGGAGAAACTTAGCGGTAAAGCTCTTTTTATCTTTAGCCACTTCCTCAGGCGTACCTTTTGCAACAAGTTGGCCGCCGTTTCTACCACCCTCATAACCAATGTCTATGATGTGGTCTGCCATCTTAATTACGTCAAGATTATGTTCTATAATTAACATGGTGTTTCCTTTGTCGGTAAGTCGGTTGAGTACGTCCATTAAGATGCGTACATCTTCAAAATGTAATCCGGTAGTGGGTTCGTCAAGAATATAAAAGGTATTTCCCGTATCGCGCTTAGAAAGCTCTGTGGCCAGTTTTATACGCTGCGCCTCTCCACCGGAAAGTGTAGTAGATTGTTGTCCTAACGAAATATAACCCAATCCAACATCTTGAATGGTTTTGAGTTTTCGGTAGATTTTAGGAATATGCTCAAAAAACGGAACCGCCTCATCAATGGTCATTTCCAGCACATCGGCGATACTTTTTCCTTTATATCTTATTTCAAGTGTTTCTCTGTTGAAGCGTTTTCCCTGGCAGGTTTCACATTCTACGTAAACATCCGGGAGGAAGTTCATTTCTATCACACGCAACCCGCCACCTTTACAGGTTTCACAGCGGCCTCCAGCAACATTAAAACTGAAACGTCCCGGCTTGTAACCCCGAATTTGCGCCTCAGGAATTTTTGCAAACAAACTGCGTATTTCACCAAAAACTCCGGTATACGTTGCCGGATTAGATCGTGGTGTACGGCCAATTGGTGATTGGTTGATATCAATAACCTTATCACATTCATCTAGACCTTTAATGCTTTTATATGGTGCAGGTTTTTTGACGCCATTAAAATAATGCGCATTCATAATAGGGTAGAGCGTCTCATTGATCAACGTAGATTTTCCACTTCCTGAAACTCCTGTGACCACGATCATTTTTCCCAACGGAAATTCTACATCTACCTTTTTAAGGTTGTTGCCTGTAGCTCCTTTAAGAACGATTTTTTTTCCATTTCCTTTGCGGCGCTCAGCAGGAACTGCGATTTCTTTTTCACCATTAAGGTATTGTGCGGTAAGCGTATGCTGTTTTACAAGCTGCTTCGGCGTTCCCTCGCTGATGATCTCACCACCGTGCTTTCCTGCAAACGGACCAATATCAATAACATAATCGGCACGCTCAATCATATCTTTATCGTGCTCAACGACCAGGACTGAGTTGCCTAAATCACGAAGCGATTCTAACGAATTGATGAGTTTCTCATTGTCTCGCTGGTGCAAACCGATACTCGGCTCATCAAGAATGTAGAGCACGCCTACCAGTTGTGAACCAATTTGCGTCGCAAGGCGAATACGCTGTGCTTCACCACCAGAAAGGGATTTTGAGCTTCGGTTTAAGGAGAGGTATGTCAAACCAACATCAACCAAAAACTGAAGTCTCGCATTGATCTCTTTTAAAATTTCGGTGGCGATCGCGGTTTGTTTTTCGCTTAAATTATCCGGTAAGTCCTTAAACCAAGCAGCCAGTTCCAGCACATCCATTTGTGCGAGTTCGGCAATGTTTTTTTCGCGTACGCGGAAGTATAAGGATTCTTTGCGCAGGCGTGATCCTTCACATTCCGGGCAGATTACCTTCTCCATATATTCTTTAGCCCAACGCTTGAGGGATGCAGAATCATTGTTTTCGTAAGTGCTTTCTATAAAATTTGCGACACCTTCAAAATCAATTTTATAATTGCGGCTAACGCCTAAGGTTTTAGAATCGACGGTGAATTTTTCCTTTCCACCGTACAAAATCATATCTATTGCTTCCTTAGGAATATCTTTGATAGGATCGGTTAATTTGAAGTCAAAGCGTTGCGCAATGATCTCAAGTTGCTTAAAGATCCAATTGCTTTTTTGGTTTCCGTGTGGCGCTAGTCCACCATTTTTAATCGATAGTTTAGGATCAGGAATGATCTTATCCACATTCACCACGCGCAGTTCGCCAATACCGTTGCATTTGGGGCAGGCACCTTTAGGCGAGTTGAACGAAAAATTATTAGGTTCTGGATTAGGGTATGAAATCCCGGAAGTAGGACACATCAAGCTTCTACTAAAATAGCGCGCTTCATTGGTGTCGTGATCCAGAATCATCATTACATCTTCACCGTGATACATCGCGGTATTGATGGTTTCCAAAATACGCTTATCGATATCCTGACCGTCTTCAATTTTTAACCGATCGATCACGATCTCAATATCGTGGGTCTTGTAGCGGTCGATCTTCATTCCCTTTTCAATGTCGCGAACTTCACCATCAACGCGCACTTTTACAAAACCTTGCTTTGCAATTTGTTCAAAAAGTTCGCGATAATGCCCTTTACGGCTTCTGATAACAGGCGCCAACACATTTACCCGTTTGCCTGCATATTCTGTTTTGATAAGATCCTTGATCTGCTCATCACTATAGCTCACCATTTTTTCTCCCGTCTCGTAGCTGTATGCATCACTGGCACGAGCATAAAGCAGTCGCAAAAAGTCATAAATCTCAGTAATCGTACCAACGGTAGATCGCGGACTTTTGCTCGTAGTTTTTTGCTCAATAGCGATTACGGGTGAAAGGCCTTGAATTTTATCTACATCGGGTCGCTCTAAACCCCCTAAGAATTGGCGCGCATAGGCCGAAAACGTCTCGATGTATCTTCGCTGTCCTTCAGCATAAATCGTATCAAAAGCTAGGGATGACTTTCCACTTCCTGAAAGACCGGTGATAACAACCAGTTTTTCTCGGGGAATATGTACGTCTATATTTTTTAAGTTATGGGCTCTAGCGCCATAAACTTCAATGTATTCTTGTGTGTCTGCCATTTTCTTTTTCAAGTGTGCAAAGGTACTGTAATTGAGTGAAAAATAGAAGCAAGTACAGGTTTGCTGAATGTTAAGTGAACATTGCAAATGTGTGTATCGCTAAGGAAGAATGTTTAAATATTTACTTCGTAATTACCCAGCATTTCTTGGATCACAGTTTCTGTTTGTGAAAGCTGTGTGTCTGAATTTACTTCTACTTGATCTACTTTTTCAAAGTAAGGAACAATGGAACCATCAGTGTAAGCTTCGGGGATAACCGGATGCACATAGTAGCTACGACAAACGCTGCGTGTGTTTCCTAAGCCTTTTGCTGAAGCATCATAAGCGGTAAGTATATTTTTTGCGTTTTGTTTTTCATCTTCAACGTAACCAAGTTCTCTCAAAGCCTCAAAGAAGATTTTTGTAGCGGCCCAGGTTCTAAAATCTTTAGCAGAAAATAAATCGCCACTTAACTCGTGAATGTATTCATTGATCATTGTACTGTCTACGTGATCTTTATTCCCGGATTGGTCATAAAACTGAAACAATTCCCATCCCGGGATTTCTTCGCATTGGTTTACTAATTCTATAAGTTCGGGGTCTGTGATGGCGATATCGTGCTCTTTTCCTTTTTTTCCAACAAACTGAAACCGAATATCACTTTCTGTAGTTTTAACGTGTCTGGTGCGCAAAGTTGAAAGGCCGTAGGTTTTATTGCGTTTAGCATAGCAATCATTACCCACACGAATATGTGTTTCTTCCATAAGCCGAATTACGAGAGCCAAAACCTTACGTTTAGTCATTTTTTCTTCGTCAAGATCTGCATCAACTTGTTGGCGTATCTGTGGTAAAACATTAGCAAATGCTGCAAGTTTTAGAAACTTGGTTTCATTTCTGAGTTTGTTCCACGTTTCGTGATAGAGATAAACTTTGCGGTCTTTTTCATCGCGACCTACCGCTTGCAAATGACCATTAGCGGGTTCTGAAATCAACACATCTTGCCAGGCTGGTGGTATCACCAGTTTTTTGATTCGGTTTAAAACAGTTTTGGATTTTATGGTTTTGTCGTTCTTGCAATAGGTAAATCCTTTACCGTGTTTTTTCCGACAAATGGTAAGATGTTTATCTGTAACATAGATGAGATCTGCAATACGTGCAGCTTCTTCCCGACTAGATAGGATGTTCTCGAGTTTTTCTTCAGTTATGGTCATGACTCAAATTTAAATGCAATTTGAGCGGAAGCGTACTAAGGAAATAATAATATTAGAAGCCGTATTTCTAATAATTTGTGAAAGAACTTTCAGAAAAAATGAAAGTTTCCGTAGAAAAAGTGAGTACAAGAAAAAATGTCCGGTGACTTAAAGTCAATCCGGACATTTCTTTTGATGATTAGTAAGAATTTAAATTTAGTCAAAATAACTAAAACTCTGACCATCTTTTATTTTTAACACGCTCTCGTAGATCATTTTAATTACATTTTCTACATCGTCACGGTGTACCATTTCTACCGTGGTATGCATATAGCGCAAAGGTAAACTGATCAATGCCGATGGTACTCCGCCGTTGCTGTATGCAAATGCATCAGTATCGGTACCTGTAGCGCGACTGCTTGCGGCACGTTGAAACGGAATATTCTTTTCTTCGGCAGTATCAATGATCAAATCTCTAAGTTTCTGTTGAATCGCAGGCGCGTAAGAAATAACGGGTCCTTCACCAATTGCTGCGTGACCGTTGGTTTTCTTTTCGATCATTGGGGTAGTGGTATCGTGAGTAACATCGGTAACGATCGCCACATTGGGTTGAATCGTGTGTGTGATCATTTCCGCACCGCGAAGTCCAATTTCTTCCTGTACCGAGTTCACAATATATAACCCAAAGTCTAGCTTGTTCTCATTTTCTTTAAGCAAGCGAGCAACTTCAGCAATCATAAAGCCGCCCATTCTGTTATCGAGTGCGCGACACACGAATTTGTTCTCGTTAAGTACAGTGAACGTATCCGGGTAAGTGATCACACAACCAACGTGCACACCAAGTTTTTCAACTTCCTCTTTGGTTTTGCATCCGGTATCGATAAAAATATTGTCTAGACTAGGTGCTTGTTCTTTGCTTTTATCACGCGTATGGATTGCAGGCCAGCCAAAAACACCTTTTACGATTCCGTTTTTAGTATGAATGTTAACCAATTTGGATGGGGCAATCTGATGGTCGCTTCCACCGTTACGTATAACATAGATGAGACCGTCGTCTGTGATGTAATTCACATACCACGAGATTTCGTCAGCGTGGCCTTCAATAACCACTTTATATTTTGCATCAGGATTGATTACACCTACCGCGGTACCATAATTGTCGGTAATAAAAGTGTCTACGTACGGTTTTAAGTAATCCATCCATATTTTTTGCCCTTCCCACTCATAACCGGTAGGAGCGGCATTATTGAGGTACGACTCTAAAAAGTCGAGCGATTTTTTATTTAAAATGCTTTTTGACATAATTATGATTTTGTACGAAAGTAAGAATATTCATGCCAAAAGCATAAAGCAATCTATGCGATTATGTACTTTTGGAACAGTTTTAGCACAACATTATTTAAAAAAGAATTTGAAGAATTTCAATTACCTGTTTTTTCTATTTCTTAGCGCAACACTTTGGTCTCAAACTACCGAAACAAGAGAGCAAGAAAACGACACCACTGCTGCAGAATACTATTTTGTAGAAGGGGATAGTATTGCACGTTCAGCAATTTTTCTTGATGATGTTGTGGTTTTGGGAAGGCTTAAATTTGATGATAATACTGCAAGACGCAGGTATCTTATTTTAAGACGAAAAACCAGAAAGGTTTGGCCTTATGCAAAATTGGCAGGGGAACGTCTGGTTGAACTTAATGAGCGACTGGATTCTATGGAAACCAAACGGGACCGTAAGCGGTATACAAAGATCATTCAGCGGTATGTTGAAGATGAATTTAAAGAGGAACTCAAAAAACTCACCCGTACCGAAGGTCAAATTCTTGTAAAACTTATGTATCGCCAAACCGGTCAAACTACTTTTGATCTTATCAAAAACTACCGAAGTGGTTTAAAAGCCTTTTTGCTGAATACCACCGCGAGCTTTTTTGATATTTCGCTTAAAGAGATTTACGATCCCGCCGAAGTTCAAGAAGATTATTTAATAGAAGATATCCTGCAGCGCTCCTTTCAAGCTAAGGTGTTGGAGTTTCAAGAACCGGCAATAGATGTCAATTTTTTAGAACTAGAAAATAAATGGCGTAAACCTTCTAAAGGAATCAAGTAGTGAAGATTTCAAAAACGAACTGGATTTACATTATTGCTGCGCTAATTACGCTAATAGGATTGATTACCGGTAAATATTTCTTCCTTTTCTTTGCGATACCCTTTGGCTTTAAATGGTTTGGAAAAAGGAAGGACTAAATTCTTTACAATTGCCCTTAGGTTGAAAAGCCTCGTTTAAAAAAAATAAATACCTTTGTCTACCAAAATTGTAGTTCTCCCATTATGAGCCAGAAAGTCTTGCTTAATGCAAAAGAAATAAACATCATTTTAAATCGACTGGCTTGTCAACTCATTGAAAATCATAAAGATTTTAAAGATACCGTTCTCATAGGTATTCAACCACGCGGAATTTATGTCGCAGAGCGCATAAAAAAACTGCTAGAAACCGATTATAATATTGAAGATATCAAACTAGGATATCTTGATATTACTTTTTTTAGAGACGATTTTAGACGTAGTGATAAACCGCTGGAGGCCAATAAAACCAAGATCAATTTTGTAGTTGAAGATAAAAACGTGGTTTTTATTGATGATGTCTTGTACACTGGACGTAGCATAAATGCTGCTTTAACGGCAATACAAAGTTTTGGCCGACCTAAAAACGTTGAGCTTTTTACATTGATCGATAGACGTTTTAGCAGGCATTTGCCTATTCAGCCAAATTATCGTGGGCGTCAGGTAGATGCGATCAATGAGGAAAAGGTTCTGGTCAAATGGGTAGAGAATGGGGGAGAAGATGTTGTATATCTTGTAAATAAGTAATTATAAAGTAATAGAATGAGCGAGTTAAGTGTAAACCACTTATTGGGGATTAAGTATATCACAAAAGCAGATATCGATCTCATTTTTGAAACGGCAGATCATTTTAAAGAAGTAATCAATAGGCCGATTAAGAAAGTTCCTTCGTTACGAGATATCACTATTGCCAATCTTTTCTTTGAGAATTCTACACGTACCAAGCTTTCTTTTGAACTTGCAGAAAAGCGCTTAAGTGCAGATGTGATCAATTTTTCTGCTGGTGCTTCTTCGGTTAAAAAAGGAGAAACTTTAATCGACACAGTGAACAACATTTTATCTATGAAAGTAGATATGGTTGTTATGCGTCACCCAAATCCGGGAGCGGGTGTTTTTCTCTCTAAAAATATTAAAGCGAGTATTGTAAATGCGGGAGATGGTGCGCACGAGCATCCCACTCAAGCTTTACTCGACAGCTATTCTATAACTAAAAAACTTGGGGAAGTCGCCGGTAAGAAAGTGGTGATCGTTGGTGATATCCTTCACAGTCGCGTAGCGCTTTCTAACATATATGCGCTGAAGCATTTGGGAGCCGAAGTTAAAGTTTGTGGACCAAAAACTTTGATGCCAAAATATATTGAATCACTAGGGGTTGAGGTTGAACTCAATTTAAGAAAAGCATTAGAATGGTGTGATGTCGCAAATATGCTTCGCGTTCAAAACGAGCGAATGGATATTAGCTATTTTCCATCAACCCGAGAGTATACGCAACAATACGGTTTAGATAAAGAGTTACTCGATTCGCTTGATAAAGAAATCGTCGTGATGCATCCGGGACCCATCAATCGCGGTGTGGAAATTACCAGTGACGTGGCAGACAGTGGTCAATCTATCATTCTAAATCAAGTTGAAAATGGTGTGGCAATTAGAATGGCAGTAATATATTTGTTGGCTTCAAAAATCAAACAACAATGATCGTAACCGAAAAAGATACCTATACCATTCTAGCTGATGAAGAAAAAGGAGTGAAAAGCTTTGCTTCTTTTCTTGATTTTATCGTTCCTAAAGCACACGCCGAAAAGAACTTGGTGATCGATCTATTAAAATATGAGCAACTAACTCTTGAAGAATTGTTGTGCTTTTTAGAAATTTCAAATCAGCAACGCGCTGCACAAAAGTCTTTTGTGTTGGTAAATAAAGCCGTTCATATTGATCACGTTCCCGAAGAACTTATGGTGGTTCCTACTCTTGAAGAAGCGAAAGACGTTATCGATCTTGAAGAAATACAACGCGATTTAGGGTTTTAACGTTATATAGGTTAACTTACCGTATACAAAATCGTTCAATCTTACATGAAGCTTACCATTCTTGGCTGTTATGCAGCTACACCTCGTAGTTTTACCAATCCTACTTCCCAGGTTTTACAAATCAAAAACCACTTATTTCTTATAGATTGTGGTGAAGGAACTCAAGTAGAATTACGAAGGAATAAGGTTAAGTTTTCTAAGATAAAGCACATCTTTATCTCCCATTTGCACGGCGATCATTTTTTTGGATTAGTCGGACTTATTTCTACGTTTAGATTACTCAATAGAGAAAAAGAACTGCACGTTTATGGCCCTAAAGGAATCAAGCAAGCGATAACGCTTCAGCTGAAACTTTCTAATTCTTGGACCAACTATCCGTTATATTTTCACGAATTAGAAAGCAAAGAGCCACAGCTCATTTTTGAGGACGAAAAAGTTTCCGTAGAAACCATTCCATTAAAACATCGCATTTACGCTAACGGATTTTTATTTAAAGAAAAACCGGCAGAGCGTAAACTCAATATGAATGCGTGTCTACAGCACGAGATCGATGTGGTGTATTACCGAAAGATCAAAGCGGGTGGAGATGCAACTTTAGAAGACGGTACCGTGATTCCCAACGCTGAGCTTACTTTTGATCCCGATCCACCGCGTAGCTATGCTTTTTGCAGTGACACGATTTACAAGCCAGATAATCTTCCGCAGTTAAAAGATGTGACCTTTTTATATCACGAGTCTACTTTTTTAGAAGCGCACGCCAAATTAGCAAACCCAACTGGGCATTCTACTGCTCGAGAAGCGGGTCTTATGGCAAAAGGAGCAAATGCGCAATATCTTATTTTAGGACATTACAGTACCCGTTATCCAGACCTCACGCTGTTTGCCAACGAAGCCAAAGCCGTATTTAAAAATGTGCTTACTGCTGATGACGGTAAAGTCTTTGATCTAGACGAATTGACCGCCTAACCGATTTCCTCTTTCTTTTCTTATTTAATTTTAAATTATAGTAAAAGATACGTTTGTGCTTTTTACCTTTATAGCACATTGATGTACCTTGCTTCAAAATATGAATATGGCAGAAGATTTAAGTGATTATAGAAAATCTTACGAAAAGAGTGAATTAACGATCGCGCAGAGCGAAAATAACCCTTTTGAGCAGTTTAAAAAATGGTTTAAAGAGACCGAAGCTATTGCCGGAGATATCGAAGTCAACGCAATGACGGTTTCTACAATTGGTTTTGATGGTTTTCCTAAAAGTCGTGTAGTATTGCTGAAGAGCTACGATGAAAATGGCTTTGTTTTTTATACCAATTACGATAGTGAAAAGGGAAAGGCAATCGCTCAAAACCCGAATCTTTGCCTGTCTTTTTTCTGGGCTCATTTAGAACGCCAGGTGATTATAAAAGGACGTGCCGAAAAAGTTTCAGAAGAAACCTCTACAGCATATTTTCATTCCAGACCGGCTGGCAGTCAGCTAGGCGCTTGGACGTCTCCACAGAGCGAAGTGATTCCGGATCGTGAATTTTTAGAAAATCGTTTAAAGGAGCTCGAAGAAAAGTATAGTACAGGCGAAATACCAAAACCACCGCATTGGGGAGGTTATCTCGTAGTTCCTACCGAATTTGAATTCTGGCAGGGAAGACCCAATCGACTTCACGACAGATTGCGTTATACGCCGGGTGGAGTGCCTTGGAAGTTGGAGCGTCTTGCTCCTTAATTAAAAAATCTATGAAAACATTATATTTAGTACGTCACGCAAAATCGTCTTGGGAATTTGACCTTGAAGATCATAAGCGACCTTTAAATGAGCGCGGCCTTACCGATGCTCCTAAAATGGGGGCTTATATTAGGGAGAAAATCAGTTTACCACAGCGTATTGTAAGTAGTGATGCCGTACGCGCAAAAACTACAGCTTTACTGTATTTGAAAGAACTGGGCATCCCCGAAGAGCGCTTGGAGCTATCACACGAATTGTATGATTTTAACGGGACAGGACTAGATAATTTTATAAGATCGTGCGATGATGAGGTCGATCGTTTGATGCTTTTTGGTCATAACAATGCTTTGACTTATTGGGTGAATCAGTACGGAAGTAAAGTGATAGACAATGTGGCCACGGCTGCATTTACTATGATCACCTTTGATGTAGACCGGTGGGAAGCCATAGATCGAGGAGAAACTAAGCTTTACGTAAAACCGAAGCAATTAAAATAAATGGATAACAGATTAAATATGGCAACATTAGGGGCAGACGAGTCTCGTTATATCAATAGAGAAATTAGCTGGCTGCAGTTTAATGCCAGAGTATTGCAAGAGGCAGCAGATGAAAGCGTTCCGTTAATTGAGCGCTTGCGTTTTGTGGGTATTTTTTCTAACAACCTTGACGAATTTTTTAAAGTACGTTATGCTACGGTAAAACGTATTGTAGAAGCCGGTAAAAAAGGTAGAAAAGCTTTAGGTGTTTATGCCGCAGATGAGCTTCTGGAGAAGATCACAAAAATCGTTATTCAGCAGCAAGAAGAAAGTTTGAATATCATTGATGATATTCTTCAGCATTTAAAAGAGGAAGGAATTTATGTGATCAAAGAAAACGAGGTTCACTTCCCTGAACATAGCGAGTATATCAAATCCTTTTTTACAGAAAAGGTGAGTCCGGCGCTTGTTACCATAGTTCTAAACGATGATCTAGAGCTTCCGCGTATCCAGGATTTAGAAGCCTATCTCACGATAACTATGAAGAAAAAGGGCAGTAAAAAGCCTATTTATGCTTTGGTAGAAATCCCAAGCGAACTCGATCGTTTTGTTGTGCTTCCGCAGGTAGATGGTAATGATTACATCATGATTTTAGATGACTTGATTCGGTATAACTTAGAGTCGGTCTTCAGCATATTTGAATACGATGAGATTTCTGCTCATATGATTAAGATCACGCGTGATGCCGAGTTAGATCTCGAATCTGATCTAGGAAAAAGTTTCATTGAAAAGCTTTCAAAAAGTGTAAAAGGAAGAGAAGATGCAGAGCCTGTACGTTTTGTTCACGATCAAACAATAGACAGCGATACGTTGGCTTTTCTGCTTAAAAAACTAGGAATAGAATATACAGATAGTATTATTCCTGGAGGGCGTTATCATAATCGGAAGGATTACATGGGCTTCCCGAGTTTGGGGCGCAATGATTTACTCTATGCCAAGCAAAAACCACTTCCTATAAAGGGCATCAGCTTGAATGACAGTATGTTTAAAAAGGTTGCAGAGAAAGACTTTTTACAATATACACCCTATCACACTTTTGCATACGTGATCAAGTTTTTGCGCGAGGCAGCATTAGATCCTAAGGTAAAGACGATAAAAATTACGATTTATCGTTTGGCAAAATTAAGCCACGTGGCAAGTGCATTGATAAATGCTGCTAAAAATGGTAAAGAGGTTACCGTGCAAATCGAATTGCGTGCGCGTTTTGACGAAGAGAGCAATATGCGCTATGCCAATAAAATGCAGGACGAAGGCGTTAAACTTATTTTTGGCGTTCCAGGGCTTAAAGTGCACAGTAAAGTTTGTGTCATTGAGCGTCAAGAAGGTTCGCGCTTAAAACGTTATGGTTTTATAAGTACCGGAAACTTCAACGGGATGACCGCCCGTATTTACACAGATTACACGCTTTTTACGGCAAACAAGCAGATACTTAAAGATCTGAGTAAACTCTTTAATTTCTTTGATACCAACTACATCGTAAACACGTATCAGCATTTGGTTATTTCACCACATTACGCGCGCAACACGTTTTACAAGTTGATCGAAAATGAAATCAAGAAAGTCAAAAGTGGAGGTAAAGGATATATCAGACTGAAACTTAACAGCATGTCAAATTATGCGATCATCGATAAATTGTATGCAGCCAGTGCAGCCGGAGTTCAAATAGATATGATCATACGCGGGGTTTGTTGTTTGATTCCCGGGGTTGAAGGAATGAGTGAAAACATTCGTCTTATAAGTATTGTAGACAAGTTTCTTGAGCATCCAAGAGTGATGATCTTTGGTGAAGAAGGTGATGAGAAGGTCTTTATCTCTTCGTCAGACTGGATGACGCGTAACTTAGACAATAGGGTAGAAGTTACTTGCCCCATTTATGATGAAGACATCAAGCAGGAGATTATTGACACGTATACAATATGTTGGAATGATAACGTAAAAGCGCGAGAGATTACCGCAGCACAGGATAACGCATACCGTAAAAACGATGAAGCTCCGCTACGCTCTCAATTTGCCACTTACGATTACTACTTGAATAAACTAAATTAAATTATGATTGAACTAAAGAAATATGGAGCCATTGATATAGGATCTAACGCCGTACGTTTGCTGGTTGCCAACGTAATAGAAGTTGAAGGTCGTGATCCTATTTTTAGAAAGAGTTCTTTAGTACGTGTGCCTATTCGATTAGGGGCTGATGTTTTTAAGGAGAAAAAAATATCTGAAGAGAATATTCAGCGAATGATCGACACTATGGAAGCTTTCAAATTGTTGATGAAGTCGCATAAGGTGGTTGACTATAAAGCTTGTGCTACTTCCGCAATGCGTGAAGCTATCAACGGGAGTGAGGTAGTAAAAGTGATCAAGAAAAAAACCGGAGTATCAATAAATATTATTGACGGAAGCGATGAGGCGGCAATCATTGCCAATACCGATTTGCAATCGTTAATAACTTCAGATCGATCGTATTTATATGTAGATGTTGGTGGTGGTAGTACAGAATTTACACTGTATAGCGGAGGAGAAGTAGTTGCCTCTCGCTCTTTTAAATTAGGAACTGTACGTTTGCTTGAAGGACTTGTAGGACACAACACCTGGAACGAAGTAGAGCAGTGGATTAAAGAAGTTACCGAAGGGCATAAAAAAATTGACTTGATAGGTTCTGGAGGTAATATCAATAAGATCTTTAAACTAAGTGGTAAGAAAGACGGCAAACCACTTACCTATTTCTATATGGTAACTTTCTATGAGTTTATTCAGTCGTATACTTATGAGGAGCGTGTTACAGAACTTGGACTAAACCTTGACCGAGCTGATGTAATTATTCCGGCGACACGTATATACCTTTCTGCAATGAAGTGGAGTAGGTCAAAAAATATCTATGTTCCCAAGATTGGATTATCAGATGGTATAATAAAATCGCTTTACAACGATAAAACACAGCCGGCATAGGCTGAAACTAAAAATAATAGTATTATTGTTTGTTAATGAACTGAACTTCAACAAAACAAAACTTTTAACTTATGAAGAAATTTTTACTTGGAATATTTCTTTTAGCTTCGATAAGCACTTTTGCTCAAGGAGTGCGCTACGGTGCAAAAATGGGGATGAACTTTTCAACGCTTGATGGAGATGCTTTTGAGAACTCAAGTACCCGTTACGGATTTGCAGCCGGTATTTTTGCAGAAATTCCTTTAGGTAGTGCGTTTCAGTTTCAACCAGAACTATTGTACTCTGGCCAAGGTATTAAGCCCAACACCGGTCCTGAGGGAAACTTTGGTTTTGATGTGAATGGTGTGCCAGAAAGACCTTTTGACGAACGCGCAGAACTTGATTATATTCAGTTGCCGCTTTTGATCAAAAAGAATTTTGGTAAATTCAATATTCACCTAGGTCCACAAGTGGGTATTGCCGTTTGGAATTCTTACAACAACGGTATTTATAAGAACTTTGACTATTCGGGTATTGGTGGGATCGGAGTTCAAATCTTTGATTTCCTTGCCTTAGAAGCTCGTTATTCTGTAGGATTTAGAAATGTGATTGAACCTAACAATCAAAACATTGAAGGAACTAATCAATATTTTGCATTAATGGCATCTTACCGCCTATAATGACTGCAATAATTTAGATATAAAAAAGCCATCTTAATTCTAAGATGGCTTTTTTAGTTTAACCGTGAATGGTTTGATCTTTACTGAGGTCTTTCATGATTTCGGCTTCAAAATCGAGTAGCTCTTGCCATTTTTGGTTAACCTCTTTTTCATCACCATACTTTCTTGCAAACCCTAAAAACATCGTGTAATGGTTGGCTTCACTTACCATTAGATTATGATAAAAAGTACGTAACTCTTCATCTTGTAATTCTTGAGAAAGCAATCTGAAGCGTTCGCAGCTTCGGGCTTCAATTAACGCCGCATAAAGAAGTCTATGCACTAGTTGTGTAGTTCTGCTGCCTCCTTTAGGGAAAAACTTTAAAAGTTTGTTTACATAAGCATCTTTCCGGTCTTGACCTAAGGTGTTTCCTCGGGCAATGATCTTATCGTGTACCAACTTAAAATGGCTTATTTCTTCTTTTACGAGAGCGATCATTTCTTGTACCAATTCTGTATATTCAGGAAATGACACCATTAGAGATATGGCTGTAGATGCGGCCTTCTGTTCACAAAATGCATGGTCTGTGAGAATATCATCGATATTCATTTCTACGATGTTGACCCATCTGGGGTCTGTGGGTAATTTTAGTCCTAACATTAGATATCGAGATCAAAAGTTTTACGTAATAAGTCGAGATCAGGATTCTTATCCTTCAGTTTCTCATATTTTTCACGAGTTGTATAAGCGTATTTGCGTTCTGCCGCCTCATTAACCGTGATGTCAATCGTTATGTCGTAATTTTCTAATTTACGCTTTAAAAATTCAAGTAGGTTGTGTTGTGCACGCTCGAGTTCGACACGCATAGTATCATTAGGGAACTCCAGTAGAATGGTAGTTCCTTTAAGCGTAGGTGTGTCTGTCTCAAGATTTGACGCTAATATTTTTTCACCTTTTTTCTGCAATCTGGCAACATACTCTTTCCAGGCTGCTTGCATTGCAATTTCGGTAAAAGGCTTTCTTGGTAATTGGCTGGCGTCAACCTCTTTTTCGGTTTGTTTTTCTAAGATTTCTCTTTTTCGCCTTAATCCTTTTAATGAAAGTCCCGAAACACGTTGATTGTTTGACGATAGATCTGGCTTAACGCGTGGTCGCTCTTGAACTACTTTAGGTTCTTCAACTGTTTCTGCTTGTACTGAAGTTTCTGTAGCTGTATTGTTATTTTGAGACGGTATGTCCTGTTGTTGAGCAGCTGGAGTTGGAGTATTCCGAGGTTCTTGAGCAGTAGCTGGTTTCGGTTGCTGTTGCTGAGCTGTTTTAAAATGAGAAGCCGGAATTATAAAGTCACGGGCTTTTTTTTTTCTCCATCAAAAGTGATAGAGGCCATTTGCATTAAACAAAGTTCAACCAGTAGTCTTGGATTGCGACTTGTTCTGTATTTAAGGTCACATTCGTTAGCTTTTTCTAAAGCTTGCATTAAAAAGCTGAAGCTTGTTTTTTGCGCTTGCTCGTGATACCTCTTTTTGGTTTGATCACCAACTTCAAGAAGCGCAATGGTTGCCGGTTGCTTGCAAACCATCAAGTCGCGATAGTGCGAAGCTAAACCTGCAATAAAATGATGTCCATCAAAACCTCTTGCCAGAATTTCGTTAAAATTGAGCAATAGCTGTGGGATATCATTATTTAAAATGAGATCTGTAGTTTCAAAATACGTTTCGTAATCAAGAACGTTTAGATTTTCTGTAACTGCAGCACGAGTTAGATTTTCACCAGAAAAACTCACTACACGGTCAAAGGTAGAAAGCGCGTCACGCAGGGCGCCATCAGCTTTTTGTGCAATAATATGCAAAGCTTCTTCATCTGCTGTAATACCTTCTTGTTTTGCTATATCAACAAGATGTTCACGTATATCCTTTACCGTGATTCTTTTGAAGTCAAAAATTTGACATCTTGAAAGAATCGTAGGTAGAATTTTGTGCTTTTCAGTAGTAGCGAGAATAAAAATCGCGTGTTTTGGCGGTTCTTCAAGGGTTTTTAAAAACGCATTAAAAGCCGCAGAAGAAAGCATATGCACCTCGTCAATAATATAGACTTTGTAGTTTCCTACTTGAGGGGCGATACGTACTTGATCTATAAGATTTCTAATATCATCAACCGAGTTGTTTGATGCAGCATCCAATTCAAAAATGTTGAATGCATAGTCTTCGTTCTCATCAACAACCTCATCAGCCTCCTGATTTATTTTTTTTGCAAGAATACGAGCACAGGTAGTTTTACCTACACCGCGCGGTCCTGTAAATAACAAGGCCTGAGCCAGATGATTGTTTGCGATTGCATTCTCGAGTGTATTGGTAATGGCCTGCTGGCCTACAACGTCTTTAAACGTCGCAGGTCTATACTTTCGGGCTGATACTATAAACTGTTCCAATGCAGAATTGTGGTAAAAATTAGAATAGAAACTCTTATAATTTCTAAAGGAAACAAATATAAAAAGAGCTTGAGCAATAGCCATTCAACTTGGACTATTTTTCCCATTATGTTATCAACAATTTTCAATTTCAATTTTCAGTAAGCAGTATACCGGCTCTAATTAAAAGCTTACTTTTGCGCTAAGCAGACCGCCTTATCGCTCGTTTTTTAATGAGAGGAAAGTCCGGACACCACAGAGAGGCATAGCGGCTAACGGCCGTCAATAATCTATTTTTCTAGGTTATTAGGACCAGTGCAACAGAAAGGATGTACAGGTAATGCTGTAGTGAAATCAGGTAAACTCTATGCGGTGCAATGTCATGTATACCGACAATTAAGTGCTTCTCGTGCGATGTCGGAGGGTAGGCAGATTGAGCAAACAAGTAATTGTTTGTCTAGATAAATGATAAGGTATTACTCTTGAGTAAGAACAGAATCCGGCTTATAGGTCTGCTTTTTTATTTAAATTTTCTGTAGGTAAGGTCGTGATCCAGTTTACAGCTTCTTCAACAGTATAAAAAACTTCTAGCGACTTTTTAAAGAACGCACGTTCAAAATTTGCAGTTTCCCTTTTAATAGCTTTATCGCTTACAATTGCCATACCGGTAATGTGGTCATAGAAAGGACACGATAAATAGTCTGTAGGATCTACGTTGTAATCGTTGATTCGTAGCGAGATATACCCATAATAGGTATTGCTTCCAAAAAAATCAACAATGGTTTGATGTGCCTTTGCAATGTGTTCTTTACTTACGTTTACACCTTCATTTACTTCAGAAATGACAAACGTATCGTAAAAGTTCAAGACGCAAAAGTCTAACTTAATAGTTTTAAGTGGATTCAAGTTGGGTGTATTTTTCAGCAAAATTAACTAAAAGCCAGTATTTTACGAATCTTTTTTAGAAAAAAAGCTAAAGACACTTCCGCCATATTTGCGCGTCTCAAAACATAAAGGATGTTCTTGCAAATCGGTATGTTTACTATGTTCTATAACCAACGTTCCTTCTTGAGAAAGCAAGTTTTGCTCAAAGACTAGATCTACTATTTTTATAAATTCGGTCGTCTCAAAGTCATATGGAGGGTCTGCAAAAATTAAATCGTGCTGTTCTGCCGCTCTAGATAAATAGCCATAAACATCTGCTTTAATCACATTGATGTTCATTTCTAACTGCTCTGAAGTTTGTTGTATAAATCGAGCACAACCTGCGTTTGCATCTACAGCTGTGATCGCTTTAGCTCCTCTAGAAGCAAATTCATAACTTATATTTCCTGTACCGGCAAACAGGTCTAAAACGCTTATAGTGCTAAAGCTGTAGCGATTTCTGAGAATGTTGAATAAGGACTCCTTGGCCATATCTGTAGTTGGACGTACAGGTAATTTTTTTGGAGCGATGATGCGTCTTCCTTTATAATTTCCACTTATTATTCTCATAAACCCAGTTGATATTTTAAAAAGCTGCTTTGATGATCTTCTTTGCTGTTATTATTGAGCACTACCTCTCGAACATAATCGTAAATAAGCTTGTAGTTTGCATCATCTTCAGATATTTTACCGCTTAAAGTAAGCTGGTGTACTTCAGGATCAAGCTGTAATTGCTCATAGCAAAACAAAATATAGTAAATACAATCTTGAGGTGTTTCAAATTTGAACTGATTGCTTAACAGAAGTTTTTGACCCTGATAAGCAATAAGTGTTAGTGAGGTTTTTTCAAAATGTACAAAAACTTCAGCACGTTTGTTTTGAGCATTTGATAAAATGCTGTTTAAAAGTATTGATTGACTGTGGTAATAGGTGAATGTACCAAAGTGATCAAAAAAGAAGTTGTTTATGTTGGTGTAGGGAACATAAACATTGACAAGATCTAAAGTTTCGATCTCATCATAAACGATGAAATCTGTCTTAAGAATTTTGGTATTAAACTTAAGGTAATCGGTAAGCCTATTTTCATCAAATAAAGCTTTCGGTACAACTGTAAAAAGTTCGTTTGCATAAAGCACGATCACTTCTTCAAATGCTTGATTGAGGCTAGGCGTAGCCTCAAAGATCTTTTGGATCTCTTCTAAAGCGCGTTGAGGCGTGTGCACATTTTTAAAATCAAAACTTTTTGATTCTATGCACAATCCATCTGTACTTTTTTTGATAAAAAAAGAAAATCCATCCAGGCTAACCTGGATGGACACTATAAGATTTTCTGGATGCTCCAGAGATTTATTCGTCATTGTCGCCGTAACTCTTTGGCCAGTTACCATTCGTATTAACTTCAGTCATAGAACCTACAGAAAGGTAAGCACCATTTACACCATCAACAGAAACTACTTGTTTTTCTTTAGAAACGTAGTCTTTTGGTTGGTCAAATAATAATACATCTTTAGATACTTTAGCTTCAAAAACCGGGATTGGCACATCACTCTTAAGAAGAGTACCTGATTCCATTTCAAATTGAGCGTCAGTTCCTGCAATAGGTACGTTCTTCATTGTTTTGTAACGGTTGGTACCTTGGTAAAGAGAATCTTTAATAGACTTATATCCTAAAGTATCAATAATAGTAATTTCTTTACGTGTATCTACACGATAACGACGTGTTGCTTCTTCGTCAAGGACCATAGTGTCACGACGCTCGGTAAGTACAAATTCAGCTGTGTCAATAAAACTTTCTAGTTGCTCAAAGTTTTCTGCAAATTTTCCATTGATTTGTTTGAAAGCTAATTGACCTGCGCGTATATCTTTTAGATTTTCAATCGCTTTTTGATAACGTACAACTTTAAGGTCATTAAATTTTACTTCGCCGTAAACAGCGTTAAAAAGTAAATATCCTAATACTCCGATAACAACCCAAAGTACTAACTGAATTACTATTTTCATTCGATGTGTGGTTTTAGATTTTAATTAAGGTTATAAGCAAATCTACAATTTTTTTTTAATCGTTAAAGGATATCCCCTTAAATTCATTAGTATCTTTACACTTTCAATAATTTTTTATGGAGCTGGATCAGCACGCATTTTATAAGCTTTTAATTAAAGATTTTCCTTTTTCACCAACCCAGAAACAAGACATTCTATTACAACAACTTAGCGCTTTTATATTTGAGCCTAAAAATAACTCAATTTATGTTTTAAAAGGTTTTGCCGGAACCGGAAAAACCACGGTAATTGGTACAATTGTTAAAAACTTGTGGAAAATTAAAATGTCGTCTGTGCAATTGGCACCTACTGGAAGGGCAGCCAAGGTGATCTCAAATTACAGTGATAAACCGGCGCATACCATCCACCGAAAGATCTATTATCCCAAAAAAGAGCGTGGCGGTGGTGTTTCATTCACTTTACAACGCAATAAGCACCGAAACACTATTTTTATTGTAGATGAAGCTTCAATGATTTCTGATAATGCTTCAGAATCCAAACTCTTTGAGAATGGCTCTTTACTCGATGATTTGATGTCTTATGTGTATAGCGGTCATAAATGCAAATTACTTTTAATAGGAGATCAGGCTCAGCTTCCTCCTGTGAAAATGGATTTGAGTCCGGCATTAGATGAGCGAAACCTTCAAATGCAATTTGATAAAACAGTAAAAAGTATTGAGCTCGATGAAGTAATGCGACAAGCCGAAACGAGTGGTATTCTTAAAAATGCGACTAGAATTAGAGAATTTCTCAACGACGAGCTCTATGAGGATTTCAGATTTGATCTGAGCGGTCAAAACGATGTAGTGCGGCTTATAGATGGCCACGAGATTATGGATGCTCTTGGTGATTCTTACAGAGAATATGGAAATGAAGGTACTGCGATCATTGTGAGATCTAATAAGCGTGCTAACCTGTATAATCAGCAAATTCGTTCGCGTATTCTCTTTAAAGAAGAAGAAGTAAGTGCAGGAGATTATTTTATGGTTGTTAAGAATAATTACTTCTGGTTGGATACAAAAAGTGAGGCAGGTTTTATTGCAAATGGAGATATCATCGAGATTCTGGAAATATTCAGCATTATAGAGTTGTATGGTTTTCGCTTCGCGGAAGTGAAAATTCAAATGACAGATTATCCCAATTTGGCTCCTTTTGAAACGGTTTTATTATTAGATACCCTTACTTCAGAAACTCCATCCTTATCCTACGAGGAGGGTAATAATCTTTACCAGGAAGTGATGAAAGATTATACAGACGAGACTTCTAAGTATAAGAAGTTTATGAAAGTCAAAAACAACAAGTTCTTTAATGCGCTGCAGGTGAAGTTTTCATATGCAATCACGTGCCATAAATCTCAAGGTGGTCAATGGGAAACTATTATGGTAGAACAGCCATATTTACCTAACGGAATGGATAAAGATTACTTACGTTGGTTATACACAGCGGTAACGCGTGCACGTAAAAAACTGTATCTTATAGGTTTTAAAGACGATATGTTTATTGATTAAGCACTAATGGAACTAGTCATAAGTATTTGTTTAGGAATTGGGCTTTCAGCTGCGGCGGGATTTAGAATATTTCTGCCTTTATTGGCCTTAAGTGCGGCAGCCTACTTTGAGGTTATAGAACTCAGTGCTTGGGAATGGCTAGGTAACTGGCAAGCCTTAGTGCTTCTGGGAGTGGCTTCCTGTCTTGAAGTGCTCGCATATTATATTCCTTGGTTTGATAATACTTTAGATACGATAGCTGTACCACTTGCCAGCGTGGCAGGAACCATGTTATTTTTTGTGACTTTTGGTGATGATGCACCTTGGATTTCTTGGGCTCTGGCGATCATTGGTGGGGGAGGCACAGCCGGACTTATTGCCGGTTCTACAGCTGCTATTCGTGCGACTTCGACTGCTTCAACCTTAGGAATTGCTAATCCTATTTTCTCGACTTTAGAATCTATAGTTTCAACAATACTTGCTGTGCTTGCCATTTTTATTCCTATTCTTGCAGGCGTTTTGGTAGTGTTTTTGGCCTACCGAGTTTATAAATGGTACCATAAGCGAAAGCTAAAAAAGAATGCTCTAAAGAAATGACTAAGAAATTAAAAACCATAGCAATGATCCCGGCGCGTTATGAGGCGTCTAGATTTCCCGGTAAATTGATGAAAGATCTCGAGGGCAAACCAGTGATTTTGCGCACCTATGAGGCTGCCGTTCAAACGCAATTGTTTGACACAGTTTATGTGGTTACCGATAGTGAGTTAATTTATGAAACCATTACCGGCGCCGGCGGACACGCGATTATGAGCCAGCAAGAACATAGCTGTGGAAGCGATAGAATTGCAGAAGCTGTTGCCGATCTTGATATTGATATTGTGGTGAACGTTCAGGGAGATGAACCGTTTACCAATACCGAAGATATGCGCAATGTGCTACAGGTTTTTTATGAAAAAGATGCAGATGCGATAGACCTGGCTTCGTTAATGACGCCCATTTCAAAAATAGAGGATATAGAAAACCCCAATAATGTAAAGGTGATTGTAGATCAGGCTAGTTTTGCACTTTACTTTTCAAGAGCACCTATCCCTTACCGAAGAGATCGCGATGTAGAAAGTATCTATTATAAACATAAAGGTATTTATGCATTTAGAAAGCAAGCGGTCTTAGATTTTGCCAAATTGCCCATGCGCATGCTTGAAGCTGCAGAAAAGATTGAAGCTATTCGTTACTTAGAATATGGTAAACGTATCAAGATGGTACCTTCTGACGCTCCAGCTATTGGCATTGATACACCTCAAGATCTAGAGGAAGCTCGCGCTATTTTAAAAAATAAACAAAGCTGATGCAGCGATTCGCTCTTTTCATTTATAAAGCCTTAGGGTGGAAAATTAAAGGAAGATTTCCTAAAGAGGTAAACAAAATGGTAGTCATCGCTGCGCCACATACCAGTTGGCACGATTTCTATATGGGACTGCTTTTTAGAAGTTGTATTGGAGTTACGATCAATTTTTTGGGTAAAAAGGAATTATTCAAATGGCCTTTTGGATGGTACTTTAGAAAAGTAGGCGGAATTCCTTTAGACCGATTTAAGAACGAAAATAAAGTAGATCGAATTGCCAATATGTTCAAAGAGCACGAGGTTTTTAGATTAGCGCTTTCTCCTGAAGGTACTCGAAAGAAAGTAGAAAACTGGAAAACCGGATTTTAACTATATTGCTTTAAAAGCGCAAGTACCCATAGTACCCATCACGATGGATTTCGGAAAAAAAGAACATCGTATAGGTGTACCGCTTTATCCTTCAGGCAATTTAAAACAGGATATGGCCCGTCTGAGATTATTCTTTAAGGATGTTCAGGGAAAAATTCCCGAACGCAGTTAATTAAGTTTTCTTTAAAGATTTTGGCAATAATTGTGAAAATCTTCTTTCTTAACATGTGCTAAAGAGTTACTAAATCTTCGTTAAACTTCTATAATTTTTATTTTTAATAATTTGATATTCAGTTAGTTGTGCTTGTGTGTTGATTCGTTTGTAATTATTTAAGAACTGAGCTTGTTGCATTTACGTTACTTAGATGAACAAACAAATTAAACTAAAACTCAATTTATGAACATTTCAAAATTTCTTTTTGCAGGCGCTTTAGGCCTTTTTACATTAGCCTCTTGTAGTGACGATGATGATAATACCGGAACAGTAATCGTTGGTACTGCAGATTTATACGCGACAAGTCACGCTGATGGTAATGTGACAAAATATGACTTATTAAGAGGAGGATCTACCGTTTATACAACAGCAGCAACTGATGCTGAAGGTATTTATTATAGTCCAGATGATGATGGTTTTACGATTGCAGCACGAGGAGCAACACAAACTTCTTTGCAATCTTACTTCGGAATCAGTGATTTTATCGAAGCTACTGTTGATCTCAATGTTGATGTTACCGGGCCTTCGGCTTTACAAAGTCCACGTGACCTAGCAGTAAATGGAAACATCTATGTAGTTTCAGATAATGCTAATGATGACGGAAGATTTTTCGTTTTTGAAAAAGATGGAGATTCTTTTGAACTTAGAAATACAGTAACTGTAGAATTTGCTGTATGGGGTATTGAATTTGTAGGTGATGATTTATATGCAGTTGTTGATAGCAGCAGCGATCTTGCTGTATTTACAGATTTTGCTTCTTCAAATATGACCGATGCTACCGTAGCTGCTAGTAAACGGATTACTGTTGAAGGAATTGTAAGAACGCACGGTTTAGATTTTGATGGTGATACGATGATTATGACCGATATCGCAGCGGCTTCAGGAGGAGATTTTGATACTGATGGTGCATTCCACGTGATTTCAGACTTTGAATCAAAATTTGATGCAGTAGAAAACGGAGGAACACTTTCTGTAACAAATCAAATTCGTTATGAAGGTAGTGCAACATTATTAGGTAATCCTGTAAATGTGGTGTATGACGCCGATACAGATGCTGTTTACGTTGCTGAACTTGCAAACGGAGGCGGACAAGTATTAGCCTATGGAAATGTATCTACAGCTGGTGGAGGTAATGTAGCGCCGAGCTCTGCTGCATCACTTGCCGGTGTATCTTCATTATACTTATATAAAGATTAATTCATTCATCTTATAGAATGAAAAAGCGCAGCTTTGCTGCGCTTTTTTTATTGGTACCGCCGATAGGTTTATTAGGAAGTCCCTATAGCTATCAGGATGCCGCGAAATTGAAAATTCATTTTTGACAAACTCTTATGTGCCCGCCTTTGTCACCAGCCAGGCTTGCTCTGAGATAGATTACGTTTCAAGTATAAAATAATCAGGCTGCATTACTAGTTCACTAAACTGAAACTCTTCTTTCAAAAACTGTAAAGCCTTTTCTGAATAAAAAAAACTATGGGTAAAATCATTTTTGTATGCCCAGGATTCAAAATCTTGTTCGGGCTGAAGTAGTGCTGTTTTGCAGTAGAGCTTACTATTTTTTGGTTTTAATAGGGATTTTAATTGTGAAAACGCTTCATAAGGATTGTGAAAGTGCTCAATGACTTCACAACAAACAATATAATCGTAAGTTTCTTGTAATACTGAAACTTCATTGTGGTAATAGATATCATATTGCTTGACCGTAAACCCTTCTTTCTTCAGTAACTTAGATAAAACAGGATTAGGACCGCAACCGTAATCCAGACCCGTTTGAGTAGCACTTTCATTTTTAATAATAACATTACGCAGAGGTTCTAGAAATTGTAGATAACCCTTATTATCTAGACTGTTCTCATGTTTGTCGTAGCGTTTTTTTTCAGCTTTTGCTGAAGGAAGATCGTTAGGATCTAAAAAAACAGATGCACAAAATGTGCATCTGTTATAAATTCTGCCCTGATATGTCCCAAAATAAACTGAATCGTGCTTACAGAGCGGGCAAGACATGGCTTAATAAAGCGATTTAAGCTTACTTAACTTAGCTTTCCAGATTTCTAATGTCTTTTTGTGTGCGGCAATATTTTTATGCACTTCTTTGACTAATGGATTATCATCATCAACGTGTTGAAAGAACCCTAAATTATTTTCAAGCTGATTGATTTCGGCTTTTACTTCATCAATCTTTTTGGTTATAAAATAATGCTCTTTATTGAGTGCTTGATTACTGTCTTCATCGGCGATCGCTGCAACTCGATTTTCATATTTGATAAGTTCAGATTCTTTCTTACTTAAGTCTAGCTTCTTAAACAAGCCGTCTAAAACTTTATTAAAATCTTGCTCGATGCTCTTTTTAGAATGCGGTACCCGGCCGGTATCTTTCCATTCTTTAATGATTGATTTGATCGTTTTCAGGTCATCTTCATGATTACCCGATAATTCAATATTCTTTACTTTTTCTAGTAAAGTATTTTTTTCTTCTAGATTGCCTTTTTCTTCCTCAAGAACTTCTTTCTTTTCAGCGTGAAGACGGTCAAAGAAGTGATTACACGCTTTTTTGAAGCGTTTCCAAATTTTATCACTGTCTTTACGAGGAACGTGACCAATTTTTTTCCAATCTGCCTGAATGCGTTTCATCAGATCTATGGTCACTTTGATGTCTTCGTTGTCCTTATTGTCTTCGGCTATTTGAACCAGTTCTAGCTTTTTCTGTAAGTTTTCATATTGCTGTTTTTTCTGGTTTTTATAAAAGCTATTCTTGTTATGATTAAATTCTCGAGTAGCCTTTTTGAAAGCTTTCCAGGTAGGTTCATTTTCCTTTTTAGGCACTTTACCTATTTTGAAAAATTCTTCACGCAAGGCATTAACCTCTTTCATTTGCTTTTGCCAGCCATTGTGAGCTGAGGCAGGATTAGCAGCAATTGTTTCAATTTTTGCGATTACTTCCTGTTTTTTGTCAAGATTTTCTTCATAAACCTTATCAATGTTTTTGAAGTATTCTTGACGTGCATCGTGAATTTTACGCGTAGCTGCACTAAACTTTTCCCAGATTTCTTCACGATATTCTTTAGACACAGGACCTACTTCTTCCTTCCAGATTTTGTGAAGCATTTGTAACTCCTTAAATGCGCGATTTACGTCAGGTTCCTGCGCAAGCTCTTCTGCTTGCTCGATAAGCTTAAGTTTTTTGTCAAGATTTTCTTTAAAATCTTTATCTCTAAACTCTCTGTTGAGATGTAGAAAATCGTAGAAATTTTCAATGTGATGGTGGTAATTGTTCCACACAAGATTGTAACGATCACGTGGAATATTACCGGCATTTCTCCAGCGTTCCTGAATGTCTTTGAACTTCTCAAAAGTGGTATTTATACTGTCTTCACCACCAACTTCATTTTTGAGCTCTTTCAACTCTTCAATTAGTGCATTGCGTGTCTCCAGATTGGCGTTGAGATCTTTTTTGAGATTTTTATAGTAGTTGTTGCGCTTGTCGCGATAATCGAAATAAAGCGAATTGAATTCTTTCTTAAGCGGGCTATAATACCTGAAGTCGATGATGTTTCCACCTTCTTCAAGAAACTTTTCTTTAGCCTGCTCTTGCTCATCTTCAAATTGCGAAATAAAAGCTGCACGCAACTCGGTTACATGTTCTTTAATCGCTTGAACTTTATGATTATTAAGCAAATATTTAAACTCTTTGATGAGTTCTTCTTTACTTAGGCTGTCATAATCCTTTTTAGGAATGTCGTGACGCTCAGAGGCGCTCTCATCTTCACTATCTTCATTAAGAGCAGCGTCAAGATCATCAGGATCACTATCTTGATCATCCTCCTCATCTTCTGCTACAAAATCCTCGTCATGCTCTTCTTCATTAGCGTCATTGGTTTTTGCGTCTTTAATGACATCTATAGATTCTGTAACCAGCTCTTCTTCTTGCGTAGTAGATGCTTCCTGAGTTTCGCTAGCCGAAGTTTTAGCTTCTTGAGATTCTTTTATTGAATCTTTTGAAGCAGTTTCTTCAACATTCTTATCGGTATTGGATGCTTTTTTTTCTTCTGACATTTGTTTCAATGTTATGGTGCTTTAATAAGTATTTAAAGATACTATTAAGTAAGCAATTAACAAGAGCAGAAGGGTAGAAGGCTGCTAATTCCAGATTTTCCAGGCGGCCTCGGCTTGAAGTTTCAACATCTCATAACCATTGCAGATGCGGGTTCCGTGTTCTTTTCCGTTTTTAAGAAACTGAGTTTCAACCGGGTTATACACAAGATCATACAGCAAGTGGTTTTTAGAAAGCAACCTGTAAGGTATTTTAGGACAATCTGTAATGTTCGGGTAGGTGCCTAACGGAGTCGTGTTGATGATCAGGGTATATTTTGAAAGTAATGCAGCATTGAGCGCATCGTAAGAAAATTGGTCTTTTTTAGGAGTTCTTGATACAAATTTGAACGAAATATCCTCAAGTTCAAGCGCATAAGCAATCGCTTTTGATGCGCCGCCTGTGCCTAAAATCAACGCGTGATTATGTTTTTGAACAGTTAAAAACGGCTGAAGGGACTTGCGAAAGCCTAAATAATCGGTATTAAAACCTTTGAGTTTTCCGTTGGTCAGACGCTTGATGGTATTAATAGCTCCAATAGCACTTGCGTGTTTGTTAAGCTCATCAAGATAGGGGATTACCACTTCTTTATAGGGAATAGTCACATTAAAACCGTGACAATCCTCATTGGTGTCTAGGAGATTTTTTACTTCTTCTGGTGTAGCGCAGTCGTAATTTGAATATAAACCTTCGATGGATTCATTTTCAAATTTCTCGGTAAAATATTTTCGAGAGAACGAGTAGTCAATGTTTTTTCCTATAAGTCCAAGTTTAATCATAATGGTTGGGTAATTCAATAGTTTTTGGTTGGGTTGGCTGCAAATGTCAGCTTTAGTTTAATTCTTTGCACGGGTTTTTTCCCCGTATTTTCCTAAAGCAACCACACTAAATATACCTAAAAGAATAAAAACCGTTGCCAGGCAGTTTTCTAAAGAAAGACTTGAAGGCCAAAAACGGTCATAATTGGTAAGAATAGGATCGCCCACGCGGTCGTAGTTAATTTCGCCTAATTCGTTGCGTTCAAAAACAGGGTTTTTCCAAGGCCAAACAACTCCTAAAGAACCAGCGATAAACCCAATAATTCCGGCATTTGTCTGATTTTTATAGTGCTTTAACAAGTAGCCTAAAAAGTTAGACAAGGTGACTAAACCGGTAACCGAACCTAAGGTGAATACCGCAATTACTTTTAATAAACGCACACGATGTGGATCATTTATGAAAGAAAAATCAGCTTGAACCAAATCGGATAGGGTGTCGTATAGCGCATTTACAGAATCTACCAGAAGTAATACATAATTGCCTAAAAGAATCAATATGAATGATCCAGATAATCCGGGTAAGGTCATCCCAGAGACGCCAATGATTCCGCAGAAAAATACAAAGATGAGATTGTCATTTTGTGTAGCCGGTTCTAACAGGCTTATCAAGACTCCGGTTATGATTCCCAGTGAAAGAATAATGATATTTTTTTGAGACCAGTCGTCAAAATCTTTACCTATGTAGTAAATACTGCCAATGATCATCCCAAAAAATGCGCTCCAAACGTGAAGCGGATAATGCTCAATCGCTACATCAAGTAATTTTGAAACACTAAAATAACTGATGATCATTCCTAAGATGAGCAGAAATAAAAATCTTCCATTTACATAGCGCACAAAACTGCGGAATCTCCCGTTCAAAAGGAGTTTGAATGCATTTTTATTCACTTTTTGCAGCGAATAAATAAATTCCTCATAAAAGCCTGCGACATATGCAACAACACCACCAGAAACGCCGGGCACTTTATTGGCCGCTCCCATAGCAAGCCCCTTAAGTACCAGCCAGATTTTATCTGAAAAAGAGCGGTGTTTAGATTCCATTATTTTGTTTAGAATTCGCAAAGCGTTCTAACAGAAAAATAGTTAAAAAGCCAATTATTGCCAATACGCTTACCAAAATGATTTTAGGGTCGCCTTCAAAATTTTGTGGCAAAATGCTTTTTTCTAGAAGCGGAACTTGCTGCCCGTGCGAATTTGTGCGATAAGAAAGCACCTCTTTCCAAGGCCAAACTTTATTTAAAGCACCAATCATAAAACCGGTGAGTAATGCCAGCGTAAGGTTTTGATAATTTTTAAAGAGGTAGGTGAGTACTTTAGAAAATGCTTTTAAACCGGTAACACATCCCAACATAAAAAGAATGAGGCGTAATAAAGCGTCTTTAAGCGCCGAAAAGTCTAAGGCTAAAAGCGCATCAACAAAATTACGTACGGTTCCTAAAACAATACTGTAGGAGCCTAAAAGTAATAGGATAAAAGAACCCGATATTCCCGGAAGGATCATTGCAATGATTGCTATAAATCCTGAAAGAAAAATAAACCAATAACTCGCACCGGTACTCAAAGGCTCTGCAATGGTGATGTAGTATGAGACCACAATGCCTATTACGCCTGAAATAACTACACCAACATTCCAGGATTTAATTTGAGATCCTATATAAAGAATACTGGCAACGATGAGTCCAAAAAAGAATCCCCAAAGCAACAGCGGGTGTTCTTCTAATAAGAAGGTAATGAGCTTTGCAAGGGATAGAATACTGAGGCCAATACCTAAAAAAAGAGCACCAAGAAATTTTAAATTGTATGCTTCTGCAGCAGCTTTGAATCCCTCTTTCTTCCAAACTTTAAAAAAGGATGTATCTAGCTTATCTATCGTGGCGATGAGTTCTTCATAAATACCGGCGATAAATGCGATTGTTCCTCCTGATACTCCAGGAACTACATCTGCAGCACCCATAGCCAAACCTTTTAAAGTAATGACAGCATAATTAACTAGAGATCGTTTCTGAGACATGGTTTGGTTTTGATTATGCCTCAAATGTATGAAAGAAATATAAAATCTATCTCTAAACCGCAGGGATAGTATAAAGAAAAGCCACATCGTTTTTACAATGTGGCTTCTGTTTAAATTTTGCCTTTAATTTTAGGATTTTTTTGCCTTTTTTATTTTTTTCAAGACGCTGCGTTTGGCATAGACAAAAGGAAAAAGTTCTTCGAGAATGATGTCATAATCCGGTTCTAAACGTAAAGCATTCTCCAGGTGAAAATATCCTTTTTCATCTTGATTTAGGCTGAAGTATAAGCCTGCTAATCTAAATTCAATCTGAGGAGATTCAGGATAAAACTCTATGGCTTCAAACAAGTTGGTTACGGCTGCTTCATATTCACCCAGGTAAATAAGAATATCGCATCGGGTCAACCAGGTGTCTAGTTCATAGTTGCCTAATTCTAAGGTTTTACGATAACCGCGTTCTGCTTCCTCGTAAAATTTTAAACGGTTGTTTATTTTCGCATAGCGTTTCCAATACAAAACATTTTCACCATCAATATTTATGGCTTTGTTGATGTAGTAGAGCGCATTTTGATAATCCATCTTCTTGGTATAGAAATCGGTTATCGCGATCCAACCCTTGTCTAGCAATGGATCTTCTTTTACCGTTTTTAAAAAGAATTCAATGGCAAGATCATCACAATGCAACTTTTGATAGCATTTACCCATTCTTAAGTAGGCAAATGATGTGGGATCATCTAAGCCTAAAGTTATTTGATAATTTTCTATCGCTTCATTATAGCGACCTAATTTTTCAAGCACTTTTCCTTTTTCAAAATAAGCGCCGATAAAGGTGTCATCACTAATAATCGCAAAATCGTAAGCAGCGAGTGCTTTGGTGTAATTTTTCAGGTCAAAATATTGTTTCCCTACTTGATGCCAAGCCACTTCGCAGTATGGATTTTTGTCAAGAAACATATTGAGGTAATCTATTGCTTCCTCGTGTTGTTCTAAAAAGTCAAAGCAATAAATCACATTATACAATGCCGAATAGTCATCTTCATCAACTTCCAGACATTTCATAAAGCTGTATTTAGCTTTTTGAAAGTCGTCCATAAACAAATATTCCATTCCTATAAGAGAATAGATATCGGCATCGGCGTCTGTAAGTTCAAGAGCAGTTTCTAGCAATTCGATCGCCATTTTATGATCATCTCGTTTAGAGAAAATATTGGCTTTTTGAATGTAAACTTCTTCGTTTTGAGGTTCTAATTCATAAAGTTCTGCCAGTAAACGATCTGCTTCATCAAGCTTGTTCTCAAAAATTAAAATTTCAATCTTAAAAAGCTTGAGGTTTGAGGAGGAAGGGTGCTGGTCAAGACCAAGTTTTACAGCTTTCTTTGCGAGTGCAATTTTGCCATTTTCTAAGTAATGGTTGACAATATTCTCAAATTCATCCGAATCGAAGAAAAGGACATCATTTGTCTTTAACATAGATTCAAAACGGGTGAGCGGGAAATTATTCTCTTCGTGTTCTTGATTAAACTTCATACACGTTGCTTTTAAAATTTCTGCCTATATAAATTTATAAAGGATAATAGGCAGAAGGCTGTGCGCTACATATTGTTGTTAACAAAGTAATCAACAATTGCGCCCAAACAGCTGATTATGACAATTTAGTCGCTATTTTATCTAAAACCTTAAGCAAGATCTCACAACCTTTAACAATCTCATCTTCAGAGATGGTGAGTGGTGGGGTGATGCGAATGGCCTTAGTTTCAAACAACAACCAAAATAAAATTAAACCTTCATCTTGAGCCATCAAGATGGCCTCGTTTGTAATTTCTGCGGAAGGCGTAAGGGCAGCCAGCATAAGCCCTTTACCGCGAACTTCGGTAATGAGTTGATGCTTCAATAAGCTTCTAAACAGGTTTTCTTTTTCTAAAGTTTGCTGAATGAGGTCTCCTTCTAAGATCGTTTTTGAGGTTGCTAAAGCTGCTGCTGCAATGACAGGATGACCACCAAATGTGGTTATATGTCCCATTTTAGGATTGTCTGAAAGTAAACGCATGTGCGCCGTTGAAGCGGTAAAAGCACCAATGGGCATTCCGCCGCCCATTCCTTTTCCCATTACCACAACATCAGGAACCACGTTATAATTCTCAAAACCAAAAAAAGCTCCTGTTCTTCCAAACCCAGGCTGTATCTCGTCTAGTATTAAAAGTGCGCCAACTGCTTCACAGCGCTTTTTTACCGCAGTAAGCCAGCCATTTTCTGGTTGAATAAATCCGGCACCACCTTGAATGGTTTCTAAAACAACACCCGCTACATCTTCGGTAATCTTTTCTAGATCTTCAAAACTATTGAAGTTGATATGAGAGATGTCACCTACAACTGGTCTAAACGGTGCAACGCGTTCCTCATAATTCATCAAACTCAATGCGCCAAAGGTATTCCCGTGATAGGCTTGATTTGCAGAAATGATCTTACTACGGCCGGTGACTCGACGGGCGAGTTTCATTGCGCCATCTATAGCTTCAGTACCGCTGTTTACCAAATAGGTTTGTTCTAGTGGATCAGGAAGATTTGCAGCAATTAAACGTGTCAATTCAACTGCCGGGTCTTGGGCATATTCACCATATACCATCACATGCAAATATTTTTCACTTTGCTCTTGAATGGCTTTTACTACCGCAGGATGGCAATGCCCGATACTCGCAGCAGAAACTCCGGCTACAAAGTCTAAATACGCTTTTCCTGAAGTATCATAAATGTAGCTGCCTTTAGCGTGCGAAACTTCCATCGCAAGAGGATGCGGACTCGTTTGCGCCTGATATTTAAGGAAATCAGCTTTCATTATCTGTTGAATCTTTAGCTTTTAAATTGGGCAATTCTTTGACTTTAAATTTAGGAGTAGGTTTTTCTCTTTTCGGAGTTTTAGTTTCCTTTTTTATGGTTGCCTTATCACTCATTGGGACGCCAATCTCTGGAGCGTCTTCCTCTCGATTTTTTAGATCTGAGGGAGTCAGTTTTGAGGCTTCAGGAATATCGAGTTCTTCATCAGGAATGCTGTTATCAAAGAAGTCTTCATCGATTTCTGGCAAAGGTATACCTTCAATTTTTGTAAGTGTAAAAGGAGCCTCTCCTTTAAAAATATCTTCTTTTGTGAGCAAACGCTCGTCACCACGCCAGACCAATCCTTCAAATTCTCTGGATTCTTTAGGGAATTTTGAAAGTGGAAAAACCTCACCATCAACCTGCTTGAATTTGGTAATCGTTACCAGTGCATTATTTTCTAAAATGGCTCTAATCGACGCCGATTTACTTTTGTCTATTCCTTGTAATTCTCCATCATCAGCACGCATATAATTGATGCTTTCAGCATTTTTTATAATATCTATCTGATGAAGCGCATTGTCTTGAAATGTTCCGTAGAGGACATCTCCTTTCACTTGATTGAAACCACTTTTCTCTTGATCAAACAGCGGAATCGTATCCTGTTGTACCAAAAAAGCATTGTCAAAAACATGAAGTGAATCTAATTGTTCGGTTTTTGTGTTGCTTTGTAAGTGAATAGAATCGCCCGTCATCTGGCTTAGGCCACTCCATAGCACAGGTCTCCCAATGAGCTGGGTAAGACCATTGGCTTGATTGATGTGAATGGAGTCACTTTTACCGCTCATATCACTTTTAAAAAGCCGTACATTGTAATAGCCGCGTACGATGCGTTTTTCAGGAACTCCGGTTACCACAAGTCGATCGCCGTGTACATAAATCGAATCCTGATCTTGTACCGTTATCGCAACGGCTCTTTTAGTAATGAATACTGAATCTTTATCCTTGAACACTTCAGCATAATGTCCTTTGATCACACTGTTATTTGCGGTGTCTATGACGCGTATATTATTTGTAGCCGAAGCAAAACTTGTAGGACGGTCAAAATATAAACTATCGCCATAAACGGTACGATTGTCATAGTCTATGCGCGAATTTTTAACAAAATAACCATTGTCGTTTCGCGTGTCATAATACCCACGCTCACAATACACGGTGCTGGTTTCACTTGTAATCGTAGACGGGCCGTATAAAAAAGCGGCACCAGATTCTGAATAAAAATCAAGTTGGTCGCTATTAATTACATATTCAGGATTGGTAACAACTACATTTTGAATAAAGGAATATTTATCCTGATCTAAATAATACCGCCCGATTTTACTTTCGATTACACTAGCAGTATCGCGTAAGGTACCACCGGTTCTGTAATACGCCTGTTGTTTTATTCGATTAAAATAAAGTGTATCTGTGTCTAAGGTAGCGGTTGGGGTTCTGAGATTGACACCACCAGAAGCCCAGGCAAATTGCGTGTCACCATTATACTCGGCATAATTGCTGCGCATACTTATAGTATCGCCTTGCTTCATACGCACATTACCAATGGCGCGCACAAAATTTTCAGCCTTATAATGAAAAGCCAGATCACACCACATCTCAATACCTTCGTGCTGAATGTATACTTGCTTGGTGCTTTTATACATCACCAAGGCTCCGGGATATTTCTCTTCATCGATTTGTGAAACGTCAGATTGAATATCCAATTCCTTCTTTTCTTGCGCTGAAAGACTAATCGAAAAAAGAACGAAAAACAGAAGTGCGCTTTTTCTAAAAAAATTGAGCATAGCAAATTTTGATGCAAATATAACGGAAAAACAGCCGCTTCAAGTATGTGTTCAAATCAAAAATATAAAGCGTTTAAAACCCGTGAATTCTATTCCTTTTTCGCTGCTTTGATCATCTCGATATAAAAATCTTTAGTAAGCTGATTCTTAGAAACGCCTATGTTTTCCATAAGGTCATAAAGCTTTTCAAAAAGTGCATCGGTGTGAGATTCTTCATTGGTGTTGGTCTCAATTTCAATAAAAGAATCTTTGAGTTCGTCAAATTGTACCAAAGCAATTTCAACTGAAGCCTCTAAATACTTTAGATTGAAGATTTCGCAGTGCTTGGTGTAATGCGCGCTCTTTTGGTAGCCCAACTTAAAAAGGATCTGCTCCGTATTAGAATGGTTTAAAACTAAGGTTTCATATTCAGGCTTTGAACGTGTTACTTGCTCAAAAGGCTTGTCTTTAAAGGTGAGGTAGTGTTTTTCCTCAGCAGTATCCAGATTTGTCTTTGTACGCAATCTAAACTCTTGATCTTCCTCTGTAAGCTCACCATTTTTATCATAATAGCGATCATCGTAATCTAATTTGTAGTGCGAATCAATATTCAACTTTTGAATTTGAGCACGTGTTTGCTCATAATCTTTGAGCCGTGCAGTAAGTTCTACTTCGTACATAAAATGTTTTTGTTAACCTAAAAATACACATCTAAGCTTAGAAGAAATTTAAAACTGAACGACTTTATGAATAAAAGTCAATTTTTTTATAACCGGAGGGGAAAGCACAAATGGGTAAGCATCCTGATGCCCCACACTTCGGTTCAGCGAATTGAGCGCGTAGGTTAGGGGTAAATAATGTTTAATGATGTTCTGAAAATCTTTTTCCTCATAGGGGTCAAAATCACAGGCAACCTCAAGGTTTAGTACTTTAGATATTTCTGGATCTAAACTTAGACCAAAGCTATACGAGGTTTCTAGCATATCCATTAGGTGCAGGTAGTGCGCCCAAGTTTCTGCCCAATCTTCCCAAGCGTGCATGGTCGCATAACTACTGATGTAATTTTCACGCCAATTTACGGGTGCGCCATTTTTGTAATGCGCTTGCAAGGCTGCAGCATAGTCTTGAGTGTCATCACCAAAAAGAGCTCTAAATTCATCTAGATTTTTTGGGTTAGGCTGAATTAGAACTTCCCAGTAAAAGTGACCAACTTCGTGTCTAAAATGCCCCAAAAGCGTTCGATAGCGTTCTGAAAGTTGCTCTTTGATGTATTCTCTATGTGCTGCATTGGCTTCCTGAATATTAAGTGTTATCAATCCGTTTGCGTGTCCTGTTTTTATGGCAGAAGGATTGTTAGGATCTGGAGCCAAAAAATCAAACCTAAGATTCAGCGGTTGATCATTAATGTTGAATTTTGTAGGAAGCTTCAGTTTATGAAGTGAGTAAAATAAGCGATGTTTTGCTGTTTCAATTTTCTGCCAATCCAGTTTATTCTCTGCATCATTCAAATCGGGAATAGTTCGATTAGAACTACAAGCTTCACAAAAAGAAGTGCCACTTTCGGTAGAAACCAGCCAATTGCAAGCATTGTGCTTGTGATTGGCGCAGTAGGTGAGTGCGCTCCCTTGCTGTAACGGACTATAAACTGTTTTGCTTGCTGCAGGGAAGGAAAGAATTTCTTCAATTGTATTGAAGTAGCCCAAATTATTACCGCATTTTTCGCAGGTTGTATTTTCGAAATACACCGGATTCTTACAATTAGTACACTGAAAAAGTTTCATGGGCTTATGGTTGGTAGTTTGTTGTAAATGTAGTGTTTAGCCGAAGTAACTTTTCTTAATTTAATACGAAATAAAGCATAAAAAAAATCCGAAGCAGTACTTCGGATTTTTATCAATTATATGGTCTTGTAACTATCTGTGAATCGTTTGTGTTCTATCTGGTCCCACAGAAACGATTTTGATAGGTACATTCAATTCTTTTTCTAAGAACTCGATATATGCATTAAGCTCTTTAGGAAGCTGCTCATCGCCTTTCATCTTGGTAAGATCTTCTTCCCAGCCTTTCATTTCAGAATATACAGGCTCTACATTTTCGGGCTCAATGTTGTAAGGAAGGTGGTCAATTACTTCGCCTTTATATTTGTACTGCGTACAAATTTTAAGCGTGTCAAAACCACTCAAAACATCACCCTTCATCATCATCAATTGGGTTACCCCGTTTACGCGAACAGCATACTTTAACGCTACAAGGTCTAACCATCCACAACGGCGCGGTCTACCGGTCGTTGCTCCAAACTCGTTACCCACGCGTCCCATAGTTTCACCAACTTCATCAAAAAGTTCGGTAGGGAAGGGCCCAGAGCCTACACGTGTTGTGTATGCTTTAAAAATCCCAAAAACATCACCTATTTGATTAGGTGCTACTCCAAGTCCTGTACAAGCACCGGCTGCAGTAGTATTTGAAGATGTTACGAAAGGATAGGTTCCAAAATCAATATCCAATAAAGATCCCTGTGCACCTTCAGCTAAAATAGATTTTCCGGCTTGTTGTGCTTGGTATAGATATTCTTCAGAATCAATAAAGGTTAGCTCTTTTAAAACTTCAACAGCCTTAAAAAATTCAGCTTCTAATTCATCAAGATCGTATTCAATCTTAGCATCGTAAAAGTCAATCATATCAATATGCTTGTCTCTTAGTGCTGCATAGCGTTCTTTCCAGTCTTCAAGCTCAAGATCTCCTACGCGAATACCGTTACGCCCGGTTTTATCCATATACGTTGGGCCGATACCTTTTAAAGTAGAGCCAATTTTAGCCTTTCCTTTTGAAGCTTCAGAAGCAGCATCAAGTAAGCGATGCGTAGGTAAGATTAGGTGCGCTTTACGTGAAATAAGGAGTTTCTCTGCGATATTCAGTTTAAACTGCGCTAGATTGTCTAATTCTTTTTTAAAGATGACAGGGTCAATCACAACGCCGTTACCTACAAGGTTGATGGCGTTCTCGTGAAATATTCCCGATGGGATCGTGTGTAAAACGTGTTTGATGCCATCAAATTCAAGGGTGTGTCCTGCGTTAGGCCCGCCTTGAAAGCGCGCAATAATATCATAATCTTTTGTAAGAACATCTACGATTTTGCCCTTACCTTCGTCTCCCCATTGGAGACCAAGAAGTAAATCTACTGCCATTTATGAGTTGTTGTCTTCGGTTGTATTTTCGGTTGAATCTTTTTGCTTTCTGTTACCGTAAAAATAAAGGGAGTGTTTGTTAATATCAATATCAAAAACCTCTTCTATGGTTTTTTTGATAGACTCGATACGTGGGTCACAAAACTCTATGACCTCACCGGTATCTGTAAGAATAACGTGGTCGTGCTGCTTGTCAAAATAGGATTTCTCATATTGAGATTGGTTTTGGCCAAACTGATGCTTACGCACTAAACCACAAGCCAGTAGAAGTTCTATCGTGTTGTAAAGCGTTGCTCTACTTACCCGATATTTTTTATTCTTCATACTGATATATAGGGTCTCGATATCAAAATGATCATTGTAATTATAAATCTCCTGTAAGATCGCATAACGCTCTGGAGTTTTACGATGACCGTTTTCTTCTAGAAACTTAGTGAAGACGTTTTTAACGACTTCCTGATCTTTATTTATTGTAGCTTTTGGTATCATAATAGTTTTGCAAACTTACGCATTTACAGACGTATGACTTTGTCGATACCGTTTATTTTTTTCAAGTTTTCGATGAGTCTGTGTAAATGCTTCTTGTTTTGTACGATGACCGTAATGTTGCCTTTAAAAACGCCATCGTTAGTGGTAAAATTCAAGCCACGCATATTTACATGCATATGTTCTGAAATTTCACGGGTCACGTGATTAACCAGTCCGAGGGTGTCGATTCCTGTTAATTCAAGATCTGCTCTAAATTCTTGAGCAGAGGAGTCTATCCATTTTGCAGGAATAATGCGATAGGCATAATTACTTTGTAATTGAATCGCATTAGGACAGTTTTGTTTATGCACTTTGATACCGTCTGAAACGGTAGTGAAACCAAAAACTTTATCACCTGGAATAGGGTTACAGCAAGGAGCTAGGGTGTAGTCTAACTTTTGCTCGTCTTTACCAAAAACAAGGAGGTCAAATTTATCGGTAATCTCATCTTTGTCTACGTTTTCTGCAACCGGTGTTTTTCTGATCTTATTCTTAAAGAAGCTTACAATGGCACTGCTGCGTGAGGCTGCATACTCTTTGATCATTTTATTGTCGATCGTTCCGATACCTACTCTGTAAAAAAGATCCAGGCTCGTTTTAAGCTTAAAATAAATGACCATCTCATTGATGATGTTTTGATCCAACGAGATTTTTTGAGAGCGCAACTTGCGGGTAAGAATCACTTTACCGTCCTCGGCGATGGTTTTCTTCTCGTCTTTAAGCGAAGATTTAATCTTAGATCTGGCGCGGGCAGTCGTTGCATAATCCAACCAGTTGTTGTTAGGCTTTGCATGCTCAGAAGTGATGATCTCCACTTGATCTCCACTTTTTAATTCGTGACTTAGTGGAACCAATTTTCCATTTACACGAGCGCCGCGGGTATGCATTCCTATTTCGGTGTGAATACTGAAAGCAAAATCAAGCGGTGTAGCCGCTTTTGGTAAGGATTTTAGATCCCCTTGCGGCGTAAATACAAAAATCTCTTTGTTGTAAAGGTTGAGTTTAAATTGTTCTACAAAGTCAACAGCGTTGGTCTCATTATTCTCGAGGGCATCTTGTAGACGGTTAAGCCATTCATCAAGGGTTTGGTCTTCTTCATTTTCATTGGAAGCTCCTTGCTTGTATTTATAATGCGCAGCATAACCTTTTTCTGCAATTTCGTTCATACGCTCAGAACGTATTTGCACTTCAACCCAACGTCCTTTTAAGCCCATAACGGTGATGTGAAGCGCTTCATATCCAGTTGATTTTGGAGATGAAATCCAGTCGCGTAAGCGTGTGGGATTGGGTCTAAAGTGATCTGTAACTATGGAATAGATTTTCCAAGCCAGAAATTTTTCGCTTTCAGGGGTTGCCTTGTAAATAATTCTGATCGCAAACTTGTCATAAACCTCGTCAAACGGAATATTCTGTTTGAGCATTTTACGACGAATACTGTAAATAGATTTTGGACGGCCTTTGATCTCGTAATCCAGAATTTCTTTATCAAGCGATTGCTGAACCGCGCGTGTAAACTCTTCAATATATTGATCTTGCTGCTCTTTGGTCTCTTTCATTTTGCGAGAAATATCTTTGAATATTTCTGGCTCTGTGTATTTTAGACCAAGATCCTCAAGTTCGGTTTTGATGTTGTAAAGCCCTATTCTATGCGCAAGAGGAGCATAGATGTATAGTGTTTCACTTGCAATTTTAATTTGCTTATCAGGCCGCATAGAATCCATTGTTTGCATATTGTGCAAACGGTCTGCGATCTTGATGATAATTACCCTAACGTCGTCGTTTATGGTAAGTAACATCTTTCTAAAATTCTCTGCCTGTAGCGAGACGTCCCGGTGTTTTTTAAGATTTGAGATTTTTGTGAGTCCGTCAACGATTCTGGCAACTGTAGGGCCAAAACGTTCCTCTAAATCTTCAAGCGTATAAATAGTATCTTCAACAACATCGTGCAAGAGCGCTGCAGCAATAGAAGTTGCATCCATCCCAATTTCACTGGCTACAATGCGTGCAACAGCAAGCGGGTGAAAAATGTAAGCCTCACCAGACTTACGACGTTGATCTTTGTGCGCATCAACAGCTACGTCAAACGCCTCTCTGATCAATTTTTTATCATCATCAGAAAGCGTACGATAACTTATGCGTAACAGTTCTTTATACTGTCTGGCGAGCTCTTTATTTTCTTTTTCTATATCAACGGGAGTCATAATTTAAAAGTACAATTATATCCTAAAAAAGCAAATGGATTTTGACAGTGTTTGAGGTTTATCTGAATAAATAAAAAGCGTGTTTTTTACGCTTTTAAATTGCGGTAACGCTGCAAAAGCGTAGGATGAGAATAATGCAATTTTACATACAATGGATGCGGAGTTAAATTACTCAGATTGTTGCGGGACAATTTTTTAAGCGAAGTGATCAAAGGGTCTCCCGCGTAGGTGTTTTTGGCAAAATTATCGGCTTGATACTCAAATTTTCTGGAAAGCACGCTCATTAAAAATCCGGTGATTCCACTAATGGGGCTATATAAAATACCAAAAGCGATAAGGCCTATATGAAAACTGGGTTCATCAACACCTAAAGCTTCAGAAAAAACAGCGTTGCTGATGAACATGCCTAAAAGCCAAAGCGTAAAACCGGTGAGGATGATGGAGGAAATCAGATTGATGATGATGTGATTTTTTTTGTAATGTCCTACTTCATGCGCAAGAACAGCGACGATCTCTTCTTCGTCCAAATCATTGATCAAAGTGTCGTAAAGGGTAATGCGCTTTTCTGAGCCAAAGCCTGAAAAATAGGCGTTGGCTTTAGTGCTTCGTTTGGAGCCATCGATCACAAAAATATTATTCAGTTTAAAACCAACCGTAGCGGCGTATTTTTCAATTTTATCACGTAAGGAACCGTCTTCTAACGGAGTTTGTTTATTGAAAAGCGGAACAATAAGTTTGGCATAAAACATATTCATTACCAGAGCAAAAACCGCAAAGACGATCCAGGCGTATACCCAAAATAAACTTCCGCTAATTTGATAAAACCAAATTATAAGTGCCAGTAATCCACCGCCAACGATGATGGTCATCAACCAACCCTTCAGTTTATCTGCTATAAAAAGTTTGGGTGTAGATTTATTAAAATCGAAACGCTCTTCGATTACAAATGTCTTGTAATAACTAAAAGGCGTGGTTAAAATATCAGACCCGAGCATAATGATTCCGAAGAAAATAAGACCAACGATAATCTCATTATCACTTATGCTTCTGGCGATTTGATCTATAAAAGCAAACCCATGGAGAAAGAAAAACAGTAATGTTACCACGAGCATAAAACTTGAAGTAAGCGTACTGAATTTGGCATTTACTTTTTTATATTCTTGCGACTTCCGGTAGGTTTCTGCATCGTAAACATCTGCCAATTCTTTAGGGATAGGATCATCAAAATGTTTTGCATTTAGCCAATCAAGAAATTGGTCAACAGCAAAACTGATCACGATAAAAGCAATGATGATATAAAAAACAAGAGTGGGTGTCATAATAGGGATTTTAAAGAGTAAAGCCGCGTTGCCTGCGTGCTTCAAAAATAAGAATCGCTGCAGCTACCGAAACATTCATCGAGTCTAACCGGCCTTGCATTGGGATGATGATATTTTGCTTAGCGGCAGCACGCCAAGCTTCAGAGAGGCCGTCTGCTTCGGTGCCCACAACCAAGGCAGAAGCGGTGGTGAAATCTTGTTTTTCATAAGAGATCGCTTCTTGCAAAATAGCAGTGTAAATCGCGATGTTTTTTTGCTTCAGGAAATCAATTACCTCTTGTGTGCTTCCCGTGGCAACAGGAACCGTAAAAAGTCCGCCTACGCTAGAACGTATAATGTTTGGGTTGTAAAGATCAGTTCTGGGATTTGCCAAGATAAAAGCGTCAACACCTGCGGCATCAGCAGTGCGTAATAAGGCTCCTATATTCCCCGGTTTTTCTGGTGCTTCAGCAACCATAATTAGCGGGTTTTTAGGAAGATCAAGAGCTGATAATGTGTTTTTTTTCGCTTTCGCGGAAGCGATAATTCCTTCGGTGCCTGAGCGGTAAGCGATTTTTTTATAGACTTCTTCGGTAACTTCGATCTGAGTTACTTCAGCAGAAAGTTTTGATTGAAGCGCTGCAAGTTCTTCCGCATCAGCGATAGCAGAACAAAAGAGAAGTTGCGTCAGTTGAAATCCGGCGTCCAAAGCGAGATTGATTTCGCGTACGCCTTCGATTAAAAACTCACCTGTTTTACGACGAATTCTTGATTTTTCCTGAAGCGCAACAAGCTGCTTGACGGTTGGATTTTGTGTGCTGCTGATTTCTTTAATCATAAAACAAAGATACTAAAGCTGTAGCAGCTTATTCTTTATTAGAAGTACTGTCGACCACTTTTTTAAAAACATAATGTTCCTTAAGTGTTTCAAGAAATTTGGTTTTAGAATATCCAGAATCTTGTTTGCTAATCAGTTTAAGGTGAAGTCTTTCATTATCTCTTATGATTAAGCTGTCTTGCTCTTCATAGAGTGCGTTAACCACTTTTTGTAAACTGAAATTTTGTGCTTCAAGGCACAGGAGATTCCCTTCAGAAGTGGTTTCAAAAGTCAAACGAGGAGCTTCATCAACCAAGTAAGTAAGTCCGGCGGCTTCAATTTTTACTTTCTCATCGTCAACAAGCGTCATAAATACATTGTGATAGAAAAGAATCCCCATCATAATCAAGATGAAATTATGACTAAAATGTCCCAAAATTGCCCAAATATAACCGAGTTTTAGTCTAAAAAAACTAAAAATGATTCCGGCAAAAAGTTGAGCGCCTACCAGAATGGGTGACAACACAAAGAAAAAAAAATCGACATTGCTGTAATTTGAGATGTGTACAAAGCCAAATGCTGCCGAAAATAGGTAAACGATAATACGCAGGTGTTTTTTCCAGAAGGTTTCTAAATCAACTTTAAAGAGGTAAGCGATCAAACGCATCAGATAGTTGCGCTTGTATTTTAAGGGAAATCTAAAGATGAGTTCTTCGAGTAGGGGAGGCAAAATGGTGACAAAAACAATCGTCATCCAAAAACTGTACAGTTCCTGATTTAGTATGTTTTCATATTCTTCGGTTAAAGGTGCGAGAAAACTTATAAAAATGATCAAAAGGAAAGCAATACCAAAATCATAAAGTATTCCGGAAACTAAAAATTTCAGTTTTTGCCAAAGAGAAATTTGAAGCGGGATATCATCTGGCTTTTTTATAAAATCATTAATGATGTGAATTCGTGAGCGTAATCCCATTTCGGCTTAATTATAAAGATTTCTGCCTTACTTCTTAAAAATAGGGATTAGATACGAAATCGTATATCCGTAGCCGGCGCCATACACATTATCAAAAGTTACTTTGTTATATCCCGGAGCATATAGATTTGTAAAGTCGTCAGGCGCTTTTTGTGAAAGAATACGCTTCAATTGCACGTTGAGACCCATATATAGGTTATTAAATAATTCAACCTGAAGTCCCATCTGAAGTTCTGCCCAGATTAAATTAAGGTTAGAATAATTACGCGGATCTGTACGTACATCAGGCTCGTAAAAGGAATTGGTGGTATAAATGGTATAATTATTCAGATCCTGATTAAATGTGGAAAAACCTAAGTGAAATCCAACGTAAATGAGGTTAGACATTCCTTCCCAATTGTTGTAGGCATTGTAATTGATTCCGGCTTTTAGATAACTTCCTTCAACCTGAGCGTCATAAGTAGGCTCATCAAATTCTTTGGTTTCGATACCCAATTCTGCTGCCAGATAATACCGGTCTTTAATTCTAAAATCACCAACAATCGCCAGACCTTGATAGGTGTCATCAAGAAAGGAGCGCAGCGGTTTACTGAGTTCTAAACCTATGCGCAATCCGTAGCTGTTTGTCTTTGTGGCAGTATCAAGTGTGTCTACAGTTGTTGAATCTGTAGCGCTTTCCTGAGCGATTCCCTGTTCGTTTTGCGCGTTAAGCGAAAAACAAGTCACCAGTGTAAAACTAATGACGAATAAAAACCTGTGTAGTGTCTTCATTAGTTATGGTTCTGGTGTTAATAATAATATCGTCAATCCATCGTCCATCGGTACCAGGATTGTATTGAATAGTGAGATTTGAAAAGCTCACGCGATAGCCACAAGCTCTGCTGATGAATTCTTCTTGCGGCGTATAATTAAAGGTTACCGTATCTGCATTATCAGGATCTTCGGCAGCGACGAGGTTATTCGGATTTTTTACAAAAACCAAAACTGTAGCCGTAGTATCTGTTCGCAACGGAATTTCTACCTGTGAGCTACTGGTGTACGGTAAGCTATCAGAAAAATCAGGCTTGTAAATGGTAATGTTAAGCGGTTTTTCTTCAGTGGTATTGTCGGTATCTTGAAAACCAATAGTAAGTACCGGTGTGGTAGGTGTGCTCGCTGCACAGATATCATCGCGCTCGCAAGAAATCGCGATGAGCGCAATGATAAAAACTAATAAAATCCCGTTTTTAAGCATGAGCTTTATTTCAGTTTTAATAAAACTACGTTTTCTACGTGATGTGTCTGCGGGAACATATCTACCGGTTGAACGCGTTCTACTTTATAATATGGGTCTAACAACGCAAGATCCCTGGCTTGTGTTGCACTGTTACAGCTCACATAAACAATGCGATCTGCTTTAATTTTTATAAGTTGAGCAACCACATCTTTGTGCATCCCGTCGCGAGGTGGATCTGTGATCACGACGTCAGGCTGACCGTGCTGAGCAATGAATGCATCGTTGAATACATTTTTCATATCACCCACATAGAACTCAACGTTTTCTATTTCGTTTAATTGCGCATTTTCTTTTGCAGCAATAATCGCATCAGGCACGGCTTCAACACCAATCACCTTTTTAGCCTTTTTGGCAACAAACTGAGCAATAGTACCCGTTCCTGTGTAAAGGTCAAAAACCGTTTCATCGCCTTTCAATTCAGCAAAATCTCGGGTAATTTTGTAAAGTTCGTACGCTTGTTCAGAGTTGGTTTGATAAAAAGATTTGGCGTTTATTTTAAACTTAAGTCCTTCCATCTCTTCAAAAATATGATCTCTTCCGGCGTAGCAAATAATATCTTGATCATAAATAGTGTCATTACCTTTCTCGTTAATAACATAAAGTAGCGAAGTAATTTCAGGAAAGGTTTCCTTTAAATACTCAAGAACCAGTTTGCGTTGAGCTTCGGCATCTTCAAAAAATTGAACTAAAACCATCAGTTCACCGGTACTACTCGTACGAATCATAAGCGTACGCAGGAGTCCTTCTTGATTGCGCGCATTAAAAAACGGAATGTTGTTTTTTGTGGCAAACTCTTTCACGCCGTTGCGTATGGCATTGCTGGGGTCGCGTTGCAGATGACACTTGTCAATGTCTAGAATTTTGTCCCACATCCCCGGAATATGAAAGCCCAGCGCGTTGCGATCTTCAATGATCTCATCGCTTTGTATTTGCTTCAGTGTAAGCCATTTGCTGTCACTAAAGGAAAATTCCATTTTATTTCGGTAGAAGTAAATGTCTTTACTACCGCTAATGGGGGTGATGTCTGGCAAGTCAATTTTGCCCAAACGCTGCAGGTTGTTGACCACTTCACGCTGCTTATATTCCAGCTGATAGTCGTAATGCATATTTTGCCATTTACAACCGCCGCAGGTCCCAAAATGTTTACAAACCGGCTCGGTGCGCTTAGGAGAATATTCATGAATTTTTATCGCTTTGCCTTCATAGTAGGCTTTGCGCTGCTTCATTGTTTGAATATCTACCACATCACCGGGTACTGCATTGCTAATAAAAATTACACGCCCATCTGGCGCTTTGGCAATAGATTTCCCTTTTGCGCCGGCATCTGTAACCAACACATTTGAGAATATTTTTCTGGATTTCTTTCTTCTTGACACGCGGCAAAAATAGTATAAATAAGACGATATGCAGAACCGCTTTTTAATATGTTTTAGCGAAATAATGCTTGGCGGGATATTTATGGATTATCAGGTTACACCGAAGCTTAATTCTTAAGTTTTCTGCTTTATTTTTAGTAATTTGCGATTTCTTAATAAGGATGATTTCTCTCCTTAATACGATGCTATGAAAAATGAATTTTCAAGAGTGCATCAAAAGCAGGAATCGTTGAAAGATTACCTTTAAAATTTTTACAAAATGACTACTGTAGATCAACTTACTTCACAAGAGGCGATTGCTCTTGAGGACAAGCACGGCGCGCACAATTATCACCCGCTTCCTGTGGTGCTAAAACGTGGCGAAGGCGTTTACGTGTGGGATGTAGAAGATAAAAAGTATTATGATTTTTTATCAGCATATTCAGCAGTTAACCAAGGGCATTGTCACCCGGCCATTGTAGGCGCAATGACAAAACAAGCCGAAGTGCTTACACTTACCTCTCGCGCTTTTCATAATGATGTGTTAGGTCGTTATGAGAAGTATGCCACCGAATATTTTGGGTTTGACAAGTTGTTACCTATGAATACCGGTGCCGAAGCGGTAGAGACGGCTATAAAAATCGCTCGTAAATGGGCGTATGAAGAAAAAGGCGTTCCAGAGCAAGACGCGCAGATCATTGTTTGCGAAAATAATTTCCACGGAAGAACAACAACCATCATTTCTTTTTCTAACGATGAAGATGCACGTAAAAACTTTGGACCATACACTCCGGGATTTATAAAAATACCCTACGATGATACCGAAGCGCTTGAAAAAGCTTTAAAAGAAAATGATAATATCGCAGGTTTTTTAGTGGAGCCTATACAAGGTGAAGCTGGTGTTTACACGCCAAGTGATGATTTTATCAAGAAATCACAAGCCATATGTAAAGCACATAATGTATTGTTTATTGCAGACGAAATTCAAACGGGTATTGCGCGCACCGGAGCCTTACTTGCTGTTTGTGGTAACTGTACTTGCGAAGGGCATTGTGAGCAGCAGGAAACTTACACGCGTCCAGATATTTTAATTTTAGGAAAGGCACTTTCTGGTGGAGCCTATCCTGTTTCTGCAGTATTGGCTGATGATCCTGTAATGAATGTTATTAAACCAGGTCAGCACGGTTCTACTTTTGGTGGAAACCCTGTAGCTGGGGCGGTGGCAATGGCAGCGCTAGATGTGGTGAAAGATGAGAAGTTGGCTCAAAATGCTAGAGTTTTAGGTGAATTATTTCGTAAGAAACTCAATGAATATATTGAAGGAAGTTCAATAGTGAATTTGGTTCGCGGTCGCGGATTGTTAAACGCCATTGTGATCAATGATTCTGAAGACAGCAGTACGGCTTGGGACATTTGTATGGCTTTGAAAGAAAACGGATTGCTGGCAAAACCAACGCATGGGAATATCATTCGTTTTGCACCACCATTGGTTATGAATGAAGCGCAATTGCTAGATTGTGTTGCTATCATCATCAAAACCTTAAAGGCATTTGAGAAGTAAAAAGTCTGAATATATTTTCATAAAAAAGGAGCGCAAATTGCGCTCCTTTTTTATTGGCATCTGTTAAAGGTAAAAATGCTTAAGCTTATTTACTGTATTTCTAACAATTCAACATCAAAAGCAATAGCGGTATATGGTGGAATTGGTCCGCTCCCGTAAACGCCGTAGGCCAAGCTTGCCGGCATTAATAAGGTAGCTGAGCCACCTTCTTGAATAAGCTGAATTCCTTCAGAAAAACCAGCGATTACATTCTCAAGGTTAAACTGCACCGCTCTGGTAGATTGGTCAAATACGTTTTCATTTAAAAAATAACCCTTGTAGTTCACACTAACATCTGCATCTGCTGCAGGCGTGTCGCCGGTTCCTTCAGCGGTAATAACATAATACAAGCCGCTTTCTGTACGTGTAGCTTCAAGATCATTTGCTTCGATATAAGCAAGGATTTCTGCTTCATTACGTTCAAAAGCTTCCTCCGGAGTTTCAGTTACAGGAGTTTCATAATCGGTATCGTCTGTTCCGCAAGAGATTAAGGCGGTTAGGCCTATTATTGCTGAAATTAATTTAAAATACGCGTTTGTCGTTTTTAGCATCATAATGTAAAATGTGATTTTTTGTTTACACCTTTTAGACGCTAATAGCTTTAAATGGTTGCTTCGGTTATAGCAATTTTTTTGTTGAGAGAATATTATTAAAATCTATAACCTACTTGTATGCCTCCTCTAAAATAAAAGTCTAAGTCAATATAATCGTCATTAACTTCTGAACCAAAAAGATTGCGACCTACTCCTAAAAGCGGCTCAATGACAAAGCCGTTATTGCTCGCCCATTTGTATCCTAAAGCGAAGCCGGCACCAAATGCGGTCGTGCTGTTTTCTATCCGGGTTTCAGGCTGATATTCAGAATCAACGCTGTAGGTGAACTCGTAGTAATAATCTTCAAACCCACCTACATTGAGGTGCCCTTCAGCGAAGAGACCCTGAGCACGTTTTTCTTGACGATTGAAGAAATACTGCCTGTAAAATGGCGTGATAGCCCACGTTATGATGTCATCGCTTTCTTTTCCTCCATCAAATGTAATGGAGATACCGGCACCGGAATATTTACTTATGAGATACTCATAAGTAAATTCAATATTAGCAACAGCGATTAACTCAATGGCATCTAATTTAATCTCGTGCTTTTTATCTAAAAAACTCTCTTCTTCCTGAGCGACTACGCTTGTTGATAGTGTTAGCAGAAGAACGACGCTTAATTTTTTGAGCATTTCGTGTTTTGTGATTGATTACATCACAAAGATGCTCTAATTATCAAAAGGTTGCGCTGTTTTTGATTTTTATTTTTTAGCAGCCAATTCAGCTATTTTGATAATAACTTCAGTAGCCTTGATCATACTTTCTACAGGCACGTATTCAAATCTTCCGTGGAAATTATGTCCCCCCGCAAAAATATTAGGGCAGGGTAATCCCATAAATGAAAGCTGAGAACCATCGGTACCTCCTCGTATAGGTTTAATAATAGGCTCAACGTCTACCGCACGCATTGCTTTTTCTGCCAATTCTACAATATGCATTACCGGTTCGATTTTCTCGCGCATATTAAAGTATTGATCTTTAATTTCTATTGAAATTAGCTCTAAGCCGTATTGACTATTGATTTCTGCCGCAAGATTATTCAGTACTTCTTTACGCGCTTCAAAATGCTCTTTGTCGTGATCTCGCAAAATGTATTCAAGAACGGTTTCTTCAACATCACCATGGATTCCGTTTAAGTGAAAAAATCCTTCACGCCCTGAAGTATGCTCTGGAGTTTCTAATCTTGGAAGCGAACTGATAAAATCTTGTGCGATATGAATGCTGTTGATCATTTTACCTTTGGCATAACCGGGATGTACACTTTTTCCCTTAACAAAAACCTTGACCCCTGCAGCATTAAAGTTTTCAAATTCGAGTTCGCCAATTTGGCTACCGTCCATCGTATATGCCCATTCCGCTCCAAATTTTTCAACATCAAATTTATGGGCGCCACGGCCAATTTCTTCATCAGGAGTAAATCCTATGCGTATGGGACCGTGTTCGATCTCCGGATGGCTTTTGAGGTATAGTGCTGCCTCCATAATTTCGGTAATACCGGCTTTATCATCGGCGCCAAGCAGTGTTGTCCCGTCAGTAGTGATCAGGGTTTGTCCTTTGTAATCTAAAAGCTCGTCAAAATCATCTGGAGAGAGAATAATGTCTGCCTCCTCATTAAGAACGATGTCTTTACCATTGTAATTCTCAATGATTTGAGGATTTACATTAGTTCCGCTAAAATCTGGCGTAGTGTCATAATGTGCAATAAAACCAATCGTAGGCAATGGCTTGTCTACAGTTGCTGGTAGCGTTGCCATAATATAACCGTTATCGTCGATACTTACCTCAGAGAGTCCCATATCAAGAAGTTCCTGATGTAATTTGTGAGCAAGGTCCCATTGTTCTTGAGTACTTGGAGTAGTGCTGCTGTTTTCATCACTTTGTGTATCTATGGTGACATAGCTTACAAAACGCTTTATTAGGAGGTCTTTTTGGATCATAGACAAATTTTAAACTTGATAGTTTTAGGTTGTAAAGGTACTGTTATGATCAAAAAATAAAATACAGAGAATCAATTTTATAAAATATTTAATTCGGTGTAATAGCAGCAGTTTTTCTTTTGAGTTGAGGTACTTAAAGCTATTTTTGCCAGACCTTAAAACCGACCTCTATGTATAAAAGCATTGTACGCCCCTTACTTTTTAAATTTGATCCGGAAGGTGTTCATCATTTTAGCTTCAGAAGTATAAAATTACTAAGCAAATTAGGGCTTACACGGCTTGCTAAATCTTCTTTTCAAGTAGAAGATAAAGCTTTGGAGCGTGAGGTTTTTGGGCTGAAATTTAAAAATCCGGTAGGACTTGCCGCAGGTTTTGATAAGGATGCCAAGTTGTATCAGGAACTTTCAGATTTTGGTTTTGGGTTTGTAGAAATTGGAACGCTTACTCCAAAACCGCAGCCGGGAAATCCTAAAAAGCGTCTTTTTAGACTGAAGGAAGATCAGGCGATCATCAACCGTATGGGATTTAATAACGGCGGAGTGGAAGCAGCAGTAACCCGGCTGAAGAAAAACAAGAATGTTTTAATAGGCGGAAACATTGGTAAAAATAAAGTCACTCCTAACGAGGAAGCTTTTAACGACTATAAGATTTGTTTTGAGGCGCTTTATGATTATGTAGATTATTTTGTGGTTAATGTGAGTTCGCCAAACACACCCAATTTACGCGCATTACAGGACAAAGAACCACTAACTAAACTGCTTGCCGGTCTTCAGGAACTCAACAAGCTAAAAGGAGGGAAGCCTATTCTTTTAAAAATTGCTCCAGATCTTACCGATGAGCAATTATTAGATATTATTGATATTGTAAAAACAACGCAGATCGCCGGTGTTATCGCGACCAATACAACTATAAGTCGTGAAGGATTGAAGTCTGAAAATAAGGAGGAAACCGGAGGTTTAAGCGGTAAACCTTTAAAAGATAGGTCTACGGAGGTTATTCGGTTTTTATCGGTTAAAAGCAATAAAGCATTCCCGATAATTGGAGTAGGGGGAATTCATTCTGCAGCAGATGCGCTTGAAAAATTAGAGGCCGGAGCAAGTCTAATTCAGTTATATACCGGATTTATTTACGAAGGACCGGAATTAATAAAGCGTATTAATCAGGAAATTCTGAAGCAGAAATAAAAAGCTTTAATACATTTACGCTTCCAACTTCAATGCATTTAGGTTTAGTGAAATTCAATTTTAAACACTTTAAAATACTTTTAAGGCGCATTATTGTGTGTCTGATTTTTCTATTCTTTGGTTTTCAGAGTTTTGGACAAACCAAAAATATAGACTCCTTAAAGCGTGAACTTGCCAAAGCACAGAGTGATAGTTTACGTAGTGATCTTAATGAGCAAATAAGCTACGAATTTTTATACCTCAAGCCAGATTCAGCAAAAAAATACATTAAGAAATCTTTAGAATTAGCGCTTTTAAATAATTATGAGCGTGGTATTGCAAAGGCATATAATCGTAACGGAACCTATTATGTGGTGACGTCGCAATATCCTTTGGCGATATTAGAGTTTCAGAAGGCGCTTCCGCTTTACAAAGCGCTTGAAGATAGTGTTGGGCTAAGTGAAAGTTACGGGAACCTTGGTGTTCTTGAGTTTTACCTAAGAGATTATGATGCAGCCCAGCAGAATTTTTATCGTGCAATACGATACATAGATACCGTTCAAAGTAAGGGGCAGTATATAAAATACATAACAAACTTAAGTGGCGTTTTTCGGGAGAAAAAGGTGATGGATAGTGCGCTATATTATGCCAAGAAAGCGGTAGGTTATATTGATGCAAAATCAGATTCTCGGGTTACCGCGGTCACATATTTCAATATGGGTACTGCTCAATTCTTCTTAGGAGATTATGATGAGGCTATCAAGAGTTTATCTTATGCGATTTCCAGAGAAAATATTCCGGTTCAGTTTGAGATCTTGTCACGGGGATATAAAGCGCAAAGTCATATATATCAAGGCGACCTTAATTTAGCCGAGAATGAACTTGAGGGGCTTGAGGAGCGTGCACTTGCTACAAAAGATCAATATGTGATTTTGGCCAATTATGAAGCGCAGCAAAAACTGTTTGAAGCAAAAAATATCGATAAGGAAGCTCTTATTTATGCCAAAAAATACATTGAACTCAATAACGAGATCCACAACAGAGAGCAATCAAATATTCTTCAAAATTTAAAAATACAGTTTCAAACGGAGCAGCAACAGTTTGAAAATGAGCTGTTGCGTAACGACTCTGAGCTTCAGGCCTTAAAGATCAAGCATCAGCGTTATGCCATTTGGGGAGTTACCTTGTTTATTTTCTTACTCTTGATTTTGATGTTAATTCTCTACAGAATGTATATCTATAAATCAGAGGCAAATAAAACACTTAAAAAGCAACAAAGCCTACTTAACGAAAGCAATAAAAGTCTTACGGAAAGTAACCATCAGAAGAATAATTTATTTTCTATAGTAGCACACGATGTTAAGAGTCCGGTGGCAGCGGTGTTAAGCAGTATCAATATGCTGCATACTAATTTTAAATCCTTTACACAGGAAGAAATAGAGATTTTAGCTGAAGAGTTGAAAAAGCAAACCTCAAACCTGTATTATTTAATTGATAGCGTTCTGGTTTGGGCCAAATCTCAAATGGATGGTTACAAGTTTATTAAAACAGAGTTGCGTCCTTACGAAGTGGCTAGAGAAGTTTTTGAGGCTGAAGAAGTCTTTATTGCAAAAAAGAGCATTAAGATTACCTGCGATATTCCGCAGGAGGATGTCATTGAATCAGATAGACAAGTGCTAACTGTGATCTTGCGTAACCTTTTGACGAACGCAATAAAGTTTACGCCAGAAAATGGTAACATAAATTTTAGTGCTACTAAAACTGAAAAGTTTTACAATCTATCAATTACAGACACTGGGGTTGGAATGACCAATGACGAGTTAGATCGTGTTCTAAAAAAGCAAGAACGGTATTCTGTAAAAGGGACCAATGATGAGTCGGGTAATGGTATTGGATTGATTTTATGTCAGGAAATTGCTCATAGATTAGGCGGAGAAATTACTGCACAAAGTGTAAAGAATGAAGGTTCTACTTTTACTTTACACATACCTCTCGTCTAAGAGTTTCTAGAGTTGTATCTTTAAATTACTACATTAGGTTTTATGAGTACACCGCTTAAAATAGTAGAATGTCCCAGAGATGCAATGCAGGGTATAAAGCAATTTATTCCTACAGAAGTCAAGGTGCAATACCTTCAGTCCTTGTTGCGCTGTGGTTTTGATACGTTAGACTTTGGTAGTTTTGTGAGCCCCAAAGCCATTCCGCAGATGGCTGATACAGCTGAAGTCTTGAGTAGATTAGACCTTAGCGCAACGCAGACCAAACTTCTGGCTATTGTTGCTAATTTGAGAGGTGCACAAGATGCGGTTAAATTTGAAGAGATCGATTACTTAGGGTATCCTTTCAGTATTTCTGAGATCTTTCAAATGCGTAATACGCATAAAACAATAAAAGAATCGGTGGTGATTCTTTCTGAAATTCTAGAATTGGCGGCTAAACATAATAAGGAAGTTGTGACGTATATTTCTATGGGTTTTGGTAATCCTTATGGTGACCCTTGGGATGTTGAAATTGTAGGTGAATGGACAGAAAAGCTAGCGGAAATGGGAGTTTCAATAATTTCGCTATCAGATACCGTTGGAACTTCAGAGGCGCAAACGATTGATTGTCTCTTCAGCGAACTTATACCGAAATATCCCCAGATTGAATTTGGTGCGCATCTTCACACAACACCAAGTCAATGGTTTGAAAAAGTCAATGCGGCTTACCAAGCCGGCTGCCGCAGGTTTGACGGTGCCATACAGGGATTTGGTGGTTGCCCGATGGCAAAAGACGAACTTACCGGCAACATGCCCACCGAGAAAATGTTGTCTTATTTTAATTCGGTTAAGGTAGATTCAGGAATTAGACCTATGAGTTTTGAGTCGGCGCATAATGAAGCGACTCGAATTTTTGAAAAGTATCATTAAACCCGAGTCGCATTCTATTTTAGAAATCTAAATATTAAAATCTATAGGCAATGCCAGTATTAATATTAAACGGCATACCAGGTCTTAGCCCAGCCGGAACTCGAGATACGGCGTATGTATTGTCAAGTAGATTGATGATGTTTCCAAAAACAGAAACCTGCTTGTTTATGTAATAGTGAGCCCCAAAATCAACCACAAAACTCGATGGAACCTTAAATTCTGTGGGAATTGTTCCAGTTCCAGCTTGTGTGCGAAAGGCATCGGTATATCGCCCACTCAGACTTAAATCAAATTTTTTATGTGTAAGAGAAGCTGTTACCGTAAATTGATTTTCAGCAATATAAGGGATTTCATCTCCCTTAGTAACATCACCGTAAATAGCGTCACTACTTTCAAAACTAGTTTGAAATTCACTGTTTGTATACGTGTAAGCAAAAGTTAGCGGTAGGTTTATACTCGCAGAACTATTATAAAGAATATCATAGTTAAGTAAAACTTCTAAACCGTTTACAATTACTTTACCTGCATTAAACTGGTCTAATGTTCCTGTACCTCCCGAAGCTGCAAGATCACTTCCTAGGAGGTTGCTGTAGTCATTATAAAAACCTACAATTTCACCATTCAGACCTCCTATAAGAAAACGAGAGCCCAGCTCATAGTTAACACTTTCTTCTGGTTTTTGACCATCAGAACTTCCTGGAGGTGCAAAGCCCTTATGAATACCTCCAAAAAAGGAAAGGTTTTGAGAAAATCTATAATTAGCACCTATTCCGGGAATCCAAACATCAACGGTGTTTTCTCGTGTGGCTAAATCAATTCCGGTTCTATTAGCGTCTTCTTTACCAAAGTCTTCGCGACGCAATTTGATATACTCATAGCGTAAACCGGGTGTGAGTGTAAGTTTATCAAATGTGATTTTATACAAGGCGTGTGCGGCAAGTGCATCTGCACTTGCAACTCTGTTAGCATTAGAACCTTTAATGGCTACTGTTGTCCGTTTCATTTCTCCATTTTGGATAGCAAAACGGTCTTCCCATTGAAAACGATCTTCTTCATCTTGATGAAAACGTAATCCTAATTCTAAGGATTGTACATTTTGGGTTCCCCAAAAGAATTTTCCTACGGTTTGTATTCCCTGTGAATAATATTTACGATTATTGGCTTTGACACCAAATGCATCTTCAGGAGTATCATTGTCGCCTTGAAGTGCATTGTATTCTGCAAGATACTCCTGTGGGTTAGAAAGTATTTTACTTATGCTTACGCCGTCAGTTAACGTAACATCGTCTAGTTTATACCAGTTACGCTTAAAGTTATTTCTATAAATAGTTGTACTTAATTTAAATCCTGAGGGAAGTTTTAAAATGTGATTCAGCTGATATTGGCTGTGTTCAGCATTCATTTGATCTTTCTGAGATGCTGCGTATCTGCGGAAGGGATCTTCGGAAAAATCATCGTCAGTTAAACCAAGATAAGTTTCATTACTGGTTTCTTCTGAAAATTGAATTTTAGCAGTAATCGCTTGAAAAATTTTGGCATCAGCTGAAGTATTCCATCTAAATTTTCCTAGATAATCACTTTTATCAAATCCGGTATTACCTCCGCCGTCAAGTGATTTGAAACCGTCTGAATTGTAGTTGTAATATTCTGTGTTCCAGCCAAAATTCTTGTAACTATCACCCACGGTCGCTTCGGTAGTTCTACTGTTATAATTTCCTATTGAAAAGCGTGCCGCTCCAGAAAAATCAGTTGGAATTTTCTTTGATATCATATTGATCGCACCACCAGTGGTATAAGGACCATATTGAATTTGACTACTACCTTTAAGAACCTCGACGGCCTGCATTCTACCGATAGTTGGAAAATAATAAGCAGATGAAGCACTATATGGAGCAGGTGCGATAAGAACGCCATCTTCCATTAGTGTGATGCGTGCACTTCGTTCTGGTGATGAACCGCGTAAACTTATATTAGGTCTTAATCCAAAACCATCTTCTTCATAGATGGAGACTCCAGGAACGGCACGTAATACTTTGTTTACGTCAGTATAGCTGAATTTTTGAAGATCCTTTGAGGATAAATAATAAGCTGAACCTGTTTTATTCTTTACTTCAAACTTGCTTCCTAGAACAGCATTGGACAAAAGAATCTCTTGAAGTTCTTCTCTATCAGTTGAATCTTGCTGCTTCGTCGGTGTTACTTGCCCTTGAGTATTAATCCCCGTTATTAGCAATCCAATAAAAATGAGGTACTTTTTTTTCATTATTATTATTATTTAAACTATATAAAAATTACGCAAATCTAATACTAGCTTAGGAAATAGACAAAATTTATTTAGACTTAGTTCAAATAGTATTTTATTAATTCTGTGACTATAATCTATAAGCAAGTGTCTATTTCAGATTTTAGCAGTATATTTGCACGCAATTAAATCCTAATTGCAATGACAGCTCACGAAACAAAAATACTTGGAGAAGGTCTTACCTACGATGACGTACTCTTAGTTCCGGCGTATTCAGAAGTGCTTCCACGCGAAGTGAATATTCAGTCAAAATTTTCAAAAAACATCACGCTTAATGTCCCAATTGTATCTGCAGCGATGGATACGGTGACCGAATCAAGTATGGCAATTGCCATTGCTAGAGAAGGTGGTATTGGCGTACTGCATAAGAATATGACGATTGAGCAGCAAGCGGTTAAAGTGCGTCGTGTAAAACGTGCCGAAAGCGGTATGATCATCGATCCTGTTACTTTAAACCTTGACGCACAAGTAAAAGATGCCAAGCGTTTAATGGCTGAGCATAGTATTGGTGGAATTCCAATCGTTGACCAAGAAGGGCATCTAAAAGGAATTGTGACCAACAGGGATTTACGTTTTGAAAAGGATAACGAGCGTGCGATTGTCGAAGTAATGACTTCAGAGAATCTTATCACTACAGCTGAAGGTACTTCTTTAAGTCAGGCTGAAGTGATCCTTCAAGAGAATAAAATCGAAAAATTACCGGTTGTAACTAATGACAACAAGCTCATTGGTTTAATTACATTTAGAGATATAACAAAACTTACGCAAAAACCAATCGCAAACAAAGACACTTATGGTCGTCTGCGTGTTGCAGCAGCTGTGGGTGTTACCGCAGATGCTGTAGAGCGTGTTGAAGCTTTGGTTAATGCAGGTGTTGATGCTGTTGTTGTTGATACAGCGCACGGACATACCCAAGGTGTTGTTCGCGTATTAAAAAGTGTAAAAGAAAAATTTCCGGGTCTTGATGTTGTGGTAGGAAATATTGCTACAGCCGATGCGGCTAAATATCTTGTAGAAGCTGGAGCAGATGCCGTAAAAGTGGGAATTGGTCCAGGATCAATTTGTACAACACGAGTTGTTGCCGGTGTTGGTTTTCCTCAGTTTAGCGCAGTTTTAGAAGTTGCAGCAGCCCTCAAAGGAACAGGAATCCCGGTTATTGCAGACGGTGGTATTCGTTATACAGGGGATATTCCTAAAGCGATTGCCGCAGGAGCAGATTGTGTTATGTTAGGTTCGCTTCTTGCAGGAACGAAAGAGTCTCCGGGTGAAACTATTATTTACGAAGGAAGGAAGTATAAAACCTATCGCGGAATGGGGTCTGTTGAAGCGATGAAAACCGGTTCAAAAGATCGTTACTTCCAAGATGTTGAAGACGATATTAAGAAATTGGTTCCAGAAGGTATTGTGGGGCGTGTTCCTTACAAAGGAGAATTGTTTGAAAGTATTCATCAATTTGTAGGTGGGTTAAGAGCCGGAATGGGATATTGTGGTGCTAAAGATGTAGAAGCGCTTAAAGAAAATGGTCGCTTTGTAAAAATCACTTCAAGTGGTATTCACGAGAGTCACCCACACGATGTTACAATTACTAAAGAATCTCCTAATTACAGTAGATAATTAATTAGAGTTCAAGAATAAAAAAAACCGGTAGCATTTGCTACCGGTTTTTTTATTGACACCGCCAAAGGGTTTAATACTCCGAGGCTTGCATCGAAATTGAAAATTTGTTTCCAAGCAATGCCTCATGGACTTGCCCTGAGGTAGTTTATTTCGAAGATTCTGAAATCTAGTTTTGAGTAGGCAATTGCGTTTGTTGTTGCTGCCCTTGTGTTTTTAAAGTAACACCTAGTTTGTCGGCTACAGCTTGTGTTAGATCGTGTTCCGGATCAAAATAAGCAACTCCAGAGCTTAGTGTAAATACTTGAGAATAGTTTTGTTCTTGTGCAACTTGATTCAGTGCTTGTCCTACTTTTTGATATAGGGGTTGCATTAATTCATTTTGTCTTATTTGAATTAAACCTTGCGAGTTTTGTCTAAAACGCTGAATGTCTTGCTCCATTCCTACGATTTCTTCTTGCTTTGTTTTTTTATCTTCTTCAGTAGCGGTAGCTTCGGCATCTTGATAAGCTTTTACAGCAGTTTGATACTTGTTTACAAGATCTTTAAATTGCTTATCCAGTTCAGCACCATAGGTTTCAAGATCCTTTTGTACTTGGGCAACTTCGTCAAGACTAGAAATAACCAGATCACTGTCAATAGTTCCTACTTTATTTTGTGCTAAAGCAGATAAGCTTATTAAAAAAGCTACTAGGGGTAAGAATAATTTTTTCATTTTCAATTTAGTTTAGCCTTTTTAAGAGGCGATTAATGTAATTTGAATTAAATTCTTCAAAAAACTACGCGCAAAGATATAAAAGCTTGAAAGCTATCAAAGTATTTTTTAATGGCTTGGCTGGTTTACAAATTTAATTTAGCCTAAGCTAAAAGCAGTTACTTTAAAACTTTTTACTTCAATCAATCACAAAACTCACCGCGATGAGGTTTAAGAGCATCGCGTACTTCAGGCATTTCTTCTTTAGAAACAATTAGAAAAGCAATACTGTATAAATCAGATTTCTTTTCTACGCCGGTCGCGTTATTTTCTAGTTGATGCGCTGCAGTGTATTCTTCTAAATGAATGACGTGGTGTTTTGCAATTTGTAATGCATCAGGACCTCTAAAATCCCAGATGAGTTTAATTTTTTGATTCATATCAAGCAATTTTCAATTCTTGTGCCAAAATAAAATTTTAAGTTGCAAAGATACTTGCAGAGATCGAGTAAATAGTTAGAAACGGCTACAATCCTTCGGTTTTACATCAAAGTATGTAGGTTGAAAAGTTCTCCTATATATTTTCTAATTTTGCAATCTTTAAAATGATGCAACATTTGATATGAGCTGAAGTCTTTGTTGTTGACGTTTATACCTAGCAATAAACTATGTTGAGTTTCCGAAGAGGTTTTCTTTTGATTATGATCCTGCTTACGCTACCGGTTTCCTGTGATCTTTTAGGATCAAAGGTGCCAACTGGTAAGCCTGTTGCTCGTGTGGGTAATGCTTTCTTGTACGAAGAAGACATCGCTAAGCTCATAACTCCTGAAATGTCTGCAGAAGACAGCACGACTCTGGTGAATAGTTACATCAATCGCTGGGCTACAAAGCGTTTACTTGTAGACAATGCGCAGCGCAATATTACACTTGCAGAACAAGACCGTCTTAATAATCTTGTTGAGCAATATAAACTTGATCTATTTTCACAGGCCTACAAAGATGCGTTGGTTGCTCGTAGTTTAGACAGTACGATTTCTGATGCGCAAGCACAGCAATTCTATTTAGAGAATAAAGAGAATTTTAAATTGAATGAAGCCTTGCTCAAATTTCGGTATCTGGAAATGGGTGATGCAGATTATAATATAGACGAAATAAAAAAGCGCTTTACCCGGTTTGATGCTGAAGATAAACGTTATTTAGACTCTATTTCGGTTCAGTTTAAGGCACAATATTTGAACGATTCGACTTGGATAAGTCTAGATAAAGTGATCGCGAGAATTCCTCCGGTAACCATAGAAAATAGTGCGCCGCTTTTAAATAAAACCGAATTTACGCAACTGCGTGATTCATTAGGATTATATTTGATCGCTGTAAAAGATCGCTTAGATCGCAATGATGATGCGCCGCTAGATTACGTTTTACCTACGGTAAAGCAAATTCTTCTCAACAGAAGAAAATTAGAATTGATTAAACAGTTAGAAAAAGACATTACTAAGGATGCAATTAAAAACAAACAATTTGAACTTTATAACTAAAGCATGTAGCCTGCTTCTTTTTTGCAGTGCGTGGGCAGGGTTAAATGCACAAGAAATTATAGATACTTCGGTTTCAGAAAATACTTCGCAAGAAGAAGAGCAGCCGCTTACTTCAGGTACTACTTTTAAAGTAGATGGGGTGGCAGCTGTTGTTGGTGAATATGTGATCCTAGAAAGCGATATTCAACAATCTATTGAGTCGTTAAAGCAACAAAAAGTAGAAGGTCAAGATTTATCAACTTGTAGTGTGATGGATAAACTTATGGAAGATAAGTTGTATGCACACCACGCGGTTATTGATAGTGTAATGATTAACGAAGAGCAAATACGCTCATACACGCAACAGCAAATAGATTACTTTGTCAACCAGTTGGGTTCAGAAGAGAAGGTTTTAAAATTCTATCGAAAAGAAAAAATGAGCGATTTGAAAAAAGAGCTTTTAGAATTGAACCGAAATCAAGAGTTGGCTAAGGCAATGCAACAAAATATTGTTGAAGAGATCGAAGTGACCCCAGAAGAGATCAGATCGTATTATAAAGAATTAGAAGAAGATGGTTTGCCACAGTTTGGTGTGGAATTAGAAATCTCAAAAATTCAAATTATCCCAGAGGTTCCACAAGAAGAAAAGCAAAAGGTTATCGATCAATTAAACGGTTATCGTAACGACATTCTTGAAAACGGAAGCAGTTTTGCTACCAAAGCGGTGTTATGGTCTGAAGATGAATCTACACGTGGTGATGGAGGTCTTATTAGAGACGTTGATCGTAAATCTCAGTTTGTAAAAGAATTTAGAGACGTAGCTTTCAGCCTTCAGGAAGGTGAAGTAAGTAAGCCTTTTGAGACTGAATTTGGTTACCATATCATTAAGGTGGAAAAAATTCGTGGTCAAAAAATCGATTTGAGACACATTTTAAGAATTCCGAAAGTGACTTCAGCAGCAGAGGCAGCAGCCAAAGATAAAATTGAAAAGATTAGAAAGCGCATTGAAGATGGAGAGATCACCTTTGCAGAAGCTGCTAAGGAATTTTCAGATGAAAAGGAAACAGCTAGCGATGGTGGTATAATGATCAATCCAACCACTCAGGATCGAATGTTTGAGCTTAAAAACCTGCCTCCAGAATTATATCCTAAGGTTCAAAACTTAAAAGAGGGTGAGGTTTCAATTGCGTTCAACAATCCAACGCGTACTGGTAAAACACGTTATGAGATTTATACGGTTTCAGATCGTATCGAAGAGCACGAGGCAGATTTTGCTATCGATTATGTGAAGATTAAAAACTTTGCGCTTCAGGCAAAACGCATCAAAGCCATCGAGAAATGGCAAGATGAAAAAATTGCTGAAACCTATATCAAATTAAACGGAGATTATAGAAATTGCGAGTATAGTAGCAACTGGGTAAAACAATAATATATGTCAGACGCTAAGGCAATTGATGCGCTTGTAACTCGATATAAAGATCTAAAGAAAGAAATAGGCCGTGTAATCATTGGGCAAAATGAGGTTGTAGACCAAATTATAATTTCAATTTTTTCTGGAGGGCACGCATTATTGATCGGTGTTCCGGGATTGGCCAAAACGTTAATGGTAAATACCATTGCTCAGGCCTTAGGATTAGATTTTAAACGCATTCAGTTTACACCAGATCTTATGCCTAGTGATATTGTAGGGGCAGAAATTCTTGATGAATCGCGAACATTCAAATTTCTAAAAGGGCCTGTTTTTGCCAATATTGTTTTAGCAGATGAGATCAATAGAACCCCACCTAAAACCCAGGCAGCGCTTTTAGAAGCTATGCAGGAAAAAGCGGTCACCGTTGCCGGAAAGCAATATCCACTTGACAAACCGTATTTTGTATTAGCAACCCAAAACCCGATCGAGCAGGAGGGGACTTATCCTTTACCGGAAGCCCAGTTAGATCGTTTTATGTTTGCGATCAATTTGGTCTACCCAACTTATGAAGAAGAAGTTGCGATTGTAAAAGCAACGACTACTGAAAAATCTGTAGCTGTTGAGGCGCTTTTTTCAGCAGAAGATATTGTTTCTTATCAGCAGTTAATACGACGTATTCCGGTTGCTGATAATGTGGTTGAATATGCAGTAGCTCTCGTAGGAAAAACCAGACCTGCTGAAGACGCTGCGCCACAAATAGTGAAAGACTATATTGATTGGGGAGCTGGGCCAAGAGCTTCTCAAAATTTAATCCTAGCAGCTAAAACGCACGCAGCCCTCAATGGAAAGTATTCCCCCGATATCGAAGATGTACAAGCTGTTGCTCAGGGCATTTTAGGGCATCGTCTGATCAAGAACTACAAGGCTGAAGCAGAGGGGTTAACCCTTAAAGAAATCATAAAAAGTTTGCTTTAAGCTAATATAGAAAGGCTCTAAATAATTTTCAAGAAGAGATTTTTATTAACATTTGTCTTGTAACTACCTAATTATCATAATTAAGCAACGAAATCGATATATATCAAGTTGAATTTGCAATAAATTTAGCTTTTGTTCTAATTGCCTTAATCTATACATAGTCTTCTTATTTTCTGCGGTTTTTCGTAATTTTAGCGCCGCTTCAAAGCGCAATTAATTTACAAATTCAATTAACTAAAACTTAGATATGGCATTTGATATCGATATGATCAAATCGGTTTACAGTAAAGTAGCAGAGCGTGTTGATGCTGCTCGCGAAATTACCGGTAAGCCTTTAACACTGGCAGAAAAAATATTATACTCTCACCTTTGGGATGGTAAAACTGATAAGGCATTTGTACGTGGTAAAGACTACGTAGATTTTGCTCCAGATCGTATCGCTTGTCAGGATGCTACAGCTCAAATGGCGCTTTTGCAGTTTATGCAAGCAGGTAAGAAAGAAGTTGCAGTGCCTACTACGGTTCACTGTGATCACCTTATTCAAGCGAAGCAAGGAGCTCAAAAGGATTTAAAACGTGCAAATGAAACAAGTAATGAAGTATTTGACTTCTTAGAATCTGTTTCAAACAAATACGGAATTGGTTTCTGGAAGCCGGGTGCAGGTATCATTCACCAAGTAGTTCTTGAAAACTATGCTTTTCCTGGTGGTATGATGATTGGTACTGATAGTCACACCGTAAATGCTGGTGGACTTGGTATGGTCGCTATTGGTGTTGGTGGTGCAGATGCTGTTGACGTTATGGCAGGAATGCCTTGGGAACTTAAGTTTCCAAAATTGATCGGTGTTAAATTAACCGGTGAATTAAATGGATGGACTGCTTCTAAAGATGTTATCCTTAAAGTGGCAGGTATTCTTACCGTTAAAGGTGGTACCGGTGCTATTGTAGAATATTTTGGACCTGGTGCAAAAAACCTTTCAGCAACTGGTAAAGGAACCATTTGTAATATGGGTGCTGAAATTGGTGCTACAACTTCAACATTTGGTTACGATGAGTCTATGGAGCGTTTCTTACGTGCTACAGACCGCGCAGATGTTGCAGATGCAGCAAATGAGATCAAAGAATACTTAACAGGTGATGATGAAGTATATGCTAATCCTGAGCAGTACTTTGACGAAGTAATTGAAATTAACCTTTCAGAATTACGTCCACACCTTAATGGTCCTTTTACACCAGATTTAGCTACTCCAGTTGGAGAGCTTGGTGAAAAAGCGGCTAAAAACGATTGGCCAATTAAAGTGGATTGGGGATTGATTGGTTCTTGTACCAACTCATCTTACGAAGATTTATCAAGAGCAGCTTCGATCGCACAGCAGGCCATCGATAAAAAATTAAAGCCAAAGAGTGATTTTGGTATCAACCCGGGATCTGAGCAAATTAGATACACTGCAGAGCGCGACGGATTATTAGAAGTTTTTGAAAATCTTGGTGCAACGGTATTTACAAATGCTTGTGGACCTTGTATCGGTCAATGGGATCGTAGCGACCGTAAAGGGGAAGAAAAGAACACGATCGTTCACTCGTTCAACCGTAACTTCTCAAAGCGTGCAGATGGAAACCCAAATACACATGCTTTTGTAGGATCACCAGAAATGGTAGCTGCAATAGCGATTTCTGGTCGTTTGGATTTTGATCCACTTAATGACACTCTTCTTAATGAAGATGGAGAAGAAGTTAAATTGGATGTACCTGTAGGATTAGAACTTCCTACAAAAGGTTTTGCTGTTGAAGAAAACGGTTACTTAGCACCTACCGAAGATGGTAGTTCTGTAGAAGTAATTGTTGCTTCAGATAGCGAGCGCCTAGAGTTATTAACGCCTTTCGTTCCGATTAAAGACTCAGAATTGAAAGAGGTTAAACTCCTTATCAAAGCCTTTGGAAAATGTACTACAGACCATATCTCTATGGCGGGACCTTGGTTACGTTACAGAGGTCACTTAGACAATATTTCGAATAACTGTTTAATTGGTGCAGTAAATGCATACAATAAGAAAACTAATTTTGTAAAAAGTCAGTTGACAGGAGAATACGGTGGTGTGCCAGATACACAACGTGAGTATAAAGCCAAAGGAATTAAAACAATTGTTGTGGGAGATCACAATTATGGTGAAGGTTCTTCTCGTGAGCACGCGGCTATGGAGCCTCGTCATCTTGGGGTTGCAGCTGTACTCGTTAAGTCTTTTGCACGTATCCACGAAACAAACCTTAAAAAACAAGGGATGTTAGGATTGACTTTTGCTAACGAAAATGATTATGATTTGATTCAGGAAGATGATACATTCAGCTTCTTAGATATCGAAGAATTTGCTCCAGATAAGCCATTAACTATCGAAGTTACTCACGCTGACGGAAGCAAGGATACTATTATGGCAAATCATACCTATAATGATGCTCAAATTGCATGGTATCGTGAAGGTTCTGCTTTAAATCTTATAAAGAAGCAAAACGCATAAGCTTATTTTTAAGTTGAATTAAAACCAAATCACTACTCGTGGTTTGGTTTTTTTTATTGGTAACTTCAACGAGTTTAATACTGCGTCCCGATAGTTATCGGGATGTCTTGAAATAAAAAGTTTGTTTCTCACGAAGGCTTCTTTGTATCTAGGTAGTTTTTCTATTTTTATTAAAGAAATGCTATTTAGATTTCAGTATAGTCCTAACTATTCATTTAAAATTTTTGAAGTCTATTTGCGTTATGCATTTTAGAAACAACATTAACTAAAAAAATCTATGAGAAAATTTAATGTAATACTATTGGCTGCTTGCTTAGCAGTTTTGTCATCATGTTCAGGAGATGATACGGTTGCACGATCTACAGTGACTGTTGATATTTCTGGTCTAGAACGTTTGGAGAATGGAGCTCAGTATCAGGCTTGGATCAGTGACGGAGTTGATCTAACTCCTTTGGGACGTTTTACAGATGTGGATTTTCCTAAAACATTTGAAGCACTAACTGGCGAAGTAGATAATGCAACTCAATTTTTCTTGAGTGTTGAGCCGGGAAATGATTCTAGTCCGGCAATTAGTGAGTCTATTTTATTAAGTGGAAATTTTGTGGGTAATGCTGCGACGGTTGATGTTACACAGACGTTTGGTTCTTACACAAGCGCTTCTGGTCAATTTGTATTACAAACACCTACAGATAATGTCTCTACTAACGAAAATAGTGGTTTGTATTGGTATATTCCTTCTACAGGTCAGCCGGGATTAAAATTACCAACATTACCTTCAGGTTGGAAGTACGAAGGCTGGGTTACTGTACCGGGAGCCAGTGGAGATGTCAATTTGTCGACAGGTAGATTTACCAATGTAAATAACGCAGATGAATCAGATCCATTCAGTCTAAACATAAATCCAGCTCCGGATTTTCCGGGAGAAGATTTTATCAATGAAAATGTGCTTAGTGCTTACGGTGTGAATACGTTGCCTAATCTTTTGAATAAACAGGTGTTTATAACCATTCAGCCTATATTTGATAATAGCAGTACTGGAGCTTCAATTGCACCTTTTGTACTGCGTCCATTAGTGGGTACAGTTACTCAAGAAGCAGGTTCTGGCATAACAAATACAATGCAGATCAATACGGCTTCTTTTCCAGTTGGAAGAGTTACTAAATAAGAAAGTCTAAAATCTATCAAATAAAAAAATCCTGGCATTATCCAGGATTTTTTTGTTTGATATTGATTACGCTTTTTATACAAGCTTGTTTATTTTTTCTATAAGCTTGCTCATATCGCTTTGTAGCTTATCTACTTGACTCTCTAAGTGCTGTACGCGTTTATTAGCGTCCATATCTACAACATTTAGCGAACTTGTAATTTTACCGCGAACGACTAAAACTTCAAGAATATTTTCCATGTCATAGCTTATACTTTCATATTTGCTATTATCACTTATAAGAATGAGTGCATTGTTGGGTAAATCCTTCTTAATCCGTTTTGTTAAAACTGATTTTGTGGTAACAATTACCGCAACAGAACCGTCCAGAATCTCATTTAAATCATCTGTGTGTTGTGTGATAAGGATGTCACCGTGCATTAAAGTGGGGGCCATACTGTCTCCTTCAACTTCAAAGAGTTTTTGACCTTGAGCAGGCTCATAACCGGGCAATTTGAACATGTCTAAGGTAGACATCCATTGCTCATTATCACGGTTCTCGATAAAACCTGCACGTGCTTCAACGTTAATGAGCGGTACAAATCCGTTAGAAGAACTCATCATTATAGAATTATGAGAGCCTTTTAAAATACGATCTGTAGGAACGCTATAAAGTTTACTAAGGGTTAAAAGGTGCTCTGTGGTGATCGAGTTTTGACCATTTTCAATTAATGAATAAGCGCCTTGAGTAATGCCGAGTTCTTCGGCAACTTTTTTTTGAGAAAGCGAGGAGCTTTCCCGAAGGGTTTTAAGTTGTTTTGATATTGACATTATAGATAAGGTTTAGGGAACATCTATTAATTTCAAATATAAAGATTAAAACAAATTGTATTGTTTATAATTATATTTTTTCGTGAAATTTATTTTAAATCAAAAAAAGCCACTAAAATTATTTATAATTTAATGATTCAGTTAAATATATGATATTTATTTAACATTGAAGCTTTTTGTTTGTGTAAGATAATACGTTTTAAATCCTTATAGGATAAGTAATTAGTCGAAGAAGAGCGAACAGTCGTCTAATTACCGCAAATTGAGTTTTTTTAAAGTTAGCACTTTGATTTTCATAGCGCTTCTTTTAGGCGCCTAAAATGTTTATTAATTTGTGTATAAGAACTATTAAAATTGATGTTTTGAAAAAAGATAGAAATGCTATTTTTGCCTATGCAAAATAACGTACTCATTCTAGATTTCGGATCGCAGTATACCCAATTGATCGCAAGACGTATTCGGGAACTCAATATTTTCTGCGAAATTAAACCATTCAATAACTTACCTGAAGATTTGAACAGCTATAAAGCGGTCATTTTATCGGGTTCTCCATCATCTGTGCGTGCAGAAAATGCACCTCATCCAGATTTATCTCAAATACGTGGTAAAAAACCATTACTTGGGGTTTGTTATGGAGCGCAGTATTTGGCACATTTTCACGGAGGAGAAGTTGGCCAATCTAATACCAGAGAATATGGTAGAGCTAATCTTTCTATGATCAAAGAAGGTGAAGCTTTTTTTGAAGGTGTAGAGGTGGGTAGCCAGGTTTGGATGAGTCATAGTGATACTATTAAATCTTTACCGGAAGGCTCTGTGCGGTTGGCGAGTACGCACGATGTAGAAAATGCAGCATACCGAATAGGCGGGGAAGAAACTTACGCGATTCAATTTCATCCAGAAGTTTATCATTCTACAGACGGAAAGAAAATCTTAGAAAACTTTCTTATCAATATAGCTCAGGTTGAACAAACCTGGACACCAGACAGTTTTGTTGAAAGCACTGTAGATGAACTCAAAAATAAAGTAGGTACAGATAAAGTCATTCTTGGCTTGTCAGGAGGTGTAGATAGTTCTGTAGCAGCGATGTTATTGCATAAAGCTATTGGTAAAAACCTTCACTGCATTTTTGTTAATAACGGTTTGCTTCGAAAGAACGAGTTTGAAGACGTTTTGAAGCAGTATGAAGGAATGGGGCTCAATGTAAAAGGTGTGGATGCTTCGGCACGTTTTCTAGATGCGCTTGCAGGAAAAAGTGATCCGGAAGAAAAGCGTAAAACCATAGGTCGTGTATTTATTGAAGTTTTTGATGATGAGGCACATATGGTTGAAGATGCAAAGTGGCTTGCGCAAGGAACCATTTATCCAGACGTTATTGAGTCTGTTTCTGCTACAGGAGGGCCTTCAGCAACGATCAAGTCGCATCATAACGTAGGAGGTTTACCAGATTTTATGAAGTTAAAGGTTGTTGAACCTTTACGTATGCTTTTTAAAGATGAAGTACGTCGTGTAGGAGCTAGTATGGATATGAGTCCTGCATTATTGGGGAGACATCCTTTTCCGGGGCCGGGTCTTGCCATTAGAATCTTGGGCGATATTACTCCAGAAAAGGTGCGTATTTTACAAGAAGTAGATGCAATCTTTATTAACGGATTACGCGATTGGGGGCTTTATGATCAAGTTTGGCAAGCGGGAGCAATGTTACTTCCTGTAGACTCTGTTGGTGTAATGGGAGATGAGCGTACTTATGAAAAATGTGTTGCGCTACGAGCAGTAGAAAGTACAGATGGTATGACAGCAGACTGGGTAAATCTACCTTATAATTTTCTGCAAAAAGTATCAAATGATATAATAAATAAGGTTAAAGGCGTTAATAGAGTAGTCTATGACATCAGTTCTAAGCCACCGGCTACGATTGAGTGGGAATAGTCAACTTTTTTGATTTGCTTTAAACATTTATACATCAATACCTCATAATCTTATGAGGTATTGATGTAAAAAATAACTACAATGAAAAACATCACAATTCTTTTCGTTTTTATTTTCGTGGTCTTTAGCTGTTCGAGTATTGGGCAGCAGCAATATGCCAGTCATCAAGTGCGTGAAGGGGAGACAGTATCTACTATTGCCAATAAATATAATGTTACTGTTTACGAGATTTATCGGCTCAATCCTGAAGCTAAAGCTAAATTGTACCCTGGTCTAGTTCTTATTTTACCAGGAGGCAAATCAGCTCCCGGTGGTTCAGAACTTTCTGCAGACGGTAAATTTGTTTTGCATACCGTAGCAAAGGGCGAAACGCTCTACAAGCTTTCAAAGAAATATGACGTAAGTGAATCTGAAATTAAGCGTTACAATAAGCATTTGTATAGTGCCGAATTGAGAAACGGAGAGATCGTTAAAATACCCAACAAGAATGAAGTTGCAGCTGATGAAACTGCAAAGCCTGCATTAACGAAGCGAAAACACGTAGTAAAACCAAAGGAAACCAAATACGGTCTGGCTTCTATGTATGGGATTACTATTGAAGAATTGGAGCAGATGAATCCGGAGATTTCTGATGGTCTACAAATAGGTGACATCATTAATGTTCCAGACAAATCTTATGCTAAGGATGCTGTTCTTGAAGAAAGTAAATATGGGTTTTATGAAGTAAAGCCGAAGGAAAATTTTTACAGACTTACAGAGCGCTGGAATATGACCGAAGAAGAACTTATTGCATTGAATCCTGCATTGGTTGATGGTCTCAAAAGCGGAATGATTTTAAAATTACCAAAAGAAAAATTAACAGGTGCATCGGCAGTGACTGTAGAAGGGCAAGCTGTGAAGTTAGCAGATAATTTGGTAAATAGATCTACCAAAAATATTGCGGTAATGCTACCCTTTAATTTACGTAAAACAGTAGTAGATACCGGTGATGTTCGCAAACAGGTTTTAAAAAACGACCGGGTGATGAATATAGCTTTAGATTTTTATAGCGGTGTTCTTATGGCTGTAGACTCGGCAAAAGCACTTGGAATATCAACAAAGCTAGTAGCGTTTGATACCGAATATTCCCGAGCAGACGGTAAAGCCGGTAACGATCGAAAAGTTGAGGATATCATACGTTCTAATGACTTTTCTAACATGAATGCGGTTATTGGCCCGCTTTTGACTTCAAACGTGGAGAAAGCGAGTCAATTACTTCGTGAACGCGCAATACCTGTAGTTTCTCCAATCGTACCTGACGTGGCGATGCGATCAAACATGTTTCAGTCCAGACCTGACGATGAGATTTTAAAGCAACAGATGATGCAGTTCATCAAACTGGAAGGTAAGGGGAAAAATATAGTAATCGTTGCAGATTCCAAGCACCTTAAAGAACGAAATGAGCTAACAGCTTTATATCCTGATGCTCGTATCGTGTATCCAGAATCTTCTGATAACGGATCTTATTTAAAGGCGAGTGATTTGACAGATAAGCTTTCAGAAACAATCGAAAACTGGGTGATTCTTGAGTCAAATGATGTTGCACTTATAAGTAATACAACGACCAATTTATCTACCCAGCTTGCAGATAAAAAGATTACCTTATTAACCACAGATAAGGGTTCAGCATATGAGAGTGATGATGTTTCAAATATTACCCTGATGAAACTTAATTTTCATTTCCCATCAGTTGATCGTTCTTACAATGAAAAGCACGCTTCTTTTGTTGAGGCGTACTCAAATAAATACGGTTATGTACCTAATAGTTATGCAGTACGTGGCTACGATATCACTTTTGATACTATTTTAAGACTGGCAGCCTCTGAGAGTTTGTACGACGCAGCAGATGCAGGTTATTTGACGCAGTATGTAGAAAATAAGTTCAATTATGTGCAAGATCCGGTATCTGCAGGATATTTTAATACCGCGGCCTATATTCTAAAATACGGTGAGAATTTAGAAGAGATTGTGGTGGAGCTTCCGGTAGAATCAAGCGAATCTTCTTATTTAAAAAATTAGAATTATGACGAGTAAAGTGATTTATCTTGGTGATTTGCGTACCGAATGTGAACACGTGAAATCTGGTGACAAATTCATAACTGATGCTCCTACTGATAATAATGGAAAAGGAGAAGCTTTCTCGCCCACAGATACGGTAGCGACTGCATTAGCTAGTTGTATGCTTACAGTGATGGGGATTAAGGCGAAGCAGATGAAAGGCGTTGAACTTAAAGGTTCGACTGCAGAAGTTACCAAAATAATGAAGGCAGAGCCTAGAAGAATTGCAAGGGTAGAAATTAAACTCAATTTACAAGGAGTGCAGACTGAAAAGGAAAAGAAAATTTTGGAGAACACTGCAAAAACTTGCCCTGTGTTGAACAGTCTTCATCCAGATATGGAAAAGGAAATCATTTTTAATTGGAAGTAAGAAAGGTAAATTATTGAATCCTTTAACGCTGATATTAAAAAATAGAAAAGCCCGATCGAATTGATCGGGCTTTTCATTTCTAAGCGGAGTATTGTTTAATTAGGCGTTATAGCCTTATTTTACTTTATTTACGATTGCTTCAAAAGCTTCTGGGTGATTCATTGCTAAATCTGCAAGTACCTTACGGTTAAGTTCGATGTTTGCAGCTTTAACTTTACCCATAAACTGAGAGTAAGACATCCCGTGCATACGAGCACCCGCATTGATACGAGTAATCCATAATGTACGGAAATTTCTTTTCTTTTGACGACGGTCACGGTATGCATAAAGCATAGCCTTTTCCACCGCATTTTTAGCAACTGTGTAGACGTTTTTACGTCTTCCAAAGTAACCTTTGGCTTGCTTCATTACCTTTTTTCTTCGGGCTCTAGAAGCAACTGAATTTACTGATCTTGGCATAATTTAATTGTTTTTGTAGCAGGCGGGTGACAAGCACCACTTTCAAAACTCTTATATTTTTGGTTTTGCCCAACTCCAGGGTTTATAAAATAATTTAACCGGTTACGTGCTTATTTAAGACGTAACATAATTTTCACGTTATTCTCGTCAGCTTTGTGTACCAAAGTATCGTGAGTTAACGCTAGCTTACGTTTCTTAGACTTTTTAGTCAAGATGTGACTCTTAAACGCGTGCTTTCTTTTGATTTTACCAGTACCTGTAAGCTTAAAACGCTTTTTAGCACTGCCTTTTGTTTTCATTTTAGGCATAATTCCTAGTTTATTTAATTATTCCGCTTATTGCTGTTTGTATGATTTTTATAAATCAAAACAATCCCGGCCTTTTAAAAAAGGTCGGGATTTATATTTTATCAAGTCTAAGGACTTCTATTTACTCTTTTTAGGAGCCATAAACATAATCATACGTTTACCCTCCAATTTTGGCATTTGCTCAACTTTACCATACTCTTCAAGATCCTGTGCTAAACGTAGCAATAAAATCTGACCTTGATCTTTATATATTATTGAACGCCCTTTAAAAAATACATACGCTTTTAATTTTGCTCCTTCTTCTAAGAACTTAATCGCGTGTTTCTTTTTAAACTCGTAGTCGTGATCGTCTGTGTTAGGACCAAATCTTATTTCTTTTACAACAACTTTAGACGCTTTTGCCTTAATGGCTTTTTCACGTTTCTTTTGCTCGTAAACAAACTTTTTGTAGTCCATTACCTTGCAAACTGGAGGATTTGCATTTGGTGAAATCTCCACCAAATCAAGCTCCAATTCTTGAGCGATTTCCAGTGCTTTACTGGTAGGATAAATATCCATTTCTACATTATCGCCAACAAGGCGCACCTCACGTGCACGAATTTTTTGGTTGATATTGTGTTGGTCTTGCTTTTGGACTCTTGCTGGTCCTCTTGATCTTTTTCTACGTATTGCTATGGCTATAAAATTTTAATTAAACTTCAAACTTTTTTAATGTCTGAGCGATTTCGGCTTCAATAATTTTGGCAAAATCTGCAACGGTCATTGTTCCTAAATCCTCTCCACCATGTTTACGTACAGAAACCGTACCATCATTAGCTTCTTTCTCACCAATAATTAACATGTAAGGAGTTTTTTGCATTTCTGCTTCTCTAATTTTTCTCCCCATGGTTTCTCCACGATCATCAATCGTGGCGCGAACATCGTGATTCTCGAGCAAAGTTAATACATTTTGCGCGTAATTCTCATAGTTTTCACTGAGTGTTAACACTGTAGCTTGTTCAGGCATAAGCCATAATGGGAAATTTCCACCGGTATGCTCCAACAATATGGCTACAAAACGCTCCATACTTCCAAAAGGTGCACGGTGAATCATAACCGGACGATGTTCTTCATTATCACTGCCTTTATAAGCAAGTTCAAAACGCTCAGGAAGGTTATAATCTACTTGAATGGTTCCTAACTGCCAACTGCGACCTAAGGCATCCTTTACCATAAAATCTAGTTTAGGTCCGTAGAATGCAGCTTCTCCGGTTTCTACAACATAGTTTAAACCTTTAGCCTTTGCTGCATTGATAATCGCATTTTCGGCTTTTGCCCAATTTTCGTCAGTACCAATATATTTTTCTTTATTCTCAGGGTCTCTTAAAGAAACTTGAGCAGTAAAGTTTTCAAAACCTAATGAACCAAAAACATAAAGAACAAGATCGATCACTTTCATAAATTCATCATCCAGTTGATCTGGAGTACAGAAAATATGTGCGTCATCTTGCGTAAATCCACGTACTCGTGTAAGTCCGTGTAATTCACCGCTTTGCTCATAGCGGTATACCGTACCAAATTCTGCAAAGCGCTTAGGTAAGTCTCTATAACTCCACTGCGTGGCATTGAAAATCTCGCAGTGGTGTGGGCAGTTCATAGGTTTTAGTAAAAACTCTTCACCTTCTGCCGGAGTAGTAATAGGCTGAAAACTGTCTTCTCCATATTTTGCATAATGCCCAGAAGTTACATAAAGCTCTTTCTGGCCAATGTGTGGAGAAACGACCATCTCGTAACCTGCTTTTTTCTGAGCAGCTTTTAAAAAGTTTTCTAAGCGTTCACGCAAAGCGGCACCTTTAGGCAGCCATAATGGCAGACCTTGACCAACTTTTTGCGAAAAAGTAAAAAGCTGAAGCTCTTTTCCTAGTTTTCTATGATCGCGTTTTTTTGCTTCTTCAAGTAATTCTAAATATTCTTTTAAATCTTTTTGCTTCGGAAATGAAATTCCATAAACACGCGTAAGCTGCGGTTTGTTTTCATCTCCTCTCCAATATGCTCCCGCAACACTCATCAATTTTACCGCTTTTACAAAGCCGGTGTTTGGCAGGTGCCCACCACGACATAAATCTGTAAAGGTATCGTGATCGCAGAAGGTGATCGTACCGTCTTCCAGGTTCTCGATCAATTCTACTTTATAAGGATTGTCTTGCTTCTTGTACATCTCAAGCGCATCTGCTTTAGATACACTGCGCATTGAGAATTCGTGCTTTCCGCGAGCGATTTCAAGCATTTTATTTTCGATCTTCTTGAAATCATTCTCACTAAGCGAACGGTCTCCCAGATCTACATCATAATAAAATCCTTTATCTATCGCAGGTCCTATAGTGAGTTTTACACCAGGATATAATTCTTCTAACGCCTGTGCAAGTATATGCGCCGAAGAATGCCAAAAGGCTTTTTTACCTTCATCATCATTCCAAGTAAACAATACCAGTGCGCCATCCTCGGTAAGTGGCGTGGTAATTTCAATAGTTTTATTATTGTATTTGGCAGAAATAACATTGCGGGCAAGTCCGGCACTTATGCTGTTTGCAACATCAAAAGGCGTTGTTCCGCTTTCAAATTCTTTTACACTGCCATCTGGCAAAGTAACTTGGATCATAGTAAAAATTTAGGCTGCAAAGATAAGGGGTTTCAGTAGAAAATAGGATAGGAGTAAATCAAAAATTTACAAGCTATTTTTTAGTCTAAAAAGTGTAAGATGATTTCTTAAAAAGTAATTGTTCTTTCAAACCGGTTTACAGTATACCACGTGCTTTAATCTCGAGATATTTGTTGATGGTATTTACAGTCAAATCTTTCGGTTTAGTAAGAACCGCTTGAATTCCGTTTCTTTCAAGTTCTTTAACCATAAGTTTTTTCTCATAATCCATCTTTTGAGCAATCGTCTTATGATAGATTTCCGGTGTGTTTTGCGCTTTTTTAGCAATTAGATCTTCAAGTTCTGTATTTTCAAAAAAGATAACAACTAAAACATGTTTTCGCGAAATACCTTTGAGATAAGGCAATTGGCGCTGCATTGCGCTGCTATGTTCAAAATTAGTGTACAACAGCAGGAGGCTGCGATGCGTGATTTTACGTTTTACTTCGGCATAAAGTCTTCCAAAATCACTGTCTAAAAAGTTTGTAGAGATGGAGTAAAGTACCTCAAGAATAGTATTTAAATGTGTTTTTTTACTACTTGCAGAAAGATGATTGTGTATGGTATTGCTGAAGGTTAACAATCCGGTTTTATCGTTTTTTTTCAAAGCGATATTACTAAAGGCAAGCGAACTGTTTATCGCATAATCGAGTAGGGTAAGGCCATTAAAAGGCATTTTCATTACCCGGCTGGCATCGATGATCGAGTAAACCGGTTGCGATTTTTCATCTTGAAACTGATTGATCATCAGTTCTGCGCGTTTTGCTGTTGCCTTCCAGTTTATGGTGCGCACATCATCTCCACTCACGTATTCTTTAATTTGCTCAAACTCCATCGTGTGACCGATGCGTCTGATTTTTTTGAGACCAAATTGTGTCAGCTTATTGTCAATAGCCAGAAAAGCATATTTCTTCATTTGAATAAATGAAGGATATACTTTGACCTCTTGATCTTTGCCAAAGGTAAACCTGCGTTTGGCAAGTTTTAATGGAGAGGAAATGTAAATATTAAGACGTCCAAAAGTATAGACCCCACGTTCTACAGGTCTTAGTTGATAGTTTAATATGGCTTTTCCGCGGGGCGGAATGCTTCCGATTTTTAAAAAATCTCGTTTTTGAAATTGAACAGGAATCTCATCAATCACAGAAAAACGTGTATTGAAGCTGTACTTGCTTTGAATTTCTAAGGGAACTTCATTAAGATCACTATTAGAAAATTTCTCGGGAAGTTTTCGCGAAGCGCTAACTGCGTCTTTTTTTCTGAAAAGAATGATCACATCATACAGGAAAGCAATACTCAGGAAAAAGGCACCTAAGAGAGCAATGCTGAAAAGGCTGTGCCACCAATAGGAAAAAAGAAACAGCACAATAAGGGCAGCGAGTATAAAAAATACACGCTTGCCGAGATATAAGTGTTTTATGAAGTTGATGATGCGCACTAACGAGGGACTTCAACAGATTGAACTAGCATGTCGATCACTGTTTCCGGTGTCATACCTTCCATTTCTCGTTCTGGGGAGAGAATCACACGATGCCGCATAACCGGAGTTACTGATCGCTTTACATCTTCAGGAGTTACAAAATCTCTACCGGCAATCGCGGCGAATGCTTTTGCAGCATTCATAATCGACAACGAAGCACGAGGAGATCCACCTAAATATAAATGCGGATGGGTACGTGATTTGACTGTAATCGATGCGATGTAATTAAGGATTTTTTCTTCTACAAGAATCTTACGGGTTTGTTCACGGTATTCTTGAAGTTTCTCTGGAGACAGCACACTATTGATCGCTTCGGCTTGTGTGCCCGTACGTTCGTTTTGTGATTTTAGAATCTCGATCTCGTCTTCAAGGTCGGGATAATTCACTTTGATCTTAAATAAGAAACGGTCAAGCTGTGCTTCTGGCAGGGCGTAAGTTCCTTCTTGCTCAATAGGGTTTTGAGTGGCCAAAACCATAAAGGGTTTTTCTAGATCATAACGATGCCCGTCGATAGTGATCTGGCGTTCTTCCATCACTTCAAAAAGTGCTGCTTGTGTCTTTGCCGGCGCGCGGTTAATCTCATCAATAAGCACAATGTTTGAAAAAATAGGTCCGTGTTTAAACTCAAAATCACTGGTTTTCATATTTAATACCGAAGTTCCCAAGACGTCACTGGGCATTAAATCTGGTGTGAATTGTATTCGGCTAAAACCGGTACTTAAGGTTTTTGCAAAAAGTTTTGCTGTAACTGTCTTTGCAATTCCCGGTACACCTTCGATCAAAACGTGACCATCAGAAAGCAAGGCAACGATCAATAGTTCTATAAACTCGTGCTGCCCCACGATTACTTTAGCCAATTCAGCTTTTAAAGCAGCTACGTTATCACGTAACTCTTCTAGCGGAATTCTGCTCTGAAACTCTAAATTCTCTGAAGTTTCATCTGTGGAATCCTGTGGTGTATTTAGATTTTGGTTTTCAGGTTCTTTATGTTCGTCTTCCATAATTAATGGGTGTTTTTAAAATTTTCTATAAGCGTATTCAGCTTTATAAGTTCGTCTTCGCTCACTTCAGCCTTCTGTCGTATCAGGACCATGTAATCTATGAGTGTTTTTATTTGATTTTGATCTCTGCCACTTTTTGCACTTAGCTTTTCTATGAATTCAAGATTCAAACGTTCTGTAGCTAACGAATAGGAGCTCCTAATATATTCCAGCAGATGATTGATTTGATGCATCGCAATTTGCCTGTTGTCCTTTTTGTCAAGATACATTCCGGCAATAGTTCTGGTGTAATCTAAGGTCTTGTTGGGTAACGGTTTTATAATAGGAATGCTGCGTTGTTTTCTTTTACCTTCAAAAACTACCCAAAGCAAAGCAGCGAGTGCAAGCAAATACCAAGACCATTTGAGGTATTTATTGGTCAAGATAAGTTGCAATGGTGAAACAGCATACGATTTACTGTTTTTATAATATTGATCAAAATAAACCTTTCCTTGTTGTGGGAGGTAAGACAAGACTTTTGCTGTGTAATTAGCGTTAAGACTGTCTAACATGAAAACATTGGTAAAAGCTTCTGGAAAAGTATGTAAAATCACCGTTCCTTCTTTGTAAGGTGTTTTTATAAAGTTGATTTTAGGCTTTTTGATCTGCGAAGAATCATCGTCTCGTATTAAATCAAATTCACCAAGTACTGTAGTTCTAAGGGTGTCGATTTCATCAAAATAAACCGTTCCTACATCCTTGTTAAGGCGGAAGGGACGCGCTGCTTTCAACCGTGGATTTGTGAAATTCACTAGAGGTCTTTTCTTCAGATTAGCGGTCTCGCTGTAATAACTGAGGTTTAACCAAAGGCTGTCTAAAATTGTTTGACTTATAGATTTAGCCGAAACAAAAAGGGTGTTTCCTTCACCTACCCATTGTAGTATTTTATTGCTTTCTGAAGCATCGTTATATACGTTTCCGTTAACGAAAAAATAAGAGCTTCCTTTAGGAATCGTAGTGTCTAGCAAAAACTCAAAAGGCGGAATGTTGACTTCCTCAATTCTTTCTGCGTCGATAACCTCAGGAAGCTGCTCATAGAAAACATAGGTTCCAAAAGGAATTTTATCCTGTTTTCCATAACCCGGAAACCAATTTATAGGCTCGGGTTGTGAAGCTTCAGCTAAAATTAGAACTGCAAGAAATGCAATTAAAACTCCGGCCATTATCTTATAGCGCTTGCTCATAGACTCGAAGTTGTTTTTTTGAATTCTTGTTCTGCCTTTGAAAAGGCGTTTTGACTTACTTCAAAATTACCATACCAGATAAAATCATAAATACGCGTGAGTCTGGTAAAATCTGTGCGCAGTACCTCGTTTTTAATCTCGTAAACATAGTCGGCATTTGTTTTTTGTACTTGCCAGTCGATGATGTCTTTTTGTGCCAGTTTTTGTAGTAAGAGTAAATAATAAAAGCGCACCGCAAGGCGATAATTTTGCGCTTTTAGGGCAGCATCTATGAGCTCTTGAATATTTTGAGTCTCAATGATCTCTTGTTCATCAGAAAGTATAACCTTATTTAAACTGTCTTTTTTAAGCGGTGATCCGGCGAGATCTATACGCATAAACAACCACACGAGTAAACCTACAACCGCAAGAATGATCAAATAGGGTAGGGCAGAAACTAAAAAGCCTAAAATACCTGTGGCTTCGCTTCCTTGTAAAATCCATTCAATAAAAGAAGACCAAAGATCGTTTAACCAGGTTTTAAAACGTGTCCAAATAGTATCTGGCGGAACAAAAGCTACATAATCAAAGGAGTCATCTTGCCGATATTCATCGATGGCTTGTTCATCAAAATAAACCGGAGCCACCTGGCTATCGTCATAGATTATTTGCTTTTCTGTTGCGGTAGAATCACCCGGGGTTTGAGCAAAACCTGCAAAAGAAAAAAAACAAACGAGTATGTAAATTAGTTTTTTGATCATTAATGGTCAGAACCAATACTTTCAATGGCTTCAAAAGTACCGGTTTGGTTTTTCTTTTCATTCAGATTGTAATAAATGAAAGCGACAGCCACGGCAAAAATCCCTGCCAAAATATATTGTACTGCCGAAGAAAGCACGCTTAGTGAAACGTAAACCCAATCAAACATACTAGACATGTCGCCTTGTGAGATCGTCTCAGCCGAAAGAAATCCTTTGGCAACACTGTAAATGATTACCGGCAGTGAAAACACAATATTCGCGATATAAAGCAAAAGACCAAGGACAAACATTGTCGCAAAGGTGATCCACCATTCGTTTTTTATAAGTTTAAAACTGTCTGAAATAGAGTCTCCCACAGCTTTATTTTCAAATACAAGTATGGCCCAGGTTAGTGATAAAGGTACAGCAACGTAAACACCGGGTAAGAAGCAAAGCATCATACCAAAAGAAATCATAATTACGATTAAAAAGGTAAGTCCGGTTAAGCTCCCCAGATCGGCTCTCACATGTGTTTTAAGTTCGTCTTGATCCACCGTGCCTTGATGATCTATATATAATTTGATGTAGTTCAAAACGGTCCCGTAAAGTACACCATAATAAAAAAACATCGCAATAAACATGGCAAGGGCAGGTAGAAAGAAGCTTACAAAACTAAAAGACCCGTTATCAAGTATTGAAATATCTGTAGTAACGCCGGTGTAATATGCCGAAATACCTATCAATATCAAAAATGGAATAGCAGCATTACGCAAAAGCGCTTTAAATAAAGGTTTGTATTCTAGCCGAATGAATTTAAAAGTATCTGTAATGATGTCGCCTAACTCGCGTTGTTTTTTAAAGGTAATCAGTTCTTTCATCTAAAGCGTGTAGTTGTTTTTTATAACGTATTCTAGGGTATACGACGTAGTAAAATAAAATTAGTAACAAAGAAATTGAGATAATTAAGATCGCTAACCAATCGGGCATTTCGGTATGACGGGTGACAAATCCTTCGAGAAAACCGGCAATGATAAAAAACGGAATCGTACTCACCACGATTTTTAAGCCGTCTTTCATACCGCGTTTAAAAGACTCGAGCCGCGAATACGTGCCTGGAAATAAAATTCCATTTCCTAGAACCAAGCCCGCGGCACCGGCAATAATAATAACCGAAATCTCAATGGTACCGTGTATCCATATCGTGCGCATAGACTCCCAAAGCAAGCCTTTATCGTAGAAGAAATATTGAAAGGAACCCAGCATTATTCCGTTTTGCATCATAATATAAAGCGAGCCTAAACTCAATAGAATTCCGAAAATAAATGCCATTAAGGCTACCTTAATATTGTTTACCGTAATCCCCATAAACATTTCGACCTCATTCATTTCTTTATACACGCGCATCGGGTCATTATCGGCAATATTCTCAAGAGTCATATTAACATAGGCATCACCAAGAATGGTACGTACATAAGCGCCGTCTGTAGCAGCGCTGTAAGCACCTACAATGCAAAACAGGGCAAAAACTAAAAAAGAAATCAAAAGCTGTCTCTGATAGTTGAACATCAGCAACGGAAACTCTTCAGTAAAAAAAGTGATAAAGCGGGTACTGGATTCGCGCTTGGTTTTATAAATTTTTTGATGGGATTGTGAAGCGAGATGATTTAAGTATTGCGTGGTTTTACTTTGCGGATAAAAGGTCTTGGCAAAACTTAAATGATCTGTAACTTCAAGATATAAAGCTGAAAGTTCGTCTGGTGATAAATCTATTTGATTCCCAGACAGAACGTTTTCAAATCTTATCCATTTGTCCTTATTTTGCTTCACGAAAGCCGCCTCGCGCATATACTGAAATATTGAAATCTCACCAAAATTGCGGTAGTACCGTTTTTAGTGAGGGGTATCGTTCAAAGATAAAAGAATAGTAGATTATGCAAAGTTATTTCTCTGCGTAATTTTATATTGAGGCCATCTTAAACGTATTTTAAACCTCGTTTACCGAGTAAAGAAAGCAATTTAATGGATAATTTTCAAATAGAAACTGCACAAAACGTGAGCATTCAGCAGCAAGTTGCAGGAATTGGTGATCGTATTTTAGGCTACTTGATAGACCTTTTGATTTTAGGTGCATACTGGATCGCCTCTATCTATTTGCTTTCTGCCTTCGGCTTGGATTCTAATACAAATGGATCGATCAATATCTACTTTATGCTTATCGGGATTCCTTCATTTCTATACTTTTTATTGTTAGAATCCTTTTGGGACGGGCGTACTCCGGGAAAAGCAGCTTTAGGTTTACGGGTGGTTAAAATTGACGGATCAAAACCAGGCTTCGGTAGTTACTTTGTGCGCTGGTTGATGCGTACAATAGACATCACTCTTACCTCTGGCGGAGTAGCTGTTTTTACCATTCTTTTAAATGGAAAAGGGCAACGTTTAGGAGATATCGCTGCCGGAACTACCGTAATCACAGAGCGTAAAAAAGTGCAATTGAGTCATACTATTCTAGAGACAATTGAAGAAGATTATGTGCCAAAATATCCTCAGGTCACTGTTTTTACTGATGCCGATATGCAAAAAATAAAAACGATCTACACCGAGGCACGCAGATTTGGTAAGCATAATGTTATCCTTAAACTGAGTCAAAAGTTGTCAACTACGATGCAAGTAACACCTGAAGAAACTCCGTTAAGTTTTGTTGATCGCGTACTCAAAGATTATAATTACTATACTCAGGAGTAATGGAAAATATTGCAAGCATAATAGACATTTTAGGGACTATTGCTTTTGCGATTTCCGGGGTGATCACTGCGACTAAAAAACGCATGGATCTTTTTGGGATTCTTATAATTGCTACAGTAACCTCAGTGGGTGGTGGTACTTTGCGAGACTTGTTAATTGGGAAATCTCCGGTGTCTTGGTTGCTTGATTCGACTTTTGTCTACATCATTGTTTTAACCACAATCGTAGGTATAATCTTCAGAAAGCAGTTACGCTACGTACGCCGCTCTTTATTTTTGTTTGATACCATAGGGATTGCGCTGTATACGGTGACTGGTGTAGAAATTGCCTTACTCATCAATCTTGATCCGGTAATTTGTGTAGCCTTGGGTACCATAACCGCTTGTTTTGGCGGTGTGATACGCGATATTCTATGTAATGAAATCCCGGTGATTTTTAGAAAGGAAATTTATGCGAGTGCTTGTATCGCAGGAGGAGCGCTGTATGTAATATTACATCATTATGGTATAGCTCCCGGAATTAATGCCATTCTTTCAGGGCTTTTGGTCGTAATTATACGTACGCTTGCGGTTATCTATGAGGTTCAATTACCCTCAATTTATAGCAAGTCAGAACTGTAACAGACTACGCATTACTTTTGTAGTTTTATAAAAACATCGAGTCATGGGCAAAAAGCTTCCGCAACTTACGCAGGCATTACAAGATTTTATAAAGCAGCAAAAAATATTCTTTGTAGGCACCGCCGCTGCAAAAGGGCGCGTGAATATTTCGCCTAAAGGAATGGATACTTTTTATGTACTAAATGATCAGGAAGTACTTTGGCTTAATCTTACCGGAAGCGGAAATGAGACCGCAGCGCATATGCTAGAAAATTCACGCATGACGATTATGTTTTGCTCTTTTGAGAAAAATCCACTTATTCTACGTTTATATGGCGAGGCTGAAGTGTTTCACGAGCGCGATCAAGCATTTTCAGAATACATCAACTATTTTGAGGAAACAGCAGGCTCCAGACAAATCTTCAAACTGAACATTGACCTTGTTCAAACTTCTTGCGGTTTTGGTGTTCCATTTATGGACTATAAAGGGGAGCGCGAAACGCTGAAAGTTTGGGCAGAACAAAAAGGAGAAAGTGGCATCAAAGAATATTGGACCGATAAAAACCAAACCAGTTTAGATGGGTTAGAAACCGGGATTTTTAAGGATTAATCCAGCAACTTCACTTCGAGATAGACATTTTTAATTGGCCATTCGTTATCATCGGTCTTCAGTTTATTGATTTCGTCAACTACGTCCATTCCGCTGGTAACACGACCAAAAACCGTATGTTCTCCATCCAAGTGATGCGCGCCACGCTCAGGAACGACAATAAACCATTCAAAAGGAGACGAAGCGTCACTAATATTTTGCTCTAGATATTTTGCTGCAGAAAACGCTCCACGCACGTGAGTGTGATTTGGGCTAGCTTCATTGGGAATTAAATAATTTCCTATACGCTGGCGTTTTTTGGGAGTTTCATAACCGTCACTGTTTCCGCCTTGCACAACAAAATCTATTGCGTTACGATGAATCATCGTATCATCAAAATAGCCTTGCTTTACTAGCAGCACAAAATTAGCACGATGCAAAGGAGTATCTCTATAAAGCTGAATGTCTATATCTCCAAACTCTGTAGAAATTCGAGCTCGTGTCTCCGGATTGTTTTTACCGTATTCGGTTAAAAACGGAATTAACTCTGCCTGAGACTCGATTATTGATCCGGCTTTTTTCTTTAAACGCTCATTTTCTGCCTTTGCTTTTTGCTCAGGAGTGCTATCTATTACTTTTTCAACGGTTTGCGATTCCTCAGGTTTTTCTTTTGTTTTTTTATCTTCACAACCGGCTGCTATCAGCATTAAAAAACTAAGGAATAAGTAAACAGAAGTACGCATATATGCAGTTTGATGAGTTTTTAAAAAGAATGCCAAAATTAAGCAATTTGCAATTACTTGGGCAAGAGGCGCAATTTGAAATGGCTCCTGATGAACGCATTCGCGCATTGAGTGAAATGGATATTGAGGCAAAAAAACCGCGTTGGGCCGGAGTAATGGCGGTCTTTTATCCTAATGCTGAAGGAGAGACTACTCTGGTGCTTATTTTGAGAAAGACCTATAAAGGAGTACATAGTAATCAAGTAGGATTTCCTGGTGGTAAAGCCGAAACTGTTGACCAAAGCATTAAACATACAGCCTTAAGGGAAACTGAAGAAGAGGTTGGTCTCGCGCAAAGTGAAATAGAAGTGGTGAAAAAACTCACTAAACTTTATATACCACCAAGTAATTTCTGGGTTCAGCCGTTTATAGGATATGTAAAAGAAACTCCGCGTTTTATTAAAGAAGAAGCTGAAGTAGAGGCAATTTTAGAAGTCTCGCTGAAACAATTTTTAGATGATAAAAGTGTGATTACACAGCGTATTGACACTTCCTACGGCACGATGCTCAATGTCCCGGCTTTCTATCTCGCAGAGCACGTAGTTTGGGGAGCGACAGCTATGATGTTGAGTGAGGTAAAATGGGCGCTTCAACAATTAGATTAAGTTTGAGGAGTAGAATTTGAAGTATTAATTTTATATTCCGCAATAATCAGCATATTACAGAACATAACTTATGGCAATTTTTAAAACCAATCCCTTTGGGCATTACGACTTCATTAAGAAGTGGTTAATCCGCGTCGCCGGTGTGATGTCGCACAGGCGCTACCGTGGTTTTAATGCGCTGCAAATAGAAGGCTCAGAAATTATTAAAGATTTACCGGAGACCAATGTGCTGTTTGTATCCAATCACCAGACTTATTTTGCAGATGTGGTTGCGATGTTTCACGTGTTTAACGCCAGCTTGAGTGGGAGAGTAGATAGCATAAAAAATGTGGGCTATTTATGGCAGCCCAAATTGAATATTTATTACGTGGCGGCAAGTGAGACCATGCGTAGCGGCTTATTACCGCGTATTATGGCTTATGCCGGTGCTGTTTCAGTAAGTCGTACCTGGCGCTCAAAAGGGAAAGAAATTGACCGTCCCGTAAACTTAAGTGATACCGAAAATATAGGAATTGCTCTCCATGACGGTTGGGTGATTACTTTTCCGCAAGGCACCACAAAACCTTGGAAACCTATTAGAAAAGGTACCGCGCACATTATAAAACAGTACAAGCCTGTTGTGGTTCCAATTGTAATTGATGGTTTTAGAAGATCTTTTGATAAAAAGGGCATTCGTATCAAAAAACGTGGAATTCTTCAAACCATGGAAATCAAAAAACCTCTGGATATCGATTATCAAAATGATAGTGTCGAAGATATTGTAGAGATGATAGAATATGCGATCGAGCAACATCCATCTTTTTTAAAAGTAATACCCCAAGAAGAGCTTCAAAAAGAAGAAGAGCTCAATCAAACGCGACGCTGGGGCTATCAGGGTGATTCTTAGTTTTTGACTATAGTTTTACAAAAAGTTGTCTTTTAACATTTCTTTGGCATAGCGCTTGCAACTATTTAAAGTAAAGAATGTTAAATGTTGAATTTGTGTTGATTTTTCTTTAACCTTTGCATACTATTAATGTAAACTTTGCGTTAAAGCCCAAAATCAATCAGACCCAAAATTGTTTATGAGAAAACTAAGTTTAGCCCTAATATTGCTAGTAGTAGCAATAACTTCAAAAATAAATGCTCAAGAACTTCCCTTCAAAGAATGTGTAGATGCACCGCTCGAAGATTTCAATAGTTCTGTATTAACCTCACAACTATACAATCAGATCTCAAAAGACCCTACGATGAAGCGTCTTGTAGATCAAAAACGTATGGCAGTGGGTATCGTAAGTCTTGATGATCCTAATGCGATTCAGTATGCTGGTCTTAATGGTGAAGAAATGATGTATGCTGCGAGCTTACCTAAGATCGCTATTTTGCTTTCGGCGATGGATGCTATTGAAAAAGGTGAGTTGAAAGAAACAGCAGAAATCAAAAAAGACATGTGGTTGATGATTAGTAAATCAAACAACCAGGCTAGTACGCGTATGATCGATCGTTTAGGCTACGATAAAATTTCTAGTGTACTTACCAGTGACCGTTATAAGTTATACGATCAGAACAAAGGTGGTGGTCTTTGGGTAGGAAAACGCTATGCGGCTGCCGGAGAGCGTAGACCTGATCCTATGAAAGGTTTAAGTCACGCCGCAACTGCAGAGCAAGTTTGTAGATTTTATTACAAATTAGTAACCGGAAAATTGGTTAGCCCAGAGCGTTCTAAAGCGATGCTTGATATTATGGAGAATCCTTCGCTTCATCACAAGTTTGTAAACACGCTAGAGCGTATTGCACCTAATGCGCGTTTGTTTAGAAAATCGGGTTCTTGGAAGCAATATCACTCAGACTCTATTCTTGTATGGGGAGATAATGGTCGCAGATATATTTTAGTAGCTCTTGTTGAAGATCCTAATGGAGAACAAATTATAAGAAATTTAGTATTTCCTGTAGAAAAAGCTATTCAAAAATCTCGAACTTTACTTGCAAGTGCTACAAAGGGTGCTGGCAATGTAGGTGATTAGAAAATTTCTTAAAAAGACGTTTAATATAAGAGATGGTGAGATAACCATCTCTTTTTTCATGCAGTTATACGTCTTTTTGATTATAACCATTCTTCTAATTGTAAAACCTACGGTAAATGCCTTATTCATTAAGGGCTTAGGTGCCGATAATTTAGCTTTTGGTTATTTACTTATTGCAGCTACAGCAATTGTTACGTCTTACTTTTACAATCAAGCGGTACGGCGCTATTCGCTGAGACGCATCATTATTGTGTCTCTGGTATTTTTTGCTTTAGCATTTATTTTGTTGTGCATATTATATAAAGTAAATGCTATTGGTGGTGCGGTACTTTATACGTTTTATGTAATTAGCGGAATTTTCGCCGTGCTTACCACGAGTCAGTTTTGGTTACTGGCAAATATGGTTTTCAATGCACGTGAAGCCAAACGTTTGTTTGGGTTTATTGGTTCTGGAGCAATTGCAGGTGGAATTTTTGGTGGTTACCTAACCACATTGCTCGTACCTTTAATTGGTAACGGAAATATGTTACTGGTCGCCGCCTTATTTATAATTGCATGTATCCCGCTTCTTAGCTTAATTTATAAAAAAGGCTATGTAAGCAGAGGTTCGGTATCTATAGGATCGCAAAAGATTTTAGGAGATACTGCGTTCAAAATTTTATTAAAATCAAAGCACTTAACCTTTCTCGCGTTAATCATCGGTTTAGGAGTTATTGTAGCAAAGCTTGTTGATTATCAATTCAGTGATTTTGCAAGTAAAGCGATACCTGATGCCGATCAATTAGCATCCTTTTTTGGGTTTTGGTTTTCAACATTCAATCTAGTTTCTTTAGGGATTCAATTATTTCTAACCAATAGAGTTGTAGAAAAGTTAGGAGTTAATAGTTCGTTACTAATTCTTCCATTGGGAATTGCGTTAGGCTCTTTACTGTTTTTGACATTCCCAGAACTTTGGGTGCTCATTATCATAAAAGGTTTAGACGGAAGTTTAAAACAGTCGGTAAATAAAGCAGCGACAGAACTTGCCATGGTTCCTGTATCTCTGGAGGTTAAAAACCGCACAAAATCATTCATTGATGTCGTAGTAGACAGTGTAGCTACGGGAATTGCGGGTTGCTTGTTGATCTTTGTTATCAAGGGATTATCACTTTCTTCAAATTATGTGACGGTAATCATTCTATTTTTAATTTTAGTTTGGATTGTCGGAATTTTCAAAGTGCGAGAATCTTATTTTAAAAGTTTTAGACAGAGCCTGAAACAAGCCGTACAAGTTTCTGGCGGAACAAAACGTAAACGGAAGTCGCCCCTTGAGATAGGAAGGCGTATTCTAAGCGAAGGAGATCCTGATCAGATTGCAAATTATCTCGATCATTTGAATCCTAGAAATGCCAAGATACTGAAGGATAAAATTATTCCTTTATTAGAGCACGATAATGATGCCGTTAAGATTGCAGCAATCAATCAATTGTATCATTACCCAGAAGGTACTGCGCTTGAAGCCGTGCGTAATATGGTACATTTAAAAGATGATGATGTTGTTTTTGCGGCGATGAATTATCTAATTCTGCATACCTCGCTTAACGATAGCCGAATCTTTGACAGCTATCTTAATCATAGTAGTGATTATATCGCTCACGCAGCTTTATTGTGCCTTGCCAAAGAGTCACAGCGTAATAAAAAGATCGCTGCACGATATAATTTAGAATTGCGCATTGAGCTGTGGCTGGCAGAGCTTGAACTTCCAGACAGTGATCACAGGCCCGAGGAATTGGCTTTTTTACTCAAGTCAATTGGCTATGCAAAAATACCTCAGTTTTATTCCTTTATTTCGGCCAACTTCAATAATAGAAATCCGCTTATTGTAAGTCAGGCGATTATTGCTGCCGGTATCTCTAAAGAACCGATGTTTATTGACGCACTTATCGAGTTTATCACGGTAAAACAATATCGTAAAGATGCAATCGCTGCGCTTATTGATTATGGAGAAGCAATAAGCGAAATTCTTTTGGCTCGAGAGGCAGAGAAAAGAATAAGAAACAGTGCTAAAAAATACATTCCTACGGTTATTCAGACTTTTGAGACACAGGCTTCAGTACGTATTTTATTACGGCTCTTGCAAAGTCGTGATAACCTCATCAGGCGTGCTTCAGCAAAATCGCTTTACAAATTGAAAGGGAAGAATCCTAAGCTTAACTTTTTTCCAAAAACGGTTTTCAGGCAATTACTGCATTTTACATTTGAGTATCGAGATATCGTGAGCAGTAAAAAAGTGATTAGAAATAATTTTAAGGCGGAAGCGTATAAACGTCTGCCAGAAGATGATCATACCGAATTGATTCAGGCTCGGGAAGGACTTCTCGAAGTTCTGGATAGACAACTGAAATTACGGGTAGAAACTATTTTTCAAATGCTTGCCGTGTATTATGATCGTAAAGATCTTGATGTAGCGTATAAAGGGTTTTTAAGTGAAGATCGAGATACCCGTGCCAACGCTATAGAATTTTTAGATAACATTCTTTCACCAAAACTGAAGCATAGCCTTTTACCCTTATTAGAACTAGCGATCATTGAGGATGCAGATGTATATCACGAGATTTTAGAAGACGATGACATCAGCTTTAATAAAGCGCTTATTAAACTCATTGAAGTGGGGGATGGTAATTTACGACTGCCCGTGATCTATTTGATTCAGTTTTTGGGAGATACTTCCTTCTTACCACTGTTAGCCGAATTGAAGATCACCGCAAAAAACAGAGATGTGCGTTCTTTTGCGTCTTTAGCTTTAAAGAAATTACAGCCTTCACTTATCGAAACGCAAAAGCATAGCTAAGCAGTTTTTTCTTTTAAAACATCGATCAATTTATACAGTGTTTGATGAAAATTTTCTAAGTTTTTAGGTTCTAGTGTTGTGTCTTCAAACAAAGCAGTTATTTGCTGTGGAATGCAAAGCGCCTCTTTTTTTAGGTCAATCCCTTTTTGAGTGAGCGCAACGGTAACCACACGTTCATCTTTGCTAGAGCGCGTACGTTGTAAAAGCTTTTTTTGTTCTAAACGTTTGAGCAGGGGAGTAAGCGTATTAGATTCTAAAAGCAAGCAATTACCTATTGCATTTACAGTTTGTTGATCATTTTCCCACAGCACCATAAGCACCAAATATTGTGGATAGGTGAGCTCTAGAGCTTTGAGTATTGGCGCATAAAGCTTTGTGGTAAGTCTTGACGCTGCATAAAGCGGAAAACAAAACTGATTTTTAAGATGTAATACTGAAGCATCTTCCATTTAAAGTAGCTTTTTTATCGATGCTTCCATCTTTTCAGGCTTGGTTATTGGAGCGAATCGTTTTACCGGATTCCCTTTTTTATCAAGGAGAAACTTGGTGAAGTTCCATTTGATTTTACTGCCTAAGATACCTCCTAATTCAGATTTTAAGTATTTGAAAATAGGATGTGTATTGCTTCCATTTACTTCAATTTTGTCAAACATGGTAAAGCTAACCCCATAGTTTACTTGACAAAACTCACTTATCTCTTCAGCTGCACCGGGTTCTTGATTACCAAATTGATTACAAGGAAATCCAAGGATTACGAGTCCGTCGTCTTTGTATTTTTGGTATAAGCTTTCCAGCCCCTCATATTGCGGGGTTAAGCCGCATTTACTTGCAGTGTTTACCACAATTACCGTTTTTCCTTTAAAGGTAGCCATAGGAATAGTGTTCCCTTGAAGCGTTTTTGCTTCTAAATCATAAAAATGCATTAGTCTTTGTTTTTAAGGTTTTTGAGATAAGTGAGGGCACCGGTTGACCATAAAGCCCATATGATTAGTATCGGCTGAAAAAATAGGCGAATGAGTCGTTTTTGATCGGTATCTAATCCAAAGGCATCAATGCCATTGGTGTATTGCGAAATATTACCGGGAAATATGAGCACATAGAAAATCGCTAGAATCAAACCGACTTTAATACGGTGTTTTGTAAGAAAGATCATCGAAAGACCGAGCAGAATTTCGGTAACTCCTGATGCCAAAACTACAAAATCTATAAAAGCAGGATCGTCAGGCAGCCATCGCGGGACTTGAGCTTGAAACTCCTGCCGTTGAAAGGTTAGATGACCAATTCCGGCCAAGGCCATCAAAGCACCTAGAATAATTCTAAAGACTTTTTGGGTAATAGTGTATTTCATAATATATCTTTTACGATTAAATCGCACACGATGTAAATGTAGCTATTTATCAGATGACAAAGGTTAAAGCCGATATAAAAAAACCGACAGTTACACACCGTCGGTTTTCGAGATTTTAAATATAATTAGTTTTATTGACCTGTAGTTGTCGCTCTGCTTTGAGCAACTTGTTCTTGCAAGGCTTTATCAATACGTCCTGCCAGATACATATGATCTGTAGCCGAATTTTTACCCAAAACATTGGTCATCAGACATACGATATACTTGGGCCCATCATCAGGATGCTCTACAATAATCACCGAATTCATATAATTAAATACGTTTCCTGCATAGTCGCCGCAAGGACCTTTGCTCTTATCACATTTATAAAAACTTCCGCTTTTAAAGTAAACAGCAGCTGAATCCAGATCGTGCGAATAAGCATAGCGTATACGACGTTCGGTTTGATACATAATGCGTTTCATCTCAAGACTAGAAAGCGAATCAACGGCTTTCCCTTGTTCCAGATTTATTAAAAACTTCATCAAGCCTTTAGGAGAGCCAATGCTACCTCCCATACGACCTACATAACGTTCACCTCCATTAGTAAAAAAGCCACCCAGTCTCCACTCATCTTCGGTGATGCCCATGGCTCTCAAGGGTTCGTTAACAACCTCATTGGCCAGTCGGGTTACTTCGCCACGGTCTGTATCTTTAAACCACTGCATAGCTTCTTCATCGGTAAGGTCAAAGTATTTTTCACCAAAAACCTTCAGCAATAATGCTTCGCGATACACCACACTGGCAGCGCCGTTATTACTTACGGCAACCATATGATCGATCCATTCATAAAGGCTAAAAACATCATCTTCGCGTGCCGTTCTGCGTGTTAATTTATCTTGTTCAATATCATAAACAGGAATGGTATGGTGATCGTAAACAGCAAAAGGTCCACCTTTTACGCGCTTGTACTTGAGTAAATTCAATCGAGCTCCCCAATCATCCGGACATAATTTTTCAAGCTGATCAAACATTGCAATAAGAATAGCTAATTTTCCCACACTTCCAGGTTGGTATCCTCGGGTTTCGTTGCGCGAAGCGTATTTAAGATTGGTACTGTCTGTCATATCTAATACCGAAATCGAATAGCTTTGATCTAAACCGTAAAACAATCCGCCAATTTTCTTCTGAAGTTCTGGATCATCCTGCATATAGGTTATAGCGCTGTCTCTTTTTTGAGTAAGTCGCAGTTTGATATCATCTATAGAATAATAAGCTCCGGGTGGAATGCGATTATAGGCGACGCTATCTTGTACCAATTTTTGCAAATAAGCAAGGCGATCTATCCCAGTGCGTTCATAGCCATCAATAGGGTAGAAGCTTTTAGGCGTGGCAAATGCTAATGCTAAAAGTACTACCGGTATGCAGAATAATAATTTTTTCATAGTTGATTTTTATAAGAATATTTGAAGAGATTGCAGAAAACTTAGAGTTTACTGTCCATCTCTATATATTCGTCTGGATTTGTTTTTGGAGCTATAGAATCAAGATATCCATTGCTCAAAGCATTTTTATTTTCAACAAAAGGACGTATTTGAAATAGCCACAATTTGTCATTTTGGAACCCTAATTCTACATCATAGGCTGAATTGGGATTGCTATTGGTCTCTTGCGGTATTTTGGTACGAATTTCCTCTGCGACCTCTCTTAGGCTTTGAATATTTTTTTCGTTGAGAATTGAAGATTCAAAAGCTGTTTGATAGGCTTTAGTTCCGCCTGATGCGGGTAAACGAATGAAATCCGGTTGACGAGCAGGTGCGAGTAACTTGCTTTCTGTTGAGGTTACCAATCGGGTTTCGGCAGCCTGACCATCTACGGCTCCACCGGCACCACGACTAAAGGCAACGGTAAGATCTTTCTCAGTTCCTTCATTGATTCCTTTGGTGATCATCACACCACTATAATCTACATCTACGCTTGGAATCACAAGAATGGAAGGGAATACATTTTCAGGATTTGAAAGGTAAACCTGGCGCCATTTGAAACTTCGCTCGGTGTACGGAGATGCCCATACTTTTTTGATACCATCTAAGATCTTTTGTTCTTCAACTACGTTAAAAAGCGTCAAATTTAAACCAGCACCGGTAAATTCTTCTAAGTCTTCCATATTAGTGTCACTGCGCAAAAACACAGGGGCTTGCCCTATAGGTTTTCCAAAAATAGAAGAGAAGGCGTTGCGCAATTCAGTAACGAATGAAGGTTTCAATTCCATAGCATTGATCGCCTCTCTTAAAGTAGCAAGCTTGGCGAGTTGATAATCGACCACTTGCGACTCTGGAGTTCCTGCTTTTCGTTTTGCTTCGGCAGTTTGAAACATTTCAGTTAAAAACTCCCAGTAACTTTTTCCCTGACCAGGCATTGGTAAATTCATGTGATCTCTAAAAATTCCAAAAGGAATCACGAGCCCTTCAACCACGTGATCAGGAAACATTTGTTTGAGTTGCCCCAGATTAGCAGCTTTGGGCCCAGAAAGGATTCCGCTGGCCGAAGCATCAATATCACGCATATTGAGAATGCTCTTTTTGTCTAGCTGTATTTTTTCGATAGGAACGGCAATTTTAGATTGATTGCGCTCTTCGGTAGAAAATAAAGCTTGTTCTTCAGAAGTCATTGCAGCAGCGAGTTTTAGGATCACGGTTCCCTTACTTGAAACGGCATAGAATACGTCTTTCCCATTAAAGGCTTCAAGATCTTCTAAATTTTTATCGCTTACAGCTGCGTTAGGAATGCCCAAGTTACGCGCGAGCAGCTGTACGTGAGAAACTAGGTTCCCTTCATCTACCGTAGCGATTCCTGCCACAGGTTTTAGGTCTGAAGGTGGACGCTTGAAGATGTAGATCTTTTTATTTGAAACTTCGACCGCATCCGGATTTCCTGAGACGACAACCAATTCGCCCATCGCGTATCCCGGATTCAACCCGTGAATAGCGCTTTGCTCATCAATTTGCATCACATCGTTTTCTAGGTTTGATTTGGTTGAAATAAAATCACCCAACTCGCTTACGGTTTTTCCTAACGGAAGCGCTACCGACGATCGCACGCGATCATCAATAAAGCCCGCGGCAAGCGGTTCAAATTCGGTGTATTTTGCTACCACTTCGTCGTAATTTGCTTTAGCCATCGCAGCACTCCATTGCACAATGCTACGCGAAGTATTTAAAATGGAATTCAATTCTGCCAAGGAAACCGTAGTGTAATTTATAGGAGCAATAACCGAAGCTACTTCTTCCCATTCCCAAACTTCTAAAAGTCCGGTGCCGGCAGTAGCATAACTCAAATAATAGTTTTTTTCTAGTAACTCACGAAGGTCTTCAGGTTCCCAGTCGGCTGTTTTTTTCAGCAGCATTTCTTCTAGTTTTAAGGATACATCTAAAAGAGTGAGGCGTTCTGAAGCCTTTTTTACCTGAGTGATCTGTGTTCTAATGTTGCACAAAAGATCACTGATCTCGGGGATGATGTTGTATGCGGGTGTATTGTTGTCAAAATCTGTAGTAAAATCAAGCAATTGCGATTTAACGTCAAATTCTCCTTTAATACTTGAAACCTCATTTTTTAAGCGCTCTAAGTTGATTGGAGAATAGTACTCATTCAGTGTAGCGACAAGCGCATCAAATTGCTCTTTAAGCTCCGGAGTAAGTTCGTCGTTATATTCCTGACGGAAATTTTGCACAAGAGCAAGGTCGCTTACTTCGGGCTGGCCGTGAATTTTTACGCGAACATCCATAAACTCAGGAAATTCTTCCGCGATCACTTTTGACTCACTGCGCATACGCTGTGCGATATTGTCGTCACCAGAATGAGGAATGTCTTTTAGCGATTGTCTAATGAGGTAATAATTTTTTTCTAAGCGGGCGTCATCTTTCAAAAGCCATTCATAAAATTCGATGCCCCAGGCTTCTTCATCTTCAGATTGAATTGCACCACGGTAATATTGTGCTTTTTCCAGAATCCAACCATTATCTACACTTTGTAAATATTTATTAAGCTGGTATTGTTTCAATCTGCTTTGTTGATTGGCCTCGTCCCAAAACTCGTTATGTTCTGCGGCGGCTAAAATTTCACCAAAAAATAGATGATTTTTTTCGGCTAAATCCTCTGTAATGCTCTTGTAGCTTGCGTGCTGTATGCCGTCAACACCCTCTGGACAAGGATCTTTGGGTTCACGCATCGTACCATCTTCACAAAACCAACGGATACGCAAATAGGGACCACGAGGATCCTTTTTAAAATCCTGTATCGTTTGCTTAATTGTTGATGTAGTATATTCTTGAGCTTGAAGTGAAAATGAAGCTACTACAAAAAGGAAAAAATACAGCGCAGGTAGTGTTTTGGGCATAATAGGTTGTTTGTCACAAAAATAAGTCGAGGCCTTGTTAAAGGTGCGCTAAAAAAGATTATGATTTTCTTAAATCTTTGTGGCCTTGAGGCAATGTAAATTTTGATTTTGGAAACCTTTGAGCATAAAGAAAGCCTGTCTCGGTAGAAACAGGCTTTTGTTTTAACTGAATTTAATCGAGATCTAATCCCGTAATTCTAGTTTGCTTAATTCTTTATAGTTGCGTTTTAGACGCCCTAATAGAATGCCGTAAAGTAATTTGTAAAAGCCCCAAAGCATAGCCACTAATACCAGCAGGCATACGACAAATAAAGCGACAAAACTCAGAGGAATGGTCTCACTGCCGTCTTCAGCCTGAATCATGATATCATTAAACTTAGGATCAAAATTCAGCATAGCGATAAACACAACCATACCTATGATGAAGAAAAGAATAAGATTGTACGCTACATAGAAATTTACGGTACGCCTTACTCTAAGAATTCGACGCATCAACTGCTTGGTATTGTCTGTTGTTTGTACATCTTTATAATTCTTATAGAACAAGAATATAAAAACACCTAAAACGGCATATTGTAAAACGATACCTACGATCTCAAACTCATATAAATGTATCTGTCTTAAGGTCTCTAAGGTTTCAGCGTTGACGGTTGTCACGTTGAGAATTGTCCATAAGACAAATTCAAAAATAGAGACGTACAAAATCCACTTCATCAAAGAGGATGAGCGTTTATGTATCATAGTGTAGATGCTTTCTACACTAACCTTAGGAAGTTCGGCCTCCTGGCGCTTCCAGTCTTTTTTTAAAAAATCTAATTCATCCATCGTACTACACCTTTAATAAGTCTTTCAACTTTCCTTTAACCCGGTTCATTTTAACTCTGGCATTCACCTCAGTAATACCTAAAGTTTCAGAAATTTCGCTATACGGTTTGTCTTCCAGGTAAAGAAACACCAGCGCTTTGTCAATATCGTTAAGCTGCCGGATAGCCGAGTACATTAATTTTAATTGTTCTTCTATAGTATCATCATAATCGGTACTGGCTATTTTGAACATCACATTGTCGTAATCTTGAGTTTTAATCCTTCTCTTAGATTTACGATAAAGGGTGATTGCTGTATTAAGCGCCACACGATACATCCAGGTGGTAAACTTAGAGTCACCTCTAAATTTTGGATATGCTTTAAATAATTGAATAGTTATCTCCTGAAACAAATCATTGTGCGATTCCTGATCGTGCGTATACAATCGGCAAATTTTATGCACAATGTTTTGATTGGCTTCAAGCTGAGTTACAAATTGTTTTTCAAGTTGCGGATCCAATATTAAATTGTTAGTTGACTTATTTGTACATAAGCGAGGTAATATGTTACAGCTATTGCTAAAATAATGATAAAGATTAAATCGTCTGAGGGCTGTAAGCTAACTTTGATACAAATTAACTACCATGAATATTCCTGAAACTAGCCAACCGCGCATCGTTATAATTGGTGGGGGGTTTGGAGGCATGAACCTGATCAAGAAACTTAAAAAAACAGATTATCAAGTAGTTTTACTCGACAAGCGAAATTTTCACACATTCCAACCGCTTTTATATCAAGTATCAACTTCTGGGCTAGAGCCTGAGTCCATCGCTTATCCTTTGAGGAAGATCATAAGGAAACAAAAAAATATGCATTTCAGGCTTGCTGAAGTGCACCGCATAGATACCCAACTTCAAAAAGTGCGTACCGATATTGGTGATTTGCATTATGACCATCTGGTGATCGCCACTGGAACGCGTACTAATTTCTTCGGAAATAAAACTATTGAAGAAAATGCGATTTGGATGAAAAGTCTTCCACAGGCATTGAATATTAGAAGTTTGATGTTTGAAAATCTAGAGAAAGCAAATCGAACCGAAGATCCCGTAAAACGAAAAGAACTTTTACGTTTTGTTATTGCCGGTGCAGGACCAACAGGTGTTGAGCTTAGTGGTGCTCTAGCAGAATTACGCTCTAACGTGCTCCAAGCAGACTATCCTGATATGGATACCAGTGAGATCGAAATACACCTTATAGAAGGTGCAGATCGCGTTTTGCCGCCATTTAGTCCGCAGTCTTCAGAAAAGGCACAGAAGTTTTTAGAGGATATGGGCGTGACGATTCATTTAGAAACCTTTGTGGGAAATTATGAGAATAATACCGTAACCACAAAAGGAGATCTTGTTTTAGATACCGCAACCTTTATATGGTCTGCCGGGGTTACCGGAGCTTCTATTGATGGTTTTGAAGAAACTTCGCTTTTACCTAAACTGAATCGTTATAAAGTAGATCGATACAACCGCGTTGCCGGTTTTCAGAATATTTATGCCATTGGGGACATCGCATTAATGGAAACAGAAGATTTCCCAAAAGGTTACCCGCAATTGGCGCAACCTGCAATTCAGCAGGGAAAAAATCTGGCGAAGAACTTCAAAAAAATGTTGCGTAAAGAGGAGCTAGAACCTTTTAAGTATTTTGATAAAGGTTCTATGGCGACCATAGGTAGAAATAAAGCCGTCGTCGATATGGGAAAAATTCACTTTGGTGGATTCCTTGCTTGGTTTATTTGGATGTTTGTACACTTATGGTTTTTGGTAGGTTTTAGAAATAGAGTGGTGACTTTCTTCAACTGGACCTACAGTTATCTCAATTATGATAAAGCAGCCCGACTTATCGTGCGGCCGTTTAAACAGAACAAGATCATCGCAGAAGAAGATTAATAAAAAAGGGACAGTTTTTACTGTCCCTTTTTTATTGGCGCCACCAAAACGATTTGATACTCCACGGCTTGTCTCGAAATTAAAAATTCGTTTTCAACCAATGTCTTGTGGGCCTGCCTTTGTCGGTAGATAGGCTTGCCCGGAGGCAGTTTACTCAATACTTGAGGTGAAATTTTGAATTTCTTTAAAATACTTACTCAACGGATTGAAGAATTGCGTCACCATCGCCGTATGATTTTTATTCATAATGAGCAGTGGCGCTTCAGGCTGAAACTCGAGCAGTTTATTATGAAATAAATCATTGTAATAATAAAGTGACGGAATGGTTTTAGTCCCCAACAAGGTCAAAATAGGCGGTGTATTTTCATCTAAAAAATAATAAGGCGAAGCGTTTTTCCATTCTTCGGGATTGGTGGTCCAAGTCACATTGTAATACTCCTCTTCACCTGGAGGATTTTCTTGCAAATAAGAATACATATCGAGTCCGGCTGCATCGTCGAGAATAATTCCTTTTATATAATCTGTGTTTTCTAAATATTTAGGATTCATAGCAGCCAGTGCAGCAAGATGACCACCTGCAGAATGCCCCATTAAAAAGATTCGGTTGGGATCGCCTCCATATTTTTCGGCGTTGTCGTGCGTCCATTTGATGGCTTTGGCAATTTCTTGAGTCATCTGATCATAATTCGCATACGGACTCAGCGTATAGCCGGGAATGACGGTGAGGTAATCTTTGCCTGCAAAGTTGCGCCCGAGTACCGAGTAGGTGTTTTTATTTCCGCTGTTCCAGTTTCCACCGTGAACAAAAATCAGCACATCGTGAGCCACAAGAGAATCTTTAGGCTGAAAAATATTAAGCTCAGGAGCTTCTGCGGAAGCTTCATAGTCCGTATCTAAATACTCGATGTTCTCTTTCTTCACCGAACCACAGCTAGCTAAAATTAAACTTGTAATAAGAATAGAAAGGGATAAACGCATAGTTAAATTATATAGTTGTAGGTAGGTCAACGTGCAAATAGCTGCTTTATTGGCATAGTATAAATGTAAATACGTTGAGATACTTTATACTTTATATTTCTCACGCATATAAGCCACAGATTCGATAATCAGCTTTTTGAGAATCTCAATATCAATGTCTGCAAGTTTATTGATATACAGACACGAAGCACCGGTTTTATGTTTGCCAAGCTGTTGAAGCAATTCTGTATAGCGCTTAAAACCCGGCATAATATAAACCGAAAGATTCTGCTTTCGCGGTGAAAATCCTGTAAGGAAAAAATCACCTTCACGGCCGCTATCGTATTTATAATGATACGTTCCATAGCCGATCAAACTATCGCCCCAGAGTACAGCCGGTTCGGGGAGAAGTTCGTTGAAAATGGCATAGAGTTCTAATGCGTCTTTCTTACGTTGCTCGTGTTGCACAGCATTGATATAATCTAACACAGAAGCATCTGTGGGTTGTGTTTTATTAGCCGCCATCTTAGCAATTTTTATATTTATCGTGTAAGCCTTTGCCGTCAAGAATGAGCGGTGTGGACTTTTCTAGTCTGGATATTCTGGTTTTTTCTTGTTTGGCAGAAGCAATATGCTCGGCATACTCTTTCTGTCTTCCTGGAGTAAGGGCTTTAAATGCTTTTTCTAAGTTTTGATCTTCTGAGAATGCCTGAGTGAGTTCAACAGGTAGTGCTATATTTTTAGAAGGTTTTGCCGCTTTTACTTCTAATCCTTTTTTTTGATTGCTAATCGCCTCGTTGAGGTAGTATAAAAGTTCGTCTTCTTTAATCTCTGAAACATCGGTATACCGTAATTGTCGTAAGGCTTTAGTTTTTCCTTCCTGAGCATTATGCAGGCGTTCATATTTATCATTTATCAGTGAGCCATTAAAAAACCAAACTCCAAAATGATGTTTAAATCTACCCAGTCCTGCGACGTTTTTGCCGTCTAGGGTGTACACGGGAGCACTCCATTTAAAGGTTTCTTCAAGCGCAGTTCGGTTTACTATAGATCGAAGTGTTAAAATAGCATCTTTAAAAGGATGCTCCGTTTTAAAATAAGCCTCTATTTTACTGGGATTACTCATAATTTATTGGTTAAAAAGTGCTTCAAAAGAGCATCAAAATATTAACTATAAATTTAACTAAAATACGCCATACACTTTGTGAAACGTGTCAAATTTCGGCATACATTAGTACTATAAAATGAGTCAAACAATGGCACAAAACAAGTCATCTAAAAAGGCTGCTCCAGCTAAACAGGCTACAAAACCTGCTGCTGTTAAGCCGGTGAAGACTGCTTCTAAAAAGAAGTAATCTTTGATATCTAAGGGCATCCAGGATGCAGCCGATATAACATTATCCAACTATGGAAAGAACGCCACTTAAAACGTGGCGTTTTTTTTTTTTTGCTGATTAGTAAATGAATATTTTTAAAGCATTTATTCTACATCGGGTAGCGTAGAACCCTTAAAGGCACCAATAATGCCTAAAACCGAAAGTAAAACAATAACACCTTCAACAGAAAATAGCGAAGCAAGCGCGCTCAAACCTCCGGTAATTAACAGGATAAAACCAATAAGCGTGTTGCTTACTGCAACATAATCGGTACGGCGGTTGCCTTCTGCCATATCTACGATGTAGGTTTTACGTCCCAAGCGCACTCCTTGATGGGCAATTCCCAAGACAAAAAGCGCCACAGGATACAACCAAACCTGATCACTCAAACCGGGTACAAATTGAATTAATCCAACCACAATTAAACCTAAACCGGCGGTAAGCATCGCAGCATAAGTCATTACTTTTTTACTGGATTTATCTGCCATTTTACCCCAAACCGGCGCACTAATGATTGAAGCGACGCCATTTGCAATAATGAACAAACCCAATAAATAAGCTTCTTTACCTACATAGCGCTGGGCAAGCAAAATGTAATATGGAGCAGTTAAGGCGGAGCAAAGCAGTAAGGAACGGGTAATGATAAAATTTCTGAAGGGTTTGTCTTCCTTGAGTAAACTAAGGCGATTCCAGGCTTCTTTAAGCCCGTTTTTGCCGCCTTCGGTTGCACCTGGAAATTCTTTGATGTTGGCATAAATCAATGCTGCAATAAGCCATAATGCTGAAGCAAAGAAAATGAGGTAGCTGTAAAATTCGATACCAACATCACCCTTAGATCGGTAAAGAATAAATAAGCCGGCTGCTAAGACCAATATTCCGCTTACGGATGAGGTATAGCCTTTTAATTTACCGCGTTTTTTCTTCGGAATCGTTTTCCCAAGAACATCCTTAAAAGCGATAGAACACAAGCCGCGAGAAAGACTGAAAGCAATCAAGCATAGTATGATTAACCAACCGGCGATGCTTCCTTCAAAAGATAAGGCGATCAACCCGATACCGGCAATAGCAAGAAATTGCAAAAACGAACCTAGGACCCAAACGTACTTGCGCACGGCACGTTTTCTAATGTAATGCGCAATAAACAATTGGGGTAACATCGATCCCGATTCCCGAATAGGAACAATAAAACTGATGAGCATCACAGGAGCATTCACATAACTCATAATCCAAGTGAGCACCGTTTTAGGATTACTCAAGGTGTCACCCAGAGAAGTAAGCATATTACTTATGAGGATGAGAAAATAATTTTTTGGTGTTTCTCTGCAGGATTCCTCATCAATTGCCTTGCAACTCCTTGCATCTTCCTCGTCGTTGAGGTAATCGTAGAGCTGCTCGAGGTTGGTTTCTTTTTGCGCCATTGCTATTCTTGAACAAGTGGTTCTAAAACAGGCCACACATTTGCAGCTACAAGTTTATGACCTTCTTCGGTAGGATGAATACCGTCATTTTGATTCAGACGCTCTATACCGCCTACGTTTTGTAGTAAGAATGGAATGAGCGCAATGTTATTTTCTTCAGCTAACTGCGGAAACATATTTTTAAAGTCGGTGGTGTATTCCTTTCCCAAATTAGGCGGAAGCTGCATCCCAGCAAGAACGATTTTCGCCTGCGGCGCTTCAGCTTTTACTTTATCAATCATCCATTGCAGATTTTCACGCGTTTCTGCTACCGAAACACCACGTAAACCATCGTTGGCTCCTAATTCTAAAACAAAAATATCTACATCAGGTTCCAGTACCCATTCTAATCTGTTTCTACCTCCGGCGGTGGTTTCGCCACTTAGACCGGCATTGATCACATTATAATCAAGTCCGAGACTGTCTAATTTCTCCTGAATCAAACCGGGAAATGCATTGTCTGGATCTTCCAGACCGTAACCGGCAGTTAGGCTGTCGCCAAAGAATAGAATACTGTTTGAAGTGGAATTTAAATCTTCTGCATTAGTGGTTTCAGAAGTGCTTTGGGATTCTTTTTCTTCAGCATTCGTGGTGTTAGCATCCTTACACGCAGCAAGGATCAAGAAAACAAAAAGGAGGTAAAAAGGAATTCTATTTTTCAAGATTGTAGATTTAAAAGGTAAATGATTATTTTAAGCATTTATTGGCGCCACCATAGGTTTTACGTAAGCTTTGGTTCAAAAAAGCGTCCAAAAAGATTCTCCTTAGCAACACCCATTTATGGCATCAATTTTAGAAATCTCAAATTTAGCAAAAAGCTATACCAGTGGCTCAAAAACGCTCAAGGTACTTGACGATATTAACTTTAGTATAACAGAAAAGGAGACCTTTTCTATAGTTGGTCCTTCGGGAAGTGGAAAAACCACCTTACTCGGTTTGTGTGCCGGTCTTGATAAACCAGATTCAGGTACAGTGACTTTAAATGGTGTTGAACTCAGTAGCCTGACTGAAGATGAACGTGCCTTATTGCGCAATAAAGATGTAGGTTTTGTTTTTCAGGATTTTCAATTATTACCTACGCTTACTGCACTCGAGAATGTTGCGGTTCCTTTAGAATTGCAAGGGGCTAAGCATGCGATGAAAAAAGCAGCGGAATTACTCACAAAAGTAGGTCTTGGAGATCGCGGTAATCACTACGCATCGCAACTTTCTGGCGGGGAGCAGCAGCGTGTAGCACTTGCACGAGCTTTTGCCAATGATCCTAAAATTTTATTCGCAGATGAACCCACAGGAAATCTGGATGCTGAAACCGGAGAAACCGTAGTTGATTTGCTTTTTGAGTTGAATAAAGAATTGGGGACCACTTTAGTTTTGGTCACCCACGATATGGAACTTGCTCAGAAAACACAGAATATTCTCACCATTAAAGGAGGCAGAATAGCAGACCTCACAAAAGCGAGCTTATGAGTAGTATGAAAAGTTCTTTGCGCTTAGGCTGGTTGAGAAAAATGGCGTGGCGCGACTTTAAAGCCAGTGCCGGGAAGTTGAGCCTTTTTATGGTTTCGATCATTTTGGGAGTTGCAGCCATTGTGTCGATTCAATCTTTTGGAGAGACTTTAAAAGATAATATTGCCTTACAGTCAAAAGCCTTGATGGGTGCCGATTTTAAAATTGATAGCGACCATCCACTAACTGAAGAAGCGCGAGCTATCGTAGATTCTTTAGGAGGAGCAGATGCTGAAGAAATTTCGTTTTCTTCTATGGCATTGTTTCCAAAAAATCAAGCGACCAAATTGTTGCAAGTACGGGGGATCAGTAACGGATTTCCATTTTATGGAAAATTAGAAACACAGCCAGAATCAGCTACAGAAGATTTTCAAGAAAAGCAAGGCGCTTTGTTAGATGCAACGGTGATGCTTCAGCTTGATGTGCAGGTGGGTGATACGATAAAAATAGGGGAGGTAAAATTGCCTGTTTTGGGTGGTGTTGAAGCGCTTCCCGGAAGCAATGCAGTTTTTAGCGCGATCGCTCCGCCGGTGGTCATTCCGTATCCATTTATAGAAAAAACCGGTTTGGTTCAGTTGGGAAGCCGAATCGATTATGAGTTTTATTTTGAAGCACCTGATCAAGATATGGAACTTCTTGATCAAGCAATTGATAATCGGTTGGACGAGGCAGACGCCGATCTCGATACGCACACGTCAACCAGCGAGCGTCTTGGCCGACGCTATGAAAATTTTGGAAAGTTTTTGAATTTGGTAGGTTTTATCGCCTTACTTTTAGGATGCGTGGGCATTGCAAGTGCGACAACCATTTACATCAAAGACAAACTCAAATCGGTCGCTATTTTAAAATGTTTGGGAGCGAGCCGTAAGCAGGCATTTCTTATTTATTTGATCCAGATTGGTGTTTTAGGACTCGTTGGTGGAATTCTAGGAACCATCGCCGGTTTGTTGTTGCAGCAGTTATTCCCTATTCTTTTAGAAGGATTATTACCGGTAGATGTTGCACTTAAATTATCTTGGCCGGTTATCTTTTTAGGAATCTTCATTGGCGCTTTTATGTCGGTTTTATTTGCGCTCTATCCGCTGTTGAGTACGTTGCAGGTTTCTCCTCTACAAACCTTGCGCGTAAGTGCTTCAGACAATCAACAGTCATCAAAAACAGCGATAGCAGTTTCGTTTGCGATACTCACTTTTGTGTTTTTATTCGCGTTTTGGCTGTTAGAAGATTGGAAATATGCCGCATCATTCTTAGGCGGGATTCTCGTTGTTTTTAGTATACTAGGTGGAATCGCGCGCGCATTTATGCGTATGCTTCGGAAATATTTTCCCGAGAGTTGGAGTTTTACCTCGCGGCAAAGCTTACGTAATTTGTTCCGGCCTCAGAATCAAACGGTGGTGTTGATTCTTGCGATAGGCGTTGGTTCATTTTTGATAAGTACGCTTTACTTTACTAAGGATATTTTGCTCGCTCAGGCCAATTTAGATAGTGAAGCCAATCAAGCCAATATGATCTTGCTCGACGTGCAAAAGGATCAAATGACTGAAGTTGCACAAACACTATCTTCAAATGAATTACCACCGCTAGATCAAATTCCAATTGTGACGATGCGCGTGCAAAGCATTAACGGTCGCGATAATGCCGATTTGAAGAAAGACACCACAGTGCATATAAATCGATGGATCTTAAACCACGAATTTAGAACGACCTATAGGGATTCTTTAATTGCTTCGGAAGTTTTACAAGCAGGAACATTTACAGGAAACCTTATTGAAGAAGCTGAGGTTGTTCCAATATCTGTAAGCAACAATTTTGCTGAAGATGCAAAGGTAGGAGTAGGAGACCGGGTGACTTTTAATGTACAGGGCCGACTTCTAGAAACCGAAATAGGAAGCATACGCACCGTAGACTGGAGTAGAATGCAACTGAATTTTTCAATTGTATTTCCGGCAGGTGTTTTAGAGCGTGCGCCACAATTTGGTGTGATCACCACGCAGGTTCCTGATGCAAAAACTTCGGCAGCCATTCAGCAGGTTTTGGTGAAAGCATTTCCAAATATTTCGATCCTTGATCTAAGACAGGTGCTTAGCGTTGTTGAAGAGTTGCTTACCAAAATAAGCTACATCATCAACTTCATGGCGTTTTTTAGTATTCTTATTGGGATTATTGTATTGTTAGGAGCGGTACGCACGAGTAAATTTCAACGTATAAGAGAGAGTGTATTGTTGCGTACGATGGGAGCTAAGAGCAAGCAAATATTGCGCATTCAAGGTTTAGAATATCTGTATCTAGGACTTTTGGGGACGCTGTCTGGTATTTTGCTATCCCTCTTGGGCAGTTTACTACTCGCTTATTTTGCGTTTGATACCGCTTTTGTTCCATCGGCAATTCCATTTTTGGTTCTACTTCCGGGAATTACAGCGCTTGTTTTAGCCATTGGATTGAGCAACAGTCGCAGTGTGATTAAAAGTTCGCCGCTAGAAGTATTACGCAAAGAAGGCGTTTAGATATTAAAGATGTCTAGTGTTTTTAAATACTGAAAGAGTAAGCCTGTTCCTATTGCAATCCCGAAACTCAATAAGGTACCAATGAGTACATATTCTGTGAGTTGTCTGTTTTTGCCTTCGGTTAAGTCTCCAAATCTGAATACTGATTTTGCAGTGATGAGAAAACCGATGGCAGACCAGGTATTGAGTAGGATGAATGTAAAAACGAAAAGACGTTCCAAAATTCCTATTATTTTGCCTGCGCCCGCAAGAGAAGTGCTTTTAGATCCTTCTTTTTTAGATTTAGGTTCAATGGCGTTTTGCCAAGGTTGAAGCGCGATACGCATAAGAATTCCGGCAACGTAAGTCACAAAAAATAGTAAGGTGATGAGTAAAAGTGCCTTCGGATGAAAGATTTCATTGAAATCAATTTGATAAGGCGTGTAGTAAAACAACACGAGATTAAGGACGAGCAGATGCGCAATTTGGTCTGCGATAAAAAGTTTACGACTGTTCTTCTTAGTCGTGTACTTGATCTTGAGCGCATCTATCGCATAGTGTGTTAGAATGATGACCAAAATCCCCAAGAAATATTTAGACTCAAACTGAAGCAAGAACAGTAAAGCTAAGAGGTGAACGCCTACGTGCGTCACTAAGTACTTGGATTTCCAGCCGTGCTTGAGCTTATGGTTCACCCATTTTGTGGGTTGTAACACAAAATCACCTAAAATGTGGGCGAGTATTAATTTAAGCGCAAGTACGATCATAGCTTATTGATTTGGTCGGTGTAAAAGTTGAGCATTTTTGAGATTTCATCATAACCGGCTCGAGATAGCGCTTTGCTTATAGCACTTTGTGCTTTGTCTAGTTTTTGACTGAGTTCGGTTTGATTGAGATGAGGTTCTTCAAAACGCGCTTTTACAATTTGTGCAGTTACCGCCGGCCAATTATCCATCGTTAGGGAAGCTAGAGAAAACATAATATTGAGCGTTTCATCAACCGATTTAAAGTCAGATTGTATGACGAGCGTGTTTGTTTTAATAGCATCAAAAGCAGTTCCCGAGTGTACAAAAGCGCTTCCGTTTGCTTGTGTTACATGGTTAGCTTTGTAAGTATAGTCACCAATCCCGATAGCGATACGTACATCAAGAGCGCTATTGGTCTTTATTGTGGCTTTAATATGCAATGCAGCTTTTAGGGCGTGGCTGGCATCCAGTAAAAGCTGAAAACTATCACCACGATAAATTTCCCAGTTTTCTGGGGTTGTGCCATACATCTCGAGAACCGAAACGAGTTGTTCTTGCCATCCCGTAGCTGCTCTAGAATTTATGATATCGCCTGTAAGTACTGCTTTCATATAAACTCAAATACGTATAGTAAATATATATTAAAAAGAGTATAAAGTGAAATATATATTAAATGAGCTATAATCTTAAATATATACTCATAAGGTTATAGCTGTTAAAATCCAACAGCAGTATCATCACCTCTTCGGTCTGCGCCACCTTCTAGAGAGCCATCAGGTAAAACAAGCACACCATCTACTTTCCCTAATATGACACTGTTCTCTTGACGGATTTCATATCCTTTATTACTTAAGGTGTCTAAAAGCTCTTTACCAAAAGCATCAGGTTCAAAAGTAACTACATCAGGTAGCCATTGGTGATGAAAACGAGGCGCGTCAACTGCTTCTTGCATTCCGTAGTCAAAAACAGCGACATTAAGAATCGTCTGTAAAACCGAAGTAATAATAGTTGATCCTCCCGGAGTACCTACAGTCATCCAAAGCTTGCCTTCTTTTTCAACAATGGTGGGAGTCATAGAACTCAACATTCGTTTTTGAGGTTCAATTTTATTCGCTTCAGCACCAATAAGTCCAAACATATTCGGCTCGCCAGGTTTTACGCTAAAATCATCCATCTCATTATTTAAAAAGAAGCCCAATTCATCAACATACAATTTTGAGCCGTAGGCACCATTTAAAGTTGTGGTAAGCGCCACAGCATTACCATATTGATCAATTAGCGAAAAATGCGTAGTCTCCATAGACTCATAACCGGAGATCACTCCGTGTTTAACTTCTGAAGAAGGTGTAGCCTTATCAAAACTAAAGTTTGTCATACGCTTCACCGCATAATCTTTGCTAGTAAGTGAATCAATTGGAATGTCATTAAAATCAGGATCGCCCAAAAAGAAACTACGATCTGCATACGCGCGACGTTCTGCTTCTGTAATTACTTGAATGCTTTTTACAGAATTGTGACCGAAAGATTTAAGATCGTAAGGCTCGATCATTTTTAAAATTTCAGCAAGACACACGCCACCACTCGATGGAGGAGGCATCCCGATCACACGTAAATTTTTATAGTTTGAGATAATTGGTTTTCGCCATACCGCTTCGTAACTTTTTAAATCATCAAGTGTGATTATTCCACCGTGGTTTTGAATGAATTCAACAAGCTTTTGGGCAGTTTCTCCCTCGTAAAATTCCTGTTTTCCATTTGCAGCAATTCGCTTTAAGGTTTCAGCCAATTGCGGATTTTTAACCAAATCTCCAGACTTAATTTTAGTAGAATCGCTCTCACGAAACCCAATAGAATACAAGGTTTCCTTTTCGTTTACTTTATCAAAAACCGAAGCATAATATTGAAAGCGTGCCAATTGATTATCGGTAATCTGGTATCCGTTTTCTGCCAACTCAATCACGGGTTGTAGAATTTCTGCCATAGGTAAGGATCCCAATTTCTCGTGAATAGCAAACATACCGGCGATGCTCCCGGGAACCCCTACAGCTAAAGGTCCTTGGCGGCTTAAGGAATCAACAGGATTTCCTTCAGCATCAAGATACATATCGTGAGTAGCGGCTATAGGAGCTTTTTCTCTATAATCAATACTACCAACTTCACCATTTGCTTTGCGATACACCATAAAACCACCACCGCCTAAACTTCCTGCAAAAGGATATGCCACGTTAAGCGCCATATCTACAGCAATTAAAGCGTCAAAAGCATTTCCACCTTTACGCATAATTTCGGCACCAATTCTTGAGGCTTCTTCGCGGGCAGAAACCACCATAATACTATCGGCGATTTTGCCACGTTCAATAGTGCGTTCATGCGGAGTTTCAGTTTTACAGGCTGTTAAGACGATAAAAAAACTCAGGATCAAACATTTTGAAAAAGCCAAAATATGAGAGGTGTAATTTTTTAAAAGCATATGGTCAGGTGTTTTTAATTCTAAATTGAATATCGAGTTCTTTGATTCGATTGGAGCAAAAAGCTTTTAATTCGTCAAAAAACAAGGTGAATTCATTTTCAAAGTCGTGGTAATGTAATTGTAAATCTTCAACCGCACGATCCATTCCACTTATATTTTTGGTCCGTCGATTCATATTGTATAATACGGTGGCAATTCCACTGATTTCGGCATAACTCAATAACCAATTGTCTGCGATCATATGTGGTACCATACGTTGAATTGAAGGCGTAAGCAACTCAAAATGTTCATCGAGTAAATCGTAAAAGTCTTCTACATATGGCGCCAGTGGTTTGCGATGGTATTTTTTCCAGTTTTTAGCTAAAAAATGATCATAAAGAATGTCTACTATGACACCGCTATAATGACTGTATTTAGGATGCAGTCTTTTTGTGCTTTGCTTTACGATGGGGTGCGAGTCAGTAAAGCTATCAATACTACGGTGCAGTAAAATACCTTTTTGAAGTTGTGGTCTATAGGTCTGGTACTGCTTTCCTTTGATACCATCTGCCATAAAATTGCCAAGCTTTAAAAGCGTATCATTGCCGGAGAGGTATATATGGGCTAAAAAATTCACAGGCTTAAATTACAAATTATCAGGATAAGCCTGCCTATAGATTTTCTGAAAAATTAAAGCCTGTATGCTAAGCCTATATTGAACTCTATAGCATCATAACCTTCGTTAGGTTGTTTGATTTCGGCATTAGAAACATGCCTAAAACCAAGTCGTAAATCCAGCACAAGTTCTTTTAAAAAGTTATAATTCAATCCTAAAGCAAGATTATCAGAAAAGCCAATACCTTTAGCCATACGCTCTGAACCTTTGTCAAAATAACCCGGACCAATACTGGCCAAACCATACATATTTAGATTTTCTGTAATTGATGTTCGTAAGATCACACCACAATTCATGATGTATTCGTTGATGGTTTTGAGGGTCATCAATTGCGTTCTGTACGCACTAAAAACATCGGGATGACCGGCAAACCAAGGATTGTAAAGCTTATGGTGCGCTCTATTAATCTCAGGCTGAAAGATAAAGTCATAGTCTATTTTTCCTGATTTAATTCGGTAGAGTATTTGAATTTTGTGCAGGTAGACTTCGTAATAATAATCGTCGTCTTTAAAAATAAAATTGTCTACCGAAGCATATCCAAAATTGAAGCCTAGTTGATAAAACCGACCTTGTACATTTTCTTGAGCGCAAGTATCAAAAGTAAGACCGAAAAGAAGAAAAATAAGTGTAAAATACCTCCACATAAACTGATATTGCGTTGTTATTCAATTTAATAGGGGTGTGTTGGGAGGTGTAAAGTTTAAAAAATCTTAGGAGATAGTTTAATGCTATATTTGCATAAAGTAATACAGGATGCATCTGCAAAGTGTAATTCTGTCTAATTAAAATGAAATAAAGAAATGACCCTAATAAAATCTATTTCAGGAATACGTGGTACCATAGGAGGAACGCCCGAAGATAATTTGACACCTATTGATGCGGTTAAATTTGCAGCAGCTTACGGTACTTTTATCAAAAAGCAACGAAATAAGGACGAGTATAAAATTGTCGTGGGGCGCGATGCGCGCTTGAGTGGTGAGATGCTGCAACAGTTGGTGATGCAAACCTTAGTAGGTTTAGGTATAGACGTTGTAGACCTTGACCTTTCAACTACACCAACCGTTGAACTGGCAGTAAAGCTAGAACACGCCGATGGTGGAATTATCCTAACCGCATCTCACAATCCTAAACAGTGGAATGCTTTAAAACTTCTTGATAAGAATGGCGAATTTCTCAATGCTGAAGCCGGTGCCGAAATTCTAAAAATAGCAAGTGAGGCTTCGGTTTCCTTTGCAGAAGTAGATCAATTGGGAGCGATACATAAAAATGATGCGTATATCGACATTCATATTGACGAAGTGCTCGACCTTGAATTGGTTGATGAAGATGCAATTAAGGCAGCAAATTTTAAAATTGTAGTAGATGGTGTAAATTCTACCGGAGGTATTGCGATCCCAATGCTTCTGGAACGTTTGGGTGTTTATGTAGAAAAATTATATTGTGAGCCTACTGGAAACTTTCCGCACAATCCAGAGCCTTTAAAAGAACATCTTTCTGATATCTGTAAATTGGTTCCTGAAGAAAATGCCGATTTAGGAATTGTAGTTGATCCAGATGTTGACCGTCTTGCTTTTATTGATGAAACCGGCGAAATGTTTGGTGAAGAATATACGCTTGTCGCTTGTGCAGATTATGTGTTGAGTGAAAACCCCGGAGACACCGTTTCTAATTTAAGTTCATCTAGAGCCTTACGCGACGTCACTCAAAAGCACGGCGGCACGTATCACGCAGCTGCAGTTGGAGAGGTGAATGTAGTGACCAAAATGAAAGAGGTGAACGCGGTGATTGGAGGAGAAGGTAATGGCGGAATCATTTTTCCTGAATCACACTACGGAAGAGATGCATTAGTTGGCGTCGCACTATTTTTAACACACTTGGCAAAAAAGAAGATTAAAGTAAGTGAGTTGCGTGCAAGCTATCCCGCTTATTTTATGAGTAAAAAGAAAATAGAATTAACACCAACTTTAGATGTTGATGGTATTCTAAAAGAAATTGAAAAGCGCTATCAGGAGGAAGAAGTAAACACCATTGATGGAGTGAAAATTGATTTTGAAAACCATTGGGTACATCTCAGAAAATCAAATACAGAACCTATCATTCGAATCTATACCGAAGCAGGAAGTCAATCTGAAGCAGATCAAGTTGCTGATGGTATGATCGCAGCGATCAAAACGATAGCAGGTATCTAAATTTTAAAGCGCATGTTTAAAGCGTTTATGCGTCCATAAATAATACTCCGGATTTTCTTTGATCTGAGCTTCGAGAAGTTTAGCAAAAACGTCTGTGATTTTATGATCAGGGAGTGTGTTAGGATCTTCGGTGATTACTTTAAAAGAGGCTGTGTAATAGCCTCTTTTTATTTTGTTTACAGCAAGATAGATAACCGGCATATCTTCAGATTTTGCCAGGCGTTCAACTCCCGAAAAGAACGGTACATTCTGTCCTAAAAAATCTGTGCAGTGATAATGTTTTCTAGTCTTTGGCGATTGATCTGCTATAAATGCATAGGTTGCCATTTTACCGGCGCGTTGTTGTTTTCTAATAATGAAGGTAGCTTCTTTATTGGCGATTAATTTTGAATTCCATTTTTCTCTGATTTCGTGAATGAGTTTATCAAAATATGGGTTTTTTATGCGCTTGTAAATTCCGTAGCCGTTATGTTCAAAATAAAACTGAAGTGCAGTAAGCCACTCATAACTGGCATAATGTCCCATCATAATCAGCGAACTGCGTTGTTCTTTGACCAATTTTTCAACAATGGTTAGATCGTCAAACTGAAAGCGTTTCTTCAATTCTTCTGCAGAGATTGAAATAGATTTGATCATCTCAAGAAACATATCGCACATATGTTTGTAGAATCTTTTCTCAATGGCTTTTCTTTCAGCATCAGACTTTTCAGGAAATGCTGTTTTTAGGTTAAAACGCACGGTTTTTTTACGATAACCAACAACATAGTAAACAAGGATAAAAATTCCATCAGATACTTTGTAGAACAGCCAGAACGGAAGTTTTGAAATTATCCACAAGAGGGGATATACCAGCCAGTAGAGTAGGCGTTGCATGTGCGATGATTTTTTGATTCTAATCTGTCGTGCTCAAAAAAAGGACTCCTTTTGTTGGAAAAAGGCTATTTGTAAACCATTTGATTTTAGCGGCACTTAGTGCGCAAATATAGGTATATTTGAAAGCAAAATTTGAGCTTTTATGGGTGATTTAAATTTAATTACCGTAGTCGTTATAGGGATCAATGTATTGATCTCAATGAAGGGTTTTAACGATTATTCTTTTTTTGAAAAATATAAGTTTAACACCGGAGCGGTGCGTCGTGGTGAACACATACGCATTCTTTCTTCTGGCTTTTTGCACGTAAGTACTTCCCATTTGTTTTTTAATATGTTGACGCTCTATTTCTTTGCGCCAATCGTTATTGGTCTTTTAGGAAATTGGGAGTTTATTGTGGTGTATTTAGGAAGTTTAGTTTTAGGAAATTTGCTTTCCTATTATTTTCATAAGGATGAGTACCATTTTTCGGCGGTTGGAGCAAGTGGCGCCGTTTCCGGCATCTTATATTCAGCGATTTTACTTAATCCTGATATGAGTTTGTATATGTTTTTTATACCGGTTCCCATCCCGGCGTATATTTTTGGAATAGGTTATTTGTTGTATTCCATTTATGGGATGCGTGCTAACAATGATAACATAGGTCACGATGCTCATTTTGGCGGAGCAGTGGGTGGTTATGTTATTACTTTGTTAATGGCTCCTGTGCTTCTTCAGATTAACACCTTGATGGTAGGCTTGTTAGCGATTCCTATTGTAATTTTATTTATCCTGAACAAGACCGGCAAGATTTAATGGCATAGGTCTTGCTTTTATGTGATAAATAAAAAACAACTATTATGAAATCTATTTTAATTCTTGCCATAACTGCTGTGACAAGTATGGCTAGCGCACAATCAATTCAACCTACAGTAAATGTAACAGGAGAAGGAAAAGTAATTGCTGTTCCTGATGAAGTTACTATTAGAATGGGAGTTCAAACCGAAGGTAAAGATGCTAAAACGGTAAAGGCGGAAAATGATACAAGTGTTGATAAAGTGCTTGATTATTTATTGAAAATGAATATTCCGCAGAACCAGGTGCAGACCGAATATGTTAATCTAAACAAGAATTACGATTACAATACAAAAACGTATAATTACCGTGCGAGTCAGACGATTTCTGTAAAACTGAAGGATTTGTCTACTTATGACAAAATCATGGCTGGTCTTGTATCTTCAGGGATTAACACGATAAACGGTGTAGAATTTTCTTCTTCAAAGATGGAAGCTTATGAAGCAGAAGCGCGCAAAAAGGCGGTAGCAAATGCAAAAGAAAAAGCAACAGAATATGCAGGTGTTTTAGGTCAAAGTATAGGAAAAGCTGTTGCGATCTCAGAGTTAGGAACTAGCGCGCCACAGCCACAACCTATGTATAAAGTTGCAATGGCAGAATCAGCTGATGCTACACAACGCACTTTAGCTCCTGGAGAATTAACGATTACCTCAAAAATTCAAGTAAGCTTTATGCTTCTTGAGTAATCCTATAAAGAATGAATTTCTGAAGGGCTTATAAATCACGTTTATAAGTCCTTCTTCTTTTATGCAGCTGATGGTCGTATTTTTTCCAAAGCTGTTGAATCGCCTTATTTTCTTCGAGTTCAGGATTGGTTTCTACTTGAGTAATTCCATTTGCAGTAAATAAATCTTGCATCGTCTGGAAGATCGCTGCGGTAACTCCTTTTCCTTGATATTCAGGATCAATACCTATAAGATAGAAAGCGGCTGTATCGTTGTTTTTACGTGCACGCAATAGATGAATAAATCCAAAAGGCCATAAACTTCCATTTGCTTTTTTAAGGGCTTTACTAAAGGATGGCATCGTGATCGCAAAGGCAATGAGTTTACCTTCAGCATTCTCAATACATTTGATGTAATGTGGATTGATGTATTTGATATACTTATCCTTATAATGATCGATTTGGTATTGCTGAATAGGAACAAAAGTACTCAGATCATTGTAGGTTTTGTTGAGTAAACCAAACATATCGTCTACGTAAGGTAGAATCTCCTTACTATTTTTAAAATGAATAAGTTTTAAGTTGTAGCGCTCAACGATAATACGCGCAAACTTTTCAACTTTTTCTGGAGACTTTTCAGGAATCTGAATTTTATATTCTACCCATTCTGAAGCTTTCTCAAAATTGAGTTTTTCAAAATGCTCTTTGTAATAAGGATGATTATACCAAGTGATCATGGTATTGAGATACTCGAAGCCTTCAATGAGCATTCCGGCTTTTTCCATATTGCTAAAGCCAACGGGACCTTCAATCCACTTAAGATCATTGGCACGACCTATTTCTTCAACCTGTGCAATTAGTGCTTTGGTTACCTCAAGATCATCGATAGCATCAAACCACCCAAAACGCATTTTAGGCTTTCCTTGCTCGTTTATTTCGATATGATTAATGATGGCTGCAATACGCCCTACCGGTTTTTTTCCTTTAAAAGCCAAAAAGAAGCGGGCTTCGGCATTTTTAAAAACAGGATTTTTTTCAGGATCCATGCTTTCAAGTTCGTCGTTGATCAACGGCGGAACCCAGTTACTGCTTTTATCATAAAGTGAAAACGGAAACTTGACAAACTGCGTCAGTTCCTGTTTTGTTTTCATTTCTTTTATTGTAATCATTCTACTCTAACTAATATAGCGTGTAAAGGTAACCGTATTTTTATTTCTGCGGAAGCAATTCGTCATTGCTGTGAAAATCCAGCCGGTAAGATAAACCTAAACCTAATTGTTGTCGGCTGGGAGTTTCTTTAAAATTTATTAATGCGCTTATATCTACTTGTAAATCTTTTGTAATTAAATAAGCACCACCAAAGCGAAAAATATCATCTGCATAGATATCGCTCATAATAACCTGAAATTCTGCAAAAGCAGCGATTTTAGGATTAAAAGAGTGGGTCATTGTTGTGATCCAGGCTTTGGTAGGATAATCGGTTAAAAACTGATCGTATATAAAATTATTTACCCATACCCAACGTCCCCAGTTATGCTGCGTGATAACCATGGCTTTGGGTGTGAAACCAGATTGACTTTCTGGTAAAAAGGGATTGTTTTCTTCGTAAACATAATTCGCTCCAGAAAACACCGAAACAGCAGGAATCAAGGTGCGCCATTTAAAAGCTCTGTTTGCATGATAACTGTAAAGATTTATCTTCTCTTCATAATTTTTGTAGGGATCATAAAGCAAATATTTTGCACCTATCGTAACCATAGGAAAACCACTGTGAGAATATGGTTCAGCATTTCCTGAGGTTGGTGTGATATCTTCATATAAGTAAGAACCACTAAAGTTAAACTCAAGTTGTTCTTTCACGGCTCCATATCGCAATTGAAACTCTCCACCAATATTATCTGTTTCGGTAAACAGTAAATTGTGGGATTCTCGACCCATTGTGGCACCTAATTCAGCTTGAAAAACACCGCGTCCTACTGCAAAAGCGCCTTGAGATTGCCCAGGTCTGTTTGAGTTTATAGTTTCAGTATACTGGGAGCTAGCCTGTTGCGTAGCTAAGCATAGCAAAAGCGATAAACTAAATAGCAATCGTACCGGCATAGTTTCTGATTTTCTTAAAATTAGGAGCTAGAGATTTAAAACCTCAACCTCACAAACATAATGTAAAAATAAGAGATAGCCTAACTATTAAAGAGAAGCGGGACCTTAGGATTTATTCTTTTTTTTAAGGCTAAAACGTATGCTATTGGTTAATTTTGCTTCAAATCTTGTATCGATGAAGTTTATACAGACACTACTTATAATTCTCCTTATATTTTTTGGTTTACGCATCCTTTTCAGACTGCTATCGCCTTATATAATGCGTTATTTGGCCAAAAAAGTAGGGCAACGTTTTCAAAATATGGCTCAAGGTTATGGTCAGCAAAATGCTCCTTCAGAAAAGGAAGGTGAAACAATAATTGATCAAGTACCTAACCGGGAAAAGCGTTCAAATAAAAATGTGGGAGAGTATATCGATTATGAAGAAATTGACTAATTTCCACGCTTTAGTTTAGCTTACATTTATGACCTTCTCAATCAAAAAAATAGTGCCACACCTCGCTGTGGTTTTAGTATTTATAGTTACTGCATTGCTTTATTTTAGTCCGGTTTTATCTGGTAAAAAGATGTTTCAAAGCGATATTCAACAATATCGTGGGATGGCTAAGGAACAGATGGACTATAGAGCGCAAACGGGTGAAGAGCCCTATTGGACCGATGCAGCCTTCGGCGGAATGCCTACCTATCAATTGGGAGCAAAATATCCTTATAATTGGATCAAGAGTTTAGATCTCAGTATTCGATTCTTACCCAGACCGGCAGATTATTTATTCCTTTACTTCATAGGATTTTACATATTACTTTTAGTCTTAAGATTAGATTGGAAATATGCCGGTTTAGGTGCCTTAGCTTTTGGTTTTTCAAGTTATCTCATCATCATTTTAGGTGTTGGTCACAATGCAAAAGCCCACGCAATTGCTTATATGCCGCTGGTTTTAAGCGGAATAATATTAACATTCAGGAAAAAATACATTTGGGGATTTATTCTCACCGCAGTGGCAATGGCATTGGAGATTGTTGCCAATCACGTGCAAATGACCTACTACCTAATGCTGCTTGTTCTAGTGCTCGGGGTTGCCTATTTAATAGATGCAGTTCGCAAAAACGAATTACCTCATTTTTTTAAAAGCGTAGGGATTTTGGTTCTGGCAGTAGTTCTGGCAATTGGGACGAATGCTGCGAGTTTAATGGCTACTTCAGAATATAGTGCGTTTAGTACCCGTGGAAAAAGTGAGCTGTCAATTAATCCTGACGGGACTGCAAAGCAAGATGCTAGCGGACTTGATAAAGCATATATCAACCAATACAGTTACGGTATTTCTGAGACCTTAGACCTCTTCATTGCCGGTCTCTACGGAGGATCAAATTCTGAACCGTATAACAAAGACAGCGCGTTTACCGAATTTCTCTTAAAACAAGGAGTGCCGCCAGCACAGGTTGAGTCTATTTTTGGTCAGTTTCGTTTGTATTATTGGGGAAGTCAGCCTGGAGTTTCTGGTCCTGCATATCTTGGAGCCGTTGTGGTTTTTCTTTTTGTTCTGGGGATTTTTATGGTAAAAGGCCGCTTAAAATGGTGGTTGCTTGGAGGAACTATTCTATCACTTCTTTTAAGCTACGGGGGCAACCTCTCTTGGTTCACCGATTTATGGATCGACTATTTCCCACTATATGATAAATTTAGAGCGGTAACTTCTATACAGGTTATTGCAGAAGTTTGTGTGCCGGTATTGGCTGTTTTCGGTCTTTATAAAATTTTACAGAAAACCGAAGCAAAAGAGGATAAATTAAAAGCTTTGAAGTGGACCACCGGAATTACAGGGGGAGTTTCACTTATCATATTGCTCTTCAACGGGACGCTTTTTTCTTTTGCAGGTGGGAACGATGCTTACTACATTCAGAATTTTGGAATGGAGTTTATAAGTGCTGTCAAAGATGATCGAAAAGCACTTCTTATAAAGGATACGCTTAAGACACTTATTTTGGTGCTAATTGCAGCCGGACTGATTTGGTTCTATATCAAAAAGAAATTGTCAGAAACCCAAGTCATTGTCGTGATGGCTATTCTTATAGTTTTTGATTTGGTGCAAGTAGACCGTCGTTATGTGAATACCGAAAATTTTATGGCAGCACGTTTGGTAGAACAACCTTTTCAGGCTACTCAAGCCGATAAACAAATTCTACAAGACACTACACGCTATCGGGTTTTTGAGCAAAGCATAGGTTTAAATGGTGCGCGCACGAGTTATTTTCATAATTCAATAGGAGGATATCACGGGGCAAAACCGGCTCGATTACAGGATTTGGCAGAATTTTATTTATATCAAGGAAACATTCAACCGCTCAATTTGCTTAATGTAAAATACATCATTACTCAAAATGAAGAAGGAGCAGAGCAGGTACAGATCAATCCACAGGCAAATGGGAATGTTTGGTTTGTACAAAATGTAAAGATTGTGCCCGATGCAGATACCGAGATCTTAGCTTTAGATAGTTTGAATACGCGTCAAACTGCTATCGTTCAAAAGAAGTTTGCAAATGAAATTACTTCTAAAATCTTTCCGGTAGATTCAACTGATTCTATCGAACTCGTTGCGCATCAACCCAATTATCTAAAATATAAATCAAATAGTGCCACAGAAAAGCTGGCGGTTTTCAGTGAGGTTTATTATCCTGAAGGCTGGAATGTTTATGTAGATGGTGAGGAAGCAGATTACTTTAAAGCAGATTATATTTTGCGCGCAATGATGGTTCCTAAAGGAACTCATATAATCGAATTTAAGTTTGAACCTGAAGTGGTAAAAACCGGAAGTAAGATAAGTTTAGCTAGTAATATCGTTTTGATATTGATCGTGCTCGGAGGTTTGTTTTATGGCTATCGTAAGAAGACTGCTACAGCTGAAGCTTAACTTGTGATCAAATTTTCATTTTAATCTTAATCACTATTTCGTGAAAAAAGCGTTGATCATATGCTATTATTGGCCTCCGGCAGGTGGGCCCGGTGTTCAGCGTTGGTTAAAGTTTGTCAAATATTTGAGGGATTACGATGTTGAACCTGTGGTTTATATTCCTGAGAATGCAGATTATCCCATTAGGGATGAAAGTTTACTCGCTGAGATTCCAAGAGGGATAACAATTCTTAAGAATCGAATTTGGGAGCCTTATGCGCTTGCCGGATTGTTTTCAAAAAAAGAGACCAAAAAAATAAGCTCAGGCATCATAAAAGCTAAAGAAAAGCAAAGTTGGTTGCAAAAGCTTATGCTTTTTGTAAGAGGTAATCTTTTTATTCCTGATGCTCGAAAATTTTGGATAAAACCTTCGGTTAATTATTTGTCAGATTATCTTTTAAATAACACAGTGGATTGCCTTATTACTACCGGACCTCCGCACAGTTTACATTTAATAGGTTTAGAATTAAAAAAGAAATTTAAATTACCTTGGATAGCAGATTTTAGAGATCCGTGGACGAGTATTGGCTATCATAAAAAATTGAAACTTACTGCTAAGGCGCAACAAAAGCACAAGAAATTAGAATCTGAAGTTCTTAATGAAGCAACTCATATTTTAGTTACCAGTCCTAAAACTAAGACTGATTTTAGTAGACTCACTCAAACACCAATTTCGAGTATTACCAATGGTTTTGATGAAGAACGTGTTGAGCAATCTCCATTAGATGAAAAATTTAGTTTAGCCCATATAGGCTCGTTACTAGAAGATCGCAACCCGTTGATTTTGTGGGAAGTTTTAGCTGAATTAAAACACGAACTACCAGATTTTGAGCACAATCTCAAAATTGAGCTTATAGGAAGAGTAGGAGATTCGGTAATTGAGACGATTGAAAAATTTGGACTGAAGAAAAACTTAGAAGTTCCCGGTTATCTTTCGCATCAAGAGGCGCTTGTGAAGCAGCGCAGCGCGCAATTACTACTGCTTTTAGAGATTGATTCAGAAGAAACACAAGTGATTATTCCTGGGAAATTATTTGAATATTTAGCCGCGCAAAGACCAATTATTGCATTAGGTCCAAAAGACTCTGATGTAACCGATATCATAGCCAAAGCAAAAGGAGGACATTATTATACCTATGCAGATAAACAAGGCTTAAAGGAGGAATTACGTAAAAAATACGAGGCGTATTCAATGAGCGGAATTGCAAACACGACCGGTGATCTTAAGCAATTTACACGCAGACATTTAACCGAGCAGTTGGCTCAAGTAATTCACGCTATGTAATATGGGAATTGTTGCGTCACAATCTTTTAAGAATTTAATTACGACTTATTTAGGTTTTGGGATAGGAGCTTTAAACACCTTGGTCCTTTATGTGCAGTTTTTCGAGGATGAGTATTACGGTCTTGTTGGTTTTTTACTCAGTGCCGCGACTTTAGCTATGCCTTTTGTGGCTTTTGGAGTTCAGAATACATTGATCAAATTTTATTCAACGTATACGGGAGTAAAGCAGCGTAATTTTATGAGTTTCATGCTAATCATGCCGCTTTTTGTAATTATTCCTGCTGTAGTATTTATATACTTTTATTACGATCAATTCACCGGATTTTTAGCTTCAAAAAACGAAATCGTTGAACCCTATGCCTATTTAGTTGCGATTATAGCTGTAGCAATGGCTTACTTTGAAATAAGTTACGCCTGGGCAAAAACACAATTACAAAGTGTATTTGGTAACCTGATGAATGAGGTTTTTCATCGCTTCGGAATTATGCTTTTGCTTATCGCTTTTGCGTTTGATCTACTTTCAGTTAACCTGTTTTTATATGGAGTGGCTGCTGTTTATGTGTTGCGTATGCTTGTGATGATGGGGTATGCTTTTCATTTGAAAAGGCCGAAATTTAGAATTGCGATACCTCAAGAATGGCAATCGATTTTTAAGTATAGCCTTTTAATTATAATAGCAGGTTCTATTTCTGTGATGATTTTGGAGATCGATATGTTTATGTTGGGGAAATTGGTTGCCATAGAAAATGTAGCTTATTATTCCGTAGGAATCTATGTGGCCGCAGTTATTGCTGTGCCTGCGCGAGCAATGCATCAAATATTGTATCCGCTTACGGCAACTTACCTAAACACGAGACGATTTATAGAGCTTAAAGATCTTTACAAAAAGAGCTCTATTACATTGTATGCTGTTTCCGGACTTATTTTTTTGATGATCATTTGTAACATAAAAAGTCTCTATTTCCTTTTAGATCCTGCGTACAGCAAGGGCTTGTATGTGGTGCTTTTAATTTCTTTAGCCAAACTGGTCGACAATCTTATGGGGAATAATAATGCTATTTTATTCAATAGTGATTATTACCGTTTGGTTCTGATTTTGGGGGTTTTGTTGGTGATCGTAGCAGTCGTATTAAACCTGATCTTTATTCCTACGTTAGGAATTAACGGTGCGGCGATTGCAACTTTTTTAGCTTCGGTGGTGTATAGTTCCTCAAAAATACTTGTTGTCTATAAAAAATTTCAAATGCATCCTTTCTCTCGAGAAACCGGATACCTTACTATTATATTGTTGTTATTCAGTTTGAGTTTTTTCTTCTGGGATTTTCAATGGAATCCTATTCTTGCCATTGGTTTGAAAGCAGCAATTTTGAGTTGTGCGTATTTGCTGATTATTTATAAACTGAATATTTCTTCAGAGATCAATAATTGGATTAACAACAATCTATTAACGAGAAAATCCCGATCTGAATAAATCAGATACGGGACCTTCCAACTAACCAACCAAAAAATCTTTATTTAGTTTCCACGACCTCTAGAATTTCCTCTTGAAGTTCTTGCGGAACTAGTTTTTCTTGTATTTGAAGCTCGAGCTGCATTACTGCTGCGAGAGCTTTGTGACCGCTGAACGTTTCTTTGCGGTTGAGTAGCTCTTTTAACTACTGAGCGCTGTGTATTTACACTTTTAGAAACATTTCTAGGGTTTGAAGAACGCGTATTTGTTGCTCTTTGCGTTCTTGCAGTTCTAGACTTTGCAATATTACGATTATTTGAACTTCTTTGCGCTATAGAACGCTGTTGATTTGACCTTTTTATCGCATTATTCCGACTAGAATTACTTGTTCTTTGAGTTTTAACTACATTTCGGCCAGAATTGCTGCTTCGGGTTGCACTATTTGCATTTCGATTTGCACTTCTTGCTGTAGTATTACCACGCGAATTAGTATAAACACTATTAGATCTATTATTTATTACAGCTCTAGAATCGTTAACACGTCTTACTTGTCTATTGGTATTAGCGCTACGTGTAGTTCTATTATTTGCAACACTTCGACTTGAGCGGGAGCGTACAGTATTTGACCTGTTATTATTTACTCGAGCCCTTGCTTTAGAATAACTTCCTCTACGTGCATTATTGTGTGCTACACGACCTCTAGGTCTTTTAAAATCATGATATGCATTTCTGTACCCGTTACGGTATCCTTGTAAATAATGACTTCTATGATATGCATAATCGTAACGTACCGGTCTGTAGTATCGTCTGTACGGGGTTGTATAAACTAAACATCTATCAAAAAATGGTCTATAGAAAAAGTTATGATAAGGGTGATATACATATCTTCTATTATAGATGTTTATATAACCTCTTACGTGTGAAAAACGACCTGCATTATAATAAACGTGTAAACCGCCAACATTAACGATTCTGTTATTTTGATAATTGATATATACGTTACCTGCTTGAATGATTCTTCCCCAATTATCATAGTAAACAGGTACGTTTTCAATTTGAATTACAGCACCATAATCATCATATTGAACATAAGGATCATAATTAAATCCAGAATTATAACTGATGTTTACGGGACCAGCGTTTACATTAACGTTAACGCCTTGTGCGATTTGAGTTAATACAAAGTCAAATTCACCATCAGGATAAACTGAAAATTCTACACCACCTTCTACAAATATGTATCGACTACCGTCATAGTATCTATTAATTGAGGTATCATCCAAATTTTTTGCTGTCGCAGAACTGAGTCCTGCAAGCAAGCCAACGAAAAGGTAAATTAAGTTTCTCATAATTTCTTGTTTTAGATTGTTTGTACTCATTTAACTATTTTGGATGGTACGCTTAATTGAATACAAGGAGCGTGCCAGAATCAGAAAATAGCTTTAAGGCCAGAGACTGTAACGTTTTTTAATAAATGAATACCAATAGAGTGAACAATCAAAAAATCAAACAAATTATGATGCTTAGAGAAGATAGAAATTTATTAGTTGTTGCCCATTTAAGTCAATTGCTAGACTTAGTTACGGGAATAGGAGGTTTTATTGTCCCGCTTATTTTATGGTTGACCCAGCGCGATAAGGTCTTAAATATGGATGAGCATGGAAAACAGATATTGAATTTTCAGATAAGTGCATTTATCTATTCAATTATATGTATTCCGCTAATCTTTTTGTTTGGATTAGGTATTTTAGCTTTGATAGCACTTGGGCTTCTAGTATTAATTTTTCCCATAATTAATGCGATTAAAGCTTCTAATGGTGAACCTACGTATTACCCGTTATCTATTCAATTTTTAAAATAGTAGAACGGAAATTATTAAGAGTAAACTACCTGAGGGCAATGAGGCATTGATTGGAAACGAATTTTCACTTTCGAAGCAATCTTTGAAGTGTTAAATCCTTTGCAGGAGTCAATAAAAAACCCGCGGTTTTAGCCGCGGGTTTTTAGTTATATCAAATAGGAAGTTTATTCTTCGTCTTCGCCATTGTAGTAAGCAGCAGTACCGTGCTCGTGAACATCTAGTCCTTCAAGCTCTTCTTTCTCGCTTACTCGTAAACCAATTGTTTTCTTAACGATAAACAATACGATAAAGGTTGCAACTAGCGCCCAAGCGATCATAGATAGAGAACCTAATACTTGAACACCTAATTGACCAAAACCACCGCCGTAAAGCACTCCGCCTTCAGTCGCAAATACACCAACAAGTACGGTTCCTAAGAATCCACATACTCCGTGTACTGAAATTGCACCTACAGGATCGTCAATTTTAAGCTTCTTGTCAATGAATTCAATTGAAAGCACAACTACAAAACCACTGATTAAACCAATAGCCGCAGCTCCAAAAGCATCAACGTTACCACAACCAGCAGTAATACCTACAAGTCCGGCTAGTGCACCATTAAGAGTCATTGAGATATCTGGCTTACCATATTTACCCCAAGTAAAGAATAATGCTGTGATCGCACCTAAAGCAGCTGCTAGGTTTGTATTTATGATCACACTACCTACTGCGATAGAATCATCCCCACCAAAGGCAAGTTGAGAACCACCGTTAAAGCCAAACCATCCTAACCAAAGGATAAATACACCAAGAGCTCCTAATAGTAAGTTGTGACCTCTAATTACGTTTACTTGTCCGTCAGGACCGTATTTTCCAATTCTAGGACCTACAAGTTTTGCAGCAACTAAAGCGGCAAAACCACCTACAGCGTGAACAATTGTAGAACCAGCAAAGTCAATAAAACCTAGGTTATTTAACCAAGCTTGATCATCAAAAGGCCATAACCAGCTACCAGAAACAGGGTAGATAAACGTAGTAAGAATTGCAGAGATGATTAAGTAAGATGAGAACTTAAAACGTCCTGCAACAGCACCAGAAACGATTGTTGCTGCAGTCGCACAGAACACCGTCTGGAAAAACAGGTTGTGCCAGTCATCTTCACTAAAGAAAGCAAGATCAGATGGATCTCTCATAAAACCACCTAGAATAGTCTCGCCTCCATACATAATAGAGTAACCAACAACCCAAAACATTACAGATCCTACTGCGAGGTCCATAAAGTTTTTCATGATTATATTACCGGCATTCTTTGCGCTTGTAAAACCAGTTTCTACCAAGGTAAATCCTGCTTGCATAAAAAACACCAAGATGGCGGCAATTATGATCCAAAGAATACCAAGATCTGCATTAACGGCATCTACAGCAGCTTGTACTGCATCAGCCGGTTCTTGTAATAACATATTAGCCATAAAATTCATTTGATTTATTTTAGTTTGATTAGTTTTAGTTTAGCGTGTCTGGCCCTTTTTTGCCTGTTCTTATGCGGTAAGCATCTTGCACATCAGATACGAAGATTTTACCATCTCCCACCTCTCCGGTAGCAGCAGCATCAAGAATTGCAGCAACAGCAGCCTGCTCAAAATCATCATTTACAACTATAGAAAGGTATCTACGCTGAATATCACTTGTACTGTAAGATACTCCGCGATAAACATGACCTTCTTTTTCGTTACCAAGACCTGTTACATCCCAATAGGAGAAAAAGTTCACTCCTTTGTCATGTAAAGCCTTTTTAACAGCTGTGAATTTTGATTTTCTAATAATCGCTTCAATTTTTTTCATTGTAAAATTTAGTTTAGGTTAAAATGAATATACGGCTGCAAGTAAGAAAGAACCTAAGCTACCAGTGAAAGTAGGAGTTCCGTCATACGAGTCAAGAAATACATCTTCACTTGCAGAATCTAATCTAAATTCGGGAATAATTGTCAAAGGACCAACTTTTGCATTACCAGATAAAGTAACTGCAAATACATTAGCATCCCCTTCAGCATCATATCCGCCAATTGCACCTGCACCGCCTTCAAACTCGCTAAAATATTCTGGACGAAGTCCTAATGAGAATGAATCGCTTAATGCTGCTTGCGCATATAGAGCCACACCATAGAATCCAAAGCTATCTGCTCCGTCTACAGCCGTAGAGTTATAAGTAGTATTCAATCCTAAATAAAAAGAGTCGCTTAAATCATAACCTGTAGTCAAGTCAACTTGAAAAGTAGATCCTACGCCTTCTCCCATACCTTGGTCTGTGTAGTCTCCGTCTTGATCTCCGTACAAAAAGTTTAAGAAAGTGCTACCACTGTCTGTAGAGTATCCTAACTGACCTCCAAACGTATAACTTCCTGAAGGGTTAAAGTCTGTAAAGTCTGTTGCGTTCATTACAGCAAGCATTGCACTCCAGTTATCATCTAAAGCAAAATCTGCTTTAAGACCAGAATGTGAGAATGGTCCATAAGAGAACATGTAAGAGGTAGAGTAGTTGAAGTTTGCTGCTGGTGAAATAACTTCATACCCTAAATACGTGTTCCAGTTACCAAAAGTTAAAGTAACACTTTCGCTTACATTCCAATACACATATAATTGGTTAACAATACTTGAACTTGCAGTTGTAGATGCAAAAACAGCATCTGTACCACGAGGACCATACACAAGGTCTGCTACAGCTCCTACGCTACCTTTTTCATAACTTAAAACTGCATTGGCCATACCTAAAGCGAAACCTGGCTGATTAGCAAAAGAAGATCCCGGTGCAGGATAGCCTTCGTCAGTCATCTTGTTGAGCGTCGTAATATTCTGTCTAAAATACGCGTCGATAGATCCAGAAAGTGAAAATCCATCAGTCCAAGAGGTTTCTTCTTCTTGAGCAAAGGTTGCAAGTCCTAAGCACAACATTACAGGTAAAATTAATTTTTTCATTTTTTAAATTGATTAATTGGTGAGGTGCTAAACTAGGTATTATTTAAAATCACCCCCAAAAAAATAGGGGGTAACTACAAATTTTTGTTATTTCTGTAATTATACCCCCTAAAATTTTAGGGTATAGCACTCGAAACCGATTTCGGAAGTTTTAAATTGTGAATTTTATTGTAGTGAATATGGCTTTTTTGTTAATTTTTGGTAAATAAAGGGGTGAAAAACTACCAAAAACGTCAATTGTTAACATTCGCTTAAGATTTTTAATGTAATCACTAAATGTAGATTTGACTCATTTTTGCCGAAAATGCATTTCATTTTCATTAATAAGAGTGCATTTTTTTTCTTTACTTCTTATTTTTAAGAGATTTTTTTGATAAAATCGAAATAATAAAAATCTTATTCTTGAAAATTATTGGCATTTCAGTTTATTGAATAGCTTTATCCTTCTGTCTTTAATATTGAGCAAAAATTTTATGGAAAAACAAGGTTTATATTCACCAGAATGGGAGCACGAAAATTGCGGTGCTGGGTTTATTTGTAGTCTTGAAGGAAAGCAGTCTAATGGAATAATTCATAAGGCTCTTGAAATTCTTGAAAAACTAGAACACAGAGGTGCGGTAAGTAGTGATGGAAAAACAGGAGATGGTGCGGGTATACTTATAGATATACCGTACGATTTCTTTAAAGAGAATTGCGATTTTGATCTTCCAGCAGCACGGGAGTATGCAATGGGTAATGTATTCTTACCTCAAAAAGAAAATCAACGTGCATATTGTAAGAAGATATTTGAAGAGCAAATTAAAAGTAAAGGTCTAAAATTATTAGGCTGGAGACGCGTGCCGGTAGATACTGGTTATCTTGGTGCTATTGCTGCTAGTGTAGAGCCACATATAGAGCAAATATTTGTTGGTAAGCCAGACGATGTTGAAATGGAGGAGCGTGAGTTTATGATTAAACTTTACACTGCTAGAAAAATAACAGAGCATACTATATTAAATAGTAAGTTGTCTGAGCGAAGCTTCTTTTATCTACCAAGTCTTTCTAACAAGACACTTATATTTAAAGGACTTCTGATGCCTGAAGATATTAAGTACTACTATGTAGATCTTTTAGACCCAAAGCTTACTACACGTTTAGCGCTTGTACACCAACGTTTCTCTACCAATACATTCCCAACTTGGGATTTAGCGCAACCCTTTAGATACATGTGTCATAATGGGGAGATCAATACGCTTCGCGGAAACGTCTCTCGTATGCGCAGTAGAGAAGAACTCTTAAAAAGTGATTGGTTTGGCGATGAGCTTAAAGAGCTATTCCCAATTATTTTACCGGGAAAATCAGACTCAGCTTCGATGGATATGGTGGTTGAATTACTTCTTATGTCTGGTAGATCGTTACCCGAAATTATGATGATGCTTGTTCCTGAAGCTTGGGAGAAGCATAAAGATATGACCGATGAGAAAAAGGCATTCTATGAGTTCAATAGTTGTATTATGGAGCCTTGGGATGGTCCTGCGTCTATTCCATTTACAGATGGAGACTATATTGGAGCGGTGCTTGACCGTAATGGTTTAAGACCTTCTCGTTATACGGTAACCAAATCTGGAGATGTAATCATGTCTTCTGAAACTGGAGTTTTAGAGATTGATCCAAAAAATGTGGCATTCCACGGTCGTCTTGAGCCGGGAAAAATGTTCTTGGTTGATATGAAAGCCGGTCGCATCGTAAACGATGAAGAGGTTAAAGAAAGTATTGTTACTCAAAAACCATATCAGGAATGGCTTGATCAAAATCGAGTTCATTTAAAGGATATTCCATATCGTGACGTAGATTTTAAACTGGAAGATACCGTTTATGATCTGCGCAAAAATGCTTTTGGCTATACAAAAGAAGATGTAAACACCATCATTCTTCCGATGGCTACAAAAGGTAAAGAGCCTATTGGATCTATGGGATCTGATACGCCTCTTGCAGTTCTTTCAGATCGTCCTCAACTTATATATAACTATTTTAAGCAATTATTTGCTCAAGTAACTAACCCGCCTCTCGATGGAATTCGAGAAGAACTTATCACTGATTTGAGCCTTACTTTAGGTCCTGATACCAATTTAATGGAGATCACGCCTGATTATTGTAAAAAAATCAGAATCCAAAACCCGGTTATATCTAAAGAGGATCTTGATAAAATAAAGAATTTTGACAATCCTGATTTTAAGAACACTTCAATACCGATGCTTTACGAAGCAAAACGCGGTTTGAATGGTCTTGAAGATGCCTTAGATAAAATGGTAGCGATGGCCTCAAAAAGTATTGATGATGGCCATACCATTTTAATTTTATCAGATAGAGGAGTAAATGCCGAAATGGCGCCAATTCCTGCTTTGCTGGCTTGTTCCTACCTAAACAGTGGTTTGTTCAGAAGTGGACAGCGTTCTAAAATGAGTATAATCGTCGAATCTGCAGAACCTCGAGAAGTGCATCACTTTGCATTATTGTTTGGTTATGGTGCGAGTGCGATTAACCCATACATGGTAAATGAGATCATTCAAAAGGAAATCGAAGCTGGTAACCTAGACGGAATTGATTTTACAACTGCAGTTGAGAATTATAACAAAGCCATTGGTAAAGGAGTTGTAAAGGTTATGAATAAGATTGGTATTTCTACCTTGAATTCATACCGTGGTTCTCGATTATTTGAAGCTTTAGGGCTCAACTCTAAACTCATTTCAAAATATTTCCCAAATACTCCAAGTAGAATTGAAGGAATTGGATTATATGAAGTAGAGCAAGAGATTGCCAAGCGTCACAGCCGTACATTTGACAGCAAAAATATTTCTGGAAATCTTAGTCTGGATGCAGGTGGAGAATACCGATGGAGACGTAATGGAGAACGACATATGTTCAATCCGTTATCAATTGCTAAACTTCAAGAGGCTGTTAGACGTAATAATCCAACGACGTATAAAGAATACTCAAAACTGATCAACGAGCAGTCTAAACAATTAATGACGATACGTGGTCTTTTTGAATTTTCAAATTACGATCCAATTCCAATTGAAGAAGTAGAACCGTGGACTGAAATTGTAAAGCGTTTCAAAACCGGAGCAATGTCTTATGGGTCTATCAGTAAAGAAGCACACGAGAATCTTGCTGTTGCGATGAACCGTATAGGTGGTAAAAGTAACAGTGGAGAAGGAGGAGAAGATGCAGAACGTTTCTATAAGAGTCCTAATGGCGATTGGAGAAACTCAGCGATCAAGCAGGTAGCTTCTGGTCGTTTTGGTGTGACGAGTAATTACTTGAGTAGTGCCAAAGAAATACAGATTAAAATGGCTCAGGGTGCAAAACCCGGAGAAGGTGGGCAACTTCCTGGTGAAAAAGTAAATAAATTTATTGCCAAAACGCGTAAGAGTACGCCATACGTTGGTTTGATTTCACCACCACCACATCACGATATCTATTCGATTGAAGATTTAGCACAATTGATTTATGATTTAAAATCTGCTAACCGTGAAGCGCGTATAAATGTTAAACTTGTTTCTGAAGTTGGTGTTGGTACGGTAGCTGCCGGTGTTGCAAAAGCGATGGCAGATGTAATTCTGGTTTCAGGTTATGACGGAGGAACCGGTGCATCACCATTAACCTCACTGCGTCACGCAGGTTTACCTTGGGAATTAGGTATTGCCGAAGCACAACAAACCTTAGTTCTTAATGATTTACGTAGCCGTATTCGTTTAGAATGTGACGGGCAATTAAAAACCGGCCGTGATGTTGCCGTAGCCTGTTTACTAGGTGCAGAAGAATTCGGTTTTGCAACGGCGCCATTGGTTGCTTCAGGGTGTATTATGATGCGCGTGTGTCATTTAAATACGTGTCCTGTAGGTATCGCAACACAAAACCCAGAATTACGTAAGAAATTCAAAGGTCAACCCGAGCACGTTGTGAACTTTATGTACTTCATTGCAGAAGAATTAAGAGAGATTATGGCTCAGTTAGGATTCCGAACTGTTGATGAGATGGTTGGACAAGCGCATAAGTTAGACCGAAACAAGGCGATTGAGCATTACAAAGCTGCAGGAATTGATCTCTCACCAATCTTGCATAATATTCAGGTTCCAGAAGGTGTAAAAATCTATAATACAGAAACTCAAAATCACCATTTAGAAAAGTCTATCGATTTTGAAATCATAGAGTTGGCGCACACGGCGCTTTTCAGAAAAGAGAAGACAACTTTAGATATGCGTATTACCAACTTGGATCGTGCAGTTGGTGCGATCTTAAGTAATGAAATATCTAAGATTTATGGCGAGCAAGGTCTTCCTGACAATACTCTAAAGGTGAATTTTAAAGGATCTGCCGGACAGAGTTTTGGTGCATTTGCCACTAAAGGTCTTACGCTTAAGATAGATGGAAACGCTAATGATTATGTAGGTAAAGGACTTTCAGGAGCTCGCTTAATTATCAAAGTTCCAGAAGAGGCCTCTTTTGAAGCTAATGAAAACATCATAATTGGTAACGTAGCACTTTATGGCGCAACGAGTGGAGAGGCATACTTTAATGGTGTTGCTGGTGAGCGTTTTTGTGTACGTAATAGTGGTGCTACTGCTGTTGTTGAAGGAATCGGTGACCACGGTTGTGAATATATGACCGGTGGTGTAGCTGTCATTCTAGGTTCTACGGGTAGAAACTTTGGTGCCGGTATGAGTGGTGGTATTGCTTATGTTTTAGACGAGGATGAGAAATTCAAGTCAAAATGTAATGCCGAAGATCTAAATCTTGATCCGGTAACCGAAGAAGATGACGTACAGCAACTAAAAGAATTAATAACCAATCATTACAATTATACGCAAAGTGCATTGGCGCAGCGTATTCTTGAGAATTGGGATTCTTACATCACCAAGTTTGTTAAAGTGCTACCGGAAGAATACCGTCAGGCTTTGATAAGATTGGAAGAAGAAGAAAAATTAACAGATTTAACGGAATAATAGAATCATGGGAAAAGTAACCGGATTTTTAGAATACGATAGAAAAAATGAACCGTACAAACCTGTTGAGGAACGGATTCAGAAATATGAGGAGTTTACCATTCCGCTAGAAAAACCTGAATTAAAAAAGCAAGGTGCCCGTTGTATGGATTGCGGAATTCCATTTTGCCATAGTGGTTGTCCACTGGGTAATTTAATTCCAGATTTTAACGACGCGGTTTATCGTGAGCGGTGGGAGGAAGCAGCATCTATTTTACATGGAACCAATAATTTCCCTGAATTTACGGGAAGATTATGTCCGGCTCCTTGTGAAGAAGCTTGTGTACTTGGGATCAATGAAGATCCTGTGACCATTGAGAATATTGAAAAAAATATTGCAGAAGAAGCCTTTAAAAATGGTTGGGTAAAAGCAAATCCACCTGAAAAGCGTACAGGAAAAACAGTTGCCGTTATAGGTTCAGGACCTGCTGGTCTTGCTACTGCGCAGCAGCTTAACCGTGCCGGGCATACTGTAACTGTATTTGAGCGTGATGAAAAACCGGGAGGTTTACTGCGTTATGGTATTCCTGATTTTAAAATGGAAAAACATATCATAGACCGCAGACTAGCAGTTTTAGAGGAAGAAGGAATAATCTTTAAATGTGGTGTTCACGTTGGTAAGGATGTAAAAGCAGATGATTTAAAAAATGACTTTGATGCAGTTGTACTTTCTACAGGAGCTACTGTACGTCGCAACTTACCAATTCCGGGCGCAGATCTTAAAGGGGTTTATCAGGCTATGGATTTCTTACCGCAAAACAATCGTCGTGTAGATGGTTTAGAATGGAAAGGTGAAGAGATCAAAGCGACTGGAAAGGATGTAATTGTAATTGGTGGTGGAGATACTGGAAGTGACTGTATAGGAACTTCAATTCGTCACGGAGCAAACAGCGTTAAGAATTTTGAGATTATGAGTAAGGGAACGCCTGAGCGTCCTGAAAATCAGCCGTGGCCATATTGGCCAATGCGCCTTCGCACAAGTACCTCACACAAAGAAGGTGCTGAGCGTTTTTTCTCAATCTCTACAAAAAAGTTTGTAGGAGATGACGATGGAAACTTAACCGGTTTGGTTACTGTTGAAGTGGAGTGGACCCACAAACCAGGAGAGCGACCTAATCTCTCTGAAGTTCCGGGAACCGAAAAGGAATGGAAGACCGATATGGTACTTTTAGCACTTGGTTTTACAGGAAGCGAACCTACAATTGCAGAGCAACTGGGAATCAAAATGGATGCACGTACTAATATCGAGGCGTCAATTGAAGATTACTCGACTAATGTGCCGGGTGTTTTTGCAGCTGGAGATTCTCGTCGCGGTCAATCATTAATTGTTTGGGCAATTTCTGAAGGTAGACAAGCCGCACATCACATTGATACTTACTTGATGGGAAGTTCAGATTTACCGCTCAAAGGTGATGGAGATTTACCAAGAGTATAAAATATGAGATTTTAAGTATCTAAAAAACCGAAGATTATAAATCTTCGGTTTTTTTATGTAATAAACGCAACCTTTTTGAGTTTCTAGCATCTATTGGTAAACGTTTAAAAATGATCTTACGACTTTTAGTTTTCAGTTTAATTTTTGGAAGTATTGTTTCTTGCAGTGATGATAACAATACAACTGCCGATTTGGTTCAGGAAACTTCACAAGTAAAGCTTTCTCTCGTTAAAATGACGGGTTCTATTCAAAATTCTGAACAAACAGGAGCTGAGATGGAATGGCAAGAATATTATATCCTAGGACCGGGAATGAGCTTTACAAAGGTGCGAGAACGCGATGGCGAGACTTTAGAATCTAAAGGTACCTTTGATATTGTGATGATCAATAGTGACAAATACCTTCAGTTCACGCATAATTCAAATAATGAATTGGTGGGTAATTGTACAGGAGATGCTGTAGAATTGCTTATGTATACGAGCTCAGATAGCGTTAAAAGTACTTGGCAAAGTTGTGATGGCCCTGGCTTATTCTATACGTTTGAATAAAACACAGTTATAAATGGTAAAAAAGGTTCAACATATATGTTGAACCTTTTTTAGTTGGTAAACGTAGTTAATTGCTGAGCCAGGATATATTTAGCCGCGAGATTATCGTCAATAAACTCATACGAATTAAAATCAAAAGCTTCTTTAAAAACCATAGCTACTCCAAAAAAAGTATAGTCTTTTGCGGCAAGAGCTTCTAGAAGATATCTGTTGGGTTGATAATTAAAAAAAGCTTTCCTGTTGATGACCACATTGTCTGGTCTATAATACGGAATCAAAAACGACATTCTTGAGTCTAGTTGCCAGCTGTAAACTCCCGTGGCCGCCTGTAGCATATTCTCAAACTCTAGTGACATTTGTTGTACGTCGTAAGTCTCATATAACGCAATTAAGATTACTATTTGATTATCATAAGTAGTTGCATAGAAAAGTCCGTCCTCTTGCTTTAATTCCATTCCTTTGGGCAGTGCGATTGTTGCTCCAGTTGTAGCTTCAAGGTATATATCGAAGCTAAAATTGTTATAAACAATACCTTCTTGATCCAGGGCTTGTAAGACTTGATACATACCCATTTCAGGATATTCAGTATAGTTTCCGGTAGCATTGAGTTCATCAAATGTTCTTGATTTTATCAACTGAAACGTAAATTGCTCATTGCTTATTGACTTTGCATCAGATGCTGCGATTTCTTCAGCAAAAAGCGTGTTTACTTTTTGTAGACTGTTTACAGGAAATGTATCGGTTGCATATATAAGTTCTTTTAAGGCGGAAGAAGTAATGCACCAGCTTATTCCGGCGGCTCCATTTTCTAATCCCCCGTCTGCAACACCGATGATTTTTCCGTTTAGATCTACAATAGGAGATCCTGAAAATCCATGAAGTAATTGCCCTTTTAGATACACAATTTCAGTATCAAGAGATGGAAATCCCAACGAGCGTATTTCTTGCTCAGCCGAAGCTTCTAAAAGGTCTTTAAGACGTTTGCCTTCGATGAGTCCTACCGTAAAATCCCGATCCTGATACTTATCATTACTTCCATAATAACCTACTGTAAAGACTTTAGAATCTATTGTGGTTTTAGCAATATTTTCAGTCTTTAAATAGTGGTCGGATTCACAATTTTTGAGCGAAAGCAAAACGAGATCAGATTTTTTTGAAATTCTTGACAACTGAACATTACACCACGATTTTTGGCTGGGAAGATAGACTTCGATTTGGTTGGGATTGCCAATGGAATGAAGCGTAGCAATAATTTGTTTTCCGCTTTCAAAGAAAAACCCTGTTGAGAATTTGTTGCCCGATTTAACGCGAACGATGGTTTTACTCACTTCCTCTTTAATACCGGAGTGAACATTTGATAACGATAAAAGCGTTATTAATACAAACAGAATTATTCGCATAACAGCTTTTGTATTTGCATTAATGTTACTCTTAACTGCGCATCGTCTATGCTGTTTTTAGAGAGTGATTGAAACAACCTTTGATAGGCTCCTCCCGATGAAGTAAATGCTTCTTCAATTTCCTGAATAGAAAGTTCGTTTAAAGCTACATCACAGATAGGTAGATCGACATCTTCAGCCATAAGCAATGTACTTTTTACAGCGTTTGCAGAGGCTGCTTCTTTGCTAAAACTATATTTTTGGTTCGCTACAAGACCAAATTTTTTAAAATAGATCAATTCTTTTATTTCATCTTCAGAAAAGTTGGCTGCTTTATAGGTTGCAATCTCTTTTTCTAAGGATGGGGCAAGAACGTCATGTGTGCGCATATAAATCCCTAGAAACAACGCGCAAAAACAACTGAAACTAAATGCACCAATGACCACTTTATTTCCTGTTTCACCTTCTTTATCTGGTCGAAGGCCAAAGAATGCAGCAAGAAGTGAAGTGAGTGCTCCTAAAATGATTCCGGTAACTTGGGCGATCGATAACCCGATAAGCAAGCCAACCAGCAAGCCTAGTGCAAATCCTGAAATGAGATCTCTTTTCATAAAAAGAAACTTTGATTACAGGGGAATTATAAAATGATCTAATGGGATTTTAAATGTAGTGTGAAAATAGCAAACTTGCAATAAATCGCTGTAAAACAAGTTCTTGTAAAATAACAAAGCGCTCTTGCAATTACTCACAAGAACGCTTTTAAATAAAAGGTACTTACTTATCCTTCTTACTCTTAGTTATTAAGCATTACCGGCATCACCAGCATGGTTACTTTTTCACCTTCATCAAGACCGTCTACCGGAGTTAAAATACCGGCACGGTTAGGAAGTGACATTTCTAAAGAAACATCATTAGCATTTAAATTATTCAACATCTCAACGAGAAATCTACTGTTGAAACCTATTTGCATATCATCTCCTTGATAATCACAGGTTAGACGTTCTTCTGCTTTATTGCTATAGTCAACATCTTCTGCAGAAATATTCAATTCGGCACCGGCGATTTTAAGTCTTATTTGGTGCGTAGTCTTATTTGAGAAAATAGATACACGACGTACAGAATTTAAAAACTGGTTACGATCGATGATCAATTTATTTGGATTCTCTTTAGGGATTACCGCTTCATAGTTAGGGTATTTCCCATCGATTAAACGACATAATAACTGCACATTATCAAAGCTAAATTTAGCATTTGAGTCGTTATACTCTACATTGATGTCGTCGTCACTTGATGCCAAAATTCCTTTTAATAAGTTCAATGGTTTTTTAGGCATAATAAATTCAGCCGTTTGATTGGCTTGTACATCAGTACGCCCGTATTTAACCAACTTGTGTGCATCAGTAGCAACAAAAGTTAAACCTTCAGTATCAAACTGAAAGAAAACTCCGCTCATCACCGGTCTTAGGTCGTCATTTCCTGTAGCAAAAATGGTATTGCTTACCGCTGTTGCCAAAACACCTGCAGGAATAGTTACTTTACTTGGGTCATCAAGTTCTACAGCGTTCGGGAATTCTTCACCAGAAGCGTATGCCAATGCATATTTACCATGATTAGAGCTAATCTCTATAGTATTGTTATCTCCCGCAACAAATGTTAAAGGTTGCTCAGGAAAGGTTTTCAAAGTGTCTAACAGGAGACGCGCAGGAACGGCGATATTTCCACTGTCTTCAGATTCTACTTCAAGAGTAGCAATCATGGTTGTCTCTAAATCTGAAGCAGAGACTTTGAGTACATTTTCTTCTAATTCAAATAAAAAATTATCTAAAATTGGAAGCGTGTTGCTATTGCTAATTACACCACCTAAAACCTGTAATTGTTTTAAAAGGTATGAACTTGATACAATAAATTTCATAAGAAGTAGCTATTTATGCTATTTGACACGAGGTCAAAACTAGAATTCAAATTGGTTGTGAATTTTTTAATTTAAGCTGTCACACAGCTTCACAAAGATATCGTAATAGCATTTTTTGCCGAAACAAACTTATCAACACTTAGCGGCTGTATTTACGCCGTCTGAGATAGGTGTAAATAAGTGCGAAAAGTAAAAGAATCGCTAGCGGAAGCCCTATTGTCAAGGCCTGCCAAGTGGCGCGGTCATTTGTGGTTTTTTGAATATCGAGTGCTGGAAGTACAATACTTTTACTTCTAATGTTAATAAGACCATTATCGTCTAGGAGATAATTGACCGCATTGAGTAAAAATTCTTTATTTCCGTACTCTTTAAATGTGAATTTATCAAAACCAAGTTCAAGCGGTCTTCCGTTTTGATCCAGATCATTTTTGATCAAATCCCCATCAGCAATAACAATCATTGCTGTTTTTTGTTTTGCGCTTTCGCGAAAGGGAATCACACTTTTTTCTATAGGAAGAATTCTGTTTTTAAATGCTGAAGTAAACGCTCCTTCTAGTAAAACCGCTAGATTCTGAGGTCCTGCAGCATAATTTTCAGGACGTGGTTCTGTGGTGATCGTTTCTAAACTTACCGGAGCAGGAACACCATCTATTTTTGAAAGTACCGAACTTTGTAGCAAAACCGTCTTTTGTATTTCGGTGTCAAGCAAATCAATTTGATTGGTATATTCAAAAGCCACAGGATTGTCAATATTGGTATTTATAGGATGATTTTCCTTAGAAGTAACTAGCGGATAATAAAACCAAGGCAACTGTGTATATTGAGAATTTGATGCTTTACCACTAGCTAAGACTAAAGGAGCTGCATATAAATCTTCAACCAAAACAGGATTTATACGTATCCCATATTTAAAAAATAAATCGTCAAGATTAAGTCTTCTACCAGTTGCTAAGGCCATCCCATCCCGTTGATAAAGGCTATCGGTTTCCATCGCCACCTGATCGATTAGAAAGAGCGATTTTCCGCCCTGCATGGTGAATTGATCTAACGCATACTTTTGAGCATCACTAAAGGCGATGGTGGGTTTTGCAGCGACAACCAGATCAAACTTATTTAAGGCTGTCATCACCGTATCGGGACTAGCACTCAAAGAGTCTAAAGGAAAAGGAGCAATAAAGTAACGTTCTCTAAGTGTTTTAAAGAAATCTGCGATGTATTTGTCTTGTAGTTCGCCGTTCCCCTTAAGCACTGCAATACGCTTATTTTTCGGGTTTAGTACTTTGTAAAAACCGCTAGAGAATGCATATTCCAAATTTTGTACAGATCTGCTTACGAGTTCATCAGGAGAAGCTCCCAGCGTCTTTTTTAAAAGCGAAACAGGAACGGTTTTTCCGCGATAAGAAACCAGTGCCCAAGGGAAAATAAATTCTTGACTCACCTTACCATTATCTCGCAATTGAACTTGCTCAGGCCGCATCCCGCGGTTGTTAAAATCTTGAGCAATTTGATCAGGATTTGCACCTTCTGGAACCGGATTTACAAAAGCAAATTTGATATTGGGATTTTCTGCAGCGTACTCTTCTAGTAATTGACGCGTTTCAATTTGTAATTTATTAAAAGCATCAGGTAGTTCTCCTGAGAGAAATACATCAACCACGACTTGATCTTGTGCTTTAAGGATAATATTTTTTGACGTGTCAGAAAGTGTATACCTTCCGTCTGCGGTTAAATCAACTCTAAAATTAAACCAGTTAGATACAGCAAGAACCGCAATTACACCAGCAAAAAAGACTATATATCGTAATTTTTGTTTACTCATCCTTTTACTGATTTTGATTCTAGTTTAAAAACAGTCAACGCAATAAATACTGAAGTCACACTTAAAAAATAGATAAGGTCCCGACTGTCTAATACACCGCGACCGATACTTTCAAAATGGCGCTGAAGACTCAAACTTCTAAGAAAATCAATATTCAAGGTTTCGGCGATACCATTAAAACCGTAGTAGAATAAAAAACTGATGAATACAGCGATCAAGAACGCCACGATTTGATTTTCTGAAAGTGTTGAAGCAAAAACACCGATGGCACAGTATGCCGTAGCCAGAAATAGAAGACCTAAATAAGAACCTGCCAAGATGCCTAGATCATAATTACCCTGAGGATTACCTAATTGATCAATGGCGTAAACATATACCAGTGTGGGCAAAAGCGCCAAAAGCAGTAAAACTAAAGCTCCAAGAAACTTTCCTAAAACCAATTCTAAGGTGGTGATAGGTCTCGTAAGCAACAGTTCGAGCGTGCCTAGTCGCAACTCGTCACTAAAACTGCGCATCGTTACCGCAGGAATCAGGAAGATGAAAATCCAGGGGACGAGTTGGAAAAACGGAGTTAAATCGGCAAAGCCATAATCAAACAGATTAAAATCGTTGTCAAAAACCCATAGAAATAAAGCGTTTAAAACAAGAAATAATCCTATTACCAAGTAGCCAACAGGAGAAGCGAAAAATGAATGAAATTCTTTTTTCAGAATTGCGAACATAGGCAAAAGCAGTCTTTACAGCAGGTTATAGATCAGCTATTATTTTCATTGCAACACGAAGGGCTTCGGTGCCATTTGCAAGACTAACGATAGGGGTAGTGTTATGTTGTATCGCATCTGCAAAAGCTTCTAACTCATCAAGTATGGCATTGTTAGGCTCAACTTCAGGATTATCAAAATAGATCTGTTTTTTTATTCCTTCAGCATTCTGTAAGATCATTGCAAAATCATCTGGATTTTCAGGAGCATCTTTCATACGTACCACTTCGCATTTTTTCTCAAGAAAGTCTACAGAAATGTATGCGTCTCTTTGAAAAAATCGGGCTTTACGCATTTTCTTCATGGAGATTCGGCTTGCTGTAAGGTTGGCTACGCATCCGTTTGCAAATTCAATACGTGCATTAGCAATATCTGGAGTGTCGCTTATAACAGAAACGCCTGAAGCCGAAATATGCTTTACATCACTTTTTACCACACTCAAAATAGCATCTATGTCGTGAATCATCAGGTCAAGAACCACGGGAACATCTGTGCCGCGTGGATTGAACTCTGCAAGGCGATGTGCCTCGATAAACATAGGATTGTCTATCAGATGATTAACAGCTGTAAAAGCAGGATTAAAACGCTCTACGTGTCCTACTTGTCCGCGAACACCGTGTTTTTTAGCTAGTTCTCTAATGGCAACAGCTTGCTCTACGGTTTGGGTTATAGGTTTTTCTATAAACAAGTGTTTACCTGCTTTGATCACTTGCTCTGCGCACTCAAAATGATGCGTAGTTGGTGTGACCACATCTACCATATCACAAGCCGCGATAAGCGCTTCTATACTTTCAAAACGATGATAACCAAACTCTTTAACCACGCTGGTTGCCATTGCATCTGACTCATCATAAAAACCTACGAGTTCATAGCGTTCTGATTGTTGTAAAAGTTTTAAGTGAATTTTGCCCAGGTGACCTGCACCTAGTACGCCGGCTTTAAGCATAGTATTTTATATTTTTCCTTTAGGAAGGGTACGTTTTTTTGAGTTTTCAGGAAAACAATCACCGAAAGGTTTTTTGTTCTTCAATACAAAAATAGACTTTCTTGTGCACAATCAGAGCTATATCAGTATTGTTGAAAAAATGACTTATTTTGACTAGGAAGTGCACCTGCGGTTTATGTATTTTAGCATTATGAAGGATACTACTCGTCATCAAGGCAAACGTCGCCTGCTCGCCCAAATTGTAGAGAAAAAAGGTGTTTCTAACACCGCTGTTCTGGATGCTATTAGAAAAATACCTAGACATTTTTTTATGGATAGCAGTTTTGAAGATCACGCTTATCAAGATAAAGCCTTCCCAATTGCTGCCGATCAAACGATCTCTCAACCCTTTACCGTAGGATTTCAGACCGAATTGTTGGAGATAAAGAAAGGTGATAAAATCTTAGAAATAGGTACAGGTAGTGGTTATCAAACTGCAGTTCTTTGCGAAGTAGGGGCAAAAGTATACAGCATAGAACGCCAGCAAGAACTTTTTAGAAAAACCAAAAACTTTCTTTCCAAATTAGGATATAGACCTAAGCGTCTCACTTTTGGCGATGGATATCTTGGGATGCCAGAATTTGCTCCCTTTGATGGAATAATTGTTACCGCAGGAGCACCATACATTCCAAAACCTCTTTTAGCACAACTTAAAATAGGAGGTAAGCTCGTAATTCCTGTTGGAGACGAAGTGCAAACGATGATACGCATCGTACGTAAAACCCAAACCGATTTTGAGAAAAAGGAATACGGTGAATTCAGATTTGTTCCTTTACTTGAAGATAAAAACTAGGCGCTTTACTCGGTAAGTGCCTCTTGCCAATATAAATAATGACAAAGTCCTACACAAAGCGTAGACAGTAAGGCTACTGTGTAAACAGGGATGTATTTCAAGGTGATCAATTGCTCTGAAGAAGAGCTGTCTGCGATCGAATATGCGACAAGCGCCATCCCAATCAGCCAAATTAGGCTGCTGGCCACAAGTTGCTTTGAATAATTTTTAAGGTATTTTTTTAATTTTAAAGAACTCATAATAGAAATTTTAGAACTCGATTTTTCGAGGGTTTTGTGCGCTAAGCAGATCTTCATCAAGATGAAACATCTAAACATATCAGCGCTAATGGCTTCTATAATTCCTTAAAATTTACATAAATTGAGCTAAAGCTCCAAAAACCTGAAATGCATTAACAAGCTGAACTTTAATTTTTTACTAGAAAAATGGTGTTTGGTGGCATCACAAAATGTGTCCTACCTCGTGGCCGTTTACTTTTCAGGAAATGAAAAAATATTATAGTCGATTTCAGGATTGATAAGAATCTCTTTCACTTCAATAGGTTGCCCGCCCTGACTTATTGTGAACGGAAAATAAAGTCCTTCAACTTCTTGATAATTGGTCATTGTGATACTCACAGGCTGGCCCAGTTGTGTGGTTTCAATAGCAATAGGGTAGTAATTTTGAGCATCAAAATAATAGAAACTCTCATTAGGAACTTCTTCTCCATTTACAAATTTGGGCTCTTGAGTAAGTTTGATCTTAAAAGCTACGATACCATTTTTTGCAACGGTACTTATATATTCGGCTTTGTAGCCATTTTCTCTATAGTGTAAGAGCGGTGAAGGAAAGTCATTACGCTTTAAAAGCATATTCTTTCTCATATCATCAGAAGAGATCTCCGGTTCCATAGTAAGAAAATTTGTGGTCCACATTGTGGCTCCATCAAATGCCATTTGGGTGACTTTCTTCTTATTATATTCAAAGACGACAGCTTGCTTTCCGCTACGCGTATTGTAAATATATATTGGCACAGATAGATCACCTTGGGTAAAGGTAGCATTCATCTTTGTAGCATTGACCTCAGACCAGGCTTCAATACCGCCCGTACGATCTATATACTTGGTTATGATCTCATCTGCGGTTTGGTTGTACATGGTCTCAATAAGCTCTTCTTGAGAAAAGGCAAACGGAGTGATGAGTAAACAAATAATAAGTTTGATTGCTTTCATAGATGTATTGCTAGAAGTCGTTGCGAAATTAACCATTAATTGGTTTCGGTAGCGCTTGTTTTATAAAATTCTAAACTGCTAAAATTTTGTTTAGTTTGAATAAATAACGCGTGATTACACATTCAAATTATATATTTATGGAATATGGAAGATGCACATAAGTATTCCTAAATTATAAAGAACGAAGATATGAAGTTTGGAAAAGTAGATGATCCCGGAAGCATTGATTTTACATTACCGCCAGATCATCCCGATACTAAGGTTTTGCTTAATAGTAAAGCAACCAACGAAAAACCACAGCTTTATGTAGGTTGTGCAAAATGGAATAAGCAGGACTTAAAAAACTTTTATCCACGTGGGACAAAAGACGAATTGGCTTATTATTCTTCCCAGTTCAATTCAATTGAATTGAATGCTACTTTTTATCGCTTATTTCCTAAAGAGCAATTTGAGAAATGGTATGAAAAAGTGCCGGCAGATTTTAGGTTTTTTCCTAAAGTGACCCAGAATATTAGTCATTTAAAGCGGCTCATCAATGCTCCAGAATTACTTCCTGAATATTTAGATCACACGCTTTTATTGAAAGAAAAATTGGGATGTATTTTTTTACAAATGCATAATAATTTTCAGCCTAAGAACTGGGATCGCGTTGAGCAATTTGTCGAAGCCTGGCCGCAAGAAGTGCCGCTGGCAATCGAGTTTAGACATACAGATTGGTTTAACGAAGAGACAGTATCACAAAAGCTTTACCATTTATTGGAGATAAATAATATCGCAAATGTTTTGGTAGATACTGCAGGGCGCAGAGATATAATGCATATGCGTATGACCAATTCCGAAGCATTTATACGTTTTGTAGGCGCTAATCATCCTTCAGATTATGAACGATTAGACGATTGGGTCGACCGTCTGGGTGTTTGGATCGAAGATGGAATCTCAAAAATAGACTTCTTCATTCACCAAAATGTAGAAAAAGAATCTCCATTGTTGGTTACCTATTTTATCAAAAAAATGAATAAAAAGTATGGTTTTGACCTCAATATACCGGGCGAAGATACCAGTAATCCTAAATTAGATTTATGAGTAAGCTTATTATAGTTGCCGGAGTTTCTGGTTCGGGAAAAACGACAATAGGTAAATTGGTAGCCGAAAAATTATCGATTCCGTTTAAAGATGGGGATGACTTTCATCCTCAAAAGAATATTGACAAAATGAAAAGCGGCCAGGCATTAAATGATGAAGACCGAAAGCCTTGGCTGGATATTTTAGCTAAGAAACTTACAGAATGGAGTCATGAAGATGGTGTAGTTCTGGCGTGTTCTGCTCTTAAAGAAGCGTATCGTCAAACCTTAACCGTAAATGATCAAGTTACTTGGGTTTTTCTTGAAGGTTCCTATGAATTGCTGGAATCTCGAATGACAGCACGCAAAAATCACTTTTTTAAGGCAGAATTATTAAAATCCCAACTAAACACTTTGGAGAAGGCAAATTATGGTATACACGTCTCCATAGAACCAAAGCCGGAAGAAATCGTATCTAATATTCTAGATCAAATTAAGTAATACATGGAGATCAATCTTTTACTCGCTATTCTTTCAGGTATTGCACTGCTTCTTTTTTTGATCTTAAGGTTAAAACTACAGGCATTCATTGCTTTATTAATTTCCGCAATCGTTGTAGGTTTGTTGAGCGGTTTAGAAGGTACTGCCATAATCAAATCCATAACCGAAGGCATAGGAGGCACTTTAGGTTTTGTAGCGACGGTTGTAGGTCTAGGTTCACTTTTTGGAGCGGTTTTAGAACATTCCGGTGGTGCGCAAGTGATAGCCGCTTTTTTATTGAAAAAATTCGGAATAAAGAACGCACCATGGTCCATTATGCTAGCCGGGTTTTTTGTGGCCATTCCCGTATTTTTTGATGTGGCGTTTATCATTTTAATTCCGTTGATTTATGCTTTGCAGCGGGATACCAAAAAATCCTTGTTGCTCTATGCTTTACCCTTGTTGGCGGGATTAGCGGTAACACATGCATTTATTCCGCCTACACCGGGTCCCATTGCTGTAGCCGATATTCTAAATGCAAATTTAGGATGGGTGATTGTTTTTGGTTTTATTACGGGTATTCCTACGGCGGCAATCGCAGGGCCATTTTTTGCTAAAAAAATTGCTAAGAAAATTCATATTGAAGCACCTGATGAGCAGATAAAGCAACAAACTTCAACGCAGCAACCACCAAATCCGTTTACGATTCTTGCGATCATCTTTTTACCTATCATTCTGATCGTATTCAACACGGTTTTGACGAGTCCGATGGGAGAAAAATGGAATTTACCGGAAGGTTTGATAAATGCAGCTCAACTTTTGGGACATCCGTTTTCAGCATTAATTCTTGCCAATTTAATCGCCTGGTATGTTTTAGGCATTCGCCGAAATACTTCAAAAGAAGAACTTCTAGAAGTCTCTTCAAAATCGCTTCAGCCCGCAGGTGTGATCATCTTACTCACCGGTGCCGGTGGAGCATTTAAGCAAATTTTAATCGATACCGGAGTAGGGCAGATGATTGCTGAAGCTCTGAATAGTGATTATTTTCCGCCGGTTATTTTCAGTTTCATTTTAGCTGCGCTGGTGCGTGTTATGCAAGGTTCTTCTACAGTTGCAATGATCACTTCTGCAGGAATTACCGCGCCTTTAGTCGCTCAAAGTAACCTGAGTGATCCCCAACTTGCAATTCTTGTTATTGCGATTGCAGCGGGAGCCTCTATTTTTTCGCACGTTAATGATAGCGGATTTTGGCTCGTCAAACAATATCTAGGTCTAACCGAAAAGCAAACTTTTAAAACTTGGTCTTTACTTACCACACTCATTGCAGTTGCAGGGCTTTTGGTATCTACACTCCTTTGGTTTCTGGTCTAAGCATCTGATTTTTTTGCTTCTGAATTTTGCACAGCGCTTTGTGTAGTTTGTTCAAAACGTAACGGACTATCTTTTGCAGCGCCGTACAACTTGATTTCCTGAATATCTGCCGGCATATAGAAACCGTGATCTTCTAAAGCTTCTTTCACCTTGCGCACCACGCTACCTTTGGTAATTAAAGCCATTCTACGGAAGTCTTTGGTATCTACCCAAAAATAGACCTTCAGATTTACAGTGCTTGTAGCTAACTCATCCTCAATCACAAAGTTCTCGTGTTCCTCATCTTCAATGACGTTGGGTTCGGCACGCAAAGCATCCATCACCACTTTTTTTGCACCGTCAATATTGTCTTCATAAGCAATACCAATGGTAAAAGTCCATCTAAAAAATCCGTCTTCAGTATAGTTAGTTACGGGTGTTGTAAGCACATCACTATTGGGGATGTACACATCTTTTCCGTCAAAAGTTTTGAGTTTTGTATAGCGAAATTCTAGTGCTTTTACTTTGCCAAAATTTGCTCCGATCTCTACGGTATCGTTAACATTAAAAGGTCTGTTGAAAGCCAGTATAATCCCGGCGATAAAATTTTCACCTATATCTTTAAACGCAAAGCCCAAAACTACTGCACTGGCACCTGCAGCAGTAAGAATACCGGTAGCGATGGCACCTAAACCAGCGGCTCTTAGAGCAAGCATTACTGCAATTATAAAAAAGGTAATGCGAATGGCCTTGCCCAAAAAGCGGCTCATCAATGGGTCTTGTGTGCGCTGCGATATGCGTTGTCGTGCAAAATTGCCCACCCAAGCGCCAATTAGGGAACCTAAAATTATAATGAGAACGCCCAGCCCTATACCGGGTAATTGCGCTATAAAACTATTATAGAAATTTTGAAAGGCTTCAGATATTGTCGAATCATTTTCCATAAAAGAGGTTTTTAGTTTGATTCTTTACGCGTGTCTTTTTGCGTCGCTTCTTTTTCAATGATTTGGTAGGCTCTTTTTAACTGATTCTCACTAGGCGGCGACGGAGTTTGCTCGTCTTTTTTATCAGATTCCAAAGTCAATTCGGCATAAGCAGGAAAATGATCAGAACCTACATCATTTCCACGCAGCACTTCTTTGGCCCTAAAATGTTCGGAAACAAAAATATGATCAAGTGGCCAACGCATAATTTTGCTATTTGCACTAAACGTATTGAACAAGCCTCGACCAATGCGTAAGTCAAGTAATTCACTTACTTCTTTATATAATTGCGTCGACTCAGACCAAGCAACATCATTAAAATCACCAATAACCAAAACCGGGATTTGCTTATTCCGACTTTTAAAAGCCGTTTTCATCATTTCGGCATCACGATCGGTTGACATAGGATTGTGCTGGGGCATTGGCGGTGTCGGGTGAATCGCATAAAGCTGAAAATACGCTCCAGAAGGAAGTTTTACTTTAGTTTCTATTGAAGGAATACTATCGTCTATCTGATAGTGAATCTCTGCATTTTGCATTGGTAATTTTGAATACAAGAGCATTCCATAAGTATTGTCTAAAGGAGCGCCTTTGTAATAGGTGTATTTTTCTGATAAAGTTGAATTTACTGCGTTAAGCCAAACGCGATCGGTTTCCAGCAGCAATAAAATATCCGGATTCTTTGACTCAACTTCTTGAAGTAGTTTATTATGATCTTTATTCTTCTGTAAAACATTTGCCACCATAACTTTAAAGCTATTGTCGCTGTTGTCTATTGTTGCGTCTAAAACTTCCTTTTCCGCTAGCGGGGTGTATGGATAGATTTTTAGTATTTGAAATACCAGACAAGCAGTCATAATACTTACAAATGCATAATCTTTGGCCCATTTGATATCGAATTTGATAAAATAAGCGAGTGTTGCTATTGCTGTAAAAATGGTTAACTGTAGGTGAGGAAAATCGAAAATGCGAATCCACCAAAAGTCGGCAGCTATAAAAGGGACGAGCGTAAGCACAACAGCGATGCCTCCAAGGATTTGGAGTATATTTTTAAATGTCATCAGGGTTAGGTTAGTTTCTTTCAACTCCTATATGGAACCAAAAGGGGGTGGTTAGTAAGCTACCCTTTTAAATCCTGTTGTTGCGTTAAGAAACTGGTAATATCCTTAGATGAAGGCTCTTCGAAGATCTCAAGATTAAAAAAAGGAACAGCAGCAATGATATGATCAAAAATATCAGCTTGAATATGTTCATAATTTTCCCAACGTTTATCGTTGCTGAAGCAGAACACTTCTATCGGGATTCCCTGCGAAGTAGGAGGTAAGTGGCGCACCATCAAGAACAGGTCTTTGTTTATGGCAGGATTTTCATAGAGGTAAGCATCAATATACTTTCTAAAAACGCCTAGATTGGTTTGATTAAGACCATTTATTGCAATGCTTTGATCTACCTCGTGTCTTCGATTAGAACGAACAACCTCTTTTTCCATATGTTCAATATATGGAGCCACAAGCTGAATTCGTTTAAGTTCCTTTAGATCATCTTCGGTTAAAAATTTAACTGAGTTTTGCTTGATGTAAACAGCTCTTTTAATGCGTCGGCCACTGCTTTCCTGCATTCCGCGCCAGTTTTGAAACGAGTCTGAGATCAAACTGTACGTGGGAATGGTGGTATAAGTCATATCCCAATTTTGAACCTTTACCGTCGCAAGATTGATTTCGGTGACGGTTCCATCAGCGCCATATTTACTGAAAGTGATCCAATCACCAATACGTACAATATCGTTTATAGAAACTTGAATTGAGGCAACAAAACCCAAAATGGTGTCTTTAAAAATCAAAAGAATAACCGCTGAAGCCGCTCCCAATTGCAATACAAAATCCATTGCATTTTGATCAAATATCTCAAGAATGAAGAAGAACACGCCAATACCCCAAAGAAAAAGCATGGTTACCTGTAGATAACTTTGTAAAGGTTTATCATGAAACTGCTCTTTAGTCTGAAAATAGTCTCTTGACGTACGAAGTAAACTGCGAATTATCTTTAAAATAAGTAAGATTACATATAGGTCAAAAACCTTTAAAAGCCAATATAATGTTGTAGGGTAATTATCGAGAAGTTCAACAAAAAACCATTTAAAAATTGCCAGAGGAATTATATGACCTACATATCTTGGGAAATTGGTAAGAATCAGAAAATCGTCAAAAGAGGTTTTGGTCTTATTGCTAAATACCTTAAAAACCTCTACGATTATTTTTTTTAGCAGTTTATCTAAAAAAGCAAGAAGTAATATAAAAATGAAGGCATTTATAAATACCGTCAACATTTCAGCATAGAAAGAGGTTACTCCAGCGCTTTCAATGTAAGAGCTAAAATCTTTTAAATAGGTATCTATTTGGTAAGCCATGTTCTAAATTTCAGGCGCAAAAGTAGGAATAAAGATTTCAATTAAATCTAAGTAAAGTATTAAGATTTTACTCAAAATCTTCCAAAGAAAAAGCCTGAGTAGAAACTCAGGCTTGTAGATAAAATATGTTGTTATTTTTAAGCTTGTGCGTTTTGCATCTCTAAAGCCCATTGTTGAATTGCTTCTGCACTTCCAAATATTATAAATAGTATGATGCAGAATATAGAAATGATAATCGCTAGAACCAAACCAATAATGGCAATGATTCGAGCTGTTTTAAGCTGACCATAATTTTCATAAAGTTCTGGATTAGGTGCTGCTAATTTTTTGTCTTTATTAGCAAGGTATAGCGCGATTCCAGAAAATAATAATCCCCCAAAACCAGAGCTAAAGCAGCAGGCAATAAAAGAGACGATTCCTAAGATTAAAGAAATGGTTACGTTAGGTAGTTTTTGTTGTTCCATATCAGGATGTTAGTTTAAGTATATAGCTTACAATAATAGTAGATACCGATAAGATTGCCAAAAATGAAATGATTTTAGTAGCGAATTTAATTGTAAACATAAAATTTAATGTCACCATAAATCCCAAAAGCGCTAATGGGAAAATAGCAGGATACAAAGTAAAGGCTTCCGAAAAATGGCCCTGTAAAAGGGCCACTAAAGATCGTTGTAAACCACAACCCATGCATTCAAAGCCTAAGTACTTTTTGGTAAGGCAGGGAAGCATGTATTTTTCCATATTATTTTATGTTGCGTACAGAAACTTTTTTAGAATATTCAATATTGTCTTTTGTGGTAACACGAACAATATAAACTCCGTCGCTCCAAGCGCTAGAAGGAATAACCACTTTTTCGTTAGTTCCTTCATTAATTTTTGAAACTAAAAGGCGTCCGCTAATGTCAAAAACAGTAATCTCTTTAAGCTCGGTTTGAAGCGGATTTAAAACTGTAAGTTCTGCACGGCCGTTATTCTGATAGATATTAAAAGATCTTTTTACTTCTTCAACCTCTTCGACATCTAATGTTTTTTCATCTTGAAATACTATTTCAAAGCGGTCTGTATACGTCCCTTTTTCTAATTCAAACTCATACGACTGATTCAAAATATCGTGATACTCATCGGTTTGCTTATCGTGTAAGTAAATGCTTTCATCTGGGGTGAAGTTCAAGCCAGAAACTTGCATTTCAAAGGTATTTGTTTCGGCAGACCCAGTCACTTTAAGAGGTAATTTCACTTCTATATCATACGGAAATAAGTTGATAAGAAAAGCATCATCACTACCTTCTACTAGAAAGTTAATGTCAGACGGAAGTTCTGACACATTATTACCATCACCTGCAACATCAAATCCTAAAGTAGCATCATCTAACATAACACCTGTTAGAGCTCTAGTATACGATTTATTGACAAGTGTCTTTAAACGAAATTTTGATAAAACAACGACACCGTGCTCATTGAGTGTAAATTCACCAGCTTTAGGAGTTGTCTTGTTTTTACTCTCTGTGCTAGCAGACTTCGATTTGGAACCTGAGTTGCTTTTAAAATTAGAATAAGGGTTTTCTGATTCTTTTATATAAACTCTAAATTCATTCTTAGCTGTAACAGAACCATTAGTTGCTCCTTCAACAAAAAAGCCCTGACCTACAGGTGTAAAATGTCTTTCTGTAGCGCTTCCATTAACTCCTGTTTCTTTTGGATCACCATTAATATCTAAAACAGGTTGCCCTTCATTATCATATTCAATAAAAACTGGAGATTCATAAGTGCCGGTTGAATTGCAGTTGGCTTCAGGTGAAAATGTACCATAGCCACCTTCATAATCTTTAATATAATGCGATTTTACATTGGGATCAGATTCCCAGAAATAGGCTACACCGGTAATGTTTTCACCAATAGCTGTAGGAGCCCCAGAATATGTGCCCAAACATCCACTTAGATCAGTAGTGCTAGGAAGAGAATTAGCTAACAAATAGAAACTTAGATTCATTGCTGAAGGGTAAGGATTTCCAACCAAGGTCAAGTTTTCATTAGCAACCGTGACATTGATGGTTCCGTTATTAGGCCTTCCTCTAAAGTCTATAGGAACAAGACCGGCCGGGGAAGTTCCGTTGCCAAGACCTTTCATCGTAAATCCTTCACCAGCACCTAAAGGGTTTGAAGCAGTTATTTTTGACCAGCTACCGTAACCTGTTGTAGCCACAAATTTATACAACCAATAACTAGATAGACTAAATTCGTTTGCGCTTGTGATAGAACTGTTATAATTGGTTGTAAATGTTACAGGAGTTGCTACAATTTCGCTATTAGCATCTGTTTTATATAAACCACCATTATCATCATCACTTAAATAGAAATTTACGTTTCCTGAGTTACCATTGCTCGTAGCAGATTTTCCAGGGTCTCCAACCGGTGAAGCCCAATAATGGTAATCCCATTGATTTTGTGTATTGGTCTGATATACAGAGACGATACCGTTACCTGAGTTAGCACTTGCATCATCGCCTTGTATCAGCTGTCCCTCGTTACGCAAATAAAAGTTACCCTCTGTTTCATCAGGGCTTCCAGCAAGGTTGATGTCTTGATTGACAAATACTATTTCACCTTTGTTATAAACAAAAGAACTGTCGCTCGCTGTACCTACATATAATTGACTGGTAGCCAAAGCAGGTAGTAATAAAAAAAACAATTTGGAGTAAAAATTTCTCATATTGAAATATTTTTGCGAAGATACTAAATTTACAATACCGATTACGTAATTCAAAGAAGAATTAACGCTTTTTATCGAGTTAATGAAGAAATTATGCGAACTCAATTCAAAATAGGTCAGTCTGTTACGCTTTTGGATGATGATTTGTCTGGTATAATCACTCAAATCTCTGCAGAAGCGATTTCAATAATAACCTCAGATGGATTTGAGTTTGATGTGAATGCACACGAAATTGTGCCTGATAAAACGCTGGATCTTGATTTTGATCAAAATTTAGATTCTTTAATTAAAGAAAAAGAATCTTTCTATAAGAAAAGGAAAAAGCCTGTAGCCAAAGCGAAGGGAGTAGTCCCTCCAATGGAAGTTGATTTACATATTCATCAACTTACAAAATCAGAACGAGGGATGACAGCGCATGATAAGTTAAACCTTCAGATAGATACCGCGAGACGCAAGTTAGAATTTGCCATAAACAAAAGAATTCAGCGGGTAGTTTTCATACACGGTGTTGGAGAAGGGGTGCTAAAGGCAGAGCTGGAATATCTTTTTTCAAGATACGATACCATAAAATTTTATGACGCGAACTATCAGCGTTATGGATTGGGAGCGACAGAAGTTTATATTTATCAAAACCCAGAATAAGCAATAGATAACAATATTTGTAGGAATATTCCTTAAATTTATTTTAAGATTTTACACTAGTAAAGCGTTTTACGTAATGTTTAGCGATGTGATTTTTTAGATAAATAACCTGAATATGGAATAAATCACCAATAATTTTTAAAATTTGTGTATTTCATCGAATAAATTAGCTTTTTAAGGATGAATGGTTTTATATTTGCGTTGTAATACAACAAAACCCACTTCATGCTTAAAAAATTACTACTTCTAATTCTTCTGTTTTCCTCTTCAGCAATTTTTGCAAGTACGCCAGGAGAGAAGACAAAAACAGCAAAGGAAACGAATCAGCTAGCCCAACTTTCTCAAGTTGTATTTGATAATAATCTTATAGAAGTTAACCTCACTGAACATACTTTACCTGAAGCGATTCTAAGATTATATCAATTAGAAAAAATAAAATTCACAGGTGAGATGATTTATACGCACAAGCCATTAGAGTTAGCTAAAATTAAAAGTCCTGTAAAAACTGTTTAATATCAAATTTGATTTCCCCAAATCATAATGAACCCCAAATCATGATTGATTAAAATATAATACACCCAATTTCATTAAATACGGCGATTGTTTAAATCCCCAAATCATAAACCGCCGTATTGATGAAATTTTATATTCGATTCCCCAAATCGTAGTTGATAAAAGTTTTAAGTTGGGAGAAAGGCCCGTTGCGTAAGCGCGGGTTTTTCATTTTATATAGAATAATTATATTTTCGAGCAGGCTATAAAATGCTTTAAACTTTTAGGTAATCAATCCAGTATCAGGGGCGTGAATATTTTTTTACTTTTTTAATGGTGTAATGCTTTTAAATTTTAGTTAAAGCATTATATTTGCACCCGCAAAAAGGTCGCGTAGCTCAGCTGGATAGAGCATCTGCCTTCTAAGCAGACGGTCACAGGTTCGAATCCTGTCGCGATCACATAGCAATCTAAGCTTAAACCCTTAATATCATCGATATTAAGGGTTTTTTGTTTTACAAATAACATGATTATCTAAAAGCTATCGACATTCCAACTCTACGCATATAACAGGCTTATTGAAGCTTGCTGTTAAACTCTTTAGGATAGCTTACGGATTAAGCAAGATTACATGTTTCTAATTTCTTCTATTTTTATAGTGATCAATTATACCTAAGTAATAATATTAATATTAAAAAGGATGGGTTTAGATTCAGTTGAATTGATTATGTCTGTTGAGGATAAATTTGGGATACGAATTGAAGATTCAGAGGCTGAAAAAATTTATACGGTGCAAGAGTTTGCCGATATTGTTTTCAGTAAAATAAGTTTTAATCCCACAAATAAATGTCTGAGCCAAATAGTATTTTTTAAAATCAGAAAAGCCTTGAGCACTTTGATTTCAGATGAAAAGAAAATTACGCCTAATATGAAGATTTTAGAATTTTTCAATTTATTAGAGCTAAAGGAGAAATGGTATCAATTTGAAATGCTTTTAGCTCTTAGATTGCCGCGATTAGTGGCACTTGATTTTAATCCAAATTTAGGCACGCACGTAAAAGTTTTTGGAATTAAAACCATAAAACGAGATACTCCTGTTTCTCAAGGCACGATCAAGCAACTTGTAGATTGGATAATCTCTTTGAACCGAGATGTTTTAATCGATATTGAAAAAATATCTAGTAAGTATGAAGTTGAACGTATTATTTGTGGAATGATAGAAGATAAAATAGGTGTTCCTATAAGCGAAATAGAAGTACATCATTCTTTTACTAATGATCTAGGGATAGATTAATGAACGTTTTACAAAAACAGATTCATAAAGAGAAAATAAACCTAAATTTAAATTTTTAGTATAAATTCTATAAATGTACTTCCAGGCCATCACAACTAATACTTCCCTAACTAATTTAAAGTATATTTTCAAGCTTATAATTATTTAAAATAGATATGATTTTTAAAAGGTTTTTGACGTCGTTCATTATTACTGTGGTATCTCAGTATGCTTTTGGTCAGCGTAATTATACACTTGAAATTGCTGATTCTACTCAATTTAATAGCATCAAACCTAAATTGAATGATAAGACAGACCTATGGTATCTCAAGGACATTTATGATGATGCTGTTATGGGAATTAGTTATAATAAAGCTATAAGATTTGGTCAAAATTTAAAATACAAGGAAAATATTACTGTAGCAGTACTAGATATGCCTGTTGATAGTGATCGACTTAGCCAAGAATTAAGTTTATGGATTAATACTGATGAAATACCCGATAATCAGAAGGACGATGATCTCAACGGGTACATTGATGATGTCAACGGTTGGAATTTTTTAGGAGAGGTTAGTGGAAATCAACAAATATTTGGTAAATATGATTACACGCGCATTCTAGACAAATACTTGTCACCTTTACCTATTTATAAATTGCAATCACTTGACAGCATAAATTCCTACAGTGATAACAAAGACCTCGTACGTGCGTCAAAACGCTATATTGAAAAAATAAATTATGCTAATGAAGAAGTGGCCTATGCAGAAATGATTGAACGTATATTGTACGATAGTAGAATAATCTTGAAAGACTATTTATCTAAAAATTATTCTTTAAATGAGTTGGATAGTTTGAAGCCTATATTTAAAGAAGATACGCTGATGAGCAATTCCATTTTAAGACTATATAATTTCAAAAAGTATGGTTTTACAGAGTCCTACATAAGAGATTACTATTTTAAAGCAAAGGGTAGATTAAATTTTCTCTTAAATCCACAGTATGAGGATAGAATTCTATTGGCGGACGACCGATTGAATACTACGACTGCAAAGCCAACATTCACCCAGGGTAACGCTAAGCTGAATAATGCTATTCATTATTTAGACCATGGAGCTTTAATGACAAATTTTATATCAGATCGAAAAATCAATAACGATATTACGCTCAAAATAATGCCACTGGTGGTTTCATCTCTAGGAGATGAATACGATAAGGATATTTATAATGCCATAAAATATGCAGTAGACAATGGGGCTCGAGTAATAAATATGAGTTTTAGTAAAAATTTTTCTACAAATCCGGAAATAATTAAAACTATTATTGAATATGCTAATGATCACAATGTTTTGATTGTAACTTCAGCCGGAAATGACGGTGTAGATATAGATATAGAGGAAAATAAAATATACCCAAATGATGAAAGTTACCCCGTAAATAATTTTATAGTTGTTGGATCTACAGCTGTACAAATCAATAATAATTTGGTCTCCAAGTTTTCTAATTATGGAAAAATGAATGTAGACTTATTTGCACCAGGAGAGCGCATACTTATTACTAATTCCAATAGAGATTATGAGATCCAATCTGGTACTTCGGTGAGTACAGCTCTTGTAAGTAAGACTATAGGATTAATTTTATCATATTTCCCCGATTTAACGGCCAAAGAGGTTAAGGAAATTTTACTTAGTTCGGTAACCAAAATTAAGGGAGAGGTATCATTAGGTCTAAAACAAAATAAAAAAAACCAAAATTTTGAACGAGTTTCTCAATCGGGAGGTATACTTAATGCATACAATGCACTTAAATTGGCTAAAGAAGTGTCTTCATCAAAATAAATTTATAAGGTAATTAAATCGGTAATTATTTTGAAAGCTCATAGCTACGAATCGTTTTAAAACTCTAATTGTTTTGCAGGTAGCAATTTTAATTTTGCCTCAGTAATCTTTAAAACTTCTCAACTTGCAGCAATGGAACAACTGATAGAATACATATTTCAATTTGGAAACCTTACTGCCCAACAGATCAGTTTCATTGAAGAACAAACTGAAGTAGTAGAACTTAAAAAAGGTTCTTATTTTTCAAAAGCAGGTAAAACACCAGGAGAGGTTGCTTTTGTCGTAGATGGAGTTTTTAGAGGCTGGTATTATGATAAGCAGGGAGAAGAAGTTACACGTTGCTTTATTCAAGAGAAAAGTATCATGTGTGATTATATAAATTTTGAAGCCCAAACGGCATCATCAGAATATATCCAAGCTTGTACTGATAGCAAGCTCTTAGTCTTTTCTAAACAATCATGGGAAGAGCTTTCACAAATCATGAAACCCTGGGATGCTATAAAGAGCAAGATGGTACAATTGTGTATGCATCAAAAGTCTAGAAAAAATCCTGTTATTTCTCAAGACGCCACTACTCGCTATTTAGAGTTTCTAGATAATCACCCTTATTTAGTCAATCGTATTCCACTAGCTTATGTAGCGTCCTATTTAGGTGTAACCCAACAATCACTTAGTCGTATTAGGAAAAGCCTTAGCTAAAAATGCTTTTTACCATATGGTAAATCCAGTCTCCTCAAATCGATAGAGCTTTGTTCATAATTAAGAAAGCAGTAAAATGAAGAAAGTATTTATCACTGGAGCAAATAAAGGAATTGGTTTTGCTACAGCTAAGTTATTATTACAAAAAGGATATTATGTGTATTTGGGCAGTAGAAATTTTCACAACGGAATTTCAGCAATCCAAGAGCTTAAAGCAGATGGTTTAAAGAATGTAGAATGCGTGCAGATTGATGTCACCAAGGATAGTTCGGTTAAATCAGCTCGTGAGCTTCTTAGTAAAAAGACAGATGTACTTGATGTTTTAATTAATAATGCAGGTATTAACGGGGGGAATGAACCTTATACTGCGCTTACGGCTAAACCAGATGAGTTTCAAGCTGCATTTGAGGTCAATGTCATAGGGGTATCTAGGGTTACTCAAGCTTTTATGAGTTTTCTAACTAATTCTGAAGCTCCTCGAATAGTAAACTTGAGTACGAGCGTAGGTTCGCTTACCTTACAAAGTGACACCAACTGGCCGGCTTATGACCACGCTAAATACGCTGTTTATGCAGCTTCTAAAGCCGCTTTAAATATGTACACGGTACATTTAGCTTATGAGTTGCAGCATACCAATTTTAAGGTGAATGCAGTATGCCCGGGTCTTACTGCTACAGATTTTACCTTTGGAAATGGGGGAGATGTAGAAATTGCGGCAAGAAGAGTAGTTCGATATGCAACACTTGATAAAAGTGGACCAACAGGAAAATTTTTTAGCGAAGAAACAAATCCTGAAACCTTAATGATTCCTTGGTGATTTAAAATAAAGCGCCGAACCAAAATTGAAATAAAGCGATTATGCTATAGCTCTAGTACTTGTTAAGATAAAAAGAGGAAAGTTTAGGTGTTTTTTGATCTCAAGAAACGTGGTAGATGGTAAGACTAAAGTTTCAGTGAAATTCAGTATTTAGGAATTCGTAGCGGGTGAGCTAAATAACATGATTCTAAGCCCCCTACGACCGTAAATGAGGTAAAGTTTTTATCGTTCAGCAAAGAAAATACTTTGTTTTTAAATAGTATTTTTGGTCAATTCACATCCTAGAATGAGTACCGAAGTTCCAAAAAGATTTGATAGAATCATAGCTATTCTCATACAGCTTCAATCAAAACGTATCGTAAAAGCGCAAGAGTTGGCCGATCGTTTTGAGGTAAGTCTACGTACCATTTACCGAGATATACGAACTATCGAGGCTTCGGGTGTACCTATAACCAGTGAAGCGGGTATAGGATATTCAATAATGGAAGGCTATCGTTTACCTCCTGTTATGTTTACCAAAGAGGAAGCCGGGAGTTTTGTAGCTGCTGAAAAACTTATGCAAAAGTTCACTGATAAAGGACTTGGATCTTATTTTGAATCAGCAATGTTCAAGTTAAAATCGGTCCTGAAAGGTGATGAAAAGGACTGGGTCGCATCTATTGAATCACAGATTCTTATAGACCCTGAACAAACCTTATTTAATTCACATGTTCCGGATGCCTTAGAAATCATTTTTGAGAGCATTGCAGAGAAAAAGCAAGTACAACTCACTTATCTCGCACAAGATGCAGACAGTCCAACACAACGTACAATAGAACCTGTAGGTTTGTTTCACGAGGCTAATTTTTGGTATATGCTGGCTTATTGTCATTTAAGAATGGACTACAGACAATTCAGAATGGATAGAATTCAAAAGATTTTACGTTCCCAAAATAGCTTCACAAAAAAGCACAATTCAGTAGAGCGTTATTTAAAAAATAATGTTGAAGAATCTGATGTTGAGGTACGAATTCGGGTAGATAAAAGCATCGTTAACTACATTCGTAGTGGACGCAAGTTTTACGGCTTTATATCTGAAGAAGACTTGGGTGATCAGGTAGAAATGGTCTTTAAACCCCGAAATATAGAAGATGGTTTTGCAAGATGGTATATGATGTTTGGAGATTATGCTAAGATTATAGAACCACCGGAGTTAAAAGACAGGATTAATGCTTTATCTAAAGCTATTTTAGCTAATAATTAGAGAGTACATAGATTTTTGAACTAATGATTAAGAATGTAATTTTTGATCCAAAACTACATTCTTAATCATTAAAGTAAAGTTCTTAATGCAGTTCCTCACAGAGGAAGCCTTGCTTTTGCAAGGTGTCACAAACGCTTGTTGCTTCTAAATGTTTAGTCTCTATCCTTAGAATATTATCACAATCTTCAAGATCAAAGTTCCAAACATCAGCATTAGGTGTTAATGCATTTAAAACAGGTTGTAACTGTTTGATGTCTTTTTCTTGATGTACTGAAGTCTTAAATACCAATACTTTTTTCATAACCAAAGGTATTAGCGTTCCCAAAAGAAGGGCGGTTCTATACCAAGACTCCTCAAATACACATAACCTTGTCCACGATGATGAATTTCGTTATCAATAAAATATAAAATAGAAGATATCACCGTACCCTCGTATTGACCAAAGGTTTTAATAGTTTTTGAAAAGCTGTCTAAAGCTATTTGCGGAAAATACATATTAATCGCTACAGTAGTCTCGTCCCATAGTTTTAGGAGTAGGTCTTTTTTATTTTGGTGATCAATATGCTCTTGGAATTCTTGGGTCTGACCGGTGACAATTTCTTTTAATCCCGGTCCCGCGATAGCCAAAAGTTCAGTCGTCATTTCTGCAAAAGTGCGCATACCACCAATGCTATACTTAAAAAAATGATCTTCCGGGAACACTTCAATAAGCTTACGTGTAAGATTGCGATGTCCTTGCCAGTGCGCTAATAATTCATCTGATGTAAGTACTTGATTTTGCTCCAAGTGTGATTGTTGAATACTCATAATTTAAAATATTAGGTTGTTTTTATATTTAAATCAAAAGTATTGAGGCAGGGTGACAAGGGTTTGTCAGTAGCAAAATAGCTCAGCTAATTTTTATTTATAAAAAGGTCTGTTCTAAAAAGATTAGGGTACAAACTTTAATCTTTAAATGAGAATCATATAAAGCGGTTGAATTTTGACTAGAGGATATTCCAGAATCAAATTATAGAATGCCAGTGAGTAGAACAGGCTCAGGCAAAAACCTACCCATCACTCTTCGATCTTATATGCACAGCGGCGTGCACCTTCTAGAATGTGGTGTACGCGTTTGATCTGAACGTTTTCTCCAAGTATAGTTTTAAAAGTTTTAAGCTCAGATTTACAGAATCCCTGGCAGGTTTTTGCTGCTTCACAAATAGGGCAATGGTTCTCAATAAGCATAAAGCTCCCATCTTCATCCTTTTCAAATCGAGCCATATAGCCTTCAGAAGTTCTAATGGCTGCTAGCTTTGTAAGCTTATCTTCAAGACTGTCATCGGCATTAATTTGATCTTTATATCTCAAAATATTGTCTTGACCAGCGGCATAGATAATTTCGTTTAAAGCTTCCTCACCAAGATTCTGTTTGATTTTTTCTATCAATTTTACGGTAAGCCCAGAATGTGTATCAGGAAAACGTGCGTGACCTTTTGCCGTAAGCGACCACACCTGCTGAGGTCTTCCGCGACCTTTTGATCTGCTTTCAGATTTTATCAGTCCTTCATTAGATAATTTTAATAGCTGAAAACGTGCGCCTTCAGTGGTAACGCCGAGCTCATTTGCTATTTCTTTTATCGTTTGTTCGCCCTTAGTTTTAAGTATCGAAACCGCCTTTTCGTTATCTGAAATGTTATTTTCCATAATAAACAAAGTAATTATTTGGTTTATTATTCAAAAGTACTACTTTTGTAATGTAATTAAAAGTTTAATTTTCAAAACTACAAAGATATGAGTTATCAATTGCCGGCATTACCTTATGCCTATGTTGCATTAGAACCCTATATAGATGCAGCTACGATGGAAATTCATCATACAAAGCATCATCAAGGCTATACCACTAAACTCAACGCTGCTTTGGAAGAAGCAGAACTTATAGATGAGGACTTAGAAGACCTTTTTACAAAGGTCTCAGAACTTCCTAAAGGAATTAGAAATAATGGAGGAGGATATTATAACCACAAGCTATTCTGGACCATTTTAAGTCCTAAGGGTGGCGGCGAGCCAACAGGAGCAGTAGCAAAAGCAATTAACGATGCTTACGGTTCTTTTGAAGCGTTTAAAGATGCTTTTGATGCTGCAGCTGCAACGCGTTTTGGTTCTGGATGGGCGTGGCTCATCGTAGGAGAAGACAAAAAAGTAAAAGTGACTTCTACTCCTAATCAGGACAATCCATTAATGGATGTTGCTGATGATAATGGTACTCCAATTTTGGGATTAGACGTTTGGGAGCACGCCTACTACCTAAACTATCAAAATAAGCGACCTGAGTATATTGGTGCGTTCTGGAAACTTGTAAACTGGGACGAAGTAGAGAAACGCTACCAGGAAGCAATAAAATAAGTTCACTATCCTATAAATTCGGTGAGTTCAAAAAGCCGGATTTAATTCTTTTTAAATCACGAAAAACCGTGTAATCAAAAAACAGTTTGTTTTCTTGACAGCCACTCCTATGTGTTTTTCGAACCTAAACACCTAAGAAAATGATAAACTATAACAACAGGATCAGCTTTTTGATGCTCATCCTTTTTGGAGCTTTGTGGTCTTCCTGTAAAGAAGAAAGCAGCCAGAATATGGCGCAGGCTGTTCCGCAATATCCGGTTTTAAAAATTACAGAAGCGCCAACTACACTTCAGCGAAAATATCCTGCGGTTATTCAAGGGGAAGAAGATATTGAAATTCGTCCCAGAATTGATGGCTATTTACAGAAGATCTATGTTGAAGAAGGAAGCCGAGTAAAAAAGGGAGATCTTCTCTTTAAGATTGATGCTCCGCAGTATAACGAAGTGGTAAAAGCCGCACAATCTGCTGTTAAAAATGCCGAATTAAAAGTTCAAAAAGCTACTCCGCTTGTAGAAGAAGGCATTATAAATCAATACGAACTGGATGCTGCTAAACTAGATCTGGAAGCACAAAGAGCTTCTTTAGCTCAGGCGCAGGCCAATCAGGGATATACGTTCATTAAAAGTCCGGTTGATGGAGTTGTTGGTGCAATTCCGTATCGTACAGGAAGTTTGATAAGTCCGCAAGTAGTCGCGCCGTTAACCGTAGTTTCTGACATCGATAATGTGAAAGTCTATTTTTCTATGGACGAAAAAGAATATTTAGAATTTTACGCTGATCACGAAGGAAACTCGGTTGATGATAAACTGAAATCTTTCCCTAAAGTGAAGCTTCAGCTTTCAGACGGTAGTATCTTAGAAAGCGAAGGTGAAATTACAGCGATTAGCGGATTATTAAATCAGCAAACAGGATCGGCACGACTTACCGCGGTTTTTCCAAATGCCAATCAGAGAATACGTAGTGGTGGTAGTGGAAAAATCCTTATTCCGCAGGCATTTTCTTCAGCAATAATGGTTCCGCAGAAATCTACTTTCGAACTTCAGGATAAACGAATGGTCTATAAAGTAAAAGACGATCGCGTTTTTACTTCAGAAATTAAAACGATGCCAACCACCGTAGACAACAAATTTGTGGTAACCGAAGGACTTTCAGAAGGAGATATCATCGTTTTTGAAGGCGCAGGAACACTTCGCGACAGCCTTCAAATTAAACCGAATATCATTACCCAGTAAATTATTTGAAATACGATTAAGTGTTTGATTGCTATGTTTTTTACATAGTCGATCCTGGATGCTTATTGTCTTAAATTTAAAAATATGTTACAAAAATTTATAAGTAAACCAGTGCTTTCTACGGTGATATCGATCATCATCGTGATCCTGGGATTGCTGGGATTGTTTACCCTTCCTATCTCGCAATATCCCGATATCGCACCGCCTACGGTAGAAGTGACTGCCTCTTACCAGGGAGCGAATGCAGATGTGGTTAGAAATAGTGTTTTGATCCCTTTAGAAGAACAAATTAATGGGGTAGAAAATATGCAGTATATGACCTCTACCGCGGGTAACGATGGTAGTGCAACGATCACGATCTATTTCGATTTGGGTACAGATCCAGACCTGGCTGCTATGAACGTTCAAAACCGGGTGAATAAAGCCAATAGTTTATTGCCAGAAGAGGTGATTAGAGCGGGAGTTTCTACCAGTAAAAAGCAAACCAGTCTGGTGTATATTTTTAGTTTGCATAGTACCAAAGACACCTACGATCAAAACTTTTTGCAGAATTATGTAAACCTGAATATCCTTCCAAAACTGAAACGTGTAAACGGAATTGGCGATGCCTTTATCTACGGGGCTCGTGATTACTCGATGCGGATTTGGCTGAAGCCAGATGTGATGGCTTCTTATGGTTTAGTTCCTAATGATGTGATCGCAAAATTACGCCAGCAAAACATTGAAGCGGCTCCGGGTAAGTTTGGTGTGAATGGCGATCAGGCTTTTCAATACACTATCAAATATAAAGGACGATTACAAACCGCATCAGAGTTTGGAAATATCATTGTACGAGCCGATAAAGATGGGCATATTTTGCGATTAGACGATATTGCAAAAGTAGAATTGGGTGCTTTAAGTTATGGCAGTAGCACCACAACTCAGGGTTATCCAAGTACTTCGATTGCGGTGAGTCAAACAGCAGGTTCTAATGCATATGAATTGATCAACGAATGCCAGCGCATTATTGAGGAGAGTTCTAAAGATTTTCCTTCAGGAATTGAGTATTCACCGTTTTTGAATGCCAACGAATTTTTAAATGCTTCCATAGAAAAAGTGGAGCACACACTTATCGAAGCCTTTATTTTGGTATTTATCGTGGTGTTTATCTTTTTACAGGATTTTAGATCTACGTTAATCCCGGCGATCTCGGTTCCGGTGGCAATTGTAGGAACCTTCTTTTTCCTAAAAGTTTTTGGATTTACAATTAACCTACTTACACTTTTCGCACTGGTGCTCGCTATTGGTATTGTTGTAGATGATGCAATTGTGGTCGTCGAGGCAGTTCACGCTAAGTTAGATGAAGGTGCAAAATCTGCTAGAAAAGCAACGCTGAGTGCAATGAGCGAAATTAGCAGTGCGATCGTTTCGATCACGCTTGTGATGGCCGCCGTGTTTGTGCCGGTATCTTTTATTGGTGGTTCAGCTGGAGTTTTTTATAAGCAATTTGGTCTTACACTGGCAATTGCTATTGTAATTTCTGCAGTAAATGCCTTAACGCTGAGTCCTGCTTTGTGTGCGATTTTCTTAAAACCACATTCTGAAGATCATCATAAAAAGAAGACCGGAATTCAACGTTTTTATGCAGGATTTAATATTGCCTTTAATGCGATCACCGCAAAATATGTAAAAGGAGTTCAGTTTTTACTGAAAAGAAAATGGCTGGCTTTGGGAAGTATTGCAGCATTTTCTGTGTTATCGTGGTTCCTGATCAAAAATACACCTACAGGATTTGTTCCTGCGGAAGATAGTAGAGCCATCTTCGGAAATGTGATCTTACCACCATCAGCTTCTCTAGAAAGAACCGAAGCTTTAACCGATCAAATCGATAGTATTATTAGAACGGTTCCTGAAGTTGAATCTTCAACCAGAATGGCGGGGCAGGATCTTATTAGTGGTGCCGGTGGTTCTTACGGTGCATTTTTCATTCGTTTAAAAGATTGGGAAGAACGTGCTGGTGAAGGCCAGGATATCGAAAGTGTAGTGAATAATTTATTCAATAAGACTTCTGGAATAAAAGGAGCCAATATCATCTTCTTTGCAGCGCCTACGCTTCAGGGATTTGGAAACACAAATGGATTTGAGTTCAATCTTCAGGATAGAACAGCAAACGATATGGATCAGTTTAGCGGTGTGGTGCAAAATTATTTGGGAGCGATAAACCAACGTCCCGAGATCTTATATGCGACCACTTCGTTTAATAACAATTTCCCACAATTTGAGCTGGAAGTTGATATCGCTAAATGCGAAATGGCAGGGATCACGCCAGATCAGGTGTTAGCCGTAATGCAAGGATATTATGGCGGAATTTACGCTTCAGATTTTAACCGGTTTAATAAACAATATCGTGTTATGGTTCAATCTGATCCTGTGTTTAGTGCCAAACCAGAAGATCTTCACGCAGTGATGGTAAAAACCGTTCAGGGAGAAATGGTGCCCATTACGCAGTTTGTAACGCTTAAAAAGGTTTATGGATCTGAATTTATTAGACGTTTCAACTTGTATACGTCAGCAAATGTAACGGGTGTTCCGGCGCCGGGTTACAGTTCGGGTGATGCGGTGAAAGCGATTCAGGAAGTTGCCGATGAGAATTTACCAAAACAATTTGGATATGAGTTTGCCGGTTTAAGTAGGGAAGAGGTAAGTAGTGGTAGCTAGACGGTTTACATTTTTATACTTTGTCTGGTATTTGTGTACTTTTTACTGGCTGCTCAATACGAGAGCTATATTCTACCATTTTCGGTATTGTTGCCTTTACCTTTCGGACTTTCAGGAGCCTTTTTATTCGCAAAATTATTCGGGATCGATAACAATATTTTCCTTCAGATCAGTTTGATAATGCTTATTGGTCTGCTCGCAAAAAACTCGATCCTAATTGTCGAATTTGCCCTTATGCACCGTAAAAATGGGGAAAGCTTATTTACTTCAGCAGTTGAGGGAGCACGCGCACGTTTACGACCTATTTTGATGACTTCATTTGCTTTTATTTTCGGATTAGTGCCGTTGATGTTGGCTTCTGGAGCAGGAGCAGTAAGTAACCGATCTATCGGTACAGCCGCAGTTGGTGGAATGCTTACCGGGACTTTATTCGGAATTTTTGTGATCCCGGCGCTCTTTATGCTTTTCCAGTCTTTACAGGAAAAAGTAAGTGGTAAACCTGCAACTAATGAAGAATAAATTTAATGTTATGAGATCTAATATCATTTATATATACGCCTTCAGTCTTAGTTTTCTTTTGGTTTCCTGCGGAATAACCAAAGATTACGAAAAACCGGAAGCAGATACTGAGGCACTTTTCAGAAAAGAAATGGCAGCTGAAGTTGAAGTGCCGGAAGCACCTTTGATGCATTGGGATCAATTCTTTTCAGATCCTTATCTGCTGAATTATATTGAAGAAGGTTTAACTGAAAATTATAGTCTAAAGAATGCGATACAGCGTGTAAACAGCGCCAATGCTTTGCTGAAGCAGAGTAAAAAAGCATTCTTACCCAGTTTGGAAGGAAGTGCATCTGTGGCTAAATCTCGATTATCTTACACTCAAGGATTTGGATTTATTAAGGATGTAACGCAATACGACCTTGGGATTTCGACTTCCTGGGAAGCTGATGTTTGGGGGAAATTGAGTAGCGCAAAACGTGCCAGTTTAGCTGCGCTTTTGCAAACTCAGGCTTCTAAACAAGCAATCGAATCACAGCTCGTAGCCAATATTGCGATAAATTACTATCAATTAATTGCTCTGGATAAGCAACTGGAAACTTTAGAAGAAACTGCGGAAAACCGAAAATTTTATGTAGCAACGATGAAGAAGCTTAAAAGCTCAAATATGGTTAACGGTGCTGCCGTGGTGCAAAGCGAAGCCAACCAATATGAAGCCGAACTTTTAATTCCAGATGTGAAACAGCAAATTAGAGAAATTGAAAATGCGTTGTCGATTTTACTGGCTAGAAAGCCAGGTGAAATTCAGCGTAGCGGTTTTGATGATTTTGCTGAAATGAATATGCCTGAACTTTCGATAGGAGATCCTGCAGATCTAATGGCAAATCGCCCAGATGTGATGCAGGCCGAACTGGAGTATCGTCGTGCGTTCGAATTAACCAATGTTGCAAGAACACAGTTCTATCCTTCATTTGGACTTTCAGGAAGTGCCGGGTTTTCAAGTTTTGAGTGGGACGATCTTTTTACTAAAAACATAGGGCTTTTTGGGAATATCGCTGCCGGTTTAATGCAGCCGATATTCAACAAGGGGATCAATAAAGCGAATTTAGCAACGGCCAAAGCCGAGCAACAAATCGCCTTTAATAATTTTCAGGAAGCTTTGCTGGATGCCGGGAAAGAAGTTTCAGATGCAGTGTTTGCTTTTAAAACAGCCAACTCTAAGATTAGTAAACGCGCTTTGCAGTTAGAAGCCTTGAATAAGTCGGTTGATTATACGAAAAAGTTACTTCAGTATAATTCGCAAACCAATTATACCGATGTGCTAACGGCTGAGCAAAGTTTGCTGCGTGCCGAGATCAATAACATCAATGATGTTCTGGCCGAAAAACTGGCGCTGATCGATCTTTACAAAGCACTGGGCGGCGGTTGGAATAGCGAGAATGCCGAGATTATTTCCGAAGAAAATAAAAATTAGGGTAAAAATTAACCAATATAAACTTGATGTGGGATGGTAAAATCTTATCACCATATTAACCTTGTTAATGATGCCTCATTTTTGATCAATTCTAAAGAATCAATCTTAGAGGCATCATTAAAGAAGAACGTTCCATTTTGCTGTGAATGCGGGGGCAAAGCCAGATGTTCTACCTGCAGGATCTTAATTGTGAAGGGCGAAGAAAACCTTTCAGAAATTAATGCTGCGGAAGCAAAACTGAGAACTTACTTTGAGCTTCCTAAAAATGTTCGATTGGCTTGCCAGACCTACGTGAAATCGGGTTCAGTAAAAATAAAACGGATTATGAACGATGAGAGTGATTACCCGTTATACCTTAGAAATAAGCTGAATAAAAACGAGAATATTGGTAGAGAATTACGCTTGTGTTTACTTTTTTTAGACGTTCGGAATTTTACGCCTTTTGCCGAGCAGCATTTGGCTTTTGATGTGATTCATATCATACGGAAGCTGTTCTTTAATTTCGAAAAGATCATTCGGCAATTTGAAGGAAAAATTATTGAAACCAATGGCGACGGACTGTATGTTGCTTTTGGATTTGAAAAGACAACTAAAGCCAGTGTACTGGATACCGTAAACTGTGGTTTTGCGATCCTGAAGGAATTAAAACGACTAAATACTGAATATTTTCAGCGCTATTTTAATGAAGAGATCGAAGTAGGGATTGGTGCACATCTAGGGAAAGTTGCCACCGGTGATTTGTTGTTGGAAAATAGACCGCATCAAATCGTGATGGGATATGCGGTGAATGTTGCCGCGAGAATTCAGGAATTAACCAAAAAGCTAGACAACAGTTTTGTGATTTCTGAAGCGGTTTATGAACTATTGGATGTTCCTCCAGAAGCAGAAGTTTCTAGCGAGAAGATGAAAGGTGTAAAAGAAGCCTTCATATTGTATAAAATAGGAGAACATTTTCAGTATAAAAAGGAGAAATGAAAAGTTGATTCAGAAGAATTAACCAGTTAAAACGAATGCTAAAAAATGAAAGTTTTAATATTTAACGGCACACTCAATAAATCTAATGATACGTCGCAGGAAATTGCGAATTATTTAAAGGAATACTTGTTGCAGCTGGGAGCAACGTCGGTAATTTTTAATTTATCTGAATATGATATTCCCTTTTTTGAGGAAGATTTTTCAGAAGTTCCAGATTCGGTGACAAAAATGTTGCAAGTTTTTAAAGAATACGATCGGCACATTTGGCTTAGTCCGTTATATCACGGCGGAATGGTTGGCGCGATGAAAAATTGTCTGGACTGGTTAATTTTAAGTTCAAAAGACGAAAATCCATATTTAACGCATAAAATTATTGCGTTCATTTGCTGGGGTTATGGTGCAAACGCTTCAACAGGGATCGATAGTTTAAGAAATATTGTAGCCACTTTGCGTGCGTGGGCATTGCCGTATAGCGTCCCCATTGCAAGAGAATATTTATATGAAGAAGATCGATTTTCGATAATTTATGAAGAGAAATTTCAGCGCATAAGTGAGCTTTTGCTTCGGTCACAAATAACTATAGCATAGCTTTTAAGCGACTGATTATATTTAAAAGCTGAGATGCTCCCATTCTTTCCATCCTATTTTGAAAACCAGGTAAGTCCTAAAATCGTACATAGCTTGGTGATTGGTTTCATCATCGGTTTTTGAATTCGCGAGAAAAGTAGGTTCTTGTGACATTCAAAAATTGAACTTGATTTTTAACGAATTCAATTTCACATATGCACGAAATAACCCTAAATCTGCGCAATGTAGGAGAAAGCAAAACGAGTAGAATTAGTTATTTAACTCCCAGTTTTCCACAAAATGTTCAAGAATTGATTTTGGACCGTTACAGGGCTGAAGAAGAACAATGTAGAATCGATAATTCTATTGCATCGCTTTCTTCATTTTTAAAAACAACTGGAATAGACTCTAAATTTGATGGTGATGATCTCGTAACGGGCTTTGAAAGAGGAGTGTATTTAATTTTTGTAGATGGCTTTTTAATAAAGTGTCTTTCTCAGCCCATAAAAGTGACCGAAGATCTTGACATTACAATCATCAAAATGACCTTTTATAATTGATAGATTAAATACTGTGGTTTAGCACCTAAGTCTTTTTCTGATTTTAAATCGCTCAATTCCTGTTTGTTATCTTTTTGTTACTTTGTATAAAAGGTTTAACTATATGATACAAAGGATCGTAATTGCCGGATGGCTGTTGGTTAGTTTAGTGCTTTTAGGTTGCAAAGACAAGAGGGAATCGCAAGGTCATGAACAACCTGAGACCTTGCAACCTATCGAGATTGCAGATAATGCGCATTTTTTTAAAAGAGCAAATGGTGATCCCTTCTTTTGGCTGGGCGATACCGCTTGGTTATTATTAAAAAAATTGGATCGAGAAGCTATTGCTGCATACTTTGATGACCGTAAGAAAAAAGGTTTTAATGTCATTCAAGTGATGGTGCTGCATACATTAGATGTAGAAAATGTATATGGTTCAAAGGCGTTGATTGAGGATCAAATAAACACTCCCAATGTGATAGCGGGTGATAGTCTAAATACAGCTTCTTACGATTATTGGGACCATATGGCTTATGCAATTGATCTTGCAGAGCAAAAAGGTTTGTATGTGGCGTTAGTTCCGGTTTGGGGTGGGAATGTGAACTCTGGTAAAGTGTCTGTAGCACAAGCAGAAGAGTATGGACGCTTTTTAGGAAATCGATTTAAAAATAACAATATAATTTGGCTTAATGGGGGGGATACTTTTGGTGATCAGTATAAGGAAGTATGGAATGCCTTGGGGACGAGTATTCACGCGGAAACACCACAGCTTTTACAAACTTTTCATCCGCGAGGCAGACAGCAATCTTCAGACTGGTTTCATACAGCATCTTGGTTAGATTTTAATATGTTTCAGTCGGGGCATAGAACCTATGATCAGGATGATTCAGAAAAAGGTTTTGGTGAAGATAACTGGCGTTATGTAACTGTGGATTACAACTTAAAACCCACAAAGCCTACACTCGATGGTGAACCCTCTTATGAAGGAATTCCTCAAGGTCTACACGATACGCTGCAACCTTTATGGAATGAAAATGATGTGCGCAGATATGCATATTGGTCGGTTTTTGCAGGTGCTGCGGGTTTCACTTATGGGCATAGTGCTATAATGCAGTTTTACACTGAAAAAGATGGCGAAGGCGCCTATGGAAATAAGATGGATTGGCAGGTTGCGCTCCAAGCCGAGGGAGCAGGGCAGATGCAGTATCTTAAGCAATTGATGTTGTCTTACCCATATATGAATAGAGTTCCTGATGAAGATTTAATTGTGAATCAAGGTGAACGCTACAATTATCTCGCAGCGACACGCGGAGCCGATTATGCAATGATCTACACCTATACCGGTAGAACAATTGAAGTACATATGGATAAAATTGAAGGCGATCAAGTAGATGCATTATGGTACAATCCAAAGGACGGAAGCAAGCAATCTATAGGTATGTTCAAAAATGAAGGAACACAAGTGTTTGATCCGCCGGGCGAAATTTACGAGGGTAATGATTGGGTCTTATTGCTAGAATCAACCTAATAATTGGAGCTTCAATTATCCTGTTAATTGGGTTTGAAATCTGATGGAGTTTTACCAAACCGCTGTTTAAAAATCTTTCTAAAATATTTAGGATCACTAAAGCCTACTTCATAAGCCGCTTGAGCAATGCCAAAGTTTTGTTTCTCAATTAAATAAGCTGCGTGCTCTATTTTTATAGTTCTTATGTAGTTATTGATATTTTTACCTGTAAGCGCTTTAATCTTTCTGTAAAGCGATGATCTGCTCATTCCTATTTCTTGTGCAACGGTGGTGACAAGCTTTCCATCTTCCTGCATATTTTGAAGAACAATTTCTTTAAACTCTAAAAGAAATTGTTTTTCAAACTCAAGAAGCTTGTTTTCTTCTTCAGTATTTAATCGTGAGGCTTCGCTACTTTTTGCAAAATTTTGAAGCAAGAGTTTTCTGCCGTGTATCAAATTGGTAATGCGTGCTTTTAGCACTTTTACATTGAACGGTTTAATCATGTAATCATCAGCACCTTCGGTATATCCTGTTTCGATGGTTTCACAATTATTTTTTGCCGATAGTAAGATGATTGGAATATGTGAAGTTTCTTTTTTTCCTTTTAAAAATTGGCATAAATCAATTCCACTTTTAATAGGCATCATAATATCACTAATGATAAGATCAGGAATATATTTTATAGCTTGATTGATACCTATCTCTCCATTTTCTGCGTGAATTAGATCATACTCTTGACTCAAAACTCCATCTAAAAATTCTAGTATGTCTGGATTATCATCAATCAAAAGAAGGAGTTTGCGATTATTGTCTGGTTTGACTAAAAGATTATTAACAGGAGTTTGTTCTTTATAAGTAGAAACGTTTTCAAGTAATTGATTTTCTATAGTTTTTTTATTGGAAACCGCATTTTGATCATTGTCCAAATACGCATCCAGCAATTGATCGTCATAAGGTATTTTAAGAGTGAAGCACGAACCTTTTCCTTTTTCGCTTGTAACTTCTAAACTTCCTTGATGTAACTCTGCAAAGCGTTTGGAAAGTGCTAGCCCTATACCGCTGCCATCTTTTTTTAATGACATATTAGATTGATAGTACCATTCAAAAATTTGCTCTAGATCTTTTTGATCGATTCCTGCTCCTGAATCTTTTACCCGTATTTGAAGGTAATTATCTATTGTATCAACCTTTACATAAATTTTGCTTTTTTCTGGACTGTATTTTATAGCGTTAGAAACCAAATTATTTATGATCACTTGAATTTTTTCCAAATCACAAAATACAGATATAGGGAACTGAGGCTTTGACAAGATCAGGTCGATGTTTTTGGTTTTAAGCAGCGGCTGGTAGGCATCTATCCAGTTAGAGATATTTTTTGTGATGTTGTACTCTTTTAAATCTAAATTGCTCAGACCTTCTTCACTTTTTCTAAACTCAAGAAGTTTATTAATAAACTGAAGAAGATTATTCGCATTGCGTTTAATCAATTTGAGATTTTTGCGTTGTTGTTTATGAACCGCATTTTCTAACAAACTTTCAAGAGGAGCAAGTATAAGAGTGAGTGGTGTTTTCAATTCATGAGAAAAGCCGGTATAAAACCGAATTCTCTCTTCATTAATTTCCTGTTCAAGTTGACGTTGGCGTTGTTCAAAAATGAGTGAATTCTTCAGTTTTACACGTTCAGCATAATATTTCAATCCAGCCCAAATCAATATGAAAAGAGTTACAATATAAAATAAATAGGCAGGCCAGGTTTCCCAAAATGGAGGTGCAATTGTAATGGCAAGCTCTTTATATTTTGGGGATTCAGCCTGATTTTCAGCTTTGATTTTTAGTACATAATTACCGTGTGGAATATTGCTAAAATTGATACGATTGGTGTTTTTTAGATCAATCCAATGTTCATTGTAGCCGTCAAGTAGATACGAGTAGTTTGTAGTTGTAGCAAAGGGAAAACTCAAATTTGTAAAAGCGAGTGAAAAATTAGTTTGGTTATGTGCGAGTTTAATTTCCTCTTTATAAATAATGGATTGGTCCAAAATAGCTTTAGAATCATTAGGATCTACTAAAACTTCTTCATTGGCAAGTCTAAAATCTTTAATAATTAAGGAACCTTTTATGTTCTTACGTTCTAATTTTTCTGGATTAAAAATTGTGACGCCTTTGTTTCCGCCAAAATATAAAGTTCCGTCAGAACTTTTTATGGCAGCTCCTTCATTATATTCACTTACTTGAATGTTATTGAAAAAATTTAAACTTTTTACAGTCGCATCTTTAAGATTAAACTTGCTAATCCCTTTATCGGTTCCTAAGATCAAGTAAGCACCATTATAATCAATAATGCTATTAACAGTATTATTGCTTAACCCATCAAATTCGGTATAATTTTTAGCACTAGAATCTCCTTCCTTAAAACGAACGAGACCGCCATGTTTAAGACCAGTTACGATAGTGCCATCGTCCAAAACTTTTATACTAAAGCCTACATTGCTGGTAATTCCGGGAAGATTTCCATTAAAAAAGGAAGCAACCTCACCCGATTCAGGGTTGTATTTGAGTATCCCGTTACCGTAAGTGGCCATCCAAAGGGTACCATTTTGATCTTCGTCTATCGCTCTGATATCCATTTTTGGACTTATCGCATCAAGTTGATCTATGTATTCAAATGTATCTTTTTGTTTATTGTATTTAAAAAGTCCGCCGCGGTTTGTTCCCACCCACAACTGTTGTGCGTGATCTACAAATAGGCACCTTACATCATTACCATCTTCTTTAGCGCCTTGCAGATAATAACTCCATTGATTGCTTTTTAGATCTAATTTGTGTAATCCCTTTTGATAGGTGCCAACCCATAAGTTTGAATTATCATCTTCAGCAAGGGTATTAAGGTAATTGGTTTTGAGTCCATTTTGAATGGTGTAAACATCATGGTGTAAAGCTCCTGATTGTGGGTTATAGGTATCTATTCCGCCGCCATCGGTTGCTAGGTAAATAATACCTTTATTAGAAAGAATGAGGTCATTAATTCTGTTATGTTTCAGTTTCTCACCACCGGTTAGATCACTTTTTAAAAGCCTCACAGGCTCACCTGCAGGGTCAACAAAATTCAATCCGGCATTGGTGCCTATCCAAATGTATCCATTTCGGTCTTTTTTAAGTGTGTTTATCGATGCATTTGTGATACTACTGTTATTATCATTAGGCTTAAATTTCACGACAGAAAACGCCTGGCTTTGATCGAGAAAACTTTCTATGTTAAACACATTTAAGCCGTCATTATAAGTACCTACCCAAAGATTTCCCAAATCATCTTTTGTAATAGCCATAATGCGATTACCTGATAATCTAGTTGAATGGGCACTTTTATCAAGGTGTAAAAACTTGCCGTCTGCTTTTTGAACAAAAAGTCCATTTTCAGTACCTATCCACGCATTAGCCTCATCATCAACATATACTGTATTTATTTCTTTAACTGTAGTGTTCTGAACAGTTAACGGGATTTGAGTTACTATATCTGTTTTGATATTGTAACGATTAAGCCCTTTGTCAAAGGTTCCTACCCAAATAATAGAATCATTTTGCTTGGCAATACAGGAGATTTTTAAAGAAGATAACTCTTTTACGGGGCTGTTAGAAGCTCCTTTATATGCGATTTCTTCTGTGCCATTATATACAAACAGACCTTGATTGTAAATACCTATAGCATAGCGATTATGGTCAAGAACAACAGATGAGTTTACACTTAGTTTGAGACCCGGATAATAGTTATTTAAGAGATCAAAGCGTTCTGTTTTTGAATCATAGAAGTTGATCCCGCCGTCTGTAGCAAGTATAATACGTTCATCTGGTGCAAAAGAAATGTCTTGAATGTAGTTGTTTGAAAGTCCAGAATTTTCTTTTCTAAATATTTCAAATGCGTTCCCATCATAACGATTGAGTCCATCTGAAGTACCTATCCAAAGAAATCCTAGAGCATCCTCTCCAATGGTTTTAACAATATTATTTGAGAGTCCATTTTGAGTGTCCAAACTATAAAAGGTAAGCTCTTTGTCTAAAAATCCGGTCTTGGTATTTTCATTTTTTTGGCCAAAAATTAGGGTAGGAGTAATGCATATAAAACACACTATTAAAGTGAAAAAACCTACAGAATGTCTTGAAAGGACCATAACACTAGAATTTTAAAGATAATATAAAGAATAAGAGTAAACGTTGGTGAAAAAACTGAAAATATATGTTTTTATTGATGAATGCGCATTTACACCCCCTTATTTTGCCATTTTGACCCTTGCCAAAACTCTTAAAATATGTGAAAATTGTATTCGAAGTTGATTACTATTTCGATTTCGTTAAAAATATACGAAACAATATTTTAACTATTTATAACAACTATGGCAAACATACAATATGTAAAGAAATTTTTAATGTTGTTGTTTTTTGGATTGCTATGTGGGTATTTTTCTAATGCGCAACTCTCTGAAAAACATACCTACTTTTCACCAGGATCGCTATGGCTAGATACCAACCACGAGCACATAAATGCGCATGGTGGTGGGATATTTGAAGAAGATGGAATTTACTATTGGTATGGTGAGCATAAAAATAAAAACAGTCTGGCACAGGTAGGGGTCAGAGTTTATTCATCTACTGATCTTTACAATTGGACGAATGAAGGAGTGGCACTAAGTGTGTCAGAAGATCCTGATTCTGAAATCACCATTGGATCTGTAATAGAGCGCCCAAAAGTTATATATAATGAGAAAACGCAAAACTATGTTATGTGGTTTCACCTTGAACTCAAAGGTCAAGGCTATGCAGCTGCAAGAACAGGTGTGGCAACCAGTAAATCTCCTATGGGACCTTTTACCTATCTCAAATCCTATAGACCAAATGCAGGGCAGTGGCCCATTAATTTTTCAGAAGATCAAAAGCTAAGCAGCGCCTCAGATAATAAGTTGGAGTGGTGGACACCAGAGTGGACAACAGCGCTCAAAAATGGTCTTTATGTAAGACGCGATTTTGAAGAAGGTCAAATGTCTAGAGACATGACTCTTTTTGTAGATGATGACGGTAGTGCATATCATATTCATTCTTCAGAAGAGAATCAAACGTTACATATAGCTGAGCTTACTGATGATTATCTAGGCTTTACCGGGAAATGGGCACGTATTCAGCCGGGAGGTCAAAACGAGGCGCCGGCAATATTTAAAAAAGGAGCAACCTATTACATGGTTACTTCAGGGCTTACAGGTTGGGCTCCCAATCCTGCAAGATCATTCAAGGCTACATCCATTTTTGGTCCTTGGGAATCTCTTGGAAATCCGGCCAAAGGGAAGCACAGTAAAGTCACATTTCATTCTCAAAGCACATTCATCTTACCGGTAATAAGTAAATCAGATACTTCCTACATCTATATGGGCGATAGATGGAATCCTAAAAACCATATCGACGGTAGGTATATATGGTTACCACTGGAAATCAACAACGGAAAACCCGAAATAAAATGGCAGGACACTTGGCAACTCCAAGAATCAACACCTGCCGAATAAAAACTGAATATTAACTAATAAAGCCAAAAAATGAAAAATTATGGAAACAATAGCAGTTAGCAGAAACTTAATTAACAATTGAAAATCACATTTATTGAAAGAATACTACAACACACAATTATGATATACACACTCAAAATGGTTATAAAAACCAGACTTTATCTATTGCTTTTAGTGGTGTCTGGTTATTCATATGCTTTAGATGCAAATAGGGCCTATGATCAACCACAGCAGGTTATTACAGGTACTGTCTATGACGGTAGTGATAGCAATCAACCTTTAATAGGGGTAACGGTTGTTGAAAAGGGAACACAAAATGGAACCTCAACAGATTTTGATGGAAATTACTCTATACGGGTCTCTCCGGGATCAACGCTAGTTTTCTCCTTTGTTGGTTTTGAGACCAAAGAGGTAGTTGTTTCTGACCAAGAAACGATAAACGTTACAATGAGCTTAAGCTCAGAATCTTTAGAAGAAACCGTGGTTATCGCTTTTGGAGGTAAACAGCTAAAAGAAAGTCAGGTAAGCTCCATTGCCACGATCAATCCTGCAGAATTAAAAGGGCCTACCAATAACCTGACCAATATGATGGCAGGTCGTGTTCCTGGAATGGTTTCTTTTCAAAGATCTGGAGAGCCCGGAGCAGACAACTCAGATTTCTTTATCCGTGGTTTAAGCACTTTTGGCTCAGGAAAACGTAATCCACTTATTCTTATCGATAATATAGAGTCTACCTCTACAGATTTGGCACGTTTACAGCCTGACGATATCGATACCTTTTCTGTACTTAAAGATGCTGCGGCAGCTTCGGTTTATGGTGCTCGAGGAGCAAACGGGGTGATTTTGATTACTACTAAAAGTGGTAAAGCAGGAAAAGCAAAATTCAGTGCACGTGCAGCTTCCAGAGTTTCGACCAATACGCAAAACTTTGAATTTGCAGATAATATCACTTATATGCGTTTGGCTAATGAAGCGGCGCTCACACGTGATCCTTTAGCTGTTCTACCGTATTCACAAACCAAGATAGACCGTACGGCAGCAGGAGATAATCCTTATTTATATCCTAGTAATGATTGGATCAATCAGATACTCAAAGAGTATACTATAAATCAAAGTTTCAACATAAGTGCAAGTGGTGGTTCTGAACGTGCCCGATATTATGTTTCAGGAACGTATAATATTGATAACGGTATTCTAGATGTAAATCCTATCAACAATTTTAATAGTAATATCAAACTTCAAAACTATTCGTTACGGAGTAAACTAGATATTGACCTTACGCCAACGACCTTGGCTACCGTTAATATTTACGGCCAGTTTGATGATTATAATGGACCAATTTCAAATGGTGGTGACATCATTGCCTCTACAGTGAATGCAAACCCAGTGGCTTTTACCTCTATTTATCCTGCTGAATTATATCCTTTAGCACAACATCCTCTATTTGGTAATGCACCTCTATCGCTTGCCAGTAATGCACTCTATACAAACCCTTATGCAGAAATGGTTAGAGGGTATAGAACGACCAAAAATTCAACCGTTCAGGCACAGATATCAATAGATCAAGAGCTTGACTTTATAACTGAAGGTTTAAAAATTGGTACGATGAACTACATACGTAGATATAATACATATTCTATTAGTAGAGCGTATAATCCATTTTATTATCAAGCCTCTAGAAATCCGGTAGACGGAGGTGTTCAATTGCGCGTGTTGAATGATGGAACACAATCATCTATAGGTCTTCCCGGTACAGAATTCTTAAATCTTGCGGGCTCAAACAATCAGTCTAGTTCAAGAATTTACAATCAGTTTACGCTGAATTATGATAAAACTTTTAATGATATTCATGCAGTATCAGGTTTCTTGATCAACGTACTTCAGAGTTATGAGACTACAGACTATGATAATCTTCAAGAATCTTTACAGTACAGAAACCATACATTTTCAGGAAGATTTACTTATGCATTTGATAAGCGTTACATTGCTGAGTTCAGTTTTGGATATAATGGTTCAGAGCGTTTTGACCGAAGCAACAGATATGGGTTTTTCCCTTCATTTGGAACGAGTTATGTGATATCTAACGAGAAGTATTTTGAAGGTTTAAAGGACACGTTTAGCAATCTTAAGTTACGATTCACCTATGGTAAAGCCGGTAATGATGAGATTGGTAATGCAGACGAAGATCGTTTCTTTTACTTATCGCGTGTGAACCCTAATAATGGTGGATTTGGAGCAACCTTTGGACAGGAATATAATTTTGGACGACCCGGTATTTCAATTGATCGTTATGCAAATCCTGATATTGGATGGGAAGTTTCAGAACAATTCAATATTGGGATTGACATAGGTTTATGGCGTGATTTAAATTTCACTGCAGAAATCTATCAACAAAACAGAACCAATATTCTACAACGTAGAACTGAGATTGGAGATGTCATTGGTTTAACTGCAAATCCACAGGTTAATTTTGCTGAATTAGAATCTAAGGGAATCGACTTATCGCTAGATTATAATCGCCAAATCAATCAAGAGTGGTGGACGCAAGCACGAGCAACTTTGACCTTTGCTACAAACGAGGTCGTACAGACTAATGAGCTCAACTATCCTGACGAATTGGGATATTTATCTCAGGTAGGAAATAATGCTTCTCAAATGTATGGCTATATAGCCGAACGTTTATTTACAGATCAGGAGGAAGTCAATAACTCTCCAACACAGTTTGGTAATTATACCGGTGGTGATATAAAATATAGGGATGTGAATGGTGATGGTGTGATTACTTCATTAGACCGTGTTCCAATTGGATTACCTACTACTCCAGAGTTGATCTATGGTTTTGGAGGAACTGTAGGATATAAAGATTTTGATCTAAGTGTTTTCTTTCAAGGTTCGGCGAGATCGTCATTTCAAATTAATTCGGCGGCTATTTCACCTTTTGTCTTAGGAACTGGTAATCAATTAGGTCAACAAAATGGACTCTTAAAACTTATCGCAGATAGTTATTGGTCTGAAGACAATAGAGATGCTTATGCATTTTGGCCAAGATTGAGTCCAAATGTGGTAGAGAACAATGCTCAGAGCTCTTCTTGGTGGTTACAAAACAATGACTTCTTAAGGTTAAAAAATGTAGAGATTGGTTATAGAGCTTCAGAAAAGCTGGTAGATGCATTGGGTATTCGCTCCTTGCGTATTTACGCCAGTGGGATCAACCTTGCCGTGTGGAGCAGCTTTGACTTATGGGATCCTGAAATGGGAGGTAATGGTTTAGGCTATCCTATTCAAGCAGCTTATAACCTTGGTCTTCAATTTGACTTTTAAAATTAGAATAAAGAATTATGAAAAATATACTATATAAAAGACTATTGAATCGTACCGCAGCTGTTGCCTTTGGTTTGGCGACACTCGCTGGGTTTAATTCGTGTCAGGACGATTATTTAGATGTTGTACCCGATGGACTCGCTACTGTAGATAAGATTTTTAATTTACGTCAAGAGGCAGAAAAGTATCTTTTTACTTGCTACTCCTATATGCCACGTCTAGGTCATCCGCGTAGAAATGCAGGGTTTTTAGCTGGAGATGAAATGTGGGTACCAGACAATCGTGAGAATGGAGATTATTTTGCTCTAGAAATTGCATTGGGTAGACAGCGCGTTTCAAATCCATATTTCAATGTATGGCAAGGTGAATATCAAGCAGGCGCCCCTTATGACGGACCTGAGATCTGGGATGGAATCAGACACTGTAATATTTTTATAGAAAATATGTCTGATGAGAATAATGTACCCGATATCACGCAGTCAGAGCGGGAGCGTTGGATTGCTGAAGCCAAATTTTTAAAGGCATATTACCACTTCTATCTGATGAAATTTTATGGGGCTATACCCATCATTAGAGAAAATGTAGACATTGATGCGCCTACACCGGCATTTGATCTATCAAGAGAACCTTATGACGAGGGTATAGCCTATGTAGTTCAACTTCTTGATGAAGCAGCGGCTGTTCTTCCTCCGGTTATTACAGATATCAATACCGAGTTTGGTAGAATTACTTCGGTAATTGCAAGATCATTAAAGGCAAAAGTGTTGGTCACTGCTGCGAGTCCGCTTTATAACGGTAACGCAGATCTGTCGACCATGGTAAACACCGATGGTACACCACTTTACAACACGACCTATGATCCAACCAAATGGCAACAGGCCGCAGATGCTGCTAAAGAAGCTATAGACGCTGCAGAAACAGCAGGAATTCAACTTTTTCGATTCAACTCTTCAGTTACAGGTTTTAATCTTACTGATACTACAGTGACTAAACTGAGCATACGCAATGCCATTACAGATCCTGAAAGTATAGAGTTGATTTGGCCTAATACGCAGAGTTTAACAGACGGGGAAGATGGGTTACAGGCAAGTGCAATGGCGCCATTAGAGGCAGGACATAATACACGTGTAGCACGTAAGGTATTGTCTCCTACGATTACGATGGCAAGATTATTCTATACCGATAATGGAGTCCCAATTACCGAAGATCGTAATTATGACTTCAACGATATTTTAGAACTGCGTGAAGCTACACCAGAAGAGCGCTTCAATATTGAAGAAGGTTACCGTACTTCCAGATTGAATTTTGACAGAGAGCCACGTTTTTATGCAGACCTTGGTTTTGACGGTAGTACATGGTATAAGCGTGATGCATTACAAGATGAGACCAAATGGCATATTGAAGGGAAATTTGGTGACTACAGTGGTAGTGATCATCCGTTTTTCTTTAACGAGACAGGGTACTATTGTAAAAAGCTGGTAAACTGGAGAATGACTTTTAGTAATGACGGTGGTTCTTTTGAGCGTTATGCTTGGCCACAGATGCGTCTCGCAGATCTATACTTGTTGTATGCTGAAGCTTTGAATGAAGTAGAGGGGCCTAGCGCTGAAGTCTATGAATATATAGACCGTATACGCGATCGTGCAGGACTTGACGGCGTAGTAGAATCATGGGCTGCACATTCGGTTAATCCTAATAAACCTACAACACAAGATGGTTTACGCAGCATTATTCAACAAGAACGTATGATCGAACTCGCTTTTGAGGGACAGCGCTATTGGGATTTATTGAGATGGAAACGTGCCGTAGAAGAATTTAATGATGATGTACAAGGTTGGAATGTCTTTGGAGAATCTGAAGCAGCCTATTATCAGGTGCGTACCATTCATCTTCAAAGTTTTGTATCTCCAAGAGATTACTTCTGGCCTTTAAGTGAGACATCACTTATAAGAAATACCAATTTGGTACAAAATCCAGGTTGGTAAAATCCTTAAAAAATTTAGATTATGAAAACAAAAACATTAAAGCAAATATTCTTTTTGAGTCTTGTGGTCCTTTTGTGGAGCTGCTCAGAAGAAGTTGATCAAGTGCCGCTGGAAGCAAATTCTAGTGCACCACAGCAAATTTCAAATCTTCAGGTAGAGAATCTTAAAGGTAAAGCAAAGCTTACCTATACCTTGCCTGATGATGAGGACTTGTTATATATAAAAGCAAATTATACGTTGCCCACAGGTAGAGAAATGGAAGTAAAAGCATCCTATTATCAAAACTCAATGCTTCTAGAAGGTTTTACTGGGAATGAAGATGTTGAAGTTGAGGTGGTTGCTGTAAATAGAAGTGAAGTAGCTTCGGCACCGGTAACCGTTACCGTAAACCCGCTGCAGTCTCCAATATTCGATGTATATAACAGTCTGGATGTAGGAGAAGCTTTTGGTGGAATTTTCGTCAACGCCGAAAATCCAGAGCGTATGGATATTGCGATACTTATTCTCACTAAGAATGAGCAAGGTGAATATGTGACAGACCCTAACAGTATTTATACTTCAACAGATATCATCAATGGACGTCTAAGAGGTTTAGATACGCTTGCCCAAGATTTTGGTTTTACTGTGCGTGATAGATGGTTAAACTATACAGATACATTAGAAAGCACGATTACACCTTTATTTGAAGAAGCTATTCCTAAATCAAATTATGGTGACTTAAGGTTACCTAACGATGCACCAGGTCATAATTCTACACCTAAAAGTGGGATGTGGGATGGCAATAACTGGGACTGGCCCAGATGTTATCTAACGCAAGGTAACTTTATCGAAGATACGCACATCACTAGTTTTGACATAGGTGTGCTTACCAAGCTTAGTCGTATTGTGATTTGGGATTATCCTGAATACTATGATGGAGGTAATGGTAGCGGTCGCGAATATTTTTATAACGTCTGTATGAAAGAGTTGAAGATTTATGGTTCGGCTGAGTTAGAGCCAACAGGAGATCTTAGCGAGTGGACATTATTAGGTAGTTATGAAGAAGTAAAGCCAAGTGGTTTGCCTTACGGTCAAAGTAATAACGAAGATTTTGAGACGGCAAATAGCGGATTCAGCTGGGATATTGATCCCAATGCTCCTCCTATGCGCTATATAAGAATTGAAATGATTGATAACTGGGCAGGAACCTATGCTATGGGTATTGCAGAACTACAGGTTTATGGTAATTCTAATCTGTAATTAAAAATTAGAACTTATGAAAAACATCTATAAATATACATTAATCACCTTTTTGGGGCTTGGATCAATTTTTTGGTCTTGTACTCAAGAGGAATATGACGACTATAAAAAGTTTGCCGCTGATGGCGAAATCAGCTACACTGAACGTATAGATTCTTTAAAAGCCTTTTCAGGGAATAATCGAATCATGCTGCAAGGAGTCGTAAACGCAGATCCAAAAATTACCGAGCTAAGAGTGTTCTGGAATGATAAGCGAGATTCCCTATCCCTTCCTGTTACACGTTCAGAAGGTATAGATACGTTAGAAGTGATGATAGAAGATATTCCTGAGAATATTTACAACTTTGAGTTACGCACTTATGATGCAAAAGGAAATAAATCTTTAGCTTCCAATATTACAGGAACTGTGTATGGTGAGCGCTATCAAAATACACTTTTTAATAGACCAGTAACCGCAAATAACCTAATTGAAGACAGTCTGGCTATTGCATATGCCGGTATGGATCTTTCAAGTGGGGTTATTGGTACCGAGGTTGTTTATACCAATACTGCAGATGTTGAAACCACCGTTTTTGTCCCAATCGATGAGGATGTTTGGTCTATTACAGATTTTAAACCGTTGTCAACATATCAATATCGTACGGTATTTAAACCTGAAGAAACAGCGATTGATACTTTTTATACCGAATATGTTTCGTTTACACCTATTTCAAAACCGGTACTGGTTAATGCTGCAATACCTTTTAAAGCATCATCTATATCTGGAAGATGGGGGATCTTAGAGGATTGGACTACAACAGAACCTGTGAAAATTCATAACGGCCACGGGGGTTGGGATGAATGGAATGGCAATATTTTTAATATGGAATCAGGATGGGGAGCTCCCGCGATAACCAATGGTAAAATTTATCAAAGTGTAACCAATGTACAACCGGCATCTTATATTCTTAATGTTTTAATACGTGATACAAACCATTCCTTAACAGATGAAGGAGGTTCTTATTTTGTTGTGGCAAAAGGTGACGCATTACCAGATGTTTCAGATGTACAAACGGCAGATAATGTATTGGTTTATAAACGAATCAACGCAGCTTTGGGTAATGAATACACCTACAGATTAGAATTTAGCTTAGACGAAAACTCAACAATTACCGTAGGACAAATTACTACTCAAAAGGATGGAAACCCTGGACGTTTTTGTAACGTACGTTCTTGGGATATTGTTGTTTCAGAATAATTACATGATTTTAGTTTAAACGTTTATGTGTGAGTGTGTTTAAAACGTTTAAAGAAAAAAAGAGTCCTCAATTTGAGGACTCTTTTCATTTTAGGAAAGTTCATTCCACTCACTCAACAAATGCAATAATCGCTTGGTGTATTTCTGCGGTTGTTGCAGTTGGTTTAAGATCAAACAAAACACTGTAAAGGCGCTTTCCATCAACTTTCTTTTTCAATTTCAGGCGTTCTTTTGATGCCAAAATACGATCCCATTCTTTTCTGACTTTTGCCCAGAGTTCCTGGTTGGCTTCCCACCAGGATTGTGCAGCTGCGCAGCGCTCATCTGCTACTTGCTCATAAATATTATATCCTTTTTCTTCTGCTATAATGCGATCGTCGGCATCAGCAGCGTGCAAAACTTTTGAGTTATCCTGTTCGTGTAACCATCCGTACGTGGTGATTTGAACCTGATTGTTACGCTCCATAATATTGTAATCACTTCTATGTGTATATTCTCTGCGAGGTAGAGGAGCAGGAGTTGTATTTTGCCAGATTTTTTTACCATCAACGTGAATCCAAGTGGCAGAACCGGAATATCTAGGACTGTCATCTACTTGATATACTTTTTGCGCCCATTGCCCTTTAATGCTTTGATCATCCTTTTCAACACGATTCCAGGTGTTATTAGCATCATAGATAAAAAGATTTGGGTCTTCAAAACTCCAATCTTGACGCCAATGTTTAATCACCATCGTGTCTTGTACAACAAGTAAATGCTGAATGGAGATCTTGTTTTCTTCATCTTCAATAAGCTGAGCCCATTCTAGGGCAGACGCATAGTAATCGTCGTGCTTTTTGTAATTGCCGTCTGGAGAAAAAGTTTCTGCATATTTAAAAGTTACTTCATAACAGCCACACATATCTTTTATGGCTTGTCTGTCTTGATCCTTTTTAGATTGAGCTTGAACAGAAATACTAATAAATAGAAGCAGTACAGTTGATTGTAGTAGGTTTCTCATAGGAAATATAGTTTTGATAGTTCAAAACTAATAAAATATCTTATTTAGATTAAATAAAAATAAAATTATTCAGTAGTTTTGTTGCCGAATGAGAGCGAAGTAGGAGATTAAAGATTGAATGCTTAAACTACGATTTTATAATGGGAAGTAAAAAATAATGAACTTTAATACAGGAAATTCCTAGAACGAAATGTCATTTTTATTGAATTGTATTTGTGCCGAAACGCTTTATGTAGCATAGATTTCTCATCTATTTTAATATTAAAATTTATCCTGAAAATATTCAAGGAAGACATAGACCGAAAACCAAAAAATAATTAAATTTACCCACCTATTTATAATTAATCTAAAAAAGAATAAATAATGAATTCAGTGCGATATATAATTAGCGCTCTTGTAATACTCTTTAGCTTAACGCTCACAGCGCAAGAGTCAAACCAATTACTCTCTAGAGATTTTTGGGGTCAAAAACCTTCCTTAGCAGAGGTTAAGGCGGCGGTCGCTGCAGGTAATGATCCTTCAGAGGCTAACGGAAGTAATTTTGATCCTGTGGTTATGGCTATTTTTGGCGATGCTTCAGAAGAAGTGATTGACTATCTTTTTGCTCAAGAGGGAAATTCAGTAAATAAACTTACGCACGATGGTCGTACTTATATCTTTTGGGCGGCTTCTAGAGGAAATTTTCCTTTAGTAAAAAAGTTTGCTGATGCCGGTGCAAAAATGGACCTTGTAGATGATCACGGCTATTCGGTGCTTAATTTTGCTGCAAATGCAGGCGTTACAGATACTAAGATTTATGACTATTTAATCGCTAAGGGTTCTAATCCTAAAGTAGAAAAAACGCATCACGGTGCAAACGCATTGCTTTTGATCTTACCAAGTCAAAAAGACTTCAAAATGATCGATTATTTTGAAGATAAAGGTCTTGCTCTTACCGATACCGATGAGGATGGTAACAACGCTTTCATCTACGCTGCTCGCTCAGGAAATGTAGAAATGATGAACAAGCTCATCGAAAAAGGTATTGATCCTAAAGCTAAAAATAATGAAGGTGGAAACGCAATACTTGCTGCAGCACAAGGTTCTCGCCGTGGTTCTAGTCCGCTTTCAGTATTTAAATATTTAGAAGGATTAGGTATTGAAGCAAACGTTACTACCACTACAGGAACCAATCCGCTTCACGTGCTTGCCGGAAGAAATCAGGATATGGACATTTTCAATTATTTCTTAGAAAAAGGAGTAGATCCTACTGCGGTAGACGGTGAAGGAAACACACCACTTATCTATTCATCTTCTAGAAATAGTCTTGAAGTAGTAAAATTATTTGAAGAGAAGACTGAAGCAATTAACCATACTAATGAAGAAGGCATTTCAGCGCTAAGTAGAGCCGTTGCAGGAAATTCTCCTGAAGTGGTAAGTTATTTAATTGCCCAAGGTGCAGATGCATCTGTTGTTGATGATAAAGGAAATACTTTAATGTTCTATTTGGCTGATGCTTACAATCCACGTAACGCAGCAGCTTTTGATGCAAAAATGGAGTTGCTTGCAGAAGAAGGCGTTGATTTTGCTGCTACTCAAGAGAATAAAGAGAACATGCTACTGTTAGCCGTTAAGAAAAACAGTTTACCGTTAACCAAAAAAGCTTTGGCTTTAGAAATTGATGTTAATCAGGCTGATAAAGACGGAAATACACCATTACAAATTGCAGCATTAAGAGCAGACAATACTGAAATTCTAGAGTTGCTTGTAGCTAATGGTGCAGATACCAGTGTAACTACAGATTTTGGTGAGAGTATTTATGATCTTGCCAGTGAAAACGAAATTCTAGCTAGCAGCAAAGCAAGCATAGATTTTTTAAAATAAGCGATTACAATTCATTTTAAATTATGAGATTAAAAACATTAGTATTAGGATTATTCTGCTTTACCCTTTTTTCTTTTGTTGAAAAAGAACCTGCAGAAACCACATTTAAATGTTTAATTCAAATAACCAACTATAGTGGAGAAGGTGCGTATGTTGTTGTGTCGCTCATCAATCCTGAAGGCGAGTATGAAAAAACCCTTTTAGTTCAGGGAGATGACGAAGAGTGGTATCCAGATCTTACCGGATGGTGGGAGCAGCAAAAAGTAAAAAATGAAAATATCGATGGTATTGCCGGAGCTACTGTAGGTGCCGGTGGTCGTGGGATAGGTTCATTCAAAATTGCTCAGGACAAGATAGACAGTGGTTATAAACTGAGATTTGAAACCGCTGTTGAAGATCAAAAGTATTATCAGGATGATCTTATGATTCCGCTTGACCAGGCGAGCCTTAATGGTAAATTTGCCGGTAAAGGTTACATAAGATATGTACGATTGATGGCAAGCAATTAAGCTATGATTTTATCAATATGGAGATACAGTCATCTGGCATTGGCTGTATCTTCTTTTTTATTCATACTTCTTGCTTCTGTAACAGGAATCATTCTGGCGTTTGAACCTATTGACCACGCTGCATTAAACTACAGTGGTGATCAAACCCAGATTCCTGTAACGCAGCTCATCGATACACTTAAGTCAAATTATGACGAAGTCTTAAGTGTTGAAATTGATGAAGCAGGTTTTGTGAAGGCTTCTGTACTGAGTATGGAAGGCGACAGCGGTGATTTTTATATCAATCCGTTAACAGGAAAAAAAGTAGGTGAAATTGAAAAACAAGCCGAAATTTTTCAATTTGCAACCAGTTTGCACCGCAGTCTATTCTTAAAAAGCACAGGACGTTTTTTTGTAGGTCTTGCTTCCTTTTTATTATTTCTTATCAGTATTACCGGCCTTATTTTAATCATAAAAAGGCAACAAGGTATACGTGCGTTCTTCAACCGAATCATAAAGGATAATTTTTATTCTTATTATCATATTTATTTAGGACGCTTATCGCTTATTCCTATCATTATCATTACGCTTACAGGTGTTTATCTTTCGCTTCAGCGTTTTGAAATTTCACCCGATATCGTGTTAACTCACGATGTTGACTACACTTCTATAACCGACACTCCACAAAGGAATTTAGCCGAATTTCCAGCTTTAAAAAATATAACAATAGCAGATGTTCGATACATCGAATTTCCGTTTAGTCCTGATGTCGAAGATCCTTATAAAATAAGTTTAACCGATCGAGAGCTTCTTGTAAATCAAGTTACAGGAGAAGTAATTAGTGAGCTTTCGTATCCGTTAGTCAATATGTTATCGTACTACAGCACGGTTTTACATACAGGTCGTGGAAGTGTCATTTGGGCTGTGATATTGGCGGCGGCGTGTTTTAGTATTTTATTCTTTATTTATTCCGGATTCAAGATGACGTTTATGCGTCGCAAAGGGAGAATCAAAAATAAATTTAAAGCTGCGCAAAGCGAAATTGTAATCCTCGTCGGTTCTGAGACCGGGAGTACGATGTCTTTTGCGAGTTTATTTTATAAAGAGCTGCTCAATAAAGACATAAAGGTTCATCTTACCCAAATGGATAAATATCAGCAATTCCCAAAGATGAAGCAATTGGTGATATTTACCTCGACCTATGGGGACGGCGATCCTCCTGCAAACGCCACCAAATTTTTAAACTTGCTTAATACGTTTAAAGACATCCCACAATTTGAATACAGTGTGGTTGGTTTTGGTTCGTTGGCGTATCCAAGCTATTGTAAATATGCTTTTGATGTAGACGAAGCGCTGCGCGCAAGCCCGGTAGCCAAAGAATTGCTTAAGGTGTACACCATAAATAATAAATCCTGGGAGGCCTTTGATCAATGGGTAGATCAATGGGGAGAGCGATTAGCTCTTAAACTAGAAGTTCCCAGAGACAATACCGTAACCAAGCCCCGTAAAAAGCCTCAAAAATTTGAAGTAATAGCAAAAACTTATGCTCAAGAAAGTCCGGATAATACCTTTTTAGTAACGGTACGTCCCGAGAAATCGATCAAATTTAGATCAGGTGATTTATTGGCCATTTATCCTCAAAAGGACACACACGAACGCCTTTATTCTATAGGAAAGAATTTAGATGGTGAACTGCTCTTAAGTATAAAAAGACACGAATTTGGGCTGTGTTCTAACTATCTCAATGATATTGAAGTTGGAGCGTCACTTAATGCCGTACGTGTTAAAAACCCTGAATTTCACTTAAAGAAAAATCAAAATGCTATCCTGATTGCTACAGGAACAGGAATTGCCCCATTTTTAGGAATGATGGCTGATAATGAAAACAAAAAGGAACGCATCTTGTATTGGGGGGCTAAAAATGAAGCAAGTTTTGCGCTTTATGAAAACCAGATCAGCACAGCATTGGAGCGTGGGTTGCTCTCAAAATTTGTTCCGGTATATTCTCGTTTAGGAAAAGAAAAGATCTATGTGCAGCACTTGATTGCCAGTAATCATTTAGCTTTTTCTAATGCATTAAAAAATGGAACCGTTCTCATGATTTGTGGGTCTATTAGTATGCAAAAAGAAGTGATTGCTGCGCTTCAGGTTATTTGTGAAACCTATCAACTAAAATCTTTAAGTTATTATCAGCAACGCGGTCAAATCAAAATGGACTGTTATTAAATATTGAAGTTGTTCTTATTAGAGGCTTCAATTACAGTCTTTCTTTATAGTAAACTAGGTTACAAATCTTTTTAAGTACATTTTTCTTAACTTCCTAAAGTTCTTCTGAACACTTTATACCCCGAAATCGGGCAAAAATTACCTTGTCTTGACCTTGAAATAATTATATCATTGTCTTTAGATTACGAAATCGATTTCTTTAAATGCGAAGGTAAGGCTTAAGATCAAATAGCAATCATTTAGCCCAAGGCTTTTAGAGGTGAAGATTTCCTACCGAATATTTTAAAATTCATGAAAAAACCAAATGCATTGCTTGCAGTTTTTGTGTTCGTTTTGAGCATGTTACCACTAAAAGCGCAACAAAATCTTGATAAAACATCAAAAACTCAAAACTTTGACCACGGTTGGAAGTTCAGCTTAAGTGCAGATGAGAAGGCTATTGACCCAAATTTCGATGATTCCGGTTGGGAAGATCTTGTATTACCTCACGATTGGAGTGTACAATTCCCTTTAGCTCAAGAAAACCCGTCTGCAGGAGCCGGCGGCTATTTTAAAAATGGTTTGGGTTGGTATCGCAAAACATTTCAAGTGCCTGAAGAGCTAGAAAATAAGAAGATTTATATTCATTTTGGCGGAGTGTATATGAACGCAGAAGTTTTTGTAAACGGCCGTTCAGTAGGTATTCAGCCGTATGGATATTCTCCATTTTACTTCGATATTTCAGAATATTTAAAGTTTGGTGAACAAAATGTTATAACGGTTAAAGTTGATAATTCTGAAGAGATCAATTCGCGCTGGTTTAGTGGTTCTGGTATTTACAGACACGTTAAAATTCAGGTAAATAATCCATTACATTTTGAAACAAATGGAGTCGCTATCAACACTTCTGAAGTAGATAAGAATAAAGCTTCAGTACATATAAGCCCGGCTATAATAAATGAGACAAAAACTATTCAGGAATACAGGGTCACTGCTTCGGTTGAGACAGAAGAAGAAACCTTCAAATCTGAATTAGCACTTAAGAATGTTCCCGGTGAGATTCGAAAAGGCACTTTAGCATTAGAACTTCCAAATCCGAGATTATGGAGTCCTGATAATCCTAATCTTTATACTTTAAAACTTGCCATAAAAAATTCTGAAGGCAAAATTATTGATGAGGTTGAAGAAACTTTTGGTATTCGTACGATTGAATATAATTCAAAAGACGGTTTTGTTCTAAATGGGAAAAGCGTTTTAATCAATGGCGGAAATATGCACCACGATAACGGTGCTCTGGGAGCGGCTGCTTTTGATCGTGCTGAAATTCGTAAAGTGCAACTTCTCAAAGATGCAGGATTTAATTCGGTGCGTACATCGCATAATGTTCCTTCAGAAGCATTTTTAAAGGCTTGTGACAGTATCGGTCTCTTGGTTATTGACGAAGCTTTTGACGGTTGGCGAACGGAAAAGACACCTTATGATTACGCGAGGTATTTTGATCTTTGGTATAAAAAAGATATTCAGGCAATGGTGGCACGTGATCGCAATCACCCTTCAATCGTAATGTGGAGTATTGGTAATGAGATTATTGAACGAAAAGATCCCGAAGCGGTAAAAACAGCACAGCTTTTGAAAAATGCAGTTTTAGAATTGGATACAACGCGACCGGTTACTTCTGCAATGACCACTTGGGATAATGATTGGCAGATTTTTGATCCTTTATTTTCAGTACACGATATAGGTGGTTATAATTATCAATTGCATCGCGCGGAGTCTGATCACGAGCGCGTGCCGGAGCGTGTTATGGTGCAAACCGAATCGTATCCTCGTGATGCTTTTTTCTGTTGGGATATGACGCAAAAGCACCAATACGTCATTGGAGATTATGTGTGGACTGCGATGGATTATTTAGGCGAATCCGGAATAGGTAGATTTTATATAGCCGGTGAAGAACCTGATGGCGAGCATTGGTCTGCAGATCATTTTCCTTGGCATGGGGCCTATTGTGGAGATATTGATTTAATAGGTTGGCGTAAGCCTATCTCGCATTACCGAGATATGCTATGGAATAATTCTGAAAAGATCTATATGGCGGTTAAGCAGCCTAATCCTGAAGGAAAACAGATTAAAGAAACCATGTGGTCGGTTTGGCCTACTTGGCCTAGTTGGACGTGGCCTCAACATGTAGGCAAACCAATTACGGTTGAAGTATATACCAAATATCCTGAAGTAAAACTATACTTGAATAACCGCCTGATTGAAGCACAACAGGTTTCTCGAGAGACTGAATTTATAGCAAGTTTTGATGTAGAATATCAACCGGGAACCTTGGTAGCAAAAGCCTTTGAAAATGGAGTTCTAAAAGAAAGCACGCTCTTACAAACAGCCAAAGCTGTTGACCAGATTAAACTGACTGCAGAAAATAATACGCTTGTAGCCAACGCACAGGATCTAGCCTACATTCAGGTAGAGCTTCAGGATGAAGAAGGAATTCTGAATCCAACTCAAGACCAGCTTTTAGACTTTACAGTAGAGGGACCTGCAGAAATTATAGCGACAGACAATGCAAATCTCAAAGACACTACAGCATACCCAAGTCATTCTAGAAAAACCTGGAATGGAAGAGCTTTAGTCATTCTCAGAAGTACTTCAGAAAAAGGGGATATTTTGCTTAAAGTGACGAATTCAAAAAAACTATCTAATACGATTAAAATCAAAAGTATATAAGTTTTGTATTTTTCTAACCTAGATATTTAAAACGGTATAAAACATGTCTTTATATAGATGTTCTGTTGGTATTTTATTTTCAGCTTTCTTTATGCTTTCGTGTAAAGAAAAAACACTTTTTACAGAAGTAGATGCCTTTGAAGCAGGTTTAGATTTTGAAAATAGGCTCACTGAAACTGATGCCGAGAATGTGATGACCTACGAGTATTTTTATAACGGTGGTGGCGTTGCAGTGGCAGATTTTAACAACGATGGTTTTGCAGATGTATATCTTTCTGGGAATCAGGTTGCCAATAAACTATTTCTTAATCTTGGTAAATGGAACTTTAAAGACGTAACCCAAACTGCCGAAATCAAAGAAAAGCAAGGCTGGAAAACAGGTGTCACAGCCGCAGATGTGAATGGTGACGGTTTGATGGATCTGTATTTGTCCTATTCCGGAAATTCAAAAAAAGAAGGCCATGCTGAGCCGGTTATACCAAATTATGAAGGTAGATCCAATGCGTTATTCATCAATCAGGGCAATAATGCAGACGGTGTTCCTGTTTTTAAAGAAATGGCCAAAGAATATGGTCTGGATGCGGCGGGAAGCTTTAGCACACAAGCCTATTTTTTAGATTATGATCTGGATGGCGATTTGGACATGTTTTTATTGAATCACGCCAATAAATTTTACAATACCCTTATAAACGTAAAAAAGTTACGAAGTCTCAGACATCCGTATTATGGCAATAAATTGTTTGAAAATATTGGAAACAAATTTGTTGAAGTTTCTGAAGGTTCTGGGATTAATGGGACCGGAATAAATTTTGGCCTCAGTGCTTCAATAAGCGATTTAAACAATGACGGTTATCCTGATATTTATGTGACTAATGATTATGTAGAACAGGATTTTTGTTACATAAACCAACAAAACGGAACCTTTAAAGACATTTCAAAATCCGCATTCGGTCATTTATCAAAATTTTCAATGGGTTCTGATATTGCTGATTTAAATAATGATCAAAAGCCTGATGTGTTTGTCCTTGATATGTTGCCTGAGGATAATTACCGACAAAAAGTACTTAAAGGTCCCGATCAATTCAATAGAGAGCGCACGCTTGTAGATAGCGGTTACCATCATCAATATATGCGTAATACGCTTCAGTTAAACCGAAGTGTTTCGGCAGATTCAAGTTTAGCTTTTAGTGAGCAAGCGCAACTCTCAGGCGTTTCTAATACAGATTGGAGTTGGGCGCCTTTACTGGCAGATTTTGATAATGACGGCCTCAAAGACATCTTTATTACCAATGGTTATTTGAGAGACTTTAGCAATCTTGATTTTACAAACTATACGGTAAATGAAGCGATCAGTCAAGCGCAACAGTCGCATTCAAATGTAGATATTGGACTCTTGGTTAGTAAAATGTCCTCGACCAAAGTATCTAATTATGTCTACAAAAATAAGGGTGAGGCGCAATTTGTAGACAAGACTTCAGAATGGGGAATTGAGAAAAAAACGGTATCCAATGCAGCTGCTTATGCAGATTTTGATAATGATGGCGACCTTGATCTTATTGTCAATAATCTCAATGCTCCAATAAGTTTGTACCAAAACAACACAAATAATCTCAACCATAATTATTTAAAAATTCAACTGGAAGGTTCCGGTCAAAATGCTAAAGCCTTAGGAGCAAAAGTCTTGCTGAAGCTAAACGATTCAACCACTGTTTATCAAGAAGTCTATTATGGTCGCGGTTATCAATCTTCAGTAGAACCTGTGCTGACCCTTGGTACAGGAGCAATTCAAAATGTTGACGAACTTAAAATCCTTTGGCCTGGCGGAAAAACTTCGGTACTTAAAGATTTTAAAGTCAATCAAACCTTGGTACTTAAAGAAGAAGATGCTGAAGCATATGCCAGTTCAGGATCAAATGAAGCTCAGGCATTCTTTAAAGACATTACAAAAACATCAAACCTTGAATTTAAGCATCAAGAAAATGCGTACCAAGACTTTAATAGTGAGAATTTAATTCTTTACAGAGCATCAATGTTAGGCGGCAAAGCCAGTGTCGCAGACCTCAATAATGATGGTAATGACGATATTTATTTTGAAGCTGCAAAAGAGCAACCGGCAGTTCTGTTTCTTGGTCAAACAGATGAAACGTTTAAACCGTTTAATGACAATCAACCTTGGACTTCCCCCGGGGCGACTGCTCAAGAAGATTTAGGATCCTTGTTTTTTGATGCCGATGGAGATGGAGATTTAGACTTGTATGTTGTGAGTGGTGGTAATGAAGCGTTTAACGGTGATGATTTCTATCAGGATAGATTATACCTTAATGACGGCAATGCCAAGTTTACTGAGGCTAAAGATGCTTTACCTGATATGCGTTTTAGCGGTGCAACCGTCAAAGCAACAGATTTTGATAAGGACGGCGATCTTGACGTATTTGTAGGAGGACGATTGAACGGAAAAAACTATCCTATGACTCCCAAAAGTATCTTGCTCGAGAATAAAAGTAGCGATGGTCGTATTGTTTTTGAAGCGCAGCGCAATTATGATATTGCTAACTTAGGAATGGTTACCGACGCCATTTGGGAAGATATTGATGCAGACGGCTGGCAAGATTTGATCGTAGTAGGAGAGTGGATGCCAATCACGATATTAAAGAATAAACAAGGCGTCTTAGCCAAAAGTGATGCCTATAATCTCAACGATGCTACAGGCTGGTGGACTTCAATTGTTCCTTTTGATTTTGATAATGACGGGGACACTGATTATTTATTAGGAAATATGGGGCTCAATTCGCAATTAAAAGCTTCGGCAGAAGAGCCTATGCGGTATTACATTCAAGATATTGATAATAATGGCCGAATTGATCCGATCTTGTCCTATTATATTCAGCATAAAAATTATCCGCTAGCCGGTCGGGACGAACTTTTAGCACAAGTTCCCGGGTTGAAGAAGCACTTTCCGTATTATGAAGATTATGCAAAAACCACCACTGAAGAATTGCTGGAAGTAGCTCAAATCAAACCTCGATTTGTTCTTGATATTAAAGAATTGCGTTCTTCGGTTTTGGTGAATTCAGGAAATGAATCTTTCCATTTAGAACCTTTACCAGTTGAAGCACAAGCTTCGGTAGTGCAGCATTTTATAGTTGAAGACTTCAATAACGATGGAAATAAAGAAGTTTTAGCAGCCGGTAATTTCTTTCCTTTCAAAATAAGTCTGGGGCAGATGGATGCTTCTTTTGGTAGTTTACTTCAATTTGAAAATGGTAAATGGATCTCACTCAAAGAAGCTGAACAGTTAAATTTGCGTGGGGACATTCGTGATCTCAATTTGGTACGTTTTGCTTCAGGAGCCACCAAAGTTTTGGTTACGCGTAATAACGATTTTGCGAGTTTGCACGAAGTGAATCCATAGGCACTTTGATTTTATGTAGAAAAGTGTTCCATTTTATGTTTTGAACGTTCTACACCTCCAATAAGAGCATTTTGTAGACGGCAATAATCTTAGAAAAGTTAGATAATTGTAATCGTTATCAATTAATTAACAGAAGCTTTTATTCACAAGTTGAAGATCACAAGTTTTAAAATAGGAATTCTTTTTTTCGGCCTCTTTGTTGTTTTAACATTGCTAAGTTGGCATTCAAATAGGGAAGATCAGAAGTCACCAGATTTAATTCATTTAGATTTAGATGCTGAGACGACTTTTCAAAAGATCGATAATTTTGGTGCGTCAGATGCGTGGTCAGTGCAATTTGTAGGCAAAAATTGGCCTTTAGAAAAAAGAGAACAAATCGCTGATTTGCTTTTCAGCACGCAGAATGATCAAGATGGAAATCCTAAAGGAATAGGCTTAAGTCTTTGGCGCTTTAATTTAGGAGCGGGTAGTGCAGAGCAAGGAAAATCTAGCGGTATTCGCGACGAATGGCGCAGAGCGGAAAGTTTTCTTACTCAAGAAGGAACGTACGATTGGAGCAAGCAAAGCGGACAAGTTTGGTTTGCTAAAGCTGCAAAAGAACGAGGTGTAGAACAACTATTGGTTTTTTCTAATAGTCCGCCGGTTCAATTCACCAGAAACGGAAAAGCCTATACCAGCGATAAGGCTCAAAGTAACCTTGATCCCACTAAAAATAAGGCGTTCGCAAAATATCTTGCAGATGTGACCGAAGGCTTTTCAAAAATAGGCCTGGATATAAATTATATAAGTCCTATAAATGAACCGCAATGGGATTGGGCAGATGGTGGTCAAGAAGGAACTCCTTTTTGGAACGATCAGATAAAAGATTTGGTTGTAGCCTTAGATCACGAACTTCAACGGCGCAATCTTAACACCACCTATATTGATATTCCTGAAACCGCTCAAATAAACTATTTGTTTGAAAACGGAAACAAATCAGGAAGAGCAAACGTGATTCAAACCTTTTTTAATACTAATTCAAAAAACTATCTGGGTCATTTGGCACGAGTAAATCATGCTGTTTCCGCACACAGTTATTTTACAACTTCACCATTTTCACGACTTGTAGATCAGCGTAAACAGCTTAACAGTGCCATAGATGAAATTTCAGATCTACATTTCTGGATGAGTGAATATTGCATCCTAGGGGATAATGCTGGTGAAATCGAAGGTAATGGTAGAGATTTAGGAATGACCGCAGCATTGTATATGGCAAAAGTGATCAATACCGATCTGGTCGTCGCAAACGCTAGTGCGTGGCATTGGTGGACCGCAATCTCAGCCTATGATTATAAAGATGGTCTGGTTTATATCGATAAAAACAAAAATGATGGAACTGTTTACGAAAGTAAAATGCTCTGGACGCTTGGTAATTACAGTAGATTTATTCGCCCGGGATATACGCGTATACATCTTCAGGAGCTTGAAGCGTCAACACCAGATGAGAAGTTTTTGTATTCAGCATTTAGAAGTCCGGAAAAGGATAAAATAGTACTTGTTTTTATAAATGATACCGAAAAAAGTAAAGCGGTAGCATTATCAAAGTATAGCGAATCTTATAAAGCAAGTAGCTACATAACTTCGGAAGAACATAATCTAGAACTGAAAGAGCTAACAACCAACAACGGATTTGAGATCCCTGAAAAGGCTGTGGTTACTGTAATTCTTGAAACAAAAAGCTAGCCTATAGAAAACTGTTTAAGGTTAATTATAAGTGTGTTTTATACTTTAAGCAGCAAAAAAGCCCCGTTATAGGGGCTTTTTTATTGGCGCCGTCAAAGGGTATAATACTCCATCCCGATAGCTATCGGGATGCCTCGAAATTGAAAATTCGTTTTCAACCAATGCCTCAGGATGTTTATCTATTTTAATAACTATGATCGTCAAGTTTGACTTTTCCTCTAAAGGTACGGTACACAAAAAAGGTATATCCTAAAACCAGCGGACCACCGATGGCTACAAATAAAAGCATAATCCCTAAAGAACGCTCAGAAGAAGCAGCTTCATAAACATCGATACTATATTTTGGGTCAACTGTAGAAAAGAGTAGGTTAGGATAAAGTTCTACAGCAACTAAAACCAGCAATAAACTAATGGTTAGCGATGAAAAGAAAAATGCAAGTTTGTAATTTTTTTTACTTGCCAATCGTGGTACGTTTGCAATACTCAAAAAGGTGAGCACCGGTACCGCAAATAGAACAGGAGCACTTTTAAAGTCGTCAGACAAATGCGGAATGTAAAGCAGTGTATACAGCGTAGTGATCGCAAAGCTCACCATAAAAAAGATCATTCCTTTTTGGAGTAGATTGGTGAGTTTTTCAAACATCGCTCCTTCGGTTTTTAGAAGCAGGTAAATGGCTCCGTGTGCCATAAACAACGCAAGTGTCGTTACTCCGGTCATAATCGCATACGGATTCAGAAATTCAAAAAAGCCGGAGCCGGTATATTGGTAATTTTCGCCTATGGCAAAGCCTTGCAGCACATTTCCTAAAACGACACCTAGCAAAAAAGCGAGCATTATACTTGAAATGCTATAACAAACATCCCAAAGTTTACGCCACCAAAGCATTTCTTCTTTTCCTCTAAATTCGATTGAAATGGCTCTGAAAATGATGAAGATCAAAAACAGCATAAACGGAATATACAACGAAGAAAAAAGTGTCGCGTACATCACAGGGAAACCGGCAAATAGCGCTCCGCCGCCAATCACGAGCCAAACTTCGTTTCCATCCCAAACAGGACCAACAGCATTAAGTGCAATACGACGATTCAATTCCTTTTTAAAAAAGAGATGCCAAGCACCTGCACCAAAATCAAATCCATCTAAAATTGCATATCCTGAGAATAAACCGCCAATTACTAAAAACCACCACGTGGGATAATCTATACCTAAAATTGTTTCCATACTATTCTGTTATCCTGTTACTACTTCGCTAATTTCTTTGGTTAATGGTCTGTCGTCATCTTCATCATTGGCCTCTTCGTAAGGTCCGTGCTTAATTTTTTTATTCAGTAAGTAAACAAAAAGTAAAAAGAGCAGGGCGTAGACGGCAAAAAATAGGATTAAAGAAAATAAGACTTGATTAGCCGTTACCGCTTGAGAAAAGGCTTCGTTAGTGCGCAGTAAGCCGTAAACCACCCAAGGTTGCCGCCCCATTTCTGCAGAGAACCAGCCTACTTGATTAGCGATCTGCGGAAGCAGAGCTGTGAACACAAAAACCCAAAGCAACCACTTTTTAGTAAACAGTTTCTTTTTCCACATTAAAAAAGAAGCATATAAAGTAAGCGCGATCAAAAACATCCCGATGGCAACCATAAGGTGATAAAACTGAAAAACAGCATTAACCTGAGAAGGGCGTTCATCTTCGGGGAACGCATTTAAACCGGTTACAGGAGCTTCAAAATCCTGATCTAATAAAAACGACAATCCACCGGGAATTGCTAAACCGGTCACTTCTTGATTCTCTTGATCTACCCAACCCAGAAGATACATATCTGCCGCAGCGTTTTCATCATAATGTCCTTCAAGTGCTGCTAATTTTGCAGGTTGATGTTCTGCAACGACTTCTGCTGATGCGTGCCCTGCTACAAGTTGAGCGAGTGAAGTTATAGTAGCAATGATAAGTGTGATCTTAAATGCTTTTTTTGAAATGCTCACATAACGTCCTTTTAAGATATAGTAGGCGTGTACACTAAGAATTAGGAATACTCCCGCTAGAAAAGCACCTAACCAAACGTGCCAAATACGCTCTACACTCGACGGATTGAAAACCATTGCCCAAAAATCGGTGATCTCTGCGCGGGCTTTCATACCCTCACCTACAATGTGGTAGCCTGCCGGCGTTTGCTGCCAGCTGTTTGCGACTACGATCCAGATCGCAGAAAACATAGAACCTAAAAATACGCCGATTGTTGAAACCAAGTGAACCCAAGGTTTTACACGGTTCCAGCCAAAAAGTAACACGCCTAAAAAACCACTTTCAAGTGCAAAAGCAAAAATACCTTCAGCTGCGAGCGCGCTTCCGAAAACATCTCCAACATAACGCGAATAGGTAGCCCAATTGGTGCCAAATTCAAACTCCATTACAATGCCGGTAACAACACCAATTCCGAATGTGAGTGCAAAAATTTTAGTCCAAAACTTTGCAAGAATGTGGTAATCTTCTTTTTTGGTTTTTACATATAGACTTTCAAAGATGACCATCAATAATCCAATTCCGATACTTAGAGGTGGGTAGATGTAATGAAAGGCTACTGTAAAGGCAAATTGAATTCGGGCGAGTAATTCGACATCCATTTTTACGGGTTCTTGGAGGTTGATTTGTAAAAGCTTTTGAAGCTTTTATTCTGATATAAATTTACAATCCAATCTTGGGTTGAAAGCTTGAAAACACTAGGTTTTCTTGTTAAAGTTCTTTCATTTTTTTTGAAATTAAAAGGACTTAAAACCTTGGGGTTTTCTTTCTGTAAATCTTGTATTTGGGAAAGCGCGCCACGAGTAAGTTTTCTTCAAAAGTAGACTTCCAGCAGAAGAAGAGGTAAAGAACAGCTGTCAAAACGAGCTTGTATACATCTTCAAACAGGATCGATAAACTTAAATATGAAAGTAAAATTCCAAAATAGATAGGATGTCTACTGTATCTAAATATTCCGAAGTCTATAAGGCTTGAATTCTTACGCGGACTAGGAAAAGGTGATAATTGATGCCGTAATTGATAAAGGGCAATGACAACGAATAACATTCCGAAAACAATAAAGGTGTAAGCACCGTAGTTAAAGGCTTCCGGTAATCTGAATTTAAGAAGGCTTATTGGAAAGAAAAAGGCACACATTATTATCATTTGCAGTGTTACAAATAAAATATTGTATACCTTTTTCATTTAAATGCTATTGAAAGTCTTTTACTGCATCTCCTAGATCATAGACGGTAACTTCATCAATATGCATTGCTAAAATACTGCTTCCGGCAGCGCTACGATAGCCACCGGCACAGTGCACCACAATAGGTTTATCTACCGGAATCTCTTCATACCGATCGCGCAATTCATTCAGTGGGATGGTGATGGCGTGATCAAAGAATTTGCCGGATTCCGTTTCACTTTGATTTCGAATATCAACAATGGTGTATGCTTTTGTGTTTTTCTTGAAATCTTCCAGATCCAAATCCTTCATTTTGAGCCAATCTTGTTCACCAAGCGTATAGACCATTTTAACTTGATGCTCATAACCTATTTTGCTCACGCGATCGAGTAGCGTTTCAGCGTGTGCAGCGCTGTTAGAAACAAGGCAAAATTCTTCTTCAGGTTTTACAATCGCACCCAACCAGGTTTCAAATTTATGCTCTGGTTTGGTCGCCATAATATTCAAACTGTTCCGCTTATGCCCATTCTTAAAGTCTTCTTCTAAACGGGTATCTATAACTAATGCATCACCATTCAGGAGCGTTTCATAAAGTTTTAAAGGGATATCAGCCAAGCTGCTATTTAAGTTTAGCGCTCCGGTTTTATTGATATCCACATCATAACCAAAATAATGCGGAATGAACGGCTGAGAATCCAGTAAATGATTTACAAAAGTTTCTTCAGATTGCTCTTTAAAAGCCCAGTTGGTAGCACGTTGCTCACCAAGTGTGCTGCTGCCATCACTGCTCATATTTTTTCCGCAAAGCGAACCTGCTCCGTGCGCGGGATAAACAACCGCATCATCGGTAAATTCGTTGTAAGCACTTGTCATCGTCTTATACATAGACTTTGCAAGGTCTATGCGCTTAGCTTTCATTTTTCCTGCTTTCTCACGCAGATCAGGACGACCTACATCACCTATAAATAAAGTATCTCCTGTAAAAAGAGCGGTTTCATTTTCGGTGGAAGCGACTATCGTGATGCTATCTGGAGAGTGCCCCGGAGTGTTTATCGCTTTAAATTTGATAGTTCCTATTTCAACCAGGTCACCATCATCAAAATGCTCGTGCGCGTAGTCTGCGCCTAATAATTTACTCGCATAAATAGTAGCGCCCGTTTCTTTATGAATTTGTAGGTGAGAAGAAATAAAATCGGCGTGCGGGTGTGTTTCAAAAACAGCCACGATTTGCGCATTATGCTCTTCTGCAAAGGCATAGTATTGCGCGGGATCGCGTTCCGGGTCTACTAAAGCGATCTTGTTTTCACTTAAAATCGCATAAGAAAAATGGGCTAAAGGTTTGTATTCAAATTGTTTAATTGTCATAGCATTGAAATTTTACTCAAAAATAAAAAAGGCTACAGCTTGTGGGTGTAACCTTTGATACACTAGCTTTTGAATACTAAAACTGCAATTATTTGGTAGAATGCTCCTTAAAAGGATAGGTGAGTTGTCCCGTAAAATCGTGCGGGAAGCGCTCATCTCCGTCAAAACCTATTTCAATATTCTTTCCGCTTTTTGGGATGTATGCGGTGCCAAAAAGATAGTCCCAAATACTTAGACTTAAGCCGAAATTCATCCCGTATTTATGTTCTGGCGGAAGCGCTTTAGCGTGATGCCATATGTGCATACGTGGATTGTTTAAAACATAACCCAGCGGACCATAACTCCAATCGAGATTGGCGTGGTTTAAATGACCGATGAATACCGAAAACATATGCACCACAAAAAATTGTTCGATCCCAAAACCGATCATCGCCAGCGGAATGTACTGCGCACTTTTATATACTAAGGTCTCCACAAAATGAAACCGAAATTGAGCCGCAAAGCCCATTTCTTTTACACTGTGATGCACTTGATGAAATTTCCACAACCACGGCACGCGATGTAGCATTCGGTGTACATTCCATTGAATAAAATCGGCAATAACAAACATGATTAAAAGTTGCGCCCAAACCGGAAAGTCCTGAACCTCGATCGCAACCAAATTATCTATCCCAAAAAGTCCTAAAAAGTCATTAAAGAGTTCAACGCCAACATTGGAGAGTGCGTTATAACCAATCAAAGAGAACAGAAAGAAATTGAAGATCATATAAAACGCATCGAGCCAAAATCCCTTTCTAAAAATTGGTTGCTTTTTACGCCAGGGAATAATGATCTCAAATGCAAAAACAAGCAACGAGAGCCCAAGAAGCCAGTAGAAATAATTAGTCCACCCGGGATTGGTGATCTCATCAATCAGGTAATTAAAATATCCTGTAAAGGAATCTTGTATAATCTTTAGATATTTATCCACGTTTTATAAGTCGGTTTCAGTGCTATAAAATTACGTTGTTCCTTCGGTTTTTAGCAGGAGTACGATTTGCCCCAAATGATAATAACTGTGTTCAATAAGTGCTTCAATATTGCGCTTGTAGCTTCCGTAGGCTTCTTTTACAAAAATAGCGTCTAATTGATCGTTGGTTAAGGTTTTGATCAAATTGACGAGTTCTTCGGTATCTTTCCAGAAAAGCGCCAAGAAGTTTTGCCACGCTTCATCGTTTTGCATAGGCTCAAAATCAAAACTAAACCGATCGCTAATGCTGAGTTCACCACCAAGAAAAACCTGCTTTACACCTGCGATGTAATAATGAACATGTTGCGCAAGAATCGCTACAGTATTGTAGGTTTTAATTTGTATAGAAACTTCGTCAAGTGCGGTGTTATCGAGTTCCTTTTTAAAATTGGTATTGGCGATCCACGTACCCTCAAGAATCACTTCCTGAAGTCTTTGAGCCAGAGCTGCTGCTTGTGACATAGTTTTAATGAATTAAACCCTGCTTTTTAAATTTAATCAAATCTTGACATTCTTATGAAAGCGGTTGTGTTTAAATTTAAAACTGTTTAGTTTAGACCAATGAAGATTGTAAAAATCGGTATTGCTTTGTGGCTTTTTTTGATTTCTTTTCTACTGAAAGCACAGCAGGACCCCGCCTATAAATATGAAGTGCTGACAGGCCACGACAATGATTTTACGATCTTTGGGACACGTACAGACTGGCATTATACTTACGGAATTCATCTGGGTTTTAACTGGCTACCGCAAAATTCCAGTATGCTCGCATCGCTTTTTTCAAATAAGGAGGCGTTTAGTCAGAATATTGGGTTGCACATTCAAGCATACACGCCAGATTATGCGCGAACCTACCAAATCGTCAAAACCAGACAGCCATATGCTGGTTGGGGTTATGTAGATTTTGCTAATAACTACGGATTTAAAAAGGCGTTTCTTCAATTGAAAGTAGATTTAGGGATCTTAGGACCCGCAGTGCAAGCAGGGGAAATACAGAATTTTATTCACAAAAACTTCTCGAGAGACATTTTTGTAGATCAATGGGAAGAGCAGATTCCTAATCAGTTTGGTTTCAATGTACGAGCGAATTACGCTCAAGATATTTTCACTGAAAAATGGCTGAATCTTTACAGTTTCAGTCGAATTTCTGCCGGAAACATTTTTACCCTTTTTGAGCAAGGTGCTTATTTTAGATTTGGTCAATTTAATACTATTGGCAAATCGGTGGCGCGCCAACAAAGTCTTTTAGGTTCTGGAGAAACCGAATTTTTTCTCGAAGCCGGTTTCAATATGAATTTTTCTGCTTTTAATGCGACCATTGAAAATGCAAATGCGCAAGGCGAAAAAGTAGTTCCCCGCGATCTTGTAAATCACAGTATTTTAAATGGACACGTTGGGTTTTTCTTTTCGCAGAAACGCTATACGATCGGTTTAAAATGGAATTATACCGAAGGTGAAATAAAAGGAAACGACCCGCACCGATTTGCAATTTTAGCCGGAACCTATAAATTCAATTGATTAAAATTTCTGTCGGGAGACACGATCTTCAATTTCGGTACGAGGATGCACGCCGTCAATAAATTCTACTGCTTCAACCACACGTACAAATAAGTTTTCGGCACCTAATAATTCCGTAACTCCGGTTTTAAACAGAATATCGCGTGTAGGTCCGGTAGCAGCGGCGATCATTAAGGTGATCTCTTTTTGTCGCAGTTCTAGAATGAGGTATTTCAAAATATAAATAGCGCTACTGTCAACATAATTTATCGCTTCAGCATTGATGATAATGGTTTTAAGTTCAGGACCTTTTGCTTTAATATGTTTTTTAAGCTCTTTATAGAAGTAGTCTTTATTTCCGAAGAACAATTGTGCATCAAAACGCACGACCAAGATGTCTTTACGATCGATGATGTCGGTAGCAAAACGGTTGATGTTTTTGAAATATGTGGTTCCTTTTATTTGACCCAACACTGCCATATGTGGTTTTGAGGTGCGGTAAACCATCAAGAGTAATGAGAACAAAACACCTAGAATAATTCCCTCTTGAATCCCAACAAATAAGGTGATTAGAAAAGTAGCGATTAGCAATAGAAACTCATCTTTTTGATTCTTGTAAAGCTCTTTAGGATAGTTAAGATCGATCAAGCTTGTAATCGCCAGCATAATGATCGAAGCAAGAATGGCATTAGGCAAATAATAGAAAACCGGAGTCAGAAAGAGTAGGGTAAGCGCAACCAAGCTTGCACTAATAAAAGCAGCAACTCCCGTTTTTGCACCTGCTTGAAAATTTACCGCAGTACGGCTAAAACCAGCGGTAGTAGGATAACATTGAAAGAAAGACCCCACGATATTACCTGTTCCCAAAGCTATAAGTTCTTGATTGGGATTGATCGTATTGGATTTTACCTTTTCTTCGAGTGCTTTACCAATAGATACGACTTCCATAAAAGCGATTAAGGACATTGCCAGTGCAAGGGTGAAAAGCTGACCAAGATCTTCCCAAGGAACCGATGGAACACCAAAACTCGGTAAGCCATCCGGTATTTTTCCCACGAGAATGAGTCCGTAATTGGTAAGTGGCGTAAAATAAGCTAGTGAAATACCAAAGATGACTACAACAATAGCAGCGGGAATTTGACTACTTATACGTTTGATCAATAACATAATTCCAATACCGGCAAGTCCTACCGCTACTGCAACAGGATTGATCTGATCAAGCTGCGCAAGGGTTTGTTTAATGATAGGCAGGGTTTTATTGCTGCTTACCGTGATACCTAATAAGTGTTTGAGTTGTGTGATACCTATTATTAAGGCGGCTGCAGAAGTGAAACCGCTAATCACAGGCTTGGATAAAAAATTGACTAAAAAGCCCATTTTTAAAAAACCCATCAATACTTGAATGATTCCAACAAACAACGCCAGAAAAATAGCCATCGAGATATATTCGTTGATACCGCTTAGCGACAGCGCTCCCAAACCTGATGCAATTATGAGCGAATCCATCGCTACCGGTCCAATTGCCAGTTGGCGCGATGTACCCATAATCGCATAAATTACCTGAGGTAAAAGAGCGGCGTAAAGTCCAAATACCGGAGGTAAACCGGCAATCATGGCATACGCCATTCCTTGCGGAATAAGCATAATACCCACAGTTATTCCAGCAGAAATATCACCGGCTAAGTAGCTTTTCCTGTAGTTTGGTAACCAGTCAAATATGGGAAAGAATTTCTTCAAGGATTCAAATTTATGGGCAAATATATACTGTGTGCATTGATATGCTCGTAACACATGTTACATAGGGTTTCGATTAAAAATACAATATTAAGCCCATCAAATTGAAAATTTCAAAAACCTAATGCGTTAAATACTTACTAAATAAACTACCTCAGGGCAAGCCTGTTTGCCGACAAAGGCAGGCCCAGATGGCATTGGTTGAAAAAGCATTGTCAATTTAGAGGCAAGCCTCAGAGTATGAAACCCTTTGGCGGGGCCAATAAAGTTGGCATTTCATCTACAGGCTTACGCAGCTTAAATTGTATATTTACGGTTTTAAATTTTATAAAAGAGACAGCGCAAGAACAGCACTTGTTTTTATGATTAAAACATTTAAACTTCATATTGAATCCCATTTTAAAAAGCTACTAAACGCTCGTTTTTTACTGGCGGTAAGTGGCGGATTGGACAGTGTGGTTTTAGCGCATTTGTTTTCGGAGTGTAAGATCGATTTTGAGATCGCGCATTGCAATTTTAACCTCCGCGGAAAGGAGAGCGATGCAGATGCGGTTTTTGTTGAAAAGCTAGCCGAAAAACTTCACGTGAAGTTTCACTTGCAGAACTTTGATACCGAAGCCTATGCTCAAGACCAAAAAGTGTCTATTCAAATGGCGGCGAGGGAATTGCGATATCACTGGTTTGAAGAACTTTGTCAACTTCACCATTTACCTTTTCTTGCTACAGCGCATCACGCAAAAGATGATCTGGAAACCTTTCTCATCAATTTGAGCAGAGGTTCAGGATTAAACGGACTTACCGGAATTACTGCCGAAAACGACCGACTCGTACGTCCGTTATTGCCTTTTAGCAGAGAAGAGATTTTAACCTATGCCGAAGCAAATACGCTAGCGTGGCGGGAGGACAGCAGCAATGCTTCAGACAAGTATTTGCGCAATCATTTAAGACATCACGCAATTCCTGCTTTAGAAGAAGCCGCTCCGCAGTTTTTGACGCAGTTTCAAAAAAGTCAGCAGCATTTAAAAGAAACAGCACTTCTGCTAGAAGATTATACAGCCTTGTTATTTTCACAGATCGTGACCCAATCCTTTAAGGGCTATCAATTCAATATTCAGAAATTAAAAGAAACGCCGAATACCAAAGCCGTTCTATACCAACTTTTAAAGGATTTTGAATTTACTGCTTGGGATGATATTTATGATTTACTCGATGCGCAGCCGGGCAAATACGTGGCCACAACAAAGCATCGACTTATCAAGGACCGTGATTTTCTTTTGTTGACCGAACATCAAGCCAAAACTGAGGAAGTGCTTTGGTACGTAGATATTGAGAAAATCGATCTTAATGGTCTAACCCTGATGAAAGAAAATGTGGAGCAATTGACTGATTTAACTAAAACCGAAGCTATTTTTGATGCCGAACAGTTAAAGTTTCCTTTAAAACTTAGAAAGTGGGAGGAAGGCGATTGGTTTTATCCTTTTGGGCTTAAAGGCAAGAAAAAGCTTAGTAAGTTTTTTAAAGACTTAAAATTTTCAACATTAGATAAAGAGTCAGTTTGGCTGCTTTGTAACGACCAAGACATCATCTGGGTTGTAGGAGCACGCACTGATGATCGATATAAAGTAACCCCAAATACTTCACAATTTTTAAAATTTACCGCACACTATGATTAAATACTGCTCTATTCTTGTATTGCTTGTTTTTACCCTTACAGGAAATGCACAAGGTTTTGGGCCCGGCGCAGAGACTCAAAATCCAGTACAATGGGAAGCTTCTGTTGAAAAATCAGAGACAGCTTCTTATACTTTAAAATTAAATGCGAGCATCGAGCCTGAATGGCATGTGTATTCTCAGTTTACAGATCCGGGTGGGTCTTTACCGCTCGAATTAGAATTTCTTGAAGCCGGCGAAGCCTATACCTTAGAAGGTCCTACTGAAGAAAGCGAGACCACTACAGCCTATAGCGATATTTTTGAAGTTGATGAGACGTTTTTTTCAGAAACGGCACAGCTTACCCAAAAGATAAAAGCTGAAGAAACCACCGAATACGTCAAGCTAATCTTGAAATATCAGGTGTGTAAAGAGGTTTGCATCAATGAAGAAAAATATATTGTTTTTGACCTTTCTACCGAAAAAGGACAGGTGTTTCAAGACTTTAATGAATTTCAAGCCTATGGTAAAGTTCAAGAGAAAGTCGAAGAAATTGAACCGGTAAAAGAAGTTGTGAAGCAAGAGGAAAAGCAAGACTTATGGACCATCTTTTTCGTGGCTTTTGCATCAGGTTTTTTAGCATTGTTGACACCTTGTGTGTTCCCAATGATCCCCATGACGGTGAGCTTTTTTACAAAGCAAAGTAAGAGTCTGGCAACCGGCCGTAGAAACGCCATATTATACGGAGTTTTCATCGTAGTGATCTACGTACTGTTAGGTTCGATTGTAACGGGAATTTTTGGTGCAGATGCGCTAAATGCCTTATCGACCAACGTATGGTTCAACTTAGTATTCTTTATACTTCTGGTTGTATTTGCCATTTCATTCTTTGGAGCTTTTGAGATTATGCTGCCTAATTCTTGGGCAAATGCGGTGGATCGAAAAGCAGATCGCGGCGGAATTGTAGGCATCTTTTTTATGGCTTTGGCCTTGGCCATTGTAAGCTTCAGTTGTACAGGACCTATTGTAGGAACTTTATTGGTACAAGCGGCTTCAGAAGGTGGTATCGCTCCGGTATTAGGAATGCTTGGTTTTTCACTTGCCATCGCGATTCCGTTTGCTTTGTTTGCCTTGTTTCCTGGTTTGATGAATTCTTTACCAAAATCTGGAGGTTGGTTAAATTCAGTAAAAGTGGTTTTAGGGTTTTTAGAGCTTGCCTTAGCTTTTAAATTTTTATCCAATGCTGATTTGGTACTGCAAGCGCATATTTTAGAACGCGAAGTATTCTTAGCGATTTGGATCGCTATTTTTGGTGCAATGGCGTTTTATCTTTTCGGAAAAATCAGACTTTCACACGACAGTCCGTTGCCGCATATTTCTTCAGGAAGATTGATTTTAGGGCTTTTCGTCCTATCATTCACACTGTATTTAATTCCCGGCCTATGGGGCGCCCCGTTGAAGTTGATCAGCGGTTTTCCACCACCCTTAAATTATAGTGAATCGCCTTATGGTGTTGGTTATTCTAAAGGTAGTGTTGCAGGATTAACGGAAGGTGAGCTGCCTGAAGAAGCCGAACTTGGTCCCTATCAACTGGTGACCTTTACCGATTATGATGCAGGAATGGCGTATGCAAAAGCTGAAAATAAACCGGTACTTTTAGATTTTACAGGGAAGGCCTGTGTAAACTGCCGTAAGATGGAAGAACGCGTTTGGGGCGAACCTCAAATTTTAGGAAAACTACAAAATGACGTGGTGCTCATTTCGTTATTTGTAGATCTAAAAGAAGAGCTTCCGGAAGCAGAACAATATGTTAGTGAAGTTACCGGCAAACGCATTCAAACTGTTGGTAATAAATGGAGCGACTTTCAGATTGAAAAATATCAGATCAACGCGCAGCCGTATTATGTACTGCTCGATCATAACGATAACGAACTTAACACGCCGGTAGGCTACACACCAGATGTAGACGAATTTGAAGCCTGGCTTGAAGAAGGAATTTCTAAATTCAATGACTAATAAACACCCTTAAATGAAGAACATTAAAAATCTAATTACTGCAGTATTCTTACTTCTCGTAGTTGCTGCTCAAGCGCAAACCGAAGCATACGTTCGCGAGCATTACGACAAGAAAGAAGTAAAAATTAAAATGCGCGATGGTGTAATGTTACATACAACCATTTATTCGCCAAAAGATAAATCACAAGAGTATCCTATTTTAATGATGCGTACGCCGTATAGCTGTGCACCTTATGGAGAAGAAAACTTCAAAGGCAGAATAGGACCTAATCAATTTATGGTTGAAGAAGGTAACATTTTTGTGCAGCAAGATGTGCGTGGCCGTTGGAACAGTGAAGGCGTTTACGACAATATGCGTGCTTATATTCCGAATAAAAAAGGAAAACAAGTTGATGAGGCCAGCGATACCTATGATACGATCGATTGGCTTGTAAAGAACGTAGACAACAACAATGGAAATGTGGGAACTTGGGGAATTTCATATCCCGGTTTTTATGCCACCTATTCGTTGTTAAGTGAACATCCTGCGCTTAAAGCAGTTTCTCCACAAGCGTGTATTTCAGATTTCTTCTTTGATGATTTTCATCATAATGGGGCATTTTTAGAAAGCTACTGGAGAGCGATTTCGCTTTTCGGTTATATGAAAGACGAGCCGGTAACCAAGCCTTGGTACGCTTTTCCTGACCTTCCTTCACAAGATCAATATCAATTTTTCTTAGATGCAGGTCCGTTGACCAATTTAGATGCGTATTACAAAGAAGATAATGTATTCTGGCAGCAAATTAAAGACCATCCTAATTATGATGAGTTCTGGAGAAGCCGCGGAATCATTCAGCATTTAAATGATATCAAGCCTGCTGTTATGGTTGTAGGCGGTTTATTTGATGCCGAAGATCTTTATGGACCGTTCAATACCTACAGAAAGATCGAAGAAACCAGCGATAATTATAACATTTTGGTTTACGGGCCGTGGAGTCACGGAGACTGGGCGCGCTCAAGTGAGCGTCAGGCTATAGGAAACGTATATTTTGGAGATAATCTTTCAAGAGATTTTCAGCAAAACTATGAGACAGTGTTCTTCAACCATTTCTTAAAAAATGATGGAGAAGGAACCATTGATTTTCCTGAGGCTTCTATGTATGACAGTGGTTCGCGGGAGTGGGACAGCTATGCACAATGGCCACCAAAAGCTGCTGAAACCAAAAGCTTTTATTTAGGAGCAGATCAAAAACTTACCGAGAACGCTATAGCAGATTATGCAAATGCATTTGTAAGTGATCCTTCAAAACCGGTTCCGTATTCTGAAGATATTAAAATGGTGTTTACGCCAAGAAAGTATATGACCGATGATCAGCGTTTTGCAGCTCGAAGACCAGACGTATTGGTGTATGAGACTGAAGTTTTAGACGAAGATATGACGATTACCGGTGAAATTTTAGCCAAATTAAAAGTGGCAACCACAGGTACTGCGGCAGATTGGGTGGTAAAAGTGATTGACGTATATCCTAATGATGCCAAAGATTATCCTGAAACGCAGAAATACCTTAAAATGGGCAATTACCATATGATGGTGCGTAGCGAAGTGATGCGCGGCCGTTTTCGTGAGAGTTTCAGAGCCCCTAAAGCTTTTGAACCGAATCAAAAAACCGAAGTTGATTTGACCTTGCAAGGGGTAAACCATACCTTCCTAAAAGGGCACAAAGTGCAAATTCAAATTCAAAGTACGTGGTTTCCGTTAATCGATCGTAATCCACAGACTTTTGTGCCAAATATTTATAAAGCAAGTGCTGAAGATTTCCAGAAACAAACACATACCGTTTTTGGAGATTCTGAAATTCAGTTTAATGTGTTAAAATAAGATTTATGAGAGTTCAGTCAGTCATAGTTTTTTTTAGTATTGTGCTTTTTTACAATTCGTGTAAAAATCAAGAAGAAGCGCAGTACACCCAAGCTGAAATAACGGAAGCCAGCGCGTCGCTTAATTCTTGGTTTGATACCAAGTTTGACGAAGATGTCGCCCAATCGCCGCAGTGGCAAACCAGTTTAGGCTTAAAGACAAATTATGGTAAATGGGATGATATTTCATCAGACCAGATGGCTGAAGATCTTAAACAAGCTAAAGCGCGGCTGGATTACCTGGAATCAGAGGTTGATCTGGCCGCTTTAGATAGCGTTACTCAAATAAGTTATAAGCTTTACAAACTCAATCTGGAAAACGAGATCGAAGACTATGAGTATCGTTTTTATAATTATCCGGTCAATCAAATGTTTGGCTTACATGCGAGTGTTCCTGCATTTTTGATCAACAAACATCGCATTGATAGTGTTGCCGATGCTAAGGCATACATTTCAAGAATTAAAGGAGTTAAGCCTTTATTTACAGAGCTTCGCAATCAATTGGGCATTCGTGAAACCAATCAGATCGTTCCGCCTAAATTTGTATTAGATCGTGTGCTTGAAGACAGTCAAAATATTTTAAAAGGTCAGCCTTTTGACGAGTCGAGCACGCAGATGCCAATACTTGCCGATTTTCAATCTAAGGTAGAAGCGCTGGACATTGATACTGAAACAAAGGCAATACTTTTACAAGAAGCTAATCAAGCTTTAAAAGATAGTTTACAGCCGGCTTACGAAGAATTGATCACGTTCATAGAAAGTCAAAAAGTAAGAGCAACTACAGATGATGGCGCGTGGAAGTTTCCCAGAGGAGATAAATTTTATGCAATTGCGCTAAATCGAGCCACAACTACCGAAATGACGGCTGAAGAAATTCATCAATTAGGGTTGGATGAAGTAGAACGCATTCACACCGAAATGGAAGCCATAAAAGATCAAGTAGGTTTTGATGGAAGCTTGCAAGACTTTTTTGAGTTTATGCGTAACGATGAACAGTTTTACTACGAAGATTCAGATGCCGGAAGAGCCGCATATATGAAAGAAGCAAAACGCATTATAGATGCTATGCGTGCGCGTTTAGACGAACTATTCATCACCAAACCCAAAGCGGAAATTGTCGTTAAAAGGGTAGAGGCTTTTAGAGAGAAAAGTGCCGGTAAGGCGTTTTACAATTCGCCTGCTCCAGACGGATCAAGACCTGGAATTTATTATGCCAATTTATTTGATATTAAAGCGATGCCTAAATATCAAATGCAAGCTTTGGCCTATCACGAGGGAATCCCGGGACATCATATGCAACTGGCGATTGCTCAGGAATTAGAAGGAATCCCAAAGTTTAGGAAGTTTGGCGGTTATACGCCGTATGTAGAAGGTTGGGGATTGTATTGCGAGTATTTACCAAAAGAAATGGGAGCTTATGAAGATCCTTATGCCGATTTTGGACGTCTCGCTATGGAACTTTGGCGTGCGTGCCGTCTCGTTGTCGATACAGGTATTCACGACAAGAAATGGACGCGTGAAGAGGGGATCGCCTATTACAAAGACAATACACCCAATGCCGAAAGTGATTGCATCAAAATGGTAGAACGTCATATTGTGATGCCTGGACAAGCAACAGCTTACAAAGTAGGAATGAATAAAATTCTTGATCTTAGAGCAAAAGCAGAAAAAGCACTTGGGGAAACTTTTGATATCAGAGAATTCCACGAGGTAGTTTTAGGGCAAGGTGCAGTACCGCTTTCTATTCTGGAGGAAATGATTGACGATTTTATTGCAGAAAAGCAAAAAGCTTAAGCTTGGTTTATTTACGTATACTGTTTGTCCTATTGGTATTACTAGAGTTGCGCTACCGCAAATTCAAGTCTTCCAGAGAGCTTTGGTTTTGGTTGTTTTTGGTAGCCATTTTTAGTTGGCTAGGCTATATACTATTCCTGATTTTCAGAAAACGTATTCTGATAAGAAGAGACCGTTTCAATTATCAATTTCGAAAACGAGAAAAAAATAAACTAGAGTAATTTCAATTCAACCTTGACTTACAAGAAAAAAATTGAACATATTAAATTGCAGTAAATCTGTGTTTTATAAAAATTAAAGGGGGATGAAATAGGCCTAAAAAAGAAAAACACCTTGCTCGCGCAAAGTGCCTTTCACCCCTAAATTGTCAATGACATTGTAAATTTACAAAATATATTTGCAACTCTTTCTGTTAAAATTCCACTAAATCGTTTTATAATTTTTCGATTTATTACAAACCGTCTAAAAAAGAAAAACACCCTGCTCGCGCAGAGTGCCTTTCACCCCTAAATCATTAATACGTTTAAAATTTAATTCCCCTAATAATTAGATTATAAACGGTAATAATCTTTATTGATTAATACGAGATAAAAGTATTTATATTCTATCAGCAACAAAAGGGGGATTTTCCCCCTTTTTGTTTTTTATGCCTATTTAAACGATTTAGCCTTTTGTTAAAATTTTAGGTTGATTGCATTCTTAAATTTGTAAACGCAGGCTAGTATATGATTACAGAGTATTATGTAATTTTCCGTCATGATTAAATACAGCTTTGTTAACTTGTTCCTACTTATTTTGATCTCTTGCGGTCAGAGTAATTCAATTCAAAAATCAGCTATGATGCCTATAAAGACCAACCAAAAAAAAGTTGTGTATCATGTTTTTACCCGACTTTTTGGGAATACCAACACCACAAATAAACCTTGGGGTACTATTGAAGAAAATGGAGTAGGAAAGTTTGCTGACTTTACTCCTAAAGCGCTTCAGGAAATCAAAGATCTTGGGGTTACACATATTTGGTATACCGGTGTACCACATCACGCGGTGATCACAGATTATACTGAATATGGGATTTCAAACGATGATCCCGATGTGGTCAAAGGTAGGGCGGGATCGCCTTATGCTGTAAAAGACTATTATCAAGTAGATCCTGATATGGCCGTAAACCCGGAAAACCGTCTTGAAGAATTTGAAGCCCTCATCAACCGCACTCATGAAGCAGGATTAAAAGTGATAATAGATATCGTTCCGAATCACGTTGCCCGCAAATATGAAAGCCTGAATACGCCACAAAGCAGCATTGCCTTTGGTAAAAACGATGATACTTCTGTAGCTTACGCTAAGCATAACAACTTCTATTATATTCCCGGTGAAGATTTTAAAGTCCCGGAGTGGCAAAACGGATATCAGCCTTTGGGTGGTGAAGAAGTTAAAACCGCAGATCATAACTTTATAGAGTCACCGGCAAAATGGACCGGTAACGGTTCGCGCGATGCACAGCCTGATCAGAACGATTGGTATGAGACCGTAAAAATCAACTACGGCGTGAGTCCGGAAGGGCATAAGGATTTTGATGAATTGCCTGAGGATGCAGGACATTGGGATTATAAAAAGCACTTTGAATTTTGGGAAGGCAAAGAAGTACCGGCTTCTTGGAAACAATTTAAAGACATTGCTTTATTTTGGATTGCGAAAGGTGTTGACGGGTTTCGCTATGATATGGCCGAAATGGTGCCAGTTGAGTTTTGGAGTTATATGAATGCCGCTATTAAAATGGAGCGTCCCAATGCGTTTCTAATGGCCGAAGTTTATAATCCGCAGCTGTATCGCGAATACATTTTTAAAGGTAAAATGGATTATTTATACGATAAAGTTGAGTTGTATGATACCATAAAACACGTGATGCAAGGTCACGGAAGCACAGATCATTTTGCACCCATTTTAAAATACCAGGAAGACATTGAAGTCAATATGCTGCATTTTCTCGAGAACCACGATGAGCAGCGTATCGCCAGTGATGCCTTTGCCGGAAATGCAGAAAAGGGAAAACCTGCGATGGTTGTTTCGGCATTGATCAGCAAGTCGCCTACGATGATCTATTTTGGTCAGGAATTGGGTGAGCCGGCTTTGGAAGATTTAGGTTTTGGTGACCCTACCCGTACCTCCATTTTTGACTACGGAAGCGTGCCCAGTGTGGTGCGTTGGGTTAATGATAAAAACTTTGATGGTGGAAAATCTACTTCAGAAGAACTAGCGCTTAGAGATTTTTATAAACGCCTATTGAATTTCAGTCTTGAGAATTCGGCGATAATGGGAGCGTATGCAGATATTCACTGGCATAATCGTCAACATACCGAATGGTACAACGACCGCGTGCACTCCTTTGTACGCTGGTCTGAAACCGATAAACTCATCATCGTAACCAATTTTGATGCTAAGGACACCTTTGGTTTTGAGCTTCAGCTTCCGCAGGATATCATTCAGCAATGGAAGCTCAACGACGGAACTTACAAAGCAATAGATCAGCTTTATGGCGAAGAAGAAGCAAGGCTAACTATAGAAGAGCAGTCAGGAAGGATGCGTGTAGATATTAAGCCACTTCAGTCTTTTGTTTTTAGGGTAGAATAAGGCATATTTATGATAAGCTTAATACCTTATGGCTTAAGCTTAACGACTTCCTAAAGTGTTACGCCGTACCTTTATCGTTTCAACTTCATAATCCCAAAATCATTTCTGTGTCAAAAACGTTTAAAATTGGTATTGTAGGTGTGGGACCACGTGGACTTGCAGCTCTCGAAAGTCTTTATGTTGCAAAGAAGCACTTAGATATTAAGCAACCGCTGCAAGTGCTCCTGTTTGAAGCTTCACCGTATCCCGGTGCCGGCCAAATATGGTCTCCCGATCAGGTGGCTACCAATTTGTCTAATATTCACGAGCGTAACTTATCAAACAATTTGGCAGGCCGCGAAGCGCTTTCTTTTGACGAAGTTTACCTTCCACAATTTCCGGGTTATCAGGAATGGTTGGAGCTGATTGAAGGAGAAGCGTCTGGAGACCAGGACCACTTTCCTTCACGCTCCAAAATAGGAAGCTATTTAAACGAGCGTTTTGAGACCCTAAAACAAGCGCTTAGCGGAGCAGGATTATTGGAACTTTATCAACATGAAGTTGTACAGATCGAGCCGGAGGCCTCGGGGTGTACGATCGTGACCAAAGCAGGGGATCACTACAAAGTAGATGAAGTCGTACTCACGATTGGTCATCAGCCTACTTATGATTCTAAGCAATTATCTGAATGGGATGTACACGCCAAGAAACATAACTTAAAACTGTATAAAGATCCTTATCCTGTAGGAGCTTTAGAGACAGATGAGATTACGCCTAAAACGAAAATCGCGCTACGCGGTTTTGGATTGTCTATGGTGGATCAGGTTAGAGCTTTGAGCATAGGTTTTGGTGGTGAATTTGTTCCTATTTCTAATTCCATTGAATTTGAATATAAACCTTCAGCTGAGGCGCCGCGCGAGTTGGTAGCGTTTTCATTAAATGGCTTACCGCCCGTACCTAAACCCCTTTCTGAAGCAATTGACACTTGGTTTAAGCCTACTCCTGAAGAAAATGAATTACTCATCAAGGCGATAGAGACCGCAGAAGCTAACGCTTCTGAAATTAAAGATGCTTCGTTCTTAATTGAAGCTATAGCGCAGATCACGAGTAGTATTTATCAAAGATTGGAGACCAAAGCGAGAACTACTGATCTTTCTTTAGAGCAACTTTCAGCATTAACCTTACAACTGATTAAGAACCCAGGGCATGAACATACCTTACTCGTAAGTCATAATACCGAACCTTTGGAGGCGATGGAGCTTTATCTTAAGATGGCTTGCGGTAAAACTGATATTAGTTTGGATTACTGTCTGGGTCAGGTCTGGCGTTTTGCTTTAAGTGTGTTGTATCACGATTATACCTATATGAATTTAGGAGATGACGCGATGGTAGATGTGGTAAAGTACATCGAGGCCAGTAAACGCTATTCTTACGGACCACCGGTTAAAAGTGTGCAGCAACTTATAGCTTTGGTAAAATCAGAAGTACTGAATCTTAATTTTGTAAAGGATCCCGAAATACAGTTGATCAAAGAAGGCTGGCGCTTAACAAAAGGAGCGCAATCGGTAGCAGTTGATGTGATGGTTAATTCGGTGATCGATGCGCCGCAGCTTAAAGCAGTTAGTAGTTCGTTAGTGGAGCATCTCAGAGAAGATAAGCGCGTTGATGCCGTGAGTTATAAATTAGGTCTGCATACTTTAGAAGATGGCCGTATCATCAGTCAAGGTGGAAACACCCATCAACATATCGCCCTATTAGGAAGGCTTGCCAAAGGCAGTGTTGTGGGAGTGGATGATTTGATCGAATGTTTTGGAAAACCTGCACGAAAATGGGCTGAAGGAGTTCTTAAAAGAGTTTAAACCTTTAAAAACCAGTAAACTAATTTCAAAAGTTGGAAATAATATTGTTTCTTTAGAAAACCAACTTAAAAATTATGCTTACAAAGGTTTATGGCTCAGCGGTTTTTGGCGTTGAGGCTTCTACAATTACGATCGAAGTAAATATTGATAAAGGTATTGGGTATCACTTGGTGGGATTGCCTGATAATGCGATCAGAGAAAGCAATTACCGCATTGCTGCCGCACTTCAGAATAATGGTTTTAAAATTCCCGGTAAGAAAATCACGCTGAATATGGCTCCAGCCGATCTACGCAAGGAGGGAAGCGCCTACGATCTTACGCTGGCAATAGGTATTCTTGTAGCAAGCGGACAAATAAAAGCGGAACATTTAGAGGATTATGTCATTATGGGCGAACTCTCGTTAGACGGAAGTCTGCAACCCATACGCGGTGCTTTGCCAATTGCGATCAAAGCACAGGAAGAAGGATTCAAAAAGTTTTTGCTGCCCAGTCAAAATGCAAAGGAAGCAGCTATTGTGAAAGATCTCGAAGTTTATGGGATAGATTCTATTGCGCAGGTGATCGAGCATTTTGATAATGATGCACCTTTAGAGCGCACCATTGTTGACACGCGTAACGAATTTTTTCTTGCCTTAGAGCATCCCGAGTTTGACTTTAGTGATGTAAAAGGGCAGGAGTCGATTAAACGGTGTATGGAGATCGCCGCGGCCGGTGGACATAATATTATTTTGATCGGTCCGCCGGGTGCGGGTAAAACAATGCTCGCAAAGCGTTTGCCTTCTATCTTACCGCCAATGACCTTACGTGAAGCGCTCGAAACGACAAAAATACACAGCGTCTCAGGCAGAATGCGTGAAAACCTAGGCTTGATGGCACAGCGGCCTTTTAGAAGTCCGCACCATACGATTTCAGACGTCGCACTCGTAGGCGGTGGGGCGTATCCTCAACCGGGAGAGATCTCTTTGGCGCACAACGGAGTACTCTTTTTAGACGAATTGCCCGAATTTAAACGTACGGTTCTTGAAGTGATGCGGCAACCGCTGGAAGATCGTGAAGTCACGATTTCCCGGGCTAAGTTTACGGTGACCTATCCCAGTAGTTTTATGCTGGTCGCCAGTATGAATCCCAGTCCGGGTGGTTATTTTAACGATCCCAGTGCGCCTGTGAGCAGCACACCTGCCGAAATGCAGCGCTACTTGAGTAAAGTTTCCGGCCCCTTGTTAGATCGTATTGATATTCATATTGAAGTGACTCCTGTGTCTTTTGATAAACTTTCTGAAGAACGCAAAGCGGAAAGCAGTGTGGAAATCAGAAAGCGAGTTACCGAAGCCCGCAAACTACAAACCAACCGATTTACCGAAATCGAAAGCATCAATTACAACGCGCAAATGGGTGTTAAACAAATCAGACAGCACTGCGCATTGGATGAGACTTCAAAAACCTTATTGAAAAATGCGATGGAAAAACTTAACCTTTCTGCACGGGCGTATGATCGTATTCTTAAGGTTTCGCGCACCATTGCCGACTTAGAAGCTTCAGAACACATACAGGCACATCATATTACAGAAGCCATTCAGTACCGAAGTCTCGATCGCGATGGTTGGTTGGGATAGTATTTCTAATATTATTTAGAGTATGTCTTAATTATCCAAAATTATTTGATACTGTTAATTTTTTTAAGATACTTGTTGCTTAATCGTTAAACAACTATCAAAATGACCAGAGATGCGCAATTGGCTTTTTGCAAAAGATGCCTCAACCGAGAAATGAATATGAAAGAAGGTATTCTTTGTAAACTCACCAATGAAAAAGCTTCTTTTGAAAATACCTGTATAGATTTTAAAGAAGATACCGCGGTTAAAGTCGTTTCTCATCAAACCGAAGGCTTAGAGATGAGCCAGGTCAGAGAAAAGCTTTCTGAAGAAGATCTGGAATATGTAAAAAGTCAGGAAAATTTAATTCCCGCCGTGATCTGTGGTTTGATAGCCGGTTTAATAGGAGCTATTCTCTGGGGAACTATTACTGTTTTGACTGAGTTTCAGATCGGGTATATGGCAGTGGCGATAGGAGCCGGCGTAGGTTTTACCATTCGATTGATTGGAAAAGGAATCAGTCAGATCTTTGGGATCTGGGGAGGCGCCATTGCATTTGTCGCTGTATTTGTTGGGAACATATTCAGTATTTTTGGGTTGGTAGCCAATGCTCAAGATCTTACGCTTTTGGAGACTGCTTTATATTTTGACTACGCCTATTTGCCAGAACTGCTTTCTGAAACCTTCAGCCCAATGGATCTTCTATTCTACGGAATCGCCATCTATGAAGGCTATAAATTCTCCTTTAGAGTACTCACGCAAGAAGAGCTAGAAAAAATACGCGCAGAGAACGCCGCTGAATAATATGCATCAGTTTTTTGATTTCGTTAAATAAACCCTAATAGTTTTGTAACTTCGGCGCAATTATTGCGTCTTTTCTAACAGTTAGGAACGTATTTAACTTTTTATTAATCAAAAAACTAACATCTATGATCAAAACGAGATGGACACCAATGGCGCTTATGTTGTCATTGTTTGTGGCAACCTTTGTTTCTTGTGAAGACAAAGAAACCGATACGGGCGATGTCGCAGAAGCCAAATTATCAATCGACTACGAGAAGTACGAACTCGAGAACGGGTTAAACGTTGTGCTTCATCAAGACAAGAGTGACCCTATTGTATCTGTAGCCATTCAGTATGGCGTAGGATCTAACCGTGAGAAGAAAGGGCGTACGGGATTTGCACACTTATTTGAGCATATGCTTTTTCAGGAATCAGAAAACGTTCCGCAAGATCAATTCTTTAAAACCATTCAGGATGCCGGTGGTACTTTAAACGGGGGAACCTGGCAAGATGGTACCGTATATTACGAAGTAGTACCTAACAATGCATTAGAAACTGTGTTGTGGTTAGAGTCTGATCGTATGGGCTTTCTTATCAATACCGTAACAGAATCGGCTTTTGCAAACCAGCAAGAAGTGGTTCAGAATGAAAAACGTCAGCGTGTTGATAACAATCCTTACGGACATACCAGTTGGGTGATTGACAAGAATTTATTCCCTGATGGTCACCCGTACAGCTGGCAGGTGATTGGTGAACTTGAAGATCTTCAAAACGCTACTGTAGAGGATGTAAAAGAATTCTACGATAAATTCTACGGCCCTAACAATGCCACGCTTGTAATTGCCGGGGATTTTGAAGAAGGCAAGACTAAAGAATTGGTAGAAAAGTATTTTGGCGAAATTAAAAAGCGTCAGGAAGTAGAACCTTTACCGGTTCAAAACGTAACCTTAGACGAGACCAAGCGTTTGTATCACGAAGACAACTTTGCTACAGCACCCCAGCTGAATATGGTTTGGCCTACGGTAGAGCAGTATACAGACGATGCGTATGCTTTAGATTTCTTAGGCGAAATTTTATCAGACGGAAAGAAAGCGCCTTTATACCGCGTTCTAGTAGAAGATATGGAGCTGGCTTCACGTCCGTTTGCATTTAACAGCTCTGATCAAATTGCAGGGAAATTTAGAGTTTCGGTTACCGCTAACTCTGGTGTTGATCTGGATAGTGTAGAAACCGGAATTAATAAAGCATTTGCGCTTTTTGAAGAAGAAGGCGTGAAGGCTGAAGATATTGAGCGTATTAAAGCAGGTCTGGAAACTGACTTTTATAATGGCATCAGTAGTGTGTTAGGGAAATCGTTCCAACTGGCACAATACGATGTGTTTACCGGAGATCCCGGGTTTATCGAAGATGATATTGAGAATATTAAAGCAGTTACTGCTGAAGATGTAATGCGTGTTTATGAAAAATACGTAAAAGGGAAGCCTTATGTAATGACCAGTTTTGTACCAAAAGGACAAGTAGAGCTTATCGCTGAAAATTCAGAAAAAGCTGAGGTTGTTGAAGAAGAGATCACCGAAAATGTAGAGACCGAAATTGTTGATGCAGATGTTGAGATCGAGAAAACACCTTCTAAGTTTGACCGTTCTGTAGCACCTCCTATGGGAGAGACTCCAGAATTGAATATTCCGGAAAGCTGGACTGCCGAATTACCTAATGAAATGGAAGTTTATGGAATCGTTCAAGACGAACTTCCGCTAGTAAACTTCAGCCTTGTGATTGAAGGAGGACATTTATTAGATGATCTAAACAAAAATGGAGTGGCTAACTTGATGAGCGACATTCTTATGGAAGGTACAGCGACTAAAACTCCGTTAGAATTAGAAGAAGCTATAGACCGTCTTGGAGCAAGCATCAATATGTATACCGGTGATGAGTCTATTGTTTTAAGAGGAAATACACTGGCGCGTAACTTTGATGCGACCATGGAATTAGTGCAGGAGATTCTTTTAGAGCCACGTTGGGACGAGAAAGAATTTGCACGTATCAAAACAAGTACGATCAACGGGATCAAACGTTCTGATGCAAATCCTAATGTGATCGCAAATCGTGTGTATAGCAAGCGTCTCTATGGAGAGAACCATCCATTAGCGTATTCTACTTCAGGAACTGTAGAGTCTGTTGAAGCGATCACAATTCAAGATTTAAAAGACTACTACAACAACTATTTTTCTCCTAGCGTAAGTCGTTTTCACGTAGTGGGAGATATTAGCGAAAGTCAGGCATTAGCTTCCTTAGAAGGTCTTAAAGAGAACTGGGAGGCTAAAGAAGTGACGATTCCTGAATTCCCGATAGAGAACAACAGAGATAAAGCATCGCTTTATTTTGTGGATGTTCCTAACGCGAAGCAGTCGGTGATCAATATTGGATACATCTCTATGCCACGTACCGATAAAGATTTCTATCCTGCAGAGGTGATGAATTACAAATTAGGAGGTTCGTTCAGCGGTAATGTAAACCTGGTATTGCGCGAAGAAAAAGGGTACACCTATGGTGCGCGTTCTGGTTTTAGCGGAAGTAAAATTCCGGGAACTTTTACAGCATCTTCTTCTGTAAGAACCAACACCACCGGTGAATCGGTTTCGATCTTTAGAGATGAAATTCAGAAATATAAAGAAGGTATTTCGCCTGAAGATCTAGAGTTTACTAAAAACGCTTTGATCAAGTCTAATGCGCGTCGTTTTGAAACACAAGGTTCGCTTTTAGGAATGTTGCAAGAGCGTAGTGCTTACGATCTAGATCCTAATTATATCGAGCAGGAAGAAGCAACGATCAAGAATATGACCTTAGAGCAGCACAAAGCTTTAGCCAATAAGTATCTTGATGAGTCAAAAATGGCGTATTTGGTTGTTGGAGATGCGGCAACGCAGTACCAGCAATTTAAAGATATGGGCTTTGACGAAGTAATGCTTCTCGATAAAGAGGGGAACGAAGTTAAGCTTGAAGAAATAAAGAAGTAGACCTTCAATAATTACTTTAATTAGAACCCGCTAAGGCTTGGCTTTAGCGGGTTTTATTTTTGGTATCGCCAATAGGTTGAATATCTAAAGACGTAGCATAAAAGCAAAACAATTACACGCAACGAATGCCACTCGGTGTTTCTTTGAGTCAGTTTACTTTGTCTTGCATCAAGGCTTCTCCTTTTACCAACCAACTAAAACCAAAGGCCTCAACCGCTAACGCTTCCATCCAGAAAGTGAGTTTTAAACGATCGTAGGTTTCGGATGGAATGATATCAAAAAGGCCTAGTACTATAACAAGTAATGCCAGAAGCATTAGTATTCCGCAGGTGCGATATACCCGATTACGCAGTACTTTTTCTCTACAACGCTTGCCTTTTGGAGTGTCTGATTTTACAAATAAGAATAATGACATAAAAGCCAAAGCACTTAAGAATACCGCTGCTGCGATATAGTGAAAGAGCGAGCGCCAGCCTTCTTGCGACTCGTCAAAATACGTTACCGCATACGGCATTACCGCATCACAACAGCTTTGGGCCAAATTACTCGTAGGGAAAAAAGCCACACACAAAGCAGCCATACCGGCAAGGTTTGAAACCCAAAAATCAACAGGTTCTTCGCCGCTATAGACAATAAGAAAAATACCTATAAGACTCACAATGACCGTAAACAGGGTCGCTGCACGTGTGTAGTAATAATGACTGATGGATTCTAACGGACCCGGAAGTTCAAAAAAAGTAAGCGAAATCGCCAAAAGTAAAATAGGGAGCAGCATCCCGGCGGTTCCTACGATCTTACGAAGGGTTTTGCCCTGATGCAGCCAAACCCCATTATCTGAATTGTAGTTTAAGTTGAGGGCGGTATGTGCTTTCTTTTTGTTCTCTGCAGCCATAGTATTAAGGGTTTTAAGTGACTCTTAAAAGTACGTTTTTCACTTTAGCCTAAGGTTTTTGCCGAAATCAAAACAGATGTTTTTATATTTAGGATTTAACAACAGCTATGCGAAATCCTTTTAAGAACATTGGCCCCGGAGCCTTAGTGGCAGCGGCATTTATCGGTCCGGGGACGGTGACTGTTTGTACACTTGCGGGTATTCAGTTTGGTTTTAGCCTGTTGTGGGCGATGACCTTATCCATCATTGCGACCATTATTTTACAAGAAACCGCTTCCCGTATTGGTTTGGTTTCGCAAAAGGGACTATCACAAGTACTGCGTGATGAGTTGCCCGCAGGTATTCTGAGAAAATCGGTTTTAGGTCTTGTTTTAGCGGCTATCGTCGTGGGCAACGCAGCCTATGAAGGCGGTAATATAAGCGGAGGCGTTTTAGGGCTTCAGGCTTTAGGAAGCACAGGCATTCTTGAAGTTGCAGGATATGCTATAAACGGATACAGTTTGCTTATAGGAGCTATCGCTTTCATTTTACTGTATATCGGCAATTACAAAGTGCTAGAAAAAGTCTTTCTACTTCTGGTGATCTTAATGAGTTTGTCTTTTGTGATCACTGCGATACTCACAGGTCCTCAGCTGCTAATGGTGCTTAAAGGCGCTCTTATTCCACAATTTCCTGACGGAAGTATTCTAATGATCGTCGCTTTGGTGGGAACTACAGTAGTGCCGTACAATTTGTTTTTACACGCGTCTTTAGTCAATCAAAAATGGAAGGATAGATCTGAACTTTCCGCAGCAAAAAAAGATACCATTGTCGCGGTGATCTTAGGCGGACTCGTATCTATGAGTGTGATCATTGCTGCGGCTGCCATCACAGGACAAGAAGTGGATGGCGCCAGCGGACTCGCACAAAGCTTAGAGCCGCTCTATGGCAGCGCTGCGCGGTATTGTATAGGATTAGGACTCTTTGCCGCCGGAATTACTTCAGCGATCACAGCACCGCTTGCAGCGGCTTATGTAGCACAAGGATGCCTCAACCTCGGCGGTGATCTTAAATCACGAAATTTCAGATTGGTTTGGATGCTCGTTTTAGTATTGGGCGTGGGGGTGGCAACTTTTGGGATCAAACCTATTGAGATCATTCAGTTTGCGCAGGTGGCAAACGGTATTCTTTTACCGGTAATCGCAGGGATCTTGATCTGGCTGGCCAATCGCAGTACGCTTTTAGGAAATTATCAAAACTCCAAGCTGAAAAATATAATAAGTGTGTGCATCTTGATCGTAACTCTTATATTAGGAGCGCGTGCAATTCTAAGCGTTTTTGGACTTTTATGAGAACAAGTATCGATCTTAACTGTGATTTAGGCGAGGGCATCGGCAATGAAGCCGCATTGATGCCGCTTATCAGTTCGTGCAACCTGGCTTGTGGCGGTCACGCCGGAGATCTAGAAACTATAGATCAAGTGGTTCAGCTTGCAAAACAGTATAAGGTTGGAGTAGGAGCGCACCCTTCTTTTCCTGATCGGGAGCATTTTGGGCGGCGGGAAATGCAGCTTTCGTTCAAAGCACTTAAAGACTCCGTTTTAGAACAAATAGCCCGTGTGAATCAAGCATGTTTGAACCATCAAGTGCCCTTGCATCATATTAAAGCACACGGTGCCTTGTATAATTTGTGCGCTCAAAAAAAGGAATATGCTGAATTTCTGACGGAAATTTTGGCTGAAGCTTATCCCGAAATCCCGGTGTATGTACCTTTTGATTCTGAAATGACCCGTGCGGCAACAGGAAAACTGAAGTTGCTTTTTGAAGCTTTTGCAGATCGTAATTATGAACCTGACGGAAGCTTGGTTTCTCGTCAAAAAGACCACGCGGTGATCACCGATGAAAATGCCTTGATCAACCACGTTTTATGTATGGTGCAGCGCAGCGAAATTAAGACCCTTGACGGTGATATTTTAAAGATGAAAATTGATACCATTTGTGTGCATGGCGACACGCCAAAGGCAGTAGAATTGCTTCAGCTTTTGAATCAAAAATTAGACGAAAATCAGATTAAAAAAACTACCATATCGTGCAAGTAAACCCCACAATAAACAGACTTGGAGAACAGGCAATACTCCTGCAATGGGACTTTGAAATTTCGCCTGAAAACTTGAAGTTTCTACTTTCAGTAAAAAAATACATCGCACAAAATGTAGTTAAACAAGAAGTTGAAACAACAAACACATACATCTCATTATTAGTTAATTATGTTTCTTCAATAGAATCTGTTTATAGCGATTTTGAACGCTTAAAAGCACTTGATTTTCAAAGTATTCCAGTGGAAGCAGTAGCTTCAAGATTGTATCGGGTACCGGTATGTTATGATGCTGAATTTGGTCTCGACCTTGAGTTGTTGGCAAAGGAAAAATCCTTGACGATTGACGAACTCATCCGCTTGCATACCGCTCCGGAATACACGCTTTATTTTATAGGCTTCTTACCCGGATTTTTATACCTCGGCGGGATGGACGAGCGCCTCAAAATGCCACGTAAATCTGAGCCACGCGCATCGGTTTTAAAAGGGGCTGTGGGCATTGCTGAAAACCAAACAGGAATCTACCCAAACAGCAGTCCGGCCGGATGGCAAATTATCGGGAATTGCCCGGTAGCGTTATTCGATCCTAAAAGCGAACCTCCTTGTCCGTTTACTCCGGGAGATCGCATTCAGTTTTATTCGGTCTCTAAGGCAAAGTATGACAAAATTCAACAGGAAGTTCAAGCAGGAACCTATCAATTAATTCCAACTCATGGCTAACATACACGTACTACGACCAGGTTTTTATACCACGCTTCAAGATACCGGAAGACACGGTGTGGCGCAGTATGGCGTGCCACAAAGTGGGGTAATGGACTCGTTTTCTTCCGGAAAATCCAATTTATTACTGAATAACAATCTCAATGCTGCCGTGCTTGAAATCCTGATGACCGGTCCGATATTGGAGTTTAGCAGTGAGACCTACATTGCGGTTTGCGGGGCACAATTTGATATTTTACTCAACGACCAACCCATAAGCCTGGCCAAACGCTATCGCGTACAAAAAGGTGACGTGCTCAAATTTGGCAAACTTCATAAAGGTTTGCGAGCTTATCTTGCCGTTTCCGGAGGTTTTCAATCCGAAAGCGTATTGGGTAGCCGAAGTCAGTATCCCGGCATTACAACGGCTGCTAAGCTTGAAAAAGGGATGTCTTTGGCCATTACTGATGAAGTAGTAACCGCTAAAGCCTTATCTCGTGTAAATTTTGAAGATACCCAACTTTGGGATCCTGCAATAGAAGTCTATCCCGGGCCGGAGTTTGCGTTGTTGAGCACCGAGGAGCAACAACAGCTTTTTGAGCGTTCATTTACGCTGAGTTCTAAGAGCAACCGGATGGCGATCCCGTTTGAAGAGACTTTGAATAATACGTTGAAAGGCATCACTACCGGGCCGGTTTTACCGGGAACGGTACAACTTACCCCAAGCGGAACCCTTATCGCGTTAATGCGCGACTGTCAAGTTTCCGGAGGCTATCCCAGAGTTTTGCAGTTGAGCACATTTGGCATTTGCCAACTTGCTCAAAAACGACCCGGCGAAGCCATTTCGTTTAAACGCAAAGCGCTTGATATAGGTGCTATTTCACGTTAACCTAATAAAAAGCCTACGCACTTTAGAAAAAGTATCACAGCGACAAGCTGTTGGCTTTATAAAGACTTGCGTTGCTATCATTTTCATTTAAAATCGCTTAAAAAGCAGATCGTTTCGACTGCTTGGTTAAAAGGAGTTAAAAGGGGTTTTCTGGTGGCTTTAAGCATAGATCATCCGTTAATTAAGCATTGTTTGCCCATAAACACTGGGGTTTAATGGTAAAACAACGGATAAACTATGGATAAATAATGGTTTAAGCACGCAGGAATTGCGTATAAAACCCGGTGCTTGAACCTGTTTTAGCGCTGGGTTTTATGGCGTGTTTTGCCGATAACAAAAAACACGAATCGACACTAAAAAGTGTTGATATCCCGACAGAGACTCTGCTAATCAACTATATTTGTGTTGATATAACAAGTTGCCACACATACAAGAAAAACATCGAGCTAAACTTAATGAACAGTACTTGGAACAAAATCAAAAACAGAATTAACGATGTATTCAATCCGAAAAAGGAAGTCAAGCAAAAAAATTATTTAGACAAGTTACTTGATAACTTAAAAGAGTCTCAACTCAACAACAGAACTTTGCAATTCCAAATTAAATCAGCAAAACGGAATGGATTTGTTGTGAAAGTTGGCGGAATGTTCGCATTTATTTCATATAATTATATGCCGTGGGAATACAAATCAATTCAACATTGGCGAGGCGTTTCAAAGAATTTAATCAACCAAAAGTTTTTCTGTAAAATACATAGTATTGACGAAAATACAATGCCAATCAGAATTTTAATTAACGCAGAAAGTCACAGATTTGAAGAAAAGACGTTAACTGAGAATGAACAATACAAAGGAGTTGTAATTCACAAATCAAAATATGGTCTTTTTGTAGATTTAGGTTGTCATTTTAATTGGAAGTTTGGTAGTTTTGTTGGCTTAATTCATAAGTCAACTTATAAAAATGACGACAAGTTACTATCAGCAATTGATGGAGATATTGTAGAATCATACTATTTCGGGACAAAGAAAAACGGAGAGATTATTTTGGGAAACAAATACTTTCAAAAAGAATGGTTGACTGGCGAACTTGAAAATTATGTAGGAACGAACAGAATGGCTATGGTAATGACAGACGAAACAGGCAAAAGAGGATATTTTATTGATGGTAAGTTTAGAACAGTAATTCACTTAAACAAAGAAAGGTTTCCCAATAGAAAAAGCATAAAAAAGGAACTGAATAACTTAAAATTGTATAGCGAATTTGAATGTAAAATATTAAGAATTAGTAAAAGTGATAACTTTGTATATGAACCGATTAGTATGTGAAAAAAGTACGTTTGGCAACAACGTATATAGCTCATAGCTAGTTAGTTGATTAATCGAAGTTAAAGCATATTTGGAAAGTCGCCAAATTTTTAAATTTGACGATTTTTAATAAAAGATAAATAGTAAAATTTAAAAATCTGGCTTGTGCTCAATCCGAAGATAATTTTCTAATTTGCACGCTACGAGCCATATACAAGACCGTTAGCTTTAATGCTGGAGCAAGTTTGCGGTTTGAAAAAAGCCTGGTTTATTTTTTGATTTTTTTTTAGAATTTTAAGCCAGATGAATCAGAAAAACTGTGTGCGGAATTTCAAAAATTTTCGGAATTATCACTCAAACGTGGAATGAAAAACAACAGCGGAATTGCTCACTCAAACTCTGAATTGAATTACGCTTGACTTTTTAGCTTGTTTGCGCAATCGGAACTGGAAAAACAACGCTGGAATTGCGCACTCAAACCTGAATTAAAAAACGGTCGGAATTTGAGCAAGTTTGCGGAATGAACTAAAAACGGAAATTAAAGAAATTGGAATAAAAAGCTGACCAAAAAACAAAAACGGAATGAATTATAAAAGCACTAAAAGCTAACAACGGCTATAATTCATTACGGCGGAATTTCCTCGCGGAAATTCCAAGCATTTTTGCTATCTTTCGGTCAACTGCGGAATGACACTCACGTGCCATTCCGTAACGAAATCATAGCCAAAACCGTTACCCACAAGCTGAAACCAGCCGCACAAACAGCACATTTGGTTTTTGCCGACACGAAAGCCAACGCTGAAAAAACCAAAAGAGCTGTTTTTTGCCAACGCTCGAAAAAATGTATCTTGTGAAAGAAAAAACAGAACAAAAATAAATGCCAATATTTCAAAAATCAGTCATACAAAAACACCTTAAAAATCTTGACCAAGAAAAGATAGAAAAGGCTTTCCAAACATTCCGACTGAATTATAATGCAGCGAAAATAGAGCAAATAAAAACGCTCAAAGAAGAAGAATATCAAGACGGATTTTTACGTGAAATATTTGTTGACGTTCTCGGTTACACACTTCGCCCAAATGAAAATTACAATTTACAGCGTGAATTTAAAAACCAAACGGACGGAAAAAAAGCAGACGGAGCAATTTTAAAAGATGAAAATGCAATTGCAGTAATTGAATTAAAGTCAACAAAAACAAAGGACTTAACAAAAATAACACAACAAGCATTTAATTATAAAAACAATCAACCAGAGTGTAAATACATCATAACCTCTAATTTTCAAAAACTTCGGTTTTATATTGACTACTCTACCGAATTTGAAGAATTTGACTTGTTTTTTCTCAACAAAGAACGATTTGAGCTACTATACTTAATCCTTCATAAAGAAAGTATTTTTTCAAATCTTCCCGTACAACTTAAAAAAGAAACGCAGTTTCACGAAAAAGAAATTTCGGAAGAACTTTACAAAGATTATTCGCATTTTAAAGATAAATTGTTTCACAATTTAATTGCAAATCATCCAGACAATGATAAGTTGTTGCTTTTCAAAAAATCGCAAAAACTTTTAGACCGTTTTCTATTTATTCTTTTTGCAGAAGATAGCGGATTATTGCCACCAAATTCGATTTCAAGAATCATCAAACGTTTTGACATCTTAAAAGAAGAAGATGCTTATAAACCAATTTACGAAATTTTTAAGCAGTATTTCGGGTATATGAACATTGGGCGACCAGGCAAAAAGGAATCTGACAATATTCCTGCATACAATGGTGGCTTATTTTACGAAGATTTATTGCTCAACAATTTAAACATTGATGATGAAATTTTAATTGACGATTTAAAGAAACTATCTACCTACGATTTCAATACAGAAGTTGATGTAAATATTCTTGGTCATATTTTTGAACATTCACTCAATGAAATTGAAGAAGTAACCGCAGAAATTGAAGGTACAGTTTCCGACCAAAAAAGAACCAAAAGAAAAAAAGATGGTGTTTTTTACACGCCAAAATACATTACAACTTACATTGTTGCCAACACTATTGGTAAACTTTGCATTGACAAAAGAAAAGAACTAGATATTGAAGAAATTGAATATGATGATTCGTTTCTAAAAAAAGATAAGACGTTAACAGTAAAAGGAAAAAAGCTTTTCAAAACGTTGACCGACTATAAAAATTGGTTGACAAATTTAAAAATCATTGACCCAGCTTGTGGTAGTGGAGCCTTTTTAAACCAAGCATTAAACTTCCTAATCGAAGAACACGAAAAAATTGACGACATCATTGCTGACCTGACAAATTCACCTTTACGACTTTTTGATACCGACAAAAACATACTTGAAAACAATCTTTTTGGAGTAGACATTAATGAAGAAAGTGTTGAAATTGCTCAATTATCGCTTTGGCTTCGCACAGCTAAAAAAGACCGCAAACTTTCCAAATTAAACAATAATATTAAATGCGGAAACTCACTTTTAGCATCTGAATTTGATTGGCACAAAGAGTTTCCCAACATTATGAAAAATGGCGGTTTTGATGTTGTTATTGGAAATCCACCATATATTAAAGAAGCAACAAATAAATCTGCTTTTGACGGTTTACACGACCATCCTTGTTATCAAGGTAAAATGGATTTATGGTATTTCTTTGGTGCTTTGGCATTAGACATAATAAAAAAAGATTATGGATTGATTGGCTATATCGCACCTAATAATTGGATAACCAATGATGGCGCATCAAAGTTTAGAAATATTGTACTTAACAAAGGTAAGATTACTGAATTTATAGATTTTGGAGATTTTAAAGTGTTTGATTCGGCAGGAATTCAGACAATGATTTACATAATGCAACGCTCTGATAATAATAAAAACTACAATTTTAATTTCTCGAAAGTAATTGACAGCAAAATAAAACACGAAAATGCGCAATTGTTTTTAGAGAAAGTCGCTGATGATAAATACGAATATTTTAATTCGAACATCATCAAAGAAGAATTGATAAACCAACCAATTACGTTTATAAATGCAGAACTCAATTTGATAATTGAGAAAATAAAGAATAAAGAAAATTTCAATTTAGAATCTAAAGAAATTGCTTCAGGTATTGACTTATTGCAAGATTTCGTTAATAAGAAACATAAAGAGGTACTTGAAAATGTAGAAGTTGGAGATGGTATTTTTAATTTAAGCCAGTCGGAATATGATAATTTGAATCTTTCCATAAATGAAAAAGATTTAATAAAACCATTTTATACCACGAGCGAATTACAACAATACTATGGTAATCCAAAAAATAGGCTTTGGATTATTTACACAGATTCAAGCTTTAAGGACGAAGAAAAAATACTTCCATTTCCAAATATTAAAGGACATTTAGATAAGTTCTTGGACGTATTTACTTCTGTTAACAAACCCTATGGTTTGCACCGTTCGAGAGACGAAAAATATTTTAAAGGAGAAAAGATTTTTTCATTAAGAAAGTGTTCAGTTCGCCCAAGATTTACATATACCGATTTTGACGCATACGTCAACAGAACATTTATGGTCATTAAAACCGACAGAATTAACCAAAAGTATTTGACGGGAATTTTAAACTCAAATTTGATAGCATTTTGGTTAAAGTATAAAGGAAAAATGCAAGGCAACAATTACCAAATTGACAAGACACCTTTAGAAAATTTACCATTAATAAATCCGAATAAGGAAGTTCAAGAAAAAATTGCCGATTTAGTTTCAAGCATTATTTCAAACACTCAAAAAAGTTCAGAATATCAAGAATTGTTAGACAAAGCAAAAACGGATAACAATTTTGACAGAGAAATACAATTAACAAAAGAATTGGAACAACTAACAACGGAATTGGAAAAAGCCGAAAGTAAAATCAACTCGATTATTTACGAGCTATACGAAATTGACCCGACTGAAATTGCAACGATTGAGAAAAATATAAAATAAATGAAAAATTCAACGCACAGTCTAACATCAAGAAAGAATACATTTTAAAGAATGATAACCAAACTAAGTAACTTTACTCACAAATCATTTGTTGGCTACACTAACCCTAGTGGTTTACTGTTTCGTCCAAAAAACATTCTATTTGGTTACAATGGTAAAGGAAAAAGTTCTATTGCTATTGGCATTAAAGATGAATTTCTAAAAGACATAATCAAGAAGCCTGAGAATTTTAGAATCTTTGATAGAGATTTCGTTTCAAATTCATTATTAATTGAAAATTCCGAAGATAAAATTAAAGGCGTTGAAGCGAGCTTTAGCAAGGGAGATGTTGATATAGAAAACAAGATTAAAGAACTTGAGAAGTTAATCATCAAAGAAGATGAAATTGAAAAACTTGACACTAATATTTCCAAATTACACAAAGAAATCAGAACTGAAATAGATAAAATTCACGATAGGCGAAAAGGCAAATCCAATATTCAAAAAAAGTCCAAAGATGAATCTATTGAGCGTGTAATTGAACTTTACAAAAAGGATTTTCAAGATGCTAAAAAAATCGAATCTGATGATGAAAATTTGATAAAGATTAATGGAGACAATGCTATTGAGAAGCAAATTGCACAAAATGAGAATTTAAAACCATTAAACTTTTCAAAAATTCAAACACCTTTAATTGAAGAGGTAAAAGCAATATTCAAAGAAAAATTTGGAGAAGATATTTCTATCCCAGAATTTGAGATTGTTCAATGGATTGAATCAGGTTTAAAACTTCACAAGGAAGGAGACAACTGCAAATTCTGCAATGGAAACTTAGATTTTTTAGATGTCAAATCGAAACTAGCTGAATTCAAAGAAAACAAACGTCATAAGGCAATTGAAAAACTAAAGCAATTCAGAGAGCAACTTCAAAGCCTTTTGGATAGTATCAAAATTATTGAGAAGGAATCCAAAACATATTCTACTAACATTGGAACTGATATTGAGCAATATTTTACTGCAATTTCTGCAAAGAAAAACACTATTGTTTCTCTTATAACTTCTTGTCAATCGAAAATTGATAAAATTGAAATTCAAGAAACTTTTGACTTTGAACTTTTAGCTGAAACTTTGAAAGTAATTGAAGAATCAATATCTAGCATCTCTAAAGCCAAACACCAACTATTATTAGAATTAAGAAAGAAACAAAACAATCTGACCACCTTAGTAAAAGGTGCGATTGGCTTGGAAATACGAAAATCAGCCACAATAAAAGAAAAGCTAAAGGAGGTTAAAGACAAGGTAGTAGACGTTAAAGAAAAGAGAGAGAACAACAAGAAAAAGCAACAAGACATTCAAGATTTAAAGCAACAAAAAAGTCTTACAAAGGATTTTGCTGATTTTGTTTCTCAAATTCTTAATGACATAAATATTTCATTAAAGGTTGTGCTTGATACTGACAACAAAAATTACATTATCAAAAGCACCAACGAAAACGCTACACTTACAATAAAAGATATAAGCGAGGGCGAAAAGAATCTTTTAGCCTTGTTGTTTTTCTATTATGAACTATTTGCTGATAACAAACAACAGCGGATAAAACCAGAAATTGAACTTATCATAGTAGATGACCCAATTTCAAGTATGGATGATTCCAATAAGTTTTACATTTTGGAAATGATGAAAAACCTTTTAGAACTTAAAAACCAACAGATTTTCGTTATGACACACTCTTGGGACGACTACTGTAATTTATCATATGGTCAGGAGAACAATCAAACTTTTGCAACTTTTGAAATAAGAAAAAATAACGGAGTAAGCACATTGGTTGAATTGTCTCGTAAAGTAAAACCATATAACTATTTGTTTAAAGAAATTTATGAATTTTCAAAAAAAAGTGGTGAAGATATAAAGACAGAATGCCAAATTTATCACTATCCAAATGTAATGAGAAGAATTTTTGAAGAATGGTATGGTTTTAAAATTGGAAGAAATTTGAACTTTACAAGTAATCTTCAAAAGCAAATTGAAAATGATTTTAGCATTACAAGTAACAACCAAAAAACAAAACTTGGTTTATTAATTAAAGTTTGCAATATTCTTTCTCATTCGATAAATGGTTCAATGAATCCACAGGAAATCCATCAATCAGCAAAATATTTGATGAGACTTATTGAAGATAAAGACAAATTACATTTTGACAAAATGAAACATAATAATTAAAATAGTGAAAGCCAACGCTAAAAGCCATACACATTGGCAAGTCGCACCAGCCGCCACACAAGCCAAAACTTGCCAAAGAGTATGTCTTTGCCAACGCTGAAAACAAACAGAACGGAATAAAGCCAGTGGGTAACAATGTGTATAAGCAATAGCGGGTTTAGTGCAAAATTGAAAGGAAATGAATAATAATAAAGGTAAGTGTTTAACCGAAAAGCTAGTGGGTTTTAATCCGCTACTGCTCATACACTAGACAGTTGGGTTTAATGCTGAAAAACCGTCCTCCAAATCAAAATTTCGGCTGAAATTTAAGTTTATTGAAAATCGGAATTTGATAAATAATTTCGCGGAATTTGAGCCAATTACGGAAAAAAACTGCGGAATTTTAACAAGTTTGCGGAATCGGAATCTGAAACCGAACTGAACGCTGAAGTTCACTCTTGCGGAATTGAGCAAGTTTGCGGAACAGAAAAACTGAACGGAAAAAAACAATCGGACTGAAAAAAAGCGGAACGAATCATTAAGCGGAAAAAAGCACTAAAACCCAACACCGGCTATAGTTCATTGCGGCGGAATTTTCTGCCGAAAATTCCACGCACTTTTACTATCTTTGGGTTACGGCGGAAAGAATCCTACGGATTTTTCCGCAACGAAACCATAGCCCAACACGTTGTAGCTAATGTAAAACCAACCAATATGAGATATTTACTAACACCAATAACAATGTTTATTTGGTATTTACTGACCTATTTAGGACTTTATTATGGAATGGTTCTAATGTTATGGATGTTTTCTTTGAGCTGGATTTGGTTAATAATCGGATACACATTCTTAATCGGAATAATTTCCTTTCTTGTAAATTCTCTGCCAGCACTAATCAACTACTTGATTTTGAAATTTTATCGACTGAATTGGTTCAGTATTATTGCTCACTCAATTGCTGGACTTTTGGGAATTATCTACTTCTATTATTTCATATACCAAAACCCACCTACAATGGTTAGTGGAAATGAATCGATACCAATGTTAAAAGCATTATGGAATCAATCGTGGCTGAAAACAATATTACTTATAATTCCATTCATCGGACTTCAACTTGGCCTAATCTATCAGGGAATTTTTAGTCCGATAACTATGAAACTGGAAGAAAAAGAAAATGAATATTAAAAAAACACTAGCTACAACAATGTATAACCGCAATTACGGCGGATTCGACTACGTCCGAATCCACTCGGAATTGCTAACGCCAGTTCTTAACCGAAAATCATTAACTTTAAACCCGTAACTGACGGTTATACGAGACCGTCAGACTGTCTCAAAACTTAGGATATTTCATTTAAAAAGATTAATTTCATGAATGGAATATCAACAAGGACAACCCCGCGAGCAACTTACCCTGTACACCACCTGTTTAGACGATATGATCCCTCAAGATAATAGTGTTCGTCTGATCGATCAATTTGTAAACCTATTAGATCTTCAAGCGCTGGGCTTTCAATCCAAAGCCTCACAGGGCAGACCTCCCTATGATCCTGCAGATTTATTGAAGCTTTACATTTACGGCTATATGAACCGGATGCGCTCTTCCCGCATCTTAGAAAAAGAATGCCTGCGCAATATCGAGGTCATCTGGTTGATCAAAAACCTACAGCCTGATCATAATACTATTGCCCGATTTAGAAAAGACAACCCAAAGGCTATTAAGCGCGTGTTCCGCCAGAGCGTGCAACTCGCACGTAACTTCAACCTGATCGGGGCTACGCTCATCGCCGGTGATTCTACTAAGCTCAGAGCCCAAAACAGCAAGAAGAATAACTACAACAAAAAGAAGATACAGCGCCATCTGGATTACATTGATAAAAAACTCGAAGAACATAACCGGGAACTGGCTAATGCTGATGGAGATCACAAAGAAGAAGTACAACAGCAAATACACACCCGTAAAGCTCAACGTGTAAAATACCAGCAGATAAAAAACCAACTGGAGCAGGATACCTCTTCTCCCAATCCGCAACTATCGACCTCTGACCCTGACAGCAGACATCAAATTGTACGCGGGACCGTTACCGAAGTATGCTACACTGCACAAACCACCGTAGATGCTCAAAATAAAATCCTGATCGATTATAAACTCACCAACGCCAATGATAAAAAAGCAATGGGCGGTATGCTCGCCAGAGCTAAAACCATCTTACGCACAACCCACTTCACCGCCCTTTATGACAAAGGGTATCACACCGGAAGTGAGTTTCATACAGCAGATCATTTAGGCATTGCTACCTTGGTTGCCATACCTGCTATTGGAAGAAAAAGTCAGGCACCAAACCCCAGATACAACGCAGAGTATTTTAACTATAACTCAGATCCAGACACTTATACCTGTCCGCAGGGACATACACTAACCTCTAACGGGACCCAGTACAAAGCACGTAACTACACTTTTAAACAATACAAAACCAAAGCCTGCAAGACCTGTGTGGTGCGGGAGAACTGTACCACTTCAAAAGTCAATGGAAAAGTAATACAGCGCAGTCAGTACACCCAGAACATTCAGGATAATGCCAAACGTATTGCTCAAAGCGGTGAACTCTACAAAAGGCGGCAAGCACTAGTTGAGCATCCTTACGGCACCATAAAGCGTCAATGGGGATTTAATCATATCTTGACCAAAAAAGGAATACAAGCTGCTTCAGCAGATTTAGGTCTTATGCTGCTAGCTTATAATCTTAAAAGACTGTTCAAGCTAAAAGTATCTCTTGAGGCAGCGATAAAACATAGTTTTTTAAGTGTTTTAAAGCTATTAGAGGGCTTAGAAAGGCTCAAACCTAAAGTATATCACCAAAATACCCAAAACACCTCATATGCAGTTTTTGTTGGATATCGCATACACTTCAACTACTTTTAAAACATAAAAAGGTAGTTTTGAGACAGACTGCCGTTGCCAGTAATTTAAAAAAACCGTGGAAATAACAAAAAAAGAGGTCGAAAAATTGATTGAATTAAAAGAAGAAAATACTCTTATCAATCATTTAGGAAACGTAATTTCTCGCGATTTTCGTATAAAAGGAGAAATAAGCGAAAATAAAGTGAAATTATGGAAACAAGGGTTTTGGAATATGATTACGTATCCAGTTTTTACATTTGAGTTCAATACTGAAAAGCATTTGATTGATATTACTGACAAACAAAATCCGATAGGGAAAATTTTTAATATCGTAATATTTCTACCATTAATCTATTTTATTGTTTTACAATTAATTAATGAATCAGAACTTATAAGCAGTTTAACCCTTATTTCTTTTGTTCTAATATTTATTATAGGCTTAATATTTTTTGCTCGAAAAGTTTATAATTTTGAAAAACAAAATCAACTTGACAAAATTTTTGATCTTTTAGAAATTGAAGTTGATGAGAAAGAAATAGAAAAAGAATGGAGTTTTAAAAAATTAATAACACGGATTTTAATGTATCCTATTTGCATTGGTCTTATAATTCTAGCTATATTCTTGTTTTTTCCAAATGAAGATATAATTTTAGGAATTGGTTGTCTTGGAATCGCAGGAGCGTATTTATTTGCTGACTTAAAAATAATACTCGGAAAAAAAACTACTGGCAACACCGTATATAACAAATAGCTAAGTCGGTTCTAAATCGAAAATTTTGGTATATTTGGAAAGTCGCCAATTTTTTTATTTGGCGTTTTAGAATTTTAAAGATAAAAACTTAAACAAAAAAATTGGCTTGTGGCGCAACCGAAAATTTCGCACTTTTCCGCACGCTACTTGTCATATACGCACACGTTGGCAGTAATGTGGAAAAACGAGATAAATTGAAAAAAGTATAAATATGGACAGAAAAGAATTTTTAAGAAACACGGCAATTTTAGGTGGAGCGACAATCCTACCAATGAACAACGTTTTTTCACAAAATGTAACGGAAAACGGAATTGACAGATTAGTGGACAGTAATGGAAATTTCATTCAAAAATCACTTCCATACAATAAAACTTTTTTGGAGCCACATATGGATGAAGAAACCTTACATCTGCACTTTGAATTTCATCACGGTGGAGCAGTAAAAGGGGCAAACACAGATTTGATTAAAATTAAGGAACATCTAAAATCGGGCGATTTAGACCAAGTGGATTTGTGGACCCGAAAGTTAGCTTACCACTTTTCAAGCCACGTGCTTCATTCCATCTTTTGGACGAACTTAACGAATAAAAAAACTGAACCCAAAACTGAACTCTTAAAACAGATAGAAAAGGATTTCGGTTCATTTGACAAACTGAAAAGCTATATCGGGAAAATATCAAAAACTGTAGAAGGAAGCGGTTGGGGTATTTTGGGTTACCAACCTTATTCGGATAGCTTGACATTGTTACAATGCGAAAATCATCAAAAATTAACACAATGGGGAGTTGTTCCGATTTTGGTGATTGATGTTTGGGAACACGCCTATTATTTGAAATACAAAAATAAAAGAGCCGATTTTGTTGATACAGTTCTTGAAATTATCAATTGGGACAATGTAGCTGACCGATTTATGACAGCAAAACGACTGACAAAATAAACACTACTGCCAACAAAGAACTGAGTTAAAATCCAAGAGTATTTAGTTCAATTTTGTCGCATAATTTGGGTCATAGGGCAAGCCGCTCTTTGCGATTGCAAAAGCTTGTTTTATTAGTTTATTTATAACTGCTATTAGTGCTAGCTTTTTACTTTTGCCTTTTGCTATAATACGTTCATAAATTTTCCTACAGGCAGTATTGTATTTACTTGCAGAGAAGGCACATAAAAACAAAAGATTTCTGAGTTTTTGGTTACCCATTTTACTGATTCTGCTTTTACCCCTGACACTGCTCCCTGATTGCCGTATGGTGGGCGTTGTGCCTGCAAAGCTACAAAGCTGCGATGCAGTTTCAAATTTGGTAAAACCATCAGTTAACACGATCAATAAAGCTGCTGTTTTATCTCCTAAACCTGGGATACTCTTTAAATTAGTCAACTGTTGCTGGTGCTCTGCTTTAACTAGAGATAATAAGCGCGTTTCTAGGGATTTTATCTCTTTATCCAATATCTTTTTTGATCTGTTCAATGATCTAAAAACCGCTTTTGAAGGTATACCTAAAGCTTGCTCTCCGTGAATTTTATTCTTTAGCTGAGTGCGCTGTTTTAGTACAGCTCTATAACGTAGAAGTTGTAGAGATTCTGCTTGATTCTGATCCTTTCCCGTATATAAAGGCACTGGGTTGATCAAAGCATAGTCACATATGGCTTTAGCATCACTCTTATCGGTCTTTACTTTAGATAAACGCATCTGTATAAACCTCTTTACAGATAATGGATTTACTACAGAAACCGGTTGGCCAGATTCAAACAGGAATTGTGCTAAACAATAATGATAATAACCGGTTGCTTCCATAACGACAATTGCTGATTTTTCAAGCTCTTTAATGAACTTTTTGAACCCGGCAACAGTATTAGGGTATTGACGGTAAAAGCCTGTTGTATTTGCTACATCAAAGACATCTTTGCTAATATCTACTCCATAAGTTTCACTATATTTACTCATAACAATTAGATTTTGGAAAGGACGATCTACTTGGTGTTCAACAACTTTAAATCGAGGTTAGCGCCTCACAGAACTGATCGAAATCTAAGTAGAAAAGAGCAGTGATTATCAATGTTGACGGAATCTGAAGTTCCAACGGCTATAGTAACCTTAACCTGCTCTTTTGTTCTTTCTGATTAATGCTATAATTTAAACAGAATCAAACTTAAGTTGGCTATAAGTAATTGCTTGTTCTCGCCTACTTCTGAAAATCCTCGCGGATTTTCAGTTTGGTGTGTACTTGCAAAGTTAAGTGCTAAACCACGCAACTACTCATAGCCGAGACCGTCAGACTGTCTCAAAACTTAGGATATTTCATTTAAAAAGATTAATTTCATGAATGGAATATCAACAAGGACAACCCCGCGAGCAACTTACCCTGTACACCACCTGTTTAGACGATATGATCCCTCAAGATAATAGTGTTCGTCTGATCGATCAATTTGTAAACCTATTAGATCTTCAAGCGCTGGGCTTTCAATCCAAAGCCTCACAGGGCAGACCTCCCTATGATCCTGCAGATTTATTGAAGCTTTACATTTACGGCTATATGAACCGGATGCGCTCTTCCCGCATCTTAGAAAAAGAATGCCTGCGCAATATCGAGGTCATCTGGTTGATCAAAAACCTACAGCCTGATCATAATACTATTGCCCGATTTAGAAAAGACAACCCAAAGGCTATTAAGCGCGTGTTCCGCCAGAGCGTGCAACTCGCACGTAACTTCAACCTGATCGGGGCTACGCTCATCGCCGGTGATTCTACTAAGCTCAGAGCCCAAAACAGCAAGAAGAATAACTACAACAAAAAGAAGATACAGCGCCATCTGGATTACATTGATAAAAAACTCGAAGAACATAACCGGGAACTGGCTAATGCTGATGGAGATCACAAAGAAGAAGTACAACAGCAAATACACACCCGTAAAGCTCAACGTGTAAAATACCAGCAGATAAAAAACCAACTGGAGCAGGATACCTCTTCTCCCAATCCGCAACTATCGACCTCTGACCCTGACAGCAGACATCAAATTGTACGCGGGACCGTTACCGAAGTATGCTACACTGCACAAACCACCGTAGATGCTCAAAATAAAATCCTGATCGATTATAAACTCACCAACGCCAATGATAAAAAAGCAATGGGCGGTATGCTCGCCAGAGCTAAAACCATCTTACGCACAACCCACTTCACCGCCCTTTATGACAAAGGGTATCACACCGGAAGTGAGTTTCATACAGCAGATCATTTAGGCATTGCTACCTTGGTTGCCATACCTGCTATTGGAAGAAAAAGTCAGGCACCAAACCCCAGATACAACGCAGAGTATTTTAACTATAACTCAGATCCAGACACTTATACCTGTCCGCAGGGACATACACTAACCTCTAACGGGACCCAGTACAAAGCACGTAACTACACTTTTAAACAATACAAAACCAAAGCCTGCAAGACCTGTGTGGTGCGGGAGAACTGTACCACTTCAAAAGTCAATGGAAAAGTAATACAGCGCAGTCAGTACACCCAGAACATTCAGGATAATGCCAAACGTATTGCTCAAAGCGGTGAACTCTACAAAAGGCGGCAAGCACTAGTTGAGCATCCTTACGGCACCATAAAGCGTCAATGGGGATTTAATCATATCTTGACCAAAAAAGGAATACAAGCTGCTTCAGCAGATTTAGGTCTTATGCTGCTAGCTTATAATCTTAAAAGACTGTTCAAGCTAAAAGTATCTCTTGAGGCAGCGATAAAACATAGTTTTTTAAGTGTTTTAAAGCTATTAGAGGGCTTAGAGAGGCTCAAACCTAAAGTATATCACCAAAATACCCAAAACACCTCATATGCAGTTTTTGTTGGATATCGCATATGTATGCTTCCCTTAAAACCGAACTGTTTAGAAGTGTAATAATTCTTAATTTTAAACAGTATGAGACGAAGCAAATTCACACCTACACAGATTGCAAAAATTTTAAAGGAGTTCGACAACGGTAAGAGTGTTGAAGAAATTAGCCGCGAATACGGTGTCAGTACCTCTACCTTTTATAAATGGCGTTCTAAATACGCTGGTATGAGCAGCAAAGAACTTAAGCGTATTAAGGAGCTCGAAGCTGAAAACGCCCGTCTAAAGCAGATGTATGCCTCTTTAGCACTAGACCACCAAATGGCAAAAGAGATTATTGAAAAAAAGCTCTAAAGCCCTGCCGTAAACGCACCATAGCTAAAGAACTTATCCGCTACGGCATCAGTAGGGCGTGCCGAGTGCTTAATATGAGTAAAAGTGTTTACTATTATAAGCCATTACCCAAGGATGATACTCCTATAGAGAAGGCTCTTAGAGACAAAGCAGAAGAACATTCAGAAGAGGGTTTCTGGAAAGCCTACTGGCGTATCCGTAACGAAGGAAAGCCTTGGAATCATAAGCGGGTACACAGGGTGTATGTATCTTTAGGGCTTCCTTTAAGAAGAAAAGCAAAGAAGCGCCTGCCCGCGCGTATACAGGAGCCTTTGGAGATTCCTGAAGAATTGAATGATACTTGGAGTATTGATTTCGTAAGCGATGTCCTAGAAAACAAGAGACGTTTTAGATCTTTTAACGTAATAGACGATTTTAATCGAGAGGCACTACATATTGAAGTAGACTTTTCATTGACTAGTAATCGGGTAGTCTGGGTACTCAATCACCTAATCAACCGACGGGGCAAGCCAAACAGGATCAGGATGGACAATGGTCCTGAATTCATAGCAAACCTAACTGCTGAATGGAGTAAAATGCATGAAATTGAATTTAAATACATACAACCAGGCAAACCTACTCAAAATGCTTTTGTAGAACGCTTTAATGGCTCCTATCGCAGAGGTGTCCTAGATAAATATATCTTTGAAAATATTGATCAGGTAAGGGAACAAACTCAAATATGGATGGAAGATTACAATAAATATCGTCCCCATGACTCACTGGGCAAAATAGCACCAGTGCAATACGCAAAACTCCATTCTCTTGGGGCTAGCCCCAAGAGAATGAATAACAATAATTTTAAACCAGTTTTGGAAAATTAAGCAGTTCTAGTCTGGGGAAGCTTACACATACACTTCAACTACTTTTAAAACATAAAAAGGTAGTTTTGAGACAGACTGCCGTTGTGTGTAATTTAAGAGCAACATCCTGAATACAATATTGAAAATTAAACCTTGAATGAAAAGAATAATAAATCTATTAATATTAACTGCATATTTAACTACGTATAGTCAAAATAACAAAAAAGATGTTAGTGAATACTTAAACTCAACAGTTACAATATTTTTAGATGACAACACAAAATCAGGTAGTGGCTTTATTATTGAAAATGGGAAAATCATAACAAATCTACACGTAATTGAAGGAAATAAAAATGGTTATGCAATTATAAACGGAACAAATATAAAACATAAAATAGATGGCTATTTTGACTTCGACGACCAAACTGATTTGGCAATACTATCTGCACCAACTTTAAAAGGAAATCCTTTAACGTTAGCTAAGGAAAAGCCTAAAATTGGAGATAAAGTTTTTGCTTTTGAAAACCCAATTATTTCCTCTAAAATTATTTTGGAGGGTAAAGTGAACTATACAAGCAGCTCAGAATCAAATGGAATTATTAAGACTTCAATACCCTTGAATCGAGGAAATAGTGGTGGAGCATTAATAAATTCAAAAGGTCAAGTTATTGGTATAGTCAATAGTGGTATAATAAGCGATATTGAAAACCTTAAGGCTGGATACGCAATTGAAGTTTCGTTTTTAGAAAAACTATTAAAAAGAAAGAATGAAACTAAGAAAGAATTAAATATAAAAAAAGGTGCATTTCATTATTTCAATGAAAGTCAGTTAAAATATAATGTCAAAGATTATCAAGGTGCACTTTTAGACTTAAATAAATCAATTGAGTTAAATCCTAATTTCTTTATTTATTACTACAATCGAGCAAACATAAAGCTTAAATTAAGAGACTATGAAGGAAGTATTAACGATTGCAATAAAGCACTTAAAATTATTCCAAATTTTGTTTTAGCCTATAATGTTAGAGGATTAGCAAAATCTAAAATAAAAGATAATAGTGGAGCGATTAATGACTTTAATAAATCAATAGAAATTGACAAGAATTTTGCATCAGCATATAATGGAAGAGGCTTAGTGAAAGCAAGTCTAAAAGACATTGCTGGTGCAATTAATGATTTTGACAAGGCAATCCAAATTGAACCTAAAAATGAATTATTTTATGTGAGCAGAGGTGGAATTAAATATTTCTCTGACTTAAAAAAAGAGGGCTGTGAGGATTTTCAAAAAGCAAAAGAATTAGGGTTTAAAGACGCTCAACAATTACTTAATAAGTTTTGCAACAATAACCAAACAGCTAAAGAATATTTTGAAAGTGCAATTATCAAAGAAAGGAATAAAGATTATTATGGTGCACTTTCTGATTATAATAAAGCTATTGAGATTGACCCTAAATTAGTTAAAGCTTATAATAATAGAGGAAATTTGAAAGGAGATTTAAAAGATTACGAAGGTGCAATTTCAGATTTTAATAAAGCCTTATTACTAAATCCAAAAGATATATTTGCTTATTCTAATCGTGGTATAGCTAAAACTAAAATTAAAGATTATAACGGAGCTATTTCAGATTTTACCAAAGCAATATCTCTTGACCCAAAAGACGTAAGCTCTTATATGGCCAGAGGAATAACCCAACAAATGTTAGGCAATAAAAAAGAAGCTTGTTCTGATTGGCAAAAAGCTGGAGAATTAGGCTATGAAAGAGCCTATTTATTTATTAAGAAATATTGTAATTAATAATATATGAAAAATAAAAAACTACTAATAATCGCTATTCTATTAATTGGTATCTTCTTTTTAGTTAAAAGCAGAAGAGTTTCTCAATCAACCTTTGATTTAATGGTTTTAATGGAACAAACTGAAATACTTGAAGTTTGTAATAATAGATTGATAGCCAAACAAAAAGACCCAAATATAAGTTTCGAAAATGTTTCTTATGATAATAAGGAATTTTACAATTACATACTTTCAAAAAACGGAGACGACTTATGTTCAAATACCAAAAAATTGAATGAAGTAGTAACGGAACACTATAAAGAATTCTTTAAAAAGGAATGGAAATTTGTTTATTAAAAAACTACACACAACAAAGAACTGAGTTAAAATCCAAGAGTATTTAGTTCAATTTTGTTGCATAATTTGGGTCATAGGGCAAGCCGCTCTTTGCGATTGCAAAAGCTTGTTTTATTAGTTTATTTATCACTGCTATTAGCGCTAACTTTTTGCTTTTGCCTTTTGCTATAATACGTTCATAGATTTTCCTACAGGCGGTATTGTATTTACTTGCAGAAAAGGCACATAAAAACAAAAGATTTCTGAGTTTTTGGTTACCCATTTTACTTATTCTGCTTTTACCTCTGACGCTGCTCCCTGATTGCCGTATGGTGGGCGTTGTTCCTGCAAAGCTACAAAGCTGTGATGCAGTTTCAAATTTGGTAAAACCATCAGTTAACACGATCAATAAAGCTGCTGTTTTATCTCCTAAACCTGGAATGCTCTTTAAATTAGTCAACTGTTGCTGGTGCTCTTCTTTTACTAGAGATAACAACCGTGTTTCTAAAGATTTTATTTCTTTATCTAATGTCCTTTTTGATCTGTTTAAAGATCTAAAAACAGCTTTTGAGGGTATACCTAAAGCTTGTTCTCCGTGAATTTTATTCTTTAGCTGAGTACGCTGTTTTAAGTATAGCTCTAATAAACGTAGAAGTTGTAAAGATTCTGCTTGATTCTGATCCTTTCCCGTATACAAGGGTACTGGGTTGATCAAAGCATAATCACATATGGCTTTAGCATCACTCTTATCTGTCTTTACTTTAGATAAACGCATCTGTATAAACCTCTTTACAGATAATGGATTTACGACAGAAACCGGTTGGCCAGATTCAAACAGGAATTGTGCTAAACAATAATGATAATAACCTGTTGCTTCCATAACGACAATTGCTGATTTTTCAAGCTCTTTAATGAACTTTTTGAACCCGGCAACAGTGTTAGGATACTGACGGTAAAAGCCTGTTGTATTTGCTACATCAAAGACATCTTTGCTAATATCTACTCCATAAGTTTCACTATATTTACTCATAACAATTAGATTTTGGAAAGGACGATCTACTTGGTGTTCAACAACTTTAAATCGAGGTTAGCGCCTCACAGAACTGATCGAAATCTAAGTAGAAAAGAGCAGTGATTATCAATGTTGACGGAATCTGAAGTTCCAACGGCTATAGTAACCTTAACCTGCTCTTTTGTTCTTTCTGATTAATACTATAATTTAAACAGAATCAAACTTAAGTTGGCTATAAGTAATTGCTTGTTCTCGCCTACTTCTGAAAATCCTCGCGGATTTTCAGTTTGGTGCGTACTTGCAAAGTTAAGTGCTAAACCACGCAACTACTCATAGCCGAGACCGTTGTACACAAGCTCTGAAAAGCCAACCGCACAGGCAAGCACATTTCATTTTGCTCGTGCCTCACAAAATAAAAAGAGCTTGCCTTTTCCCAACGCTCCGAAAATAATTACACTATATTTAACAATATGTAGTTCATATTTTTATATTTGTAACTATAAAATATCAGAAAACACAAATAATGGAAAATTCTGAACTAAAAAAAGACCGTTTTAAAAGAGTTGCTTCTCGTAGAGTTGACAATATTCTAAAAGGAATAAGAAGTCTTGGAATTACTACATTAGACTGGACATAGAGTTGAATGAATATTATTGCAAGTTGTTAACTTAGCAATCATGAGACGTAAAGCCAAACATTACACTTTAGAGTTTAAGCAAAAAGCAGTAGAATTAAGTTACGCCAAAGGCAGTGTAGCACAGGTTTGTGAGGACCTGGATATCTTACCTGCTGTTCTTTACCGGTGGCGTAAAGAGCAAAAGAATTATGGTAAAAATAGTTTTCCCGGCCGTGGTAACCCTAAAATGACCGATCAACAAAAAGAGATAGCCCGTTTAAAGAAACAGCTCAAAGAAGCCGAATTAGAACGTGATATCTTAAAAAAGGCGATTGGCATCTTCTCCGCGAGCGACAAGAAAAATACAGGTTCATAAAACAGCATCGTATGAAATTTCCTGTTGAGAAGATGTGCACTATGTTAGCCGTGAGTAAAAGCGGTTATTACCACTGGTTGAAATCTGGTCCTAGCACCCTTTGGAAAGAAAATCAGAAGCTCTCTTCATTAATCAAAGATATATTTGAAGATAGTCACCAAAGCTATGGAGCTCCTAGAATAAAGGCTGAATTGAAAGCTTTGGGCTTTAAGGTATCAAAGCCTCGGGTAGCCCGTATAATGAAGGCAAACTATTTATACGCTAAGAGGAAGCGTAAGTTTAAAGCCACCACCGATAGTAACCATAAATATCCCATAGCACCAAACTTGTTGAACCAATGCTTTAATGTAGCCAGGGCTAATCAAGTATGGGTAAGCGATATTACCTATGTTCAGACCAATCAGGGTTGGAGTTACCTAACAGTGATCATTGATCTATTCAATAGAAAAGTTATAGGATGGGCTTTAAGTGATACCCTAAATACTGAGGATACTGTTATAAAAGCTTGGCAGATGGCTATTAAAAATACCACACTAACACAACCTTTGATATTCCATTCAGACCAAGGTATCCAATATGCCAGCCAAAGATTTACTAATCTACTTAAAAGCTATAATGACCTGGTAAAACAATCGATGAGTAGAAAAGGTAATTGCTGGGACAATGCCGTAGCTGAATCCTTTTTTAAATCTCTGAAAGTAGAATGGGTATATTGGCATAAATACAAGCTTAAATCACAGGCAGAGTTATCTATCTTTCAGTGGATAGAAACCTGGTACAATACCAGAAGAAGACATTCCTACTTAGGAAACAGAACTATTAAAGAATTTGAAATAGATATGTATAATCAAAAACTAGCAGCATAGTCACTCAACTTAAAGTCCAGTTTTTTGTTGCAAGTCCATCTCTCAAAGTGTTCAAATGTAAATAATTATGAATACAACGAAGACGATTTAAATAAAATGGTCAAAGCAATCAAAGAAGAATTAAAAACAATGGAGACTCTTTATAAAAAGAATCTTAAAAGTAATACAGAATCATTCAATTTCTAATATGGAAGAAATATTCAAAGAACTGATAACTGCCTATACTCCAAAGGAAGTAACAAATGTCATCAAAAAAATTGGAGCAAGTAAAATCTTATGGGAAAATGTTGGTAAACGTAGAAACAATCTTGCTACTATAAATATTGGAACAGACCCAGCAGCTGGTGTAACCGAAAGAATAACTAATGCTATAGATGCTGTTTTAGAAAAAGAATGGAAAACTCAAGGAGAACCTGACGGATTTCGTTCTCCAAGAAAAGCAGTCGAAAATTGGTTTAAAATAGAAGACGGGAAAATCTCTACGATTAAATCAGCGAGAGATAAAAAAATTGAATCCTTATCTGACAAAGTTCAAGTAACTCTTTATGATTCAGGGAAAGACACAAAACCTACTGTTGAAATAAGGGATAAAGGAATAGGTCTTGAGCCAGAAGATTTTTCAAAGACTATTTTGGACTTAAATGGAAGTAACAAAATTGGAAAACTTCACTTAATGGGAGCTTTCGGACAAGGTGGTTCTACTGCTTTAGCATACAATAATTACACAATAATAATTTCTAAACCTCACTTTAAAAAAGACGGTAGGAATAAAAGTAAAGTTTCCTTTACTATTGTTCGAATTAATCCTGGAGACATAGAAAAGGACAAACACGAGTGGTATGAATATATGCTTGATAAAACTACAGGTCAACCATTTACTCTTGAAATTGAAGACGAAACATTTGAACCTGGAACTTTAGTACGCCACGTATTAATGGATTTAGGAAAATACAAAGGTAAGATTACAACACCATCTAATTCACTTTGGTATTTAGCGCATAACTATTTATTTGACCCAATTATTCCTTTTACAATTTCTGACAGAAGAGGTTCTAGAAAAGAAAATAGAACAGTAACAGGAAATAATAGACTTTTAACTTATACCGACAATTTGGAATATAGAAATCAAGTCACATTAACTTTCAAAACTGGGAAAGTAACCATTTACTGGTGGGTTTTAAATACACTTGGCAAAGACCCAAGAGATAGAATAAAACATTATGCAAGTGTTTCCAACCCCATTATTATTACTCATAATGGGCAAAAACAGGGAACTTTGGGTAATGGCCTAATCAAAAAAGAGTTGAAGTTACCTTATTTGGACAGATACCTAATTGTACACATTGAAGCTGATTATCTTGACAACGACTCAAAGAGACAATTATTTAGTAGTACAAGAGAATCTCTAAAAGATACTTCTATAGTTGATGAACTTAAAAAGTTAACTGTTGACACCTTAAGTGAAGATGATAGATTGAAACAACTAGACAAAGAACGCAAACAACGTTACTTCACAAAAGACGACACACAAGTTCTGGATAGTTTGAAGAAAAGACTAGCAAGGAGAATCAATACATTTCTACAAAGTTCAGGAAGTGGAACGACTGTTACAACTTCGACAGTTGGTGAAAGTTCACCTGCTAAAAAATTACCAGAAATTCCTTTTGAAGACCCACCAACATTTTTTGAAATAACAACAGCTTCGCCAAAAGAGGTATATGCGAATAAATCATTTTCTATAAAGTTCAAAACTGATGCTCATCCAAATTATTTTGCAAAAGCAGAAACTTTTGCAGCTTTTATTGACCCACAATCAATTGGCTCATACACTGGTACTGCTCGCGTAAATAATGGTTATGGAATTGCATATTTTAAAACAAATGATGAGGCTGAAATTGGAGATAAAGGAGAAATAACTCTTGATTTAAGACCTATTGGTCAAAAGTCCTTGTCATCATCAATTGAAATTGAGATAATTGAAAGACCTGAAGATTCTGGAAATGATGAGAAAGGTAAAAATAAATCTCCAAATATTAGAGTTGATTTTATAGGAGAGGAACATCCATTTTTTGAAGAAAACAACTGGAATGAGCACAGCGTAGCTAGTGTTATTAGTGACCAGGACGAAGTTGTAATTTATGTATCAGAAGAAAATAAAAATCTTCAAAAACTTGTTGAGCGTGCACAAAGAAAAAATGACGCAGCTGTTCAGAACATCAAAAATAAATATTTAGAACACATATCATTTCACGCATTTGTACTTGACAAGAATAATCCTGACACAGTCTTGACAAAAGATGACGAAGAAATACCTTCTGAATCTTATGAGAAAATTAAAGAATCAGAATTGAGAAATGCTAGTGAAACTGTGTGTGGTATGATAAATGACTTTTTCGAATCGATAATTATTGAAAGTGTTGAACAAGAAACCGTAGAAATATGATTAAAGAGAAAGTGCAAGTAACTCCTTGGGCTGATAAGAGCGATTCAGACCCTTTACATTCTCTTTGTTCTTATTTAGGAGCTTTTCCTCCTTCCCTAGCAAAATATTTCATAAAATATTTCACTGATGAAAATGACTTGGTTTTTGACCCGTTTTCTGGAAGAGGCACAACTATTTTAGAAAGTAGGATTTTAAATAGGAAATCTATTGGTTCAGACTTAAATCCAATTGCATTAGCTTTAAGTAAAGCAAAGAGTCATAAATTGAAAAAGAAAGACATAATTGATAGAATAGATGAACTTGAAAGTGATTATGATTACGCTCTCTATTTGCCAGAAGCTCAATCTGAATCGGACGAAATCCACTTAATTTTTCATCAAGCTACCATAGCGCAATTATGTTATCTAAAAGATATTTTATTAACATCAAAAAGTGATATAGACGAATTCTTAATTGGAGCAATTTTAGGAATTATGCACGGAGGAGAACGAAAAGATGGAACTTCTGGGTATTTATCTATTAGTATGCCAAATACTTTTAGTATGTCTCCTGAATATGTAAGACGATTTGTTCAAACTAAAGAATTAAATCGAGTTAAGCGAAATGTTTTTGACATTTTAAAAGAAAAAGTTGAGCGTGTTTTTAGTAAGCATAAATCTCCAGAAAAAGAATCTTACATTTTTGAATGTGATGCTAAAGAAATTTCTAAATCAGAAAAATTGAAAAAATATCAAGGAAAAGTTGATTTAATATTGACTTCTCCTCCGTATTTGGGCATTGTCAATTATGCTAAACAAAATTGGATACGTTCTTGGTTTTTAGATTCTGACCCAATAGAAATTTCTGAAAAATTAGATGATGATTTAAATATCAATCAATGGGTTCAATTCTCGAAAAAAACACTTTTTGAATTCAAGAAAATGCTAAAACCAAATGGCGTGGCTGTATTTGTTATTGGCGATGTAGCAAAATCCAAGAATAGTGTAATACCTCTCGCTAGAGACTTTTCATTGATGGTTAAAGAGAATAAATTATTTAAAAACGTTTGGGTTTTTTCAGATTATATTGAAGGCGTAGACAAAACAACAAGAATTTGGGGAGAAACTAAAGGAAAGGCAACTGCAACTGATAGAATTGTGATTTTATCTGATATCAATCCTTTTGAAAACAACAACAGAATAAACGGTAAGTCTGTCTTGACATATAAACTTATTCAAGAAAGCACAAAACATTTTTTAGGTTAGTAAAAATATGATAGGGAAATCTAAAGTTTTAGCGCATTTTCAAAATTCAGTCACAGAATCTGGATTACTTGGTTGGGCTAACAGGAAATTTGGTAAAAACCAAGCGGTAACAAATACCTTTGATTGGTATGATGAAATTGACCCTTTATCTTTTTATGAAAAACACTTTGAGGAAACATTTTTATCTAAAATGCACGAAGTTTATCCAGATTTTATTGGTCTCCCATTTTCTTTAAAAATTAGTACTAGTAAAGGAGAAAATTCTAAACCTGATTTAGCTATGGTTAGGAAAGATTATAAAGAATGGTATGTTATTGAAGCTGAAATGGGAAGGCACTCGTGGGATGGTCACGTTGAAAAACAAGTTCGAGTTTTTTCAACGGGTTATTATGCTCCTAAAAAAGTTGCGAAATATATGTTTTCAAAAAACAACTCTCTGGATTCGGTCGAACTGGAAAAAATGATTGATAGTATACAACCTAAAGTAATGGTTATAGTAAATGAGCCAAAACCGAAATGGGAAATTGAAGTGAAAAAATACAATTCTTATTTAAGCGTATTTCAAATTTACAAGGGTTTAAATGGTTATGAGCTTTATAGAATTTCAGGAGATACTCCGTTTATTTACAGAGATAAATCCCATAGTGCATTTGTCAAAGGATTAAGTAATACTATGGAAATATATACACCTACCTTTATTGCGGAACCTAATGAAACTGACATAATAATTTATTTTAGAGGTAAAAAAACAAAATGGAAAGTTCTTAAAGATAAAGCAAAGACATACATAGTCATTTCTGGTCGGACACATTTTTTACAGCTTGAAAAAAAATACATTTTATATATATCGAATAAAAACGAATATTACCTAGACATAAACTAAATGGAAAAAATCAATATAAATTTTACACCAGACATAATAAACTCTTACAAGAGATTGGCATATCGTATATGGTTTGCATTAGCTGAATATGTTGACAATTCAACCCAAGCTTATTTAAATAACCAAGAGATTTTGGATATAGTCTATGCAGAAGAACAGAGAAATTTAAGTGTCTATATAAATTATTTTAAGGGCAACGAAATCAATGAGGATTATTTTGAGATTATTGATAATTCTATGGGAATGTCTTTAAGCGAACTCAAAAAAGCATTTCAAATAGGATTACCTCCTGATGATAATTCAGGTAGAAGCCGATATGGACTTGGTATGAAAACTGCATCTTTTTGGCTTGGAGATGAATGGACAATTATTACAACCAAATTAGGTGATTCCAAAGAATATTCTGTAACACTAGATATTGAAGCCATTTCCAAAGGAGATTTGGCTTTAGATATCCAATCAAAAGATATTGAAAAAAACAAACATTACACAATTATCAAAGTCAAGAATTTGCGTAGGCGATTTAAAGGAATGACAATTGGTAAAATTAAATCGTATCTATCCTCGATTTACCGTTTTGATGTTTCATCAAATATGCTTGACCTATTTTGGAATGACCAAAAACTCGATTGGAATGGTTATTCAGATGAGGATTTTGTTAAAAATTCAGAAGGCGTTCCGTACAGAAGGGATTTTGAATTTGAAATTGATGGTAAAAAAGTTACTGGTTGGGCTGGAGTTTTAAGTAGTGGAAGCAGAAGTAAGGGTGGTTTTGCATTAGTACAAGGAAACAGAGTTATTCAAAGTCCTCCAAATGGCTATAAACCTGAAACTATCTATGGTGAACAAGAAGGTGGTATAAATAACCTTGTAAATCAGAGACTAGTTGGAGAACTTTTCCTGGAAGGGTTCGAAGTAAGTCACACAAAAGACAATATACTTTGGGAAGGAACGCAAATGGACGATTTAGATGACGCTCTTTTGGAGCAAATAGGAGATTTCAGAAAAATAGCAAACGAATACAGAAAAAATGCTGTTGACGAAAGAGCTCCATCAGATGAAGATTTTGATTTTGCTTTAGATACATTATTGACAGAATTTAATTCAGGTGAGTTGAATGATATAGTTTTAACTAAATCGGTTCCGCCTGATAACTTAATTATAGAATCAAATAAACAGATTGAAAAGGCTATAGTTGAATCAACAGAACCAACCTTAATAAAACTTGATGGCTTAACAATCAAGCTTTATATTGATGATAAAATGTCTCCAAATGACCCATATGTAATTAATGATTCTATTTCAGATAAAAACACAATAATTGTAATTGTAAATAAAAATCATCCGTTTTGGAATGAGTTGGATGGTGCTACTGGTATTTTGAATTATTTAAGACAATGCGTTTACGATGCTGTATCTGAATGGAAAGCTTACTTTATGAAATCGACATTACAGCCAGATACAATAAAGCATATTAAAGATGATTTAATGAGAGTTCCCTTTATCATTGACAAAAATAATATTTGACTATTCCAACGCTTAAAGCCATACACGTTTGCAATTCGCTACAGCCAAAACACAAGCCAAAAAATTGCAAAAGAGTATGTCTTTGCCAACGCTGAATGACAAGCTGAACGGAAAAAAGCCAGTGTACAACAACGTATCCTATGAAAAGCCCTAGTCCAGTTCTTTAAAGTTAATATTTTATTTTTAATCACTTCATAATGTTGATTTTGGGGTGTTGAATCGTTGATAATTCCGATAGGATTATCAATCATTCAATACCTATATAACTTGCTCGGCATTACTGAAACAAGTTCAGCACGGGCTCTATATGTGATACGCGTATCTTGACGGTTCACCAGTCCCGAAGCTTCGGGATATGATTATAAGCTATAATAAATCTGGTCACTTGCTAACCGATGTGATTCCCGATAGCTATCGGGATCACCTAAAACTCAAAACACCTCATATACAGTTTTTGTTGGATATCGCATACACTTCAACTACTTTTAAAACATAAAAAGGTAGTTTTGAGACAGACTGCCGTTGTGGTACATATAAACAAAACGAAATGGAAAATAAATTTAAAATATCTTTCGCCGTTTTATTGATTTTAATAATAATCGGATGTCAGAACATTGACAAAAAAGAACAAGACCCAGTACAAAAAGAAACAGCCTTGGTTCAAATGGAATTTGGAAAGTGGAATAGACAAAATGATGGTATAGGTGTTGAATTAAACGTTAATAATTTCGGAAACTGGACTGGCTTTGTTAATCGGATTGAAAAAATAGTCTGTAATGATAGTTTACCAAAAATAACTTTAGCAACAGATAACGAAATCAAAACCGTTTATTTCAGAAACACTTGTCTAAAAGAAGGCTCTACTAAAATGATAAAAACTAAAAATGTAATAGAGATCAATAATAATAAGATTAGTAAAAATAAAGAATATGGAATTCCCTTGGATAGTTTGGAAGGTGTTTTAAGAAAAGATATTGAGAATAAAGGAAAAAACCTCGAATTAAGCGAAAGCCCAGAAAAGCTAACGATATGTATTCAATATGATGATGAAAATAATTTCAAAAATCTGCCTAACATCTTAAATCAACTTACAGAAACCTATTACCGAATTACAAACAAAACGGATTTGAAAATACTTTTAATTGATGAAAACTATTTTAGTCCACCACCAATGCCAAAGGAATAAATTTAAAAATACGCACCACAACAAAGAACTGAGGTAAAATCAAAGAGTATTTAGTTCAATTTTGTCGCGTAATTTGGGTCATAGGGCTAGCCGCTCTTTGCGATTGCAAAAGCTTGTTTTATTAGTTTATTTATCACTGCTATTAGCGCTAACTTTTTGCTTTTGCCTTTTGCTATAAACCTAAAAAAAAAATCAGCAGAGGAGCACGGTGACCGTTGTACAACACCGGCTCCTAGGACAAGCCCTAGTTGGTCTTATTGTTTCCAAAATAAAAATACAGGGTAGCGCCCCATAAACGCTGGGGATCATCTCTATGGTGAAATTCGGTTTGCTGACTTTGCGGTCCAAGCTCGGCCGGCTTTTTAAATTTTGTCCCAATTGGGCTAATAGCATCCATAAAAGAGATATTTCCTTCAGGGAATGCGGGATTTGTATTTTCGTTATTCGAATCCTTTGGCGTAAACAATCGAAGAAAAACATCATCTGTTGCAGAAACTATGGTAATTGGCGATTCTTCAGTATCGATAACCGCCCAGTACATGCGATCGTGATAGCCTTTAAATTCTGGATACCTCCAATCAGATCCTGTTACGGTATTGTTATAATCTTTCTGGTGTACGGCAAAATTCTGACCTTTCATTCGGTTTTTCCAAACTCGGTAGGGGCCTTTTCCTAACCATTTTACGCCTTTCACTTTTTCTTCAGGATAATCAAAATTGATTCCCATAAAATCTTTTCGACCTCTTAAGAAATACGAGTAATCTAATTTTAACCAGCCATTGGCCTGCATGGTGTACACCATTTTGCGAATAGGGCCTTCGTATTCCATTTCTACTACCTGATCATCGCCTTTTTGGTAATGTTTCAGGGATTTGAATTTACTATCCTCATCGGTTAATTTTGGCCCATTATTGAATGATATCGGAGTCTTTTCATTTTTTACTGAAGTGATCAATCCGTTTTCAGTATTAAAATTAATTTCCACTCCATTTGCTGAAAGTGTAAGTATTCCGTCTTTTTCTGAAGCGCTTGCAGCAGTTTCTGAAGTTCCCGAAACAATAGTCTCTGCAGTTTTCTCCGGAGATTTCACCGGCCAGGACCAGGTCATGATCTTACGACTATGAGGATCTGTTGCAGTTAAGTATAATGCATCGCTTTGCGTCCAGTTTTCCGGAAGATCTAGCTGAAGGTATCCTGAAAGATCCGGTGCAATATCTGGTGAATTTGCCATTCCAGACTTGTGGATCTCATTTTCGGTTTCTGAAGCATTTGGTTTTGGAAAATTAATAAGTTGCCACTCAAATTCACATTCCGATAAGTTCGTGAAATGGTAACGATTTTCCAGTTTCAGCTTTCCATCAAATTGAGGCGTAATATCCATTTTATCGATATACACCGGAGACCAAATTTCTTTAATGGTATAAAAACTTCCTTCTTTTTCACGATATGGTCCAACGATCCCGTCTGGCGCCCAGGTTTCTTTGTCTTTTACATCAATAAAGCCATCTTTATCTGTTCGTACCACACCTTCATCTGCAAAAACCCAAAGGAATCCACCGGCAGATAACGGACTTTCTTGCATAATATTCCAAAAATCTTCTAAACCGGCACCGTGACCGCCGTCATACAATCCGTGTAAAAATTCAGTTGAAAAATACACTTTATCGCCATTGGTAAGTGCATTGTACACATAATCGTAAGAAGGATAGTGCAGTGTATTGGTTTCGCCTAAAGTATTCCACGGATGAATTACAGTTCTATCCTGAATATCATATTTTGGATATTCTTCTAGCAAATTATAATTATTACCACCTTCGTTTCCGTTGGCCCAAATCACGATTGAAGGGTGGTTTACATCGCGAATAATTAGTTCTTTCACCAGTTTTTTACCAACCTCGGTATCATATGCATTCTGCCAACCCGTAAGCTCATCAATTACAAAGAGTCCCAAAGAATCTGTAACTTCTAAAAAATGCTGACTTGGCGGATAATGAGACATTCTAACCGCATTCATATTCATATCCTTCATCAACTCGACATCCATCACACTAAGCGCTCTACTTGCTGAACGCCCTGAAGAAGGCCAGAAACTATGGCGGTTTACACCTTTGAATTTCACCTTCTCACCGTTCACATAAAAACCGTCTTTAGCCCTAAGTTCTACTGTTCTAAAACCAAATTTCTGAGTGATCGTATGTAAAACCTCATCACCATCTTTCAGGCTTACTTCAACCTGGTAGCGATTAGGAAATTCTGGAGACCATAATTGTGGATTTTCAGTCTGATAGTTTAAGGTAGCTTTCTCTGATCTCCAATCGGCTTCAGTAGAAAAAACTCTTCCTAAAGATTGTTCTTTTAAATCACTAATCTTAGCTTCAATGGTTCTTCCTCTTTTAATATTTTCAGTAAAAACATCCATTTTAAAAGAACCATCGGCTTGTGCATCGATTGCTACACGATCGATATATTCTTTTGGTTTTAATTCTAAGTATACAGGTCTGTAAATTCCAGCGAATGCCCAAAAATCGGCATCTTTTTCAGCTCTATTTACAGCGTCGTTATCTGAAGCATTTTTAACCTCAACTTCGAGTAGATTTTCTTCTCCAAACTTTAAAAAGCGGGTAATATCATATTTAAATCGATAGAAACCTCCCTGGTGAACAGGTCCAACCAATTTACCGTTTACCATAACTTTGGTATCTGTCATCACACCTTCAAAAACAAGCTCGATCGTCTGTGATTTCCATTCTTTTGGTACAGAAAATTGATGCTTATATTGGCCAATAGCGGCAGATTCTGGTCGTAATCTTCGCCAATCGTGACCGTAAGTGTAAATTCCAAAACCTTCGAGCTCCCAGTTTGAAGGAACGGCAATCTTAGACCATTCACCACTTTTTCGGCCTTTATCAATCTTGAAATCCCAATCTACTCGATGATCTTTATCGGTACCCGAGAGGTGAATTATTTGAGTGGCGCTATTATCCTGTTGTGCTACACCAGCTGTACCAACTAGGATAACAGTAAGTGCCAATAAAATATTTTTGAAATGCTCTATTCTATAATTTCTCATACTTAGTTGAATGTATTGTTGTCCGATGAAAGAGTAGCCTAAAAAAGACCACGCTTATTTTTAATACGTTAAGAGTTACCACACAACAAATTTCTATGAGTAAAAATACATATTATTAGACCAAATCTATTTTTGGACAGCTGATCTCTTTATTTGATGATGTGATGATAGGATAGGAGGATAAAAAATGTGGTGCGGATCGTTACACCATAACGGGTTACAATATTAGATCATTTGAAAATGTAGTTCAGGTGCAGCTTAGTACCCCATATGCAGTTTTTGTTGGATATTGCAGCTATTTCAGCTATTTTTAATTAATAATCAGTTGGTTTTCAAGAGATTTACTTTGGGAGTAATTATAGCATAACCGCAAATCCAAAACAATATGAAAAATTTATTATTCATCCTTCTGATATTATTTCTTCTTTCTTGTAATGAAAAAAATAATAAAACGGAAATCAAATCGACGGATATAAAAGAATTTGACATTCAAGAGGAACTATCCTCAATTGAAGAAACTCGGAAAGGATTTCAATTAGCCATTAAAGAAAAACGCTACGCTGATTTAAGGAATTTTGCTTCTAAAGATATAATATCATTAACACCTGTTTGTGGAACTTGGGAAGAATACAAACGTCTACGAAATGAACCTGTTGGCTCTTTTAGTTACGATAGTTTGGTAATGCAGCCCAAAGAGACAATCATAGTAAGTGATAGTGTGGCTTATGATTTTGGAACAAGCTCTGTTTATTACACCAATGAGCAAGGTGAACCAGTAGAAATTCAGGATACGTTCTTGGCTATACTAAAAAAGGACAAGAATGATGGGAAATGGAAATTACACAGAGAAGTAGCCACAACTAATAAATTGGAAAAATAACTATTTCCAATTATGGTTATAAAAAGCCCTAGTCCAGTTCTTTAAAAAATGAAATGCTAACGATGCTAATAGAATGTGCTTCAGATAATAATTATAATAAAAAGGAAATTAGATATGGAAAACGAGTTCATTGATTTTTATTCAGGAAGTGAAATCATGGTGATGAAGCTTAAAAAAGACTTAGAAACTATTGAGGTTTATGGAGTAGTTCAGAATGATTTTAATTCAGGGAATTTAGCAGGTTTCGTCGGAGGAACACCGAGTAGCGTGCGTTTGAAGATTAGAGCTTGTGATCTAGATAGAGCCAAACCAATTTTAGAGCAATTCATCAATCAAGAGCATCTAAGTCAGTAACAACTGAAGAATCCATAATAAGAACAGCTTTAAACTCATATAAAACAGAAAGCCGAGCAGTAATACTCGGCTTTTTATTTTTAATAATACGGATTCTTTCAACTACTCAGGAAACTCCGGCTTCACGGTGGTAGGTTGGCTTGGAGCGCTATATTCCCCAAACAACAAGGCTTCTTGCCTGATGGTTTCTTCTCCGTTTTGGGAAATAAACACCAAGTTGGTTAAGTTGATGGTGAGCGTGATGTTGTTTAACGAGTAGGTGTGTACGCGGTATTCGTTAACGTTATGATCTATAGCGATGTTGGGGTTTAAATAATCAGGACCAATAGACACATCAGTAACGTCGTTATTCGGGTTAAGATCAGGAGTACCATCTTCATTCCCTAGATCTTCATTTATCGTAAGAACGCCATCGCCGTCATCATCAGGATCCATAAAGTTAGGGATGCCGTCACCATCCGTATCTAAAGATGCTTCCATATTGATTGAGCCGTCTTCATTTAAAACAACGCCTTCCTGATTGGTTGGGATGTTATCCCCATCATCGTCAAAATCATAATAGTTTGGGATTCCGTCGCCGTCAAGATCGGTCTCACCGTTTAAGGTCATTTCAAACTCCGCATCTATCCCGTCATTATCATCGTATTCCCCTTGCGTAACGATGGTCACAGTTCCTTCGGCGCTGATGTATTCTTCGGTTACACTGGGTTGTGAAGGTGGTACCTCATTACAGAAATAATCTGAAGTTATGGCATTATTAAAAATGCGATAGGAGACAAAGCTATTTGAGCTGCTGCCCAGATTAAAGGTATAAGGCGTTTCATTGCTCAATTCGGTTAGAATAGGTTCGTCGGTACTTATTCTAAAAGCGATCGCTTCGTTGGTTTCTGAGTTGATCTTGTAAAAAATATAATTTACGGTTTCAGATTCGGTATTATCTACCGTAGAGCAGTACTCAACATCTTGTTCAGAAAAGTCAAAAGAGGAAACAATGATATCACCATCATCACAAGAACTCAAGGCGATAAGTGAAAGGAAAAACAGGATCTTTTTCATAGACTAAATACAAGATTTTGGGCAAAAATAACGGAAATGCATTTTACTAACGCTTAAGCGGACTAAATAATTTTATTCTCGTTAATTTTGTGCCACTAAAATTTAGAAATGTCACAAGTGTATTTTGATAATGCGGCAACCACCGCAATTCGTCCTGAAGTATTAGAGCGTATGATCGAGGTAATGCGGGAAGTTCCGGGAAATCCTTCTTCTACGCACGCCGTGGGCCGAAAAGCAAAATCTATCATAGAACAAGCGCGTAAAACCATTGCGGGATATTTACATGTAACTCCGGCAGAGATCGTTTTTACTTCCGGAGGTACTGAAGCCGATAACCTGATCATCAACAGTGCGGTGCGCGATCTTGGAGTGCGACACATCATTACGAGTCCTATTGAGCATCACGCTGTGATTCACGTGGTAGAGCATTTGCAATTGGCTTATGATATCAAGGTTTCTCATGTAAACATCAAAGAATGTGGGAGTGTAGATCTTGAGCATTTAGCGCAATTGCTTGAAGCGAGCGACGAGAAAACGCTCATCAGTTTAATGCACATCAATAATGAGATCGGGAATATGCTCGACCTAGAAACGGTGGCTAAACTGGCTAAAGAGCATAATGCCTTGTTTCATAGTGATATGGTGCAGTCGGTAGGACATTTTGATCTGAATTTAAGTGAAATTCCTGTCGATTTTATTGCTGCAGCTGCGCATAAATTTCACGGTCCCAAAGGTGTGGGGTTTGCTTTTCTACGGAAGAACAGCAAAATCAAGTCGCTTATTTTTGGTGGCGGACAAGAGCGCGGAAGTCGTGCAGGAACCGAACCGGTGCACAACATCGCAGGAATGGAAACCGCGTTGATCAAAGCTCAGGAGCATCTTGCTGAAGAGCGCGCCTATATCGAAGAGATCAAGTGGTATTTTAAAGAGCAATTAGAGCAACACATCCCTGATGTACATTTTAATGGAAATTGTGGTGACGGTACCAAAAGTACCTACACACTGCTCAATGTGTGTCTTCCGGTGCCTGAAGATAAAGCGCTGATGCTTTTATTTCAATTGGATCTAAAGGGAATTGCATGCTCTAAAGGTAGTGCTTGTCAAAGCGGAAGCGATCAAGGCAGCCATGTGCTTAACGCCTTTCTTGCCAAAGACAAACTGAACAAGCCGTCGATACGTTTTTCATTCTCTCACGAGAATACTAAAGAAGAAGTAGATTATGTGGTGGCTACGTTAAAAGACTTTATTGCCTAGCTAAAAGCGTGCACGCAAGCGTACATTAAACACCCGTGGCGTGAGATAATTGGGAACCGCATATTGTTGCCGTGATGCCGCGTCTCGTACAAAAGTATTGGTGATGCTGTTGCGACGATCAAAAATATTGAAGATCTCAATCCCCGTGCTCAGCTCTTTAATAAAACTGTTTGTTGAAGCACCGCGTTCTGCGTTGATGATATCGTATAAAAAGCCGACATCAGACCGGAAATAAAAAGGTAATCGTGTTTGATAAAAATAAGGATCTGCATAATTGGGTGAACCTCCGGGTAAGCCGGTTTGATACACCATTTTGAGGTAAAGTTTCATATCAGGAATGCGCGGTACATAATCCTGAAATAAAAAGGCCATCTTAAAACGCTGATCGGTAGGTCTGGCAATGTACCCGCGGTCTTGAATGTTTTCTTCGGTTTTTAAGAGTCCTAGACTGATCCAACTTTCCGTTCCCGGAACAAATTCTCCTGCAAGACGCACATCTAAACCATAGGCGTAAGCTTCGGCATCATTGGCGGCGCGGTACCTGATGCGTACATTTTCTAAGGTATATGTATTTACGTGGTCTAGACTTTTAAAATAAGCTTCAGAAGTGAGCGTAAACGGACGCCCCCACATATCAAAACTCCAGTCATTGCCTAGTACCAAATGTAAGCTACGTTGTGCTTCAACCTCAGGAAGTACTTGTCCCTGAGCATTACGCAGTTCACGGTAGAAGGGAGGTTGGTGGTAAACACCTGCAGCAAGTCTAAAAAGCATATCGCTTTTCCAATTGGGTTTTATACTGAATTGCCCCCGCGGACTAAAAACCTGTTGGGTGTTGGATGCAATCCCTAAACCACTTACCGTCCAGGCTTGTGAACGCACTCCGATATTATACCAGGCTTTTGCAGTAGACCAGTTCAACCTTCGGGAATATTGTAAATACCCCATCAACCGATCGATGTTTACCGTATTTTGTGCACGTCGGGAAGTAAAGGGAGTCAACGGAGCGTCAAAGGCTTCATAAGGTTGCTGGTTGGTAAAAGTTTCAAGCGGCGGGCGCACAGAAAAGCCGGCAGAATCTATAATCTCATATTCCTGTAAACGGTCTCTAATCGATTCGTGCGCATATTTCAGACCCCAATCCAGTTGATGCTCATTTTTGATATACTGCCCTTTATGCTGAAGGTTTACAATTAGCGCATCCAGATCATTGCGGGCGTGCGTGAGCTGCGAACCAATTGCACGTGTGAAATCAACTTCACCGGCATCGGTACTGCCTATATTGGTACTGGGTGTTCCTAAAGCGTAGCGTGCATGAATGTCATAATGCTCTTGCTCCTGCGTGTGATAGGCAGAGGCGGTAAATTTTAGATTGAGATGTGTATTGGGTTTGTAGGTTCCGGTTACTGCTCCAAAATAGGTTTCATAACGGTCTTGTTCCTGACCATCATATACCACCAGCAGGGCTACAGGATCGGCTAGCGTACCAAAATTAGTTTGCCTAGTCTGCGGCTCATAATTGTAGTTATTGATGGCGATCGTTCCTAAAAAATCCATACTGAACTTGGGGTTGAAGGTATAGGTCAGATAGGTTTGTAAATCGGTAAAACGGGGTTGGTAATTGGTTTGTGTTTGTTTGGCATCTACAAGCAAGCTGTTATCCCAATAACGAGCTCCTACGAGCGCAGTAAACTTTTTGTTGTTGCTTATGCCTTCTGTGGAAAGGCTGGCGCCAAGAAGACTTAGATCTGCTGAAGCTGTAAAATTAACGGGTCTTCGGTAAGTGATATCAAGCACAGAAGAAAGCTTATCGCCATACTTAGCCTGAAAACCTCCGGCACTAAAATCAATGTTTCTAACAAGATCAGGATTTACGATACTCAAGCCTTCTTGCTGTCCCGAGCGTATTAAAAAAGGGCGATACACTTCTACATCATTGATATAGATTAAGTTTTCGTCATAGTTTCCGCCACGTACCGCATATTGCGTACTGAGTTCGTTGTTGCTGCTCACACCGGGTAAGGCTTGCAGCAAATTCTCTACACCGGGATTAGCGCCGGGAATTTTGCGTACGGTTTCGGGAGCAAGACTGATGATGCCTTCTTGTTGGTCTAACGTTGCTGAAGTGACAACCACATCTGCCATTTGTTCAACCATAGTCTTCAATACGGGATTAAATTCAATAATCTCGCCAGGCTGAAGCTTAAAGCGAGTACTACTTTGTTTATAACCAATATGAGAGAAACTGATCTTGATCTCGCGATTGGCAGGGATTGTTATCAGGTAATACCCATTTTCGTCGGTTTGCGTCCCTTCAGCATCCCAGGAAATAGCAACTGCATCTAGCGGTTGCTGTGCTTCATTAAAAACAATTCCTTTAATCGTAGCGGTTTGCGCACAAACTGTAGCGGCTGTTGTAAAAGCGCAAAGGGCTAGAAGGAATTTTAATCGGCTCAAGAGGATTATTTTCTGTAAAAAGTTGCTTCAAAAGTAGTACTATTCCCAACATTATCGGTCACGATGAGTTTAAAGTCGTTGGCACCGCTTTGGCTTATACCATCTTCAAAAGCATAGGTGAGTTGGTTCTTTTTATACTCATATTCCATAAGTGCAAAATTTCCATTGATGGTAGCCCGGTAACTTTTGATGCCGGTAGCTTCATCTGTGATCTTAAAGTTGATCGTCTTATGGTTGGAGATCCATTTTCCGTCTGTAAAGTCTAAAGATTGAATTTTTGGCGGTTGCGTATCCAAACCTATTTTAAAATCGCCCAATGCGTTTACGCTAGCCGTAAGCTGATCTCCCTCGAGACGTGCACCTTCGTAGCGCAAGCTCCCACGATAACTTACCCGTCCTATAAAAAGCTTTTCTCGATCTTCGGGTTTAAAAGCCGAAACATCATAAGCCAACCTAATGTATTTGTGTACCGGAATCAGATCTTCATCCAAATGTAAAGCATCGGTTTTAGCCGAGATATCCAGAAAGTAATCGTCATAAAATGCACCATCAGGAATAAAGAGTTCCCAATCGCCTACTTCAAAATTCTGACTGGCATCAGCCTGCACATAATAAGGTGTGGTTTTATCAATCTTTGGCGTTAAGATTTCTTCCTTTTTAATTTCGATAGGAATAACTAGCGTGGTCGTGTTGTCTTGAATGTCTTTAATTTTTATAGAGTAGATCGCGTTAGAACCATTTTCTGTAAGGTTTAGGATTCCTTTGTCCTTTTCATATTTAAAGATGCTCAAGGGATTGTTACGCTCGATAAAGAGCTTTTGAACGCGTTCACGTTCTCCTTCATAACGGGCGTAGTCGATCATTCGATTTAAATACCGGGTTTCGGCAAAGGAGAATTTATCCATTAAAACTTCAAGCGTTTTCTCCCCATTCAGGCGTGTTTCAATCGCATAAATGCCATTGTTGTTATTGGCGCCATCTTGTTGGTCGATAGTTCCTACCGCAAACCCTAGTGGACCGTAAGCACGTATTTTTTCGGCTAAGAAGGTTCCGTCTTGCTGTTTTGTAAAGTTCAGTTTTTGTTGCAATTGCGATTGATTTACCTGGCTGGAGTCGGCTAGGGGATAGACCACAAGGTCTTTAATGACCGGGTCGCGATGATCTGGAGCCTGTATACCAAAGAGTTGTGCGTTCATCGGTCGCTCATTCTTGTCTCTGATCTCAAAATGCAAATGTGGACCGCCGCTGCCACCGGTATTGCCGCTGTAAGCAACCAGATCGCCTTGGGTTACCTGTAGTTCATCAGGATTGGGAAAAAGTTCAATCTCATAACTTTCTGCCAGATATTGCTTTTCTTTTACATAGGCCTCGATTGCCGGAGCATATTTACTCAAATGACCGTAGACCGTGGTATGCCCGTCGGGATGCGTGATGTAAAGCGCTTTGCCATAGCCATAATGCGAAACCTTTATACGACTTACATAACCGCCGGCGCTGGCCACCACCTCGAGTCCTGTACGATGTTGGGTTTTGATATCTAATCCGCTATGAAAATGATTGCTTCTCAATTCTCCAAAAGTTCCTGCAAAAACCGTTGGGATCTTTAAGGGTTTGATAAATACATCCTGCGGAATATCGCTCTGCGCACAAAGGATTCCGTTAAACATCAAGAAGGCTAGCAGAAAGTTCATATTCATAGAAAAGCTAAATTAACTATTTGAGGTAAACTATAGTAATTAAACATCAAATGCTACGAATTAGTATGATGATGTAACCTAAAACATCATTCTTTTGAACAATTTGATTGGGAGCTTGAGTTTTAAATTATAATCAATTGAGTGCTAAAAAACTAAAATCCAAAACATTATTCACAGCTATATGTAATTTAAAAATAAAATAGATTGTATTGGGATATTAGTGCACGAATGTTAACTTTGTGTGACGAAGCATTGTTAAAACGAGGTTATGAGTGAACTGTTGGAGCGCGTTGATGCATTACAAAATGTGATGAGCAAATTGGTGCATCGCTACCAGAAGCTTCAGCGTCATAACGAACTGTTACAGGCTGAAAATGAACAACTGAAGCAAGATAACGACAACTTGCACGAGGTTCTTCAAAATTGGGAAGCAAAATACAGTACACTTAAAACTGCAAATGCAATGCTGGGCAGTAATGAATACAAACGGGAGACCAAGCTCAAAATAAATGCTATGATGCGCGAACTTGATGCGTGTATCGCACAACTTGCAGATTAGCACTAAAGGATATGTCAGAACACTTAAAGATCAAATTATCTATAGCAGATCGGGTTTATCCTTTAACCATAAAACCTCAACAGGAAGAAGGCTTACGTAAAGCGGCGAAAGAAATTGAGGTAATGATTAAGAAATTTGAGCAAAGTTATGCTGTGCGAGATAAGCAAGATGTTTTAGCCATGTGTGCTTTACAGTTTGCTTCAAAAACAATACAACAGGATATGAACGGCGCAGGAGAACACTCTGAAGCCATCGAGCAACTGAAAAACTTAGAGTTGCTGGTTAAAAGTCAGTTATCCTAACGTTCTTTAAAATAGAATTACTTACTGCCTACATTGGTTACATTTTTTGGTAAACTCAACACTATATTCTTTAAGAGGGATGAGTCTGAGTTGTAAAAGCGCGCCGTCTTTGAACGGATTCTTGATCAGCTCGTTAGTCCTATGATTTATTTTAAGGAGTTTACTCAAAACACTTCCAATGTAGGCTTTTTTTATATATACACTAACTCAATGGGAAATACTGTACTTATAATCGTAGGTGTCATCTTAATTGCCGGCACACTAGGATTTTTACTAGCAAAATTGCTAGAGAAAAATAATGCCTCTCAAATTGTAAGCAATGCAAAAAAAGAAGCTGCAAACATTGTAAAAGAAGCAAAGAGCGAGGGAGAATCTATTAAAAAGGATAAGATCCTTCAGGCAAAAGAAAAGTTTATCGAGCTTAAATCTGAGCACGAAAAAGTGATTCTTTCACGTGATAAAAAGATCAATGACGCCGAAAAGAGAACGCGTGATAAGGAGTCTCAGGTAAGCAGCGAATTGGCTAAAAACAAGAAATTAAATAAAGAGGTTGAGGCCAAGATAAAAGACTATGATGATCGCTTAGAATATCTTGATAAGCGTCAATCTGATATTGACAAGTTGCACGCCAGTAAGGTGCAACAATTAGAAGTGATCTCGGGACTTTCTGCAGATGATGCTAAAGAACAATTGGTAGAATCCTTAAAGGATCAGGCAAAAAGTGATGCGATGGCGTTTATTCAAAACGCGATGGAGGAAGCCAAGCTTACCGCAGAGCAAGATGCTAAAAAAGTCATCATCAACACCATTCAGCGAATTGGTACAGAGGAAGCGGTTGAAAACTGCGTTTCTGTGTTTAATCTAGAAAGTGATGATGTTAAAGGTAGAATTATTGGTCGTGAAGGTCGTAACATACGTGCCATCGAGGCCGCTACCGGTGTTGAGATCATTGTAGATGATACTCCGGAGGCGATTATTCTTTCTTGTTTTGACAGTGTGCGTAGAGAAGTTGCGCGTTTATCACTTCATAAACTTGTAACAGATGGTCGTATTCACCCAGCACGTATTGAAGAAGTAGTCAAGAAAACTACTAAACAGATCGAGCAAGAAATTGTAGAAGTTGGTAAACGCACCGTAATTGATCTGGGAATTCACGGTTTACATCCTGAATTGATCAAAGCAGTAGGTAGAATGAAATATCGTTCTTCTTATGGTCAGAACTTATTACAACACAGTAGGGAAGTAGCGAAGCTTTGTGCGACCATGGCTGCAGAATTGGGAATCAATCCTAAACTTGCTAAGCGCGCCGGACTTTTACACGATATAGGTAAAGTGCCGGAGACGGAAAGCGAAATGCCTCACGCATTACTAGGTATGGAGTGGGCTGAAAAATACGGTGAGAAACCAGATGTATGCAATGCAATTGGAGCCCACCACGACGAGATCGAAATGAAAACTTTACTAGCGCCAATCGTTCAGGTGTGTGATGCGATCAGCGGAGCGAGACCGGGAGCGAGACGTCAGGTGTTAGATTCATACATTCAGCGATTAAAAGATCTTGAAGATATTGCTTTTGGTTTTGCAGGTGTCAAAAAGGCTTATGCGATACAAGCGGGTAGAGAACTGCGCGTAATTGTAGAAAGCGAAAAAGTGAATGACGAGAAAGCTTCGGCCTTGTCTTTTGAAATTTCACAAAAAATTCAAACGGATATGACTTATCCGGGTCAGGTTAAGATCACTGTGATCAGAGAAACCAGAGCGGTGAATATTGCAAAGTAATTCCACTAGAATTTCAGTATAAAAAAAGGAGCTTCATTTGAAGCTCCTTTTTTTATTTTAGTGTATCGTGATTATTCTTCGCTTCCAGAAGAAGATTCATCCATCGAGTGATATACGTTTTGTACATCATCGTCTTCTTCGATTTTCTCCAAAAGCTTTTCTACATCTTCTGCCTCTTCAGGAGTAAGTGTTTTGGTTACTTGAGGAATGCGTTCAAAGCCACTAGAAAGAATTTCGTGACCAGCTTCTTCCAGATATGCCTGCAAAGCACCGAAGCTTCCAAAAGGGCCGTAAATGATGATTCCGTCTTCGTCTTCAAAAACCTCTTCTGCCCCGTAGTCGATCAATTCGAGTTCGAGTTCTTCCGCATCAACACCTTCTGCATTGATTCTGAAGTTACACGTGTGATCAAACATAAATTCTACAGATCCTGAAGTTCCCAGGTTTCCGTTACATTTATTAAAATATGATCGAATGTTTGCTACCGTACGGTTGTTGTTATCTGTCGCCGTCTCGATGAGTATGGCAATCCCGTGAGGTGCATAACCTTCAAAAAGTACTTCTTTATAATCGCCAAGACTTTTATCGCTGGCACGTTTAATGGCGCGTTCGATGTTGTCTTTAGGCATATTGACACTCTTGGCATTTTGTATGACAGCGCGCAAACGAGAGTTAGAATCAGGATCAGGACCGCCTTCTTTTACGGCTATTACAATATCTTTTCCTATTCGTGTAAAGGCTTTCGCCATTGCGCTCCAGCGCTTCATTTTACGAGCTTTTCTAAACTCAAATGCTCTTCCCATAATTCGGATTTTTAAAGGCGGTAAATTTAACAAAATTCGGCATTTCCTAAAGTCTAATTTTCAGATTAAAAACACCTGTATCTTTCACGTTTAAATTTAGCTTTCCATTAGGTCTTCGATAGTATGCGCAAGTTTAAAATCCTTTTCTGTTAGTCCGCCGGCATCGTGTGTAGAAAGTGAAATACTCAAGGTATTGTACACATTGGTCCATTCGGGGTGATGTTGTTGTAGTTCGGCTTCAAAAGCGATACGTGTCATTGTCGCAAAGGCTTCTTTAAAATTTTCAAACTCAAACGTTGTGTGAATGGCATCGTCTTTATATTCCCAGCCTTCTAATTTATCCAAGCGTTCGTCTATACTGCGTTGATCTAGTTTTTTCATAAGGATATTATTTAGTGTGTAAAAGTTAGCCAGAGTTTATAGGCTTTTAAAGTATTTAAGCCAAGATTAACTTTTCGAGCACTATGTAAAAGAATACCATTTTGAAAGGCGACCAAAAGTTATCCTGTACCTTTGCAAAAAACGATTTTATGACAAATAACGATATACGCCAACTTGAGCCTCAAGCGGTTTGGCAGAAGTTTGCCGACTTGAATGAAGTGCCTCGAGCTTCTAAAAAAGAAGAACGTGTTATTGCTTTTATGAAAGCCTTCGGCGAAAATTTAAATCTGGAAACTTTTGTAGACGAAGTAGGAAATGTGATCATCAGAAAACCGGCTACTTCAGGTTTAGAAAATCGACAAATGGTTGTGCTGCAATCGCATCTGGATATGGTGCATCAAAAAAATAATGCGACGCAATTTGATTTTGATACTGAAGGGATCAAGATGAAAGTGGAAGGCGACTGGGTAAAGGCTGAAGGTACAACGCTGGGAGCTGATAATGGCTTGGGTGTTGCCACCATAATGGCTTTGTTGGAGAGTACAACTATTCCGCATCCAGCGCTAGAAGCTTTGTTTACTATTGATGAAGAAACCGGAATGACCGGAGCAATGGGACTTAAAGGCGGCGTGCTAAAAGGCGATATTCTACTCAATTTGGATACCGAAGAAGATGATGAGATCGGTGTGGGTTGCGCAGGTGGAGTAGATATCACAGCGTCCCGAACCTATCAAGAAGAAGCGGTTGCTACTGGTAAAACCGGATTTAAACTTACGGTAAACGGGCTCCAAGGTGGACATTCGGGTATGGATATCATCAAAGGTCTTGGTAACGCCAATAAGTTTATGAATCGCTTTTTACTGGACGGATTTGAAAATTACGGTTTACAGATCGCCGAAATAAATGGTGGCGGTTTACGCAATGCAATCCCTAGAGAAAGTGTGGCTGTTTTTTGTATCGATGAAATTCACACCGAAGCTTTTAAAGCAGATATTGCTGAATTTACCGAAACGCTAAAAGAGGAATATAAAACTCTAGAACCTAACTTAAAGGTGACGCTTGAAGAAGCGCCGCTGCCTGAAAAGGTTATGAATCTAGGAGTTCAGGAAGGTTTATTAAAAGCTTTACAAGCCGCGTGGAATGGAGTTTATCGCATGAGTCCGGATATTGAAGGTCTTGTAGAAACTTCAAATAATGTCGCGCGAGTAGTGGTTAAAGATGGAGAAATTGAAGTGTTATGTTTAACGCGTTCTTCGGTTGAATCATCTCGTACCGATCTGGCGAATACCATTCGCAGTGTTTTTGAACTTATAGGTTGCGAAGTAGAATTATCTGGAGAATACCCGGGATGGAAACCAAATATGGATAGCCCGATCTTGAAAGTGCTGGTAGAAAAATATAAAAAGATCACCAACGAAGAACCGCATGTCGCTGCGTGTCACGCCGGATTAGAATGTGGTATTTTGGGACAGAATTACCCAGATATGGATATGATCTCATTTGGACCAACCATACGTGGTGCACATTCACCTGATGAACGCGCCAGTATATCTTCAGTACAGAAGTTTTGGCATTTTGTACAGGAGATTTTAAAAGATATTCCTGTCAAGCAATAACGCCTAACATATTCTAGTAAACCACTTCTGGGCAAGTCCATAAGGTATTGTTTGGAAACGAATGTTGAATTTCAAGGCAAGCCTTGGAGTATTCGACCCTTTGGCGGCGCCAATAAAAAAAGGGAGCTGAAATTTCAGCTCCCTTTTCATTTTCTTTTTATTCAATTTTGAATTTATCCTTCAGTTTGTTTCTTCATCATTATTCCCTGAAACTTTTTCTGAAGTTCTTTATCCTGCTGAAGCGCCATCGCTACCGCTTTATAACGATCAAGCGTTAACCCGTGGTCTTCGATAATTCCCGCCATTTTGGTTTCTAGAGCCGGTTGCATTTTTTGTAATTCAGCAACTACTGCTGCGTGCATCTTCAGTTCTTCATCTGTAGCTTCAACTTCAGCTTCAGGATTCATTTGCGCTTTTTGAATTTCGGTAAAGCGCTGTACATCGAGTCCTTCGTCCTTGATGATTCCCATCATCTTTTGTTGTGCTGCCTGATTTTCTACCTGAACTTCTTGAAATGCATCTGCAAATTTGCTTAATTCTGCAGTAGTAATATTGGCCTGCGCTTGTGTAGTCATGGGAGCTTGCATTTCTTGAGCTTTTGCTGCTGTACTAAGTGTACCTACTAAGGCTCCAGTTAATGCAAGCGTTATAATATTCTTTTTAAATGTAATCATTGCTTTTGCTTTTATATGAACTACCAAGTTTAGGCAAAGACACAGCCAATGCAATAGAATTGGGAAAAAGAATCTCCATTTTTAGAAAGGCTTAACAAAATCAGGCTTTAGCCTTAACATTTGACCTGAACCTATTAAAAAAGCCGCCTTATTCGGCGGCTATTGTTATTCGTTCTCTATTTCTCGATCATCAACCAGTTCGATCTCAAATACCAAATTGGTTCTTGGTGGGATGATGCGGTATCCACGTTCACCATACCCCAAATAATACGGAATAAACAGCGTTGCTTTATCGCCGTAATTGAGTTGCTGCACGCCTTCTTTAAAACCGGCGATCATTTGAGCTTCGGGACCGTATGGGATTTCGGTGGGTTTGTACATTTCCTCTTTAGGTCGTGTTTGCATATCCCACTTTTCGGCATAAGATTTCATACTGCTGTCAAAGAGTTCGCCATCTTCAAAATATCCTGCATAATTCACCTTAACCATTTGCGAACGTTTGGGTTTTACATCACTTCCTTTTTCTGAAATGTAAATGGCTAAACCACTTTCTAGCGTATCGGCCTTTTGGCGTTGTTCTTCGAACTGAGCTTGTTGTTCTTCTTTTAATTTTTGTTTTGCACGTGCTGCTTCGGCGAGTTCTTCAGCGTGACGATCTAACTCTTCTGTAAATACCTCGGGCGCTTCAAAATGTCTGGCATCTTTTCCTTTTCTAATAATGCGCACCGATTCCATAGTGACGGGACGCATCGGTTTTCCACGACGTGGATCTTTCATTTCTACTTCAGTAATCGCTTTAAGCACATCGAAACCTAAAATCAATTGACCAAAAACCGTATGACAACCAATTTGTGGATTCTCACAATTTTTAAGGTTGTCTTCAGCATCGTATCCGTCAAGGTGTGGAGTAGGAGCATCGGTGATAAAAAATTGGCTTCCATTGGTTCCATACCCTGAGTTTGCCATAGAAAGCACACCAATGGTGTCGTGTTTCAATTCTGGGCTAAATTCGTCGTGAAACTTATAACCGGGACCGCCACTTCCTGTACCATTGGGGTCTCCACCTTGAATCATAAAATCTTTGATGATGCGGTGAAATTTTAAACCGTCAAAATAGGGCTTCTTCTTATAAATAGAATCGGCTAACGGATTATTTCCTTCAGCAAGAGCAACAAAATTAGCAACAGTTGCCGGGGCTTGTTCATAAAAAAGCTGCACGACCATAGGGCCTTTGTTTGTATTTATTTCGGCGTATAAACCGTCTTGAAGATCGGGGTATTGTTCATCAGAACAGGCTATAAATGTAAAAAGAATCAAGAATGTAAAAAGAAGGGCTTTTTTCATAATTAATTTTCAGAATTACTGGGTTTTATGTCGTTGAGTGTAACGCGGGTTTGTATGGGCAGATTAGAGCCTATTTTGTCCTCATAACCATAATAGCCAAAGGCTTTGTGAGAAGGAAGTAAAAAAGTTACTGTCTCGCCTTCTTTCATCAGTTTAAGGCCATCTTTAAGTCCGGAGATAAGATCCTGATTGCTTTGCTCGATCTGGTAGGTTTGCGGGCCTAATTCGGTTTTAGTGACAATAGGCGTTCCGTCAAGAGCATTGATCTCATATTCAAAGCTTACCAGGTCGCCGGTTTCTGCGGTAAGAACAGCGCTGGTATCGCGCTTGTTGTAATAGTACCAAAACCCCTTTTCTGAGGTAAAGTATTCTACCTCGGGATTTTGAGCCATCAGTTCTTTGATCGCGTTTTCTTCGGCTTTATTAAGTTTTTTATTGCGTGCTATAGAAGCATCGATATAAGAGCCAGAAGAATGGCTTACAGGTCGTCTGGCTTCTGGGGTTTTGCAGCCAACTGCAAATAGAACCAAGAGTATTGCGCTTACAATCTTATTCATTAAGAGCTTCTTTGTATTGGGGTAATATACTAATAAAATAAGCAACAGTATCTTCTAATGAACGATCGCTTTTACCACCGGCAGCATTGGTATGGCCACCACCTTCAAAATGTTCACGTGCCATTAAATTCACAGAAAAGTCACCTTTAGAACGCAACGAGATCTTAATGATGCCTTCCTGCTTATTTTCGATAAAAATGAGCGCCAAAACGGTATTATCAAGAGACAGACCATAATTTACAAAGCCTTCGGTATCGCCTTTTTGATAATCGTGAGCATCTAATTCTTCCTGGGAAAGGGTGATATAGGCTGCTCTATATTCTTCTAGACGATGCAGGTTTGTTAAGGCAGTGCCTAACAATTGCATCCTTGAGAAATTGTTGGCATCATAAATTTTCTCGTGTATCAAGGCATTATCGGCACCTTTTTCTATAAGGTCGGCAATCACGCGATGTGTAGTCGCGGTCGTAGATCGAAATCGAAACGAGCCGGTGTCTGTCATAATACCGGTATATAGACACGTGGCGATAGCCGCATCTACCTGATCAGTAGCATCAAGCATTTCAAAGGTGTGATACACCATCTGGCAAGTTGCACAAATACTGGTGTCACTGTACGTAACCACAGCATAATCATCAGGTTGCTGGTGATGATCGATCATTATAAATTGTGCTTTGGCTTGTTGCAGCGCAGGAGCCATTTCAGCTACGCGAGAAAGCGCATTGAAGTCTAGCGTAAAAATAAGATCTGCCTCTTTGATGAGTCGCACCGCCTTTTTATTCTGAAGATCATATTTTACAACAGTTTCTTCAAACGGCAGCCACTTTAAAAATTTTGGATAATCATTGGGAGAAACCACGTGTGCGGTATGTCCCGTTTTAATCAAATATTGATAGAGTGCAAGTGTAGAACCCATCGCGTCTCCATCGGGGTTTTTATGAGGAACAATAACAATTTTTTTAGGCGTAGCCAATAGCTCTTTGAGAACTGCTAATTCTGATGCTTTCATAGAGGGCGAATATACAATTTCTTCATCTAGGCTTAATGTGGGATACCTTATTTTTGTGTCAAACAAGCTCTATACTATGACCTCTTGTAAGAAAGCCTTTTATTTTTTTGTGTTGTGTTTTGGATTTCAAATCACAGTATTTGCTCAAGACACTTCTCATTTTAAAATCATTTTTGGATCCTGTAATAAAGTAGATTTACTCAATCCGTTTTGGGAAGATATGGGTTCACGAAATCCTGATTTGTTTCTTTGGGGAGGCGATGTCATTTATGCTGATACTAATGATATGAGTAAGATGGAAGCGATGTATGCGCAACAAAAAGCAAATCCTGCGTATCAAAAGTTTATTCAGAATGTTCCTGTGATGGGAACTTGGGACGATCACGATTATGGTATCAATGACGGTGGTACCGAATACGCGATGAAGCGTAAAAGTCAGCAATTGTTTCTTGATTTTATAGGGTTGCCTCAAGATGCCGCGGCACGCAGTAGAGAAGGAGTGTATAGCGCAAAAACCTTTACTCAAGATGGAAAAACTATAAAAGTCATTGTATTAGATACGCGCTATTTTAGAACTTCGTTGCAGCCTTCTTCAGATCCTGAAAAGCGTTACCGCCCCAACCGAAGCAAGAAGGGAACTATTCTAGGTAAAAAGCAATGGAAATGGTTTGAGGAGCAACTTGAAGAGGCGGCCGATTTTACAGTGATTATGAGCAGTATTCAGTTGCTAAGTGCTGAACACGGTTTTGAAACTTGGGGCAATTTACCTAACGAAGTCAAGCGTTTTGAGAAACTGGTAAAAAATGCAAATTCAAAAGCGATATTGGTCTTGAGTGGTGATCGGCACATTTCTGAGTTTTCTAAAAAGAACCTAAAGGGGCTTGATTATCCCTTGATCGATTTTACCTCTAGCGGTTTGACACATTCCTATACCGCTTATGACGGTGAGCCAAACCAATACCGGGTAGGTCAGGTGGTAAGTGAACGCAGTTATGGTGTTGTAGAAATCGATTTAAAAAATAGCAGTATTCAATTAAAAATCATAGGTTTAGGGGGCGAAGTGCTTCAGGAGCTGCAGCAAGCTTATTAATAATTCCAAAGCCTTTAGGTATTGTAATTAAAAGAATTACTTTTGCACCGATTTTAAAAACAGAAAATTCCGCGTAAGCGAAATTATTAAAACACAAAAAATGGCAACAAACAGAACGTTTACCATGATTAAGCCCGATGCTGTTGAAGATGGACACATTGGCGCAATATTAGAAAAGATTACAGCTTCAGGATTTCGTATCGTAGCTTTAAAATTAACTCAAATGACTGTGGCAGATGCACAAGAATTCTATGCAGTACACAGTGAGCGTCCTTTTTACGGAGAGCTTGTTGAGTTTATGAGCAGAGGTCCTATCGTTGCTGCTGTTTTAGAAAAAGAAAATGCAGTAGAAGACTTTAGAACTTTAATAGGAGCAACCAATCCTGCTGAAGCTGCTGAAGGAACTATCAGAAAAATGTTTGCTAAATCTGTAGGTGAGAACGCAGTTCACGGTAGTGACAGCGATGAAAATGCAGCTATTGAAAGCGCATTTCACTTTTCAGGAAGAGAGATGTTCTAATCCAACAAGGATTTAGAACGAAAAAAGCGGCTCATTGAGCCGCTTTTTTTATGTGTTTTCGTTAGCGTAAGACCACTTTTGTGATCACTTCTTTGCCCAGTTCTTCATTGAGGTTGCGCATAATTTTTTCTTTACCATAACTCAATTCCTCTCGCAGGACTGAGGAGCTGAGTTGTACAATGAGGCGATCCCCATCAAGTTTTAATTGGGTGGTATATTTTGAAATTGCCGGTCCCATCACATCGCGCCAGGCATCGGCAACATTGACTTTATCAAAGCCTTTTTGAAGTTTATTGGTTTCAACAAATGCACCAAGTACATCTTTAATAGATTTAGGATCTGCGTCACGTTTTGCCATTAATCGGTAATATTTATTTTTTCAAATTTTTTATAAGAATAGATCATTCCGCGATCGTTTTTTACGCTGAGCTTTTCATCATTTGCTTCTAAAACAGTCTCTGTCCAGGAATCAAAAGGTGTACGGTATTGTAAACGCAAAGAATCATCAATTATTCTTGCGGTTACTTGTTCTTGGGTGTCGCTATTTACAAAAGTTCCGTCGATTCGCGGAAGCACTTTGGTTCTAAAACCGGTAGAATCTTGAATCTCAATATAATCTATACGTTCATTAAATTTATAAGCTCTGTCCTTTCCAAAAGGAGTTTCTACGTTTTCAATTTCCCAATAACCGTTCAGGTTTTTCAATTGCGCTTCGGGATCATTTTTTCCGCAGGAAATTAAAGAGAGTAGTAGCAGTAAAAGGATTCCTGATTTAGTCACAGTTTAAAAAGTTTATAGGTTTGATGAATTTCTTTTACAATAGCTTCGGTGCGATCTGCGTGGGTATCACTTATAAAAAGTTGGCCAAAATTATCATCATTTACCAGATCGATAATCTGTGTAACACGGCTTTCGTCTAGCTTATCAAAAATATCATCCAAAAGCAATATTGGCGTGGTGTTACTTTGTGCTTTTATGAAGTCGAACTGCGCCAGTTTCAGTGCAATGAGATAGGATTTTTGCTGACCTTGACTACCAAATTTCTTTATAGGATGACTTTCAATTTTAAAGTTGAGATCATCGCGATGCGTACCAACACTAGTGTATTGAAGCGCGCGATCTTTTTTTAGGTTTTCTTCGAATAACTGATTTAAAGGCGCATCGTTGAGCTGGCTTTTATACTTCAATTTCACTTCTTCTTTGTCTCCGCTTATCGCGGCATAACGCTTTTTAAAAATGGGAGTGAAATCTTCTAAAAACTGTTTGCGTTTTTTATACAATGAAGTACCTAACTCGTGCATTTGCTCATTGTAAATAGCAAGCGTATCTGGATTAAACGTATGATTGGCGTTAAAATATTTAAGTAAAGCGTTGCGCTGCGATAAGATCTTATTGTACTTTATGAGCGTGTCTAGATAGGCTTTATCGCTTTGCGAAATGACACCGTCCATAAATTTGCGACGGGTTTCGCTTCCTTCGATTATGAGATCTCGATCTGCCGGCGAAATGATGACTAGCGGAAGAAATCCTATATGATCAGAAAAACGCTCATAGATCTTGCCGTTGCGTTTAATCACTTTTTTTTGACCTCTTTTTGCACTCACAATTACCTTTTCTTCCCGATCATTTTTATCATAAATACCATCAATCACAAAAAAGTCTGCATCGTGATTAATGTTTTGTGTAGTAATAGGATTGAAGTAACTTTTACCAAAAGAAAGATGATACACCGCATCAAGCACATTGGTTTTTCCGACTCCATTATTGCCTACAAAACAGTTGATTTTAGCATCCAGATCAAAGGAGATGCTTTCAAAATTTTTATAGTTAATAAGCGAAAGTGCTTTAAGGATCATACCGAATATAAATGTTTTAAATGTGCTAAAACCTTGATAAATAAAGGCTTGGTGAATTAAAGAAGCGTATGCAAATTATTGAAAAATAAAAAACAATACGCTGTTAATATTGAATAAAAATTTTATTTTTGCGCCCAACAAAAGTTAAAGTATGGCAACATATCAAAAAAGAGGTTATAAACCTAAGAACAAAGAAGAGGTTGAAGAGCAGGTGCAGGAAGAAAGCACAACTGCAGAAGTTTTTGAATCCTTAGATGAAGGTGCTTCAAAGACCGAAGCTTGGGTAGAAAATAACCAAAAACCAATTTTTATTGGTATTGCTGTTATCGTAGTTGCTGTTTTAGGTTATTTGGCGTTTGAGAAATTTGTTCAAGAGCCCAAAGAACTTGAAGCTTCTAACGAGATGTATCAAGCACAGAATTATTTTAACGAAGCTGTTGAAGGTAGCGTAGCAAAAGATTCTCTTTTTAATCTTGCACTTACCGGAGGTGAAGGTAAATATGGTTTTCTAGATATCATTGATAACTACGGAAGCACAAAAGCCGGAAATCTTGCACATTATTATGCAGGTATGGCTTATTTAAATACAAATAAGTATCAGGAAGCGATAGATCAATTAGACGATTTTGAAAGTGATGACGCGATGTTAGCGCCATTGGCAAAAGGTTCTATTGGAGATGCGTTTATGCAATTAGATCAGCCTGAAGAAGCACTATCTTATTATGAGGATGCTGCTAAAACTGCAAAAAATAATTTTGCAGCTCCACGTTTTCTTTTGAAAGCGGCGAAGGTTGCATTAGCTCTAGATAAAAAAGACAAAGCAGCTTCATTATTAAAACAAATTGAAGAAGATTACAGCACGTCTGCAGAGGCTAGTGAAGTACCTCTTTTATTAGGAGTGGCTGGTGCCGAATAACTAAAAATAACATTATGGCTACAACAGACTTGTCTGTTTACGATAAAGCAACAATCCCAAATGCGAAAGATTTTCGGTTTGGGATTGTTGTTTCAGAATGGAATGATAAAATTACCGAAGGCCTTTTTCAAGGTGCTTTTGACACCTTTATAGACTGTGGTGTTCAAAAGGAGAACATCGTGAGATGGAATGTTCCCGGAAGTTTTGAGTTGATCTACGGATGTAAAAAAATGCAGCAGAGTTATGACATGCTTGATGCTGTAATTGCTGTAGGTAGTGTAATTCAAGGACAAACCAAACACTTTGATTTCGTTTGTGAAGGGGTAACGCAAGGCATCAAAGATTTGAATATTCAAAGTGATATTCCTGTGATCTTTTGTGTACTTACAGATAATACGATGCAGCAGGCTATAGATCGTAGCGGTGGCCAGCACGGTAACAAAGGTGTTGAAGCTGCTGTGGCAGCGATTAAGATGGCACAACTGCGTAAAGACGCTCGATTTTAAAAAGAATTCGCTATATTCTTAGTTGGAATGCTTTTTGTATTCTTTGGATTGAGGAAAAGTTGTTTTTATAGACTTTCCTTTTATTGTAACTTTGAAATTTAGGAATTATGGGAGTTTTAAAAACACGTAAAAACAAGAAATATAGCTACAGCCCTCGATACTATGAGGGAAGCAGTACTCCGTTTAAATTAGAATCAAAATTTGATCAGTACCGTAAGGCTACACTCGAGAATAAGGGCCTTAAAAAGAAGTTTACCACTGCTTGGGATGATTTTAAATACAATAAAGATGAGCGGGCAAATAAGATGACACTCATCATTATTATGGCGCTTCTTTTTCTTTTTCTTTATATCATCGATTTTGATTTGAGTATATTTTTTGGATAGTTTTTACTTCCCATTTTCAGTATCGAATTAAAAAATTTTGACACCCATTTACATCAGTATTTCTCTGATCGTCTATGGGTGTTTATGTAAACCTATTAGATGTCTGATATCATAAAACTTTTACCCGATCACGTTGCCAACCAGATTGCAGCGGGAGAAGTAGTACAACGCCCGGCTTCGGTGGTAAAAGAGTTATTAGAAAATGCTATTGATGCTGGCGCTAGTTCTATAAAATTGCTGGTTAAAGATGCCGGTAGAACCTTAATTCAAGTCATTGATGATGGTAAGGGGATGAGCCCCACAGATGCGCGCTTGAGTTTTGAACGTCACGCCACTTCAAAAATCAACGCTGCCGATGATCTTTTTGCTTTAAGTACAAAAGGATTTAGAGGTGAAGCGTTGGCTTCTATTGCCGCTGTCGCTCACGTAGACTTAAAGACAAAGCCCGAAGATGAAGAGGTGGGAACGCAAATCGAGATCGAAGGCAGTACGATAAAAAATCAGGAAGTTTGTGCCGCGGTTAAAGGAACTTCAATAGCTGTAAAGAATCTGTTTTTCAACATTCCTGCTCGACGTAATTTCTTAAAGTCAGATTCTGTGGAGTTGCGTCACGTGATCGATGAGTTTCAACGGGTTGCTTTGGCACACGAGACTATTGCTTTCACGCTGTATCATAATGATAGCGAACTTTTTAACCTTCCTAAAACCAATAAGCGTCAACGTATTGTGGGTGTTTTTGGTCCTAAAACCAATGAAAAATTAGTTCCCGTTTCCGAGGAAACTGAAATTGTAAATATCGACGGATTTATTATAAAACCAGAATTTTCAAAGAAGACTAAAGGCGAACAGTTTTTCTTTGTGAATGATCGATTTATCAAGCATCCTTACCTTAATCATTCGGTGAGTGCGGCTTTTGACGGCTTGTTGCCAGATCGTGCCCGCGCGAGCTACTTTATTTATCTAAAAGTAGATCCCAAGACGATTGATATCAATATTCATCCCACAAAAACTGAAGTGAAGTTTGAGGATGAACACGCGATTTACACGCTTTTAAGAGCGGCAGTTAAGCACAGTTTGGGGCAGTTTAATATTGCGCCGGTTCTTGACTTTAATCGGGAATCTAATATGGATACGCCTTATGCCTATAAAAATAAGGAAGCAAAGCCACCCAAGGTTGAAGTAGATCGTCATTTCAATCCGTTTGAAGAAGAGCAAAAGGTAACGACTAGCGGATTCAAAAGTGCACCGAGCTATGAAAAAAAGAGTGCTGCCGGTTGGGAAAATCTTTATGCAGGACTCGATAGAAAAACCGATACCAGCGGTTTTAGTCACGTAGAGATCGAGCAAGAGCCAGAAACTGAATCTTTGTTTATAGAACACGAAAGCAAAGGCTTCAGTGAGTCTAAAGAAACTGAGAACGATTCAGCTAACACGTACCAGATTCATAGTAAATATATCGTAAGTGCGATAAAAAGCGGCATGATGCTCATCGACCAAAACCGGGCGCATCAACGTATTTTATATGAAGAATTTCTGCGGAATATCACCGTCAAAGAATCGGTAAGTCAGCAATTGCTTTTTCCGCTTCGGCTTGATTTTTCTGCTTCAGAAATTGAGATCTTAAAAGAACTGAAAGATTCTTTAGAAAATACAGGTTTTGCCTTGAGTATGCCTGAGGCTGGAGTTCTAGAGGTTTCAGGTATTCCTGCAAGTATTCAGGAGAGTGAAGTTTCTATAGTGCTGGAGCAACTTTTAAGTGATGTAGAGCAGGAGGTTCCTAATGCCGGCTTTAGTCAAACAGATGTTTTGGCTAAGAGTATGGCAAAAAGTATGGCGGTAAAAACCGGTGAAAAGTTAGATGAGCGTTCACGGGAGCATTTGGTAAACAAATTATTTGCCTGCACTGAACCCACGCTGTCGCCATTTCTTAAAAAAACGTTTATTACGCTTACAGTCGAGGAGCTGGATCGTAAATTTAACGCATAATACTTAACGTATAGTTGCGTTTAATCATTTCAAACCAGATTAATGGGTAGAATAACCGAAACAGTAAAAGTACTTCTTATCATAAACGTGATCTTTTTTCTTGGATCACAATTTTTGTTACCTAATGCAGTCCAGCTCTTTGGTCTTTGGTTTCCTGAAAATCCCAATTTTCACTTTTGGCAACCGGTGACGCATATGTTTATGCACGATCAAAGTAGCATTTTTCATATTTTATTCAATATGTATGCGCTTTGGGCTTTTGGTGGTCCTGTAGAGCAAGCGCTGGGGCGTAATAAGTTTATTTTCTTTTATTTCTCTGCGGGTTTGGGAGCTGCTTTAATACACACTTTGGTAGGGTATTATCATTATCAAGCCGGTTATGAAGTCTTGATCAATGCAGGTTTAACCCCTGCAGAAATTGCAGATACTGTAAATAAAGCCTTTACAAGTATTCAGCAGTCGGGCCAGTATTCTTATCCAAATGTTGGAGAGCCTGAAAAAATTCAAGGGATGATCGAAGCGTTTTCTACTTCAGCTGTAGGAGCATCTGGTGCTATTTATGGCGTTTTAGTCGCTTTTGGAATGTTATTCCCTAATGCTGAATTATTCTTAATTTTCTTGCCAATACCGATTAAAGCTAAATTTTTTATACCTGGATTGATTTTGCTTGATTTGTTTTCAGGAGTAACCGGTTTCTCAATATTTGGAGGAAATATTGCAAATTTTGCGCATATTGGTGGAGCACTTTTTGGTTTTATAATGATGTGGTATTGGAAAAAGAACAGTTTTAACGATAAACGCTGGTATTAATTTATGGCAGGACCTAGCTTAAGTTATCAATTTAAAACGGCAAACATTGTCGTAAAGCTCATTGTGATCAATGTTTTGGTCTGGATTGGTTTTATGCTGTTAGAATGGATGCTGAATTCTGGGGCTATTTTGAGTCATTGGTTTAGTCTACCTACAGATCTAGGCCGATTGATCATTCAGCCTTGGTCGCTGCTTACCTACGCATTTTTACACGCCGGTTTTTGGCATATTTTCTGGAATATGCTCATTTTATATTGGTTTGGTCAGATTGTACTCAATTTATTTACCGAAAAGCGTTTTCTTACGATTTATCTTTTAGGTGCCTTATCTGGCGGAGTTTTATTCGTTTTAGCGTATAATCTTTTTCCTGTTCTCATTACCTCGAGCGCTTATCTGGTGGGAGCTAGTGCAGCCGTTAGAGCCATTATGATCTTTATTGCCGCGTATACGCCCAATACTGAAGTGCGTGTGATTTTCTTTAATGTAAAACTCTGGCACATAGGTGTATTTGTTGTGCTTACTGATTTGATTCAAATTCCAAGTTCGGGAAATGCAGGCGGACTCCTTGCACACGTGGGCGGCGCTATTTTTGGTTATGTTTATGCACAGCAATTGGGTAAAGGCAACGACATTGGACTTTGGTGGGAACGGCTTGCTGATAATTTTGTGGGCTTATTCAAGGCCAAGCCAAAAGCAGCTAAGAAAGCTAAAATGAAGACCGTTTATAAAAATAAGACCACTTCAGAAAGAACTTCCTATCGTTCCAGACCGTCGATGTCTAAGAATGAAAAGCAGGTCAAGATCGATGCTATTCTAGACAAAATAAGTAAAAGCGGTTATGACAGTCTTTCAAAAGACGAAAAAGACTTCTTGTTTAAAGCCGGAAAAGAGAATTGATGAAAAACCTTGGGATCTGGAACAAATTTGTTTTTTTTATCAATAGCATTTTTGCCTTCTTCCTTTTGGTTGGATACATTCTTCCGTATTATCCACCTAAAATTTTCCCTCCTATATCGGTATTAACCTTGGTAATTCCTGTGCTCATCGCAGTGAATGTACTTTTTGTGATCTATTGGATTTTCTTACTGAAGCGTCAAGTTTTATTATCGCTAATTGTTTTGGGCTTATGGTTTTTTCATCATACAACCTTATATAAACCGGGTGGAGGAAAACTTCCTGCAGAAGTTGTAAAAAGTGAAAATCAAATCCGTTTGTTTAGTTATAA